>NZ_JBNCLX010000002.1:0-1095708 GCF_049844895.1 Gordonia sp. DT101 | reverse complement strand
CGCCTACCACCGACGCACCATGCACCTCGACGACATCGCCGCCTGAGGTCTCGATACGCCTCCTCACCACGTTCGTCAGCTACCCGACCAGCGGCGGGAAGGATACGCACTCCAGCGCAGCACATTTCGGGAAGAACATTCACCGCGCACCCGACCACCATCGGGACCGCGCACGAACATTGACAACTCAACAGTGTGAGGGCATCCACGCCGGCGGCCGCAGGCACAGTCGTTTCGAGATCGACGCACCGACTGTCGAATAGACTCGGCCGAGATGGAACCGACACCGCCGTTGCTGCTTCGCGAACCCGTACACCAGGTGGATCCACGCGCTGTCACCATGTGGCGGATGACGCCACTGCTGACGGGTATCCCGGTCCTTGCCGCGGCCGTCGTCGTCGCAGCACTCGCCGATCCGGCGCGCTGGGCAGCACTTGCCGTCGCGGTGGTCGCCGTGGTGGTCACGGCGTTCTTCGTGATCGTGGTGCCGGGATGGCGGTATCGCTTTCACCGGTGGGAGATCAGCGACGACGCCGTCTACACCCAGTCCGGCTGGTTCGTGCGGAGCCGCGTGATCATCCCGATCGCCCGCATCCAGGTGGTCGACACCGCGGCCGGGCCGATCGAGCAATTGCTGAACCTGGCGACTCTCACGGTCACCACCGCGTCGTCGGCGGGAACCATCCGGATCGTCGGGCTCGATGCCTCCGTCGCGCGGAACGCCGCCGCAGATCTCACCGCTCGCACCCAGGCCCACACCGATGACGCGACCTGACAATCCACCCGCCGAGATCTTCCGCGACGACGGCCCGGAGGTCTGGCATCGACTGTCCCCGTGGATGATCGCGGTCAGGCCGATCGAGCAGCTGCCGCAGCTCATCCCGCTGGTCATCGCGATCGTCTTCGCCGGCCGCGGCGCGCCGGACATCAGCATCATCCTCACCCTGATCGCGGTCCCGCTGATCACGATCGTGCCCTGGCTGATGACCCGCTACCAGGTGACCGACGAGCATGTGCGGGTTCGGAGCGGCCTGATCACGCGCAAGGTCGCGACTGCGCGACGAGATCGCATACGCAGCGTCGACCTCACCGCGTCGGTACCGCATCGGGTGCTGGGCCTCAAGAAGGTCCGGATCGGCACGGGGGGCGACAAGGAGTCGTCGGTGGTGGAACTCAACGCCATCCCTGCCGCGGAGGCCGACACGTTGTACCGCCACCTGATGGCGACCGTGGCGCGACCCGCGAGCACGCGGGGGCTCACCGACGACGGACTGTCACAACCGCCCGCGCCGCCGCAACAACTGTCCCGACTCCAGCTCTCCTGGTTGCGTTTCGCGCCGTTCTCGTTGACCGGTTTCGCTGCGGCGGCCGCCGCGGGTGGTCTGGCGGCACAGTTCGCCAACGAAGCGGGCCTGTTCGAGCAAGGTGCCACCGCCGCCGAAGACGCCATCAACCGCATCCGTGACATCCCCGTCTCTCTCGTGGTGACCGTGTCGGTGATCGTCGTGATCGCCGTGGGGGCGGTGCTGTCCTTCGGCGGCTACGTACTCGCGTACTGGAACTTCTCGCTGGTCCGAAACCACCGGGACGGAACACTCCTCATCCGCCGTGGCCTCCTCACCACAAATGCAAGCAGCCTCGACGAGAACCGTGTCCGCGGCGTGCATCTGCACGAGCCGGTACTCATGCGCGCGGTCCGCGGTGCCCGGCTCAACGCCATCGCCACCGGGTCATCCAAGAACCCATTGCTTCTGCCACCTGCGCCGTTCGACGAGGCCGTCCGGGTGGGTCAGCTCGTCGCACACGACGGCGACGAGCTCACCTCGCCCTTGAACCGGCATGGTCGCGGCGCGCTGGGGCGGCGCCTGACCCGCGGATTCTGGGGTGGCCTGCTGTTCGCAGTCGTCGTGGCAGTCGCGGTGATCGGACCGCTGACCTGGCCATGGCTGATACTTGCCGCGGTCGTTGCCGTGGCGTCGTCGGCGCTCGGCGTCCTTCGGTACCGAAATCTCGGCGTCCGCGTCACCGCGACTGCGGTCGTGATCGCCCCGCCGCGCGTCGCACGGCACCGCTACGTCGTCAGCCGCGACGGAGTTGTCGGGTGGGCGTCCTCGGCATCGTTCTTCCAGCGACGTCGAGGCGTGGAAACCACGGTCGTCGCCACCGCTGCCGGGGCCGAAGCCTATGCCGCGGTGGATCTCGACCCTGCCGCCGCAGCAGAGCTGATGACGACGGTCTCACCAGCGCTGTTGGCACCCTTCGTCGTGTCCCGATGACGAACCACATCGAGTGATCACCCGGGTCGACGACGTCGCATAGTGAGACGATTGACCAACTTTTCTGAGACTTTTCGTCGAATCAGTCCCAACCCTGGGCAAATGAGTGGTAAACCTCACAATCAGTCAGTGCTGACTGATTTGAAGGGACGGGGACATGGACGACGACCACAACGACTTCTCCCGACGTTCGGTACTGAGGGGCGCGGCCGCCGCGGCGGTGCTGGCCGGCACCGCCGTCGCGCTTCCGACTGTGAAAGTACCTTCGGCGCAGGCAGTTCCACGAACCACAAACCGCCGGAAACGCGAGGTCGCCATCTTCGGTGGCGGCATGTCCGGGCTGGCCGCCGCCCACGAGCTCGTCGAACGGGGATTTCGGGTCACCGTGTACGAGCCTGCATTTCTCGGCGGGAAGGCGCGCAGCCACGACGTCCTGGGCACCGCTCGCGGCGGCCGGCTCCCACTCCCGGGAGAGCATGGCTTCCGATTCTTCCCGGGGTGCTACCAACACGTCACGGAGTCGATGGAACGCATCCCTCTCGCGGGCGGCGGCAACGTCAAGGATCGGCACCTCATCAACGTCGAGACCGCGGTCATCGCGTTCGACGAGGCCGGGTACGCACCCACCACCGCGCCGGCCTCGATCATGGGGTTCGTCGACCATGCGTCCTCGATCGTCGAATTGGACAACCTCCGCAATGCACTGACCACCGGCCTGAAGTTCGTCGTCGACGTGCCGCCGCAGGAACTCGCCTATTTCGTCACACGCGAGCTCATCATCGCGACGAGTTGCCAGGAACGGCGACTCGGCCAGTGGGAGAATCAATCCTGGATTCAGTTCGTCAAGGCGAAGGGGAAATCGCCGGCTTACCAACGCTATCTGGCCGGCGCCCTCACTCGCGCTCTGGTGGCAGCCAAATCGCAGACCGCATCGGCGCGGACGATCGGGCAGATCGGCCTGGCGCTGGCCACCTCCGCGACCGGTCTGCTCAGCCAATACGACGCAGGCCTCGTCCACGGCGGGGTTGATCGAATCCTCAACGCCCCCACCAACCATGCGTGGATCGACCCGTGGGTCGGACACCTCCGACGACTCGGGGTGAATTTTGTGATGGGCGAGGGAGTTGCCGAGTTCCAGATCTCCCGGGGGCGCATCACCGGTGCACGGCTGCGGTCCGGCGCCTCGGTCTCCGCCGACTGGTACGTCGCCGCGGTGCCGCTCGACCGTCTCCGGCCGCTGCTCACACCGGCGCTGGTGAATGGGGCTCCCTCCCTCGCGGGAGTGCGTCATCTCGAGGCCGACTGGATGGTCGGTATCCAGTACTTCCTCTCCCGGCGCTCGGACCTGCCGCCCAGCCACATCGCCGCACTCGGCACCCCGTGGGCCCTGACCGGACTGTTCCAGGCACGCCCCTGGGGGGTCGACTTCGCCAAGACCTATGGGGACGGTCGGGTCCGCGACTGTCTCTCGATCGACATCTCCGACTGGGACAAGCCCGGCATCATGTACGGCAAGTCCGCCAAGCAGTGCACGAAACGCGAGATCGCCCGCGAGGTGTGGGCGCAGATGAGCCGGGCGATGAACTCCGGGGGCAAACGAATCCTCCGTAGCGAGGAGATCGTCACCTGGTCGCTCGACCCAGGGGTCACGTGGTCTCCGCAGATCGACAATGCGACACCCCTGATGGTCAATACCGCCGGGTCGTATCAACACCGGCCCACCGCGTACACGACGATCCCGAACCTCTTCATCGGTGGCGATCATGTTCGCACCAACATCGATCTCGCCACGATGGAAGGCGCCAACGAGTCGGGGCGCCGGGCCGCCAACGCGATCCTGGCAGCGGCGGACAGTCCGGCCCGGCCCGCGCCGGTCCTCCCGCTGTGGGAGCTGCCGATGCTCGACCCGATCAAGGCGGAGGACCGCAAACGGTATCGGGCCGGCCTACCCCACTTCCTCGACTTCTGATCACCGACCTGCACGGCGGATAGGATCAGCAAGTGGGCCGATCGGAGTTCGACGCGACACCGCCAGGTGCGGAAGCGGCGGCACCGGGAACGGGCACACAACAGCGCGGCGACCGGACCCGCACCCGGATTCTCGATGCCGCAATCCGAGTTCTCGTCGACCGCGGATACTCCGGCGCGAGCACGCTCGCGATCCAGGCGGAGGCCGGCGTGAGCCGCGGCCGCCTCCTCCATCACTATCCGTCACGCGACAAGCTGCTGATGGCTGCCGTGGACCATCTGGCCCGAACGCGTATCGAGTCGATGCCTGCGCAGGTCGATTGGCCACACGATCCGGCCCAGCGGATCGGTCCGGCGGTCGATCTCGGGTGGACCACATTTCATCAGCCGTACTTCGTCGCCTCGATGGAACTGTGGACCGCGGCCCGCACCAACGAGGCGCTGCGTGATGCGCTGCTGCCCACCGAACGGCGCCTCGGTCCTACGGTCCGGCAGGCCGTCGCAGGGTTCCTCGGACCCGAATTGGCCTCGCGTCCAAGATATCCCGAGTTGTACCCACTCCTGCTCTCCAGCATGCGCGGGGTCGCCGCGACCTACCTGATCGATCGGCGCGATCCGACCACCGATCCACACCTGGATCTGTGGAAGGCGATGACAGCCACCTACCTGCTGTGAGTTTCTGTTGTGGGTTCAGGCGTTCCGCGCCTCGAGGTGATCCCGCAAACGGTCGATGAACTCGGCTTGTGCCGGATTGAGTTTCACCCGGGCGGTGTCGGGGGTGACCCACTCGGCGCGGTCGATCTCCGGAAAACTCTGCGTGCGCCCCGACCGCGGCGGCCACTGCATCTCGAACGTGTTGCTCACGACCGACGTCGTGTCGAGGTCACCCTCGACGGCGAATCCGGTCACCACCTTCCCGCTCGCCAGCGTGACGTCGCCGAGTTCGAGGACCGGACCGTCGGGGGCCCACGCGCCGATCTCCTCGGCGAACTCGCGCCGCGCCGCATCGAGCGGGGGCTCGTCCGGCTCATAGAGTCCCTTCGGCAATGACCAGGCGCCGTCGTCCTTCTTCGACCACAGCGGCCCACCTGGATGGGCGATCAGCACCTCGAGCGTCGGCCCGGCTCCCCGGTACAGCAGCATTCCCGCGCTCCGTCGCCTCGACGCACTCGCCATGTCCCCATTCTGTCGTCTGTTCTCGCTTTTCCGAAACGGGTATGCGAACCATGGACCCGGAGGTCCTCCGGGTGGTCGAGACCAGAGACGCGCACACCGCCGGCCGATTCTCCACGCGGGCCGTGGTTACTTGCGGCGGCCACCGGACACCACACGGGTACCGTTCTCGCGCAGCACACCGTGAAGTGCGCCTTGTCGGCTTATCGTGGGTCTATGTCCAACAGCCCACGTCACGACCACGACCCGGCCGACGCCCTGACCGACGACGACCCCGACATGCCGCACGAATACGCGCACGACTCGGCCTTCGCATTCGGCGACGCGACGCCGATCGGTGAGACCGATCGAATCGCACGGGAGAAAGCCATCTACGAGGCCGCGCGGCACGGCAACGACCTCAATCGCGGACATGCCCTGGGTGGCTCCGACGGGACCACCGAGGGCCAGTAGACGTGGAGGTTCTCGGCAGCCGGGTCCTGCTGCGCACGCCGGACCCGCAACGATTGCAGCACTTCTACCGCCACCGCCTGAAGCTCGCCGTCGCGCGCGAGTACCCGGGTGGTGTGGTGTTCCATGCCGGCAACGGACTCATCGAGGTTCCCGGGCACATGAGTGATGGCGTCGGCGAAGGCGGTGGGGCCGATGCCGCACTGTGGCTGCAGGTCCGCGACGTCGAGGCGGCCGAGCGTGAATTGCGCGCCGCGGACGTCTCCATCGTCCGGGACGCACGCACCGAGCCGTGGGGCCTGATCGAGATGCACATCGCCGATCCTGACGGGCGGACCATCATCGTCGTCGAGATCCCGGAGGACCATCCGCTGCGGCGTGATACCAGGTGATCTGCCGACGGCACGCGGCCCGGGGGCCTGCGGCGTCCGGCCGCGGCGGTCATCGGTCATGACAAACTGGAGCGCATGAGTATCTGGAGCGCACCCGTCGTGACCTCGCCGGTGGTCGCAACCGTCGAGTTGCCCGGCTCCAAGTCGATCACGAATCGGGCGTTCGTCCTCGCGACATTGGCCGAGGGCCCGTCGACCATGCGCGGCGCTCTGCGTAGTCGGGACACCAACCTGATGCTGAACGGCCTCAGCGGGCTCGGGGTCGGGGTGCAGGTCGACCCCGACGACGAGACGACCGTCACCATCGATCCCCGGCCCATGCACGGCGCCGACGTCTATTGCGGTCTGGCCGGGACCGTGATGCGGTTCCTGCCCCCGGTGGCGGCGTTCGCCGACGGCGTGGTCGCCTTCGACGGAGACGAGCAGGCACGCACCCGTCCGCTCGCGACGATCCTCGACGGCCTGCGCGGTCTCGGCGTCGAGATCGTCGGCGATCGACTGCCGTTCACGATCACCGCCCGCGGTTCGGCGCGCGGGGGCGAGATCACCATCGACGCATCCGCGTCGTCGCAGTTCGTGTCCGGCCTCCTGTTGTCGGCGGCGCGATTCGACGACGGCGTGACGATCCGGCATGTCGGTCCGCCGGTGCCGTCGATGCCGCACATCGACATGACCCTCGAGATGCTGGGCATTGCCGGCGTCGGCGTCGAGCGCCCCGGCCCAGATGAGTGGCGGGTGGCACCGGGCCCCATCCGCGCCGTCGACTGGGAGATCGAGCCGGATCTGTCCAACGCGGCGGCGTTCCTGGCCGCGGCCGCCGTCACCCACGGCGCCGTCACCGTGCCGCGGTGGCCCGCGACCACCACACAGCCGGGTGCGCAGATCGTCGACATCCTGGCCGAGATGGGTTGTGCCATCGAATGTGCCGACGGCACACTGACCGTCCGCGGCCCGGAGAAGCTCACCGGGATCAGCATCGACCTGCGCGACGTCGGCGAACTGACCCCCACGGTCGCGGCGCTGTGCGCCCTCGCCGACGGCGAGTCGGTGCTGTCGGGCATCGGCCATCTGCGCGGCCACGAAACCGACCGCCTCGCGGCGCTGTCGACCGAGATCAATCGGCTCGGCGGCGACTGCACCGAGACCGACGACGGTCTGCGGATCAGGCCGACGACGATGCACGGAGCGGTCTGGCAGTCCTATGCCGATCACCGCATGGCCACCGCCGGCGCGCTCATCGGGCTCCGGGTACAGGGGGTCACCGTCGACGACGTGGAGACCACCGCCAAGACCTTGCCCGACTTTCCAGGTATGTGGCAGAAGATGATCGGGCACGTGTGACGTGACGCGCCGCGCCTCGAGCTACGACGAATCCGACGTCCGGATTCGTCCTGGCAAGGGCACCCGGCCGCGCACCAAGACGCGGCCGAGCCACGACGATGCCCAAGACGCGATGGTGGTGTCGGTCGACCGGGGCCGGTGGGGTTGTGTGATCGCCGGCGATCCGGATCGTCACGTGGTGGCGATGCGGGCGCGCGAACTCGGACGCACACCCGTCGTCGTCGGCGATCGCGTGTCGATCGTCGGTGACCTGACCGGACGAGCGGATACGTTGGCGCGCATCGTGAAGGTCGCCGAGCGGAGCACCGTGCTGCGTCGGACCGCCGACGACACCGATCCCTATGAGCGCATCGTCGTGGCGAACTCGGATCAACTGCTGATCGTGACTGCATTGGCCGATCCGCCACCGCGCACCGGGTTCGTCGAGCGCGCGCTCGCCGCAGCATTCGTCGGCGGGCTGATGCCGATTCTGTGCCTGACAAAATCCGATCTCGCCGACCCCGCCGAATTCACCCGTGCGTTCGCCGGTCTCGACCTACCGATCGTGCTCGCCGGTCAAGCCGATCCACTCGACGCGGTGTCGGGCATCCTCGCCGGACACATCACCGCGCTCATCGGACATTCCGGGGTCGGAAAATCGACCTTGGTCAATCGGCTTGTGCCCGATGCGGATCGGGCAACCGGGGTGGTTTCCGGTGTCGGCAAGGGCCGGCACACGTCCACCCAGTCGGTGGCACTGCCGCTGCCCGGCCGGGCCGGGCCGCAGGGTTGGGTGATCGACACCCCGGGCATCCGGTCGTTCGGTCTGGCCCACGTGACCCCCGACGACATCGTCGATGCCTTCGATGACCTGCGCGACGCCATCGAGGACTGTCCGCGGGGCTGTACACACCTCGGCCCGCCCGCCGACCCCGAGTGTGCGCTCGATCAGTTGGAGGGAAATTCGCATCGGCGAGCCATGGCGGTACGGGCCCTGCTCGTGGCGGTCACCGGATCGCCCGAGACCGACTCCGAACGCATGCACGACCACTCCTGACCTCCCGACCGGGCGCAGAATTCCGTCGATCGGGCGCAGAATTTCATCGATCGTGCACGTCCGCGCACGATCGGCGAGAGGAAGCGCACAATCGGCGAAGGGAAGCGCACGATCGACGTAGAACAGGGCACGATCGGCGCGAAACTGTGCCCGATCGGCGAGTGGGTCAGCGGTCGACGACGGTGGTCTCGAAGAAGTAGCGATCAGCGCGGTAAGCATGCCGCCCGACCTCGACGACCCGTCCGGCATCGTCGAATGCCGTGCGCTGCATGGTCAGCAACGGCGCACCGACCTCGTCGCCGAGGAGAGCGGCCTCGTCGGCATCGGCTGCCTTCGCCCCGATTCGCTGACGGGCGAGGCGGATGTGCACACCACGTCCACGCAGCCCCTTGTAGAGGCCACCGTTCTCGAGCTCACCGGCGGGCGGGCAGATGTCGGCCGGCAGGTGATTGATCATCAGCGCCAACGGGTCTCCCCCGGCACTACGCAGTCTCTTGACCGTGACCGCCTCCGCACCCACCGCCATCCCGAGTTCGGTGCGCAGCTCGTCGTCGGGCACCCCGATCCGATATTCCAGCAGCTGCGTCGTGGGATGCATTCCCGCCGTGGTGAGGTCGTCGTACAGACTGGTCAGCTCCACCGACCGATGGACCGGGTTCTGCACCACCTGGGTTCCGACACCACGCTTGCGGACGACCACGCCCTTGTCGACCAATTCCTGGATCGCCTGCCGGATCGTGGGGCGGGACAATTTGAGCCGACTCGCCATGTCGAGTTCGTTCTCCAGCCGATCACCGGGCGTGAGGTCACCACCGACGATCGCCGCCTCGATGGCCTGCGCGAGCTGGTGGTAGAGCGGAACCGGGGTCGACCGATCGAGTTCCACCGGGATGGGCGTGATCACCTCGACACATTAACACCAGTGACATGGACATTAATATGTCTTGACAAGAATCGGTTCGTGAAGGTCAGCCGGGCAGATTGTGCGGGGTGATCACCTGGATACCGGACACCCGCGGCAATTGATCGCCGGGTAGTGCGCCGTGGAACCGCATCACCGACTGCGCCACCTGGCGCATGTCGGCGCGCAGGTCGTGGTGCAGCACCGCGGTCAGGTGGCCGCTGCGCAGCAATGCCCGGTTGGCGTCACCCAGGTCGTGTCCGATGAACGCCTCGCAGGTCCGGTCGGCGGCACCGAACGCCGCGACTATGCCCCCGTTGCCACCGCCGATCGAGTAGACCGCGCCGATGTCCGGGAAGTCGCGCAGGGCGCGGGCGGTGAGCGTCCCACAGGTTGCGTCGAGACCGTCGGAATCCGACACCTCGACGACCCGACGGCCGGGATCGTAGGCGCGCATCGCCGACCGGAAGCCCATCTCGCGTTCTTCCTCGCCGCGGAACATCGCACTACTGGTGATCACCAACACGTCCGCGTGCGCGTGCCGAAGCCATTGGCACATCAGGTATCCCGCGGTGGCACCGGCGGCACGGTTGTCCATCCCGACATAGGCGATCCGCGTACTCATCGGCACATCGGTCACCAGCGTGATCACCGGCACGCGGGCGGCGGTGAGCCGACCGATCGCGGCCGCGACCTCGGGTGTGTCCGGCGCCTTCAGGACCACCGCATGACTGCCCTGTCGGCCGATCGCATCGAGTTGGGCGATGAGGTCGTCGGTCGCCCAGGTCTCCCGGAGGTGATAGCGCGCCCGCATCACCGCCGGCCGCAGACCTGGGAACTCCTGTTCCATCGCCTCCCGGACCAACCCGGAGAACTGGCGCGGGGCCTCCATCACCAGGTCGATCAGGAATCTGCGTCCGGACAGTCGCAGCTGGGTGCGCTGACGATCGAGATCGGTGATGGCCTGCTCGACCTGCAGCACCGTCCCCTCACGCACGCCGGACCGCCCGTGCAGTACACGGTCCACGGTCGCCTCACTGACCCCGGCCTGCCTGGCGATCTCCCGGATCGGATAACGATGTGGCACGGAACACTCCTGAGGGATTCTTGATGGAAATCTGCCCTTGTCCGGACAATAAGATCTTGCCATTCTGGTCAAGTGATCACGGCGGAATCGCCGAGGGCCCGATCTCGCACCACCGACCTTCATCCCGAGAGGAACGCACGCACATGACACTGCGCAGCGCCGGCCCCGCCACCGAGGTCCGCGACGTCACCCGGAGACGGGCCGACCGGATCACCGAGTCCGAGTGCGACCTCGAGGAGTTCGTCGCGCTCACCCAACGCGCCACCGATCTCGCCGACTATCCGCATGCCGACTCCACGGAGCACGGCGTCCTGTTCTACGACTCGGCCTCCGTCGTCTCGGCGAGCGGCGAGGGTCGGGAGGCGCTCGCCGACGAGTTGGCCGATGCATTGCTCAACGGACCCGGCATCGTCGTCTTCCCCGGAGCGTTCGATGATCGCCACGGACTCACCGAGATGACCACGCTGTTCGGGGAGATCATCGCCGACCAGAAGGCATCCGGGACCGTCGGCGGCGATCACTTCGCCAAGCCCGGGGCCAACGATCGGATCTGGAACGGAGTGCAGAAGGTCGCGCTGCGATCGCCCCAACTCTTCGCTCGCTATTACGCCAACGACATACTCGCGCTCATCAGCGAGGCCTGGCTCGGCCCGATGTACCAGGTGACCTCGCAGCCCAATGTGGTCAACCCGGGCGGCACGGCACAGAATCCACATCGCGACTACCACCTCGGCTTCATGAGCACCGGCACCGCAGCCCGGTTCCGGGCGCACACCCATCGTGTGTCGCCGGCCCTGACGCTGCAGGGGGCCGTCGCCCACGTGGACATGCCGATCGAGTCCGGGCCGACGATGTATCTGCCCTTTTCACAGCTCTACGAGGCCGGCTACCTTGCCTTCAACCTGCCGGAGTTCCGCGAGCACTTCGAGAAGAATTACGTCCAGCTGCCACTCCACGCCGGTGACGCGGTGTTCTTCAATCCCGCGCTGTTCCATGCCGCCGGCCAGAACACGTCGTCCGACATCAAACGCATGGCCAACCTGCTTCAGGTGTCGTCGGCATTCGGTCGTGCCATGGACGCGGTCGACCGCAGCGCCGTGGTGCGCGCGCTCTATCCGACACTGCTTGGCCTCGCCGAGGCAGGCGACACCCGTGCGGTGCGGAACGTGATCGCGTCGTCGGCCGAGGGCTACGCCTTCCCGACGAACCTCGACATCGACCAGCCGATCACCGGACTGACCGGCGAGACACAGGCCGAACTCGTGGCACGAGCGGTCGCCGGCCGATTCGATGTCGAACGGTTCGAGCGCGAACTCGCCGAGCTCGCTGCGCGCCACACGGCCTGAACCGAAAGGGTTTCGACGATGACAATCCCATCGAGTCTCGCCGACAGAGTGCTGCTGGTCAGCGGCGGCACTCAGGGCATCGGCGCGGCGATCGTGCGTGCCGCCGCCGAAGCGGGCGCACAGGTCGCGTTCAGCGGGCGCACCGTCGAGAAGGGTGAACAGCTGGCCGCCGAATGCGATGGACGCCCGGTCGTCTTCGTCCAGGCCGACCTGTCCGATCCGGCGGCGGCGACCGAGAGCGTGGCCGCGACGATCGCCGAGTTCGGCCGCATCGACTGCCTGGTGAACGCGGCGGGTACCACCACCCGGGGCAGTCTGCTCGACACCACCCCGGAACTGTTCGACAGCCACATCGCCGTCAACATGCGTGCGCCGTTCTTCACCATGCAGGCCGCGGTGAGAGACATGATCGGCCGCGGTGCACCGGGCAGCATCGTCAACATCATCACCATGTCGTCGTACGGTGGGCAGGCGTACCTCGCCCCGTATTCGGCGTCCAAGGCGGGTCTCGTCGGGTTGACCAAGAACGCCGCCCACGCCCACCGCTGGGATCGTATCCGGATCAACGGGATCAACATCGGGTGGAGCGAGACCGAGGGTGAGACCGACATCCAGAAGCGATTCCACGGCGCCGACGACACCTGGATCGACCAGGCCAACGCCTCGGTGCCGATGGGGAGACTCGGCCAGCCCGACGAGATCGCCGACTTCGTCGTGTTCCTGCTGTCCGACCGCAGCGGGGTGGTGACCGGCTCGGTCATCGACTGGGACCAGATAGTGATGGGTGGGTTCGACTGATGGGACTGACAATCGGGGTCATCGGGCTCGGGCGCATCGGCGGATTTCATGCCGACACACTCGCCGCCCTACCCACCGTCGACCACCTCGTGGTCACCGACGCCCACCCGGCCGCCATCGACGCGACCACTGCCCGGCTGAGCACGGCCCGAGCGGTTTCCGACGCCGACGCACTGTTGAGCGCCGGGATCGACGCGGTGGTCATCGCCAGCGCCACGCCGACGCACGCCGCATTGATCGAGCAGGCCGTCGCCGCCGGGGTTCCGACTCTGTGCGAGAAGCCGATCGCCTTGTCGGTCACGGATTCTGCCGAGGTGGTCCATCGGGTCGCCGACTCCGGTGTGCCGGTGCACATCGGGTACAACAGACGATTCGATCCGGCGATGGCCGCGGCACGTGCGGCGGTCGCCGCGGGCGATCTCGGGTTCATCACCACCGTGCGATCGACCACCCTCGACCCGGCGCCGCCGCCGCGCGACTACATCGCGGCCTCGGGCGGCATCTTCCGGGACTGCGCGGTGCACGATTTCGATACGCTACGTTGGCTACTCGACGATGAGGTGGTCGAGGTGTACGCCGCGGGCGGCAACCAGGGCGACGCGCATTTCGCGGAGGTCGGCGACGTCGACTCCGCGTCGGTCCTGCTGACCTTCGCATCCGGCACCATCGGCGTGGTTTCGGTGACCCGCTACAACGGGCGCGGTTACGACTGCCGGCTCGAGGTGCACGGCAGCACCGATTCCGTCGTCGCCGGCTGGGATGACGGGACTCCCACCCGGAACCTCCAGCCGGGCTACGACTTTCCCGGCGGTACCCCGCACACATTCTTCATGGACCGATTCGCCGCCGCCTACCGCGCCGAGCTGACCGCATTCTGTGACACCGTCACCGGCGACGGATCGCCCGCGCTGTGCACTGCCCGCGACGCGCTCGAAGTCGCGGTGATCGCCGAGGCGGCCAGGCGATCAGCCGCCACCCACCGACCGGTCCGCACCGACGAGGTACGGGCGCATTACGTTACCGCACAACGACAGTGAGGACCCCCGACATGACCAGCGCCGACACGACCACCGGCAGACTGCGTATCGCCGCCGCGCCCATCTCCTGGGGAGTCTGCGAGGTCCCCGGATGGGGATACCAGCTCAGCCCGGAGCGGGTTCTCGGCGAGATGCGCGAACTCGGTGTGACCGCCGCCGAGACCGGCCCCGAGGGGTTCCTACCCACATCGCCCGCGCAGTTGCGCGACACCCTGGCCTCCTACGACCTCCGCTGCGTCGGATCGTTCGTGCCGGTCGTCCTGCACAAGTCCGACCACGATCCGGCCCCGGCGGTGAACGAGGTCCTCGACCGGCTCGAGACCTCTGGCGGCGATGTCCTCGTCCTCGCCGCGGCGACCGGCGTCGACGGCTACGACGACCGGCCGGATCTGACCGATGAGGAGTGGACGACGTTGCTCGCCAACCTCGATCGCCTCGGCGACCTGGCGACGGAGCGCGGTGTCACCGCCGCCCTGCATCCGCACGTGGGCACGATGATCGAGAAGCGCGACGAGGTCTACCGCGTGCTCGAGAACTCGACGATCGGCCTGTGCCTCGACACCGGCCATCTGTTGATCGGGGGTACCGACCCTCTCGAGGTCACCCAGGCGTTCACTGACCGCATCACGCACGCACACCTCAAGGATGTCAAGGTCGAGCTCGCCGAACAGGTGCAGCGCGGTGAGATCACCTACACCGACGCGGTGGCCCAGGGCATGTACGTGCCACTCGGCGCCGGTGAAGCCCATATCGCACGTGTTGTCGGAACCCTCGTCGACGCCGGCTTCGACGGCTGGTACGTGCTCGAGCAGGACACGATTCTCGCCGACGAGTCCGACGGCGACGCCGCCGCAGGCAACGTCGCGGTGTCGATGTCGTTTCTGCGCAAGGCCGCTCAGCGGCCGGTGCGGGTGTGAGCGCCGCATCGGCCCGCCCGCTGCGGATCGGGGTGCTCGGCGCGTCCCGTATCGCCGAGTCGGCGATCGTCGGCCCGGCGCAGGCGTTGGGCCACCGCCTGGTGGCGGTCGCCGCGCGCGACCGCGGCCGGGCGGAGGCCTTCGCGGGCAAGTACGGGGTGGAGCGCGTCCTCGACACGTACCAGGATGTGATCGACGACCCCGAGGTCGACGTCGTCTACAACCCGCTCGCGAACGCCTTGCACGGACCGTGGAACCTCTCGGCGGTGCGGGCCGGCAAACCCGTTCTCAGCGAGAAGCCGTTCGCACGCAACGAGTCCGAGGCACGGCAGGTGGCGGCGGCCGCACAGGCCGCAGGCGTTCCGATCCTCGAGGGATTCCACTATCTCTTCCATCCGCTCATGGCACGCACCTTCGAACTGCTCGACAGCGGGTCGATCGGCGCCGTCCGTCACGTCGAGGTGGTGATGGCGATGCCCTCCCCCGGCGACGAGGATCCGCGGTGGTCCTACGAACTGGCCGGTGGCGCGCTGATGGACCTCGGCTGCTACTCACTGCACGTCTCGCGCGTCTTGGGGCCCTGGTGTGGTGGTGCACCGGAGATCACGGGCGGGCGAGCCGTGCTCCGCGGACCACAGATCGACGAGTCGGCGGTTCTCGACATCCGATATCCCAACGGCGCGACCGGAACCCATGCGATTTCGATGGTCGCCGGCGAATACGTGTTCAGCCTCCGGATCGTCGGCGACGACGGCAGTCTGTACCTCCATGACTACCTCGCCCCCAGCCGCGACGACCGCCTGACCGTCGTGTCGTCGTCGGGCGGGACGGTCGCCGTCGAACATCGCGGCACCCGGTCGACCTACACCTACCAGCTCGAGGCGCTCGCCATCGCCATCGAGCACGGCACCGCGCTGCCCATCGGTCTCGACGACGCCGTCGAGAACATGCGGTACCTCGACGAGGCTTATCGCGCAGTCGGTCTCGATCCGCGCTAGTCCGATCTCGTAGTACAAACACGCGGAATCCGCGTGTTTGTACTACGAGATCTGTGAGACCCGCACGAGCTTTCCGGCCTCCCGCGCCTTGATCGTCCAGACCTCCTGAGCATCGACGGGTAACGCGATGTAGATCGCATCGATCTCCGGGTCGTCGATGAGGTCTTCGTAGAGCCCGTAGCTGACCAGGATGCCCAGCCGGTCGGCGATCTCCCACGCGACCGCGGTGGACGCGCTCGCGACCACCTCGAGGGGACCCGAGACCACTCCGGGCGTGCCCAGTTCACGCACCAGTGCGTCGTCGCAGGTGTCCGCCAACAGGCCCCAGCGAACGCGTTCCCGACCGGCGTACACGAGATCGGGATCCGTTCCGGCGGGTTGCGCCGTGGTCCCGCGCACCATCAACTCCGGTTCCAGCGCGATCGCTCCGTAGAAGCCGAGTCCACCCGTGTTCGCAGGTCGCTCGGAGTCACCGACGAGCGACGCCACCGCGTCCATGGCGGCGTGGCCCAGACCCGCCACGTCCTGGCGGATCGTCGTGAGGTTCACATGTCCGAGCACCATGTGCGGACCGTCGTCGTAGCCGACCACGGACAGGTCGTCGGGGACACGAATCCCGTTGTGTCGCATGACATCGATGAAGCCGACCGCCATCCGGTCGTTGGCCAGGAAAACCGCCGTCGGCAGGCGCAGCTCGGCCAGCAGTCGCTCCGCCGCCAGCGCTCCGGCCTCCTCGGTGTAGTCGCCGACCAGCGTCCGGCATTCGTCGCGGTACCCCGCCGCGGCCATCGCGCCGAGGTATCCGCGTAGCCGCTCGGCAGCGCAGGGATGGTCGCCGCCCTCGATGTGGACGATCGAGGTGTGCCCGAGATCGATCAGATGCTGAACCGCCATCTGCGCGCCACGCCATTCGTCGGTTCCGACGGTCACCGCGACGAGATCCGGGATTCGCTCACCGACCACGACGATCGGCACCTCGCATACGAATCGATCGCCGTGCTCCGCGCCGATCACGATGACCGCCGCGCAGCCCTGATCGGCGAGATCCGCCACTGCGCGGGCCCGTGTGCGCTCCGCGCCGTGCAGCCCCAGCGACAATCGATAGCCGACCGTGTCTGCTCCCGCGTACAGTTCGGCGACCAGATCCGCCTCGAACGGACTCGACGCACCGAACACCACCCCGACCAGGCGATGTTGTCCGCCCGACTTCTCCCCCTGCACCATGACCGGTCCTTTCCGCTGCCTCACAACGTATCCCGCGCGTTCACCGGAATGTGACGGAAACGCGAACCCGCCCGACCCACGAATGGGCCGGGCGGGATCACCGCGGTCTCGGGTTCAGCGACGCAGTTCGTGACTCAAGGTATCGAGTTCGTCACCGCCGGCCATCTGCTGGGTGAGCTCGTCGAGAGTGATCTCGTCGTAGGTGCAGTCCAGCTTCTGCCGCCCGCGGTTGAGCAGGACGAAATGGTCGCCGACCATGTGCGCGTGGTGCGGGTTGTGTGTGATGAAGACGACGCCGAAACCCTGATCGCGCGCTGCCGAGATGTACCGCAGCACTGTGCCCGACTGCTTGACCCCGAGGGCGGCGGTCGGCTCGTCGAGGATGAGCACGCGGGCGCCGAAGTAGATCGCCCGCGAGATCGCCACACACTGCCGCTGGCCGCCCGAGAGTGAACCGATCGGTGCGTCCACGTCAGGCAGGTCGATGCCCATCTTGAACAGCTCTTCCTTGGTGGTCGCCCGCATCGACTGGATATCGAGCATCCGGAACGGACCCTTGCGCAGCTCCTGGCCGAGGAAGAAATTGCGCCACACCGGCATCAACCCGACGACCGCGAGGTCCTGATACACGGTGGCGATGCCGGTCTCGAGGGCGTGCTTGGGAGATTCGAGCCTGGTCTCCTCGCCGTCGATGAGCAGTTCACCCTCGGTCTGCTGATGCAGGCCGGCCATGATCTTGATCAGGGTGGACTTGCCTGCGCCGTTGTCGCCGAGCACGCAGGTCACCTCGCCGGCGTTGACCCGCAGACTGATGTCCTTGAGCGCGATGATCGCGCCGTAGGACTTGCCGACGTTGCGGAGCTCGATCAGTGGCACCTTGCCGCCGCTGGATTCCGATTCGGGTCGCGTCTCGATTGCTGAACTCATTGTCATGTCACCTCTTGGCCGCGTAGTTGCGGAAACTGTTGTTGGCGATCACCGCGAAGAGCAGCATCGCGCCCATGAAGAACTTGAACCAGTCGGGATTCCAGCCGGCGTAGACGATGCCCTGGTTCACCATGCCGAAGATGAAGGCACCGATGGCCGCGCCGACCGCAGTTCCGTACCCGCCGGTGAGCAGGCAGCCGCCCACCACCGCGGCGATGATGTAGAAGAACTCGTTGCCCACACCTTGACCGGACTGCACCGTGTCGAAGGCGAACAGCAGGTGCATACCGACGAACCAGGCGCAGAACCCGACGAACATGAACATGCCGATCTTCACCTTGGTGACCGGCACACCGACCGCACGAGCCGAATCCTGCCCGCCGCCGACCGCGAAGATCCAGTTGCCGATGCGGGTTCGCATCAGCACCCAGGTGGCCACCAGCGTGAACAGAATCCACCAGACGACCGTGATGCGCACCGACACCCCGAAGAGGTTGAACGAGGAGGCGAACACCTTCTGCGCGGAGTCGAAGCCCTGCATGTCCGAGATGGACGGCGTCGCGACCTGCCCGGTGACCAACTTGGTCACCGCCAGGTTGATACCCGTCAACATCAGGAACGTCGACAGGGTGATCAGGAACGACGGGATCTTCGTCTTCATCACCAGATAGCCGTTGAAGAATCCCACCGCGAGCGCCAGCACGAGGGCGAGGACTGCTCCGAGCCAGACGTTGAGGTGCAGGTTGTAGGCGAGCATCGAGGCCGCGAGGGACGAGAACGTCACGGCGACGCCGGTCGAGAGGTCGAACTCGCCGCCGATCATCAGAACCGCGACACCGCAGGCCATGATGCCGATCGTCGAGCTCGCGTACAGGATGGTGGCCAACGCCTCCGGGGTCCGGAACGGCGCGGCGACGATGCAGAAGAAGATGAAGATCGCGATCGCGCCGAACAGGGCGCCGATCTCCGGCCGGACCAGCAGACGCTGCCACGGCTTCTGCCGTTTCACCCGTTCGTCGGTGACGACCTTGTGCGTGGACAGGTCGAGATCAGTGTGTGTGCTCATCGGATTTCCTCGTGGTTCCTGTGGCGGGACCCGCGTCAGCGGGTGCCACCCTTGGCGTACTCGGCGACCTTGTCGATGTTCGATTGATCGATGAACGCGGGGCCCGTGAGTACGGCCTCACCACCGCCGATGGTGTTCCCGTTGGTCAGGTAGAGCCACAGGGAATCGACTGCTTCGTAGCCCTGCAGATAGGGCTGCTGGTCGACGGCCCACGTCACGTCGCCGTTCTGGATCAGCGGAACCAGGGCGGCGTTGGTGTCGAAGGTGACGATCTGGGCTTTGGAGCCGGCGTTGCCCTTGGACTGGACGGCGGTCTGCGCGATCGGCGCACCGAGGGTCACAACCGTGTCGATGGACGGATCCTGCTGCAACTTGGCGGTCATCGTCGCCTCGACGGACGGCATGTCCTTGCTGTTGACGTTGAGGATCTCGAAGCCGCCGGTGAAGCCCTGCTTCACGCCTGCGCATCGGGACTCGAGAGCGACCTGCCCCTGTTCCTGGATGACACACAGGACCTTCTTGCGCCCCTCCTTTGCGAGGCGCTCGCCTGCGGACTTGCCGGCCAGCGTCTCGTCCTGGCCGAAGTACTGCTGGACGCCCATCGCCTTCCAGTCGTCGTAGCCGGCGTTGAACGCGACCACCGGGATCCCGGCGCCGAGTGCCTTCTTCACGGCCGGGGCCATCGCGTCGGGCTTGGCCAGTGTCAGTGCGATGCCGTCGACCTTGCTGTCGATCGCCGTCTGCACCAGGTTCGCCTGGTTCGGCGCCTCGGGATCGGCGGAGTACTGGAGTTTGATGTTGTCCTTCTTGGCGGCCATCTCGGCCCCCTTGCGGATCAGATCCCAGAACGAGTCACCCGGGACCTCATGGGTGATCATCGCGATGGTCTTGGTCGGCGTGCCTGCGTTGCCCGCGCCGCCGCCACCGTTGTCGTTGTCGTCGGGCTTTCCGCCGGTGCTCGAGCAGCCCGCGATGACGACCACTGCCGATGTTGCGACGGCGGCGAGTGCTGCGAGTCGCCGCGCACGTCCCGGTCGACGCCCTGAGGAATGCATCGTTGTATCTTCCCTTCGATGTGAACTGCAGAGCGGCAAGCCACTCTCCTGGTCATGATGTAATACCCGTCACACCGCCGCTGTCAAGACTTTGTTAAGACATACTGATCTACGCGTATCAGCATGGACGGTCGACAGGCACCCACGCAGCGCGCGATGTACACCCAGTACGAGGAGAAGTCGGCGCCCACCAGGTCGGGGCCGAAGGTGCGGGCCGGGTTCATCGAGGTGCCGGAGATCGGACTGCCCCAGAGTCCGGCGAGCGCGATGTAGCCGAGCACGAACGTGCCGAACATTCCGAGACGAAGCATTCCGAGACGAGACATTCCGAGACGAGGCGCCGCCACCCCTGACGGGGATTGTGGAAGTCATCCTTCGGTTCGAGGACCTCGTTCTCGAACAATGTGTCGTCTCCTTCGAGCAGCCGCCAGGAGGCCCTCGGGTCAGGTTCGTATGGAAGGGCTGGGTCTGGGCGGTGCCGTTGTTGCCGGCAGATAGACCGCAAAACCCGTGGGACGGCCGGTGAAGGTGCTCCGTCATTCCAACTCGCAACGCAGTTCGGCCATTCCGGCCCTCCCAGTCGGTGAGCCTGAATTTTGGGGCGTCCGCGTCCCAGGCGTGAGTTGAATCTCGGCACCGGAGCCGATCCACTATCGACGTGGCCCCAAGGCTCGTGCGCCCGCCGCGGTGGGCAGTCGGGTGGCTCCGAACACACAGATCACGGTCAGAGCGGCGAGCAGCATGAATGCTGCCGAGTATGCGCCGGCGGGCAAACCGCGGACGTCGGCGAAGACGGATATGGCGACGGCCACGAGAGCCACCCCGAAGGCCGACCCCAGCTCTTCGACGGCGGCGTGCACCGCATTTGCGTCACTGAGTTCGGCCGCGTCGACGTCGGCGAACGCGAGGGTGTTGTAGGCAGAGAACCCGATGGATCGCAACGCCCCAGACACCACCAGCACCACCACTATCACCGCCGTCGCCGTGCCGGGCCCGAGGACCGCGAGCGCGACGAAAGCGACCACCGACACCACCAGATCCACCACCAGCACGCGTCGGATACCCCAGTGCTGCATCATCGGCGTGGTGAGCGGCTTGACGCCGACGTTGCCGACGAACAGGGCGGTCACCATGGCCCCGGCAGCGACCGGCGACCAGCCGAACTCCAGCTGGAACATCAGCGGCAGCAAGAACGGCACCGCGCTGATCACCAGGCGGTACACCGTCCCGAAACCCACCACCGAGGCGAACGAATGAGTTTGCAGCACATCAAGATTCAGCAATGGATGCGGCGATGTTCGCATCCTCCGCACCGCCCCGACGCCGAGTACCGCCGCAGCGACGACACACCCCGCGATCACGGCCCACTGCGGTGAGTCTGCGGCAACCTGTTGGGCGGCGTATATCGCGGCACCGATCGCCAGGGTCGTGAGTGCGACGCCGGTGACATCGAGTCGTCGACGACCCAAATGACGCTCGGCCGGACGACACCACATCGCCGCGGCACCCAAGCCGACGACACCGATCGGGATGTTGATGGCGAAGATCAGCCGCCAGTCGGAGTGCGTCACGATCAGCCCACCGAACAGCGGCGCCACCACCGGCGCGATCAGCGCCGGCCACGTCAGGTAGGCGATGGCCCGGACCAGCTGTGATCGCTCGACGCTGCGTAACACCGCGAGCCGGCCGACGGGGACCATCATCGCGCCACCCGCGGCCTGCAGCACGCGCATCCCGACCAACGTCGTCAAGTCCGGCGCGAGCGCGCAGCCGGCCGATGCCAGGGTGAACACCGCCACTGCGACGAGGAACACGCGCCGCACCCCGAACCGGTCGGCGACCCACCCGGACAGGGGGATGAGCACGGCGAGCGTGATCAGATACGCCGTCACCACGGCGGTGGCGTCCAGCGGGCGCACACCGAGCTCGGCCGCCATGGCGGGTAGCGCGGTCGCGACGATGGTGGCGTCGAGGATCTCCATGAACAGCGCGCCCGCGCCCAGCAGGGCCAGAGCGTACGGGAAGTCGGCGGGGGCCGACGTCGCCTCGTGCCCCTGTCTCGCGGAGCGGCCGATCACCTCATCGACGCCGGTGAGATCCAGGCCGCCTCCCGCACCGAGGTCGTCATCGCGTCCAGCACCTCGGCGCTGCGCACCGCATCGTCGATCGTGGCACCGCCGGTCCCACCGGTGATCGACGCACAAAAACGTGCCGCCTCGATCACCTTGAGATCGTCGTAGCTCATCGGATTGGCGGCGCCGGGCTGGAACGCGGCGTAGTCACCCGCGCCCGGACCCACGAATCTGGTCGCCACCGCCAGGTCCTGATACTCGCGCCCGTCACCGACCTCGAGTTCACCCATCCGCCGATAGTCCCACCGCACGACGCCCTCGGTGCCATGGACTTCGAAGCCGTAGGAGTTCTGCGCTCCCACCGACACCCGACTCGCCTCCAGTACGCATCGCGCACCCGAGGACATCCGCATCTGCGCGGAGACGTAGTCCTCGTTCTCCACCGGGCCGCGTTCACCCCCGGACGCGAGTTGGTGACCCGACGTCGAACCGGTCGGCCGTGGTCGATCAGGGACGAAGATCGCGGTGTCGGCAACCACCGATTCGATGTCGCCCAGCAGGAACCACACCAGGTCCGCGCCGTGCGACGCCAGGTCGCCGAGCACTCCGTTGCCACCGCGTGCACGCTGGAAACGCCAGCTCAGGGCACCGTCGGGATGGGCAGCGTAATCGCTGAACAACCGGAATCGCGCATGGGTGACCTCGCCGATCCCGCCGGCGGCGATCAGCTCTCGCGCCGCTGCGACCGCGGGTACGTTGCGGTAGTTGAAACCGACCGCGGTCTGCACTCCGGCGGCCCGTGCGGCGGTGGCCACGGCTCGTGCGTCGTCGGCCGACAGACCCACCGGCTTCTCGATCCAGAGGTGCTTGCCCGCCGCGACCACGGCACAGCCGATCTCCCGGTGCAGGAAGTTGGGGGCGGTGACGCTGACCGCACCGATCGCCGGGTCGTCGACCACGTCGTGCCAGTCGGTGACCGTGGACGGCACGTCGAATTGAGCGGCGGCCTCGGCGGCGCGCTCGGCGACCTCATCGGCGATCACCATCAGCTTCGGTACGGGCGTCAGCTGCGGATAATGGTGACGAACCCGTGCGTACGCCTGCGCGTGGGCGCGACCCATCCAGCCGAAGCCCACGATGCCGACAGGCACGACAACGCCTGCGTTGCCGGTTTCGGTGGCGGTGACTTCGGTAGCGGTATCCACTGTCATCTCCAGTCCCTTCGACAGGGCCCCGAATCGGGCCGTGTGATCTCCGACACCACTATGCCAGGTAATAATGTCCGGACAAAGTATTGACTTTGGGCTGTGAACTGACGCACAGTGGATGGCAATGGAAGCCTCGGCCCGTATGTCCCATCGAGGCCCTCACCCGTCCAACCACGAGCAGGGAGCAGTACGTGACCGCACAGCAAGAATCCCGCCTGGGCGAGACACCACACTTCGATGTGCTGGCCATCGGCCGCAGCGGTGTCGACATCTACCCCCAGCAGATCGGGGTCGGCCTCGAGGAGGTCACCAGCTTCGGCAAGTTCCTCGGCGGCAGCGCGGCGAACGTCACCGTCGCAGCGGCGCGACTCGGAGAGCGCAGCGCACTCATCTCGGGTGTCGGTGACGACCCGTTCGGTCGGTTCGTGCGCTCCGAGCTGGTTCGATTGGGGGTCGACAACCGATTCGTCGGGATCGACGACGAGTACGCCACTCCCGTCACCTTCTGCGAGATCTTTCCGCCGGACGATTTCCCGCTGTACTTCTACCGCAAGCCGACTGCCCCGGATCTGCAGGTTGCGGTCGCCGACCTCGACATCGCCGCGGTCCACGACGCGCGCCTCTATTGGTCGACCGTCACGGGTCTGTCCGAAGAGCCCTCGCGCAGTGCCCACTTCGCCGCATGGGAAGCACGCGGGCGTCAGTCGCTCACGGTTCTCGATCTCGACTACCGACCGATGTTCTGGTCCACGCCGCAGGCAGCCACCGAACAGGTTCGCCGCGCGTTGTCACATGTCACCGTCGCCGTCGGCAATCGCGAGGAGTGCGAGATCGCGGTCGGCGAGACCGACCCGCACGCCGCGGCCGATGCGCTGCTCGACCTCGGTGTCGAACTGGCGATCGTCAAGCAGGGCCCCAAGGGAGTGCTCGGCAAGACCCGCACCGAGTCCGTCGAGGTCGCGCCCATGCCGGTCGACGTCGTGAACGGGCTCGGCGCGGGCGACAGCTTCGGCGGCAGCCTGTGTCACGGATTGCTCGAGGGCTGGCCGCTGGAGAAGATCTTGCGCCACGCCAACGCGGCCGGCGCGATCGTCGCAGGCCGACTCGAGTGCTCTACCGCCATGCCCACCGCCGACGAGGTCGCCGAGCTCGCCACCACCGCTGAGGAGAAGATCCATGTCTGAGGTCGCGACGCCCCCCGGCCCACCCGGAGCCGTGATCGACCGCAACGGCGTGGCGGCAGCAGCGTGCTCGACGTACGCCGAGGTGACCGCCATCCGGGCCACCCACCCACAGGCCATCGCCGAGGCATGGGCACGACGGCGGCGGCGCGCGACGGTCACCGGTTCCGACCGCCTCATGATCGTCGCCGCCGATCACCCCGCTCGCGGCGCACTCACCGTCGGATCGAATCCGACCGCGATGAACAGCCGTTCCGATCTGCTCGACCGCCTGCGCACCGCCCTGGCCAACCCCGGCGTCGACGGCGTGCTGGCCACCTCCGACGTCTTGGAGGACCTGCTGCTGCTCGGCGCACTCGAGGACAAGGTCGTGTTCTCCTCGATGAACCGCGGTGGCCTCGCCGGTGCGTCGTTCGAGCTCGACGATCGGATGACCGCGGCGACCGCGTCATGGACCATCGACACGGGTCTCAACGGCGCGAAGATGCTGTGCCGGGTGGACCTGGCCGACGAGGGGACGCTGAACATGATGACGGCTTGCGCCGCTGCCGTCGACCAGCTCGCCGCCGGCGGATCGATCGCCATGCTCGAGCCGTTCCTGTCGTCACGTATCGACGGCAAGGTGCGCAACGACCTGACCGCCGACGCGGTGATCAAGTCGATGCACATCGTGCAGGGCCTCGGCTCGACGTCGGCCTACACGTGGCTGAAGCTTCCGGTGGTCGACGAGATGGAACGCGTCATGGACGCCACGACACTGCCCACCCTGTTGCTCGGTGGCGACCCGCAGACCGCCCCGGACGCGACATTTGCGAGTTGGGAACGCGCCCTGCGTATCCCATCGGTCCGCGGTCTGATCGTGGGCCGAACGCTGCTCTACCCTGGCGATGACGATGTGGCCACCGCGGTCGACACCGCGGTCAACCTGGTGAGGTGAGCCGATGAACAGCAAGTACTACATTCCGACGCGGTCTGCCACCGCACCGCTGACGGTCGACGTCACGCCGGAATCGGCGGGCTGGACAAAATCATCTCTGTTCGTCGTCGAACTCGGTGCCGGCGAGGCGATCACCCGGCGGTCCGGTGAGGACGAGATCATCGTGGTGCCGCTGTCCGGCTCTGCGGCGGTGGCTTCCGGTCACCGGTCCTTCGAGTTGGCCGGGCGCGCAAGCGTGTTCGACGGTCCGAGCGACTTCGCCTACGTCGGTCGGGATTCCGAGTTCACCGTGACGAGCGCGCCGGGGGGGCGCTTCGCTCTCTGTGGCGCCCGAGCCGCGACGACACTGCCGTTCCGGTACGTGCCGGCCGCCGACGTCGCGGTGGAACTGCGCGGTGCCGGCAATTGCAGCCGGCAGGTGCACAACTTCGGTACCGCAGACGCATTCGAGGCCGACTCGATCATCGCCTGCGAGGTCATCACCCCCGGCGGCAACTGGTCGAGTTACCCGGCCCACAAGCACGACGAGAACAGCGAGAACGAGTCCCAACTCGAGGAGATCTACTACTTCGAGATCGCCGACGGCCCCGACGGGTCACCGGGCTTCGGCTACCACCGCGTATATGGCACCCCCGAACGTCCGATCGAGGTGCTCGAAGAGGTACGCAGCGGCGACGTGGTCCTGGTCCCACACGGCTACCACGGGCCATCCATCGCAGCGCCCGGCTATCACATGTACTACCTGAACGTGATGGCCGGATCGGGCGAACGCACCTGGAAGATCTGCGACGACCCCGCCCACACCTGGTTGCGCGGGAGTTGGGAACACCAGGACATCGATCCCCGACTCCCCCTGCACGAGAGACCAGCCCGCTGATGGATCTCGATTTCGACAAGCTCAACCCGGCGGATACGCCACTCACTTCGTTCCTGGCTACTCGATCAGCGGAAGGCACGAGAGACCGAACGCGCGATCTCGACCGCCGATCGAGTAGCCCGAGGCGCCGGCCGAGGGCCATCCATCCGCCGATCGAGTAGCCCGAGGCGCCAGCCGAGGGCGTATCGAGATCCTCACCCGACCAACACAGAAAGAAGCCATCGTGGCACCGATCAATCAGGGACGAGACGGCGGCGTGACCGGCGTGCGGACGCCCCACGGTGAACCGACCGTCCGACTGACCGTTTCGCAGGCGACCGTGCGATTCCTCGCCAACCAGTTCGTGGAGCGTGACGGCGAGCGTATGAAGTTCTTCGCCGGTTGTTTCGGCATCTTCGGTCACGGCAACGTCGCCGGCCTCGGTCAGGCGTTGCTGCAGAACGAGATCGACGATGTGGACAACGGTCGTGACCTGTCGCTCACGTATGTCCTCGGCCGCAACGAGCAGGCGATGGTCCATTCCGCGGTCGGCTACGCCCGGATGAAGGACCGCCTGCAGGCCTGGGCCGTCACCGCCTCGGTGGGCCCCGGCGCTACCAACATGCTCACCGGTGCCGCATTGGCCACCATCAACCGCATACCCGTCCTTCTCCTTCCGGCGGACACCTTCGCCACCCGCGCCACCTCTCCGGTGCTGCAGGAACTCGAACTCCCGTCGTCGGGCGACATCAGCGTCAACGACGCATTCAAACCCGTCTCGCGCTACTTCGACCGCGTGTGGCGACCCGAGCAGCTGCCCGGCGCACTCCTGGGCGCCATGCGGGTGTTGACCGACCCGGTGGAGACCGGCGCGGCCACCGTCGCCATCCCACAGGACGTCCAGGCCGAGGCGTTCGACTGGCCGGAATCGCTGTTCGCCGAACGCACCTGGCATGTCGCCCGGCCATTGCCGGAACGCCACGTGATCGCCGAGGCAGCCGAGATCATCCGGTCGGCCAGGCGGCCGCTCATCGTCGCCGGCGGCGGCGTCATCTACAGCGACGCCACCGAGTCGCTCGCGAGGTTCTGCGCCCGCACCGGAATCCCGGTCGGCCAGAGCCAGGCCGGCAAAGGTTCGCTCCCCTACGATCACCCGCAGTCGGTCGGCGCCATCGGCTCGACCGGCACCACCGCGGCCAACGCTCTGGCGGCCGAGGCGGACGTGGTGATCGGGATCGGCACCCGCTACAGCGACTTCACCACCGCCTCCCGCACCGCCTTCACCGGCGATGGGGTGCGATTCGTGAACATCAATGTGGCATCGCTGGATTCGGTCAAGCACAGCGGGTACAGCGTGGTGTCCGACGCACGCGAATCGCTGGACGCCCTCGCCGAACTGCTCGCCGACCACACCGTCGACGACGACTACCGCGAGCGCGTCGCGACGCTGGCGGCCGAGTGGGATGCCATCGTCGAACAGGCCTACTCCCCGACCGCGGTCGGCACCAACGTCGCCACCGGCGAGGAGGCGCTCACCCAGGGCGCCGTGATCGGCCTCGTCAACGAAACCTCCGATCCACGCGATGTGGTGGTCTGCGCCGCCGGCTCGATGCCGGGTGATCTCCACAAACTCTGGCGCACGCGAGATTCCAAGGGCTATCACGTCGAGTACGGGTACTCGTGCATGGGTTACGAAGTCGCCGGCGGCCTCGGCGTGAAGATGGCCTGCCCGGACCGCGACGTCTTCGTCATGGTCGGCGACGGCTCCTACCTGATGATGGCCACCGAACTGGTCACCGCCGTGCAGGAGAATCTCAAGGTGATCGTGGTCCTCGTGCAGAACCACGGCTTCGCATCGATCGGCTCGTTGTCGGAATCGCTGGGCTCGCAACGCTTCGGCACCAACTATCGTTACCGCGGCGACAACGGCCGTCTCGAGGGCTCGACGCTGCCCATCGATCTCGCCGCCAACGCCGCGTCGCTCGGGGCCGACGTCATCCGCGCCACCACCACCGCCGAGTTCGCCGATGCCATCAAGGCGGCCAAGGCCGGGGAGCGCACCACCGTCATCCACGTCGAGACCGATCCGTTGATCGGCGCGCCGGACAGCGAATCCTGGTGGGACGTACCAGTGGCGGAGACCTCCACCCTCGAATCCACGCAACAGGCGCACGACGTCTATACGAAGTGGAAGGCCGTTCAGCGGCCGTATCTGAGCCCCACCTCCACCAGCGACCCGACCTCGTCCACGAACGGAGAGAACCAGTGAAAGACTTGCGCATCGCCGTCCTCGGCGTCGGCATGATGGGTGCCGACCACGTCGCCCGCATCACCGAGCGCACCAAGGGCGCCACCGTCACCGTGCTCAACGACTACTTCCCGGAAAAGGCCGACGAACTGGCCGCGAGCATCCCGGGTTGTCGGGTCATCAACGACCCGCTCGACGCGATCGCCGATCCTGAGGTCGATGCAATCATCCTGGCCACGCCCGGACCGACGCACGAGAAGCAACTGGTGGCCTGTCTGGAGAACGGCAAGCCGGTCATGTGCGAGAAGCCGCTGACCACCGACGTCACCACCTCGCTCGAGATCGTCAAGCGGGAGGCGGAGTTGGGCCGCAAGCTGATCCAGGTCGGCTTCATGCGGCGGTTCGACCACGAATATGAACAGCTCAAGGGCCTGATCGACGACGGTACGTTCGGTCAGGTGTTGCTCGCCCACTGCGTGCACCGCAACCCGGCCGTCCCGCCGAGCTTTGACAGCTCGATGATCGTCAAGGACTCACTCGTCCACGAGGTCGACGTCACGCGATTCCTGTTCGACGAAGAGATCACCTCGGTCCAGATCATCGCCCCGGGCGCGAATCCCAATGCGCCCGAGGGACTGAAGGATCCGCAGATCGCGATCTTCACCACCGAGTCGGGTCGCCACGTGGATGTGGAGTGTTTCGTCACCACTGGTGTGGCCTACGAGGTGCGCACCGAGCTCGTCGGCGAGCTCGGTTCGGCCTTCATCGGCCTCGATCAGGGCCTGATCCGCAAGCAGCGCAACCCGGTCCAGTCCGACACCGGTGACGGCCGCAAGATCGCCGGCATCGTCGGCGGCAACATCACACCGTCCTTCGTCGAGCGATTCGGTCAGGCCTACGACAACGAGATCCAGCGCTGGGTCAATGCGGTGCGTGCCGGGATCAACGTCGATGGCCCGGGCGCCTGGGACGGGTACGCCGCCGCGGCCGTGTGCGCCGCAGGTGTCAAGGCGCTCGACACCGGAGAGCGTCAGACGGTCGACATGGTTTCCCGGGCGTCGATTCCGGGAGCCTGATCGCGCTCGACTCAAATCCCCGAACCGCCGGTCGAGCAGTCCCGACCCCCCAACCGCCGGTCGAGCAGTTCCGAGCCTCAACCGCCGGTCGAGTAGCTCCGAGCCTCAACCGCCGGTCGAGTAGCTCCGAGCCGCTAGGCGAGGAACGTATCGAGACCCCCCCAACAGGTCTCGATACGCCACTCACGCCGTTCGCGGCCACTCGACCATCGTGAACAACCCCACAGGAGAACACCATGTCCGTCAACACCATCGGCCATTGGCTCAACAACAAGGCCTACCCCGGCACCAGCAGCAATTCCGCACCGGTCACCAATCCGGCCACCGGCGAGGTCACCGGCGCGGTCGCGCTGGCCAATATCGAAGACGCGCGTGCGGTGATCGACGCCGCCGCCGCCGCATTCCCCGCCTGGCGCGACACGTCATTGGCCAAGCGCACCGCGATCCTGTTCAAGTTCCGCGAACTGCTCGAAGCCCGCAAGCCCGAACTGGCCGAGATCATCACCGCCGAACACGGCAAGGTCCTCTCCGACGCCCTCGGCGAGATCAGCCGCGGCCAGGAGGTCGCCGAGTTCGCCTGCGGTATCCCACATCTGCTCAAGGGCGGCTTCACCGAGAATGCCTCCACCAAGGTCGACGTCTTCTCCGTGCGCCAGCCGCTGGGCCCGGTCGGCATCATCAGCCCGTTCAACTTCCCCGCCATGGTGCCGATGTGGTTCTTCCCCATCGCCATCGCCGCCGGCAACACCATCGTCCTCAAACCCTCGGAGAAGGACCCGTCGGCGTCGCTGTGGCTCGCCGAACTCTGGAAAGAAGCCGGCCTGCCCGAAGGCGTCTTCAACGTCCTGCAGGGCGACAAGCTCGCTGTCGACGAACTGCTGACCAACACGGCGATCAAGTCGATCAGCTTCGTCGGCTCCACCCCGATCGCCCAATACGTCTACGCCACCGGCACCTCCGCCGGCAAACGCGTCCAGGCCTTGGGCGGCGCCAAGAACCACGCCATCGTGCTACCCGACGCCGACCTGGACCTCGCCGCCGACGCCATGGTCAACGCCGGCTTCGGCTCCGCAGGCGAACGCTGCATGGCCATCTCGGCCTGCGTCGCCGTCGGTGACATCGCCGACGAACTCGTCGCCAAGATCGCCGAACGCGCCAAGACCATCAAGACCGGTGACGGCACCAAGAACTCCGACATGGGACCGCTGGTCACCAAGGCCCACCGCGACAAGGTCGCCTCCTACGTCGACGCAGGCGAGGCCGACGGCGCCACCCTGATCCTCGACGGACGGGAGGTCACCGCTGACGGCGGAGCCAACGGCTTCTGGCTCGGCCCGACGTTGATCGACGACGTCACCACCGACATGAGCATCTACACCGACGAGATCTTCGGCCCGGTCCTCTCGGTCGTCCGGGTCGACACCTACGACGAAGCGCTCGAACTGATCAACTCCAACCAATACGGCAACGGCACCGCCATCTTCACCAACGACGGTGGCGCAGCACGCCGATTCCAGAACGAGGTCGAAGTCGGCATGGTCGGCATCAACGTGCCCATCCCGGTCCCGATGGCCTACTACAGCTTCGGCGGCTGGAAGAACTCGCTGTTCGGTGATACCCATGCCCACGGCATGGAAGGCGTCAACTTCTTCACCCGCGGCAAAGCCATCACCAGCCGCTGGCTCGACCCTTCACACGGCGGCCTCAACCTCGGCTTCCCCCAGAACGCCTGAGACAGAACGCATGAGACAGCGCGCTTGAGTCACAGCACCAACCGGAGCAGTTACCGTTTGGCTCGCCCGCCGGGCCAAACGGCAACCTCTGGATTCACTCGACAAAGTGGACCGGTGCGGTGGTGCCTCGAACCACGAGCTGCGGGCGGCGCACAATCGCCGGAGGATCACTCCCACCGATCATCGCGAGCGCCCCGGACACCGCGTCGCAGGCCATCTGGCGCGCATCCTGGGACACCGTCGTCAGCGGTACCCGCAGCCCCGCCGCCAACCGTGCATCGTCGTAGCCGACCACCGAGATATCCTCGGGCACAGACATTCCCGCACGGATTATCGTGTCGATGACGCCAGTTGCACAGTCGTCATTGAAGGCGATCACGGCGGTAGGCAGGTCACCTGCGTCGAGTATCGTCCCCATCGCTCGAGCACCGTCGATCTGCCCGAGTCCGCCGCTGACGATTCGCAGCCCGCGGTCCTGCCGATGGCGACGCATCGCAGCGCGGAAGCCGGCTCGCCGCTCATCCGCACCGGGCGCATCTCCGCCGTCGATGTGCACGACGGCGGAATGTCCGAGTTCCACGAGGTGATCGACGGCCAAGCCGATACCCGCGGTGTCATCGCTGCGCACGTATCCCGTCCGCGGATCGTCGACCCCCTGTGCGACCACGACGACCGGTAGACGCTCCACGAGCGTCGACAACTCGATGCCGTCGAGACGAGGCCCCAGCAAGATCGCCGCCTCGCAGCGCTCACGCACAACTGTCTCGACCGCACTCGATTCGGACCGGCTCGGCGCGACCGCACTGATCACCACGTCATATCCGGCCTCGGCGGCCTCGCGATAGATCTCCTCGACCAGGTCACCATGGAAGGGTTCACGTAGTTCGAAGGTGACGCCGAGCAGTCGCGACGACGACTGCCGCAGCTTCCTGGCCCGTTGATCCGGTACGTAGCCCATCTCATCGGCGATCCTCAGCACCCGCTCACGGGTTTCGTCGCTGGCACCCGGCACGCCGCGCATCACAATCGAGACAAGGGCCTTCGACACGCCCGCCGCTTGTGCGACGTCGATGAGCGTCGTTCTGCTGCCGCGCCTCTCCACCATGTATCCCTCTCTTGACCAGATGTGAATGCCGGCACTACTCTAGCCTAGAACGTTCTACTAGAACGATCTAGTCCGATTCCTTCCCGCTCGCGTCCGGAGACTCACATGACCGCCACCACCCCCGCCTCGATCCCGGTGCCGTCGCGCGGCGCGACGGCACCGATCCGCATTGCCACCATCGGAGCCGGCCGCATCGGCAGCAGTCATACCGAACTGATCACCCGGCACGTGCCGGGTGCCGTCGTCGCGGCCGTCGCCGATCCGGTCGACGGTGCGGCCGAGCGGCTCGCGGCGGTGGCCGGGGCCGGGTTCGCCACCACCGACATCGACGACGTGTTCGCGTCGCCCGATGTCGACGCCGTCCTGATCACCGCACCCGCACGTAGCCACAGCGAATTGGTCTGTCGCGCAGCGGCGGCCGGAAAACACGTCTTCTGCGAGAAGCCGATGGCGGTGACCCTCGACGAGGCCGATCAGGCGATCGCCGCGGCATCGGACCACGATGTCGTGCTGCAGGTCGGGTTCAACCGCCGGTTCGCCCCCGGTTTCGCCGCCGCCCGCCGGGCGGTCGACGACGGCCGGGTCGGCACCCCGCAGCTGCTGCGCTCGCTGACCCGCGATCCCGGCCCGTGGCAGGTGGATCCGGCCCGCGTCCCGCAGTGGACGATCTTCCTGGAGACGCTGATCCACGATTTCGACACACTGTGCTTCCTCAATCCGGGCGCCCGCCCGGTGTCGGTCCACGCCTTCGCCGATGCGCTGATCCGGCCGGATGCCCGAGAGAGTGGCCATCTCGACACCGCTGTCGTGACGATCACTTTCGACAACGGCGCGATCGCCACCGCCGAGGCCAGCTTCTCGGCGCTGTACGGATACGACGTCCGCGCCGAGGTGTTCGGCTCGGCGGGTATGGCGACCGCTGGTGACGGACGCACCACCGACATGACGTTCTACGGTGCGGCGGGAGTCGAGATCGACACCGCCCGGCGCGACACCGTGCTCCTGCACAGTGCCTACGTAGGCGAGCTCACGGCATTCGTCGAGTCGGTGCGCGGCGGATCGCCTGCCCCGGTCGGCGGGGCGGACGCCCGGACCGCGTTGCAGATCGCATTGGCGGCGATCCACAGCGTCGAGACTGGCGGCACCATCACGATCGGCGAGGTCCGCTGATGAGCTACCGGCTGGCGGCCAGTGCCGAGATGCTCTATCTCAACCGGCCTTTCGTCGATCGGGTGCGGACCATCCACGAACGAGGGCTCCTGGTGGAGGTCTGGGACTGGTCTACCAAGGACATCGATGCCCTTGTCGCCACCGGCGCCGAGTTCGCCTCGATGACCGGGTACCTGACCGGCAATCTCACCGATTCCGACGGCATCTCCGCGTTTCTCGACTCGGCGGAGGAGTCGATCACGGTAGCCGCCCGCCTCGACTGCCCAAGCCTCAACGTGCACGGCACCGGTCTGGGCCCGGAGGGCCTGCCGATCGCTCCGGTCGAAGTGGTGACGCCCGAGATGTGGCTCACCGCGGCGGACACCTTGGGCCGGCTCGCGGAGATCGGCGAACGTCACGGCAGGGTCTTCACCCTGGAGAACCTCAATCTCGCCATCGACCATCCAGGTACCCCCTTCGCGACCGCCGCGGACACCATGACCCTGGTGAGGGCCGTCGGCTCCCCGCACCTGCGGATGAACCTCGACCTGTACCACGCTCAGATCGGTGAGGGTAACCTCATCGAATTGATCCGGGCAGCAATGCCTTTCGTCGGCGAGATCCAGGTTGCCGATGTGCCAGGCCGTTGCGAGCCGGGAACCGGGGAGATCAACTACCCGGCAATCGCCACCGTGCTGAAAGAGATCGGCTACACCGGCGTCGTCGGCCTCGAGGGCTGGGCAAGGACCGACCCGGACAGCGCCCTCGACGCCTTCATGACAGCGTTCGCCTGACCCGTACGGGCCGCGCCAACTCGAGCACGATGTCAAGCACGGCCCGGGCCGCGCGTGATGGCGTGCGGGTGGACGAATGGGCAATCGCGATGTCCCACATCAACGGGGTGTCCGAACACGGCACGATGACCGCACCGGCCTGCATGTGCGCCACGCCGAGCGGAACGAGTGTCACCCCGAACCCCTTGACCGCCAAGCTCATCCCGAAGAACTGATCGGCCACCTCGATCACCGTCCGCCGGTTCGGGATGTCGCGGTCGACGACCGCGCGGGTGCCCCAACCGGGTGGATAGTCGATGACGCGTTCCTCGGCAAGGTCAGCGGTCGCGAAGGTGCCGGCCTGCGCCAGACGGTGATCGGGCGAGCACACCAGTACCAGCGGTTCCTGCGCGAGCCGGTGAACCGCGATGCCGGGGATCAGCTCCGGGTACGCCCCCAGGAAGGCAAGGTCGAGGGTGCCGGCGCGCACCCCGACGATGTTGCCGGAGCTGCCGTGGGGATTCTGACGCATGGCGATCGTGATCCCGGGATGCCGCCGGTGGATCTCGGCGAATGCCTCGGCCAGATCTATGGAGACGACATTGATGAGCGCGCCGACAGCGACCTCTCCGCGGATATCGCCGCGGACTTCGTCGACCGCGTCGAAGATGTCCGCGCGTGCGCGCAGGGCGGCGCGCGCCGGGCTGACGATCGCGCGACCGGTGTCGGTCAGGACGAGCACTGTGGGTGTGCGATCAAAGACGCGCTCCCCCAGTTCACGCTCCATCTTGGCGACACCCGTGGACACCGCCGACTGCACGACGTTGAGTGATCGCGCGGCGGCGGTGAACGTGCCGTGGTCGCAGCAGGCGAGGAAGTATTCCAGGTGACGCAGCTCCATGCCGGCCTCCATCGCAATCAAAGATGTCTATATCGAAATCTATCGCTTTTCTTGAGAGCTTGGCAGCCGGACAATGTTCAGATGGCCACCACCATCTCTGTCCCCGTCCGAGCACAGACCCACCTCAGTCGCGTCGTGGTCTTCCTGTTCGCGGTGACTGCGGGTTCATCGGCCGGCTGTCTCTACTACCTGCAACCGCTCCTGCACGAGATCAGCGTCGACTTCTCGATCTCGACCGCGACGGCGGGTTTGCTGATCGCGGTCACCCAGATCGGTTACCTGCTCGGCCTCGCCTTCGTCGTCCCGCTCGGCGACTTCGTCAACCGCCGCCGACTGGTGACCGGTCTCCTCGCCGTGTCGTGCCTCGCCCTGGTGGCCGCAGGCCTGATGCCCGCGTACGGAGGCCTGGTGACGATGGTGTTCGCGGTCGGGGTGTCGGCATCGGCCGCACAGGTCGTGGTGCCGTGGGCGGCCGCGATCGCGGCACCGAACGAGCGCGGCGCGGTCGTCGGGAACGTGATGAGCGGACTGCTCATCGGCATCCTGTCCTCCCGGGTCCTCAGCGGACTGGTCGCCGAGGTCGGCGGCTGGCGGGCGATCCTGTTCGTCGCCGCGGGACTACAGGTGGCGATGGCGGTGGCGGTCTGGTTCCGCGCTCCCGAAGCGCGGCCCGAGGCCGCCGGATCGGGTCAGAGCTATCCCCAGGTCCTCCGGTCGATCCTGACCCTCGTGCGCACCCACGACGTGTTGCGGCACCGCATGTTCCTGGGTGGGCTCAGCATGGCGGCCTTCAGTTGCATGTGGACCGCGATCGCCTTCCTGCTGGCCGGCGCGGGTGACTCGAGCTATTCGTACTCGGAGGCGGAGATCGGCCTGTTCGGACTCGCCGGGGTGGCGGGTGCGCTGATTGCGCCCGTCGTCGGCAAGCTGGCCGACCGAGGCTATCTGCGTCACACCCAGTACGGCGTGTGGGGCGCGCAGATCGCCGGATGGGTCCTGCTGTGGGCCGGTGCACATCACGTCGTGGTGCTGGTGATCGCCCTGCTCATCTTCGATTTCGGCGTCCAGGGCGTCCAGCTGGCCAATCAGACCGGCGTGTATTCGCTTGACGGCCAAGCTCGTTCGCGACTGACCACGGCCTACATGGTGGCGTACTTCGCGGGTGGCGTGATCGGCTCGACGGTCGGTGGCTGGGCGTACCAGGCGGGCGGCTGGCCCCTCGTCTGCACGATCGGGACGGGATCGGCGATCGTCGGGCTCGCGACCTGGGCGATCTTCTCGTGGACCGAACGTGGCCATCCGCTCCAAGGCCGGGCCGCTCATGCCGAATTGCGTGGGGCGGTTCGGGGCTGACGGTTCGCGGTTTCGATACGCCGACTCGCTGCCGCTCGCAGGCTACTCAACCAGCAGGGGGAGGGCTCGCCGGCTATTCAACCAGCCGGGGCGGGCTCGGCGACTACTCAACCAGCGGAAGTCGCGCCTCGCCGGTCGGTATCGAGATCACCTACGCAACAGCTTCTTTCGCCGCAGATCGGCAATGGCGGTCTTGAGCCCGCGGGTCCGTGGCATACCGGCGAAGCGTCGCTCCGACGCCGTCTCCGGCGCGTCGTCGGCGGTGTCACGAAGGAACCGATCGGGCAACGCGAGTTTGTTGATGGTGCGCAGTGTCTGCAGGTACTGCACGAACAGTGAACCGGTCGTATAGGGCAGATCGTACTTGTCACACAGTTCGCGCACCCGCACACCGATGTCGGCGTAGCGGTTACTGGGCAGGTCCGGATAGAGGTGATGCTCGATCTGATAACAGAGATTGCCGCTCAGGAAGGCCGTCGCCGGGCCCGCGTCGAAATTGGCGGTACCGAGCATCTGCCGGAGATACCACTGTCCGGGTGTCTCGTCGGTGAGTGAATCGACGGTGAACTTCTCTGCGCCATCCGGGAAATGACCGCAGAAGATGACCACGTACGCCCAGAGGTTGCGGATCAGATTCGCACTGAGGTTCGCGGTCAAGGTGTGCACATAGTTCGGACCGGTCAGTGCCGGGAACAGTACGTAGTCCTTGCCGACCTGCTTGCCGATCTTGCGCAGGAACACCTTGATCTGAGGTACTGCAACATCTTTCGGCTTCGTGCCGTTGATGACCTCTTTGAGTTCGAGGTCGTGCAGTCCGATTCCCCACTCGAAGGTTGCGGCGAGGACGAGGTTGAACACCGGCTGCAGGATGCGCCGCGGCTCCCACGGCTCGTCGCGAGTCACGCGGAGGATCTTGTAACCGACGTCGTGATCCATCCCGACCACGTTGGTGTACTTGTGGTGGATGTAGTTGTGCGAGTGCTTCCAATGCGGGGACGCGCACACCATGTCCCACTCCCACGTCGTGGAGTGGACCTCGGGATCATTCATCCAATCCCATTGCCCGTGCATCACATTGTGCCCGAGCTCCATGTTCTCGATGATCTTGGAAAGGGCCAGCGCACCGGTCCCGAGCAGCCACAGCGAACGCTTGTGACTGCCGAACAACGCAAGCCGACCGGCCACCTCGAGCGCACGGTGGGCGAAGATCGTCCGACGCAGGTAGCGGACATCACGAACGCCTCGATCGGCTTCGATCTCACGTCGAAGTGCATCGAGTTCAGCGCCCAATGCCTCGACGTCCGCATCACTCAGATGGGCGTAGGCATTGATGTCGGTTATGGCCATCGGCACCCATTATGCCCGTGCAGCGAATGGACGGTCCACGGACCTCGGCCCCCACACATCACCGAGGGTCAGGCCGCCGGACGCTGCTGGAGGTGCACCTCGGTTCGCGCGGCAGACACGTCGGCGCGCCGTCCTCGACGACGCAGCGTCCGGATGGCCGAACGCAGGCCGCGTCGGCGACCGGTCTCGGAATCGACCGACGCCATCAGCCGCGCGCCTTCCGGGAGTCCCTGCTTGAACCGACGCTCGGAGGCCGTCTCCGGCGCATCGTCGACGGTCGCCTTGAGGTACTTGTTCGGCAGCGACAGCTTCGCGATGGTGCGCCACGATTTCGCGTACTGCACCGGGAACGAACCCGTGGTGTACGGGAGGTCGTACTTCTCGCACAACGCCCGCACGCGCACCGAGATCTCGGCGAGCCGGTTGCTGGGGAGGTCGGGGAAGATGTGGTGCTCGATCTGGTAGGACAGATTCCCGCTCATGAATGCCAGCACCGGGCCGCTGCGGAAGTTCGCACTGCCCAGCATCTGTCGCAGATACCACTCGCCCTGCGTCTCACTGTCGACGTCCTGCTTGGTGAACTTCTCGGCACCGTCGGGAAAATGGCCGCAGAAGATGACCGCGTTGGTCCACACGTTGCGGATGAAATTGCCCATCAGGTTCGCCGTCAGCGCCTTGCGGAAGGCTTGTCCCACGCCGACGCTCCGGCCGGTCGCCCCGGCCACCAGCGCCGGATACACCGCGTAGTCCTTGACGACCTGCTTGCCGACCTTCTTGCCGACGTCGGCGAGGTCGCGGTGGAACTGCTCTTTGGCCTCGGGCGTCTTGCGCTTCTTGGCCAGCTCGAGATGCTGTGCGGCGACACCGTATTCGAAGCCCGCGGCCAGCACCGTGTTGTAGAAGAGGTTGCCGAGGTAGAACGGCCGCCAGCGCTGGTCGCGCGTGACGCGCAGCAGGCCGTAGCCCACGTCGTCGTCCATCCCGAGGACGTTCGTGTACTTGTGATGGATGTAGTTGTGGGTGTGCTTCCAGTGCGCCGACGGGCCGGTGTTGTCCCACTCCCAGGTCGTCGAGTGCACCTCGGGATCGTTCATCCAATCCCACTGCCCGTGCATCACGTTGTGTCCGAGTTCCATGTTCTCGACGATCTTGGCGACGCCGAGTGCTCCCGCACCCGCCCACCACATCGAGCGCTTCGACGAACCGAAGATCAGCGCCCGGCCGGCGAGCTCCAGACCGCGCTGGAAGCGGATGGTGTTGCGGAGATAGCGCGCGTCGCGCTCACCGCGATCGGCCTCGATGTCGGCGCGGATCGCGTCGAGCTCCGCGCCGAGTGCCTCGATCTCCACCTCGGTGAGGTGCGCGTACTCGGGGATGTCGGTAATCGCCATGTGTGCTCCCGTTCGCATCGACCTACCAAACCGTAACTTACGCAAGCGTAGGTTGAGCGGCGCGGTCCTGTCCACCCTCTGCCGGGGTTCACCGGGGGAATGTGACCCAACCCACTCGGGGGTCAGTCGCAGAGCAGCTCGAACCCGATGAGGTCCTCGAAGACGCCGGCAGAACTCGCCGCGAGTTCCTGGGTGCCGAACTCTCGGAATCCGGCCGATTGCGCCAGTGACTTCGAGCCCCCGTTGCTCGCCGCTGCGAACATCGTCAAACGGCGCATGCCCATGACGCCGAACGCGTGATCCACCACGGCGGGAAAGGCCTCGGCCAGGACACCGCTGCCTCGCGCATCGGGATGCGTGTAGAAGCCGGCCTCGGCGCCGGTCACCTCGTCGATGCCGAGGAGGGTGATGTCGCCGAGGTAGGTGTCGGTCGCCAGATCGGCCACCACCCACGTGCACGTCTCGCCACGCGCAGCCGTCCACCACTTGCGCTGTCGCTCGGCGGCGGCATGCTCGAGAGTCAGGGGAACCGGCCGCCCGAAGAGGTACTTCCGAGAGACCGGGTCGTCGAGCGTCTCTCGAATCCGTTCATCATCGGACTCCAGCAGTGGCCGCAACCGAAATCGCTCGGTCTCGAAAGTGCTTGCGCACCAAGTGGTCTTCGGAGTGAGGGGATCGTCGGCACGTAAGCTGCCCACCCATGTGTCGCAGATCGTGCCACGGATCTCGACCCCGTCCCGGACGACGGCGTCGAGAGTGAATCCGCAAGCGTGGGCGACCCGGAGACTGGCGAGATTGCCCGCTGCCGCCTGCCACCGCACCACTCGCTTGCCGACACCGAATGCGTGATCGACCGCCAGCCGAACCGAATGCTGCATCACACCGAGACCACGGGCATCGGGATGGAGCGCGAAACCGATGTCGGCGATCGCACCGGCGCCGCGGATGTCGACGTTGCCGACGTACCGATCGCCGTGGTCGATGGCCCAGCCCATCGCGGTTCCCTCATCCCATCCACGTGGGATGTCTGCGAGCGCGAACTGCTCGGCGTCGCCACGTGCGTACGGGGTGGGTACCCGGGTCCAGCGGATCATCTGGGGGTCGGTCGCCATCTCGACGATCCGGCCGACATCCGTCGATCGATGCGCACGCAGCGTCACGACTCCGTCGGTCAGGACCGGGACATCGGGCGACCACGAGGGTTCAGCGGGCACCCGACTCACTCCGCACAGCAGTGTTCACGCGGTCAGCCTAACCGGTCAGACCGGTCATACGCCGAGTGTGCAGTCCCCGGCCGCTGCACTGATACACGTCTGGATCCGTTCACCCTCGACGTGCTCGGTCCCCGACCGCAGATCGCGCACACACCCTTTGTCCAGCATCACGACGCAGCTCTGGCAGATCCCCATCCGGCAACCGAACGGCATCATCACACCTGCGGATTCGCCCGCCTCGAGCAACGTCGTCGCGCCGTCGATCTCGGCGGTCCGTCCCGACCGGCCGAAGGTCACGGTCCCGCCCTCGGCACCTACCGCGCCGCGTTCGAGGGCGAACCGCTCGATGTGCAGGTGGTCGTCCGTCCCGGCATCGGCATACATCCGGTGCACGGCGTCCAGGAACGAAACCGGCCCGCACGCCCACGTCTCCCGCTCGAGCCAATCCGGCGCCAGGTCCGCGAGTCGTGCCGGCGTCACCTTGCCGTCGGTGCGCGTGTACTGGATGTGCAGGTCGACCACACCGTCGGCGGCCATGGTCGCCAGTTCGTCCCCGAACAGCAGGTCGGCGGGTGTGGGGGTCGAGTGGATCACGCGGATGTCCGCGCGCTGCCCGCGGTGGCGCACCATCCGCAGCATCGACATGATGGGCGTGATGCCGCTCCCGGCGGTCACGAAGAGGATCTTCGCCGGCAACGGCTCCGGCAGGACGAACTCGCCGGCCGGCGCCGCCAAGCGGACCACGGTGCCCGGCTGCAGACCGTTCACCAGGTGCGACGAGAGAAAACCCTCGGGCATCGCCTTCACCGTGATCGTGATGGTCTTGCCGTCGACGCCGTCGCCCGACCCGATCGGCGCTGAGGTCAGCGAGTACGACCGCCAGGTCCATCGCCCCTCCATCAGGACGCCGATCCCGACGTATTGGCCGGGGCGGTAATCAAGGGAGAAGCCCCAGCCGGGGCGGATGCGGATGGTCGCCGAGTCCTCGGTCTCCGACGTCACCGAGACGACCTTTCCGCGCAGTTCGCGGGCCGACCAGAGCGGGTTGGCCAGATGCAGGTAGTCGTCGGGCAACAGCGGAGTGGTGATCCGCGCGAACGCCGCCCGGGCCCATTGCGCACCGCGACTGCGCGCGGCGACATCGGCCACCGGTTCCTCGAATCGTTCGAGCCAACCCACCTGAGCACCACCTCACTCGCGTGCCCGGGGGCCGCGCGTCGACAACCTACGCTTCCGTAGGTTACGCGACGGCGGTCGCGCTCGCGCAGATGGTCAGAGCGACTCGGGCAGGATCAGAGCAACTCGAGCAGAAACGGAAGTTCCTGCGTGGCGTACCAGGCGAGGTCGAAGTCCTCCACGTCACCGACTGCGAGCTCGGCGTCCTGATCACCGAGGTCGGCGGCGTCGATCACCACAACGGCGGCCCGGACCTTGTCCTGCGCCTCGGCGACGTCGACGTGGACGGACGCGATGTCGCGCAGGGCGACCGGTCCACTGATCTTGACCACCGCGTCGTCGAGGTCCGGACGCAGACCGACATCGTCGACGTCCGCGGCGACCACCGCGCGGCGGGGCGGGAGTCTGGGCGTGTCTCCGGCTTTCGGGGTGCGCTCGTCCTCGCCGAGGTCCGCGTCGCCGTCGAGGTCACCGGGTTCGGGCGTCTCACCGGCGAGCAGTCGCAGCGACGCACGCGCCGCCTCACGCATCGCCACCTCGGCCAACTCCTCGTCGTCGCCGGAGAGAAACGATTCACGCAACGCCGGGGTGAGGGCGAATCCCGTCCCACCGATGGCCCGGAACTCCCCGCTCTCACTGAGCTCGATCAGCATGGTCAGTGTCGCCGGCAGATAGACCCGCATCGCAACCGTCCCCTCACCCGTTCACCACAACTCGTTCACACAACTCGTTCAACCCTATCCGCCGAAGCGGCTGTTCGGCGGACGCGCCGGTCACCGACCTGCGCGGACGCCGGCGTCGATCACTTGGTCGCCTCGAGTTCCTCATAGGCCTCCGTCACGTAGTCGGTCATCGCCGGCAGATCGCTCAGCACCCCCCGATCCGCGATGAAAGCGAACCGGAGGCTGTTGCGGTAGTCGACGACGCTGATCGCGAGGGCCCGTTGGGCCATGAGTGCCGGGATCGCGTACACCTCCACCACCGGGCAGCCGGCGACGTAACGCCCGGCCACCGGCAGGGTCCCCATCCCGACCGGCACGTTGTAATTGCGTCTGTTCAGACTGCGGAACGCCCGCGAACTGAACTCAGGGAAGGGCACCACACCGAGCTCGGGAAGCAGCGGCCGCGGGCCCATCGAGAGCCGCCGTGACGACTGCGAATACCGATTGGCCAGGCCGGCGACCTGGGCGAGCCGAACGGCCGGATTATCCTCGCCCACAGGCAGATCCGTGACAAAACTGGCCTTGCCGACGGTGATCCAGCGTCCATCGGCGTCGACCCGTCGCTCCACAGCCGGGTCGCGCGCCGACAAGGGCAGGACGACGCGAACGGTGTCGCCGGCTTCCACCGACTCATCGTAGGAGAGCATCCACCTGCGCATCGCGCCAGAGATGATGGCGAGCTCGACGTCGTTGACGGTGCAGTCGTAGCGATCGGCGATCTTGGCACACCCGCGCCGCGGTACCGAGGCGACCGCGAAGGTCCGGGTGGACGTGGTCGAACTGTTCAACCGACTCTGGGGCGCGGAGTCGGTCATCTGCTGGAGCACACTCCCGACCCGGCGGAGAGTGCCTTCGGCCGTCGATCGGAGGTCCCCGACGATGGAGTTGTTGTGCACCAGCGAATCGACCAGGTCACCCGGCCGCGACAGTGCCTCGGCGATGGCACCGAGCGCGAGATTGGCGCTGCCCGGGGGCGAGCCGGGCATCCAGAGATCTTCGGGCAACGGCTCGACCGTACGGGTGTCGTCGCAGATCACCTCGCTGATCTCCAGAGCGTCGTGGGCGTCGACCATGCATCGGTGGGTTTTCGTGAGGATCGCGAGCTTGCCGTCGGGCAGGCCCTCGATGAGGTACATCTCCCAGAGCGGCCGCGTGCGATCGAGAGGACGCGACATGACCCTGGCGATGAGGTCCTGCAACTGGACGGTGTCGCCCGGTCGAGGGAGACCGGAGCGGCGGATGTGGAAGTTGATGTCGAAGTCGCGGTCGTCGACCCACACCGGCCTGGCCAGGCCGAGCGTCACCTCACGGATGATCTGGCGGTAGCGCGGGACCAGCTGAAGGCGATTCTCCACCAGCGCGACCAGGCGCGAATAGTCCAGGACCGGGGCCGGCGGCCTGTCGTCCGAACCCGCTCCGCCCGCTGTGGCCGTCGGCGCCTTCCTCGTACGGGAAGCGCCTGTGCCGCCACGTTTCTCCGTGTGGCTCGGGTCGATCACCAGGAGAGCTCCCAGATGCGTCGTGGAACCCGACTCGTCGAGGAAGTAGAACATCGCGTCATGCGCGGAGAGCCGGTTCACCACGAGGACGATCCTAGTTGCCTCAGCTCGTCTCGCCCGTCGGATGCGGCGTCCGCCTGCAACCGGTGACCGACCGCGGCCCCGGGAAATGGGCTCGAACAGCACACCGACCAGCGGTGCGAACGCACCGTAGGTCGACCTGGCACCGTTCATCACCGGCCGCACCGGCCTCGAGAATCCCGTCGGCGAGCGATTCGACACGTTGATCCATCGCAACGAGACCGCGCTGAAGATCCTCGTCACGTCGTCCGGCGCCGGTGTGTCAGCGGACTGACCATCGCCAGGCAGCGCCGATCAGACGATGGTGAAATCAACCAGTTGCCAACGATATTCGACGTTTCGTGGCAGCGCCGGCCGGTAGCGGCCCGGCGCAACCCGGACCCGGCACGGCAATTGCTCGATGCGTGCGGCGAATGCGCGAACCCGTTCGCCACGACGACAACTGCCGAACACCTCGGCAGCGCCCGGCCCACGCATCTGTACATGGACCCGGCGCAGGGTCGCCGCGTTGTCCATGACGTGAGGCGGTGCGCCAGAGGACGGCCGTACCGGACCGTGGACACGGGCGAGTGCCGTCAGCTCCGCGAGCAACTGCTGCGTGACGACGCCGTCGAGCTGATTCACTCCGCGCCGACGATCGAGCACCTCGAGGACCAGGGTCACGGTGCCGACCGCGAAACGTCTCGCCTCGACGGCCCTCGCCGACCCGTTGATTGCTTCCCGCCGCCGCACACCGGCCGGCGCCCGCGGCGCGGACGGCCGGTCAGCCTCCGCGGACCGAACCGGCGGTTCGTACGGCGGAGCGGGGCGGATCAGGACTCGAGGCGTCTCCATGAGTATCGGACGCACCGGACCTGCGACCGGTTCCCTTCACGCCGGACGAATCCGCCGAGGTCGTGTCAGCGACGCTTCTTCTTGGACTTCGGCGGCTTGGCGCGGCTGTTGCCCTTCGAGTTGTCGCGTGCGGCGGCCCTACGTTCGCGACGGCTCGCCGACACCAGCGCCGGGTCCTCGTGTTCCTCTTCCTCGGAATGGGTCTCGGTCCCGCCACCCTCCGACGGACCCGAGTACGTCATCGGGACCTCGGGCTGCTCGACGCCCACCGCACGCAGTGCAGCGGGAACCTCCTGCTCCTCACCCACCGGTGAGGGTGCGGGCGCCCCGCCGTTGCCGGCACCCACGTATGCGGGGGCCGCGGGTGCAGCAACCGGCGCGGGTGTCGGCGCAGCGGCCGGCTCCGCCTGCTCGGTCTGCACCTGGACGTTGTAGAGGAACTGCAGCGTCTCCTCCTTGAGCCCCTCGAGCATCCCGCTGAACATGTCGAAGCCCTCGCGCTGGTACTCCACGACCGGATCGCGCTGGGCCATCGACCGGAGGTGGATGCCCTCACGGAGGTAGTCCATCTCGTAGAGGTGGTCCTGCCATTTGCGGTCGAGGACCGTCAGCAGGATGGTGCGCTCGAGCTGGCGCATGGCACCGTCGCCGGCGATCTCCTCGATCTCGGTCTCGCGCGCCTCGTAGGCCTGGTGCGCATCGCCCACCAGAATCTCTTTGAGCTCGTCGGCGTCGACGTCGTCACGTTCGCCGAACTCGTTCTCACCGACGACCTTCTTGGGATCGAGGTCGATCGGATAAAGCGTGCTCAAGGCCTTCCAGAGCTCGTCGAGGTCCCAGTCCTCGGCATAGCCCTCGGCGGTGGCACCCTCCACGTAGGCGCCGACCACATCGTCGATCATGGTCTGCACCTCGGCTCGGTGATCCTCACCCTCGAGGATGGTGCGGCGCTCCCCGTAGATGACCTTGCGCTGCTCGTTCATCACCTCGTCGTACTTGAGGACGTTCTTGCGGACCTCGAAGTTCTGCTGCTCGACCTGCGTCTGCGCGCTCCGGATGGCCTTGGTGACCATCTTCGCCTCGATCGGCACGTCGTCGGGCAGGTTCACGCGGTTCATGATCGACTCGAGTGCGGCACCGTTGAACCGCCGCATGAGTTCGTCACCGAGTGAGAGATAGAACCGGGACTCGCCGGGGTCGCCCTGGCGACCCGAACGTCCGCGCAACTGGTTGTCGATACGGCGCGATTCGTGGCGTTCGGTGCCCAGGACGTAGAGACCGCCGGCCTCCTTGACCGCCTCCGCCTCTTCTGCTGCGGCCCGACGGGCGACCTCGATGGCCTCCGGCCACGCCTCCTCGTACTGGTCCGGGGTGTTGACCGGGTCCAGTCCCGCCTTGCGCAGGCGGGCGTCGGCGATGATGTCCGGGTTGCCGCCGAGCACGACGTCGGTACCACGACCGGCCATGTTGGTGGCCACGGTCACCGCACCGGTACGGCCGGCCTCGGCAATGATCTGTGCCTCCTGCTCATGGAACTTGGCGTTCAGCACGTTGTGCGGGATGCCGCGCTTGGTGAGCTGCCGGGACAGATACTCCGACCGCTCGACGCTGGTGGTGCCGATGAGGACCGGCTGGCCCTTCTCGTGGCTCTCGGTGATGTCGTCGACGACGGCGTCGAACTTCGCCTCTTCGGTCTTGTAGATGAGGTCGACCTGGTCCTTGCGAACCATCGGCTTGTTCGTCGGGATGGGCAGCACACCCAGCTTGTAGATCTGATCGAACTCCGCGGCCTCGGTCTCGGCCGTACCCGTCATCCCGGCGAGCTTGTCGTACATGCGGAAGTAGTTCTGGAGCGTGATCGTGGCCAGGGTCTGGTTCTCGGCCTTGATCTCGACGTGTTCTTTCGCCTCGATCGCCTGGTGCAGACCCTCGTTGAACCGGCGGCCGTCCAGCACACGACCGGTGAACTCGTCGACGATGAGGACTTCGCCGTTGCGGACGATGTAGTCCTTGTCCTTGTAGAAGAGTTCCTTGACCTTGATCGAGTTGTTGAGGTAGCTCACCAGGGGCGAATTGGCGGCCTCGTACAGATTGTCGATGCCGAGCTGGTCCTCGACGAACTCGACGCCGGCCTCGTGCACACCGATCGTCTTCTTCTTGATGTCGACCTCGTAGTGCAGGTCCTTCTCGAGCAGGGGCGCGATCCGGGCGAACTCGGAGTACCACTTGCTCGAGCCCTCGGCCGGGCCCGAGATGATCAGCGGCGTGCGTGCCTCGTCGATGAGGATCGAGTCGACCTCGTCCACGATCGCGTAGTTGTGACCGCGCTGGACGAGATCGGGCAACGAGTGCGCCATGTTGTCGCGCAGGTAGTCGAAGCCGAACTCGTTGTTGGTGCCATAGGTGATGTCGGCGGCGTAGGCCTCGCGACGCTGGTCGGAGTTCATCCCGGTGAGGATCACCGCGGTGTCGAGCCCGAGGAAGCGATGCACGCGCCCCATCCACTCGGAGTCACGTTTGGCCAGGTAGTCGTTGACGGTGACGACGTGGACGCCGTCGCCCGAGAGCGCGTTGAGATATGCCGGCAGCACACAGGTCAGGGTCTTGCCCTCACCGGTCTTCATCTCGGCGATGTTGCCGTAATGCAGCGCCGCGCCACCCATGATCTGGACATGGAAGTGCTTCTGCTCGAGCACCCGCCAGGCCGCCTCGCGGGCGACCGCGAAGGCCTCGGGGAGCAGTTCGTCCAGCGCCGCGCCGTCGGCGTGCCGCTCCTTGAACTCGTCGGTCTTGGCGCGCAGCTCGGCGTCCGTCAGTGCCTCGACCTCGTCGGACAGGCTCTCGACATGCGATGCGATCGCACCGAGTCGCTTGACCATCCGGCCTTCGCCGACGCGTAGCAGCTTGTTCAGCACCGTGGATCGAGTCCCTAACTCTTGTCGACTACACACGAAATCCGGCCCGCAACCTGCACAGGCCGGATTCCATGGTACTCAGCTTGTCTTAGTGCAACCTGATCGGTGCCCCGATCACCTGCACGTGGTCATCATCCCGAGGAGTCGCGTCCTCAGGGTGTCGGCCTCACGCCAGACGTATCAATCCGTAGTCGAAGGCGTGACGCCGATAGACCACCGACGGCTTGTCACTCTCCTTGTCGTGGAACAAGAAGAAATCGTGGCCGACGAGCTCCATCTCGTAGAGGGCGTCATCGACCGACATCGGGATCGCCTCGTGTTCCTTGACACGCACCACCTGGCCCGGGTCGTGGTACTCCACCCCGTCGTCCCAGGACGCCGCCGTGTCGCCGGATTCGGCGTCGGGTTGGGCGCTGAGCTGGTTGTCCCGTAGAGGTGGCGCACCGACCTCGGTGGCCTCGGCGACCGAGAGCGGTCGGCGGTTGCCGTAGGAGACGCGACGACGGTCCTTCACCCGCCGCAGGCGCGACTCGAGTTTGTCGAGTGCGCCCTCGAGCGCGGCATAGAAGTTCTCGCCGCACGCCTGCGCGCGTGCCTTGGGACCCTTGCCGATCGCGGTGATCTCGACCTGTTGGCACACCTTGGACTGCCTGCGGTTGCGTTCGTGATTCAGCTCGACGTCGAAGCGGAAGATGGCGGGGTCGAACCGCTCGAGCCGAGCGAGCTTGTCGCCGACATAGACGCGGTAATGCTGAGGGATATCGACGTTGCGGCCGCTGATGGCGACCTTGGCATTGGGTTCGGCAGGTTCGTCGGCATCGACGGTGCCAGGTGGTCGGACGAAGGCGAAACTGGGATCGAACGCTTGGTCGTCCAGCGATGAGGAATCGGGCGAGGTGTCGTGTTCGGAGTCGTTCTCGGGTGGCCGTGCGTCACCGATCTTCGATTCGCGATGGCCTTTGCGGTGGATGACTGTTGACATATACAACTTCCTCCTCTTGATGGTTCCCGGCCGACCACGCGGAATCTCATCGACGCGAACCCGATCCGACCACCGTGGTAGGGGCGGCAAGGTGCCGCTGGTGGGACCGTCACGCACATCGACCGCCAGTTCTCGAGCGTGCCTGCGGGAGTGCCGCGGCGTCCCGGGGCGCAAGACCTGTCTGGGCCGATAGCGCGCACGTCAAATCTGTTGTCGCGCTGAGACTCTGTTGTCGGATAGGAATCGTGGCCATGCCAGCCGACGGCTGACACTCAGGAGCAGGGGCCTCACCTCCTCGCGAAAAGCGGCGGCTACCTGTTGTGCCTTCGACGGTAGCCCGAAGTTCGCCTACTGGCCACGTTTCTACGCAACATGAGCGATGTCCGTCGAGGTCGGGCCGGAAGTCCCCGTCGTCGTGTACGGCATGTCGGCGGCCCCGGAACTGTTGTGCACAGGCGGTTGTACACAGGCGGTTGTACACAAGCGAGGGATTGTCCACAGAAGGACGGCCCCGCCGTCGGTGGCGTGTACGGCGGCCATGTCCGTGGCACCCTCGAGCCGTGTCCGTCCACCGCCGCAGCCGAACCGTGGCGACCATCGCCGAGATCGTCCGGTCGGGCTCCGATCTCGTCGTCCCACTGGAATGCGGTGGCTGCTCGGCGCCCGACGTCCGCTGGTGTGCCGACTGTGCGGCCACGCTCTCCGACGACCCGGTGGCGCTGAGCCCGCGTGTGGAGGTGGGCGTGGACACCTGGGCGCTGGGTCGCTACCGAGGCCCCTACCGCGCAGCACTGATCGCGATGAAGGAACAGGGTCGGCGTGACCTCACGGTGCCGGTGGGCGCAGCGGTGGCACGCGGTATCGCCACCCTCGCGCGCTGGGGCGAGTTCCCGGATACCCGAGACCTCACCCTGGTCCCGGCGCCCACGCGGCGTTCCTCGGCACGACGCCGCGGCGGCGACCCCGTCACCGCGTTCGCACGTGTGGCGGCGACCCGACTCGGGGCGCGCGTAGGTGTCTCGGAACTTCTCGTCACCACGGCACGAGCCCGCGATTCGGCCGGCCTCGACGCCCGCCACCGGGTCCGCAACCTTTCCGGTTCGATCGCGCTGCGGAGGACACGGGCGGCACCGCGCGGCACGATCCTGCTGGTCGACGACGTCCTCACCACGGGGGCGACCGCGTCGGAATCGGTGCGCGTGCTCGCACGGCATGGTTGGGCGTTGCACGCTGTGATCGTCGTGGCGGGCGCCTGACGAACCCGGCGCCCGCGACCACCGCGCCCGGCCGGGCCAGCGCGATCAGGGCAGGACCGGGATGACGTCGGGCGCCATCGCCGGCTCGACCTCCGTCCAGTACTGGTCGGGCTGGCCGTTCGCACTGCCGAACCGCAGCACCCCGCGTGTGTCACCGGCGTAGACGGTGGATTGATCGGCCACAACCGCCCGCACCGGAGGCGAGAGATTGCCGCTGAGCAGGCCGACCGCGGGCGTGCCGTTGATCGAGAGCTGCACGACCGGCGACTCCACCGCATCGCGGGCGACCATCAGGGTCGTCGGCGATGCCCAGTCCAGCGAGACCGCGCGATTTCCGATGTTGTAGGCCGCGATCCGCGGGCTGGTCAGCGACACCGCACCCTCGGCGTTGGTCGAGACCACCGCGAACACGACCTGCCCTCCGACGAGCAACGCCGCGCGCACACCGTCGGGCGACACCTGCAGCTCGCTGATCGGCCCGCGCGCGACCGTCGCGATCGAGGACGCGTCGACGGTCGTCAGCCGGTCGCTGTCGCCGGACTCCTCACGCACCCACTCGACGGGACGACCGTCGATCACCGTCCAGATCGTGTTCTCGTCGGGGCCGAAGGACGGGCGGGTGATCGAGTTCCCGGACACCACCGTGCCCATCTCCCCGCCGTACGGACCGATGGCCAGATCGAGCCGTGGACCTGCGCCGCTGTGGGCGAGCGCGGCGGCGACCCGTTGCCCGTCCGCCGAGATGGTCGCCGACCGGACTGCCTGTCCGGTCCCCAGCGGGCCTCCCACCGGGACGGTGCCGTTGTCGGTGACCTTGAGCAGGGCGCCGGAGCGGATGATGTTGAGCCCGACGTCGGTGGACGGCACCGCGGTCGGATCGAAGGCCTGCACATCGGTGGTCTGCCATCCCGAGGCTCGCTCCGGGATCAGTGGACCGCCGTCGGCGTTGATCACGTACGGGCCGCCGATGTCGGCGCCGTCGAGCGTCCAGATGATCTGGGCGGCAAGGACTGTGCGATCACGAACGGACGCCGAGCCGATACCGGTGAGCTCGACGCGAACCCCGCCGCCGGACAACGGTGACACGGGCCCCCGCAGCGCGGAACCGTTCGGGAACCCACTGTCGACGGAGCCGTCGAGGTCGGCGGCCTGACCCGCGATGAGGTGGTTGATCAGCTCGGTCGGCTCCGACGCCTTGCCGCCGTAGAGCCAGCGCGGGTCGGCCACCAGCCGGGTGAGGCTCCGGTCGGTGAAGTACAGGCTCACCGATCGATAGGTGGCATCGAACTGACTGCGATCGATCATCGTGCCGTTGGGCAGCGGGCCGTCGATCCGCCACTGGTCGCCGGAACGTACGAGCGTCAATGCCGTCTCCACCCGACCGGTCGCGGGCGTCAACTGGCCGTTGGACTTGAGCGTCCCGACGTTGTCACCGATCAGACGAAGTCGCACCGCGTCCTCGTTGCGCTGGTCGACGAACACATTGACCTCGTCGACGACCAGCATGTCGCCCCGGTCGTCCCACTGTTCGGAGGCGGCCGGGGTCAAGAACTTCCGAGCCGCATGATGACCTTCTTCGGGATCGGCGGTCGCCTTGAGGAACGCCCGTACCAATGACTCCGGGTCCATGTCCGACTGCGGAACCGGGACCGCATTGGTCGGCCCCTCGCGCTGGAATGCGGTGATCGGTTGCGGCGACGAACTGTTCGGGATCGAGCCGCAGGCGCTCAGGATGGACGTCGTCAGCAGTGCGACCACCAACGGCCAGCGCCGTCGTCGCCGCCGCGATCCTCGCAAGACGGAGTGCGGATCAGGAGTTCGCACCGTCACCTCCCCCGGGACCGGGCTCGGCGGGCGACGACGACGACGACGACGGATCGTCGTGCTCCATTTCCGCTTCGGTCCTGACCGCAGCGCTCTTCGCTGCGCTTCGCGTGGCGGTCGCCGACCTGCCCGCACCCCCGACCGGTTTGAGCGGCAACGGGCTGCCGAGGAGTTTGTGCCCCCGCACCAGCGGCAAGGTCAGGCGGAAGCTGGCACCCTTGCCGGGCTCACCCCATGCCTCCAGGCGTCCCTGGTGCAACCGGGCGTCCTCGATGCTGATCGCCAGTCCCAGCCCGGTGCCGCCCGAGCGCCGGAAGCGCGACGGATCGGATCGCCAGAAGCGGTTGAACACGAGTTTCTCTTCACCTGGACGGAGGCCGATGCCGTGGTCGCGGACGGTGAGCGCGACCGCGTCGCCGTCCGAGCGCATGGTCAGCGTGACCGGGTTGCGCTCGCCGTGGTCGATCGCATTGGCCAGCAGATTGCGCAATATCCTCTCCACGCGCCGCGGGTCGATCTCGGCGATCACCGGCTCGGCCGGCAGATCGAGGACGAGCTCGGTGCCGGTCTCCTCGGCGAGATGGCTGACCGTGGCGAGGGCACCGTCGATCGGAATCGCCATGTCCATCCGCTCGGCGGCCAGTTCGGCCATGCCCGCGTCGTGCCGGGAGATCTCGAGGAGCTCGTTCAGCAGTGTCTCGAAGCGGTCGAGTTCTTTGTCGAGAAGTTCGACCGAGCGTTTCCGCACGGGGTCCAGGTCGTCGCGACCCTCGTACAGCACGTCCGAGGCCATCCGGACCGTCGTCAGCGGCGTCCGCAGCTCGTGACTCACGTCGGAGGTGAACTGCCGCTGCAGCCCGCCGAACTCCTCGAGATGCGTGATCTGCTTGGACAGACTCTCGGCCATGTCGTTGAACGACATGGCGAGTCGTGCCATGTCGTCCTCGCCCCGCACCGGCATTCGCTCTTTGAGCCGGCCGTCGGCGAAGCGCACCGCGATCCGCGACGCGGACCGCACGGGCTGCACGACCTGGCGCGAGACCAGCCAGGCGATGGCGGCCAGCAGCCCGAGCAGGACCACGCCACCGGTCAGCAGCGTGCCCCGGACGAGATCGACGGTGTTCTGCTCGCTGGTGAGCGGGAACACCAGGTACAGCTCCAGGCCGGGTACGGACGCATTGGTCGGGGTGCCGACGACGAGTGCGGGTTCGGTGCCGCCGGACGACGTCGGGATCGAGGTGTACTGATAGGCGACCTGGCCGCCCTGGACCATGTCGCGCAGGTTGTCGGGGATCTCCGTGGCCGGTCCGACCCCGCTGTCGCCGCCGTCGTCGTCGGTGCCGGGCACCAGCAGGACGGTGTCGAAGGTACCGACGCTGCCCGAGCTGTCGGTGGCGTCCACGTCGCGATCCGTGAGCAGGGACCTGGTCTGGCGGAGCCGGTTCTGGACCGAGGTGTTGCCGTTGCTGCCGCCGAGGTCGCGTTCGACCGAGACGCGTGCCCGTTCCACCTCCTCGGTGGCCGCAGTGAGTTTGACGTCCAGCAGGCGATCGGTGATCTGGCTGATCAGCACGAAGACGAGAATCAGGATCACGACAAAAGACAGCACCAACGTCGACACCACGACGCGGAGCTGCAGTGATCGTCGCCAGATTCTGCCGAAGGCTCGACCGGCACTGCTTGCGATGCGGGTGATGCGCCCGAAGGTGCTGTTGACGCGGCGGCGGGGCCTCCCGATCACGGTGGGCCGGCCTTGTAGCCGACCCCCCTCACCGTCAGGACCACTTCGGGATTCTCCGGGTCGGTCTCGACCTTCGCTCGCAGACGCTGGACATGCACGTTGACGAGTCTAGTGTCCGCCGGGTGGCGATAACCCCACACCTGTTCCAGCAGGACGTCGCGGGTGAAGACCTGCCGCGGCTTGCGGGCCAGGGCGACCAGCAGATCGAACTCCAGCGGGGTCAACGAGATGGGCACACCGTCGCGGGTGACCTTGTGTGCCGGCACGTCGATCTCCACCGGACCGATCGAGAGCAACTCCGCGGGCTCCTCGTCGGTGCGACGCAGGCGGGCACGGACCCGGGCGACGAGTTCCTTCGGCTTGAAAGGCTTGACCATGTAGTCGTCGGCGCCCGACTCGAGACCGAGGACCACGTCCACCGTGTCGGACTTCGCGGTGAGCATCACGATCGGCACCCCGGAATCGGCGCGCAGTACCCGGCACACGTCGATGCCGTTCATGCCCGGGAGCATGAGGTCGAGGAGGACGAGGTCCGGCCGGATCTCGCGTACCGCGGTCAGCGCCTGCGTCCCGTCGCCGACCACGAACGGTTCGAAACCTTCACCCCGAAGCACGATGGTCAGCATCTCGGCGAGAGCGGCGTCGTCGTCGACGACGAGGATGCGAGGCTTCATGTTCACAATGGTGACACTTTCGTGACCCAACCGCGGCGATGACGCGCCGAACCCGCCGCGACGGCCTGGCGAGCGACCGCCGCGTCGATCGATATCATCGCCCTCGTGGGCCAACTGATTGCGGTCGAGGGACTCGACGGCGCGGGCAAGAACACACTGGTGACCGGTCTGGTCGACCGGTGGCGCGACAAGGGATTGCGCGTATGGACACTGACGTTCCCCCGATACGGCGCGTCCGTCACCGCCGATCTGGCGGCCGAGGCCTTGCACGGACAGCACGGTGATCTACGCGACAGCGTCTATGCCATGGCCCTGATGTTCGCGCTCGACCGCGCGGGCGCCGCCGACGAGATCCGGAAGGCCCTCGGCGAGCACGACATCGTGGTGCTCGACCGGTACGTCGCATCGAACGCCGCCTACAACGCGGCCCGACTCGATCAAGCCGCCGACGGCGAGATGGTCGGCTGGGTTGCCGATCTCGAGTTCGGTCGTTTCGAGCTCCCGGTACCCGATCGCCATGTGCTCCTCGGGGTGCCACCCGAGGTCGCGATGGATCGCGCGGCCCATCGGGCGGCCACCGATTCGACTCGGCCGCAAGACCTCTACGAACGCGACCGCGACCTGCAGGTGCGTGTCGATTCGGTGTACCGCCAACTGGCGCGGTCCCGATGGATGTCACCCTGGGTGGCGACGACCGACGGTGACGTCGAGGAGCTCGCCCGCCGTCTGTCGGCCGAATGAGGATCCGTGCCGATCATCAGGGTTTTCGCTAGCCTGAGATGATCCCGCCCGTATGGAGGACGCCGTATTAAGGACGCCGCATGACCCACCAGCCAGCGCCCGGCGGAGGGGCTCACCACGGCCCCGACCCGGGGACGAACGGTCCACCGTGGCCCGAGGTCGGAGCGGCTGATCAGAACGGTCCGGCCTCCGGCGAATCACCTGCACCCCGACACGGGCAGCCACCCCAACCCGGTGTGTCACAACCAGGAACGTGGCAGTCGGGTTCGTGGCAACCGGGAACAGGGCAACCGGGAACGTCCGTGCCACCCCCGCCGCCGGGGATGTCCGCCGGCGGCCACCCGATGCATGCGGCCGTTCCTGGTCCACCGGCCGGAGTTCCCCAACAACCGCCATACGGCCCGGCCGGGTATCCGCAGTTTGCCCAGGGCGGCTTTCCGCCCGGCGGATATCCACCGGGCCCCTATGCGCCCGGTGGGCCGATACCGGGGATGCCGTTCCCGCCCCAGCGACGGCGACAACACACCGGCGCGGTGATCGCGGCGGCCGTCGTCGGCATGCTCGTGGTGGTGGCGGTGGCCGTGGTGTTCGTCAGCGCCGCAGTCCGTTCCGTCGACCCGGACGGCGGGGACGTCGCCGTCAACACACCGCCGAACGCCACCGACGGCCAGCCGAGAACGGGATCGCCCGGCTCCGGCGGGACGGCCGCGAACCAGGCCGAGGTGACCGCCATCCGGTCAGCGATGCAGAACTTTGTCGACGCGGTCAACGCGCGCGACGTCGGACGGATTCAGGCGTCGGTGTGCAGCGTGGTGCGCCCGCAGGTCACGCGCCCCCTCGACCTCACCGGCAATGTCGTCCTCGACGCGTTGTCCGCGGTGACCGTGACCGGCGACTCCGCCGAGTCGACGGTGAGTACACATCTCGAGCTCGGAAATCAGCGGTCGACGCCGAAGCAGAACGCCGAGAGCTTCGCCCGCGAGGACGGCACCTGGTTCGTGTGCCCGGGCGCCGAACCCGATATCGGGACGTAGCCTCCTCCGCTGAGCCTCCCCCCGTCGACAGCAACCGGATTCGCGCCGACGGCAACATGTTTCGCGCCGAGAGCAACCGCAAATACGCCGACAGCACCCCGGTTCCGATGAGAACCTGGGTGCTGTCGGGTGCGTGTGCCGTCAGTAGCGGTAGTGCTCAGGCTTGTACGGCCCCTCGACGTCCACGTTGATGTACTCGGCCTGCTCCTTGGTGAGCTTGGTGAGCGTACCGCCGAGCGCCTCGACGTGAATCTTCGCCACCTTCTCGTCCAGATGCTTGGGCAGCCGGTAGACCTCGTTGTCGTACTCGTCCTTCTTGGTCCAGAGTTCGATCTGGGCGATCACCTGGTTCGAGAAGCTGTTGCTCATCACGAACGACGGGTGCCCGGTTGCGTTGCCCAGGTTGAGCAGTCGTCCCTCGGACAGCACGATGATCGACTTGCCGTTCTCGAAGATCCACTGATCGACCTGCGGCTTGACGATGATCCGCTTGGCTCCGGAGCCTTCCAGCCCGGCCATGTCGATCTCGTTGTCGAAGTGGCCGATGTTGCCGAGGATCGCCTGGTTCTTCATCTCCCGCATGTGCGCGAGCGTGATGATTCCGAGATTGCCCGTGGATGTGATGACGATGTCCGCGTTGCCGATCGCCTCCTCGACGGTGACCACGTCGAATCCGTCCATCAGCGCCTGCAGCGCGTTGATCGGGTCGATCTCGGTGACCTGGACCCGGGCACCCTGACCGGCCAGCGACTCCGCACAGCCCTTACCGACGTCGCCGTATCCACAGATGAGGACCTTCTTGCCACCGATGAGAACGTCGGTGCCGCGGTTGATCCCGTCGATCAGCGAGTGCCGGGTGCCGTACTTGTTGTCGAACTTCGACTTGGTGACCGAATCGTTGACGTTGATGGCCGGGAAGGTGAGCTCTCCGGCGGCCGCGAACTGGTACAGCCGCAGCACGCCGGTGGTGGTCTCCTCGGTGACGCCCTGGACCGAATCGGCGATGGTCGACCACTTGGTCTTGTCCGCCTCGAAGCTCGCGCGCAGCAGTTCCAGGAAGACCTTGTACTCGGCCGAATGATCGTCGTCGGCGGGCGGCACGAGACCGGCCTTCTCGAACTCCGCGCCGCGCAGCACGAGCATGGTGGCGTCGCCGCCGTCGTCGAGGATCATGTTCGCCGGCTGATCGGGCCAGGTGAGCATCTGCTCGGCCGCCCACCAGTACTCCTCGAGGGTCTCGCCCTTCCACGCGAAGACCGGCACACCCTTCGGCTCGTCCGGTGTGCCGTGGGGTCCGACGACGATCGCGGCCGCCGCGTGATCCTGCGTCGAGAAGATGTTGCAGGACGCCCAGCGCACCTCTGCGCCGAGGGCGACCAGGGTCTCGATGAGCACGGCGGTCTGCACCGTCATGTGCAGCGAGCCCGAGATGCGGGCGCCCTTGAGCGGCAGCACGTCTGCATTCTCACGTCGCAGCGACATCAGGCCCGGCATCTCGTGTTCGGCGAGCTCGATCTCCTTGCGGCCGAAGTCCGCGAGGGACAGGTCGGCCACCTTGAAGTCGATCCCGTTGCGGCTGTCGGCGTGCAATGCCTGCGCAGTCGTCATGTGATCCCCTTGTCGTTCGCTGTCGGGCACTGCTGGTGCAGTGCGGAAGGCGTTCGACTCAGGCTATCGGACCCGGTCCGGCGGGTTGCCACCCTACCGCCGTGACCGGTCGGGCGAGGGGTGTCCGCTCCCCTATCGCCCTTCTTTCGATCCCACCGGATCGGCGATCTCACCGCGCTCACGTTTGCCGACCATCGAATGGCGCTGGCCGTAGAGGAAGTAGACCGCTATACCGATCACCATCCAGACGACGAACCGGATCCAGGTGAGCGCCGAAAGGTTCAGCATCAGCCACAGACACGCGAGGATCGCCAGCACCGGGATCACCGGCCCGCCCGGCACGGTGAAGCCCCGGTCGAGATCGGGCCGGGTCCGGCGCAGCACCATCACGCCGCCGGCCACCACGATGAAGGCGAACAAGGTGCCGACGTTCACCATCTCCTCGAGCTTGTCGATCGGGAAGAACCCGGCGACGACGGCCACCACGACGCCGATGAGGATCGTCAGGCGGGCGGGCGTCCCGAAGCGCGGATGGGTCTTGGACATCGCGCGCGGCAACAGTCCGTCGCGGCACATCGCGAACAGGATTCGCGACTGACCGAGCATCAGGACCATCACCACAGTTGTGAGGCCCGCGAGCGCTCCGATGGCGATGACCTTCTCCGCCCAGGTCACCCCGTTCAGCGCAAAGGCGTCCGCAAGATTCGCCGCGTCACCGTCCTCGGTGGTGGCGAGTTGCTTGTAGCTGACCATGCCGGTCACCACGATCGTGACGAGAACGTAGAGCACCGTGACGATGGCCAGCGAGCCAAGGATGCCGCGCGGGACATCCTTTCTCGGATTCTTGGTCTCCTCCGCAGTGGTGGCGACGACATCGAACCCGATGAACGCGAAGAACACGATGGACGCGGCGGCCAGCACGCCGTACCAGCCGTAGGAACTGTCGCCGCCGCCGGTGATGAGCGAGAACAGTGTGGAGTCCACGGACTTCTCGGTGCCGGCGCCGTGCTCTGCCGGAGGCACGAACGGCGTGTAGTTGTCGGCTTTGACGTAGAAGAAGCCCACGATGATCACCATCAGCACGACCGCGACCTTGATCGCGGTGATGATCGCCGACACCAGCGACGAGAGCCGGGTCCCGAGGACCAGCAGCGACGTCACGGCGGCGATGATGACAATCGCGCCCCAATCGACGTCGAATCCCCCGATGTCGACGGTGCCGCCGGCGAATCCGAACACGCTGCCGAGGTAACTGGACCAACCCTTGGCCACCACCGCGGCGCCGACCGCGAACTCCAGGATGAGATCCCACCCGAGGATCCACGCCAGGAACTCGCCGAAGGTGGCGTAGCCGAAGGTGTAGGCAGACCCGGCGACCGGGACCGTCGAGGCGAACTCCGCGTAGCAGAGCGCGGCGAGCGCGCAGGCGATCGCCGCCATCACGAACGACACCGAGATGGCCGGGCCTGCCTTGTCGCCGGCGATCGATGCGGTGATGGTGAAGATGCCGGCGCCGATCACCACCGACACCCCGAAGACGATCAGATTCCAGGCGGAGAGGTCCTTGCGGAGTCTGTGCTCCGGTTCATCCGTATCGGCCATCGACTGCTCGATGGACTTCCTGCGGGTGAGCGGATTGGCCATCCGATGGACCTCCCGTTACCCGAGCCAGGGTCAGGATCGCTGCCCGACTCGATCGTCGCGAACGTCTGGTGAAGCGATTGCCTACGCTAGCCCACACCGACGGGACGCGCGGCGCGAATGCCGGTTCGCGTGTCACGTCCGGCAGTGGCAGTAGGACTCAGCCACCGACGTCGCGGTCGATGTCGGGTTCGAGATAGATGACCCGTGCCTGCGGCACCGCCGAACGCACCCGGACCTCCGCCGCGTCGATCGTGCGCGCGACGGTGATGGCGTCGACGCCCGCCGGTATGGCGATCTTCGCGGCGACGAGAAGCTCCTCGGGCCCGAGGTATTGGGTCTTCATGTGGATGACACGGTCGACGCCGCCGGCGGCCAGCGCCGTCAGCAACGCCTGTTCCTCGTCCTCGGTCGCCCCTTCGCCGATCAGCAGACTCTTCATCTCCACGATCAGGATGATCGCGATGACACCGAGCAGGACGCCGATCGCCAAGGTGCCGACACCGTCCCACACCGCGTCTCCGGTCAGCATCGTGAGTCCGACACCGGCCAACGCGAGCACCAGGCCGATCAGGGCGCCGGAGTCTTCGAGTAGCACGACCGGCAGCTCGGGGGAACGCGAATTGCGGATGAAGCGCCACCAACTCGCCTTGCCCTTCAACGGCTTCGATTCACGGTAGGCGGTGGTGAAGCTGTATCCCTCGAGGCAGATGGCCAGGACCAGGATGATGACCGCCACGAGCGGCGATTCGAGATCGTGGTCGTGGGCGTGCTGGATCTTGTGGATGCCTTCGTAGATCGCGAACAGCGATCCCAGGCTGAACAACACCAGGGCGACGACGAAGGAGTAGAAGTACCGGCTGCGCCCATACCCGAAGGGGTGCAGCCGGTCCGCCTTCTTGGCGGCGCGCTGCTGGCCCAGCAGCAGGAGCCCCTGGTTCGACGTGTCCGCGACCGAGTGCACCGCCTCCGCGAGCATCGACGACGACCCGGTGATCACGAATCCCACGAACTTCGCCAAGGCGATACCGGCATTGGCCAGCAGCGCCGCGATGATCGCGCGTTTGGAGCCCTCGACTGACACGTTCTTCTCCTTGGTCCACGCGGCCGACCGCGCAAATCTCAACTGCCAGACAGACCGGTCGGACTCTACCGATTTGTCCGGCTCGGCGAGAAACGAACCCCGGCGAGAAATGTTACGAGGGGCCACCGAGCATCGGTGGCCCCTCGTACATCATCCAACGGTCAGAAAGTGCCCTTGAAGGTATTGCCGATCGACCGGTCGGTCTCGCCCATGCGCTCCGAGGCGTTCTGCACGCCCCGGCCCAGCCCGTTGAGCTGCTCACGCGCCTGGCCGAACAGGGTGTCCCACCGGGCCTGAGCATCCTGGTAGTGAGCAGCGGCGTCGGGCGATGCCCAGTTGCCCTGCAGCTGGTGGACCTGCCGCTTGAGCTGGCCGGCAAGCTGCTCGAGGGCATTGAACTGCTGGTGGATGTTGCCCGACAGATCACCGAGATTGCCGTGGTCGTAACTGATCGCGCCTGTCATGATGTCTCCTTGAGGATGGTTCGGATGGGTGAGTCGAGGTGTGCGCCGGCCGGATCAGATCCGGAGGCCACCGTCGATGCTCGCGGTGATCGCCTGTCCCACACTGTGGTCGAGATCCTCATAGCCGCTGAAGCCGCTGGTCAGGTTGTTCTCGATCTCCTGGAGAATGGCCTGCAGTTTGGTCGCCGATCCCTGCCAGTCGCTGCTGGTGTTGCCGAACGCGACCTGCGCGGTACCTTTCCATCCGGCCTGACCGTTCTCGGTGTGGCCCTGGATCGATCGCAGAATGCCCTGCATCTCGTTCACGATCTGGCTGATCGCCTTCGCGGATGCGTGCGCGTCGCCCAGATCGACTTTGACCACACCGTGGCCGCCTGCTTCGGTCATGTTGTGTCTCCTTCTGTGTTACGGCACCGCACGGCGATGCCCCGTTGGTATCCGAATAGAGCGGCCCGCTCGCGGTGCTCCCGGCGCCGGTGACACAGATACCCTGACAATTCCCCCGCCCGGTTCATGGCATCCACCGTCCCTCGGGCAAGGTCTCGATCAGCAGGCCGACGGCCTGACCGATGCGATGTCCACTGCCCGGGGAGAGGGTGGTCCACACCCGCCCGTCCGGAGACTTGCTGGGACTGGCGACGATCCGACCTCGATCGGTGTCGAAAATTGCCAGTGCACCAGAAGATTGAGCGCCGGCACCCCCGGTCCAGGAGACCGCGACGATCTCCGATCGGGTGTGACAGCTCATGAGCGTCGAGGCCATCGCGATGGCATCGGAGCTCGGAGCGCCGAGCGCGTGCAGCGCGTCGGCGGTGTCGTTCGAGTTCTGACAGTCGGCGAGACGCGCCGCCAGTTCGTCTGCCGGAGCGCTGAATCCGGCGATACCGGCACCGACCGCCTCGTCGAACTCCCGCGCCACGATGCCCCCCAGATCCGATTCATCGGGCACCGCCAGCTGCCTGAGCTCGATCCGTGACCCCTCACGACGAGCGAGCACATGATCGTGCCCGTTGCGCGCCAAGCAGATCCGGCGAATCCCGTCGGTGTGGCCCGGCCTGTCCGTCATGGTCCGGATCTCGAGCCGACGCTCGGGCGCCGACAGCACTCGTAGTGCTGTGGCGAGCCAGCCCGTCGGTTCGCCGCCGTCGAGGAGTCCGAGTTCGCCGATCGCCCTGTCTGCCACCGCGTTGGCGGCCGCGTGATCGTCGGAATCCGCGTGGGTGGCCCACAGGTCCAGGACGACGGGCCACGTCTGTACGCCAGCACGTTCCCCGAGTCGCCTCAGGACATCCACCTCGAGCGCGACTCGTACCGGGGTTGTCACACCGTGCATGTCAGCCTCCCCGATGCTGGTCGAGGGACAGGGTCTCGGTCAGATATCGGGGGTCGAGTGATCTCGGTCCGGACGCCGAGACATGGTGCGCAGCAGGTTGCTCGGCGACCGCGAGCTCTGCCCACGTGGACGAACGCTCGTCGGCCGCCGACGCCGACGGACCATCCGCCTCGTCGACGTCGGCCTGCTCCGGAGCCGCCGGGCCGCGCGTGGCGCCACGTTCCGTCGCGGCCAATCCCGTGTGCGGGGCCATCGGCCCCATCGGGGCATTCGACGCCGGCGACCCGGCCGATGTGTTCGTCGCTGGAACGGGTGTGCCACCACCGGCACCACCGGCGAGGATCGTCGGCGCATAGCGGGTCTTCTCCGACGGCGGCGCCGCGACGCCACCCGTCGGGATGCCGCCCATCGGGACAGGTGGCGCCGACGTCGCCGGCGCCGGGTGAGTGGCCGCTCGTGCCGCCGCCTGTCGCGCGGCCCGCTCAGCTCCCAGCGGGTCCGCGGACACGAGATCGGGAGCGGGCCGGGAATCGATCCACGGGCGCGCTGCAGGTTCGGTGGCGGCCTCGTAGGTCTCCATCACGCGCGCAGCCCGCAATTTCTGGTCGTGCAGCGCACGCTCGGCGTGTGCAGCAGCACCCACGAGGGCGGGTGCGAGCGCGCTGACGACCGAGGCCGCGTGCATCGCCGTCTCGGCGACATCCACCTCGACGAGGTTCGGCATGGTCAGGCGGGCCACCGTCACTGCCGCCGCCTGACCTTCGGCGCGCCCGGCATTCCGCCCGGCCGCGGCCGCCGCCTCGGCGAACCAGGGCGCGAGTCGCGTCAGCTTCTCGAACGCCGCACTGGTGTGCGGGGATCGCCAGTTCAGTCCGAGCGTGGCCAGGATCGAGCCGTACTCCGTCGCTGCGGACGCCAGCTCGGCGGACACCTTTGCCCAGGCGAGGCCGGCATCGGTCAGTGGTCCAGGTCCGGGACCGTCACCGAGGTCGAAGGCGAGCTTCTCGGTGGGGCGTGCGTCCCAGATGACGCCGGTGAAGCCGGTCAACTCACTCTCCTCTCTCGTCGATGGTCGAATCGGGATGGCCAGATCAGCATCGGCCGTGGCGTCAGGCGTTCGAGCTCCGGAACGCGGATGCCGCGTCGTCGTCGCCGGCCCGGTACCCCGTCGCCTGCGCACGCAGCACCGCAGCGATCTTGCGGAGTTCCTCGACCCCGCGGGCGGAGTCCGTGGCGAAGGTCTCCGCCACCGCGTTGAAGCTCCTGGCCGAGGTCTCGGACACCTCGTCCTGGCCGGCGGCGTGCACGGTCAGTGCCGGTTCCGCTGCTCCCAGTGACTGTTCGAGCCGATCGGCGAGCCCGTCGAGACGCCCGGCTGCCGAGATGAGTTCTGCCGGGTCCACATCGAGCTGCGCCTGGTTCGTTTCGCCGGTCATGTCTCCTCGTTCCGGTCGGTGTTCTGGTCGATGGTCTGGTTGTGGTACCCGGGGACTCACGTCCCGGTGGTCGGCCCGCCGGGCGGCGGTCCGAGCCGGAGCTCGATGTCGGGCGACGGCGCGCGCTCCGGCTCCTCCTCATCCCCGAGTACGGCGGGAACCACGTCGGGTACCTCGCCGACCACCTGCTGTCCGTTGTCTTCGGTCACCAGGTAGTCGGGCACCTGGTGTTGTTCGTTGGACGCACCGGCGCCACGGGCGGTTCCCGCGGCTCCCATCGGCGCCATCGACGCAGGCATCGAGCTGGTGGACGTCACGGTCCCGCGGGTGGCCTGCTGCGGGCTGTAGCCGGCCGGCTCGGTCATCCCGAGGGCGGGGCTCGTGAACGGGCGCGGCGCCAGCGGTGCCGCTGCGGCACCGACGGCGCCGATGCCGCCACCGCCACCGGCATGTCCCTTGCCACCGCCGCCACCGGCACCCCCACCGCCTGGACCGCCGCCCTTGCCCGCGACCGGATCTCCCTTCGCGGACATGAGCGGGTCCGCCTTGGCGCTCGACAACATGCTGCTCACCGGTGATGCGATCATCGACGGGAGCTCGGACGCCGACGACACCGCCGGGGATACGCCGTCGAGGACCGCGCCGGCCACCGCGAACGGCGACTGCGTCGCGGCCGCGGGCGCCGGTGCGTTGGTGATCGGGACCGGTGCGCCGTTCGTCGTCATCTTGGCGGTGGGTCCGAGCAGCTGTGCACGGGTGAGGGCGACCTGCGCGGTCGCCTCGGCGAGACCTTCGGTGGCGAACCCGACCGCTGCTCCCTGTCCGAACGGCGTCATGATCAGCGGGATGGTCGCGGAGATCTTGCCGATCGTCGCCGCGATGATCGCCTGCACCGCAGCGAGTCCCGTTCCGACGATCCCGGCCGCGGCCTGGATGTCGAACGACATCCCGGTGCCCTGCGTGGTGACGTTTGCCGTGTCGCCGGTAGCGATCGCCGACTTGCCGACGGCTGCGGTCGACGCGGTCCCGGTCCAGAGCTTGTCGAGGGCCTTGACCGCCCCGGAACTCATGGACATCGTCGTCTCGAGCACCTTCGACAGGCTCTGGAAGATCGCCGAGGGATCGAAGTCCCCGGCCGCCAGGTCGCCGGTGCCGAATCCGCCGAGCAGATCCGTCAGCGGTTTGATCAGGATGTCGAGATTGATCGGCGGCAGCGGCGGCAGCCCCGGGAGCGGAGCCGATGGTGGCGGCATCGCAGGCAACGCAGGCAACCCGTGTCCGGCCAAGACGTCGGCGACGGTCTTGTCCAGGATCGGACCCAACGGTGACGCGTTGATCATCTCCTGGACCGTCATGTGCGACATGGCAGGTACGTCGGGAATCCCGGCCGGCAGCGGGCCCGGAAAGGGTGTGCCAGTCACAGGACCGATCGGATCGCGGAACCGGCTGCCGCATCCTCGGATTGGAACTCGGCCAGGCCCGCGAAGGTCGCTGCCGCGGTACCGGCATGGACCGCCGCGAGGTTGCCGACCGACATCAGGTGATTGGCCTGCGCCACGATGAAGGACGCCAGGAATTCCTGGCCGATGAGCCCGAACACCGGGACCATCACGGCGGTGTTCGCCGCGGCATTGATCGACCCGGCGGCGCCGACCGCGGTGGCCATGGCAGCACTCGTGGCCCCGAACGTCTCGACCACCTCCGGTACAACCGTCACATCGCTCATCGCTGTTCCCTCCCATTCACGACCATGGACGTTCTATTCATCTCGTTGCTTTCCTCGATCCGACGCATCGGCGACCGATCTGGTTCCCCACCAGGTGTCATCGGCACGCGATCATCCGCTCCGCAGTCGGGAGTCGAGCAGTTCACCGAAGGATTCGTTGAACTCTTCGGTGATCAGGGCACGTTTCGCGAAGGCGCGCTGGGCCGCCAGTGCTGCGGTCCCGACTATCAGTTCACCCAGGCGCGGCCCGCCGAGTTCGTTGGCTCCCGCCGCCAGCCACAGACCGGTCAGCCCACCGACACCGTCCACCTCGACGGTCACCAGATCGTCGGCCGACGTCTCCCGCACACTGATCGCCGCGAACTTCTCGTTCAGTTCGTACATGCTGTTCAACTGCGCGTTGGCCCGGGCCTCGAGCTCATCCATCGCCCAACTCATGTCGCGCCCCTCAGACCGATCGCAGCCAGGAGGCCGGCGCGTCATGGTCGCGGTCGTCGAGCTGTTCGGCTCGCGCGAGATCGTCGGGCCTGGGCAGTTTCATCGCGTCGACGACGTCTCGGGCGACCCCGGAGGCGACGAGTTGCTCGCGCAGCCGGATGCCGGCGGCCATCGCCGACTGCTGACAGAGCCGGAGAATCTCGCCGGCGAGAACGGCCGGCTCTTTCGACAGGGCCGAGTTGTCGATCCGCACCGACATCGGCAGCCCCTGCGGCGTGGTGACCACCGAGACGGCACCGGAGCGCGAGCGCGCCGACGACAGCGCGAGCGCCGCGTCGAGATCGTTCCCGTCGGCCGACCGGTCCGTCACGGCGTCCCCGGCGTGACCCGACCCGGCCCCGCGATCATGAGATGTCATGGCGATGTCCCCCCTTCATGACACTTGGACGCGACCCGGCCTCCATCGGTTCCCCGATCCGACGAACTCTTCCGGATCCCCCGATCGACCGCGCACACGCCATGTGAGTGTCTGCACCACGACGACCCGGGCGCACAGCTGTGTGCAGGTCGTCGTCGGAGATCCTCTCATAGCAGTCGCCGGCCATCCACACAACATCCGGGTTTCCCTCTGTTCGAACGACCGTGGGGCACCGGCTCTCGGTGGGTGTGCGATCCGGTGAGGATCAACCGTCCCCCGCACGCCCTGCACGTATCGCGATCGGCGATGCTGTCAGGGTGACGAACACCGACGTTCCTCCCCTGGGTGCACTCGATGGTCTCCGCGTGCTCGAACTGGGCACCCTGATCGCGGGCCCGTTCGCCGGACGCCTCCTCGGCGACATGGGCGCCGAGGTGATCAAGATCGAGGCCCCGGGCTCCCCCGACCCGATCCGGACCTGGGGACAGGCCGAACAGGACGGCGAGCGCGTCTATTGGACCGTCCACGCGCGCAACAAGAAGGCCATCACGCTCGATCTGCGGGCGGATGCGGGCCGCGACGTCTTCCTCGCCCTCATCGATCGCGCCGACATCGTGGTGGAGAACTTCCGGCCCGGCACCCTCGAGCGATGGGATCTGGGTTACGACGTGCTGTCGGGCCGCAATCCCGGGATCATCCTGGTCCGGGTGTCCGGGTACGGACAGACCGGACCGGCGGCGAGCCGAGCCGGGTACGCCTCGGTCGCGGAGGCCGAGAGCGGTCTGCGCTACCTGAACGGATACCCGGGCGAGGCCCCGCCACGGTTGGCGTTGTCGATCGGCGACACGCTGGCCGGCATGTTCGCCGCGCAGGGAGCGCTGGCCGCCGTCTACCGGCGGACGGTGACCGGAAGAGGGCAAGTCGTGGACACCGCTCTCACCGAGGCCTGTCTGGCCGTGCAGGAGTCGACGATCGCCGACTACGACCTCGCCGGCGTCGTCCGCGGCCCGTCGGGGACGCGGCTCGACGGCATCGCGCCGTCCAACCTCTACCAGGCCGCCGACGGGTTGCGCGTGGTGATCGCGGCGAATCAGGACACCGTCTTTCGCAGGCTCTGCGACGCCATGGGCCGACCCGACCTCGCGACCGACCCGCGGTTCGCCGACCACCGGGCGCGCGGGATCAACCAGGACGAACTCGACTCGATCATCGCCGACTGGGCCGGCGCGCACACCAGCACCGAGCTGATCGAGATCCTCGGGACGGCAGGCGTCGTCGTCGGCCCCGTGAACACGATCGCCGAGGTGGTGCGTGACCCGCAGATGCTGGCCCGCGACATGCTCGTGCCGCATCACGACGAGCGCCTGGGACGCGACGTGCTGGGGCCCGGCATCGTGCCGAGACTGTCCGAGAGCCCCGGTCGGGTGCGCACGGCCGGTCCGCCGCGCCCGGGCACGCACAACGACGAGATCTATCGCGGACTCCTCGGCCTCGACGACGACACGGTGTCCGCGCTCAGCGAGCAAGGGGTCATCTGAACGGTTGCGCCTGAGCGGTTGTGATCGGCACCCGGTCAGCGAACATGGCTGGTCAGCGACCCGTCACGAATGCCCCGGGAGTTCGGTGGCAGAATCGATCTTCGGTAGACTCCTGCAACGATGGCGTGCACTCCATCAAACGATCTACAGGGGGACCATTCCGCATGACGTACGACGACTCCGGAAGTGTGGACGATTCCGGCGTGCCGGCGCCCCCGCCGTGGCTCCAGTTCGCCGAACCCGAGCCACCCACGGCGCCCGTACCCGCACCTCGCGAGCAGTCCGCGTATCCGTCTCCACCGGAGCCGATGCGTCGCGACGTACCCGCGGATCCGACACAAGCGGATCATCGGGATTCGACGTCCGGTCATCACGCGGCCGCCGATCCCGGCGTCGGGCAGCCGGACCAGTCCACCGGGAAGTCCGCCGCCGAGAGCGGGCCACCGCCCGTCGACCGCGCGGGACCGCAGCGACCGGCCGGCGGGCTGCCGACACCCGGGCTGCCACCGCAGGGTGCGCCGCCGGGGCAGGCGGCGCCGTATCCGCCGCAGGTACCCCCGCACCAGAACCATCCATCACAGATGCCCCCGGGCGGGCCCGGCCACGTGCCCGCACCCCCGTTCGGACCGGGCGCACCGTACGGCGGTCCGTTCGGCGGTCCCCCGATGGGCCCGCCCGGATACGGCGACCCGCAGGCGGGCCCCGGCCTCGACGAGGTCGCCCTGATCCGCAAGGCCCGCCGGGCACCCAGCCGCGGGTGGCGCCGCGCCGTGCACACGATGTCGGCCGGCGCCATCAACCCCGGCGAATCACCTGCGGACATCGAATACAAACACCTGCTCGACCGGGTCAATCGGCCGGTTCGCGGCGACTATCGGATCGCCGTGCTGTCTCTCAAGGGTGGCGTCGGCAAGACCACCACCACAGTGGGATTGGGTTCGACGTTCGCATCGTTGCGCGGCGACCGTGTCATCGCCGTCGACGCCAACCCCGACCTCGGGACGCTGGCCCAGCGGATCCCGCAGCAGACCCGCTCCACGGTCCGCGATCTGCTCGCAGACCCCAACGTCTATCGTTACTCCGATGTCCGCGCACACACCTCCCAGTCGCCGAGTCGCCTGGAAGTCCTTGCCTCCGAACGTGATCCGGCGATGGCAGAAGCATTCAGCGACGAGGAGTACCGCGGCGTCATGCGGATCCTCCAGCGCTTTTACAACATCATCATCACCGACTGCGGCACCGGCTTGAGCCACTCGGCGATGAACGGTGTGCTGGACATGGCCAACTCGATCATCCTGGTCAGTTCACCGGCGATGGACGGGGCGCGCAGCGCGGGCGCCACCCTCGACTGGCTCGAGGCACACGGCTACGGCCATCTGGCCTCACGCGCCGTCGTGGTGTTGAGCTCGTCCCGCCCGGGCGCGTCGACGATCGACACCGACCAACTGGGGCAGCACTTCCTGACCCGGTGCCGCGCCGTGCACCAGGTCCCGTTCGACGACCACCTGTCCGAGGGCGCCGACGTGGACCTCGATCTGGTGAGCAAGCAGACGCGGCGTGCCTTCGCAGAACTGGCGGCCACCATCGCCGACGACTTCGCGTCGGTGTCCTCGGAGCGCGACGAGCCCTTCTACCCGTAGAGATCCCGATCCTCAGGCCGGCCGGTCCTCAGGCCGGCGGGTCCTCAGCGACCGAACCCCGGGACCGACGCCATCGGCGACCGAGATGGATCGCGGTGGGGATCACCACGGTCAGCACCGAGGCGATGATGAACAGCTCGATGTTGTCCCGGATGATCGCCACCTGTCCGAGGAAGTAGCCGAGGAGGATGATCCCGACCGCCCACACGACGCTGCCGAGGACGCTGAAGACGGTGAAGATCCGATAGGACATCCCGGTGAAGCCGGCGACCACCGGCGTCAGGGTGCGGATGATCCCGACGAAGCGTGCGAAGAACACTGTCAGAGCTCCGAAACGGTCGAAATACCGATGGGTTCGCTCCAGCGGCTCCGGACCGATCCAGCGCATCAGGCGGCCCTCGACGACCCCCGAGCCGAGACGCCGGCCGATCAGGTAGCCGAGTTGGTCGCCGAGGATCGCCGCGAGCGGGACAGCGACGCAGAGCCACCACAGCGGCGCGAACGGATCCGGTTGCGCCGCAAACACCCCCGCGGTGAACAGCACCGAGTCGCCGGGAAACACGAATCCGATCAGCAGCCCGGTCTCGACGAAGATCAGGATGCACAGACCGATCAGTCCGCCGGTCGCGAGGAAGGTGTCGATGTCGAACGGGTTCATCGCCTTCAGCGTACGGAGGACGGCCGCCTCGCCGCGCGATCCCGACCGTCGGATCCGGCCTTCGACGGTCCGAGGTTAACTCGATGCAACATCCCGCGCAGATTGTGCCAACGTGCGGTTTACTGATGGGTAACGACGCCGGACGGTCGTTGTGGATTCACTCACACCGCCGGACCGAACAAGCCATCACACCGATGTGGAGACGAGGAGGCCCCGTGTCCGGTTCCCCGCACCCGCCCGACACGGGCGTGCGGACGCACCCCCACACCCGTACCAACAGCGGAAAGGGGCGGGCGCTCCGACCGGTGAGCGACACCCAGATCCGCGTCGAGTACCACACGATTCACGGATATCGCCGCGCATACCGCATCGCCGGCAGCGGACCGGCACTGCTGCTGATCCACGGCATCGGCGACAACTCGTCGACGTGGGACGACGTGATACCGACGCTGGCCCAGCATTACACGGTGATCGCACCCGACCTCCTCGGACACGGCAAGTCGGAGAAGCCGCGCGCGGACTACTCGGTGCCGGCCTTCGCCAACGGGATGCGCGACCTGCTCGTGGTACTCGGACACACCAAGGTCACCGTCGTGGGCCACTCCCTCGGCGGCGGCGTGGCCATGCAGTTCTGCTACCAGTTCCCGCGTTTCGTCGAACGACTGGTACTGGTGGCCGCCGGCGGCGTGACGCGTGATGTCAATCCCGCGCTGCGCCTCGTGTCGATGCCCGTGGCACACGAGATCCTCACCATGCTCCGGGTGCCCGGCCTGCTCCCGACACTGCGCACGGCGGCACGGACTCTCGCCGCCGCGCCCGCGGTGCCGGGCCTCCCGTCGATGTCGCTGCGACGACTCCTCAACGACCACGAGGATCTGGTGCGGGTGCTGGGAGACCTCGCCGATCCGACGGCATCGGCGGCCTTCCTCCGCACTCTGCGCGCGGTGGTGGACTGGCGTGGTCAGGTCGTCACGATGATGGACCGGAGCTATCTCACCGAACGTCTTCCGGTGCTGCTCATCTGGGGCGATGAGGACACGGTCATCCCCTACCACCACGCGCAGCTCGCGCACTCCGCGATTCCGCACTCCGAGCTCGAGACCTTCTCCGATTGCGGGCATTTCCCGTTCCACACCGACCCGGAACGGTTCACCAAGGTCATCATCGATTTCATCGAGCAGAACGAGGCGGTGGTGTTCGATCCCGCGAACTGGCGTCAGCTGCTCTCCGAGGGGCAACAACGCGGTGGATTCGCCGGCGACGAGGAGACCGTCGAGGCCGTGCTCGAGGCGATCGAGGACGAGCGCAGCGCCACGTGACGACCGGTCACGCGAATGATTCACGGGTCGCGGTCATCATGCGATGATGTGCCGATGACCTACCCGGGACAACCCCCGAACGATCCCCCTCGCGACCCGGACGGCTGGTCGCCGACCGCCTACGGCCGTCCGTATGACCCCTACTCCCAGGGGAGCTCGTACCCGGCCAATCCGTACCCGCAGGGAAATCCGTACGGCTCCGCACCTGGCGCGCAGCCGTACGGTAACTACGGCGCCGGGTACCCGGGCATGGATCCGTGGGCGCCCTACGGGCGCGATCCCGTCACCGGACTGCCGTTCTCGGACAAGTCCAAGGTGGTCGCGGGACTGCTGCAGATATTTCTCGGCAGCTTCGGCGTCGGGCGATTCTATCTCGGCGACAATCAGACCGGCGGAATCCAGCTCGGACTCACCATCATCGGCTGGATCACCGCGATCTTCCTCGTCGGGTTCCTCATTCTCCTGGGCGTAGGCATCTGGGCCCTGATCGACGGGATCATGATGCTCACCGGCAGCGTGCGGGACAAGAACGGTCTGCCGCTACGATCCTGATCCGGACACCGCCACCGAACCTGAAACCGGCCGACGGCAACCTGTTTCGCGTCGAGAGCACCTCGGGTCCCGTCGAGAGCACCCCCTGCCTTGAATCTGCGCCGCTGCGCAATGTGGTTCTCTCGGCGAAGTCCAGGTTGCTGTCGACGGGATTCCGGTTGCTGTCGGCGAAATTCGGGTTGCTGTCGGCGAAATTCCGGTTGCTGTCGGCGGCGGGGTCAGCCGCAGCACCCTCCCGACGACGAGCTCCGGACGTCCCGGGTGATCACGTTGCGGGCGGCGAGTTCGTCGTCGCCCGGATAGTCGACGCCGATCAGGCACAGGCCACGCGCATCGGCCACCGGTATCCGACTGTTGCGCGACGTCTCTGCCAGCAGTCCACGGCACCACTCGAGGTCGCGCCGACCGTCACCGACGCTCGCGACCGCCCCGACCAGTGAGCGCACCATGGACCAGCAGAAGGCATCGGCGCTCACCCGACCGATGAGCACACCGTCGGTGTCGGCCGTCCACTCGAAGCGCTGGAGATCGCGGATCGTCGTCGCGCCCTCCCGGCGGCGGCAGAACGCCGCGAAGTCGTTGAGGCCCAACAACGAGCGAGACGCGATGTTCATCGCATCGATGTCGAGCGACCGGGACCAGGCCGCGGTGGTCCGAGCCACGACCGGTTCCGCGCCCCACCGCGCATCGGTGAGCCGGTAGACGTAATGCCGACGCAAGGCGGAGAACCGGGCATCGAAGTCACCGCTGACCGGTCCGATCGCGCGCACCCGGACATCGTCGGGCAGCATCTTCGCCAGCCGGCCGACCAGGCGCGACGGGTCGCCACCGATGGATCTGGTCTCCAGCGCGGACTGCGGGATCTCGGTGTGCGCGACCTGCCCGGTGGCGTGTACCCCCGCGTCGGTGCGCCCTGCGACGGTCAGCCGCACCGGCACCCGCAGGACGGTGGCCAGGGTGTCCTCGAGCAGTCCGCAGACGGTGCGCTGGCCGATCTGCCGTGCCCACCCGGCGAAGTCGGTGCCGTCGTAGGAGACGTCGAGGCGCAGTCGCACGGACGGGCTCACCGCAGGACGACAGAACCCGCCGGCACCGGATGCGGTGACGGCGGGTTCTGACAACTGCTCTGGACTCAGTCGTCCGACTTCTTCTCGTCGGCTGCGGCGTCATCCGCCGTGGCCGCACTCGACTGGTCGTCGACGGCGTCGGCGACAGCATCGGCGTTCTCGACCTCGGCGTCGGTGGCGTCGGCCTCCACGGCCTCCACCACGTTGTCGGCGTCGGCTGCGGGCTCATCGCCCTCGGCGACGACCTCTTCGGTCGCCTCCAGCTTGTCCTCGGCCGCCTTCTTGGAGGCCGCGACGCGGGTCGCACGGCTGGCCTCGCTGCTCGCGGTCGACTCGCGCACCAGCTCGATCACGGCCATCGGGGCATTGTCGCCCTTGCGCGGCAGCGTCTTGATGATGCGGGTGTAGCCACCGGGACGATCGGCGAAGAACGGGCCGATCTCGGCGAACAGGGTGTGCACGACATCCTTGTCCCGGATGTCCTTCATGACCTCGCGACGGTGGGCCAGCGACCCGTCCTTCGCGTGGGTGATCAGCTTCTCGGCGTAGGGGCGCAGCCGCTTCGCCTTCGCTTCGGTGGTGGTGATGCGGCCGTGCTCGAAGAGCGAGGTGGCGAGGTTCGCCAGCATCGCTTTCTGGTGGCTGGCCGACCCGCCGAGGCGGGCACCCTTGGTGGGCTTGGGCATTGTCTTCTCCTAGAAGAAACTCACGATCTCACGACCGGAAGTCAGGGTTTGGCAACAGCCTTACAGCTGCTCGGTTTCAGCGAAATCCTCACCGGAGTCGGCGTCGAACGACGCGTCATCCGACCACGTTCCGGTAGCCGGGTCGTAACCCGCGACCTGCGACGGGTCGAAGCTGGCCGGGCTGTCCTTGAGGGACAGTCCGAGCGCGTGCAGCTTGACCTTGACCTCGTCGATCGACTTCTGGCCGAAGTTGCGGATGTCGAGCAGATCCGACTCGGTCCGGGCCACCAGCTCGCCGACGGTGTGCACACCCTCGCGCTTGAGGCAGTTGTAGGACCGGACGGTCAGCTCGAGATCCTCGATCGGGAGGCTGAACGACGCGATGTGGTCGGCCTCGGCCGGCGACGGTCCGATCTCGATGCCCTCGGCCTCGACGTTGAGCTCCCGGGCAAGCCCGAACAGCTCCACCAGGGTCTTACCCGCCGAAGCGAGCGCGTCCCGAGCGGTGATCGAATTCTTGGTCTCCACATCGAGCACGAGCCGATCGAAGTCGGTGCGCTGCTCGACACGGGTGGCCTCGACCTTGTAGGTCACCTTGAGCACCGGCGAGTAGATGGAGTCGACCGGGATCCGGCCGATCTCCGCACCCGATGCCTTGTTCTGCACGGCCGGGACGTAGCCGCGGCCCCGCTCGACGACGAGCTCGATCTCGAGCTTGCCCTTGTCGTTCAGGGTGGCGATGTGCAGATCAGGGTTGTGCACGGTGACGCCGGCCGGCGGCACGATGTCGGCGCCGGTGACGGTGCCCGGGCCCTGCTTGCGGACGTACATGGTGACCGGCTCGTCTTCTTCGGAGCTGACCACGAGGCCCTTGAGGTTCAGGATGACGTCGGTGACGTCTTCCTTCACCCCGGGGACGGTGGTGAACTCGTGCAGGACACCGTCGATACGGATGCTGGTGATGGCAGCACCCGGGATCGACGAGAGCAGGGTACGACGCAGCGAGTTGCCGAGGGTGTAGCCGAATCCCGGCTCGAGGGGCTCGATGACGAACTTCGAGCGGTCCTCGGCGATGATCTCCTCGGTCAGAGTGGGTCGCTGTGAGATGAGCATTTCGTTGATTCTCCTTGTGGCCGACCGCTATTTGACGGCCTAGAAGGTGGACCGAACAGCTGTTGCTGTCTGGCGTTTCTGCTGTTGTGTAGTCGCGGTGACGATTACTTCGAGTAGAACTCGACGATGAGCTGTTCCGTGAGCGGCACGTCGATCTGAGCGCGCTCGGGCACCTGGTGCACGAGGATGCGCAGGGTCGACGGGACCACCTGCAGCCAACCCGGGACCGTACGGTCGCCCTGGATCTCCTTGGCGATCTGGAACGGCACGGTCTGCAGCGACTTCGGACGGACATCGACGATGTCGTACTGGCTGACCCGGTAGCTGGGCACGTCGACATTCACACCGTTGACGGTGAGATGTCCGTGGGTGACCATCTGGCGGGCCTGACGACGGGTCCGGGCCAGACCGGCCCGGTAGACGACGTTGTCGAGACGGGTCTCGAGGATCTTCAGCAGTTCGTCACCGGTCTTGCCGTTGCGACGGTTGGCCTCTTCGTAGTAGCGACGGAACTGCTTCTCCATCACTCCGTAGGTGAAGCGGGCCTTCTGCTTCTCCTGCAGCTGCTGCAGGTATTCGCTCTCCTTGATCCGCGAGCGGCCGTGCTGGCCGGGCGGGTAGGGGCGACGCTCGAACGCCTGGTCGCCGCCGATCAGATCGACGCGAAGACGACGGGACTTCTTTGTTGCGGGGCCGGTATAACGAGCCATGGTTTTCTAGTCCTCCCTTTCCCGCTAGACCCGGCGCCGCTTGGGCGGACGGCAGCCGTTGTGCGGCTGCGGGGTGACATCGGAGATGGTGCCGACCTCGAGGCCGGCGGCCTGCAGCGACCGGATCGCGGTCTCACGACCCGAGCCCGGTCCCTTGACGAACACGTCGACCTTCTTGACGCCGTGTTCCTGAGCCTTGCGCGCAGCGTTCTCCGCAGCGAGCTGTGCCGCGAACGGGGTGCTCTTGCGCGAGCCCTTGAAACCGACGTGACCCGAGGACGCCCAGCTGATGACGTTTCCGCTGGGGTCGCTGATCGACACGATGGTGTTGTTGAACGTCGACTTGATGTGTGCGCTGCCGTGCGGGACGTTCTTCTTATCGCGACGGCGGGTGCCCTTCTTGGGGCCTGCGCTACGTGACTTAGGAGGCATTACTTCTTCTTCCCGGCGATGGTCTTCTTCGGGCCCTTGCGAGTGCGGGCATTCGTCTTGGTGCGCTGGCCACGGACGGGCAGGCCACGACGGTGGCGCAGACCCTGGTAGCAGCCGATCTCGATCTTGCGACGGATATCGGCCTGCACCTCGCGACGCAGGTCACCCTCGACCTTCACCGAGGCCTCGATGTACTCACGCAGCTTCGCGACGTCTGCGTCGGTGAGATCCTTCGCACGAAGGTCGGGACTGAGCCCGGTGCCCTCGAGGATCTCCTGGGAGGTGGTACGCCCAACTCCGTAGATGTAGGTCAGTGCGATCTCCAGCCGCTTCTCGCGGGGGAGATCCACACCAGCAACACGTGCCATGTGGCGGATTTCCTTTTCTTGTCAGAGGTCTGCTCCCAGTCCGTCCCGAATCTGTTGCCGGACCGTTGTGTCCGGCCATTCGGGCTCCGGCCTCTGAACCGGAGGTGGGCGTCGACCCGTTTGTCGACACTGGTGTTGGGAGTGCTTCGTCGATATTCAGTTGTCCTTCAAGCGACCCGGAGGGTTGCCGTGATCAGCCCTGACGCTGCTTGTGACGCAGGTTCTCGCAGATCACCATGACCCGACCGTTACGGCGGATCACCTTGCACTTCTCGCAGATCGGCTTGACGCTCGGCTGAACCTTCACGTCCGCTTCTCCTTGAATGGTCGGGCACGGCTGTGCCGCGCCCGTCGGTGTTTTCCTTCAGCGGCGACTGCGCCGCCGCTGTGGTTCTTACCCGTGTTCCGGGGAAGTCTTACTTGTACCGATAAACGATGCGCCCACGACCGAGGTCGTACGGCGAGAGTTCCACGACGACCCGGTCCTCGGGCAGGATGCGGATATAGTGCTGCCGCATCTTGCCGCTGATGTGGGCGAGAACCTTGTGACCGTTCTCCAGCTCAATACGAAACATCGCATTGGGCAGGGGTTCGATGACTCGTCCCTCGACCTCGATGGCCCCGTCTTTTTTCGCCATGTCCTCCGCGATCCTGGCTGCTCACCCGAGGCTTCCTCGATCTGACCCGTAGGTTGGAAGCCCAGTTGAAACCGTGTTTATCCGTTAGTGTGATGACACCGAATCGGGTGACCGGTCTCATCGGCGGTGAAGCGCGTCGGACCCTCGACGTCACTCGGCGAACTGCCGGATGACACGCAAGGACCGGCGTGCGATGCACACCGACGTTCTATGTTACGCGAACTGGCAGAACAGTCCAAACCGCCAGGAGCGGCGGGGCCCGGATCGGTGTCGGCCCGACCGAGCGGACGTGTCTCGATCGGCTCACGGAGAAGGGATTCGTCCGCCGCCGCGCGCCGACAGGCGACCGGAGGCGAGTCCTCGTCGAAGCTCACACCGAACGCCACCGGACCCACCTCGAAGCGGGAGAATGGGCGGCGTGGGCACCGTCGACGATTACCTTGCCGGACTCGACCCCGACGATCGCGCGGCCGTCGACCGCGTTTATTCGATCGCCCGTGAGCTGGTCCCCGACACCGAGCAGGGCACCGGCTACGGCATGCCCGCACTCACCTACCGCGGCAAGCCGCTCCTCTCTGTCATGCGGACCAAGAAGCACATCGGTGTCTACCCGTTCAGCCGGGACGCGGTGGCGGTGGCCGCCCCGAGACTCGTCGGCTTCGATCTCGACAAGGGCACGATCCGGTTCCAGCCCGACACACCCCTGCCCGACGACGCCGTCCGGGCGATGGTGAGCGCCACGCGAGATCAGATCGCCGACGGCTGAAGATCATCGGCTACCGGCGACTTGTCGGACCGGGCGGCCATCACGGATTTTGCAGCGTCGCCTGGCACACCGTCGCCTGGCACACTGTTGGCCATGTCCGCGTTCTTGATTCGTTCCGCATTCACCGGATTCGCCCTGTGGATCGCGACCCTGATCGTCCCGGGTCTCGACTTCGTCGGCGGCTCGACGAACTGGGAGAAGTTCGGGATCGTCGTCGTGGTCGCGCTGATCTTCGGCGTCGTCAACGCGATCATCAAGCCGATCGTCCAGATCCTCTCGATCCCCCTCTACATCCTCACGCTCGGCCTCATCCACGTGGTGATCAATGCGTTCATGCTGGAGATCACGGCATGGATCACCCGTAACACCACCCACTGGGGCCTCGCTGTGGACGACTTCTTCTGGTCGGCGATCTTCGGCGCGATCGTGATCTCGCTCGTCGGCTGGGCCGTCGGCCTCGTCCTCAAGGAGCCGGCGTGAGTGCGCCCGGCGGCAGGTTCGTCCGACTGCTGGCGCTCGGGGCCGTACTGCTCGCCGTAGTCGGCGTATCCGCCTGTGGCAGTGACAACAGCGGTGACAAGCCGCGCACAGTGACGGTCGTGGGTAGCGGAAAGGTCACCGGCACGCCGGACACCCTCCGCGCCGACATCGGTGTCGAGGCGACGGCCGCCGACGTCTCCAGCGCGCTGAACGAGGCGAGCGCGAAGGTCAAACAGGTGACCGACGCTGTGGTGGCGGCCGGCGTGGAACGCAAGGACATCCAGACCCAGCAGGTGAACCTGAGCCCCCAGTACTCCAGCCCGATGCCCGGCGGCACCAGCGCGATCTCCGGCTATCAGGCGACCAACACGGTCCGCGTCACGATCCACGACATCGGCAAGGCATCCGACGTCTTGGCCGCCGCAGCCACCGCGGGCGGCGACAGCACCCGGATCAGCAATGTCAGCTTCGCCATCGACGACGACTCGGACCTGATGAAGAAGGCGCGTGAGGCGGCATTCGACGACGCGCGCAGCCGGGCCGATCAATACGCGGAACTGGCCGGCGACTCTCTCGGCAAGGTGCAGACCATCTCCGAAACGACGAGTGGCCAGGATCAGCCGACGCCGCTCCAGCGGGACTCGTCGGTGGGTGCCACACGGGTCCCGGTCGAGCCCGGCGAGCAGACGCTGACATTCAACGTCAACGTCACCTACGCGCTGACCTAGGTTTCCACCCCTGGTCGAGTAGCCTAGGGCGTGAGCGGAGGGTCAATCGATATCGCCGTATCCCCTCGTCGCGCAGTTGGTCTCGATACACCGACTCGCAAGCTCGTCGGCTACGCGACGCGCGGATGGGAGTCGCCAGGCGTATCAGTCGGCCTGCAGGATCGCGGCCAGTGGTGGCACCGGGTCGCCGTCGCCGAGCACCTGGACCGCCACATGATCGGCGCCCGATGACAGGTGCGCGTCGACCTGAGCCCGCACCGACGCCGCATCACCGTGCGCCACAAGGGTGTCGATGAGCGCGTCACTTCCACCGCCGGCGATGTCGTCGTCGGTCCAGCCGAGCCTCTTCAGGTTCGCGACGTAGTTGCGCAGGTGTAAATACGGCTTGTCGACCGGCGGGCGGCCCACCGCACGGGCGGCCGCCGGATCGGTGTCGACCACGACCTTGTGCTCCGGCGCCAACAACACGCCGGGACCGAGGATCTCGCGTGCCTCGGCGGTGTGGGCAGGCGGCGTCAGATACGGATGCGCACCGAGCGACCGATCCGCGGAGAGCTTCAACATCTTCGGGCCCAGCGCAGCCAGCAGGCGACGCTCCACGGGCACTCCCTTGCCGTCGAGGACGTCGAGATAGTCGACGACTGCTTCGTACGGCTTCCGGTACTCGGCATTGGCCTCGCGGTGGCCCGCCCCGATGCCGAGGTAGAAACGTCCCGGGAAGTCGGACTCGATCTCGAGGAACTCGTCGGCGATGGTCGCGGCCTCGGTGTTCCAGATGTTCACGATGCCGGTGGCCACCGTGATGTCCTCGGTGGCCTCGAGCACCGTGCGGACCGGCCCGAGATTCTCCGGCGATCCACCGAGCCAGATGGTGCCGTACCCGAGTTCCTCGATGGCCCGAGCCTGGTCCGGTGAGGACTTCCCCCACCCACCCCAGGCCCCGTGGGTGCCGAATCGTGCGACATGGGCTGCTCTGTCCGAACTCATGCCGCTGGCAACCTCCTGCGGCGGTTCACTATTCCGTCCGCAGGCAGGTGCGACGGACAGACTCACCCGTCGATACGAAACATACTGTTCAGCAGACCAATTCACGTACCGAACCCTGGCCGGGCGGCGCACGGCATCCACGGCCGGGCGCCGCCGTCGCGGTGACCGGGTGGGCCGTGGCACCCTGGTGCGCATGCGTGCTGTGGTCCAGCGAGTCACCGAGGCATCAGTGGCCGTCGACGGCCAGACGATCGGCGAACTCGACCTCGCAACCGGCCGACAGGGGCTCGTCGCCCTCGTCGGCGTCACCCACGACGACACCGCCGAACACGCCGCGAAACTCGCGGACAAGATCTGGCGGCTGCGCATTCTCGACCCCGACGATCAAGGCCGGGAGCGATCGGCGTCGGACTTGGACGCGCCGATCCTGGTGATCAGCCAGTTCACCCTCTATGCAAACACTGCCAAGGGGCGCCGTCCGTCCTGGAACACCGCGGCACCCGGTCCGGTCGCGGCACCTCTGGTGGACGCCGTCGCGGCCGCTCTGCGAGACGCTGGTGCGACCGTTGCCACCGGTGAGTTCGGCGCGAACATGGACGTCCGGCTGGTCAACGACGGCCCGGTGACCCTGGTCCTGGAGGTCTGAGGCGCATCGCCCTCACCGGTTTCGTCGGTCGCCCCGGGAGTAGCCTGAACGTCGATGGGACGCATCACCGCTCGACGGCGGGTGACCAGAGTCCGCGTCGGCGCGGAGCCCACAACACGCGCCGACGTGCTGGCCGTCGAAGAACCGTTGGAGATCCGGGTGGGAGGTACGGCGCTGGCCGTGACCATGCGTACGCCCGGCGACGATGTGGAGCTCGCGGCGGGCTTCCTGGTGTCCGAGGGAATCCTCACAGCCGCCGATGATCTCCGGACCGCGCGCTACTGCGCCGGTGCGACCGAGGACGGAACCAACACCTACAACGTCCTCGACCTCGCGATCGCCGACCACGTCACTCCGCTGGACGGCTCCCTCACCCGGAACTTCCTGACCACCAGCGCCTGCGGGCTGTGCGGGAAGTCGAGTATCGAGACAGTGGTGACGCGTTCGATCTTCGACCCCGCCGGTGACGACCTGACCGTCGACAGCGCCACGGTGCTCGCCCTTCCGGACCGCCTTCGCGACGGCCAGGCGGTCTTCGACAAGACGGGTGGACTCCACGCAGCCGCACTGATCGACGGCCGGACCGGCGAGCAACTCGTCCTGCGCGAAGACGTCGGGCGCCACAACGCGGTCGACAAGGTCATCGGATGGGCGTTGCTGCACGATCTGCTCCCCCTGGCCGGCCACATCCTGCAGGTCTCCGGCCGCGCCAGCTTCGAGCTGGTGCAGAAGGCCTCGATGGCCGGAATCCCGCTGCTCTCGGCGGTCTCGGCACCGTCGTCGCTGGCCGCCGATCTGGCCGAGGAGCGGGGCATCACCCTCGTCGGCTTCGTCCGTGACGAATCATTGGTGATCTACACCCGCCCGGATCGCATCACCGTCGCCGAACCCGCCGACGACGGTGCCGAGCGGTTCACGCCGGACGCGTCGTGAGAATCCTCGGACCGCCGGCCGTAATCGCGACGGTCTGCATCCCAGGTGCCGTCTTTCCACCTGTGGATTCGTGTTGCGGCTCCTCGAGACCCGACACAACCGGCGTCAGACGCCGCGCGCCCGGCGATCGTCGGACGAGGACGACAGGTAGGGCAACAGAACCTCTCGCTCGTCGCGATGCATCGCGGCCAGGCGGCCGACGATGTCACGGCCGTGGTCGGTGATGTGGATCTGCACGCGACGACCGTCGGTCGGGTGCGGCTCTCGACGGACCAACCCCTTCTCTTGAGCGCGATCGATGAGCTCGACGGCGCTGTGATGGCGTACCAGTAGTTGCTCGGCAACCTCTTGGACCGTGGCCACGCCGTTTCCCGGCAGTCCCATCAGCGCGAGCATGAGTTGATACTGACCACTCGTCACGCCACTCGACCGGATCGCCTCCTCGCTGAACCGCAAGTAGCGGCGGATGCCATAACGAAATCGCGCCAACGCGACGAAGTCAGCCGCGGACGCTGAGGATCGATCATCGGGCCCGTTCATCTTCCCCCTGTGTCCGCCGGACTTCAAAAGTATATCGTCACACGATATATTTACCTTCGCCGCTTGTTCTCCGATCCGTGAGGAACCACAGATGGACTCTCCGTCTCACGCATGGCGTGACCTGCGCGATGGCAACCGACGTTTCGTCGAAGACACCCCGCGCCACCCGAATCAGGACGCCGACACCCGGCATCGCCTGACCCGGTCACAACATCCCAAGGCCGTCATATTCGGCTGCTCCGATTCACGAGTCGCCGCCGAGATCGTCTTCGACCAGGGTCTCGGCGATCTTTTCGTGGTGCGCAACGCCGGTCACCTCGTCGATTCGTCTGTACTCGGCTCCATCGAGTTCGCACTGGACATCCTCGAAGTGCCACTGGTGGTAGTACTCGGCCACGACTCTTGTGGAGCTGTCGGAGCGACGGTGAATGCGCTCGACACCCTTGCACTTCCGTCCGGACACATCCGCGACCTGGTCGAACGTGTGACCCCGAGCATTCTCGCCGGACGAGAGGCAGGGCTCGAGACGGTCAACGAATTCGTGTCCGAGCACGTTCAACAGACCTCCGCGATGCTGATCGAACGGAGCAAGTCCATCGCGTCGAAGACCCGGTCCGGCGAGGCTGCCATCGTGGGCCTCACCTACCACCTCACCGACGGCGCGGTCGACGTCGTGAGTGCGCACGGTGAGATCGACCAACTTCCGTGTCACGGCTGATCTCGGTCGGCCACGGGACCCTCACAGGTGACGGGTTGATCCGGCTATTGCGCTCTGCAGACGTCCACTCCGTCGTCGACGTACGCAGATATCCCGGCAGCAGGAACAACCCTGATGCCCGGGCCGGAGCACTGGCCCGCCGGTTACCCGACGCCGACATCGCATACCGGACATGCCAGGCGCTCGGCGGTCGCCGACGTCTGGATCCGGACACCCCGCTGGTCGACACCTGGTGGCGCGTACAGCAGTTCGCCGCCTACGCGGCCCACACCCGAACCGACGAGTTCGACGCGGGATGCACCGAGCTCCTCGCCGAGGCCGCACGTCATCGCACAGCGATGATGTGCAGTGAGAGCGTCTGGTGGCGATGTCATCGACGGTTGATCGCCGACGTCGCAACACTCGTGCACAACACCACCGTCAGTCATCTGATGCACGACGGACGACTGGTCGATCATGTGCCCGCAGACGGTGCACGTGTGCGCGACGATGGTCATGTCGTCTGGGATTCTGTCACCCGATAGGATTCCGGGGATGGCGTCGACCGATTGAATGCACTGACGACGCCCAACCGCCCCTGAGATAGGAGGCCACATCGTCGTGACTTCACTCGACGGAAAGATCAAAGACCTGTACGACGAGGTCGTTGCCCGCAATCCGGGAGAGGCCGAGTTCCACCAGGCCGTGCACGAGGTGTTCGACAGTCTCAGTCTGGTACTGGCGAAACATCCGCACTACGCGGACTCCGGCATCATCAAGCGACTCTGCGAGCCGGAACGACAGATCATCTTCCGCGTGCCCTGGGTGGATGACGATGGGCGGGTGCAGATCAACCGTGGATTCCGGGTCGAATTCAATTCAGCGCTCGGCCCGTTCAAGGGCGGACTGCGCTTTCACCCCACCGTGTACCTGGGTGTGGTCAAGTTCCTCGGTTTCGAACAGATCTTCAAGAATGCCCTCACCGGGCTGCCCATCGGCGGCGGCAAGGGCGGGGCAGACTTCGATCCGAAGGGACGATCCGACGGCGAGGTGATGCGCTTCTGCCAGTCCTTCATGACCGAGCTGTACCGGCACATCGGCGAATACACCGACGTGCCGGCCGGTGACACCGGAGTGGGCGGCCGAGAGATCGGATACCTGTTCGGTCAGTACAAGCGGATCACCAACCGCTACGAATCCGGCGTGCTCACCGGCAAGGGCCTGGCCTGGGGCGGCTCCCAGGTACGCACCGAGGCAACCGGATACGGGGTCGTCTACTTCGTTCAGGAGATGCTCGCGGCCTCCGGCGCACAGTTCGACGGGCGCCGGGTCACCATCTCCGGCTCCGGGAATGTCGCGTTGTACGCGATCGAGAAGGTACAACAACTCGGCGGTCATGTGGTCGCCTGTTCGGACTCGAGCGGTTACGTCGTCGATGACAAGGGCATCGACCTCGAGCTGTTGAAACAGGTGAAAGAGGTTGATCGCGGTCGCATCTCGGACTACGTCGAGCATCGCGGGGAAAGCGCGCGTCTGGTCACTTCGGGCTCCATCTGGAACGTTCCGACCGACATCGCCATCCCTTGTGCCACCCAGAACGAACTCGGCGCCGACGATGCACGCGCGCTGATCGACAACGGATGCCAGATCGTGGCCGAAGGCGCGAACATGCCGACCACCCCTGACGCGATCCGCGCATTCGCGCAGGCCGGGGTGCGGTTTGCCCCCGGCAAAGCCGCGAACGCAGGCGGCGTCGCGACGAGCGCACTGGAGATGCAGCAGAACGCTTCTCGGGATTCGTGGAGCTTCGATCACACCGAGGGGCGGCTCGCCGACATCATGCACACCATCCACCACAACTGCCTGGCAACCGCGGACGAGTACGGTGTGCCCGGCGACTACGTGCTGGGTGCCAACATCGCCGGGTTCACGCACGTGGCCGACGCGATGCTGTCACTGGGCGTCATCTGAATCGATGCCCGACGACGTTCTCGCCGCGATCGTCCGTTGGTACGAGTGCGGTGGCGTCGTCGACGTACTCTCGCGGCGGCGAGACCACGCGGTGGTCTCCCTTCGGACCTGCGACGCAGGAGAAGAGATGGCGCGCCTGCACACCGACGACCACGCTGTTCTCCGCTGGATCGATGAGCATCTCGGCCGGTGCTGCCCACCGAGGGCTTAGCTCCACCCACCCGACGTCTTCAACCGCATCCGCCGGCCAGGGGGCGGGTCCGGCAGGTCGGCCCGACCGATCGCCAGGCCTAGACGCGGCAGGTCAGCGTAGCAACGGAGCACGCACCTCACCTGCGATCAGCGCAGGTGAGGAGTCAGTTCGGGCGTGTGGTGAGAATTCGTGGACCATCTCCGGTCACCACGACCGTGTGTTCCCAGTGCGCGGCCCGGGATCCATCGTCGGTGACAACGGTCCAGTCGTCGTCCAGAACACTGGTCTCAGTGGTACCCAGCGTCAGCATCGGCTCGATCGCGAGTGTGGAGCCCACGACCAACACCGGTCCGCGATTCGGTTTGCCCTCGTTGGCGAGGAAGGGCTCCATATGCATCTCCCGACCGATGCCGTGCCCGCCGTAGCCCGCGACGATTCCGAACGACCGGCCGAACTTCTGTTCGGCCGCAATCGTTCCCAACTCGATCGCGTGGGAGATGTCGGTCAGCCGAGCTCCCTCGACCATGGCCGCGATGCCCGCTTCCATGGCCAGTCTGGTGGCCTCGGAGAGATCCGAGTCGGCCTCGGAGAGTTCGCCCACGCCGAAGGTCCAGGCAGAGTCGCCGTGCCAGCCGTCGAGAATCGCACCACAGTCGATGGACACCACGTCACCATCGGCGAGGATGACGTCGGAAGACGGTATCCCATGCACCACCACGTCGTTGACGGAGCTGCAGATCGATCCGGGAAAGCCGTGATAGCCCTTGAACGACGGCACCGCACCGGCCTCCCGGATCACCGTCTCGGCGACCTCGTCGAGATCCTGGGTGCTCACACCGGATTCGGCAGCCGCGCGCACCGCGACCAGCGCAGCGCCCACGACGGCGCCGGCCGCCGCCATCGCGTCGACCTCACCGGCGGTCCGGAACGGAACCGGCTTGGGTTTGCGAAATGCCATGAGCGCGACCGATCTCTCTGTCGTCAGGTCGGCGAGATCAGGAAACGCCCGCGCCCAGCGCGCTCAGCACGCGCTGATGCACATCCTGCACGTCGCCGACCGCGTCGATGGTCTTGACCTGCTCGCCGTAGTACTCGAGCAACGGCGCGGTCTCCTTGGTGTAGACCGCCATCCGGTTACGGATCACGTCTTCGGTGTCGTCCGCGCGGCCGCGGGAGAGCATCCGGTCGACGACGACATCCGCATCGACCCGGAACGAGAGCACCGCGTCAAGCGAGGTGTCGAGCTTGGCGAGGATGTCCTTGAGCGCATCGGCCTGTTCGGTCGACCGCGGGAACCCGTCGAGGATGAACCCCTTCGCCGCATCGGGCTCGCCGACGCGGGCACGCACCATGTCGACCGTGATCTCGGACGGGACCAGGTCGCCGGCGTCGAGATACCGCTTCGCCTCGATACCGACCGCGGTTCCCTGGGAGATGTTGGCACGGAAAAGGTCTCCGGTGGAGATGTGCGGGATGCCCAGAGCCTCGGACAGCAGTTCCGCCTGAGTGCCCTTGCCAGCGCCGGGGGGGCCGAGAATCACGAGTCTCACTTGAGGAACCCTTCGTACTTGCGTTGCATCAGTTGACTGTTGACTTGCTTCATCGTGTCCAGACCCACACCGACCATGATCAACACGGCCGTGCCCCCGAATGGCAGGTTCTGCGCACCGCCACTGTTTCCGATCTCCAGGAACAGGTTCGGCAGTACCGCGATGATACCGAGGTAGATCGAACCCGGCAGCGTGATGCGGCTCAGCACGTAGCCGAGATAGTCCGCGGTCGGCGTTCCCGGACGGATGCCCGGGATGAACCCGCCGTACTTCTTCATGTCGTCGGCGCGTTCCTCCGGATTGAAGGTGACCGCCACGTAGAAGTACGTGAAGAAGATGATCATCAGGAAGTAGACGAGGATGTAGACCCCGCTGCTGGGATCGGTCAGGTACTGACTGATGTAGCGCTGCCACGTCGACTGCTCGCCTTCCGATTTCTGCGTCAACTGCAGGATCAGCTGCGGCAGATACAGCAGAGAGGACGCGAAGATCACCGGGATGACGCCGGCCTGGTTGACCTTCAGCGGTAGATAGGTCGACGAGCCGCCGTACATCTTGCGGCCGACCATCCGCTTCGCGTACTGGACCGGGATACGCCGCTGGCCCTGCTCGATGAACACGACACCGGCAACGATGACCAGCGCCGCGACACAGACGAGGCCGAAGACCAGGCCGCCGCGGGTATCCAGGATCATCTTGCCCTCGGACGGGATGCGCGCGGCGATGCCGGCGAAGATCAGCAGCGACATACCGTTGCCGATGCCGCGCTCGGTGATCAGCTCGCCGAACCACATCACCACACAGGCACCGGCGGTCATCACGAGCACGATGATCGCGAGGCCGAAGATGGACTGGTCATTGAGGATCTGGTCGGCCTGCGAACAGTCCTGGAGGAGCTGACCACGATCGGCGAGCGCGACGATGCCGGTCGACTGCAGCAATGCGAGCGCGACCGTCAGATAGCGCGTGTACTGCGTCATCTTGGCCTGGCCGGACTGGCCCTCCTTGCGCAACTGCTCGAAGCGCGGGATGACCACGGTCAGCAGCTGCACGATGATGCTGGCGGTGATGTACGGCATGATGCCGATCGCGAACACCGACAGCTGCAGCAACGCGCCGCCGGAGAACATGCTGATCAACGAATAGATGTCGGCGGAGCTGCCGTGCGACACCTCGTCGATGCACGCATGGACGGCTTTGTAGTCGACGCCAGGGGAAGGAATGGTCGCACCCAGTCGATACAGCACGAGAATGCCGATGACGAAGAGGATCTTCTTCCTCAGATCGGGCGTCCGGAAGGCCGCGACGAGGGGGGAAAACACTAACTCCTCCTAGGAACGACCACGCGGATGGACTAGGACGTCCCCCCGCGTGCTCGGCAATCGACGTTGATCGAAGCGTCAAGACAACGCTTGAACTCTAACAGTCACGCCATCGGCCCTCGTCAGCGCGACGGGGTGATGTCCGCCTTGTCCGATGGCCTCATGACGCCGAAACCGTCGGCCTGCGGGCAGCGCCGTTTCCGTGCTGCCCGCCGCCGACGGTATGTGGCTCAGAGTTCGGTGACGCTGCCTCCGGCAGCGGCGATCTTCTCTTTGGCCGAGGCCGTGAACTTGTTGGCGGAGACGTTGACCGCGACACCGAGGTCGCCGTCGCCGAGCACCTTGACCAACTGGTTCTTCCGAACCGCACCGGCCGCGACGAGTTCGTCGACCCCGATGGTGCCGCCCTGCGGGAACAGCTTGGCGATGTCGCCCACGTTGACGACCTGGTACTCGACCCGGTTGCGGTTGGTGAAGCCCTTCAGCTTCGGCAACCGCATGTGGATCGGCATCTGGCCACCCTCGAACGCGGCGGGCACGTTCTTACGTGCCTTGGTGCCCTTGGTGCCGCGACCCGCGGTCTTACCCTTGGACCCCTCACCGCGACCCACGCGGGTCTTGTCGGTCTTCGCGCCCGGAGCGGGGCGAAGATGATGGAGCTTGATTGTCATTACTTGACCTCTTCGACTGTCACGAGGTGCCGAACCACGTTGATGAGGCCGCGGTTGATCGGAGTGTCCTCGCGGGTGACCGACTTGCGGATGCCCTTCAGGCCGAGGGTCCGCAGGCTGTCACGCTGGTTGCTCTTGGTACCGATGGTGCCCTTGATCTGGGTGATCTTCAGCTCTGCCATCACTTAGCTCCCTGACTCAGCGCACGTGCACGCAGCATGCCTGCAGGCGCAACATCTTCGATCGACAGCCCGCGACGTGCCGCGACCTCTTCGGGACGCTGCAGCATCTTCAGAGCGGCAACGGTGGCATGCACCACGTTGATCGCATTGTCACTGCCGAGGCTCTTGGCGAGGACGTCGTGCACACCCGCACACTCGAGCACGGCACGCACCGCGCCACCGGCGATCACACCGGTACCCGGGCTGGCCGGGCGGAGCATGACGACGCCGGCCGCGGCCTCACCCTGCACGGGGTGGGTCACGGTGCCGCCGATCAGGGGCACGCGGAAGAAGTTCTTGCGAGCCTCTTCGACGCCCTTCTGGATGGCCGCAGGAACTTCCTTGGCCTTGCCGTAGCCGACGCCGACCATGCCCTGGCCGTCGCCGACCACCACGAGGGCGGTGAAGGAGAACCGACGTCCACCCTTGACCACCTTGGAGACACGGTTGATGGCGACGACGCGTTCGAGCTGGTTGCGGTCCTCGCGATCGCGACCTCCGCGGTCGTCGCGACGGCCACGGCCGCCGCCACCGCCGCGACGGTCGTTGCCGCCGCCTGCTGCGTTCGAGTTGTTGTCGTTTCCGGCGGGTCCGTTTCCGCCGTCACGCTGACGTCCGGGCATCAGAGGTTCCCTCCGGTCATGTTGGTGTAGCTGGTGCAGATGGTGATCATCAGAAGCTCAGGCCTCCCTCGCGGGCGGCGTCGGCGAGCGCGGCGATACGGCCGTGGTAGTCCTTGCCACCACGGTCGAACACGACGGCCTCGACACCGGCTGCCTTGGCACGGGCGGCGATGAGTTCGCCGACCTTGGTGGCCTGAGCCGTCTTGTCGCCGCCGGCGGCACGCACATCGGCCTCGATCGTCGACGCGGCGGCCAGCGTCTTGCCGGCCAGGTCGTCGATCAGCTGCACGTGGATGTGCCGCGAGCTGCGCTTGACGGCCAGACGCGGACGCTCGGCGGTGCCGCTGACCTTCTTACGGAGACGGAAGTGACGATTCGTGGTCGCGGTGCGACGACGGGTCGAGACGTCCTTGCCGAGTGGCTTGCGGGCGGTCTTGGTTGCTGTGTCAGTCATGGCTTACTTACCCGTCTTTCCGACCTTGCGACGGATCTGCTCACCCTCGTAGCGAATGCCCTTGCCCTTGTAGGGGTCCGGACGACGCAGGCGGCGGATGTTCGCCGAGATCTGGCCGACTTGCTGCTTGTCGATACCCGTGACCGAGAACTTCGTGGGCGACTCGACGGCGAAGCTGATGCCGTCGGGGGCCTCGATCGGCACGGGGTGGCTGTAGCCGAGGGCGAACTCGAGGTCACTGCCCTTGGCCTGCACGCGGTAGCCGACACCGAAGATCTCCATCTTCGTGGTGTAGCCCTGCGTGACGCCGATGACGAGGTTGTTCACCAGCGACCGGCTCAGACCGTGCAGTGCACGACTGCGACGCTCGTCATTCGGCCGGCTGACAACGACCGCGTTGTCTTCCTTGGCGATGGTGATCGGCTCCGACACGGTCAGGCTCAATTCCCCCTTGGGGCCCTTGACCTTCACGTTCTGGCCGTCGATCGTGACGTCGACACCAGCGGGGATCTCGATGGGGCTCTTACCGATACGCGACATGTTGAGACCTCCCCCTTACCAGACGTAAGCGAGGACTTCGCCGCCCACGCGCTGATTGGCTGCCTGACGGTCGGTGAGCAGACCCGATGACGTGGAGATGATGGCCACGCCGAGGCCGCCCAACACCTTGGGCATGTTGGTGGACTTTGCATACACCCGAAGACCCGGCTTCGAGACGCGGCGCAGACCGGCAATGCTGCGCTCACGGCTGGGGCCGTACTTCAGGGAGACGACGAGGTTCTTGCCGACCTCCGCATCTTCGGTGCGGTAGTCGGTGATGTAGCCCTCGCGCTTCAGGATCTCGGCGATGTTCACCTTGATCTTCGACGACGGGAGGGTCACCTCGTCGTGGAACGCCGAGTTGGCGTTACGCAGACGTGTCAAGAAGTCTGCGATCGGGTCAGTCATGGTCATGGTTGACCGTCAACCTTTCTCGTAGCGGTTCCCATACATCGTCGATCGTCGGATTCATATCCTCTGACCTGCGGTGGGCCTTCCACGAAGTGGATAGTTGTGTAAAGGTTCTTGCCGCCGATGCCCTTGGCTTTTCACCGGCACCGGAGACTATTCGGTTGTGGCGTGCGCGCCCCGGGGAAGACCGCAGAGCGCAGGCAACCGCTCTAGTGTAGAGAATTCGCTGGCCAGACCCAAATCAATGCGTTCGAGGCCCCACTCGCGTGGTCTCGATACGCCATCCCGCAAGCTCGATCGCTACTCGATCGGCGGCGGAAACCGGAGCCACCGTCACCACCCGCCGGTTGAGTGGGCACGAGCGAGCGAAGCGAGCCCGAGCCGTATCGAAACCCGAACCGACCACCCTCACTCCAGCACGAAGTCGAACCGTGACGTCGGCACCACGTCGAGGTTCCGGTCGGCACCGAAGCGGTTGACACTTTCGAGCATCCTCGTCATCCGCCGCTCGAGTTCCTGCTGGTCACCGCCGCTCCCGTAAAAGGCGTGGACGTCGGAGACGGCGGCCATCGGGAACAGCTCCTCGACGATGGCGTCGACGGCCGGGGCGTCGGGGGTCAGCGGTCGGCCGACGATGTTCTGGTAGTACCCGAAGGTCGCCTGGGTCTCGATGGCCACCTGTGTGTGCTCGTCCAGCCAGCGGTGCAGCCAGTCGGCGCGTGCGAGGCCGTCGGGTCGCCGGAGGAACGCGACGTTGCTCAACGCCGCGATCCGGCTGCCGTCGGCCGGGAGTTCCGGATCCAGCGGTGCGCGCTCGTCGACCTCCCACGCGGCCAGTCGCGCGACCCGCCCGGCGAGCACATCGAGCACCGGGGGCAGATCCGCGGCCCAGACACTCACGACGCCACCGATCGGCGGATCGAGTTCGTCGATGCGCATCGCACCGGCGACCGCATCGTCGGAGACGTTCACCTGCAGCCGTCGCGCACCCGCGGCCGTACACGCCTCGACCAGATCTGCCGCACGCAGCACCGCGCTCACGTCCTCGCCCCACACCACCGCAATCGCCTTCGTGTCCATGACGCTGCACGGTAGCCGCCCGCCGCGGCGCCGCTCCGCGGAACCCAGAGAGCGCGCCGTGTGCACAGACCGGGCATTTCCGGCACCATCGGGGAATGGACCGGCGACGTTCCGGACCGCAGGGCCGTCGCGGGCCGGTCGGTCGCAGCGGGTGACGAGTCGGCCGTTTTCGTCTGTACACGTCCGAAGGCGACAACCGATTGGTGCGGATGGATTTCGATGGGCGCCCGCCGCCAGACAACCCGTTCGGGAACGAGATCTGGTCGTACGGGCACCGCAACGTCGAAGGGCTCGCATTCGAAGGCGGCGGCCGTCTGTGGGCGACCGAGTTCGGTCAGGACGAGCTCAACCGCATCCGGCGGGGCGGCAACCACGGGTGGCCGGAGATGGAAGGGCGCACGGCGCGTGCGGGCGGCCCCGGCGACGCGCGGTTCATCGCCCCCGATGGTTCGCTGGGGATCAGCACCAGCAACACCGACGGCCGTGGGCGACCCGCCGGGAGACCAGACGGGCGACGACCGGATTCGGCAACTGACCGTGTGACCGGTCGCCCAGCTGCCACAGTTGATGTCATGGACGCCACCCGCCTTCCCGAACTTGTCGACCGACTCCTGACCACCGCCCACTCCGCCCGCAGCGGTCGCGCGGCACACACTCTCTACGGCAGCGCCGACCATCACCTGCGACAGACGGTCATCGCGTTGGTGGCCGGCCAGGGCCTCACCGATCACGAGAGCCCGGGCGAGGCCAGCCTGCAGGTGCTGCGGGGTCATGTGACCCTCTCGACGTCGGACGCGCAATGGCAGGGCGTCGACGGGGATCTGCTCGCCATTCCGCCCGAACGGCACGGACTTACGGCCCAGCAGGACTCCGCCGTCCTGCTGACCGTGATCACGGGGTGATCGCGTCCGCCACCGTTTCGTCATCAACCTCACAGATCGGCAATGCTGCTTGTGAAGTGACCAGTTGTGAAGTGGTGCATGGACAGAACTGACATGGGGCGTTTGTCATCCGATTTCCGGCATTTCACTTCCCCGGGGCCAAAGAACCGTATGGTTTTCGAGTGTGAGCCGATCATCTGGGGTTGACGGCAAAGCGGCGAAGGCTCTGCTGGACGTCGGCAGGTTCTTCACCCGGTGGGATGAAAGCGACGACGGCCGTGCGGTGTTCCGCCACGGCGGACGCTCTGGTGACGTCTTCTATCGTGATCGGTGGAGCCACGACAAGATCGTGCGGTCGACCCACGGGGTGAACTGCACCGGATCGTGCTCCTGGAAGGTCTACGTCAAGGACGGGATCATCACCTGGGAGACCCAGGAGACCGACTATCCCTCGGTCGGCCCCGATCGACCCGAGTACGAGCCCCGCGGATGCCCGCGCGGCGCGGCATTTTCCTGGTACACCTACTCCCCCACGAGGGTGCGCTACCCGTACGCGCGTGGTGTGCTCGTGGAGATGTTCCGGGAGGCGAGGTCCCGGCTCGGGGACCCGGTCCTCGCGTGGGCCGACGTCGTCGGAGACCCGATGCGACGCCGGTCCTATCAGCAGGCACGCGGCAAGGGTGGACTGGTGCGCGTCTCCTGGGACGAGGCGATCGAGATCGCGGCGGCCGCCCATGTACACACCATCAAGACCTACGGACCCGACCGATGTGCGGGCTTCTCCCCGATCCCGGCGATGTCGATGGTCTCTCATTGCGTCGGAACGCGATTCATCCAGTTGATCGGCGGCGTGATGACGTCGTTCTACGACTGGTACGCCGATCTGCCGGTCGCCAGCCCGCAGGTGTTCGGAGACCAGACCGACGTGCCGGAATCGGGCGACTGGTGGGATGCCACGTATCTGATGATGTGGGGCTCCAACGTGCCGGTCACCAGGACACCGGACGCCCACTGGATGGCGGAGGTCCGCTACCGGGGCACCAAGATCGTCACGGTCAGCCCGGATTACGCCGACAACACCAAGTTCGCCGACGAGTGGCTGCCCGCGCAGGCAGGCACCGACGCCGCGCTCGCCATGGCGATGGGACACGTGGTCCTGACGGAATTCTTTGTGCGCAAACGCACCTCGTTCTTCGACGAATACGTCCGCACCTACACCGATCTGCCCTTCCTGATTCACCTCGAGGAACGGGACGGTGACCGGGCACAGGGCTACGTACCGGGCAAGTTTCTGACGGCCGACGAAATAGATGACGCGACAACGGCCGCAGACGAGGATGTCTGGAAGACGGTGGTGCTCGACGAGGCGACCGGCCGACCGGTGGTACCGAACGGTTCCATGGGCTTCCGGTATGCCGACTCCGGTGTCGGTCGATGGAATCTCGACCTCGAGGAGGTCGTCCCAGCTCTGACCCTGTACGGCGATTCTGCCGAGACCGTGCCGGTGAGCTTCCCGGCGTTCGACGCGCCGGACGGCAGTGGGTCGGTCCTTCATCGTGGCGTTCCGGCGGTCCGTGTCGGTGGACACCTCGTCACCACCGTGTTCGACCTGATGCTGGCGCAGTACGGCGTGGGCCGGGACGGTCTGCCCGGTGACTGGCCCAGCGGCTACGACGACGTCGACACCCCGTACACACCCGCGTGGCAGGCCGAGATCACCAGCGTCCCGGCAGAGGCGGCCATCCGGATCGCGCGCGAATTCGCGGCCAACGCCGAAGAATCCGAAGGCCGGTCGATGATCATCATGGGGGCCGGGATCTGTCAGTGGTTCCACGGCGACGCCACCTATCGTGCGATCCTGTCGCTGTTGATCCTCACCGGCTGCATGGGCCGCAACGGCGGAGGCTGGGCGCACTACGTCGGGCAGGAGAAGTGCCGCCCGATCACCGGCTGGATCTCACTCGCCAACGGGCTGGATTGGACCCGACCGCCCCGCACGATGACCGGCACGTCGTACTGGTACATGCACACCGACCAGTGGCGCAACGACGGCTATTCGGCTGCCTCCCTGGCCTCCCCGCTGTCGCGCGGGGTCCTCGACCACGAGCACACGGCCGACGCGATCGCACAATCGGCGCGGCTCGGCTGGATGCCCTTCTACCCGCAGTTCTCGAGCAATCCCCTCGACGTCGCCGAGTCGGCGCAGGCCGCAGTCGACAGCGGCGATGCCGAGAACATCGGCAGCTACGTGGCGCGTGAGCTCACGTCGGGCGCCCTGACCCCGGCGATCTCCGACATCGACGCAGCCGAGAACTGGCCACGCACCCTGGTGCTGTGGCGCTCGAACCTGATGGGATCGTCGGCGAAGGGCAACGAGTACTTCCTCCGGAATCTGCTCGGCACCCATCACAACGTGCTCGGCACCGAGAATCCCGATGCTCCGCGTCCGCGCGACGTGGCGTGGCGCGACGAGGCCCCGGAGGGCAAACTCGACCTGCTGATGTCGGCCGATTTCCGCATGACGTCGACCACTCTGCTGTCCGATGTCGTGTTCCCCGCGGCAACCTGGTACGAGAAGCACGATCTGTCGTCGACGGACATGCATCCGTTCGTGCATGCCTTCTCGCCCGCGATCGATCCGCCGTGGGAGGCGAAGACCGACTTCGACATGTTCCATCTGCTCGCCACGAAGTTCTCCGAACTGGCGCGTACCCATCTCGGCGTGCGACGCGATCTGGTGAGCGTGCCGCTCCAGCACGACACTCCCGGTGAGATCGCGCAGCCGCATGGCCGGGTGGCCGATTGGTGGGGCTCCGACGGGGCGGTGCCCGGTCACCCCGGCCGCAACATGCCGAACTTCAGTGTGGTGGAACGGGATTACACGGCAATCGCGGACAAACTCGGCACCGTCGGGCCACTCGCCGATTCACTGGGCTTCAGCGTGAAGAACGTGACCTACGAGCTCACCGCCCAGACCCGGAAACTGGCCGAGTCCAACGGTGTGATGCTCGGCGGCGCCGGCGACGGCCGGCCCGCGATCGATACCGATGCCAAACTCGCGGAAGCGATCCTCGCCCTGTCCGGAACCACGAACGGCGAACTCGCCGTGCAGGGTTTCCGTACCCTCCAACAGCGGGTCGGGTTCCAGCTCGACGATCTGGCCCGGGGGTCCGAGGAGAAACGCATCCGGTTCGCCGACACGCAGCAGGCCCCCGTGCCGGTGATCACCTCACCGGAATGGTCGGGGTCGGAGACCGGCGGGCGACGCTACGCGCCGTTCACGGTGAACATCGAGCGCCTCAAGCCTTTCCACACCCTCACCGGTCGGATGCATTTCTACCTCGATCACGACTGGATGATCGACATCGGTGAGTCGCTACCGATCTACCGGCCGCCGCTCGACATGCACCGGCTCTTCGGCGAGCCGAAACTCGGTCCCGACGGCGACCGGGAGATCACGGTTCGCTATCTGACGCCGCACTCCAAGTGGTCGATCCACTCGGAGTACCAGGACAACCTGTTCATGCTCTCACTCTCGCGCGGCGGGCCGACCGCATGGCTCAGCCCGGCCGACGCGGCCTCCATCGATGTGCATGACAACGACTGGATCGAATGCGTCAACGCCAACGGCGTGGTGGTGTGCCGAGCGATCGTGAGTCACCGCATGCCGGACGGCGTCTGCTATGTCCACCACGCCCAGGAGCGCACCATCGATGTACCGAAGTCGGAGGCGACGGGGCGCCGCGGCGGTATTCACAATTCGGTGACACGGCTTCTCGTCAAGCCGACGCACATGATCGGCGGATACGCCCAACTGTCGTACGCCTTCAACTATCTGGGACCGGCAGGCAATCAGCGCGACATGGTCTCCACCATTCGCAAACGCAGCCAGGAGGTGACGTACTGATGCGGGTGATGGCCCAGATGGGCATGGTGATGAACCTCGACAAGTGCATCGGGTGCCACACGTGTTCGGTCACCTGCAAGCAGGCGTGGACGAACCGTGCCGGCACCGAGTATGTCTGGTTCAACAACGTCGAAACCCGTCCCGGCCAGGGTTATCCGCGACGTCACGAAGATCAGGAGACGTGGCGCGGCGGTTGGCACCTCAACAAGCGCGGAAAATTGCGGTTACGCACCGGTGGGCGGTTGCAGAAACTGTTGACATTGTTCGCAAGTCCTGTCCAGCCGACCCTGGATGATTACTACGAGCCGTGGACCTACGACTATCAGACCCTGGTCGACGCTCCACTCGGCGACGACTTCCCGGTGGCCCGACCCAAGTCGCTCATCACCGGCGAGGACACCAAGGTCTCGTGGTCGGCCAATTGGGACGACAATCTCGGCGGTGCACCGGAGATGGGCGGACTCGACCCCATCGTCGAGAAGCTGCGCCGGGAATCCGAGGATGCGATCAAGTTCAGCTTCGAGCAGACCTTCATGTTCTATCTGCCGAGGATCTGCGAGCACTGCCTCAACCCGTCGTGTATGGCATCGTGCCCGTCCGGCGCGATCTACAAGCGGTCCGAGGACGGCATCGTCCTCGTCGATCAGGATCGCTGCCGTGGCTGGCGTCAGTGCATCACCGGATGTCCCTACAAGAAGATCTATTTCAATCACAAATCCGGCAAGGCCGAGAAATGCACGCTCTGCTATCCGCGGATCGAGGTTGGGCTGCCCACGGTGTGCTCGGAGACTTGCGTCGGACGGCTCCGCTATCTCGGGCTGTTCCTCTATGACGCCGATGCGGTCACCGCGGCGGCCTCGGTGCCGGACGAGAAGGATCTTTACGAGGCGCAACTGGATCTGATGCTCGATCCCGAGGATCCTGAGGTCATCGCTGCCGCACGAGCACAAGGAATCCCGGCCGACTGGCTCGATGCGGCCCGCCGCTCTCCCGTGTACGCCCTGGCCAAGAAGTACCGGGTGGCGCTACCACTGCATCCGGAATATCGCACGATGCCCATGGTCTGGTACGTCCCGCCGCTGTCACCGATCGTGGATCTGCTCACCGAGCAGGGCCATGACGGCGAGGATCATCGGAACCTCTTCGGCGCCATCGACTCCCTACGCATCCCCGTCGACTACCTCGCGGAAATGTTCACCGCCGGTGACGGCACGGTGATCGAAGGAGTACTACGCAAGCTCGCCGCGATGCGTGCGTACATGCGCGACGTGACTCTCGGCCGCGAACTCGACCCATCGATCCCCGAACGTGTCGGCATGACCGAGGAACAGATCTATCAGATGTACCGGCTGATGGCGATCGCCAAGTACGAAGAGCGCTATGTGATCCCGACGGCTCACCTCGAACAGGCCCATGAGCTCGAGGAGATCGGTTGCTCGCTCGATTACGACGAGGGCCCCGGCATGTTCGAATCGGGCGCGTTCGGCGAGGCGAGCGGCCGGCCGGCTCCGGTCTCGGTCGAGACCTTCCATGCCCTGCGGCAACGCCAGACCAGCGACACCGCAGCGGGTTCGGAGAGCATGGCGGGTCGGACCAACCTGCTCAACTGGGACGGCAACGGGGTTCCCGACGGCATGTTCCCGCACCGATCGGAGGGACGATGAGATTCCCACGTCACCGCACGTCCGATCATGCGGTTGTCCGCCAGGTGGCGTCGGTGTGTCTCGGGTACCCCGACGACGAGATGATCGCCATGGTTCCGCTCATCGATGCCGCACTGGGCGAGCAGCCGGCCGACGAGGCGATCACCGGGCTCCGGTCCTTCGTCGCACACCTGCGGGATTCCGAGCCGAAAATGCTACGACAGGACTACACCGATCTGTTCGATCTATCCCGCAAGCACACGCTGTACCTGTCCTACTGGACCGCCGGCGACACCCGGCGACGTGGCACCGCGCTCGGTTTGTTCAAGCAACGCTACCGGGACAGTGGATTCCTGGTCGACCTGCGCGGCGAACTCCCCGACCACCTGCCGATCGTCCTGGAGTTCGCGGCTCGCGTCGATCCGCAAGCGGGCAGCGAACTGCTGCAGGAGCATCGGCCCGCCCTCGAACTCCTGCGGCTATCACTCGTGGATCGACAGACTCCCTACGTGGACGTCCTCGCCGCCGTGTGCGCAACGCTGCCCGGCGAATCGCCCGCCGACCGTCGGGCCGTGATGGCCATGCAAGGGGCGCCACCGCCCACCGAGACGGTCGGGCTCGAACCGTTCGATCCGAGGCTGCTCCCGATCGCCGGAACGAGGTGATGAAGTCATGGCCGTGGTGTTGTGGGGTGTGCTGCCGTACGTGACACTGCTGCTGCTCATCGGCGGCACCATCTGGCGGTACCGCTACGACAAGTTCGGCTGGACGACACGCTCCTCGGAGCTCTACGAGTCGCGCCTGTTGCGCATCGGGTCTCCCCTGTTCCACTTCGGCATCCTGGTGGTGATCATCGGGCACGCAATGGGTTTGGTGATCCCAGAATCATGGACCGAGGCAGTCGGTGTGTCTGAACACATGTACCACGTCGTCGCGGCCGGGTTCGGACTGATCGCCGGCGTGGCCACTCTGGGTGGGCTGGCGATCTTGATCTACCGGCGCCGCACCTCGGGGCCCGTGTTCATGGCGACCACCAACAACGACAAGGTGATGTACATCGTCCTGACCGCAGCACTGGTCCTCGGCCTCTTCATCACGCTGATCGGCACCGTTCCGGGTGCCGAGGGAGTGAACTATCGCGAAACGGTCGCACCGTGGTTCCGGTCGATCTTCTTTCTCCAGCCCGACGTCCACGCGATGAGCGAGGCGCCGCTGCGCTTCCACATCCACGTCCTCGTCGGGATGCTCGTGTTCGCGATGGTGCCGTTCACGCGCCTCGTCCACGCCTTCACCGCGCCGGTGCACTACCTGTTCCGGCCCTACATCGTCTACCGGAGCCGAGATGCTGCAGCGGCTCCCGGTAGTCGCACGTCCCGGCCCGGTTGGGCGCCCGTCGGAACCAAGGATCGGCAACGATGACCACCGCAACGTCGACACCGGCCGCACTTCGCGCGGGCCAGACGCTGAATCTCGCACTCGCGACCCTCGCCTTCTGCATCAGCTTCTGGGCGTGGAACCTGATCGCGCCGCTCGGCGTCCGGTATGCCGAGGACCTCGACCTGTCGTCCACGCAGAAGTCGGTCCTGGTGGCGATACCGATCGTCGTCGGCTCACTCGGACGCATCCTGACCGGGGCCCTCACCGACCGATTCGGGGGGCGTCTGATGTTCCCCATCCTCCTCGTCGCGACGGCGCCCTTCGTCGTACTCGTCGCAGTGGCAGGCGAACTCGGTTCGTACCCGATGATGCTCATCGTCGGATTCTTCCTCGGCATCGCGGGTACCACGTTCGCCGTCGGCATCCCATTCGTGAACGCCTGGTACGAGCCGTCGAAACGCGGTTTCGCGACTGGCATCTTCGGGGCAGGCATGGGCGGAACCGCGCTGTCGGCGTTCTTCACACCCCGTTTCGTGAGCTGGTTCGGTTACGTCGCCACTCACGTGATCATCGCGATCGCTCTGGTGGTGGTGGCCGTCCTCGTCTGGATGTTCATGCACGACTCCCCCGGGTGGCAACCGAACCGCGCGGCGGTGACACCCAAACTCATTGCCGCCGCGAAACTGCCGATCACCTGGCAGATGTCGTTGCTGTACGCGGCGACTTTCGGTGGTTTCGTCGCGTTCTCGACCTACCTCCCGACATACCTCAAGGACATTTACGACTTCGACCTGCAGGCCGCGGGAACCCGCACCGCCGGATTCGCCGTCGCAGCCGTCATCGCCCGCCCGATCGGCGGTGTGCTCTCCGACCGTTTCGGCCCCCGCCTGATCACGCTCATCTCGTGTGCCGGTGCCGCGGTGCTGGCGATCTGGATGATCACCGAGCCGCCACTGGAGATCCCCGCCGGCATCAACTTCGTGTTGATGGCGGCCTGCATGGGTCTCGGGTCGGGCTCGGTGTTCGCCTGGGTGGCGCAGGCCTCGCCTCCCGAACGCGTCGGATCGGTGACCGGCATCGTCGGCGCCGCGGGCGGGATGGGCGGCTTCTTCCCGCCGATGGTGATGGGCGCGACCTACAACGCTGCCGAGCACAGTTACACCATCGGACTGACGCTGCTCGTCGTGTTCGCGGCCGGGGCCGCGTTGTTCACGATCTTCGGGATCAAGCGCAGGCCGGACGCACTGTCCTCCGGGTGACGCGCGCGTTCATCTTCCCGCGATCTCATCTCGTTCTCGCGACGTCGGTCGAGGTCGCGGGAATGGAATGAGGTCGCGGTGCGATCGCGGCGCGTCCCCCGAGCCCCTCGGCCCGAGCCGAGGTCGGCGCGTACCGATATATTCCTCAACGATGTCCGCCGCACCCATGCCGCCGGCCGCCTCGAGGAGCCACTGACGTTGGAACACCATCCGCTGACGCCGTCGCAGAGCGCTGTGTTGTTCGTGCTGATGTCGCAGGCACGAGATGTCCCCAATCCGGAGCTCCGGGCCCTCGCGCCCGAACTGACCCGCCCGAGTCGGCAGAAGCTCAACGACCTCGGTCTCATCGAATCGGCGAAGGGACCACGCAACAGCTGGGTACACAGCCTGACCGATCGCGGGTGGGCCTGGTGTGCACGAGAACTCGACGAGACGCCACCCAAGGGCGCGCAGCCGCCGATTCGTGCGCTGTACGCGGTCATGGCCGGGATCGGGCGGTACCTGGCCGCCGACGACCTGCGCCTGCACGAGGTGTTCCGACCGCCGGCACCTGATCCGGGGCCGGCACCGGTGCCCGTCGCGGCGCAGACACAACCCACCGCGCCCGACGACGACATCGACCGACGGATCCGTGCCGCCTATGCGGACTCTGCGCGCGGGCGGCCCGGCGCCTGGGTGCCGATGACCACGCTGCGCGCCCGCCTCCCCGCAGTCGGCGCAGCCGCGCTCGACGACGCCCTCGTACGCCTGCAGCGGCGACCGGGCGTGAGTCTCATCCCGCAGGAGGACCAGATGCTGCTGACCGACGCCGACCGGTCGGCCGCGGTCCGGGTCGGCACCCAGCTGTGCCATCTCTTCGCGATCGAGGACCTCTGATGGAAGAACCCACCCGGCAGGCGCTCGAATCGATCCGACTCGACTGGGCCGCCACCCCCGACGACGTCTGGGGATCGCAGGCGCCACTGCACGTCCGAGGATTGCACGAGCCCACCGTCGACGAGATCGTCCGCGCCTTCGACGACGCCAGGCGCAGCAGTGGTGCGAGTCCGCTCGGGGTGGCCGTACGGGGACCGGCAGGCGCGGGCAAGACCCATCTGCTCGGCCAGGTGCGCGAACGAGTGCAGGCGGCCGGCGGATACTTCTTTCTCGTCAAACTCCTGGACGGTGAGGACTTCTGGCGTTCGGTGCTGGTCGCCATGCTCGAGGACCTGAGTCGGCCCACCCCGACCCACCGGTCCCAACTCGCCCAGCTCCTCGACCGACTCGGCCGCGACACCGGGGTCACGGCCGACGATCTGGAAGCCGTGACGGGCACCACCGAGGTGACCCCGAAGATCCTCGACCGGTTCATCACATCGGTGTACACCAAGCACTCTCGACACCGCCGCAGGTCTCAGCACATCCTGCGCGCGCTGGTGCTGACCGAGGCAGACGATTTCGCCACCAAGGATCTCGGCGAGGCGTTTCTGCACCTCGACATCGACGACGGGCAGGAGTTGGCCGTCTGGGGCATCCGCAACGCCCGACTCGGCTACCACGAGATCGTCGAGAACATCTCTCGGATCATCGCCTTCGACAACGCGTCGGTGCTCGCCATCGACCAGATCGACACGCTCATCGAGGCCGCGAAGTCGGAGAACCGCCACGACGAGAACGCCGTCGAGAAGGTTGCCCACGGCCTCATGTCGACCCGCGAGACGATGAGCCGCACGGCGGCGGTGGTCTCGTGCATCACGGCCGCCTGGGACTATCTGGAGAACCGGGTCATGGCGTCGGCGACCGACCGGTTCCGCCAACCACCACACCTGCAACGGCCATCGACCGCTGACTTCGGACGCGCGTTGCTGGCCAAGCGTTTTGCACCATGCTTCGCCGAGGTCGGCTTCCGCCCTCCCTACCCGACATGGCCGGTCACCGACCGGGCGCTCGCGGCGTCGGTGGACTTCACGCCCCGCGAACTGATGCGCACCGCCGACCGTCATATCGGCGCCTGCCTGCGCGCCGACACCTTCGCCGAGATGACGTCGCTGACCGCAGATCAACCGCTCGAGACCATGTCGCAGTCGGACGAGAATCCCGCGCTCGTGCAACTCGATCGGCGTTTCGACGAGCTGCTCGACGCGGCCGACCCGGCACCGGCCGTGGCCCTGGAGAGCGAGGATCGCGTCGTCCCGCCGTTGCTCCAGGCGGGCCTGGCTTCGTGGATCGAGGCACTCGGAGACGCCGGCACCGCCTTCAAACAGGATCCGAAGCCCAGCCCCAAAGCCGTTCTCCACGGGCGTATCCGGCGCATCCTCGACCCGGAGACCGATGCCGAACAGTCGTGGGCCTTTCGCGGGCTCTCGGCCTCACATCACCGCGCGGTGCAGGCCCGACTGGCGAACGCGACGACCGCGGCCGGACTCTCGCGTGGGAGTGCGGCCCGTGCACTCATCGTGCTCCGGCGCCGGCCCTGGCCGTCGGGCGCCAGGACCCAGGAGATGGTGGCCGAGTTCGAGCAACGCGGCGGCCGGGTGATCGCCTGGACCGATGAGGACATCCGGGTGCTGTCCGCGCTGGACCGGTTACGTTCGGAGCGATCGGAATTCCTCACCGAATGGATCGCGCGACGCAACCCCGCGGCCCGGGTCGGCTTCATCAAGGAGATCCTCGAACCGACCGTCGACGCACCGCCACCAGGCCTGGAACCTGTCCCGGGCCCCACCCCTGCCGAGCGGCCCCAGAGCCCTCGTGGCTGGACCGCGCCCGAATCGACCCGCCCCGTCGACCGCTATGCCGTCCCCGCACTCAGCGAGATCGCCCAGAATGTTGTCCTCGGCGCATTCTCTTCCGTAAAGGGCTCGCCTCCAAAGGTTTCGGGGGCACCGGGTGTGGCAGCACCGCAGCGCACCCGCGCGACGGCACCGGAAGGCACCGCCATCCCGCTCGGGTCCGTGGTCGGTGACGGACGTCCCGTGCACATCGGCCTCGAGGCCCTCCGCAAGCACACCGCGATCTTCGCCGGTTCGGGCTCGGGGAAGACCGTGCTGATCCGTCGGATCGTCGAAGAGGCTGCCCTGCAAGGTGTCTCCTCGATCGTCCTCGATGTGAACAACGATCTCGCACGTCTGGGGACGGCGTGGCCGCCGGGCACCCGCGACTGGCACAGGGACGACGAGCGCCCCGATGACAGGCGCCCCGATGACAGGCGCAAGGCGGCCGACTACCTCGCCGGCACCGAAGTCGTCGTCTTCACCCCTGGCCGCAGCAACGGCAGACCCCTGAGCTTTCGTCCACTGCCGGATTTCGCCGGCGTCCTCGACGACGCGGACGAATTCACCGCGGCGGTCGAATCCGCGGCGGCCGGTCTCATCCCCAGGGCGATGGTGGCCGGCAAGACCGCCAAGTCGGTGCAGTCGCGCGCGGTCCTGCACGATGCGCTCCGGTACTTCGGCAGGCACGGCGGCGGTGGCATTTCCGACTTCATCGACGTGCTCTCCGATCTGCCGGACGAGGTGAGCGGGCTGATGAACGCGCACAAATTCGCCGGTGAGATCGCCGAGAACCTGAAGGCGGCACGCGCGAACGATCCTCTGTTCGGCGGGCACGGCGACCCGGCGGACCCCGGCCTGCTGCTCACGCCGTCGCCGGGCTTCCGGGCGCGGGTGTCGGTGATCAACCTCGCGGCACTGAGCAGCGACGACAAGCGCAACAACTTCGTCAACGAGTTGCAGATGGCCCTGTTCGCATGGATCAAGAAGAACCCGGCGGCACAGCGACCGCTCGGCGGGCTCTTCGTGATGGACGAGGCGCAGAACTATGCGCCGTCGGACCGGATGACGGCGTGCACCCAGAGCACCCTCGCCCTGGTGTCCCAGGCCCGCAAGTACGGACTGGGCCTCGTCTTCGCCACCCAGGCGCCGAAAGGACTGGACAACAAGATCCCCGGCAATGCGTCGACCCAGTTCTTCGGCCTCCTCAACTCCCCCGCCCAGATCTCCGCGGCCCAGGGGATCGCCAAGACCAAGGGCAGCGTCATCCCGGATGTCGGACGGCTGTCGACGGGCGTGTTCTACACGGCTCTCGACGGCGGGGGGTTCGCGAAGACGCAGACTCCCCTGTGCCTCTCGTACCATCCGAAGAGTCCGCCGACGGAGGACGAGGTCGTCGCCATCGCCCGAGGAGACCGCTGACCTGCGGCTTTCGGTTCTGTCGGACCCGTTTGCTCTACTCGAGGACATCTTCGAACAAAGGAGCGAATCATGTCCGACCATGCCGCCGCCATCCGGGGACTGCGCCGCTGGCATCCGAACCCGTTGGTTCAGGACACGATCAACCGAATCCGAGCACACGGATGGGCGGTGACCGCGATCAGTGAGCAATGCTCGTGCCGGTCCGACGAGTGCCATCCGCCGGATTGCTCCTTCGCGTACACCTCGGGGATGGGCCTGCACAGCATCCCGGAACTCGCCGTCTACGGGCTCGACGCCTGGACGAGCCGGGAGTTGCTCAACGAGCTGGGCGACATCTTCCACACCTACGACTGGCGGGACGCGGTCGATCGAGGTGTCGACATCACGGTCAGCTCGCTCGAGGTCCCGGTTCGCGTCATCGAGATGATCGACAAGGACGATCTGATCGTGACAGGCGAGCTGTTCCCGGACGCGCCGGCACTGCAGGCGGTCTGGGCCGATGACTTCGGGAAATACCCGTGGGACGACGGCTATTCGCTCGCCGAGCTCGATCAGAAGCTGAAAGGCGTTGCCGGGACGGGCGCGGACCGCGTCCGCGCACAGCGGGTGATCAGCCGTGGGCCCGGACCCAACCGGGCGCAGCGCAGAGCCGCACTTCGCAGGCGCTGAACGCACGAACGGCCCCACCTCTCGCCTGAGAGGTGGGGCCGTTCGTCAAACCCGTTGAATCCGTAGCACTCACACGCGAAAGATGCGTGTCGGTACTACAAAATCGGGAGGGAAGTCACCAGCTGGACTTCTGCACGCCCGGAAGCTCACCGGCGTGTGCCATCTCGCGCAGGCACACACGGCAGAGGCCGAACTTGCGGAACACCGAGTGCGGACGGCCGCAACGGTTGCACCGGGTGTAGCCCCGCACGGCGAACTTGGGCTTCTTGTTGGCCTTGTTGACCAGAGCCTTCTTTGCCATGTCAGTTGTCCTTCACGGAGTTGTCTTTGAACGGGAAGCCCAGCGCGCGAAGCAGTGCGCGGCCTTCGTCGTCGGTGGTGGCCGAGGTGACGACAGTGATGTCCATACCCCGCGGCCGATCGATCCTGTCGATGTTGATCTCGTGGAACATCGACTGCTCGTTCAGGCCGAACGTGTAGTTGCCGTTGCCGTCGAACTGACGATCCGACAGTCCGCGGAAGTCGCGGATACGCGGGAGTGCGATGGACACGAGTCGGTCCAGGAACTCCCACATCCGGTCACCGCGCAGCGTGGCGCGGGCACCGATCGGCATGCCCTCACGCAGCTTGAACTGCGCGATGGACTTGCGGGCGCGACGGATCTCCGGCCGCTGACCCGTGATCAGGGCGAGGTCCTCGACCGCACCGTTGATCAGCTTGGCGTCGCGGGCGGCGTCGCCCACACCCATGTTCACCACGACCTTGACCACGCCGGGGATCTGCATGACGTTGTCGTAGGTGAATTCCTTGTTGAGCGCGTCCTTGATTTCCTCGCGGTAGCGCGTCTTCAGCCGAGGCTGGACATTTTCGGTAGTGGTCATGTCAGATGTCCTTCCCGTTCTTGCGGGAAATCCGGACCTTCTTGCCGGTCTCCGCGTCCTCGCGGTAGCCCACGCGGGTCGGAGTTCCGTCGGAGTCGACGACCATCACGTTCGAGACGTGGATCGAGGCCTCCTGGGTCACGATGCCGCCGGAGGCCGCGCCACGCTCGTTGGCCGAGGCGGCGGTGTGCTTCTTGATTCGGTTCACGCCCTCGACCAGGACCCGCTGCTCCTTGGGGAAGGCCTGGATGACCTTGCCCTTGGCGCCCTTGTCCTTGCCCGAGATGACGATCACGGTGTCACCCTTGTGCACCTTCATGTCAGATCACCTCCGGTGCCAGCGACACGATCTTCATGAACTTCTTCTCGCGCAACTCACGGCCGACCGGGCCGAAGATGCGGGTACCACGGGGGTCGTTCTCACCCTTGAGGATGACGGCGGCGTTCTCGTCGAAGCGGATGTAGCTTCCGTCCGCACGACGGCGCTCCTTGGAGGTGCGCACGATGACCGCCTTGACGACCTCACCCTTTTTGACGTTGCCGCCCGGGATGGCGTCTTTGACAGTGGCGACGATCACGTCACCAATGCCGGCGTAGCGCCGCGAGGAACCGCCCAACACGCGGATACAAAGGATTTCCTTCGCACCGGTGTTGTCGGCGACCCGCAGGCGAGATTCCTGCTGAATCACTCGTCAATCTCCTTGACCTGGATGTTTATGTCCGCCGGATTGCCGACCCGACGCACACGGTCTGTCGCCACCGAACACGCGCCTGCCTGGGGTTTTGCGTCCAACATGGCGTCAGAGCGGCCATCCCAGTGGGTTCACGAGCCGATTCGCGACACAGCCGTGCCGCAGGCAACCCCACAAGTGTAGGGGAAACCGCAGGTCGGAACCAAATCCCGGCCGATGCGACCGCGCACTCCACGATATCGCGGTTGCTGTCGGCGAGATTTCGGTTGCTGTCGGCGAAATGTCCGCTTCGCGAATGGCCGATTCACGCTGCCACCGATCCGGACCAATCTGCGCCGCCCCCTCACGCGAAGCACCGATAGACGGCCGACGCACCGGCAACCCGCCGAGCCAACAGCCGACCAGAGGGAGGACCGCGTGACCACCGACAACGCAATCCGCACCGACATCGGGCACATCGCACGCCACGGCGCGATCCCGATGACCGCCGCACAGCGTGGCATCTTCTACGCCCAGCAACTCGATCCCGAGGTGCCCATGTCGGTCGCGGCGTTCGCGGAGTTCCGCGACAACGTCGACGCCGATGTCATGGAGAGTGCGGTCGCCGCCACGGCGCACGAGACAGAGTCGGGACGCCTGCGGCTGATCGCCACCGACGACGGTGAGCCCGTGACCTTCGTCGACGACGATCGGACGATCATCCTCGGTCGGCGGGACTTCTCCGACGCCGACGACCCGCGGTCCGCGGCGATGGCCTGGATCGACGATCACCGGTCGCACGCCACCGACCTCTACAACGACGAGCTGCTGCAGACCTACCTGTTGCGCCTCGGTGACAAGCACCACATCTGGTACTGCTGGGGCCACCACCTGGCCTTCGACGGCTATGCCGCGATGTACATGATGATGCGCGTCGCCCAGCACTACACCGCGATCGTCGGCGACGACGAGGTGCCGCCCGCCCAAATCGCGTCGATGGCGCAGATCGCCGACTTCGACCGGGAGTACCGCTCTTCTGAGGCCTTCGCCGATGACCGGCGGTACTGGGCCGACCACCTCCTCGACGACGCAGGCGCCCTCCCCGAGATCACCTCCCTCTCGACGACGACCGCGGCCGCCGCGCCCACCGCCACGGTGCGGGCGCACACCCTCCCCCAGCCGCTCGTCGAGCGCATCCGCGAGATCGCCCGCGACCACGCCGTCCGGCCCGCCTCGGTGATCACCGCGGCGGTGGCCGTCTACCTCGCACGCTTCGCCGATCGCGACGAGGCGATGCTGAGCCTGCCCGTTGCCGCCCGCGACCGCGACATCCTGCGGACGTCGGCAGGCCTGACGTCGAACGTCGTGCCGGTGCGCGCCCGCATCGAGGCGCCCGACGAGCAGGAGGTCACGCTCGGCGAGTTCCTCCGCACGGTGAATGCCGACGTCAAACAGGCTGTACGCCACCAGAAGTTCCGCCACGAGGACATCACCGGGGATGTACTCGGGTCGCCCGGCGGACGTCGTGGCTTCTTCGGGCCGATGGTCAACGTGATGCTGTTCTTCGAGCACATCGACTTCGGCACACTTCGCGGCGAGCTCAACGTGCTCTCCACCGGGCCCGTCGAGGACGCGTCGATCAACGTCTATGACGGTTTCACCGGCGGTATGCGTCTCGACCTCGAGGCCAATCCGAATGTCTACTCCCCCGAGGAGATCGAGCGCCACCACGACCGGATCGTCTCCTTCGTCGAGCGGTTCGTGCTCACCGATCCCGGCAGCCCGGTCACCTCGATCCCGTTGCTCGCCGACGACGAGGGACCCGTCGCCCGCCGATTCGCAACCGGCGACGTCCTCGATCTCGGCGACACCACCCTGGTGGATCTCCTCACCGACTCATTCGCGAGCCACGGCACGGAGACCGCGATCATCGATGTCGACGGCGAAACCCTCGACCACTCGGCGTTCGCCGCCCGCGCCCGGTCGGTCGCCGACGGCCTCCGGGCCCGCGGTATCGGACCCGAATCGGTGGTGGGCGTCGGGCTCCCGCGCAGCGCCGAACAGGTCATCGCGTTGCACGGGGTGACCCTGGCCGGCGGGGCATTCCTGCCGATCGACCCGGCCGAACCGGCGGCACGTCTGCAGCACATTCTCGACACCGCACGGCCCGCGGTCGTGATCACCCCCGACGGCGCCGCCCTCACCGACCACGAGGTCGACACCGTCGGTCTCGACGAACTCCGAACCGATGCGCATCCCGGGCGCGGGCGCCACGCGGTGCACACACCCCGCGCCGCTCGACTACACGCCGATCATCCCGCGTACGTGCTGTTCACCTCGGGTTCCACCGGAAAGCCCAAGGGCGTCATGATCAGTCACCGGTCGATCGTCAACCGGTTGTCATGGATGCAATCCCGGTACGGCCTCGACAGCACCGATCGGGTGTTGCAGAAGACACCGGCCACCTTCGACGTGTCCGTCTGGGAGTTCTACTGGCCCATGATCACCGGGGCGACGATGGTGATCCCGAGCCCGGACGGCCATCGCGACCCGTGGTATCTGCGAGACGTGATCGCGCGGCACGCCGTCACCACCACCCACTTCGTCCCGTCCATGCTCTCTGCCTTCGCCGCGGCCCACGGTGGCGACGACACAGTGGCCGACGACCTGCGTTCACTGCGCCGGATCGTCACGAGCGGTGAGGCGCTGACCCCCGAAACCGTCGCGGCGGTGGAACGTCTCACCGACGCTCCGGTCCACAACCTGTACGGACCCACCGAGGCGGCCGTCGACGTCACCTTCCACGACCACTGCACATCCGATGCCGGCGCGGTGCCCATCGGCGCGCCGGTCTGGAACACGACGGTCCAGGTCCTCGACCACCGACTGGCCCCCCAGCCGATCGGCGCGATCGGCGAGCTCTATCTCGGCGGTATCCAGCTCGCGCGCGGCTACCGCAACCGTCCCGACCTGACGGCCGGCCGGTTCGTGGCCGACCCGTACGGCACCGGTGCTCGTCTCTATCGCACCGGCGACCTGGTCCGTCGCCGCGCCGACGGCGAACTGGAATACCTGGGCCGCAGTGACTCTCAGGTCAAGATCCGTGGACAGCGAGTGGAGCTCGGCGAGATCGAGGCCGCGTTGAGCAGCCTCGACGGCGTCCGCGCCGCCGGCGTGGTAGTCCGCGACGACGTGGTTGCCGACTCGGCCGCCGTCGTCGGCTATGTCAGCGGCGACGATCTCTCCGACCGCGCCCTGCGGGCCGAACTCGCAGACCGTCTCCCCGAGCACATGGTCCCGGCGATGATCGTCGTGCTCGACGAGCTGCCCACGACCGCCAACGGCAAGCTCGACCGGCGCGCGCTGCCCACGCCGCCGCGGCCCGACTCCGCCGAACATGTGGCGCCGCAGGGGCCGATCGGCGAGCTCGTCGCCGACACCGTCGGCAAGGTGCTCGGCACCGACCACGTCTCGATGTCGGACAACTTCTTCACGCTCGGCGGCAACTCGCTGTCGGCGACCCGCGTGGCGGCCCGACTCTCCCGCGCAATCGGACGACGGATCGATCTGCGCACGGTGTTCGACAGCACGGACCTCACCGGCATCGCCGACGCGGTCGCCGCGCTCGGGGTCGACGAGCAGACCCTGCGGGCCGGATCCGCCACCCATGATCCGGCCCCGGAGCGGGTCGACGGTCCGATCCCCCTCTCACCCGCCCAGTACCGCCTGTGGCTGGCCGCCCGACTCGACCCGGAAGCCGCTGCCACCTACAACATCCCGTTCACCGTGCGGCTGGTCGGCGAGCTCGACGTCGACGCCCTGCAGGCGGCGTTGAACGACGTCGTCGGACGCCATGAGCCGTTGCGGACCACCGTGTCCGAACGGGACGGCATCGCCTGTGCCGAGGTCGCCGACGCATCGGAAGCCCATGTCGCCCTGGATGTCTTCGATGCCACCGCAGGCGACCGGGCCGAGATCACAGGTGCACGCGAGTTTGCCGCCGCGCCGTTCGAGCTCGTCCGGTCCCTGCCCATCCGAGCCCGCCTGGTACGGACCGGCGACGACGACCACCGGCTGACCGTCGTCATCCACCACATCGCCGCGGACGGCTGGTCGCTCGCGCCGCTCGCCGCCGACCTGGCCGCCGCCTATCGCGCACGACGCGACGGCTCCGAGCCCGACTGGCCCGCATTGCCGCTGACCTACTCGCAGGTGAGCGCGGCACGCCATGCGTGGCTGACCGATTCGGGCCCCGACTCCCCCGTCGACGACGATCTCCGGTACTGGACCGAGCGCCTGGCACACTCCCCGCGGGAGACCGAGCTCCCGTTCGATCGTCCTCGTCCGCGCACTCCAGATTCCGCCGGCGCCACCCTGCACGCCGGGATCTCGGCGCCCCGCCATCGCGGGTTGCGAACGCTGGCCGCCGAGAACGACGCCACCACCTTCATGGTGCTGCACGCCGCGGTCGCCGCGCTGCTGCGCACCCTTTCCACCTCCTCCGACATCGCCGTCGGTACCCCGGTCTCCGGCCGTGGCGACGCCGAGATCGACGGTCTCGTGGGCATGTTCGTCAACACGGTGGTACTGCGCACCGAAGTGAACAAGGGAGCCGGCTTCTCTGACCTTCTCGCCGACGTCCGCGGTCGCGACCTGGAGGCGTTCGCGCATGCGGACCTTCCGTTCGACCGCCTGGTCACCGACCTGAACCCGGACCGGTCGGGCAACATCCATCCGTTCTTCCAGGTCTCGGTCGCCGTGGAGGACAGTTCGGCGATCGAGCTGGAGTTCGCCGGACTGAGCGCAACCGCGTCGCGCGTGGAGATCGGGCAGACGAAGTTCGATCTGCAGTTCACCTTCACCGAGCACACCGACGCCGACGGCGATCCCGGGGGCCTGGGCATCGACATCGACTACGCGACGGCGCTGTTCGATCGCGAGACGATCGCCGGCCTGTCCGCACGACTCGTCCGGCTCATCGACGCCGTCACCGCCCGCCCCGAGATCTCCATCGGCGACATCTCCCTCCTCGACCCGCACGAGCAACTCGACCTCGTGCCCGCGGTCGGTGCGGGCCGGCGGCCGGTGGAGCACCTGAGCCGCATCCTCGCCCGCGCGGTCGACGCCGAACCCGACCGGGTTGCCGTGAACGACGGCACCTCGGTCCTGACCTACCGCGAGCTCGACGCGGCCGCCAACCGTCTGGCACGGCTGCTCATCTCGCATGGCGCCGGTCCGGAACGCTATGTCGCCGTGTCGCTGCCACGCAGCGCCGACTGGATGATCACCCTGTGGGCCATCACCCGCACCGGCGCCGCATGGGTGCCGGTCGACCCGAACTACCCGCCGGAGCGCATTGCGTTCATGATCGGTGACTCCGGCACCCGGCTACTCGTCACCGACACGGCGTCGGCCCCCTCCAACGACGTCGTCGACGGTGACGATCTCCACACCGTGATCCTCGACGACCCGGCCACCGACGCCGCACGAAAGGCACTGCCCCACGGCCCGATCCGCGCCGGCGAGCTCGACGGACCCACGTCTGTCGACCATCCGGCCTACCTGATCTACACGTCGGGGACCACCGGCACCCCGAAGGGCGTGGTGGTGAGCCACCGCGGTCTCGCGGATTTCGCCGCGCAGCAGGTCGTCCACTTCGGACTCACTCCGCGCTGCCGCACCCTGCATCTCGCCTCACCGAGCTTCGACGCCTCGGTCCTCGAGGTGCTGATGGCGGTGTCCGCCGCGGCGACCATGCATGTCGCACCCCCGACCATCGTGGGCGGCGCAGAACTCGCCCACCTGATGCGCTCGGAGCGGATCACCCACGCATTCCTCACCCCCTCGTTGCTCACCACCATGTCTCCCGAGGAACTCCCAGATCTGGCCGCGCTGGTCATCGGCGGCGAACACCCCAATCCGGAGGTGGTGCGCCGTTGGTCGGCCGGACGCGCATTGTTCAACGCGTACGGCCCGACCGAGACCACGGTGGTGGCGACGATCTCCGAGGACATCACCCCGGACGCCCGAGCCCTCACCATCGGCCGCCCGATCCGTGGGATCGCCGCGATGGTGCTCGACGAACGGCTCCAGCCCGTCGCACCCGGTGCCGTCGGCGAGTTGTACATCGCGGGTCCCCATCTGGCCCGCGGGTACCACGGTGTGCGCCCGTTGACATCCAAGAGCTTCGTCGCCAATCCGTACGGAGACCCGGGTGACCGGATGTACCGGACCGGCGATCTGGTGCGATGGAACACCGACCGCGAGTTGGAGTTCCGCGGCCGGGCCGACCATCAGACCAAGATCCGCGGCCACCGCATCGAGCTCGGTGAGATCGATGCCGCCCTGGTCACCGACGACGCGGTGCGGGCCGCGGTCACCACCACAACCGGCGAGGGCGCACAGGCCCGCCTGGTGTCGTACGTGACCATCGAACCGGCTCAGACGGACGGTGCCGCCCGGCCGGCGGCCGGGGACACCGCCCGGGCGATCCGTGAACGGCTCGCCCGCCGCCTCCCCCGCCACATGATCCCCCACACCATCATCGAACTCGACGAGATCCCCACCACGCCGATCGGCAAGGTCGACATGCGAGCACTGCCGGATCCGGCAACCGCGGACGGCTCGACCGTCGGGGGCGTGGAGCATGTCGCGCCACGTACCGATACCGAACGCGCGGTCGCCGCCATCGTCGCCGACCAGCTCGGCCTCGATACCGCCGACGTCGGTCGCCACCACGACTTCTTCGATCTCGGCGGGAACTCGTTGTCCGCCACACAGATCGTCGGGCAGCTGGAGCAGATCAGTGGTCGCCGTATCGCGGTCCGCGACATCTTCGACCACTCGACCATCGAGGAGTTGGCCCGACTGGCGGTGCCGGCCGACACCGACGCCGACTACACCGACCATCGCCCGCTCGCCACCCTGCATCATGATGCCGACCTCGTCATCGCTCCCGGACCGGCACAGCAACAACTCTGGTTCCTCAACCAGCTGACCCAGGACCCGACGGGCACCGACAGCGAGTCGAGTACGGTCGGCCAGTACAACATCGCGTTCGCGCTCGACCTGCGTGGCGAACTCGACGTCGCCGCGCTCGACGGCGCCCTGCGCCACGCGATCGACCGGCACGAACCGTTGCGCACCACCTTCCCTGCGCACGACGGCCATCCGGTCATCGACATCCTGCCCGCCGACGCCGTGACCCTGGATCTGACGCCGACGGAGATCGGCGAGGACGAGTGGGTCACCGCCTCGGAGCAGTTGGCCCGCACGGCCTTCGACCTCACGACCCAGGCACCGGTCCGGGTGGTGCTGCACCGCATCGCCGATCGGGTGGCCGGGGAGCCGGACACCGAGGGTCACCACAAGCTGACCATCGTCGTGCATCACATCGCTGCCGACGGATGGTCGATGGCGCCACTCGCGCGTGACATCGCCGGCGCCTACGCGGACCTGCGAGACGGTCGATCACCGTCGCAGGCCGCACTTCCGGTCGGCTACCGCGACTATCTCCGGTGGCAGGCCGAGAATCTGGAAGGCCGGCTCGACGAGCTGGCCGGGTGGTGGGGTCGAGAACTCGACGGTCTCGACTCCACCCCCATCCTGATCCCTGAGCCCGCATCGACCGCGGAGTCCGTGGACGCCGACGCCACCACGGCGGCGGCGGACGTCGTCGAGGTGGAACTCGACGGTGCGCTGCGGTCGGCGCTCGGCGCCATCTCGGACGGCCGGACAACGGAGTTCATGACGATCCACGCCGTCTTCGCGGCGCTCCTGCACCGGCTGCACGCCGACCCCGACACACACATCGGCGGAACCCCGTCGGATGTCGTCATCGGCACCCCGGTGGCCGGTCGCACCGACCCGCGCCTGTCCGACCTGGTCGGCATGTTCGTGAACTCCGTCGTGCTCCGCACCCCGGTGGACGGTTCGGCCGGGTTCACCCACCTGCTCGACGAGATCCGGCCCCGCGACCTCGAAGCACTGTCGCAGGCCGACATGCCGTTCGAGAACGTGGTGGCGACCGTCAATCCGCCCCGCACAGGCCGGCATCCGATCTTCTCGATCGCACTCGCGTTCGACGCGGTACCCGGAGTCTCCAACTCGGCGCTGGGCGTCGACGTCCACCTCGACGGACTCGAGGTGACCGCGGAAGAGGTCGAGACCGGTGCTGCCCGCTTCGATCTCGAGCTGCGCCTGCGTGGCGACACGGCCCGGTTCACCTACGCGACCGATGTCTTCAGTCGCCCCCGTGTCGAGGCCATCGCACGGGGCCTGGTGGAGATCACCCAGCAGATCGTCGCCGACCCGGAGCGGCCGATCGATGATCTCCCGCTTTCGATCGACACCCCGGAACCCGTTGCGGCACTCACGGAGCCACTCCATCTGGCCGACATCCTGCGAACCACCGTCGCCGAGCATCCGGATGCGATCGCACTTCGCGACGGCGAGACCTCGTTCACCTACGCGGAACTCGATCGACGCGCCGCACGCTGGGCCGATCGTCTGAGCCTCCTGGGTGTCGGCGCCGAGGACGTGATCGCCGTGGCCTTGGATCGGTCCGCGGAATCGGTGGTCGCCACCTGGGCGGTCACCCGCACCGGTGCGGCCGTGCTGCCGCTCGATCCTCGCTACCCGTCCGACCGCGTCCGGCACATGCTCGACGACGCGCAGGCCGTCGTCGGGATCACCGGCCCGGACCGGTTCGGTGAACTGCCACATCATCTCTGGTGGCTGACCACCGACGAGCTCGACCTGCTGCCGGTGCCGACGGATCGCGCAGATCTCGCTGCCGACGATGTCCGCCGGAACCCGGACACCGTGGCCTACATCGTCTACACCAGCGGCTCGACCGGGAAGCCCAAGGGCGTCACCGTGACCCACCGCGGTCTCGCGGCCTACGCCGCCGCCCAACAGCAGACCTACGAACTCGCCGAGGGCGACCGCACCCTGCACTTCGCCTCACCGGGTTTCGACGCGTCGATGCTCGAGTTCCTGATGGCGTTCGCCACCGGCGCGACCATGGTCGTCGCCCCGCAGTCGATCTACGGCGGCGACGAACTCGTGGAGTTCATGGCGACCGAGCAGGTGACCCACGCGTTCATCACCCCGGCCGCGCTCTCCGCCGCCACCACGTCCGACCTCCCTGCGCTGCGATGCCTCGGCGTCGGCGGCGAGGCATCGAGCCCGGCCCTGGTGGCGCAGTGGGGCGCCGACAGGCGCTATCTGAACCAGTACGGGCCCACCGAGACCACCATCGTCTCCACCATCTCCCGACCGCTGCGTCCCGGTGACCCGATCACCATCGGCACCCCGATTCCCGGCTGTGGCGCCCTCGTCCTCGACCATCGGTTGCACCCGGTGCCGCCGATGGTGCCCGGAGAGCTCTACCTGTCCGGCCCCGGTGTCGCACGCGGCTACCTGGGACGCGCGGACGTCACCGCATCCCGATTCGTCGCGGCACCGGACGGTTCCGGCACGGTGATGTACCGGACCGGCGACATCGTGCACCGCGACCCGTCCGGATCGCTGGTCTACCACGGCCGCACCGACAATCAGGTGAAGGTGCGGGGCTTCCGCATCGAACTCGACGAGGTGTCGGGTGCACTCGCGGAGCATCCCGACGTCGACTTCGCGACCACGCTCGTCCGCGGCACCGGCGCCGATGCCGTCCTGGCGTCATACGTGACGCTGCACGACCACACCGATCCGGCCTCGGCACCGACCGGTACCGATCTCCGGAACACGGTGCGCGGTCGGCTACCCCGTCAGATGGTGCCGTCGTCGGTCACCGTGCTCGACCGGATTCCGCTGACCACCAACGGGAAGCTGGACCGGGCGGCGCTGCCCGAGCCGGTGGCCGTCGCCGATCCGGGTGGCCGCGCACCGTCCACCGCCGCGGAGACCTCGATCATCGGGATCCTCGCCGATGTCCTGGGTGTCGACACCGGTGCCGTCTCCGCCGACGACGACTTCTTCGGTCTCGGGGGCACCTCGCTCCAGGCGACCACCGTGGTCGGTCGGCTCAACAACGCCTACCCGTCGGTGGACTGGCGGGTGCGGGACATCTTCGACACCCCCGCCATCGCCGGGCTGGCCCGGATGGTCCCCGCCGACGCGGTGGCCGCTGCGGCGTCCGCACCTGCGGAGCCGGCCGCCGATCGGCCCCGACCGACGCGGGTGCCGCTGGCACCGGTCCAGCGTCGCCTGTGGTCGCTGGCGCGCACGGCACCGGACGCCACCGACTACCTGATGCCCTTCGCGGTCCGTCTGAGCGGCGCACTCGATCCGGAGATCCTCCGCGACACCCTGATCGACCTCGTGAATCGGCATGCGTCCCTGCGCACCATCTACCCGGTGGTCGAGGACACTCCCGTCGGTGTGGTGCTCGACGACACGGCGAGCATCGTCGGCGATCTCACCCCGATCGCGGGCGACGACACGATGCGCGATCGGCTGCTCGCGCCGATGGATGTCACCACCGATGCGCCGCTGCGCGCCGCGGTCATCGAACACGCCTGCGACGAGCACACTCTGGTGCTGGTGATCCATCACATCGCCGCCGACGGCGCCTCACTGCCGGTGCTGATGGGCGATCTCGTGACCGCCTACACCGAGCGCGCGGCCGGACGCACGGAGATCTGGACGCCGGCGGTGGTCGACTACCGGGATTACGCATCGGAGGTCGCCGGTGACGGAGGCGTCGCGGATTCCGCCGAGGCGGATCGACGCTACTGGGCCGACGTACTCGCCGGTTCACCTGCCGAGACGACGATCCCCACCTCGTCCCCGGCCGGCCGACCCGACGGCGGCGAAGGGGCATCGGTGGTGACCGCGGTGGACGACGAACTCCGCACCGCACTGGCCGAGTTCGCCCGTGAACGCTCGACGACGCCGTTCGCCGTGCTGCACACCGCACTCGCGGTTCTGCTGCATCGCCTCGGGCTCGGTGACGACCTGGTCATCGGTACCCCGGTGGCCAATCGCGCACCGCGCGGCTCCTCGGCCGGCTACGAACGTGTCGTCGGGATGTTCGTGAACACCCTGGCGCTGCGCACCCGTCTCACACCCGAGGAAACGGTTGCGCACCTGCTCGACGCGACGCGAGCCGCCGACCTCGAGGCGCTCGACCACCTCGACGCGCCCTTCGACGACATCGTCACCGACGTCAACCCCACGCGCGAGATCGGGAGGCATCCCCTGTTCCAGATCGCGTTGTCGGTGCACGACTTCGCCGAGTCCTCGCCGGCGGATGGCGGATCGATCCCGATGACCGGCGAGCTCACGCTCGGACTATCCGAGATCGGCACGCGCACCGCCAAGTTCGACATGCAGTTCACCGTGACCGGGATGGCCCCGGCCGCAACCGAGGCGGCCGTCGAGCTGACCTATGCGACCGCACGGTACTCCCGAGGGGATGCCGAGCAGATCGTCACGCGACTGCTGCGCGTGGTCCGCGCGTTCATCTGCGACCCGGACCGTGCGGTCGGGGACATCCGGATCACCGACCCGCTCGAGGTCGCTGAGGTCAGTCCCGCCACCGGCCCGGACGCGGCGCCGCAGGCCACCTTCGGCGAACTGCTCGCCGACGCCGTCCGGCGCAATCCAGAGGGCTGGGCCGCGGTCACCGACGGTGACGCGATCACCTACGCCGATCTGGACGCACGATCGAACCGCCTGGCCCGGGTCCTGCTCGGACGCGGGGTCGGTGACCAGCCGGAAACCGTTGTCGCGATGGCCATCCCCCGATCGATTCAGGCCGTCGTGACGATCTGGGCGATCATCAAGTCCGGCGCCGCGTATGTGCCGGTCGACCCGACCTACCCACCCGAGCGAATCCGTCACATGCTCGACGACAGCGGCGCATCGATGGTGGTCACCACCTCGTCGAGCCGCGCAGGCTTCGGCGACGCCCTCCACCTCCCCGTCCTGGTGCTCGACGACCTGTCGACCCGGACCCGGTTGGGCCATTCCTCGCCCACCCCCATCCGGGAGAGCGAGCTGGCCGCGCCGGTCCGGCCGGATCAGTTGGCGTACATCATCTACACCTCGGGTTCCACCGGCCGCCCGAAGGGTGTCCTGGTCCCGCACAGCGGCCTCGCCGCCGTCCACGAGGAGCTCCGGACCCGGATGCACCCGGACCGCGAATCCCGTGTCCTGCACTTCGCCTCGCCCAGTTTCGATGCGTCGGTGCTGGAGTTCCTCATGGCCGCCGCCGGCGGCGCGGCCCTCGCGATCGTGCCGCCAGGGATCTACGGGGGCACCGAACTCGAACGCTTCATCGATCGTCATCAGGTCAGTCACGCGTTCATCACGCCGGCCGCGGTGGCCACCATGGACCCGGCTGCGGTGCCGCGACTGCGGGAGCTCGCCGTCGGCGGCGAGGACTTCGGCTCCGAGCTGGTCCGCCGCTGGGCACCCGGCCGCATGATGTTCAACGTCTACGGTCCCACCGAGACCACCGTGATCATCACCGGCAGTACCGCATTGGACCCGGGCGGCCTGCTGACCATCGGAACCCCGAACAACGGGGTGGGCACACTGGTGCTCGACCGGCGTCTACACCCCGTGCCGACCGGTGTGGTCGGTGAGCTTTACCTCATCGGCGACCAGGTCACCCGCGGCTATCACCGACGACCGGAGCTCACCGCGACCAGGTTCGTCCCGGCGCCGATGGTCACCGGCGACGCATATGCCGGTCAGCGGATGTACCGCACCGGCGACCTGGTGCGGTGGACTCCGGACGGCCGTATCGAGTACGTCGGCCGCGCCGACAATCAGGTGCAGGTCCGCGGCTTCCGGATCGAGCTCGGGGAGATCGACGATGCCCTCGCCGCCCATCCCGCAGTGGATTTCGCGGTCACCGTGGTGGACGAGTCCGCCGGTGCCCCGACGTTGCGCAGCTATCTGACGACCTACCAGGGCGTGACGATGGACAGCGACGACATCCGCGCCCATCTCGGATCGCGGCTACCGCGGCACATGCTGCCGTCGTCGATCACCCGGCTGGACGAGGTGCCGCTCACGCCGACCGGCAAACTCGATCGCGAGGCGTTGCCCGCCGCATCCGGGGCGACACCGTCACGCGCGCCGCGTCCGGGCATCGAACAGCAGATCGCCGCGGTCTTCTCCGACGTGCTGGCGCTCGACGAGAACTCGGTGGGCGCCGACGACGGCTTCTTCGATCTGGGCGGCAACTCGCTGATGGCCACCACCGTCGCCGCTCGGCTGGGCGACCTGCTCGGCTGCGAGGTCCCTGTCCAGACGCTGTTCGCGGCGCCGACCGTCGCCGAGTTGGCCGCGGTCACCGAGACTGCCGGGCGCCGGGCCGGCGCCGGACCCGATGGCGCGCCCTCGATCACCGGCGTCGGTTTCGACCCGCTGCTGGCGCTGCGACGGGCACCGTCGAACGCGGAGACGACGCAACCACCACTGTTCGTGATCCACCCGGCGATCGGGCTCTCGTGGAGCTTCGCGTCGCTGCTGCCCCACGTGGCACCGGACCGTGCGGTCTACGGACTGCAGAATCCGATGCTCACCGGCGAGCCCGCGGCACAGACGATCTCCGAGCTGGCCGCCGACTATGTGGCCCGAATCCGCACCGTCGCGCCGCACGGGCCCTATCACCTGGTGGGTTGGTCGCTCGGTGGACTGATCGCCCATGAGGTGGCGATCGCGCTGCAGGCGGCCGGCGAGGAGGTGGCACAGCTGGTGCTGCTGGACTCGTTCGTGCTCGCCGACCGCCCGGACCTCGCGACCGAACCGTCGGTGGCGGAACTGCTGTCCGAGTTCGGCATCACTGCCGCCGATGATGGGCGAGAGCCCTCGGTCACCGAGGCATGGCAGGCCGTGCGTGCCGCGGGCGGACCCCTCGCCGGGCTCTCCGAGGCCGACTTCGCGGCCGTCCACCGAACGTTCCGGCACGCGACACCGCTCGCCGCGCACTGGCGTCCCGGCACGTTCCACGGCGACATGACATTCGTGACGGCGGCGGGTGACCCACCGCCCGGGCGCCCTGCGGTGGACGACTGGCGCGATCACGTCAGCGGTGAGATCGCCGAGACCATCGTGGACTGCGCCCACGCGCGGATGCTGCTGCCGGAGAACGTGACCGGATTCGCGGCCGCGATCGACTGCACCACCGGCGATGCCAACCCGGCACCCGCCACCACCGATCTGGACACCGATAACGGAATCGCCAACGAGGAGGAAGCATGACTAATCCGTTCGACGACACCGAAGGGGTGTTCTTCGTGCTGGTCAACGACGAAGGGCAGCACTCACTCTGGCCCGAGTTCGCACCGGTACCGGAGGGCTGGCGCACCATGCACGGCCCCGCCGGACACGACGACTGCCTCGCCTACGTGGAAGAGAATTGGCGCGACATGCGGCCGACCAGCCTGATCCGGGCGATGGAGTCGGCTGCGGCAGCAAAGGAGAGCGAGGACCGCATTGGGACGGCACAGCATGATTGACGCCACCGATCACACCGACGACATCGAGGACACCGGCGATGCGCGTGCCCTCCGGCTGTCGGGCGTCCGGAAGACCTACCGCTCCGGCCTTTTCGGGCGTGGGCCGCGGGTCCATGCGCTCGACGGACTGGATCTGACCGTTCCCACCGGAACCGTGCACGCGCTCCTCGGACCCAACGGCGCAGGCAAGACCACCACGGTCCGGACCGTCGCGACCCTGCTCCGGCCGGACGAGGGAGAGGTGGAGGTCTGCGGGCTCGACGCGGTGGCCGAACCGGACGCCGTGCGTGCCCGGATCGGCGTCTCCGGCCAATATGCCGCCGTGGACGGCACTCTCACCGGTTTCGAGAATCTCCGTCTGGTCGGTCAGCTGTACAAGCAGTCCCGCGGCGAGGCCTCCGACCGTGCCCGCGAACTGATCGCGGACCTCGCGTTGGAGGACGCCGCCGACCGGCCGATGCGTACCTACTCGGGTGGCATGCGCCGACGGCTCGACCTCGCCGGAGCGCTCATCAACCGCCCCGAGCTGATCATCCTGGACGAACCGACCACCGGTCTCGATCCCCGTGGCCGGCGACAGATATGGGAGGTGATCGAGACCCAGGTGGCGGCCGGTACGACCGTGTTGCTCACCACCCAGTACCTCGAAGAGGCCGATGCGCTCGCCGATGCCATCACCGTCATCGACCATGGGCGCGTGCGGGCACAGGGCACCGCCGACGAGCTGAAATCGACCACCGCACAGTCGCTGCTCACCATCGAGGTACGCGGGACCGAGGATTCCGACGAGCGATCCGGCCTGGTGGCCACCACCCTCGCCGAGGTCGGCCTCGGGATGCCGAGCAGGCTCGGGCCCAACCGCTGGTCGGTGCCGGTCGCCGACGGCACCCGAAGCGGCGTGGACGCCGTGAAGATCTGCGACCGCGCCGGAATCGACGTGGTCGACGCCGAGGTGACCACCCCGACCCTCGACGACGTGTTCCTGCGCCTCACCGGCAGACCCGAGGACGACGATCCCGACGCAGGCGAGGCGCAGGCCCGCACCGAACGATTGGAGCGAGTGTGATGTTCGCCGACACCGCCGTCATCGTCGAACGCAATCTCCTGACGGTCCGACGTATCCCGACCCTGCTGGTGAGCGCGACGATCCAGCCGCTGATGTTCGTGTTCCTGTTCGCCTACGTGTTCGGCGCCACCTTCGGCGGCGGATCGTATCGAGAGTTCCTGATGGCCGGGATCTTCACCCAGACCGTCGTCTTCAATGCCGCCTTCACCACCGTCGGACTGGCAAACGACATGTCCGACGGCATCATCGACCGGCTCCGGTCCCTGCCGATGTCCCGGCTCGGCGTGATCGCGGGCCGGGTCACCTCGGACATGTTGCTCGGGATACTCGGACTCGGGGTGATGGTGGCCTGCGGGCTGGCCATCGGCTGGCGCGTCCGTGGCAGTGCTCTCGATGCGGCCATCGCCTTCGGGGTCCTGTTGCTGTTCGCTCTGGCGATGGCGTGGGTCGGTGCGGTGACCGGATTGGCGGCGCCCAATGTCGAAGTGGCCCAGAGCATCGGGTTCCTGTGGATGTTCCCGGTGACCTTCCTGTCCAGCGCCTTCATCTCGGCGCAGAGCCTGCCCGGTTTCCTCCGGCCGATCGCGGAGTGGAATCCGGTCACGGCCGTCGCCACCGCCTGTCGCCAGAAATTCGGCAATGCCTCACCGCCGGATTTCCCGGCGCCCACCGGCTGGGTGGCCGAGCATGCGGTGAGCTACTCGATCGGCTGCAGCGTCGCCATCCTGGCGATCTGTATCCCGTTGTCGCTCATCCTCTACCGCAAGTCCACCGCGTAGGGGCTCGCCCCGACGTCTCCGGCGGCGTCCCCGCATCGGCTCACGCCGGCGCGGGGACGCTTGCGTTTCTCACACCCGAGGGTCCCTAGATCGGGATCTGGGTGAGGATCGGCGTGGTGGGCTGAGCCGACCCGCCTCGGGGTTCGATGGTCACCGCCAGCACCTTCGAGTTGTCGAGAGCATCGACGAGCGTGGGTGCGTTCGCCCCGCCGGGCGGGATGAGTCCGGCCGAGACCGGATTGTCCGCCTTGCCGACGAGCCAGAGTTGGTATTCGCGGTCGTCGGCGATCGGATTGCGCAGGTCACGCAGGAGGGCGACCGCCTGATTGCGTTCGCGCGAGGTCACCACCGACATCGTGCCGCGATCGTCCTGCAGATCACCGACGGCCAGTTGGGCATCGGGCGCCTTGAGGACGTCGAGAACCTGCTGATCCGACTCGGCCACCGTGGAGGCGGGCGGCGCATCGGGAGCGGTCGTCCGGCCGACGATCACGCCGGCGCCGAGCGCGACGACGACCGCCGCGGCAGCGGCGGCCACCCCGACGGCCCATCGTCGGCGGCGGCGATGCTCATCCATCGACACGATGTTGCCGGCCGTCGGTGCATCCGGCTGATCGGGCTGATCGACCTGCGGCGGAACGGGTTCGTCGGGTCCGCCGACCGCGGCGCCGCCCGCGTCCGCCGCCTCGATGTCGACAGTGGCGGCGAAAACAGTCTCGAGAACACGACCCCGCAACGCGTTCGGCGGTTCGAGAGCATACGAGCTCGCGAGATCGGCCATCGCCGAGCGGGTGTCGGCGATGCGTCCGTCGTAGATCCGACGCTCCACCGGCGACAATCCGCCCAATTCGCGCTCCACCCGGGCGTCCTCGGCTGCGGTGAGGATGTCCACGGCGAAGAGTTCGACGTGGTCGTCGAGCCAGTCGGTGTCAGGCATCGTTCTGGCTCCTCAGGCAATGGCGCAGCTTACGCAATCCGTCCCGGATACGGGACTTGATGGTGGGCAACGGCGTCGAGGTCTGCTCAGCGACCTCGGGATAGCTCATTCCGCTGAAATAGGACATCTCGATGCTATCCCGTTGCAGATCGGTGAGCCGGTTCAGACACGTCCGGAGTTCGTCGTTCTCCTCACGATCGACCACGATCTCCAGCGGCGCAGGCGTTCCCGCGGGCGCCTGATTGGTGGCGCCGTACTCGGCGATCTTCCGGTGTTGCAGTTCTTCGGTCCGTACCCGGTCGACGGCCCGTCGGTGCGCGATCGTCATCATCCAGCTGATCACGGTGCCTCGCGCGGGGTGATAGTCGGCGGCCTTCTGCCAGAACACAAGATAGGCCTCCTGCACCACCTCCTCCGCATAATTGCGGTCGCGCACGACACGGAGGGCCAAACCATAGATCCGGGCGCTCGTGAGGTCATACAGACGCGCGAATGCCCCCCGGTCGCCGCCGGCCGAATCGGCCAGCAGCGTTCGGAGGAGATCGGTGTCGTTACCCGCACCTGTGGAAGTCACTCCCCCACGGTAGCCAAAGAGTCCCGCATCATGCGCGCGTTCACGATGTCCCGAGCGGCTCACGGAACGGTCAGGTTCATCACCTAGACTGAGCAGCCACGCTCTCGGACCAGAACGGATGTACATCGTGGGTAGATCTCAGCGCCTCCTCCTCGGGGCGATACTGACGGTGGTCGCAACCGTCGCGGCACTGGTCGCAGCCGTTCCCGGTATGTCCGCTGCGGCCACGACATCGCATGTCGTGAGCCGCTACGACGACGATCCCCAGCAGGTCACGCTGATGGTCTACTCGGCATCCATGGGACGCAACATCCCGGTCACCGTGTTGACGCCGCGTAATCGATCCACCCCGAGTCCCACCCTGTATCTCCTCAACGGTGCCGGCGGCGGCGAGGACTCCGCGACCTGGGATGCCCGGACCGATTACAAGCAGTACTTCGCCGACCAGAACGCCTATGTGGTGACGCCCATCGGCGGCGCGTTCTCGTACTACACGGACTGGCAGCGCGATGACCCCGCACTCGGGCGCAACAAGTGGCAGACCTTCCTCACCAAGGAACTCCCGCCCCTCATCGACGCCGAGTTCAACACGACCAAACGCAACGGCCTCGCCGGGATCTCCATGGCGGGTACCTCGGTGCTCAACCTGGCCATCGCCGCACCCGGTCTGTACAAGTCCGTGGCGGCCTTCAGCGGTTGCGCGCGGACCAGCGACCCGGTCGGGCAGGAGTACATCCGCCTCGTCGTGCAGGATCGCGGCGGCGCGAACATGACCAACATGTGGGGACCGCTCAACGGCCCGGGATGGCGTGCGAACGATCCGTACCTCAACGCCCAGAAGTTGCGCGGCACCAAGCTGTACATGACCGCCGGCACAGGGTTGTCCGGACCGCACGAGCAACTCAGCGACCCGGGCGTGAATGGCGATCCGTTGTTCCTCGCGAACCAGGCGGCGCTGGGCGGTGTGATCGAGGCCGCCATCGACCAGTGCACGCGACAGATGGCGACCCGGCTGGCCGACCTCCACATCCCGGCCAGCGTCAAGCTACGACCGACCGGCACCCATTCATGGGGCTACTGGCAGGACGACCTGCACCAGACCTGGCCGCGGATGGCCGCCGACCTGCGCTGAGGACCAGGGCCACGCCGGCAGGCCGGTCACCAACGATCGAGGCTGGTGTACCCGTCCTGCAGCGCACGGGCGAGCAGATGTGTCTTGGTCGGGGCGTCCCGCCCGACCGCCGAGTACTTTGCCCGGATGCGTGCGAGATGAGTGCTCACCGTCGACGCCGAGATGAACAACGACGCGGCCGCGTCTTCCTTCGACTCGGCCGCCAACCAGCCGAGCAACACCTCGACCTCACGTGACGAGAGCACCGGCCGTCGGTGCGGCGTCACCGCCCCGTCGAAGTTCCGATGGTCCGAGATTCGGGCCACACTGCGATCCGGCCTGTCCTCACCGGAGGTGTGGTGCTGCGGCGCCGGCACGCCGATCTCGCCGCGGCGGGCATCGGCGCCCCGCGCCAAGTGAATGGGCACTCGTGAACTGGCGGTCACTGGTCATCCTTCGCTCTGCACGACCGCATGCGTAATACGGTCTGTTGTCCCACGGAGCGCCCCAGTCCCCCCGACAAGACCGCACCACAGGTAATGAACATTAGGGACTTGTCGCCGTGATCGTTAGACCCAGAACTGGGGACATCGCGTGTTCACGCGATCGTGCAGAGCGTTTGCGACGGGTGCGACCTGGCTGATTCGGTCGCGCCGGGTCACCCCTCGGACCGTCCTGGCCCGTCGCGGCGCGATTGCCGGCCCGCCGCGGCCCCCCGTCCGGGAACCGGCAACCAGCCGTCCTCGACTGCTCGCTTGAACAGATCGAGTTTCGTCCGTGTGGGCCGGCCCGCGGCCGCATATTTTTGACGGATCCGTTTGAGGTACTCGTTGACCGTTTCCGCGGTCACCCCGAGCGCCGCCCCGACGCCGGCGGATGTCTCACCCGACGCATAGAGGGTGAGTACCCGCTGCAGCTGCGGACTCAGGTCCACGGCCTCGAGCTCCGGGTCGGCATCGATCGCGGCGGCCCACTCGGTGGTCAACACCTCACATCCCGACCCTGCCGACCTGATGGCTTTCACGATCTCGTCTTCGGATGCCGATTTGAGGACGACCCCGAGCGTGCCGGCGCGGGCCGCCGAGCGCAGCAAGGAAGGGTGCTCCCCAGAGGTGTAGACCACCGTGCCGATACCCGCGTCCGTGAGACGGGTCACGTTCTGGCCCGGCGTCGTCCCGTCGTCGAGGCGCAGGTCCAGGATCACGATGTCGGTCTGGATTCCTTGTTCGAGAAGGCCGCTGACCGTGGACGCCGAGCACACGAGATCCATGTCGGGTTGCCGATCCAGGATGCGTTCGATGCCCCAGACCGGGGAAGGGTGATCGTCGACCATTCCGACCCTCAGCACCGTCGGCGCATCCGGTGTCATCGCCATCCCTTCCGGTCATTCCCTCCTCCGTCGAGGGTATCGGCATCACCGTCCGCAGTCCTGCCACCCGGCGACCTCGCGTCGGTTCACTCGACCCGCTGGCCCCGCGACGATCGACCTGGCACCATGAGAAAACGAGAACGTGTTCTAGTAGAACCCCCGATTTCCGGTCGAACCCGAGGAGACCCGCCGATGGCTTCCGCCGCATCCACTCACGACGTACTGGGCACCACAGTCACCATGCCGGTCGAGATCCGGCATGCCCGATGCTTCGTCGCCGGCTTCACCGCGGACAGCGACGCCGTCGAGCACGCGATCCGCACCGGTGGCGATGCGGGCGACGCGTACCCGCGTCCGCTGCGCATCCGGCCCGGACGCACCATGTGCATGCTGGTGTTCGTCGACTACGTCGACGGCGACCTCGGACCGTACAACGAGTTCGGTGTCTGCTTCCTCGTCGAGGATCCGACCCGGCCTCCCTCGTCACCGATCCGGGCTCTTCGCTCCCTGATCGGCGGCGATGCCCGTGCGCTGATCCATCACCTGCCGGTGGACGGCGACTTCACCCTGGCCGCGGGCCGCGGCATCTGGGGCTTCCCCAAGACCCTCGCCGATTTCGAGGTCGATCACGATTCGTCGACCAAGCACGGCCGCGTCGTCGCCGACGGACAGCTCGTCGCGGACCTGACGGTCCGCCCGGGGATACGGGTCCCGGACTCCGCGCAGGACACCGTCCTCAACGCCTACTCCCAGCTCGACGGCGTCCTGCGGATGACGCCGTGGCGACTCACCTCGACCTCGGGCACCCGCACCCGCATGGGCGGCGCCGACCTCGTCCTCGGGACCCACCCGATCGCCGACGAGCTGCGCTCCCTGAAGCTGAGCCGGCACGCGCTGATGGCGTCCTCGGTCTCCCGGGTCACGATGGCTTTCGAGGACGCGACGGTCATCTCCGCCACACCGTGACCACCCTGTAACAATCCGCCGCCGCGGACCGACTACTTTGTGAGTTCATCCGCCCGCAACCCGTGGGCCGTCCTCGACCGTGCCGGATCCGGCGACGGTCGGAATCCCGACCAAAGGAGTGAATCGCACCGTGAGCCCGCTCAGGCGCTGGACAACGGTCCTGTTGATCGTCGTCGGGTCGGTGGCGTCACTCCTCGCCACCGCCGGCACCGCCCAGGCCGCGCCGGCGAAGCCGTCGCGGATCGTGAAGGTCGTCCACGACGGACCGCAACAGGACACCCTGACCGTCTACTCGGCCGCGATGGGCAAGACTTTCCCGGTCGAGGTGCTCACCCCGCGCGACCGCAGCACCCCGTCTCCGGTCTTCTATCTGCTCAACGGTGCGGGCGGCGGCGAGGACGGGGCGACGTGGGCGGCCCGCACCGATTACAAGAAGTACTTCGCGGACAAGAAGACCTACGTGGTGACTCCCATCGGCGGCGCCGCGTCGTACTACACCGACTGGATCCACGACGACCCCGAGCTCGGACGCGTCAAGTGGCAGACCTTCCTCACGAAGGAACTCCCCCCGCTGATCAACCGACAGTTCTCGACCACCGGACGCAATGCCATCGGCGGCATCTCGATGTCCGGGACGTCGGTGCTGAATCTGGCGATCGCCGCGCCGAAGCTCTACCGGGCCGTCGGTGCATTCAGCGGTTGTGCCCGCACCACCGATCCCCTCGGCGAGGCCTACGTCCGGATCGTCGTCGAGAGTTTCAGTGCACGCAAGGTCACCAGCATGTGGGGCCCACCCGGCGGTCCGGTGTGGCGTGCGAACGACCCGTACCTCAATGCCGAGAAACTGCGTGGCACCAAGATCTACATGACGAGCGGCAACGGTCTGCCGGGTCCGCACGAGACTCTGAACGATCCCTCCGTCAAGGGCGACGCCGCGTGGCTGGCCAACCAGACCCTGGTCGGCGGTGTCCTGGAGAGCGCCGTCGGGCAGTGCACCGGCCAGATGGCCCGGCGCCTCGCCGATCTGCACATCCCGGCCGACGTGTCGGTGCGTCCCAACGGCACCCATTCCTGGGGGTACTGGCAGGACGATCTGCGCCGGACATGGCCGAAGATCGCCCGCGACCTGGCATCCTGACCGCCTGGCATCCTGACCGCGCACGCCCGTCGTCGGGCATCACCCGGCAGGCATCGCCCACCAGGGCCGGTGACCCGACGGCGCGGCGTCAGCCCCACTCGGCAGTCATCGGCGACGCCCGCTCGTCCTCTCGCGCGAAGAGCCGCCACGGTCGCCACGTCCGCGTCCGCGGATCGAACGGCTTCACCCGCAGCCACCAGACGAAGAGGGACGTGTACAGCAGCGGTGACTGCGCCACCATGAAGCTCGCCTGGCGATGCCGACCGTGAGCCTTCGTGGTCTTCACCGCCGCGGCCCGATATTTCCGATTGGCCCACGGGCTCATCCGGAATCGGCGGGGCGACACCCCCGCCAGCATCGCCGGCACCACCCACACGACCGCGTCCTTCTCGAGCAGCGTGAAGAACAGATCGATGTCCTCATGGGTACCCGGAAGATTCGGCACATCCGACCGGACCGAGTCCCATGCGGTGCGGCGTATCGCCATGTTGTTCCCCAGCAGCGTGAACGCCTTGCGGCCCTCCGAGGAGCGTTCGGCGTTACGGCGCTGACGCTTCTCGAACCGGTGCTCGAGTGGGACGTCGTACAGGTAGTCGAAGCCGGTGACCGCGGCGACTTCTGGTCGCCCGGTCATGAACTCGACGAGTGACGCGCACCAGTTCGGGTCCAGCCGCGTGTCTGCATCGATCCGGCCGATGACGTCGGTGGACGACGCGTCGAAACCGGCATCGCGCGCCCACCCGACGCCTTGGCGCGGCGCGGTCACGATGCGGATGGGAAGCCGATGGGAAAACGACTCGGCGACGGCGACCGTCCGGTCGCTGCAGTTGTTGTCGACGACGATGCACTCGTCCACGGCACGAGTCTGAGCGGCGATGCCCTCCAGGCACGCGGCGATGACCTCTTCTTCGTTGTAGACCGGAATCACCACACTGACCGTGAACATCTCGCGTCTCCCTCGCTGTCGGTGCTCGTCGCATGTTAACCAGCGCGACCGCGCAGCGCGGCGTCGGCACCGCGCATCCGGTGGCGGATTCACCCGTCCGGACCCGTCATCCGGATACCGACATCGACGAATCCGCACCAGCGCTTCTCTAGACTGAGACCGCCAGCCCATTCGTCGAAGGATGCCCATGAGCAATCTCGAGATCCAGCCTGCCGAGCTCGACTGCCGGTCGGGTGCGACAGATCCCGCGCAGGACTCGGGGAGGCCGGCCGTGGAGGTGCTGACCGCACGTGACGTCCCGCTCGGCGGGCCGCGGGCGATGACGGTGCGTCGCACGCTGCCGCAGCGCAGACGATCGCTGATCGGCGCATGGTGCTTCGCCGACCATTACGGCCCGGACGACGTCTCCGCGACCGGCGGCATGGACGTTCCGCCGCATCCCCACACCGGGCTGCAGACGGTGAGCTGGCTGTTCTCCGGCGCGATCGAGCACCGCGACACCATGGGCAACCACGCGGTGGTGCGGCCGGGAGAGCTGAATCTGATGACCGCGGGCCACGGGATCGCGCACACCGAGGTCTCTACCCCCGACACCACGTTGCTGCACGGCGTTCAGCTGTGGATCGCGTTGCCGGCGGCCGCGGCCGACACGACCAGGGACTTCGCGCACCACGTACCGGCCGTGATCGAGCGGGAGGGCGTCGCCGTGCGCGTGTTCCTCGGGGAACTGCTCGGCGAACGTTCGCCCGTCCAGACCTTCACGCCACTGATGGGCGCCGAGATCACCATGACGCCCGGCGCCGAGATCGATCTGCCGGTGTCGCCGTCCTTCGAACACGGGATTCTCGTGGACGCCGGGCGCATCCGACTCGTCGACGTCGCCGCCGAACCGCTCGAGCGCACCGAACTGGGATACGTGGGCGTCGGAGCGACACATCTGCGGGTGCGCAATGACGCCGAAGAGGATGCGCGCCTGGTGATCCTGGGCGGCACCCCCCTCGACGAGGAGATCATCATGTGGTGGAACTTCGTCGGCCGCAGTCACGACGACATCGTCCGGTACCGACAGGAATGGACCGATCACAGCGACCGATTCGGGCAGGTGGAGGGCTATCAGGGCGAGGTCCAGCACCTGCCCGCACCGGCCCTGCCCACCACACACCTGAGACCCAGGCGCATCCCGCCGGGCCGCGCCTGAGGCCCGTTCAGGCCTGCTCGCCCAACAACTTTGCGAAGTTGGCGATACCCGCCTTCTCGACCGCCGACTGGTGGGCCCCTCGACTGTCGTCCTTGTCCCGGTCCGCCCCGTTCGCCTGCGCCCGGCCGGCCGGGGCGCCCTGCTCGAGCCGGCCGGGTGGCAGTGCGGCGACGAGTTCGGTTGCCGCACGACGGATTCGGTCCGACAGCAACGCGGTGTCGCCCGACGTGCCGGCCCAATCTTCGGCCGCCGCGTAGACCGCGGTCGGCATGACCACCGCGCGGAGGTAGGCGAACAGCGGACGCATGGCGTGATCGAGAACCATCGAGTGCCGCGGACTGCCGCCGGTCGCCGCGATGACCACCGGGAGGCCCTGCATCCGATCCACCTCGACGAGGTCGAAGAACGACTTGAACAGACCGCTGTAGGACGCATTGAAAACCGGTGTCGCGACGATCAATCCGTCGGCGCCGTGGACCGCGTCCACCGCCGCGCGCACCCCGCCGACCGCAAATCCGGTCGTCATAGACCGCGCGACGTCGACGGCGAGATCCCGGAGGTCGATGACCTCGACGTCGATGTTCAGCCCGTCCCGCACCGCGTGCTCGGTGATGGCGTCCACGAGCCGGTCGACTAGCAGGCGGGTCGACGACGGGTCACCGAGCCCAGCGTTGACCGCGACCACCCGCATGCTCACGAGCGCACCGCCCCCGGCTGTGCCGGCTGACCGGCATCCGCAGTGGCCGACACGTCGCGGGCGGCCACCAGCGAGGCGTGCGTCGGCGCATCGGGAACATCGGCCGGACGGCCCTGTGCGAATCCGGCCCGCAGATCGGGCAGGACGTCGCCGAGCAGGTCGAGTTGCTCGAGCACCGTCTTGAGCGGCAGGCCGGCATGGTCCACCAGGAACAGCTGACGCTGATAGTCACCGAAGGTCTCGCGGAAAGTGAGCGTCTTGTCGACGAATTCCTGTGGGCTGCCGACGGTCAGCGGTGTCTCCGAGGTGAATTCCTCCAGGGACGGACCGTGTCCGTAGACAGGGGCGTTGTCGAAGTACGGACGGAACTCACGGACCGCGTCCTGTGAGTTCTTCCGGATGAAGAACTGTCCGCCGAGACCGACCACGGCCTGGTTCGCCGTGCCGTGCCCGTAGTGCTCGAACCGCTCGCGGTAGAAGCCGATCAACTGCTGGAAGTGCTCCTTCGGCCAGAAGATGTTGTTGGCGAAGAAGCCATCGCCGTAATAGGCGGCCTGCTCCGCGATCTCGGGGCTGCGGATCGATCCGTGCCAGACGAACGGGGCGACGCCGTCCATCGGCCGCGGCGTGGAGGTGAAGGAAGTGAGCGGGGTGCGGAACTTGCCCTCCCAGCTGACCACGTCCTCGGTCCAGAGCCGATGCAGCAGGTGATAGTTCTCGATGGCGAGCGGGATGCCCTGGCGGATGTCCTGACCGAACCACGGATAGACCGGGCCCGTGTTCCCCCGGCCGAGCATGAGGTCGACGCGGCCGTCCGCGAGATGCTGGAGCATCGCGAAGTCCTCGGCGATCTTCACCGGGTCATTGGTGGTGATGAGGGTGGTGGCCGTCGACAGCTGGAGCGTGCTGGTCTGGGCGGCGATGTAGGCGAGGGTGGTGGTCGGCGACGACGAGAAGAACGGCGGGTTGTGGTGCTCGCCGATTGCGAACACATCGAGGCCGATCTCCTCGGCCTTCTTGGCGATCTCCACGGCTGCCGTGATCCGCTCGTGCTCGGTCGGCGCCACCCCCGTGGTGGGATCGACCGTGATGTCACTGACGCTGAAGAGTCCGAACTGCATGTCGCGCCTCCTGTGTCTGATGCAAATCTGTCTGATACGAACGTCACCCAATCTAACCGGACCGCGGTCCGATTAATTCCGCGATCGGGCCCCCAGCTGCGTAGGTTAGTGTTGGCTCATCCAAGAGGAGGAGGCGAAATGAAGGTTCGGAAGTCCGTGGCCGCAGCGCTGCTCGCCGGAGCGACGATGCTGGTCGCAGCCGGCTGTTCCGACGAGGCGAACGACACCGTCAGCAGTGCCGCAAGCGGTGCGTCGGCAGCGGTGGCGTCGGCAGCCAGCGACGCCAAACAGGCCGTCGTCGGACTGAGCACCGACGATGCCCAGGTGATCCTGCGCAAGTCGGTCGACCCGGCAACCTCGTCAACAGAACTCGACGCAGTGGTCGACACCACGAACCCCGTCACCAAGGCCGCCATTCAGGGCTACGCGAAGGCCTCGAACATGGCCGGCTACACCCCGGAGGTGTACACGGTGAAAGAAGTGAAGGCCGACGGTGACGACAAGGCGGTCGCGACGGTGTCGATCAAGAGCCCGCACGCACCCCAACCGGTCGACGTCACACTCGCCTACGTGAAAGCCGACGGTGACTGGAAGCTCGCCGGCAGCGCGGTGACCCAACTCTCGTCCATGGGTGGCCAGCACGGGGGCTGATCCCGAGACATTCGACGAATCTCGCCGCAGCCCCGCAGGGGGTGCGGCGAGATTTCTGTCTGCCGGGCGGTGCGATGTCGTGACCTGCCCGCGTGCGCGGTCACCGGCGGACGCGAGGGGAATCAGGAACAATGGACCGGCGGCGCGGAATCTGCTCGCCGGCCGTCAGGAGGTTCGCCATGCGGGTGACCGAACACCCCACCCAGCCGATCGATGCGCCGGTCACCGATCGCCACCTACGGTGGCCACCGCCCGAGGATGCCGACCGACCGGCCGCCGAAGATCTGTCGATCGCCGACAACCCGGTCACCGGCGAGAACATCGGACACGTGCCTGCTCAGATCATCGCCGCACCGCCGGTGCATGCGCCGTTGCCCAGGGTCGGCGAGATCTGGGACCTGCCGGTACACACGGTCGACCCGGCCTGGTCGGATCCCGCATGGACCGCGGCAGCGTCCACGTATCCAGCATCCGTATATCCAGGGTCCACATATCCAGCGTCCACATATCCGGCGTCGCCATATTCACCCGGATACGGACAGCAGAAGCGGCCGGCGCCGGGCACCGCGACGGCCGCCGTGGTGGCCTCATCAGCGTCCCTGCCACTCGCGCTGCTCGGGGTCGGCGCGGTGCTCGGATTTCTCGGCGTCGTCCTGGGGATCGTGGCGGTCGTCCAGATCGGGTCGGGCCCACAGATCGGTTCGGGCCAACAGATCGGTTCGGGCCAACAGCGCCGTCAGGGGACGGGCCAGGCGGTGGCTGCCATCGTGATGGGTACGGCGAGCGTCGTCGTGGGCACGCCGATCCTACTGGTGATCCTGGCCGTTCTCGCCGTCATCTGAGACCGGCGAGGAACTCCGGAGCCATTCCTGGTCTCGACGGAGACGGGGTCTCAGCCGACGGCGCGCAACTCGTTGTCGGCACCGCCCTCGATGTCCCGTCCCAGCCAGGCGACGACCTCGCCGACCACTCGATTGCGCTCGGCGGTGCCGTCGATGCGGGTCAGGGACGGCATGCAGTGGAGCAGGCCGGCATGGAACGCGGCGTCGCGGGACAGGCCGTGGCGATCCATCACGGACTCGTACGACGAGATGCTCTCGTCGAGGGCACGATAGCTGACGACGTCGTCGCCGAAGCGCACAGCCGTCAGGCGCGGTGTCACCTGCGCCCGCTTCTGGATGTCTTCCAGCACGTCAGTCATCTTCACAGCCACTCCCCCGACTTCGTGATGTCGACCCTGGCCACTCTGCCTCCCAGTTCGAGCCGGCACCGGGTCCTTCTTATATAGCTTGCCTTGCTAACGGCACTTTGGAAACCGGTGACGCGGTATCTGTCGGCGAATCCACAGAAACTCTGCGTTAATTGCCGTGTTCAGATGTTACGTCCGTGAACAGAGTTATCGGAGTGACCAATGGGCTTGATGTGCAAGCGTTATCGCTGCGACATTTCGCCGCGATCTCACTCCGACGCTGAGCCGCCCTGCGCAGCCTTGTCCGCCTCCATGGCGTCGATCAGGCTCTTCGGCCGCAGATCGGTCCAGTTCTGCTCGACGTACTCCAGGCAGGCCGCACGGCTGTCCTCGCCGAAGACCTTGGTCCAACCGGCCGGGATGTCGGCGAACGTCGGCCACAGCGAGTGCTGGTTCTCGTCGTTCACCAGCACGAAGAATCGGCCGTTCTCGTCATCGAAGGGATTCGTCATAGTCGGTCCTTTCCACTCTCACCGGTCACGGACTCGTGACCACCATCGATAGTCAACCATTGGTTCAGCTCGGGCCCGATCACCTCCAGCGCCGAAGCGTTCGCCAGACCGAGGTGGTCGGCGTCGACATCGACGTTCGCGATCGAGCCGTTGACATAGGGTTCCCAGCCGCGGGCGACCGCGCTCGGGTCCGCTTTGTCCCTGGTGGCCGTGAACACCAGCAACGAACCATCGAACGGTGCTGGTCGGAACTGTTCCACGAGTTCCTCTCCGGTGGCAAAACTGTCCATGACCCACTGCACCTGATCGGCGCTCAACAGCCCCATCGACGATATCTGCTGCCGGATGATCTCCGCGACGTCCTCGGCGGACTCGGCACGGACGTCCTCGCCCAGGTCGAAGAGGTCTCGCCAGCCGCCCAGGAAGTCGCCGACGAAATCTCCACCGAGTCGGACGCCTGCGGATTCCTCGTCCGATGCCGGAACCGGTGAGGAGTCCATCACGCCGAGGAATGCCACCTCCTGCCCCTCGGCCTGCAGCGCGGTGGCCATCGCGTAGGCCACATAACCGCCCAGCGACCATCCCAGCAGGTGATAGGGCCCGTCCGGAGAGATCCGGCGGATCTCGGCGAGGTAGCGGTCGGCCATCTCCTCGATCGACTCGGCACTCGGTTCCCCGGCCACGGCGTGCGGGTCCTGGACGCCGTAGACGGGACGATCCCGGAGATAGGGCACGAAGCCGCCATAGAACCACGCGAGCCCGCCCGCCGGATGGATGCAGAACAAGGGTGCCCGGGAACCCTGGGCGTTGAGCGAGATGACCACATCTCCGCCGCTGCCCGACCCGCCGCCGATCCTGGCCCCGAGCCCGCGCGGGGTCGGATCGTTGAACAGCCAGGCGAGCTCGACGTCGGCGCCGCGCTCACGCAGTCGGCCGACCACTTGGGTCGCCGACAGCGAGTTGCCGCCCAGGTCGAAGAAACTGTGGAGGGCCCCTACCGCATCCACGCCGAGGACGTCGGCGAACACACCCGCCACCGTCCTCTCGTCGTCGGTCGCGGGTTCCACATACCGCTCGGCGTCGGTATCGATCACCGGTTCCGGTAGGGCGCGCTTGTCGAGCTTGCCGACCGGCGTCAGTGGCAGCGAGTCGAGTACCGCGATGCTCGCGGGCACCATGTGTGAGGGCAGCCGCCCTCCGACGAACTCGCGCAGCACGCGGACGTCGACCGCTGAGTCCGCGACGACGTAGCCGGCCAGCGCGGTCGCCACCGATCCGCCCACGCCCAGTACCACTGCCGATTCCACCGAGGGATGCGAGGCGAGGACCGCCTCGATCTCACCCAGCTCGATGCGCAGCCCGCGCAGCTTCACCTGGTCGTCGGACCGACCCGCGTACTCGACCACGACGTCGCCGGTGTCGTCCCGGCGCCACCGCACCACGTCGCCGGTCCGATACATCCGGTCGCCTGCGTCCCCGAACGGGTTCGCGACAAACCGTTCGGCGGACAGCCCGGGTCTGTCGAGGTAGCCGCGCGACAAGGCGCGACCCACCGCGTACAACTCGCCCGGGACCCCGACGGGCACGGGTTGCAGTCGACTGTCGAGGACCAGCAGTTCCACCCCCGCGAGCGGCCGGCCCAGACGAACGGGCCGGCCCGCCTCCATCGCGGTGCTGAGAGTGATGCCGATCGTCGTCTCGGTCGGCCCGTAGAGATTGTGGATCGGCACATGCGGCGACCACGCCTCGACCAGGGACGGCGGCACCGCCTCACCGCCGGCCATCAGACCTTCGAGGTCCGGCAGCCCGGCCGGGTCCAGCGTCGACAGCACCGTCGGGGTGAGGAACGTGTGGGTCGTGCGGTGTTCGCGCATGAAGTCCTGCAGCACCGGACCACCGACCGCATCTGCCGGCCGGTAGGCGACCGCGCCGCCGTTGACGGTCGCGAGCAGGTACTCGAGCACCGATGCGTCGAAGCTCGGCGAGGCGAATCCCAGCACCACCGGAGCATCACCCACCGACAGTCGGGCCGACTCCTGCGCAGCGAAGTTCGCCAGCCCGGTGTGGGTCACCGAGACGCCCTTCGGGCGTCCGGTGGAACCCGACGTGTAGATGACGTACGCAACGTTCTCGGGCCGGACCGGCCCGAGCTTCTCGTCCGTTCGGAGCGGGTCGTCGCGGAGACTCCCGACCTCGGCTCCCACCGCGTCGTCGTCGAGACGCACCCAGGCGAATCCCTGGTCCGGCAGGTCGCCGGTGGCGATGGTCAGACCCAGGATCGCGCCGGAGTCTTCGACCATGGTGGCCACCCGATCGGCCGGATAGTCCGGGTCTATCGGCACGTAGCCCCCGCCGGTCTTGGCGACCGCCCAGATCGCGGTCAGCAGTTCGACCGAACGCCCGACCGCCAGCGCCACCAGGGACTCCACCCCGATCCCACGTGAGATCAGCCACCGCGCAATCTGATTGGACCGACGGTCGAGCTGATCGTAGGTCAGTGACGCGCCGGTGCCGTCGACCACCGCGACCCGGTCCGGATGTCGGGTGGCCACGTCGGCGAACATCTCGGCGAGCAGCCGCGGCTCAGTGCCGACGCCGCCGGAGACAGGTGCCAGAGCACGCCCGTCGACGGCCCCGACGAGCGGGATGTCGGCCGTGAGCAGGTCCGGTCGGGTCGCGACGGTACGCAGGATCTGCACGAGCGCATCGATGAAGACCTGGATCTGGCTCTCGTCGAACGCCGCGGGCAGGTACTTGAGGGTGAGCGAGATCCGTTCCCCGGGAACCGGTGACGTGGACATGTTCAGCGGATAGTGCGTCGCGTCGGTGCCCTCGAAGTCCTGTATCTCGAGGCCACCGGTCAACGCCGCGTCGGTGGTCGAGAGCGAATCCGTGTCGACCGGATACGACTCATGCACCGTCAACGTGTCGAACAGTGGCCCACCGACCCCGGCCAATGCCGTCAACTCCGGCAACACCAGATGCTGATGGTCGAGCACCGACACCTTCGCCGCCTGCAGCCGGCCCAGTACGTCCGAGATGGGCGCAGCCGGGTCCACATCCACCACGGCGGGCAGGGTGTTGATGAAGAGCCCGACCATCGACTCCACACCCTCCAGATCTGCGGGGCGCCCCGACACCGTCTCGGCAAAGGTCACCACCTGGTTGCCGGTCAGCCGCGACAGCAACACCGCCCACGCGAACTGCAGCACCGTGGCCACCGTGGCACCCTCGGCCCGCCCCACCGCCTCGATCCCCGCGGTCAGTTCGGCATCCAGGATCGTCGAACGGTCCTGCGGCAACGATTCCGCGGTGGCCTCGACGCCCGGCGCGACCAGGGTCGGTCCCTCCAGCGGAGCCAGCACCGCACGCCAGGCCGCCGACCCGGCAGTCCGGTCGATCATCGCGAGGCGCCTCAGATGATCCGCGAAATCTCCACTACCCCTGCCGATCTGGCCGGTATAGGTGGTACCACCGGCGTAGAGCGCCAGCAGATCGGCCAGCACCAACGGACCCGACCACCCATCGATCAGGATGTGATGATTGGTGACCACCAGGTGTGCGGCGTCGCCATGACGAATCAGAGCGAACCGCATCAGCGGTGGCGCCTCGAGGTCGAACGGTGCCGAGCGCTGCGCGTCCGCGATCTGTCGGATCGCCTCGTCGACCTGGCCGCCGCCATCCCCTCCGTCGAGATCGACGACCTGCCAGGGCAACACGACAGACTCCGGGATCACCGCGACGACCGCACCGCTGCCGGTACGGACGAAACCGGACCGCAGGGCACGATGGTGTGCGAACAAGGCCTCGGCCGCGACCTGCAGACGGGCGACGTCGATGGTCCCACCCAGCTTCAGGATCGACTGCACCACATACACATCCACCGATGATTCGGTGCCGCCGTGCCCAGCGATCTCCGACTCGAAATGGAGTCCCCGCTGCAGCGGCGCCAGTGGCCAGATGTCCGCGCGCGGGTACCGCAGGTCGAGGGCGTCCAGATCGGCCTGCGAGACCCCCGTACCCGGCACATCCGACGGCGACAGTCCCGGATCATCCTCCTGCACCGACTCGACCACGGCCGTCAATTCGGCCGACCAGCGCTGCGCGAGGTCGGCAGCGTCCGCGGCCGACACGATCCCCTGGACGAACAGGAAGTCTGCCACGAGTTCACGGCCTTCATCCGTGGTCTCGGCACCGGGAGTCTGCGAGCGGGCCGCTTGTTGCGTGCCCACGTTCACCGTCAGCACATTCATCGCCGTCATCGCCCCGGAGACCGACGCCGGCAGCGACGGCGCCTCCACATCGACCATGAACGGGAGTTCGATCTCGTCTCGGGCGCCGCGGGTGCCTGCGCCGAAGAAGTTGAAGCCGATCGACGGCAGCGCACACCCGCCCAGTCGCGGATCACCACCGAAGCGCAACAACCCGAACCCGATCCCGCGGTCGGGCTGGCCGAGTCTCTCCTCCTTGGCCGCCTTCACCGCGTGCACGATGCTGCCGGCCGGGTCGACCGTCATCGGTGTGATCGCGGTGAACCAGCCCACCGTCCGCGACAGATCCGCGGACCGCGGGTCCGAACCCCGCTCGACAACCTCCTCGTAGCGGCCGTGTCCCTCCATCAGCACCGACACCGCCGCGTCGTCCGCGATGTCGCGCGACCGCTGCCAGGATCGGACCGCCCGTGCCAACGCCGCCACCAGCGCATCGTTCACGTGGCCGGCAAATGCCTCCGGCACCGCCGTGAGCAGCGCCTCCGTCACTCTCGAATCGATCCGAACGCGTTCCGCGGACACGGAACCGAAGCGATCCCGCGTGCGGTCCAGCGGCGAGCCGAAGCTGGTCGGTTCCCGATCCACCCGGGCCAGCCAGTGGTCGACCTCGGACTCGTGGTCGGCGATCTGTGTGTCGAGCGCGGCATGCCAGGCGCGGGCCGAGGTCACCTCGGCCCGAACCGAGAGCTCCTGACCTGCCTGCATCTGACTCCAGACAGTCACCACATCCTCGATCAGAATCGGCCACGACACCGCGTCCACGGCGAGATGGTGGATCGCCAACACCACGCGCGCACCGTCGGAACCCGTGACCAGGATCGAGGACACCAACTGTCCGACAGCAGGATTCAACTCACTGAGGGCCACAGCGTGCGCCGCGTGCAACGCCTGGTGGAACCCGGCCGAGGCCACCGCTGCGTCGGCACTCGCCTCGTCGACCACACACCTACGACCGTCACCGGCCGTCCCGACCCACACATCGTCGTCGAAGACGAGCCTCGCCGACATCGCCGGATGCGCCGCCACCACCGTCTGCAGCACCTGGCGCAGCGTGATGACATCGAGTCCATCCGGCGCCACCAGCACGACCGACTGCGAGAAGTCCGCGAAATCCTCCGCGGAGTCCGACAACTCGAGCATCCAGGACGCCACCGGCGGGATGACCATCTCGGGGGGGTCACCGGCAGGCTCCTCCAGGAGCGCCAGTTCCTCACCACCGGCCGCCACCGCACGCGCCATCGCCCGGACCGACTTGTGTTCGAACACATCTCGCGGCGACACCACCAACCCGGCCGCCCGGGCCCCCGACGACACCTGGATCGCCAGGATCGAATCCCCGCCGAGCGCGAAGAACGATTCGACGACGCTCACCCGGTCGACACCGAGGACGCCCGCCACGACCTGGGCGAGCGTCTCTTCCACCGATGACTCGGGTGCCACGTAATCCTCGCCGGCGCCGCCGATCTCCGGCATCGGCAGGGCGCGCCGGTCCAGCTTGCCGTTGGCCGTCAGCGGCAGATGACTGATCGGGACGATCAGCGCGGGCACCATGTACCCGGGAACCGCGCGGGCCACGGTGTCACGCACGGACTGCGAGTCCGGTTCCATACCGGGCTCGGCAACCACATAGCCGATCAGCTGTTCACCACGACCGGGTAGGTCGACGACGCCGGCGGCGGCCGCGGTCACACCGTCCACTCCGAGCAGCGCCGCCTCGATCTCGCCGAACTCGATCCGGAATCCGCGCAGCTGCACCTGAGCGTCGCCGCGTCCCAGGTACTCGATGTCGTCGCCCACGCGGCGGGCCAGGTCGCCGGTCCGGTACATCCGGCCGCAGTCGGGACCGAACGGGCTCGCGACGAACCGCGTCGACGACAGGCCGCGCCGGCCCAGATACCCCTGCGCCAGCTGGCCGCCGGTGACGTACATCTCGCCGATCACGCCGGGCGGTACGGGGTGCAGACGTCCGTCGAGGATGTGGATGCCGAGCGAATGCAGCGGGCGACCGATCAGCGAGGCGTCACCCGCGGCGACCAGCGCGCGGTCCAGTGGGCGGAAGCTGACATGCACGGTGGTCTCGGTGATCCCGTACATGTTCACCAGCTGCGGGGAGTCCCCGGGGTGATCGTCGAACCATCGGCGCACCTGGTCGAAACTCAGTGCCTCGCCGCCGAACACGAGATAACGCAGCGGGAGATCCACGCTGTTCCGGCGGCGCGCGTCGATCAGTTGATAAAAGGCCGACGGCGTCTGACTCAGGATGGTGACGCCCTCGTCCGCCAGCAGTTCGACGAACGCGTCGGGATCACGGGCGAGGTCGCGGTCGACGATGACCAGCCGACCACCCGACAGGAACGGTCCCCACAGCTCCCAGACCGAGAAGTCGAACGCATACGAATGGAACATGGTCCACACGTCGGTGGCCCGGAACTCGAAATCGCCTGCCGCGGTGTCCATCAGGGTCACCACGTCCTGATGGGTGATCTCCACCCCCTTCGGCAGGCCCGTCGACCCGGAGGTGTAGATCACGTACGCCCGCGCCGACGGCGGGATCACGACGGGCGGGGCGGTCTGTGCGGCACCCTCGGCCACCAGATCCGCGACGTGCGCGGTCGTCACGCCGGGCGGCAGCACCGAGAACAATTCGTGGCCTGCGGTGGCCGCATCCGTGATCACGGTGCCCACCGCGGCATCCGAGACGATGAAGGCCAGGCGTTCGGCGGGATTCGTCGTGTCGAGCGGCAGGTACGCCGCCCCCACCTTGAGCACACCGAGCACGGCGGCGACGAGATCCACCGTGCGCGCGGTGGCCACCCCGACCAGATCGCCGAACCCGACACCGCGGGCCCCGAGTGCGGCGGCGACCGCGTCCGAACGCGTCTGCAGCGCCTCGTAGGAGAGGGTGACGCCGTTGGCCGTGACCGCCTGTCGCCCACCGTGTGCGTCCACCGTCGACCGGAACAGGTCGACGAGAGAGCGACGGGTGTTGACGGTGTCGACGACGGGTGCCGGCAGGGCCGACAACACGGCGGCCTCGGCGGCCGACACGAGGGTGACGTCACCGACCGGCCCGTCGACCGACTCGAGGCACCCGGCGAGCACACGCACGAAGCGGTCCGCCATCGTCTCGATCGTCGACCGATCGAAGAGGTCTGTCGCATAGACGATCTGGGCCGGCCAGGACGTATCCGGCGAGTCGGCGGCGATACCGAAGGTCAGGTCGACCTTGGCCGGGGTCTCGGGGGGCTCCACCGGCGAGATCGTCAGACCGGCGACCGTGGTCGCGCCCACTCCCGCCGCGAGCTCCGGCAGGGCTGCCTGGTGGAAGGTCAGCAGGATCTGGGTCAGTGGCGCGAACGCCTCCGACCGGACGGGGTCCAGGTGGTCCACCAGCGCCTCGAACGGGACGTCTGCGTGGGCGAAGGCGTCGAGATCGGTCACCCGGACCTGATCCAGGATCTCGCCGAAGGACATCGGCGCATCGACCCGGGTGCGCAGCACGAGGGTGTTGACGAACATGCCCACCAACGCGTCCAGCTCCCGACGGCCACGGCCCGCGATCGGGGTGCCGACCGCGATGTCGTCGGTCGCCGACAGCCTCGCCAGCAGCACCGACAACCCGGCGTGCACCACCATGAACGGAGTCACGCCGAACTCCGTGGCCACCGATCCGATCCGCTCGACCACGTCGGCGGGAATCCGGAACGGAACCTGATCACCCCGCTGGCTCGCGACCACCGGACGCGGTCGGTCCGACGGCAGTTCGAGCACGTCGGGCAGCCCGGACAGCCGCTTCGCCCAGTATGAGAGCTGTTGCGCCACCACCGAATCGGCATCACCCGCCGAGCCGAGCACCTCGTGCTGCCAGATCGCGAAGTCGGCGAACTGCACCTCGAGCGGCGCGAAATCCGGCGCCATGCCGGCCGCGCGCGCGGCGTATGCGGCCATCACGTCGCCGATCAGCGGAGCCATCGACTCGCCATCGGCCGCGATGTGGTGGGCCACCAGCGCGAACACCCACTCGTCGCCGCCGACGTGCCACAGTCGGGCACGCAGGGGCCACTGCGCGGTCACGTCGAAGCCCGCGGTCACGTCCGCATCGAGTGCCGCAGCGGAGTCGACGATCGCCCAGTCCAGCTGTCCGGCAATGCCGTCGAGGGGCGCGATCTCCTGGATCGGCGACCCGGCCACCGACGGGAACGTGGTACGCAGGACCTCGTGTCGCGCCACCACGTCGGCCAGCGCCGAGCGCAGCGCGGCGACGTCCAGAGCGCCCGTCAGCCGCAACACCACCGGGACGTTGTAGGTCGAGGCCGAGGGTTCGAACTGATTGATGAACCACATGCGCGATTGCGCGAACGACAGCGGCACCCGTTCAGGACGCGGCACAGCCGCCTTGACCGGCGCCAGACCGAGTCCCCGACCGTCCAGTGACCGGGCCAGCTCACGGACCGACGGCGCCTCGAAGACGTCGCGGACGGACACATCGACTCCGGACACGTCCGAGACGCGGGCGGCCACCCGGGTCGCGGAGAGCGAGTTGCCGCCCAGTTCGAAGAAACTCTCCATGACGCTGACCGGTCCGATTCCCAGCACGTCGGCAAACACCTGCGCCACCGACTCCTCCGCCCCGGTGGCGGCGGCCACGAACTCACGCCCGCCGTCGGCCATCGGCTCGGGCAGAGCGCGTTTGTCCAGCTTGCCGACCGGTGTCAACGGCAGCGCATCCAGCACCGTCAGACTCGACGGCACCATGTGCGACGGCAATCGCTGCCCCACAAAGGCCCGCAGCTCACCGGTCTCGACGTGCTCCCGGAGCACGACATAGCCGGCCAGCGCGGTGGCCACCGAACCGCCGACACCGATCACCACCGCCGATTCGACCGAGGGATGAGAGGCGAGGACCGCCTCGATCTCTCCCAGCTCGATACGCAGACCACGGAGCTTCACCTGATCATCGCTGCGACCCAGATAGTCGAGCGCGATCTCGCCGGAACCGTCGCGCCGCCAGCGCACGACGTCGCCGGTGCGATACAGCCGCTCGCCGTCGACGCCGAACGGGTTCGCGACGAACCGTTCGCAGGTCAGTCCGGGCCGTCCCACATATCCGCGGGCGAGCACCCCACCGGCGATGTACAACTCACCTGCGACACCGACCGGCACCACGCGCAGCCGCGAATCCAGTACCAGGAGGGCGACTCCGGGTATCGGCCCGCCGAGGGTCGTCGGCACGCCGGGCCGCATCGCGTCACTCATCGCCACGACGATGGTCGTCTCGGTGGGGCCGTACATGTCGTGGAACCCGACCAGCGATCCCCAACGATCGACCATCGCGGGCGGTACCGCCTCGCCGCCGGCGGCGAGCACCCGCAGATCCGGCAGTCCTTCGGGTTCCAGCGTGGCGAGCACTGTCGGCGTCAGGAACGTGTGTGTCACCCGCTGTGCACGCATGAACTCGGCCAGCGGTTCCCCGCCGAGCGCATCGTCGGGGCGGTACACGAGTGCCGCACCCGCGGCGACCGCCATCAGCCATTCCAGGACCGACGCGTCGAAGCTCGGGGAGGCGAACCCCAGCACGCGCGAGCGATCGGTCACGTCGAAACGGTCGACCTCGGTCAGCGCGAAGTTCTCCAGTTTGCGGGCGGTGAGCTGCACGCCCTTCGGTGTACCGGTGGAGCCCGACGTGTAGATCACATAGGCGACGGCATCCAGATGGGGCGTGCCGATCAGTTCGTGATCGGCCACCGGATCCGGACTCATCTCGTCGATCGCCGCCAGGGTCTCGGCGGAATCCATGGTGGCCCAGTCGGCCATGGTTCCCAGGGCAGATCGGTGGCGCCCGGCGGTGAGGCCCAACCGAACACCCGAATCGGCCAGCATGTGCTCGATGCGCTCGATCGGATACGCCGGGTCGATCGGCAGGTGGCCGGCTCCGGTCTTGGCCACCGCCCAGATCGCGGTCAGCAACTCGACCGATCGGCCCAGTGCCAGCGCCACCAGCGTTTCGACGCCGACACCCTGCGAGATCAGCCATCGTGCAACCTGATTGGATCGAGCATCGAGGGCGTCGTAGGTTAGCGCGGCCCCGGTCGCGTCGACCACCGCGACACGGTCGCGATGGCTCTCGACGACATCGGCGAACATCGCACTCAGCAGCCGGGGCGGCGCGGCAGGTCCACCTCTCACCGGCGCCAAGGCGGCGACGTCACCGGCGGTGAGCAGATCGATGTCGCCTACCGCGACGGTGGGATCGTCGACCATCGACTCGACGATCCGCAGCCATGCCGTCAGGAATTCACGGACCGTCGACTCGTCGAAGATCGAACGCGCATAGACGAAATCGACGGTCATCGGCGATACCGCCGTCCGCCCGGTCACCGCCACCGACAACTCGAACTTGGCGACCTGATCTGCCAAATCGAGTGGTTCCGCACGGAGTCCCGCCGTCTCGAGGGCTGCCGTTCCCCGATCGCCGTCGACGTGGGTGAACGCGATCTGGGCGAGGGGCGGGAAGGCCGTCGACCTGGTCGGCGCGAGTTCGTCGATCAGCTCCTCGAACTGGACATCGGCGTTGGCGAACGCATCGAGATCCTCGCGCCGCACCTTCGCGACGAGGTCGGTGACCGTCTGGGCCGGGGGCACCGCGGTGCGCAGCACCAACGTGTTCACAAACATGCCGACCAGATCACCGAGCGCCGGATCCGTGCGGCCGGCGATCGGCGTGCCGATCACCACATCGTCGGTCGAGGCCAGCCGCGCGATCAGGATCGCCAGTGCCACATGGGTCGCCATGAACGGGGTGACTTCTTCGGCGCGCGCGAACTCCTCCACCCGGCGGGCCAGATCGTCGTCGACGGTCATCGACACCACACCGGCCATGGTCTGCATGACCGCCGGCCGCGGCCGATCCATCGGCAGATCGGTCACCGACGGCACAGCCCCGAGGTGCTCACGCCAGTAGCCGAGCTGCTGCGCGAGTCGGCTCGCCGGGTCGTCGACGTCACCGAGCATCTTGCGTTGCCACAGTGCGTAATCGGCATACTGCACCGCGAGGGGTCGCGCACCGGGGACCGAGTCGTCGACCCGCGCGAGGTACGCGGACAGCAGATCACGGACGAACACCGCGGTCGACGACCCGTCGAACGCGATGTGGTGAGCGGTCAGCACCACATCGTATGTGTTGTCGGCGGAACGGCGCACGCACCCACGGATCGGCAGGTCGACGGTCACGTCGAAGCCCTTCGCCGCCGAGGCCGTCACCTCACGTTCGTCGTCCACCACACGCCAATCGAACAGATCGCGGGCACGGTCGGCAGCGAGAATGCGCTGGACGGGAGCGTCGCCGTCGAGCGGGTACACGGTGCGCAGCACCTCGTGGCGTTCGATCACGTCGCCCAGCGCACCCACGAGATCGTCGAGGTCGAGGTCACCGGTCAGCCGCAGCGCCATCGGGATGTTGTACGCGGGCGACGAGGGGTCGAACCGGTTGATGAACCACATGCGAGACTGCGCCATCGACAGCGGCAGCCGCTCCGGCCGCCGGGAAGCGACCAAGGGCGCCACGGTCTGTGCACGCCCGCCCACCGCCGCGATCAGCGCCCGCACCGAGGGGAACTCGAAGAGGTCGCGCACCGACACGTCGACACCCAGATCGTCGGCAACCCGGGCGGCGGCACGCATCGCCGACAGCGAGTTGCCACCGACCTCGAAGAACGATTCGGTCACCCCGACCTGCTCCACGCCGAGCACCTCACCGAACACCTCGGCCACCATCACCTCGGCGTCGGTGTCCGGAGCCACGTATTCGCCGACCTCGAACACCGGGGCGGGCAACGTCTTCCGATTGAGTTTGCCGGAGCTGTTGAGTTCGATGTCGTCGAGGAACATCCATACCGTCGGTCGCATGTACGCCGGCAATGCCTCGGCGACGAGCGTCGTGACCGCGGCTTCGTCGACAGAGGCGGGCGCCACATACGCGACGAGGTGGTGGCCACCGATGGGCGCGTCGACCACCGCACACGCCACGTGCACCACCCCGGGTGCCGAGGCGATGACCGACTCGATCTCGCCGAGCTCGATGCGCTGCCCACGCAGCTTCACCTGGAAGTCGGTGCGGCCCAGATACTCGATCTCGCCACGATGTGCCACACTCGGCCCGCTCGCTCCGCTCCCGGCGCCGGGACTCCAACGGACGAGGTCGCCGGTGCGATACAACCGCTCGCCGTGGCCGCCCAAGGGATCCGCCACGAACCGCTCGGCCGTCAGCCCGGGGCGTGAGGCGTAGCCGCGTGCCAGCTGCACGCCACCCAGATACAACTCGCCGGGGACACCCGGCGGCACCGGGCGCAGGCGCGCGTCCAGCACGTACGTCGACGTGTTCCATTCCGGCTGACCGATCGTGACGCGATCGGCGCCGGTCACGTCGACGGCTGTCACGTCGACGGTGGCCTCCGTCGGCCCGTAGAGGTTGACGATCTGCACGCCCGGCAATGCACGGTGCGCGTGGGTCGCCACCGAGACGGGCAGCGCCTCACCCGAAGTGAGCAGCCAACGCAGCAGATCGAGCCCGTCCAGCTTCTCGGCCGGGACCACGTCCAGGAAGACCGACAACATCGACGGCACGAAATGCACCGACGTCACGCGTTCGTGCGCGATGAGATCGGCGATGTAGACCGGTTCCAGGTGACCACCTGCGCGCGCGACGATCGTCGTGGCCCCCATCATCACGGGGGCGAACAACTCCGGCACCGACACGTCGAAGGTGAACGGCGTCTTCAGCATCACCCGCTCGGCCGCGGTCCAGTCGAAGATGTCCAGGCACCACCGCATCCGGTTCACCAGCGCGCGGTGCGACACGGTCACGCCCTTCGGGCGGCCTGTCGATCCCGAGGTGAACAGAGTGTATGCGGCATCATCGGAACGCAAGGGCGCCGGCCGATCCGCGTCGGTCACGATCGGTACCGACAGGTCGACCTCATTTGACGCGTCCACCTCGACCGTCCGCACGCCGTCGACCGTCGCGGCGACGACGGCTCGTCCGGCACCGACGACGAGCACGCGGACGCGGGCGGTGTCGAACATGTACTCCACGCGGTCGACCGGGGTGTCGGGATCGATGGGGACGTATTGCGCGCCTGCGGCGAGGACGGCATTCACCGCGACCACCATCTCCACCGAACGCTCCAGCGAGACCCCCACGGCCACACCCGGTCCGGCACCGGCGGCGATGAGTTCGCGGGCCAGCACCGCGACCCGCGCGCCGAACTCGGCGTAGGACACGGACCTGTTGCCGAACACCAGCGCAACGGCATCAGGTGTACGGAGAGCCTGTGCAGCAACGAGGTCGGGTACCAGATCGGCGGGCACATCGACGACGGGGCCCAACGACCAGCTCTCCACGACGGCCTGCTCGTCGGTGGAGATGAGATTCACGTCGCCGACGGCGGCGGGCGGGCTCGCGACCAGTTCGGTCAGCACCGACACGAACCGGTCGGCCATGTTCTCGACGGTCGGGCGGTCGAAAAGATCGGTCGCATAGACGATCGAGCACGCCCAGTCGCCTTCCACCGCCGAACTCACCGTCACTGACATGTCGAGCTGTGCGGGAACCCACGACGGTTCGATCGACTGCACCGACAGCCCCCCTATCGACAGCTCGGCCGACTCCGCCGACGCGGCCGGATCGAAGGAGAGCATGACCTGCGCCAGCGGCGCGAATGCCTCCGAGCGCGTGGGATTGAGCGCCTCGACGACGGTTTCGAACGGGACGTCCGCATGAGCGAAGGCATCGAGATCCGTCAGCCGGATGTCGTCGAGCAGAGCCGCGAACGTCATCGCGGTGTCGACCCGGGTCCGCAGGACCAGGGTGTTCACGAACATCCCGACGAGTGGGTCGAGCGCCGCCTGACCGCGGCCCGCGACAGGGGTCGCGATGGTGATGTCGTCGGTGGCCGACAGCCGCGCCAGCAGGACTGCGAGACCGGCGTGCACCACCATGAACGGCGTGACCCCGAACGCCCGGGCCACGACACCGATCTGCCGTCCGAGTTCGGCGGGCAACACGAACCCGGCGCGTGCACCCCGATGGGAGGCGACGGCCGGACGTTCCCGGTCCGTAGGGAGTTCGAGCACGCCGGGCGCGTCGACGAGTTGGTCTCGCCAGTACGACAGTTGCCGGCCGATCACCGTATCCGGTGCATCCGGCGACCCCAGCACACGGTGCTGCCAGATCGCGAAGTCCGCGAATTGGACTGCCAGCGGCGCAAATTCGGGCTCTCGTCCCTCTGCCCGAGCGACATACGCGGATACGACGTCGGTCACCAGCGGCAACATCGACTCGCCGTCCGAACCGATGTGATGTGCGATCACCGCGAGCAGGTACTCGTCGTCGGAAACCGCGAGCAGCCGTACCCGCAGCGGCCATTGTGCGGTCACGTCGAAGCCGGTCGTCATCGCCGTCTCCACGTCGGCCTGCGTGTCCACCACGGCCCAGTCCAGCCGTTCGGTCACCTGGTCGACCGGACCTATCACCTGCACCGGCAGACCGTCGACGGCCGGGAAGGTCGTCCGGAGCACCTCGTGGCGCTCGACGGTGTCCACCACCGCGGCGCGCAGGGCATCCACGTCGAGTGCGCCGGCCAGGCGGAGGACCGCCGGGATGTTGTACGTCGCGGTGCCGGGCTCGTATCGGTTGATGAACCACATGCGGGTCTGCGCGAACGACAGCGGGATGGGCGCCGGTCGCGGGGTCACGGCCACGAGGGGCGCCAGACCCGCGCCACGCGACGAGACCGCGGCCGCCAGGCCGCGGACCGTCGGGGAGTCGAAGATGTCCCGCACCGACACCGCGGCACCGAACTCGTCGGCCACCCGGGCCGCCACCCGCATCGCCGACAGCGAGTTGCCGCCGACGGCGAAGAAGGATTCAGTCACGCCGACCTGCGCCACGCCGAGCACCTTCGCGACAATCGCCGCGACGGATTCCTCGGCATCGGTGGCCGGGGCCACATATTCGGCCGCCTCGAAGACCGGGGCGGGCAGCGCACGCCGGTCCAGCTTGCCCGCGCTGTTGAGGGCGATGTCGTCGAGCAGCATCCACACCGATGGACGCATGTACTCGGGCAACGCCTCGGCGACCGCCGCCTTCACCGCACCCTCGTCGACCGTGGACGGGGCGACGTAACCGACGAGATGTTGCCCGCCGCCCTCGGTCTCGACGACCGTGCACGCCACGTGCACCACCCCGGGCGCGGAGGCGATGACCGACTCGATCTCACCCAGCTCGATGCGCTGTCCACGCAATTTGACCTGAAAATCGGTGCGCCCCAGGTACTCGATCTCACCTCGGTGATTCCAGCGGACGAGGTCACCGGTTCGATACAACCGCGAACCCGATGCCCCGGACCCCGCTCCACCGAAGGGATCGGCCACAAAGCGCTCGGCAGTCAAACCCGGACGCGACTCATAACCGCGTGCCACCTGGACACCACCGAGGTAGAGCTCACCCGGGACGCCGGGCGGCACCATCCGCAGGCGGGCATCGAGGACCAGTGTCGACGTGTTCCACACCGGCACACCGATGGGCACCACGTCGGGCGCATCGGTCACATCCGCAGATGCCACTTCGACGGCAGCCTCGGTGGGACCGAACAGGTTCACTATCGCAACCTGCCCGAGCAGCTGGTGGGTGTGTGCGACGACCGGCGGCGGCAGCGCCTCACCCGAGCAGAACAACCACCGCAACGAGTCCAGCGTGGTGATCTTCTCGGCGGGCACGACATCCAGGAACACCGAGAGCATCGACGGCACGAAATGTACCGACGTCACGCGCTCGCGGGCGATGAGGTCGGCGATGTATATCGGGTCCGCATGCCCGCCCGGGCGCGCCACGATGATGGTCGCGCCCGCCATCACCGGGGCGAACAGCTCCGGCACCGAAACGTCGAAGGTGAACGGCGTCTTCAACACCACCCGGTCGCCGGTCGACCACGGATACTGATCCAGGCCCCACCAGAGCCGATTCACCACCGAGCGGTGCGAGACCGTGACGCCCTTCGGACGGCCGGTCGACCCCGAGGTGAACAGCGTGTAGACCGCGTCGTCGGCGCGCAACGGGGTCAGCCGATCCGCATCCGTCACCGGCGCGACCGACAGGTCGACGGCACCCGAGGCGTTCACCTCGATCACGGTGGTGTCCGTGCCCAGCGCGTCCACCGACGCGGGCGCACCATCGCCACCGACCAGGACCACCCCGACGCCCGCGGTGTCGACCATGTACTGCACGCGATCCGCCGGGATCGCGGGATCGATCGGCACGTAATGCCCGCCCGCCGCGACGACGGCATGGATCGCGACCACCAGCTCCACCGATCGGTCCAGCGAGACCCCCACGGCCACACCGGGAGCCACGCCTGCCGCGATCAGCTCGCGCGCCAGCACCGATACCCGCGCACCGAATTCCGTATACGTGAGTGCGCGGCCGTCGAAGACGAGTGCGGTCTCGTCGGGTGTCCGAAGGATCTGCGCGGCAACGGCATCGGCCACCGAACCAACCGGGACGGGGACGTCGGCGCCGACCGACCCACCGGCGATCAACGCCCGGTCACGGTCGGTGAGCAGCGGCACGTCGGCGACGAGCATCGCCGGCGCGGAGGCCGCGGCACCGAGGATCTCGACCACGGCGTCGGCGAACACGCGGATCTGGTCGTCGGCGAATGCATCCGGCAGGTACTTGATGGTGATCGACAACCGATCACCCATCGGCGAGGTGATCATGTTCAACGGGTAATGCGTCGAATCGCTGACCACCGCCTCCCGGATGTCGAGGCCACCGGTGAGAGCGGCGTCGCTGGTCGAGAGCGACTCGGTGTCGACCGGATACGACTCGTGCACGGTCAGCGTGTCGAAGGAGCCCGAAACATCCGTCAGGGCCAGCAGTTCCGGCAGGCCCAGGTGCTGATGGTCGAGAACCGACACCTTCGCCGCCTGCAGGCGTGCGAGCACCTCCGAGATCCGAGCCGACGGGTCGACGTCGACCACCGCGGGCACAGTGTTGATGAACAGGCCGACCATCGATTCGACACCCTCGAGATCGGCCGGGCGGCCCGACACCGTCTCACCGAAGGTGACCACCCGGTTGCCGGTCAGCCGGGACAGCAGCACCGCCCAAGTGAACTGCAACACCGTCGCCACGGTCGCGCCCTCGGCCCGCGCGAGCGCCTCGACGGCAGCGGTCAACTCCGCATCGACGACCACGACATGGTTCCTCGGCAACGACTCACGGGTCGCCACGCTGCCCGGCGCCACCAACGTCGGGCCCTCGATCGGTGCCAGCACCTCACGCCACGCGGCGAGACCGGCGTCGTCGTCGACGACGGCGACATGCTTCAGGTAATCCTCGAAGTCGCCTCCGCCCGTACCGATCCGGCCGGTGTAGGTGTCGCCCGTGGCATAGAGCGCCAGCAGGTCGGCGAGCACCAGCGGACCGGACCATCCGTCGAACAGGATGTGATGGTTGGTGATGACCACACTCACGCCACCGGCATCGCGGGCGAGCACGACGCGTAGCAGTGGCGGCCTGGACAGATCGAACGGCTCGACCCGCTCACCCGCGGTGATCTCGTCAACCCGAACCTTCCGCTCGACGTCGTCGACCGCACCGAGATCGACGGTGCGCCAGGGCACCCGGACCTCATCGGGCACCACTGCGACCACAGCACCACCCTCGGTCTGGACGAAGCCCGACCGCAGCACGCGATGATGGGCCACGAGGCTCTCCACCGCTGCTCGCAGTCGTGGCTCGTCGACGTCGCCGCCCAGCCGCAGGACCGCCTGGCTGACGTACACGTCGACGTCGTCGGCGCCCGCCCCCGAGGACAGCGCGGACTGGAGGTAGAGCCCCTTCTGCAGGGCGGAGAGGGGCCAGACCGGTGCACCGGGGTGACGCTCGGCGAGCACATCCAGGTCGGCCTGGGTCACCCCCGAACCCGAGACATCCGATGGCGACAGCCCCGGATTCCCACCGCTCGTGACCACGTCGACGATGGCCGCCAACTCGGCCGACCACCGGTCGGCGAGATCCTCGACATCCGCGGCGGACAGGATCCCGCCGGCGAACAGGAAATCCGCCGACAACTCACGACCGCGAGGCGTGAGCTTCGTCCCGACGTTCACGGTGATGGCGTTCATCGCGGTCATGCCACCCGCCACCGACGACGGCAGGGCCGGAGCGTCGGCGTCGACCATGAACGGGACCGTCATCGGTTCGGCGTCGACGCCGCGGCCGCCGGCACCGAAGAAGTTGAATCCGATCGACGGCAACGGCCGTCCCGCCAATCGCTCGTCGCCACCGAATCGGAGCAACCCGAACCCGATTCCGTGATCGGGCTGGGTCAGACGCTCCTCCTTCGCCGCCTTCACCGCGTGCACCACGTCGGCGGCCGGATCCACGAGCATCGGGGCGATCGAGGTGAACCATCCCACTGTCCGCGACAGATCCGCGGTGCGCGGATCGGCACCGTGCGCGAGCACGTCCTCGTACCGACCGTGCCCTTCGACCAGCACACCGACCGGCGCGGAGTCGGAGATCCCCCGCGCGACTTGCCAGGAGCGCACCGCACGTGCCAGGCCCGCCAGCAACGCATCGTTGACATGACCGGAGAACGCCTCGGGGACCACTGTCACCAACGCCTCGGTGACCGCCGCATCGACCCGGTGCGGCACCGATCCCACTGTCGAGAACCGGTCGCGCGCAGGGTCGATCACGGCTCCGAGGTCGGTCGGGTCACCCGACCGCGACAACCAGTGGCCGATCTCGGCCGAACGATCGGTACGCCGGTGCGCCAGTGCCGTGTGCCACGCACGCGCCGACGTCACCTCCGGTCGCACCGTCAACTCGTCGCCGGACACCAACTGTCCCCACACCGTGATGACGTCTTCGATCAGCACCGGCCATGACACCGCGTCCACACCGAGGTGATGGATGGCCACCACCACCCGCGCGCCGTCGGCACCCGACACCAGCACAGCCGAGATCAGCACGCCGTTCGACGGATCCATCCGCCCCAGCGCCGCCGCATGCGCCGAGCGCACCGTGTCGGCGAACTCCGGCGTCCCGGTCGCCGCGGGCGTCGAGACCTCGGCGACCACCGGAGGATGACCGACTCCAGCGGTCTGGCACCACCGGCCGCCGGTGTACACCAGACGGGCGGACAGCATCGGGTGCGCATCGGCGAGGGTGCCGAGCACCGCACTCAGCACGGCGACGTCCGCTGCATCCGGCGCCACCAGGACCACCGACTGCGAGAAGTCGGCGAAGTCCGCCGGGGTGTCGGACAACTCCAGCATCCAGGACACCACCGGCGACAGTTCCACCTCGCCGGTGGGGCCCCCGGCCGGTTCGTCGACCATGGGCACCCGATCGCCACCGGCCGCGAGCGCCCGGGCCATCGCACGCACGGACTTGTGCTCGAACACCTCGCGCGGCGACAACGACAGCCCGGCCGCGCGGGCCGCCGAGGACAACTGGATCGACAGAATCGAATCACCGCCGAGCGCGAAGAACGACTCGACGACGCTCACCCGGTCGACGCCGAGAACCCCGGCCACGATCGCTGCCAGGGTCTCCTCTGCCGACGACGACGGCGGGACGTGGTCGGCGGTGTCGGTGACGATCACCGGTGCCGGCAGGGCGCGCTTGTCCAGCTTTCCTGCCGGGGTCAGGGGCAAGGCGTCGAGCACCATGATGCTCGACGGCACCATGTGCGACGGCAGGCGTTCGGCGACATGATCGCGCAGCGACGCGACGTCGACCGACCGGTCGGCGACCACATAGCCCGCCAGCGCGCTCGCCACCGATCCGCCGACTCCGACCACCACGGCCGACGCGACGGCCGGATGAGACTCCAGAGCAGCCTCGATCTCCCCCAGTTCGATGCGCAACCCGCGGAGTTTCACCTGGTCGTCGCTACGCCCCACGTACTCGAGCACGAGCTCGCCCGTCTCGGTGCGGCGCCATCGGACGACGTCGCCGGTGCGGTACATCCGATCGCCCCGGCCTCCGAACGGATTCGCCACGAACCGTTCCGACGTCAACGACGGACGGCGCAGGTACCCGCGGGCGAGCGCCACACCGCCCGCGTACAGGTCACCGGGCACTCCGACGGGGACGGGATTCAGCCGGCCGTCGAGCACCAGGAGCCCCACACCGTCGATCGGGCCGCCGATGTGGACCGGCGAGCCGGGTGTGAGTGCGCGACTCATCGCCACGGCGATCGAGGCCTCGGTGGGCCCGTAGGCGTTGAAGAAGGAGAGCCCCGACGACCACCGGTCGACCAGGGTCTGCGAGACCGCCTCACCACCGGACATGAGGACGCGGAGATCCGGCACCGAATCCGGCTCCAGGGTCGCCAGCACCGTGGGGGTCAGGAACACGTGGGACAGTCGCTGGTCGCGGATCAGCGCCGCCAGCATGTCGCCGCCGAGCACGCTGTCCGGCCGGTACACGAAGGTCGCTCCGGAGGTCGACGCGAGCAGCCATTCGAGAATCGACGCATCGAAACTGGGAGAGGCGAATCCGAGAACCCGAGACCGTGTGTCGACGCCGAACCGGGCGACCTCGGCGACCGCGAAGTTGTGGATGCCACGATAGGTCACCGACACCCCCTTCGGGGTGCCCGTCGAACCGGATGTGTAGATCACATAGGCGATGGCGTCGAGCCGTGGTGCGGCGGGCAACTCGTCGGCCCGCACCGGCGCGTCGTCGAATGCGCCACCGATCTCCTCCGATCCGATGCCGTCCACCGGGCTCCAACGCACCCCTGACGGCAACGCCGAACGCAGCCGCGTGGTCGTCAGGCCGGTGCGCACCTGCGAGTCGGTGAGCATGTGCTCGATCCGCTCGGCGGGATAGTCCGGGTCGATCGGCAGATAGCCTGCACCGGTCTTGGCCACCGCCCACATCGCCGTCAGCAGTTCGACCGAGCGGCCGATCGCGAGCGCGACAAGGGATTCGGTGCCGATCCCCTGCGCGATCAGCCAACGCGCCAGCCGATTGGAACGGGCGTCCAGCTCGGCATAGGTCAGTTCCGCCCCGTGCCCGTCGGACACCGCGACGTGTTCCGGATGAGCGCGGGCGATCTCGCCGAACACCTCGGCCAGCAGCCGCGGGGCCGCCACCGGCCCACCGGTCACCGGAAGCAGTGCCCTGGCCTCGTCGTCGGCGAGCAGAGAGGTGTCACCGATGGGCAGGGCGGGCTCGAGGGTCAGCTTGTCGAGCAGCCGGACCAGTTGTGCGGCCATGTGCTCTGCGGTGGGGGCGTCGAACAGATCGACCGCGTAGATCAGCGAGCCGTGCCACCTGTCACCACCGTCCGTGATGCCGACGGTGAGATCGACCTTCGCCGGAACACCTTCGACAGCAATGGAACTCACTTCCAGGCCGGCGATGTCCGCGGTGAGGACGCCACCCTGGGCGAACTCTGCGAGCACCGACTGATCGAAGGACAACAGGACCTGTGTGAGGGGGGCGAAGGCTTCCGACCGCACCGGTTGTAGGTGCTCCACCACCGTCTCGAAGGGCACATCCGCATTCGCGAACGCCTCCAGATCGGTGACCCGCACCTGATCCAGCACGTCGACGAACGACATTTCCGCCCCGACACGTGTCCGCAGCACCAGCGTGTTCACGAACATCCCCACCAGTGGATCCAGCACCCGCTGACCGCGGCCCGCGATCGGCGTGCCGACCGCGATGTCGTCGGTCGCCGACAGCCGGCCCAACAACACGGCCAGGCCCGCGTGCACCACCATGAACGGCGTCACGCCGCGCTCGCGCGCCAGCACCGAGATCCGGTCGACCACCCAGGTGGGCACCTCGAACGAGACCTCCGCGCCACGCTGCGACGCGACGACCGGACGTGGCCGGTCCCCGGGGATCTCGAGCACGTCGGGCACGCCGGCGAGTTGCGTCGACCAGTAGGCGAGCTGACGCCCCACCACCGAATCGGCGTCGTCGGCAGAACCCAGCACCTCATGCTGCCAGATCGCGAAATCCGCGAATTGCACGTCCAGGGGCGCGAACTCGGGCTCGACGCCCGCCACCCGCGCCGAATAGGCTGCAACCACATCGGCCACCAGCGGCCCCATCGACTCGCCGTCGGCCGCGATGTGATGCGCCACGAGGCCGAACACGAACTCGTCCGCCGAGCTACGCCACAGTCGTGCCCGCAGCGGCCACTGCGATGTCACATCGAACCCGCCCGCTATCGCGGCCTGCAGTTCGTCGCCCGAATCCACCACCGCCCAGTCCAGTCGCTCGGCGACCTCCTCCGGAGAATCGACGACCTGTACCGGAATACCTTGCCGCGCCGGGAACGTCGTACGCAGCACCTCGTGCCGGATCACCACATCCGTCAGGGCGGCACGCAGCGCGTCCACGTCGAGATCACCCGCCAGTCGCAGCAGCACCGGGATGTTGTACGTCGACGCCGCCGGATCGAACTGGTTGATGAACCACATCCGCAGCTGCGCGAACGACACCGGCACCTCGTCGGGCCTCGGCTGCACGGGCGTGACGGGTGCGAGCGCAACCCCACGACCGCCGACCACGTCGGCCAGGCCACGCACCGACGGCATGTCGAACACATCCCGCACCGACAGATCCACGTTGAAGGCCTCGCCTGCGCGCCCGACGATACGTGCCGCGGCCAGGGAGTTGCCGCCGAGATCGAACACCGAGTCGGCGACGCTGACCCGTTCGAGACCGAGCACGTCCGCGACGATCTCGGCGAGGATCTTCTCGGTCTCGGTGCCGGGTGCGACATACTGCGCCACCGTGAGGATCTCGGGTTCGGGCAATGCCCGGCGGTCCAGTTTCCCGTTCACCGTGAGCGGCAGCTGATCGATCGGCATCACCACGTCGGGCACCATGTAACTCGGCAACGCCCCTGCCGCGGCGATGCGGATCTCGGATGGGGCCACATCGGTGTCGGCCTCGAGCACCACGTAACCCACCAGGAGTTCGTCACCGTTGTCGCGCTGCCGGACCGCCACCGCGGCCGCGTCGACTCCGCGCGTGGCCAGCAGCGCCGACTCCACCTCGCCGAGCTCGATGCGGAAGCCACGCAGTTTCACCTGCGCATCCGACCGACCGAGATACTCCAGCGTCCCGTCCCGCCGGATCGCGAGGTCACCGCTGCGATACATACGCGTTCCGTTGCCGGTGAACGGATCGGCGACGAATCGTCCCGACGTCAGCCCCGGACGGCCGAGATACCCACGCGTCACCTGGGTGCCACTGACATAGATCTCGCCCGGCACTCCGTCCGGCACCGGACGGAGTCGGTCGTCGAGCACATGGATCGTCAATGCGGGCAGACCCTCACCCACATCCGAGCCCTTCGCGGACGCCACGAAGTCGGGATCCAGTGCCCGGAACGTGGAGTGCACCGTGGTCTCGGTGATCCCGTACATGTTCACCAGTACGGGGCCCACCGTGCCCTCGGCCTCGAGCCGGTCCTCGTACCACCGACGCACCTGCGCGAAATCCAGTGCCTCACCGGCGAACATCATGTAGCGCACGCTCGCGGACAACGGATTGCGCGACGACGGACGCACGGCCGCGGCGAGCTGGTAAAAGGCCGACGGCGTCTGCGAGACCACCGTGACCGATTCCGTGGCGAGCAGTTCCGCGAACTCGTCCGGGCTGCGGGTGGTCAGGAAGTCCACCACCACCAGCCGCCCGCCGAACAGCAGCGGTCCCCACATCTCGAAGACCGACACGTCGAACGCATAGGAGTGGAACATCGTCCACACATCTGCCTCGGTGAACCCGTAGTGCCGCTGAGCCGCAGACATCAGCGCGATCACGCTACGATGTTCCACCACAACACCTTTGGGTCTACCAGTGGAGCCCGACGTGAAGATCAGGTAAGCGACTTGTCGAGGGTCGATCGACGCCGGGAGCGAGTCTTTCCCCGACGCACCGGCCGTCATCAGTTCGTCGACGGTGCTGCGCTCGACGTCGAGGAAGTCGAGTGTCTCCCGTCCGCCGTGGTCGGTGATGATCAGCGACGGCGCGGCATCCGCGACGACGAACGAGAGTCGCTCGGCCGGATGTGACGTGTCCAGGGGCAGATAGGCCGCGCCGGACTTGAGGATACCGAGGATCGCGACCATCACCTCGACGGTCCGTGGGGTGGCCAGTCCGACGACGTCTCCTTCGGCGACGCCGGCGGCGACCAGCCCGGCGGCGACGGCATCCGACCGCTTGTCCAGCTCGCGATAGGTCAGCGCAGCGCCGTCCAGGTCCGTCACCGCGACGTGTTCGGGGAACCGGTGGACCGCCGAGCGGAAGATCCCCGGCAACGATCCCCAGTCCGATGTCCCCGCCACCGCACAGGCCCGTCCGCGGATCTCCTCGAGCGCGGCCTGTGTCGCGGTGGCGATTCCCGCCGGGTCGAGACCGTCCCGAGGGATCAGTGCCGTCACGATGGCGCTCACCGCCGCCTCGGTGTCCAGGCCCCGGGCGGTGAACACCGCCGCGGTCGCACTCACACGCGTGTTCAGATCTGCGAAGGTGGTGCGCCCACCGGCATGCGACAGGGCGATTGTCTCCGGCTCGATCTGCGCCGCAATGGTGATCAGGTCTCGTGTCGGCGGACGCCGTCCCCATCCCGTAGAAATGTCCACCACGTCCGCACCGATCCCCGTCACGTCCGTTCGCTACCTTCCGCCTCGACCGAATTCGTAGGGTTTCCGCCGCGCGCGGCGTCACGATCGCGCCGGCCGGCGGCGATCACGCCATGGGCACGCTCACGGAGCTCGGCCAGCAGTCCGTCGAAACCCTCCGGGCCGGATTCCGCCAGCCCGGGAACAAGTGTCATGAGAGCCATCGTCAGCGCCGAATCCGAATCCGACGCTGCAGGATTCATCGCACTGGTCATGATCTCGAGGTCCCCGAAACCGAGTGCCGCCGGACCGCCGACCGCGGTGGCGGTGCGATCGATCGCGGCGGCCTCGAAGACCAGCACGGCCAGACTCTCGTCCGCGTCGTCCACCGGCGATCCGGCCGCCGCCACCACCTCGTCGTCGAGACGGATGCTCACGTCACCGACCACACACTCCGGGTCGTCCGCGACCGCCTCCAGCAGCTGCAGATACCGCAGGGCCATCCGATCGATCGTCGTCCGGTCGAAGAGATCTGCGGCATAAAGGAATTGCCCGCGCAGCGCGCCCCCGCTCCCGTCCCGGTCCGGGTCGTTCGGGAAGAGGGTGAGCTGCAGGTCGACCTTGGCCGATGCCAGCTCCTCGTGTATCGGCTCCACCGTGAGCCGATCGAACTGCAGCGTCGGGAACTCCACGTCCTGGAACGCGAGCATCACCTGATAGACCGGGTTGTAGGACGTGGGCGGCTTGGGCAGCGTCCGGGACACGATGTTCTCGAACGCGATGTCGGTGTGCGACATGTCCGCGAGATCGTCGTTGCGCACACGCTCCAGCAGGTCGACGAACCGCTCACCCGGGCTCACCCTGGTCCGCAGGGCCAACGTGTTGACGAACATCCCCACCACGTCGTCGAGACTCTGCTCGCCACGGCCGGCGAACGGCGTTCCGATCACCAGGTCGTCGCGGCCCGAGATCCGGTTCAACAGCATCGCGAACGCGGCGTGGATCACCATGAACGACGTGGTGTGATGTTGCCGCGCAACGATGTCCAGATTGGTCACCACAGACGCGGGGACCTCGAAGTCCACCATGTCGCCGCGGAAACTGGGCGTCTTCGGCCGGGAGTGGTCGTGGGGCAGCTCCAACCGCTCGGGCGCTCCCGCCAGCCGCTCGTCCCAGTATGCGAGTTGACGCTCCTCCTCGGTGACGCCGTCGCCGTCGGTGACCGCCAGACGTTCGGACAGCCAGAGGCTGAAGTCCGCGTACTGCACCGGCAGGGGTTTCCATGCCGGCTCCGCCCCCGCGCTGCGTGCCGCGTACGCCGTCATCAGATCCCGCGCCAGTGGCGCCATCGAGGCCCCATCCGCGCTGATGTGGTGGACCACGAAGACCAGGATGTGCTCGTGCGCAGAGACCTTGAGCAACACCGCCCGTACCGGCGGTCTGGTGGTGATGTCGAAACCCTCGCCGGTGACCTGACCGATGGCCGACTCGATCGATGTCGTGACGGTGCGCTCCTCGATGGTCAGCTCACTCTCGACCACGTCGGCAGGCATGATCACCTGGATCGGCTCGTCATTGATCATCGGATAGGTCGTGCGCAGCGATTCGTGTCTGCGAACGATGTCGGCGGTCGCGAGCTGGAGCGCGACGACATCGAGATCGCCCGTCAGTCGCAACGCCATGGCGACGTTGTAGGCCGCGGACCGCGGATCGGCGCGGTTGACCAGCCACAGCCCACGCTGCATCCCGGACACACGTACCAGCTCCGCTCGGCTGCGCGCGAGCAGCGGCGGGCCGCCCTGCCCGGTCGGACCACCGGCGAGAGCCTGGGCGAGCGACGACACCGTCGGGCGCTCGAACAGCAGCTTCACCGGGACCTGTCGATCCAGGAGCGCGGACAGTCGGGAGGTCACCTTGGTCGCCGAGAGCGAACTGCCACCGAGGTCGAAGAAGTCGGCGTCGGCACCCACCCGATCCTGGCCGAGCACCTGGCCGAAGATGCCCGCGACGACCGCCTCCATCTGCGAGGTCGGCGCCCGGTACGGCGCGGACACGGTGAAGTCCACCGGCGGAAGTGATTTCCGGTCGATCTTGCCGGCGGTGGTCAACCGGAATTCCTTCACGATCACCACCGCGTGCGGGACCATGTAGCCGGGCAGTTGCGCAGCCGCGTGTTCGAGTATCCGCTTGGGCTCGGCCGCCGCGCCCTCGACCAGTCGTGCGTAGGCCACCAGCACGTCGTCACCGCCCGGCCCGGGAACCCCGAGGCTGACCACCTCGGTCACCATCGGGTGATGCAGGATCGCGGCGTCGACCTCACCCGGCTCGATCCGTAGCCCGCGGATCTTGAGCTGGAAGTCGGTGCGGCCCACGTACCGGAGATTTCCCGACGCCGTTCGCATGGCCCGATCGCCCGTGCGATACATCCGATCTCCGGCGGAGAACGGGTTCGCCACGAACCGGGTGGCGGTGAGATCGCTCCGCCGATGATAGGCACGGGCGAGCTGGGCCCCGGACAGATACAGCTCACCGGGCACCCCCACGGGGACCGGGCGAAGGGTGTGATCGAGCACCAGACTGCCGACTCCCGGCACCGCTTGCCCGATCGTGACCTCGTCGCCGTCGTGCAACGGCCCCGCCGCGGTGGCCCAGATCGTCACCTCGGTCGGGCCGTACAGGTTGAAGAACGCCCGGCCGGCCCGCGCCCACTTCCGCATCAGATCGGGGGGGCACGCCTCTCCGACACTGATCACGCGGCTCAGGCTGGGTACGGCGGCCGGTTCCAGCGTGCCGAGCGCGGACGGGGTCATGACCGCATGGGTGACCCGATGCCGGTCGATGAGCTCGGCGAGTTCGTCGCCGCCGAACACACCCGCCGGGCTGACGACGAGCTCGGCACCCGTGCACAGTGCCATGAGGATCTCGAAGATGGACGCGTCAAAACTCGGTGACGCGACGTGCAGCACCCGGGAGCGCTCGTCGAGGCGCAGGATCTTCTGCTGATTGGCCACCACGTTCGCGAGGCCGACGTGACTGAGCGCGGCCGCCTTCGGGCGCCCGGTGGAACCGGAGGTGTAGATCAGGTACGCGAGATCGTCCACGCGCGGGGCGCGCCGGAGCTCACCGGCGTGCAGGCGCGCACCGCTGTGACCGGCCAGTTGCAGCTCCACCGCCGCGTCGTCCACCTCCAGCCAGGAGACACCCTCGGGTGCCTTGCCCCGGACGGCCGTCGATGTCAGTCCAAGGGCCGCCCCGCTGTCGGCGAGGATCTCCGCGAGCCGTGACGGCGGATGGCCGGGATCGATGCTGACGAACGCGGCGCCCGACTTGATCACCGAGACCATCGCGAGCACCGAGAGATGCGAACGCGGGATGCAGATGGCGACCACGTCGCCCGGGCCCAGACCACGGGCGACCAGTTCCCGCGCGAGTTGATTCGACACCACTTCCATGGTCGACCAGGTGATGGTGGACGTGCCGCTGATCGCCACCGCCGCCGGATTCGCGTGCACCACTCCGGCGACCAGCAGGTCGCGCAGGGTCTCCGGGATCACTCGCGTTTCCGGAGGAGCGGTCAGTGCCGCCCGCTCCTCCCCCGCCACGAGATCGATCGTGCCGACCGGTCGGGCAGGCGACTCGATCATCGTCCGCAGGACGGTGACGAGTTGCGTCGCGACCCGCTCGATCGTTCGGTGATCGAAAATATCTGCAGCGTAAGCGTATTCCACGTCCAGACCGGTTCCACCAACCTGGTCGGTGACCGTTACCGAGAGATCGAACTTGGCCGCCGGAACACGTGCGTCGAGCATCTCGGCCGACTCGACCCAGTCCCCGAGCGCCGTCGCCTGCCCTGGATGCATGGTCAGCGCCACCTGGAACAACGGGGTGTGGGCCGCCGATCGTTCGGGGGCAACTGCTTCCACGACTCGCTCGAAGGGGATGGACGAGTGCCGCATCGCCCGGGTGCGGATGGTGTGCGCCCGGTCGAGCAGTTCGGCGGTCGTGTCCTCCGGGCGCATCGATGTCCGCAGCACCACGGTGTTGACGAACATGCCCACCAGGTCGGCGGTCGCGGGCTCGTCGCGGCCGGCGACGGCCGTCCCGATCGCCACCTCGTCCACCTCTGCCCACCTTGCGAGCAACACCGCGAATGCGGTGTGCACCACGGAGAACGGCGTGACATTGTGATCCCGGGCGAGGGTGCGGATACCGGCCGCGAGGTCGGCGTCGAACACCGTGTCGACGTATCCGCCGTTACCGGTCGCGACGTGCGGACGCGGATGGTCGGTGGGCAACGGCAGGAAGCCCGGGAGCCCCGACAGTTCCTCCTCCCAGAACGCCAGGCCCTCCCGGGCGACCGGGGTCGGGTTCTCCGGGTCACCGAGGAGTTGATGCTGCCAGATCGCGAAGTCGGCGTACTGCACCGTCAGCGGCGGCAATGCCGGGCCGTCGCCGGAGCGCCGCCCGGTGTAGGCGACGAAGAGATCGCGGATGAGCGGTATCAACGAGAATCCGTCTCCCGCGATGTGGTGGAGCACCACGACCACGACGTAACCGGTCTGATCGCGGAGAATCCTCGCGCGGAACGGGATGTCGTGGGCCAGGTCGAACCCCCGGGCCGCCTCCGCGGCGATCGTCTCGTCGACTCCCTCGTCGACGACCGCGACCTCGATGTCCAGAAAGTCCATCGCCTCGGCTCGCGACAAGATCTCCTGCACGGGCTCGCCGCCCACGGACGCGAACCTGGTGCGCAGGGTCTCGTGGCGATCGACCAGGTCACCGAGTGCACCTTGCAGCGCATCGACGTCGACGTCGCTCCCGAGCCGGACGGCGCCGGGCATGTTGTAGGTGCTCGCCACCGGATCCATCCGGTTCACGAACCACAGGCGCGTCTGCGAGTGCGACAACGGGATCGTATCGGGACGCTGCTCGACCCGGATCAGTTCGGGTCGACCATCGGCCCCGCCTCGCCGGGAACGCTCCGCGATCTCGCCGACGTCGACCGAGGTGAACACATCGGTCAGGTCGATCCGAACATTGTGCTCGACCCGGCCCCTCGACACCAGGCGCGCGGCCATGAGCGAATCACCGCCCAGCGCGAAGATGTTGTCGCGCAAACCGACACGTTCGACACTGAGGAGTTCACCGATCAGTGCTGCCAGCGTGTGCTCCACCGGCGTGCGCGGCGCCTCGTAGGCGATGACCGGACGCAGGTCCGGCGCAGGCAGTTGCTTGCGATCGAGTTTGCCGGTGGCGTTGATCGGGAACTGATCGAGCAGCACCGCCGCCGACGGGACCATGTGCGACGGTAGGTGACGACGGCACCAGGACAGCGCCGCGGCCTCACTGACCGAATCGTCGTCGGACCGCAGATATGCGACCAGGACCGGTCCCGGCGCCAGGTCGGTGCGCGGCACCACCGCGGTCGCATCCACTCCCGGCATGCTGTCGAGCACCGACTCGATCTCACCGGGTTCGATCCGTTGCCCGCGGATCTTGACCTGGAAGTCGGTGCGCCCGAGGTAATGCAGCTGGCCATCGGGGCTCCAGCGAACCAGGTCGCCGGTACGGTACATCCGGGAACCGTTCGGACCCAGGTGGTTTGCGACAAACCGGTCGGACGTCAGATCCGACCGACCGACATAGCCGTCGGCGAGCTGACACCCCGCGAGATACAGTTCGCCCGCGACACCGGCGGGAACGGGCCGCAGCCGCGTGTCGAGGACGTAGACGTCGGTGTTGGCCACCGGCCGGCCGATCGGCACCGGGCCGTCGTCGGCGACCACCCGATACTCGGTGACATCGATCGCGGCCTCGGTCGGACCATAGAGATTGACCAATTCGGCCGACGACCCCTCTAGCACGCGGTCGGCGAGGAGTCGCGGCAGCGCCTCGCCGGAGGTGAATACCCGCCGCACGGTCGGGGGCAGCAGTGTCAGGTGCCCGTCGTTCTGCAGGACCTCGGTGTAGACGTCGAGCATGGACGGCACGAAGTGCAGGACGTTCACCTGCTCCTCGGCGATCAGGTCGAGAAGGTATTCCGGGTCGCGGTGTCCGTCCGGCCGGGCGATCACCATCTGCGCTCCCTGGGCCAACGGCCACAACAGCTCCCAGACGGAGACGTCAAAGGTGAACGGCGTCTTGTACAGCACCTTGTCGCCTGCGACCAACGGGTAGTTGTCCTGCATCCAGGCGAGCCGGTTGTGCACTGCAGCGTGCGACACCTGCACACCCTTGGGGGTTCCGGTCGACCCCGAGGTGAACAGGACGTACGCGGCCTCGCTGCCGCCACCCGTCACACGGGCCGGCGCGAGATCGGCGATCGCAGCAGGATTGTTTGCGGCAGAGTCGAATCCGATGGAACTCATCAGTGCCGCGTCGACGATCAGGTGGGCGGCGACGGTCTCGGCGATGAGACGGCGACGCTCCTGCGGCTGTGCAGGATCGACGGGGACGTAGGCCGCTCCGACGGAGAGCGTCGCGTAGATGGCGGCGACCTGTGCGATGCCGCGGTCGAGGGCCACCACCACGTGGTCGCCGCGGCCGATGCCCGAATCGACCAGGTGTGTTGCGATCAGAGTCCGGAGGCGATCGAACTGGGTGTAGCTCCAGCGCCGTCCTCCGGACTCGATGGCGACGTCGTCGCCGCGGTCACGAACCCGCTGCTCGAAGGCGGCGAGCAGGTGTGCATCGGGATCCGGCGGCGTCGCCTGTGGTCCGATACCGAGGCCGACCATCTCCTCGCGCTCACCGTCGAGCAGCAGATCGACGTCACCGATCAGCAGATCCGTATCGGAGAAGATGCGGTCGAGGAAGGCCATGAAGCGCTGCAGATGCCCCTCGAGTTCGACGGCCGAGTAGAGATTCGGATTGCCGTGGAAGTCGACCACCAGCCGCGCGCCAGGGCTGGCCTGATAGACGTTCAGCCGCAGATCCTCCAGAATACCCGATGTGAGAATGTGGTAATCAACTGTGGCACCGGTCAATTCGATCGGCTTGTCGAAGAACATCAGGTTGATGATCGGGCCGAACGACGCGGTGTTCGCATCCTGCAGGCCGGCGTCGATGCGGATGTCCTCGAACCGGTACCGCTGGTGGCGGAGGGCACCGGTCAGCTCGAGCTGGACCTGTTCGATCAGGCCGCGCATCGTCAGCCGCGAGGCGTCGCGGACCCGAACCGGCAGCATGTTGGCAAGCATTCCGCTGGCGCGCTTGATCTTTGCCGTCGAGCGACCGGTCACGGGGAGGCTCAACACCACGTCGTCGGTGCCGGCCATCCGGGCCAGGTAGGCGGAGAAGCCCGCGGTCAGGAGCACCGCCGCCGATGTGTTGGCCTCGGCAACGACACGGTCGAGATCGGACTGCTGGGATGCGCTCAGCTCCGACCCGGCGACCAGGTTACGAGGTGACAGCTCCGCGGCCACCGATCGATGTGCAAGCGTGACGCGTTCCGGCAGATCCCGGACCCGCTCGACCCAGTACTCGCGGTCGGTCTCCCGGCGGGTACCGGCGATGTACTTCTTGTCGTCCTCCACGAGTTCGGCGAGTGACGCGCCCCGGTTCGGGATGAACTCCGAACCCTCGACGGCCGCGTTGTACCTGGTCACCACCTCGAGCACGCCGGTCAGCCCGGCATAACCGTCCATCGCGATGTGATGAGCCCGCACATACCAGAAGGAACGGTCGTCGGCGACCCTGATGACCGTCGACACGACCAGGTGGTCACGTCGCAGATCCATGTGCTGCTGATAGTCGTCGTTCATCCATCGGAGCGCGGCACCGACGGGATCCGCATGGTCGCGGAAATCGAGGAAATCGAGATCGTTGTCGAGATCCTGATCGACGATCTGCATCGGTACGCCGTTGACTTCTAAGATCCGGGTGAAGGCGGACTCACGTTCACGGGCATTCGTGACGATCGCGTCTCGGAAGTACTCACGATCGAGCGGGCGGTCTTTGTCCCGGATATCGAGATACTGAGCAACGGTAACGGAATAGTCGGCAGAGAGATTCTCGGCAAACCACATCCCGCGCTGCGCGGCGGTCAGCGCGAAGGGGACCAGTTCGGCCCCGCTCTCTGTGTCTTTCTCAGTGGCGTCATGGGCGTTCTCGACCGAACCCATAGCCCCTCTTTCCCAGGTCAGCGGCCAGCCCGGCCCGGCGTCGGTGGACGTTCAACCGACGCTCGGGTCGTTGTGGGCTGTCTGTTCGCGGGAACTCCGTTCCCACGCAACAGTGTGCGTCATTATCCACCCTTCAGAACGAAATTCACCATGATTCGGTTGAATGTACGAGCCCTTTCACGGGTATCCGAATCTCTGGTAAACAGCTAGCTCACGATAGGAATTCGGCAGTGGGGCCCAGATCGTTACGCGCCCGACTTCGAAGTCGTCCAAACGTACTAATGCGGTGTGCGGCGATGTAATGATTCCGAGTCCGAGAGCGAGAATCTTTCCAGACTGTTCCGACAATTTCGGTACCATCGCCCACACCGGACGCACGAAACCGCCCACGGGCACGGGGCCGGCGTCCCCGGACAATCCATGCGGAACCGCGCGGCCCGTGACGGGCGGTGAACACCCCGCCCCGACTCGGGCGACCGAGATGGCCCGATAGGAGCAGTCGATGGTCGAGCAGTCCGGCGGGCCGACGGCCGCCCGATCCAGCCTGTCCACGACGCACGGCGGGATGCCGGGCACGCCGGCCTCCGCCGACGGGCCGGTCGAGCAGCTTCCGGCCGACGCCTCTCGCGTCATCGCCGGGGATGTGGAATCGACCCCGGACACACCCGCGGCACCCCGACACGCGGCGGTCGTCGCCGATGAGGCGCCGACGATGCCCGTCCAGGCGGTGCCGACCGAGGAAGGTGGCCCGCCGATCGACGACGACCCGCCACGCGGTGTGGCGTCCGGTTGGCACATCGTCGAATCCTCCTCGCCGACAGAGACCGACGCGGTCCCGGATGCCCGGACACCGCAGGCACCGTCGCCGGTGGCGGGCAACACCGATCCCACCGCCGATCCCACTGCGGAAGGCGGCTCCACGGCGCGGCCCGCCATCGAAGTCGTCGACCTGCACAAGCGATTCGGGGACAACGTCGCCGTCGAGAGCGTCAGCTTCTCGGTCGCGCGGGGTTCCATCCTCGCACTACTCGGGCCCAACGGCGCGGGCAAGACGACGACCGTCAACATGTTGTGCACCCTCCTCAAGCCCGACGGGGGCAGCGCGGTCGTCGGCGGCCACGACGTGGTGGCCGACGCCGCCGGGGTCCGCCGATCGATCATGCTGACCGGTCAGTTCGCCGCGCTCGACGAAGCGCTCAGCGGTCGGGACAATCTGATCCTGTTCGGGCGGCTGATGGGTCTGTCGAAGGCGGTGGCACGGTCGAGAGCCGACGAACTGCTCGCATCGTTCGAGCTGACCGCGGCCGCCAAACGCAAGGTCGGCGAGTACTCGGGCGGTATGCGGCGCCGGATCGACATCGCATGCGGGCTCGTCACGCAACCCGAGATCGTGTTCCTCGACGAACCGACCACCGGACTCGATCCGCGGAGTCGCCAGGAGGTGTGGAAACTCGTCGAGTCCCTGCGGCGTCAGGGCGTGACCACGCTGCTGACCACGCAATATCTCGAGGAGGCCGACACCCTGTCCGACCACATCGTGGTGATCGACAAGGGCCGGGTGATCGCGTCCGGTACCGCCGACGAGCTCAAGACGGCGACCGGCGCATCGCATTATCAGGTGACCCCCACCGATCCCGAGGATCTCGATCGACTGCTCGCGTGCCTGGACGGGATCGCGGTCGGCGGGCACGGCGCCGCGATCCCCGCGCACGAGCCCGACGAGGCCGCCACCTTTGTCACGGTCCCGGCCACCGCCGGGGCCGACACGCTGGTCGAGATCGTCCAGCGCACCAAGGAGGCCGGCATCCGGCTGTCGGATGTGGCGCTGTGCCGCCCGAGCCTCGACGAGGTCTTCCTCGCCCTGACCGACCCGGCCGACACCACGGCCGGGTCGGCCGCCGGCGACGAGCAGAGTCCGGCCGGATGACCCTCGAGGCGGCACACCTCGGCCGGCCCAGGACCCGGGCCGGTGCGCAATGGTGGACGCTGACCGGTCGGGGTATCTCCTCGATGGTGCGCAACGGTGAGATCATCTTCGCCTTCGTCGCGCCGGTGCTCCTGGCGATCTGCTTCTATGTCCCGCTGCGGTCGATCATGAACGCGGATCCGGGGATGGACTATGCGGACTTCCTGATGCCGATCATCTCGTTGCAGTCGGTCAGTTTCGTCGCGTCGTCGGCGGCCATGAGGTCCGCGGTGGACGCCACCAAGGGCATCAACACCCGGTTCCGGACCCTCCCGATGCCGCCGGTGATCCCTCCCCTTGCCCGGATGGGCACCAACACCGTGCTGCTCGTCATCTCGATCGTCTGCGCGACCGCGACCAGCCTGGTGATGGGATGGCGGCCGAACGGGGGCGTGCTGGACACGATCGGGTTGTTCGCGGTCGTGCTGGTGGTCGGCATTCTCATCGCTGTCCTCGCCGATGCGGTCGGGCTGCTCTCCAACAGCCCGGAGGCCACCAGTCAGGCACTCTCGCTGCCGATTCTCATCCTCGGCATGTTGTCTACCGGCTTCGTGCCCGAAAGTCAGTTCCCGGAATGGATTCAGCCGTTCGTGCGGAACCAGCCGATCTCCCAGTTCGCGACCGCGATGCGTTCGCTCAGCGACGGCACCGCCACCCTCGACCTGCTCACGCCCACGATCTGGTGGTGTGTCGGCCTGGCTGTCGCCGGGGGCGTGCTCACGGCGCTGGGTGTCCGCCGGGTGGTGCGATGACCACCGTCGCGGCGGCGCCCGTCGGCCGGCTCCCCGTCGAACGGTCGGCGCGGGCATTCGTCGAGCAGAGCGCGGTGCTCGCGTGGCGTCAGATCTCGGTCATGGTGCGGGACCGGGGCACCTTCCTCCAGCTGGTCCTCGTGCCGCTCCTGACGCTCGTCATGTTCAAGGTGGTGCTCGGTGATGCGATCGGCACTGCCACCGGGCAGGACAGCACCTACGGCACCGTGCCATTGGTGATCCTGGTGAGCGCCATGTTCGGGTCGGTGGCCGCCGGCATCCGCCTGAACCAGGAGCGGGGTACCGGTCTGCTCGCGCGCCTGTATGTGCTGCCGATCAACCGTGCCGCCGACCTCACGTCGCGGCTGCTGAGCGAGGTCTTCCGCATCGTCGTGGTGACGGCGCTGCTGATCGCCGTCGGCTCCACCATCGGCTTCGACATCACCGGTGGTGTGGTCGCGGTCCTCGGGATCTTCGGGGTCTCGCTGATGTTCGGCGTCGCCTACGCGATGCTGGTGCTCGCCCTCGCGGTCAGCGCTCGCCCCTCTGCTCCGCTGGTCCCGCTGTTGTCGCTGGTCTCGAGTGTCCTCATGTTCTTCAATTCCGGGTTCTCCCCCGTCGAGGCCTACCCGGGTTGGCTGCAGCCCATCGTCGAGAACCAGCCGATGAGTCCGGCCATCGAGGTGATGCGATCGCTGGCCGCGGGTGGCCCCATCGCGGAGAACATGATCAAGGTCGTCGTCTGGACGGTTCTCATCGTCGCCGCTTGCCTGTACCCCGCACTGCACGGATATCGCAGGGCCGCCACCGCACGGTGAGCGGAGCGGCCTCAGCCGACCGAGCGCAACATTCCGTAGCCGTCACCGATGTCCCGTGCGAGCCACTCCACCACCTGGCCCACCGCGGTGGCGACCGCCGACGGCTCGTCGAGCGAACCGATGCGCGGCAGGCAGTGCAGGATGGCCGCGACCAACGACGAGCCGACGCCGAGCCCGTTGCTCTCGGCGACCAGGTCGTACCTCGTGAGGGCGCCGGCCAGATCCTGGTAGGTCGCCGAGTCGCCACTGTGTCGGACCGCCGTCAGGCCAGGGGTGACCTCGGCGCGACGATGGACTTCGTCGCACGTCGCCCGCAATCGCGGGAATTCCCATGATCCCATGTCACCGTCCATTCCTGACCTGCTCTCCGCCGGCCGAAAAAGCGTCCGACAATCCTCCGGATCCGGGAAATCGCTGTGTGCAAATGATGACAGATACTCCCTGGGATTGTCACCGGAGGACGACGAGAAAATTTACCGGTGGCGATGTCGTGTACACCGTCGTGGCCGTGTGCACGACATCCCGCCACGGCCCCGCCCGACCGGTCAGCCTGCCCGGTCCGCCTCCATCGCGTCGATGAGGCTCTTGGGCCGCAGATCCGTCCAGTTCTTCTCCACGTACTCCAGGCAGGCCGCACGGCTGTCCTCGCCGAAGACCTTGGTCCAACCGGCCGGGATGTCGGCGAACGTCGGCCACAGCGAATGCTGGTTCTCGTCGTTCACCACGACGTAGAAGCGGCCGTTCTCGTCGTCGAATGGATTGGTCATGATCGATCGTTCCTCTCGTTCAGGGAAGGCGGCCGTGTGGCCGACCCGGGATTGCGCTCTGGTGCACGTCGTCCACGCCTATATCGTCATCGGTCCCCCAGGCGTTCCGCGAGCCAGGGACCGATGATCTCGAGCGATGTGGCATCGGCGAGTCCCAGGTGATGGGCATCGACATCGATGTTCGCGATGGTCCCGGTGACGTATCGGCGCCACGACGCGCGGACCGCGGCGGGGTCGGTCTTGTCGGCGGTCGCGGTGACCACCGCGAGGGGCCCGTCGAAGACGTCCGGACGATGGGTCGTCACGATGGTCTCAGCGGCCTCGAAGCTGTCCATCACCCACTCGACCTGTTCGGCGCGGAGCAGACCCATGGCGGCGATCTGCTCGCGGACCACGCCCGCGACCTCCTCGGGTGTCCGCGCGTGGACGTCGTCGCCGAGATCGAACAGATCCCGCCATCCGCCGAGCATGTCCCCGACGACCGCGCCGCCCGCCTGATCGGTCGGGTCGTCCGCCACACCATGCGATGCCGAACGCTCCGGGGTGTGATCGGCGGGCGCGGCGGCGTCCATGATGCCCAGGAATGCCACCTCGGCGCCGTCGGCCTGCAACATCGTCGCCATGGCGTGGGCGACGTGGCCACCCAGCGACCAGCCGAGCAGGTGATACGGACCGTCCGGCGACACCCGCCGGATCTCCTCCACATACCGCGCGGCGAGTTCGTCGACGGTGGCCGCGCTCGGTTCTCCGGACACCACATGCGGGTCCTGCAGACCGTAGATCGGCCGATCGTGCAGATGCGGGGCGAGCCCGCCGTAGAACCACGCCAGTCCGCCGGCAGGGTGCACGCAGAACAGCGGTGCCCGGCTGCCACCACGGCGCAGCGGCAACACGATCTCGCTCGTCGTGCCACCGTCGCTGTCACCCGCGATGCGGCCGGCCACACCGCGCACCGTGGGATCACTGAACAGCCACGAGAGTTCGACGTGCGGGGCGTGATCGCGCAGTCGTGACACCACCCGTGTGGCGGACAGCGAGTTCCCGCCGAGATCGAAGAATCCGTCGGTGGCGCCCACCTGATCGACTTCGAGGACGTCCGCGAACACGGCGGCCACGCGGCGCTCGGTGTCCGTCACCGGTTCGACGTAGACCGTGGGTTCGGTCACCGGTTGCGGCAGAGCCTTCTTGTCGAGCTTGCCGACCGGGGTCATCGGCAGGGTGTCGAGGACGGTGAACGACGCTGGGATCATATGCCGCGGAAGATGATCCGCGAGATGGTCACGCAGCCGCTCGACGTCGAGGTCCGCGTCGCCGACGACGTAGGCCGTGAGGGCGGTGACCGGCTGTCCGACACCGAGTACCACGGCCCGCCGGACATCGGGATGCGAACCGAGGACGGTCTCGATCTCACCGAGTTCGATCCGCAGGCCGCGCAGCTTCACCTGGTCGTCGCTGCGGCCACCGAACTCGATCGTGTGCCGGCCGTCGCGGTCGAGCGCCCAGCGGACCACGTCACCCGTCCGGTACATCAGTTCGCCGGGGCGGCCGTGCGGGGATGCCACGAAACTCGCCGCCGTCTGACCGGCCCGTGCGAGATAGCCACGGGCCAGCGCCTTCCCGATGACGTAGAGTTCGCCCGGCGTTCCGACGGGCACCGGGCGCAGTCGGCTGTCGAGCACCACCAGTCGCACCCCGCGGAACGGGCTGCCGACGTAGATCGGTTCGCCGGCGCGCATGGGCGGTGTGTAGGTGACGGCTATCGTCGCTTCCGTCGGCCCGTACGCGTTGTACAGGTCGACGTGCGGAACCCACTCGTCGACAAGCGTCTGCGGCACCACTTCGGCACCGGTGGTCAGCGACCGCATATGCGGTAGGCCTTCGGCCCTCAAGGTGGCGGCCACACTGGTCGGCACCATTGCGTGAGTGATCCGCTGCTCGGCGAGATACCGGTGGAGATCATCCCCACCCACCGCATCGGCCGGCCGATAGACCAGCGTGCCCCCGCCGAACATGGTGACGACAAGCTCGAAGATCGAGACGTCGAAACTCGGCGACACATATCCGAGCGTGCGCGAACCCGGCTCGTAGGGAATTGATTCGATGGAGCCCATGGTGAAGTCATAGAGGCCTCGGTGGGTCACCGCGACACCCTTGGGCCGTCCGGTCGATCCCGACGTGTAGATCACGTACGCCAGGTTGTCCGGGCGCGGAACCCCGCGCAGTTCGGCTGGTGACAGCGGGTCCGCCGACATCTCACCGTCGGGAGTCCGGCCGCTCTCACCATCGCTGCCGTGGACCTCGTCGCCCGCCAGGGTCAGCCATCGCGGCCCCGTGCCGGCGAGATCGGCGATCCCCGGCACGGTCAGTCCCAGTTCGGCGCCGCAGTCATCGATCATGGCCATGACGCGATCGCGTGGGTAGTCGGGGTCGATCGGGACGAACGCGGCACCGGCCCGCGTCACCGCCCAGATCGCGGTCATCAGCTCGACCGAGCGTGGGATTGCCAGGGCCACACGCGAATCCGGTCCGGCCCCCGCCGCGATCAGGACCCGCGACAACCGGTTCGCCCGTTGATCCAGCTCGGCATAGGTCAGCGTGTTGCCCGACGCGTCGGCGACCGCCTCCCGGTCGGGCCACACCCGCGCCGCCCGATCGAACATCTCGCCGAGCAGCATCTGGCCGTCGGACGCCGGCCCCGACACCGGCACCAGCTGCGCGCGCTCGGTGTCGTCGAGCAGATCCACGTCGCCGACGGCGATCTCCGGCGACCCGGTCACCGCGTCCAGCAGCCCGACCAGGCGGCGCGCGAGTGCGGCCACCGTCGACTCGTCGAAGAGGTCGGTGGCGAAGACGACCGACCCGGTCCACGGCAGGCCCTCGGGCGCGGCGGACACCGCGACCGTGAGGTCCACCTTCGCCGATACCTCGGGGGCGGTGAGTGGGGTGATCTGCATGCCGTCGATCTCGGCTCCGGCGAGGGCGGCCGGCGCGAAGTCCGCGACCGCGGACTGGTCGAAGGTGAGCGACACCTGCGTCAGCGGCGCGAAGGCCTCCGATCGCACCGGGTTGAGGCGCTCGACCACGGCCTCGAACGGCACGTCCACGTGCTCGAAGGCGTTCACGTCGGCCCGCCGCACCTGCTCGACCAACTCCCCGAACGACTTCGCCGGATCGACCGGCGTGCGCAGCACCAGGGTGTTGACGAACATGCCGACGAGATCGTCGAGCACGCGGTGTCCACGTCCGGCCGTCGGCGTGCCGATGGCGATGTCGTAGGAGGACGACAACCGCGCCAGCAGGACGGCGAGTGCGCTCTGCACCACCATGAACGGTGTCGCCGCATGGGCCTGCGCCAACGCGGCGACCCTGCTCGCGACCGTGGCCGGTACCTCGAAGTGCGCCAACGCCCCCCGATTGGTGGCCACCGGTGGGCGCGGACGATCGGCCGGGAGTTCGAGGACATCGGGCAGTCCCGCGAGTTCGTGCTCCCAGAAATCGAGCTGCCGTCCGATGACCGACTCCGGATCGTCGGGTGCGCCGAGCTCACGCTGCTGCCACAGCGCGTAGTCGGCGAACTGTACGGCGAGGTCCGGCCGCTCCGGCGCCGCACCCCGACGGCGTGCGGCGTAGGCGGTCATGAAGTCGGCGACCAGCGGGGCGATCGATTCGCCGTCGGCCGCGATGTGGTGCACCACCACGGCGAAGACGTGCTCATCGACCGCGGCGCGCCAGAGGCGCACGCGAACAGGTGATTCCGTCGTGACGTCGAACCCGACCGACAATGCGGCCTCGAGATCGGCACGGTCGTCGACGACCGCCCAGTCGAGTCGCGCGCCCACGTCATCGGCGCCGTGCACGAGCTGGCGCGGGATGCCGTCGGCCTCGGGGTACGTCGTCCGCAATATCTCGTGGCGTGCCACCACATCCGTCGCCGCGCACTGCAGGGCCGCGACGTCGAGGGCGCCCTTCAGGTGCAGGACGATCGGGATGTTGTAGGTCGCCGCGGCCGGGTCGAACCGGTTGATGAACCACATTCGTTGCTGGGCGAGGGACAGCGGTACCTCTGCCGGACGCGGCGTCACCGCCACGATCGACGATGCCTGCTGACCCGAGCCGGGCGCCACCCGTGCGACCAGCTCGCGCACCGACGGCGCATCGAACAGCATCCGCACCGGGATCTCGGCGTCGAGCGCCTCGGCGACCCGCGCCGCCACCCGGGTGGCCGAGAGCGAGTTGCCGCCCACGTCGAAGAAACTGTCGGTGACGCTGATCCGGTCCGTGCCGAGCACGTCGGCGAACACCTGCGCCACGGTCTGTTCGAGCGGCCCGGACGGCGCGACGAACTCACCGGCTCCGGCGAAGTCCGGTTCCGGCAGTGCGCGGCGATCGAGTTTGCCTGCGGTGTTCATCGGGATGTCGTCGAGCAGGGTCCAGATCGACGGACGCATGTACTCGGGCAGCGCCTGCGCGACATCACGTTTGACGACGTCGAGGTCGATGCCGTCACCGGCCAGATAGGCCACGAGGTGTTCACCCCCGCCGGGCGCGGTCGCCACGGTCGCGGCGGCGTGGACCACACCGGGCGAGCCGGCCAACACCGACTCGATCTCGCCGAGCTCGATCCGCTGTCCGCGGAGCTTGACCTGGAAGTCGGTGCGGCCCAGGTACTCGAGTTGGCCGTCGTGATCGACCCGCACGAGGTCACCGGTGCGATACAGGCGCTCACCGGGCTCGCCGAACGGATCGGCGATGAACCGCTCCGCGGTCAGATCCGGACGTGCGGCGTACCCGCGCGCGAGTTGGACACCACCGACGTACAGTTCTCCCGCCACGCCGGCGGGTACCGGCCGTAACCTGCCGTCGAGCACGTGGGACGTCGAATTCCACACCGGCACACCGATCGGGGTCGTCGAGTCGTCCTCGTCGATCACCTCGACACGCTGATAGGTGATCTCGACGGCGGCCTCGGTCGGACCGTACAGGTTGAACAGATCCGCACCGGGTATCTGCGCACGCGTCTGGGCGGCCACCGCAGGCGGCAGTGCCTCGCCCGTTGTCGACAGGATCCGGACGCTGTCGAGGGCGGCCAGCCGGTCGGGATCCGCGAGTTCGAGGAACACCGACAACATCGACGGTACGAAATGCACCATGGTGGCCCGATGCTCGACGATCTGGTCGGCGACATATACCGGGTCCAGGTGTCCGTCGGCCCTCAGGACCAGCGTCTGGGCGCCGATCATCAACGGCGCGAACAGTTCCGGCACCGAGCAGTCGAAGGTGTACGGCGTCTTGAGCACGACGGTGTCGGCACTGCCGATCGGCAGCTGATGCAGACCCCACCAGAGCCGGTTCAGCACCGCGTCGTGCGGAAGTGTGACGCCCTTCGGGCGGCCCGTCGAGCCGGAGGTGAAGATGGTGTAGGCGGCGTGCTCGGGCCGCAGCGGCGCGAGCCGATCGGCGTCGGTGACCGGTGTGGTGTCCCCGGCCAGGCCCGTCCGGGCGTCGACGGTGACGATCTCGACGCCGACCTCCGTCAGTGCGGGCGGCATCGAACCGGGCGCGACGAGCACCGATGCGACCCCGGCGGTCTCGACCATGTAGCCGATGCGATCGGCGGGTGCGGAGGTGTCGATCGGGACGTACTGGCCACCGGCGGTCACGACGGCATGAACGGCGACGACCATCTCGACCGAGCGCGGCATGCAAATTCCGACCGCGACGTCGGGACCGACTCCCCGCGAGATCAATTCCCGGGCCAGCACATTGACTCGTCCGGCGAACTCGGCATAGCTGACGGCACGGTCGGCGAACCGCAGCGCGGTGGCCCACGGGGTCCGCTGCGCCTGCCGCGCGACGATCTCGCCGATGAACTCGTCGCTGACGAGCACATCGGCACCCTGTGCGCGCTCGGCATTCTCGAGCAGCTCGGACCGATCGAGGATCTCCGCGTCGCCGACCCGTCGCCGCGGATCCGCGGTCAGCGTGTCGAGGAGACGGACGAACCGGTCGGCGACGGACCGCACGGTCACCCGGTCGAACAGGTCGGCCGCATAGACGATGTCACCGCGCCAACCACCGTCGACGCCGTTCGTGGCCACCCCCACCGACAGGTCGAGCCGGGCCGGCGGAACACCCGGATCGGCGACCGGCGTCACCCGCAGGCCGGGAGCGTCGTCGACCGGGTCCTCGAACGCGGCGAGCGACTCGCCCGCACGTACCAGGCTCTGATCGAAGGAGAGCATCACCTGTGCCAGCGGCGCGAACGCCTCCGAGCGAACCGGATCGAGTCTCTCCACGAGGTATTCGAACGGTACGTCGGCGTTGGCGAGCGCGTCGAGGTCGGTCCGACGGACGAGGTCGAGCACCTCGCCGAAGGTTGCCGCGCCGTCGACGCCGGTGCGCAGCACCAGTGTGTTGACGAACATCCCGACGAGGTCGTCGAGAGAGGCCTGCCCCCGACCGGCGGTCGGTGTGGCGATCGCGACGTCCGACGTCGCCGACAGCCGGGCCAGCAGCACCGCGAGCGCGCCGTGCAGGACCATGAACTCGGTGACACCGTGGTCGCGGGCCAGCGACTCGATGCGATCGACGATGCGTCGCGGGATCGAATACTCGACGAGTCCGCCACGCATCGACGCGACCTGCGGACGCGGTCGGTCGGTCGGGAGCTCGAGCACATCCGGCAGCCCGGCGAGCTGATCCGTCCAGTAGCCGAGTTGTCCACCCAGCACCGACGACGGGTCGTCGGCGGCGCCGAGCACCCGCTCCTGCCAGAGCGGGACATCGGCGAATTGCACGGCGAGTGGCGCGAATTCGGGTTCGCGGCCGGCGGCCCGCGCCTGGTAGGCGAGCACCAGGTCACGCACGAGCGGGCCCATCGACTCGCCGTCCGCGGAGATGTGATGGGCGACCAGCAGCAGGGTGTGGTCGGCGGGACCGGAGTCGAGCAGACGCGCCCGGATCGGGAGGTCGACGGTCACGTCGAATCCGACGGCCGCGGCGGCGAACAGATCTCGTTCGGAGTCGGCGCTCCCCCAGTCGAGTCGGTCCGCGGCATCGGCGGGTGCCAGGATCTGCTGAACCGGGTCGCCGGCGACCTGCGGGTACACGGTCCGCAGCACCTCGTGACGGGTCATCACGTCGAGAAGCGCCGCGCGCAACGCATCCCCGTCGAGCGGCCCCTCCAGGCGCATCGCCACCGGGATGTTGTAGGCAGGCGACCCACTGTCGAACTGATTGATGAACCACATCCGCTGTTGCGCGTTGGACAGGCGGATGCGATCCGGACGCGGTCCGGCGGTGAGCGGCTCGACGGCCCTGGAGCCCGGGGTCAGCCGGCCGGCCAGGGCTCGTACCGTCGGCGCCTCGAACAGGTCGCGGACCGCGAGGTCCACACCGCGCGCCTGCGCCACCCGGGCGACCACCCGGGTCGCCGACAGCGAGTTGCCACCGAGCGCGAAGAAGTCGTCGGTCGCGCCGATCTCGTCGACGCCGAGGACCTCGGCGAACACCTGCGCGACGGCCCGTTCGTCGTCGCCCTCGGGCGCCTCGTACGCGGCGGCCTCGAAAATTGGTTCCGGGAGCGCCGCCTTGTCCAGCTTGCCCACCGGAGTCAGCGGCAGGGCGTCGAGGACGGTGAACGACGACGGCACCATGAAGGCCGGCAGTCGTTCGCCCAGCAGCGTTCTCAGATCGTCGACGTCGACCGGCCGGTCGGTGACCAGGTAGGCGGCGAGTGCGGTGGCGACCGAGCCCCCAACGCCGAGGACGACCGCCGACTCGACACCGGCGCAGGTTGTGAGGACCGACTCGATCTCACCGAGTTCGATACGCAGGCCCCGCAGTTTGACCTGGTCGTCGCTGCGGCCCGAGTACTCGACGACGAGCGCATCCGAGGCGTCGCGACGCCAGCGCACGACGTCGCCGGTTCGGTACATCCGTTCGCCGTCGCGGCCGTACGGGTCGGCGACGAATCGTTCCGCGGTGAGACCCGACCGGTCGAGGTATCCGCGCGACAATGCGAGCCCGGTGGCATACAGTTCGCCGGTCACGCCGACGGGCACGGGACGGAGCCGGTCGTCGAGGATCATCAGACCGATACCGGCCAGCGGTCCGCCCAATCGGACCGGGGCGCCTGCGGCCATCGGTGTGGACAACGTGAGACCGATGGTGGTCTCGGTGGGTCCGTAGAGATTGTGGACGGCGACGTGACGCGACCAAGCGTCCACGAGCGTCTGTGGGACGGCTTCACCGCCGGCCATCAGGGCCGACAGATCCGGCAGCCCTGCGGGATCCAGGGTCGCCAGCACCGTGGGAGTCAGGAAGGTGTGGGTGACGCGATGCTCGCGCAGGAAGGTCTGCAGCACCTCACCTCCGACCGCATCGCCCGGCCGGTAGACCACCGTTCCGCCGGCGACGGTGGCGAGCAGGTATTCGAGCACGGACGCATCGAAACTCGGAGACGCGAAGCCGAGAACGCACGGTGGCGGGCCGTCGCCGGTGACGCCGAGTCGGGTCATCTCCTCGGCCGCGAAGTTCGCGAGCCCCGAGTGGGTCACCGAGACGCCCTTCGGACGTCCGGTCGAGCCCGAGGTGTAGATCACATAGGCCACGTTGTCGGGCCGGATCACGTCGCGGTGGTCCAGATCGAGGGGCGATGCGTCGAGCCCGTCGACCTGAGCGGTCACTTCGTCACTGTCGAGCTGCAGCCAGTCGAATCCCTCGTCGGGCAGCGATCCGGTGCGGGACACGGTGAGTCCGAGTTCCGCACGCGAGTCCGCCACCATCGACGCGACACGCGCGGGCGGGTAATCGGGGTCGATGGGCACATAGCCGGCACCGGTCTTCGCGACCGCCCAGATCGCCGTGAGCAGATCCGACGACCGGCCGATCGCCAGTGCGACCAGGGATTCCACGCCGATTCCCTGCCCGATCAGCCACCGCGCCAAACGATTCGACCGTTCGTCGAGCTCGGCGTAGGTACGTTCCGCACCGTGGGCGTCGCGGACCGCGACGCGATCGGGCCACCTGCGAGCCGCGGCGGTGAACAGATCGGCGAGCACCACGGGTTCGGTGCCCTCGCCACTCGACACCGGTGTGAGATCGGCGGATTCGCTGTCGTCGAGCAGTCGCGCATCACCGATGGCGCGACGCGGCGCGGCGGTGACGGCGGTGAGCATCCGGACCAGCTGGTCGACCATCGAACGCGCGGTGCCTGCGTCGAACAGATCGGTCGCATAGATCATCGAGCCCCGCCACGGCCGGCCGGGGGCGTCGGTGGCGAAACCGACGGTCAGGTCCACCTTCGCCGATTCGGCACCCGGATCGATCGGCTCGATCGTCAGGCCGTCGGCGGTGACCGCGGCCATCGACTCGTCGGTCGTCCGGTCGGGCGGCGTCACATCGACCGTCAGCAGGACCTGTGTGAGCGGCGCGAAAGCTTCCGACCGCACCGGATTCAGGTGGTCGACGAGCTGTTCGAACGGAATGTCGGCGTGGGCGAACGCGTCGAGGTCGGTGGCGCGGACCGCGGCGACGAGGTCGCCGAACGGCATCCCCGGTTCCGCGGCCGTCCGCAGTACCAGGGTGTTGACGAACATGCCGACGAGATCGTCGAGGACCGCCTCACCGCGGCCGGCGATGGGTGTTCCGATCGCGATGTCGGTGGCCGACGACAAGCGGGCCAGCAATGCCGTGAGACCCGCGTGCAGCACCATGAACTCGGTGGCCCCGTGCTCCCGGGCGATGTCACGCACTCGGTCGGCGACGTCGGCCGGGACCTCGAAGTCGACTGCCGCACCGCGCATCGACGCCACGGCGGGGCGCGGACGGTCGGTGGGCAGATCCAGCACATCCGGGAGCCCGGCGAGTCGGGTGGCCCAGTGGTCGAGTTGCCCGCGCACCGGCGACGACGGATCCTCGGGGTCGCCGAGCACCCGGTGTTGCCAGAGCGCGAAGTCGGCGAACTGCACGGGCAGCGCCGGCAGGTGTGGTTGTGCGCCGCGTGCCCGGGCGGTGTACGCGGCGATCAGATCGCGAGCGAGTACGGGGCCCGACTCGCCGTCCGCCGCGATGTGGTGGATGACGAGGACGACGAGATGGTCGGTGTCGGCGAGCGCGGCGACCCGTCCGCGGATCGGGAGTTCGGTGCTCACGTCGAACCCCTGGGCGACCACCGACAGGGCGCCCTCGGCGGTGTCGGTCACCGTCCAATCCAGCTGCGAGACGGCTGTTCCCACATCGACGACCTGCTGATACGGCCGGCCTGCCACGGCCGGGAAGACCGTCCGCAGTACCTCGTGGCGGGTCACCACGTCGTCGAGCGCGGCCCGCAGCGCCGCGCGGTCCAGATCTCCCGTCAGCCTGAGGGCGACCGGGATGTTGTAGGTCGGCGACGAGGTGTCGAACTGGTTGATGAACCACATCCGCTGCTGTGCGAACGACAATGGCAATCGGTCCGGGCGCGCTCCGGCGACCAGCGGTGGCCTCGCCCGGCCGGTTCCGGGCACCAGCGCCGCCGCGAGTTCCCGCACCGTCGGCGCATCGAACAGACTGCGCACGGCGACGGCGGAATCGAGCGCGTCACCGATTCGCGCCGCCACCCGTGTCGCGGACAGCGAGTTGCCACCCAGATCGAAGAAACTGTCGGTCACCGACACCCGTGCCATGCCCAGCACCTCGGCGAAGACGTCGGCGATCGCGCGTTCGGCATCGGTGGCGGCCGCGACGAATTCCCCCTCGGTGAAGACCGGTTCCGGTAGCGCCCGCCGGTCGAGCTTTCCGGCGGTGTTGAGCGGGATCTCGTCGAGCACCATCCATACGGTGGGCCGCATGTACTCGGGCAGGGCACCGGACACGGCGTGCCTGACCTCATCGAGGTCGAGGTCGTGCCCCGGGACGGAAGCCACGTACGCGACCAGATGCTCCGCGCCACCCGATGCGGCGGACACGGTGGCGGCGGCGTGGACGACGCCCGGTGCCGCGGCGATCGCCGCCTCGATCTCGCCGAGTTCGATGCGCTGGCCGCGCAGCTTCACCTGGAAGTCGGTGCGCCCCAGGTAGACGATCGCGCCGGAACCGTCGACACACACCAGATCGCCGGTGCGGTAGAGGCGGCCGCCGGGCGCACCGAAGGGATCGGCGATGAACCGCTCCGCGGTCAGGTCGCTGCGCGAGGCGTAGCCCCGGGCCAACTGCACCCCGCCGAGGTAGAGCTCGCCGGGGATGCCCGGCGGCACCGCACGCAGACGTGAATCCAGCACGTGGGCAGTCGAGTTCCAGAACGGCAGACCGATGGGCACCGACGTGGCGGACTCGTCGACGGTGTCGACACGTTGATAGGTGATCTCGACGGCCGCCTCGGTGGGGCCGTAGAGGTTGTAGAACTCGGCGCCGGGCATCATGGCGCGGGCCTCGGCGGCGACCGCGGGCGGCAACGCCTCACCGGTGGTGGACAGGTACTTGACCGAGGTCAGGCGCGACAGGCGTTCGGGGCCTGCCACATCGACGAACACCGAGAGCATCGACGGCACGAAGTGCACCATGGTCGCCCGGTGTTCGGCGATCAGATCGGCGAGGTAGATCGGGTCGGCGTGTCCGCCGGGCCGGGCGACCAGCATCTGCGCGCCGGCGACGAGCGGCGCGAAGAGCTCCGGCACCGAGCAGTCGAAGGTGAACGGGGTCTTCTGCACCACGACGTCGTCCGCGGTGAGCGGGAACCGATCCAAACCCCACCACAGGCGGTTGACGACCGCCGCATGGGTCACCGTGACGCCCTTCGGCCGGCCGGTCGAACCCGACGTGAAGATGGTGTAGACCGCGTTGTCACCGGTGAGCGCCGCGGGACGGTCGGCGTCGGTCACCGGCTCGACTGTGTCATCGGCCGGCGACGATGAGTCGACGACGACGATCGGCGTCCCGGTGGTGCCGGCGGCCGTCCGCACCTCGCCGGCCGCCGCATCGTGCGGACCGGTGAGGAGAGCGGCGACGCCCGCGGTCGTGAGCATGTACTCGGCACGATCGGCGGGGGTGTCGACGTCGACCGGGACGTACTGCCCGCCGGCCGCGACGATCGCATGGATGGCGACCATCATCTCCACCGAACGCGGGATGCTCACGGCCACCGCAACATCGGGTCCCACCCCGAGTGCCAGCAACTCACGCGCCAAAGCCGAGACCCGCGTCCCGAACTCCCGGTAGTCGACGACACGATCCTCGAACACCAGCGCCGGGTGGTCGGGGACGGTCGCGATCCGGGCGGCGACGAGCGCATCGACGGTCTCCGGCCGCACCGCGACCTCGTCTCCGGCCGCACGCACCAGGGCCGCGTCGCGCGCCGCTGCACTCAGCAGGTCGATGTCACCGATTGCGGTGTCCGGCCCCTCGACGACGTGTCTCAGGATCGCCACGACGGCCGCCGCGAATCCGCTGATCTCGTCGGCGGTGAACGCGCTCGGCAGGTACTTGACGTTCAAACCCAGGTCGTTCGCGGTCGGCGTGCTGAACAGGTTCAGCGGGTAGTGCGTGGCGTCGGTGAAATCGATGCCGGCGATGCGCAGCCCGGCCGCCCGGCTGCCATCGGCGACGGCGTCACCGTCGATCGGATACGACTCGAAGATGGTGAGGGTGTCGAAGCCGACCTCACCCACCTCCGCGGCGATCTGCGGCAGTCCCAGATGCTGGTGGTCGAGCAGTCGGGTCTTGCTCTCCTGCAGGGCGCGAACCGCGTCGGCGATCGTCGTCCGCGGCTCGACGGACACCGCCACCGGCAGGGTGTTGATGAAGAGGCCGATCATCGATTCGACGCCATCGATCTCGGGGGGCCTGCCGGACACCGTCTCACCGAAGGTCACCGTGTCCTGCCCCGTCATCCGGGACAGCAGGACGCCCCACGCGAACTGGACGACCGTCGACAAGGTCACGTTGGAGGTGCGGGCGAACTCCTCCAGCCCGGCGGTGATGTCGGAGCCGACGAACACCGCGTGCTCGGCCGGCATCTCCTCGACGGTGGCGGACGCACCCGTCGACACCAGTGTCGGACCGTCCACGATGGACAGTTCCTCACGCCACGCATCGACTGCGGCGGCGCGGTCCTGCCGGTACAACCAGTCCAGGAAGTCGGCGTAGTCGGTTGTCGACGAGCGGGTTTCGTCGTCGTCGACGACGTAGCCCTCGATCAGGTCGGCCAGGACCAGCGGTCCGGACCACCCGTCGAACAACAGATGGTGATTGGTGACGATCAGCGCGGCACGCGGCCCGGACTCGCCGGGGAGAGTCGCCAGTACGAACCTTATCAGCGGAGGTGCGGCGAGATCGAAGCGCTCGACTCGCTCGGCGACCGCGATCTCGTCGAGCCGCATATCCGCCGCAGCTACCTTTTCATCGATCAGATCGACAGTGCGCCAAGGCAGTTCGACCGACTCCGGTACCACCACGGCGAGCGCGCCGCTCGACGGTTGCACAAAGCCGGACCGCAACACCCGGTGCCGCTGCAGGAGGCGTGCAGCGGCGCGCCGCAGGCGGTCCGCGTCCTGATCGCCGTCGAGTCGGATGACGGACTGGGTGACGTAGACGTCGACCGCGGCGTCGGTCCCGGCATGCCGGGCCGCCTCGACGTACAGCCCTTGCTGCAGTGGGGACATCGGCCAGATATCGGCGGCGGGATACCGTGCGGCGAGGTCGTCGAGGTCGCGCTGGGTCAGATCGGCGCCCGACACGTCGGAGGGCGTGAACCCCATGTCGCCGACCCGGTCGACCTCGTCGACGAGCACTGCCAGAGCGTCCTCGAATCCGCCGATGATCTCGGCGACCTCCGAGCCGGTGAGGGCGTCGGCGGGATAACCGAATTCGGCGACGATCTCGCGTCCGTGTGTACCGCCACCGATGTGGACGTGCACGTTGAGCGCGGCGAGCGCGCGCATCCGGCCGGTGACCGTGCCGGGCAGCGTCGGCGCGTCCGTCGCGAACTCGAATCCGCGATCGTCGGCGCCCTGGGTGGAACCCACCGCACCCGCGCCACCCGCTCCCATGAAGTTGTAGAGGACGGGCGGCAACGGACGGTTGCGGAGTTCGCTTCCGGCGGCGTAGCGCAGCGGCGCGAAACCGAGGCCCTTGTCCGGGGTGCCTGCGAGGAGTTCCTTGACCGCGCGCACCGTGTCCACCGGCGCTCGATCGCCTGCCGACGGCGTCACGTTCACCGGGGTGAAGGCGGTGAACCAGCCGACGGTGCGCGACAGGTCGGCTCCCGGCTGTACCTGCTCTTCTCGCCCATGCCCCTCCAGCAGCACCGATACGCCGGGGTCGGCGTCGCCCGAGTCGGGTTGCACCCGCTGCCAGCGCTCGATCGCAGTGATGAGCGCGGCGACGAGGATCTCGTCGGTTCCGGTGTGGAAGGCCGCGGCTACCCGGGTCAGCACGGCTTCGGAGACCGTTGCATCGACAGTCGACGTGATGGTGGTGACGGTGCGTTCGCGGTGGTGTGCCCGATCCAGTCGCCGCCCGAGAACGGTGTCGCGCTGCGGCAGTCGCTGCTGCCACAACTCTGCCTCGGCGGGCCGGGTTCGCGGAAGGTCGTCGAGCGCACCCGCCCACCGACGAGCGGAGGTGACCTCCCCGGGCAGCTCGATCGGCAAGCCTGCGGTCCGCTGCGCCCAGGCCATGGCGAGCTCGGTCGCGACGACGGACCAGGAGACGATGTCAATTGCGATGTGGTGCACGGACACCATCAGACGGCCGTCGCCACCGGACCGCGGGCGCAGTCCGGTGACCTCGACGAGCCGTCCGGCGGCGGGGTCGAGCCGGCCCAGTGCGACTCGGTGTTCGGTGCGCAGCAGGTCGTCGAAACCGGCGGTGCCGGGATCGGTGTCGGCGTCGACGAGGCGGACGGCGGCGGTCGGGTCGAAGTGGGCCGCGCCTGCGGTGAGGATCCAGCCGTCGTCCGGGCTTTCGACGAGCGTCGCCGTCAGCATCGGATGGTTGGCCACCACCGCGTCGAGCACGGCCCGGAGGTCGTCGACCCCGGTCGTCGCGGGCAGGGTCAGTGTGACGGTCTGCGAGAAGTCGGCAAAATCCTGCGCCCGATCGGAGAGCTCGAGCATCCAGTGCACACCGGGGCTGAGCGCGGTCGGTCCGACACCCCCTCCCTCGTACTCCGGCAGGACCGCGGCCTCCCGGCCTGTGATCGCCCGGGCGATGGCGCGGATCGTCTTGTGTTCGAAGATGTCCCGCGGGCTCACGTCCAATCCGGCCGCCCGCAGCATCGACGAGAGCTGGATCGACATGATCGAATCGCCACCGAGCCCGAAGAAGGATTCGGTCACCGACACGTCGTCGACCCCCAGGACGCGGGACACCACGTCCGCGATGGCTCGCTCGGCGTCGGTCGCTGCCGGTACGTGACCCACTGCGGGCGCGCCGAACTCGGGTGCGGGCAGGGCTTTCCGGTCCAGCTTTCCGGCCGAGTTCAACGGGAGCTCGTCGAGTACGGACCATACGGTCGGCCGCATGTACTCCGGGAGGGACCGCGCCACGACATCCTCGACGACGTCGAGATCGATCGCCGAACCCGCCAGGTAGCCCACCAGATGTTGGGCACCGCCCGGCGCCGTGGCCACGGTTGCCGATGCGTGCACGACGCCGGGAGAGGATGCGAGCACCGACTCGATCTCGCCGAGCTCGATCCGCTGTCCACGCAGCTTCACCTGGAAATCGGTGCGTCCCAGATACTCCAGATCGCCGAGTATGCTGCGGCGCACCAGGTCGCCGGTGCGGTACAACCGGGCCCCAGGCCGTCCATAGGGGTCCGCGACAAAGCGCTCCGCGGTCAGCTCGGGCCGGGAAACGTACCCGCGCGCCACCTGCACACCGCCCAGGTACAACTCGCCCGGAATCCCCGGGCCTACCACCTGCAGACGATCGTCCAGCACCAGCGCGCGGGTGTTCCACACCGGCGTACCGATGAACACCGTCGGTTCGCCCGACGCCACCTCATGGTGAGTGGCGTCGACCGCCGCCTCGGTGGGTCCATACAGGTTGTGCAGGCGCGCATCGGGAAGTGAACTGCGCGTTGCCTGCGCGACGGACGGCGGCAACGCCTCGCCCGAGGCGAACACCTGCCGCACCGAGGTCAGGCCGGCGAGGCCGGTCGCACCGAGTACGTCGACGAAGACCGACAACATCGACGGCACAAAGTGCAGGGTACTCACCCGCGCGGTGCGGATCAGCTCTGCCAGATATGCCGGATCCCGGTGGCCGCCTGGCCGGGCGATCACGAGCTGTGCGCCCACCATGAAGGGCCAGAACAACTCCCACACCGACACGTCGAAGGTGGCCGGGGTCTTCTGCATCACCACATCGGCGGGCTCCAGGACATATACGGCCTGCATCCACGTGAGTCGATTGACGATCGCTGCGTGAGACACGGTCACGCCTTTCGGGCGACCCGTCGACCCTGAGGTGAACAGCGTGTACGCCGGGTGGCCACCACGCAGTGGTGTTATTCGGTCCGCATCGGTCACCGGCACCACATCGGGTTCGATCGCAGTCGATGCATCGACGATCATCGTGTCGGCGGGCAGCCCGGAGATCAGCGCATCACCGCTCTCGACAACGAGTACCAGTCGAGCACCGGAGGTCGTGACCATGTACTCGACCCGATCCGCGGGAGCATCCGGATCGATGGGCACGTAATGTCCACCGGCGGTGATGATCGCGTGCACCGCGATGAGCAGCTCGACCGAACGTGGGATGGCCACCGCGACCGCCACTTCCGGGCCGACACCGCGGCCGATCAGGAGTCGCGCGACGACGGCCACACGTGCGTCGAACTCGCGACGGGTGACAACCCGGTCGCCGGAGACCAGTGCCGCCGAGGACGGCGTCCCGGACGACGCGAGCAGGTCCGGCAGGGTCTGCACGGGCACGTCAGCGACCGGCCCGTCCGAGAGCTCGATCTGACGCTCGATCTCGTCGGCGCCGAGAATGTCGATGTCACCGACCGCCACATGGTGGTCGGTCCCGAACGCGGTTGCGATGGCGGTGAGAGCCGCTGCGACTCGTTGTATCGTCCCGTGGTCGAAAAGCTCTGTGGCATAGATGATCTTGCCGATCACCTCGTCACCGGTGTCCACCAGACCGAAGGTCAGATCAAATTTCGCCGTGTCCACACCTGGGTCGACCGCCTCGATCTCCAGGTCACCGATCCGGTTCACCTGCGCCGGGCTGCCGCCACCGGACTGCTCGAACACCAGCAACACCTGGGCCAGCGGTTCGAACGACTCTGAGCGCACCGGATCCACCGCCTCGACGACCTGCTCGAACGGTGCATCGGCGTGGGCGAAGGCATCGAGATCGGTACGCCTGATCTGCTCGATCAGGTCAGTCGGCGTCGTCGCGGGGTCGACGGCCGCACGCAGGATCAGCGTGTTGACGAACAGACCCACGAGGTCGTCGAGAGTGGCCTGCCCGCGACCGGCCACCGGGGTGGCGATGGCGATGTCGCCGGTCGCCGACAAGCGCCCCAGCAACGTGGCGAGGGCAGCGTGAACCACCATGAACAACGTCGCGCCCTGCGATTGCGCGAGCGAGTGTAGGGCGTCGCGGGTATCGGCGGAAAGCCGGAACTCGACAGTCGAGGCGTCCGTGGACGCGCCGGCGGGCCGGGATCGGTCGGTCGGGAGCTCCAGCTGATCGGGCAGACCGGCGAGCTCGGCCGACCAGTAGGCGATCTGACGACCCAGTTCGGACTCCGGATCGGCCGGATCGCCGAGCACCGTACGTTGCCAGATCGCGTAATCAGCGTATTGAAGCGGCAATTCGTCCCAGCTCGGTACCTCCCCGGAGATCCTCGCCTGGTACGCGCCGATCAGGTCCCGGGCCAACACCGGTCCGGATTCGCCATCGGAAGCGACGTGATGTACAACGACCACCAACAAGTGCTCGCCAGCGCCGATTTCGGCGATACGCACCCGGATGGGGGCTTCGGTGGCCACGTCGAAGCCGCGCGTGAGAATCGCACGGGCGGCGGAGTCGTCGGTTCGGGCCCAGTCGATGTCCGCCACGTCGACGCCCGACGCGACGTGCTGCGACGGCAGCCCGTCCACACCTCCTGGGTACACAGTGCGCAACACCTCGTGGCGGTTGATGACATCCGCAAGGGCCCGACCCATGGCAATGTCGTCGACCTCGCCGCGGAGCCGCAGCACGACCGGGATGTTGTAGGCAGGCGAGTCGGGTTCGAGTTGATTGATGAACCACATCCGCTGCTGGGCAAACGACAACGGGATCTGTTCGGGACGCGGTTGCGGTGCAGGCGCCGAGCCGACGGGGGTGCGTGCGCCGGACATCTCGACGTCGCCGAGGGCCGCGGCCAGATCGCGTGGTGTCGGCGCGTCGAAGAGCGCGCGGACCGGCACCTCCACGCCCAACGCCTCGGCGACGCGGGCGGCGACGCGGGTGGCCGAGAGCGAATTGCCACCGAGATCGAAGAAGCCGTCGACCACCGACACCCGGTCGACGCCGAGCACATCAGCGAACACACCCGCCACGGTCGACTCCGCATCGGTCTCCGGCGCCACATATCGCCCCGCGGCGAACTCCGGTTCCGGCAACGCCCGACGATCCAGCTTGCCCGCCGAGTTCAGCGCGATGTCGTCGAGAACCATCCACACCGACGGCCGCATGTATTCCGGCAGTGCCTCGGCCGTCACCGACCGCACCGCCGGCAGGTCGATCGCCTGCCCGGGCGCACCCGCCACATATGCGACGAGATGTTGCCCGCCGTCGGGCCCGTCGACGACGCTCGCCGCCACGTGGACGACGCCGTCGGCGTCGGCGATCGCCGCCTCGATCTCGCCGAGCTCGATCCGCTGACCGCGCAGCTTCACCTGGAAGTCGGTACGGCCCAGATACTCCAGTTCATCGCGCGAGTTCCACCGAACGAGGTCGCCGGTGCGGTACAGGCGGGTTCCCGGCTCGCCGAACGGGTCGGCGACGAACCGCTCTGCCGTCAGGTCCGGCCGCGCCGCATACCCGCGCGCCAACTGCACACCGCCGACGTAGAGTTCACCGGCGACACCCATCGGTACCGGATGCATTCGCGCATCCAACACGTACGCCGTCGAGTTCCACACCGGCACACCGATGGCCACCGACGCCACGTCGCGGTCGATCGCCTCTATCTGTTGATAGGTGATCTCGACCGCGGCCTCCGTCGGGCCGTACAGGTTGTAGAACAACACCTCCGGAAGCAACGCGCGGGTCTCGGCCGCCACCGCGGGCGGCAAGGCCTCACCGGTCGTCGACACGATCCGCACCGAATCGAGGGCCCGCACCCGTTCGGCGCCCGCCACCTCCAGGAACACCGACAGCATCGACGGCACGAAATGCACCATGGTGACGCGGTGTTCGGCGATCTGCTCGGCAACGTGGACCGGTTCGAGATGGCCGTCGGCTCGCAGGATCACCATGCGCGCGCCCACCATCAACGGCGCGAAGATCTCCGGGACGGAACAGTCGAATGTGTACGGGGTCTTGAGCATGACCGCATCGGTCGCGTCGATCGGCAGCTCGTCCAGGCCCCACCACAGGCGGTTGACCACTGCGTCGTGCGGCAGGGTCACGCCCTTAGGACGGCCCGTCGAGCCGGACGTGAAAATGGTGTAGACCGCATGATCCGGCCTCAGTGGCGCGCCGCGGTCGGCGTCGGTCACCTCGGCCGAGGCGGGATGGTCGGAGTCGATCTCTGCTGCTGCATCGACCTCGACGATGCGCAGGTCGGCGGCGAGGTCGGCGATCGCCGCCGGGCGGTCGGTGTGCGCATCGACCAGCACCACCTCAAGGCACGCGGTGTCGACCATGTACCGGGCACGATCTGCCGGCACCCCGGGGTCGATCGGGACATACTGACCGCCGGCCGTGACGACGGCGTGGATGGCCAGCACCATCTCAACGGACCGCGGAATACACACGGCCACCGACGTGTCCGGGCTGACACCGAGCGCGATGAGGTCGCGGGCCAGGACGTTCACGCGGGCGGCGAACTCGCGATAGGTCAGGATCCGGTCACCGGCCACCAGCGCCGTGGCGTCCGGGGTGGCCGCGGCCTGGCGGGCCAGCGCGGTGGGCACGGTGTCGCGCGGCAGGTCCTTGTCCCGGCCGGCCGACAGGGCGCGTCGGCGCCTGCGGTCGCTCTCGGTGAGCAACTCCAGGTCGCCGATCGGCGTGGTGGGGGCCGTGACGAGCTGGCCGACGAGACGCTCGAAACGGGCGGCGAACTCGACCATCGTCGACTCGGTGAACAGGTCGGTGGCATAGATGATGTTGCCGCCGAGGGCCGCGGTCGGGTCGTCGGCGCGCTCCGGCGAGACCTCGATGGTGAGGTCCACCTTGGCCGAGGGTGCGCCGGCGTCGACGGGTATGACGTCGAGGCCGGGCAGGGCGACGTCGTCGGAGAGCGCCCGCTGGTAGGCGAGCATCACCTGGGTGAGTGGCGCGAACGCTTCGGAGCGCAGTGGATTCAGCTTTTCGACGAGGTGCTCGAACGGCACGTCGGCGTTGGCGAAGGCGTCGAGGTCGGTGCTGCGCGTCGCCGCGACGACGTCGGCGAATCCGGCAGCGGGGTCGATCTCGGTGCGCAACACCAGGGTGTTGACGAACATGCCGACGATCTCGTCGAGTTCGGCCCGACCACGGCCGGCGACCGGGGTACCGATGGCGATGTCGGCGGTCCCGGACAACCGCGCCAGCAGCACCGCCAGACCGGCGTGCAGCACCATGAACTCGGTGGCCCCGAGTTCGCGGGCGAGGTCGATGATGCCGCGCCGGGTGTCACTCGGGATGGTGAACCGGATGTTCGCCCCGCGCATGCTCGCCACCGGCGGCCGAATGTGATCGGTCGGCAGGGTGAGCAGGTCGGGCAGCCCGTCGAGGGTCCGAGTCCAGTGGGCCGTCTGTCGACCGAGCACCGAGGTCGGATCGTCGGCGTCGCCGAGCACGCGCTGCTGCCAGAGTGCGAAGTCGGCGAACCCGACCGTGAGCGGAGCCAGGTCGGCGCGCTGTCCGTGGCTACGTGCCTCGTAGGCGGCCAACAGATCACGCACCAGCGGCCCGGTGGACTCTCCGTCGGCCGCGATGTGGTGGGTGACGACGAGAAAGACGTGATCGTCGGGTCCCAGTGCGGCGATCCGCGCGCGGATCGGCATGTCGGTGGTGACGTCGAACCCGGTGGTGGCGACGGTGGCGATTGTGTCGAAAGCCGCTGCCGGATCGTCGATCTCGGCCCAGTCAAGCTGGTTCCGGGCCTCGTCGGCGCCGATGATCACCTGGTGTGCGCGTCCGTCGACGGCCGGGAACACGGTGCGCAGTGTCTCGTGCCGCTCGACGACGTCACCGAGCGCGATGCGCAACGCCTCGGCGTCGATCCGTCCGCGCAGCCGGAGTGCCACCGGCAGGTTGTAGGCCGGGGAACCGGGTTCGAATCGGTTGATGAACCACATCCGCTGCTGCGCGGTGGACAGCGGGATGACGTCGGGTCGGGGGCCCGCGACGAGGGGTTCCACCTCGGTGTCACCGGTGTGGATGCGGCGTGCGAGATCACGGACGGTGGGCGCCTCGAACAGATCCCGTACGCCGACATCGGCTTTGAGTGCACCGCCGACGCGCGCGCTCACCCGGGTGGCCGAGAGTGAGTTGCCGCCGAGATCGAAGAAACTGTCGGTCACCGACACCTGGTCCACGCCGAGCACCTCGGCGAAGACCTGCGCGATCGTCTCCTCGATCTCGCCATCCGGTGCCACGAGTTCACCGGCGGCGAACTCCGGTTCGGGCAGCGCGCGACGATCGAGCTTGCCGGTGCTGCCAAGCGGAACCTCGTCGAGCGTCATCCACACGGTGGGACGCATGTATTCGGGCAGCGCACCGGCAACCGAGTCGCGCACCGCGTCGAGATCGAGACGCTGGCCGGGTCCGGCCGCCACATACGCGACGAGATGCTCGCTGCCACCGGCACCCGTGGTGACGGTGGCCGCCGCATGGACGACGCCCGGCGCCGACGTCAGCACCGATTCGATCTCGCCGAGTTCGATGCGCTGGCCGCGCAATTTCACCTGGAAGTCGGTGCGGCCCAGATATTCGATCTCTCCCGAGATGTTCCAGCGGACGAGGTCGCCGGTGCGGTAGAGCCGACCGCCGGTTCCGAACGGATCTGCCACAAAGCGCTCGGCGGTGAGATCCGGGCGCGCCGCGTAGCCGCGGGCGATCTGCACGCCGCCGAGGTACAGCTCGCCGGCGATACCCGGCGGCACCGGGCGAAGCCGGTCGTCGAGGACCCACACCGCCGTATTCCGGATCGGTCCGCCGATCGGCACCACCGTGCTGTGCTCGTCGACGGTGCCGAGGGCCTGCGCGGTCACCTCGACGGCGGCTTCGGTGGGGCCGTACAGGTTGTGCAGTGCCACGTGCGGGAGTCGTCGGCGGGCGGCACGGGCGAGGGCGGGCGGCAGCGCCTCGCCGGCGATGTAGAGGTGGCGCAGTCCGGCCATGGCGGCGAGTTGCTCGTCGTCGACGACGTCGAGGAAGGCGGCGAGCATCGACGGGACGAAGTCGACGGCCGCGATGCCGTGCCGGGCGACGAGGTCGGCCAGGTAGGCGGGGTCGGCGTGTCCGCCGGGACGGGCGACGATCACCCGCGCGCCGATCATGAACGGTGCGAACAGTTCCGGCACCGACACGTCGAAGGTGTACGGCGTCTTCTGGATGGTGGCCGACGTCGCGTCGACCCCGTCGAAGGTCTCCAATCCCCATCGGAGTCGGTTGACGACCGACCGATGCGAGACGGTGACGCCCTTGGGACGGCCGGTGGATCCGGAGGTGAAGATCGTGTAGGCCGCGTGTTCCGGGCGCAATGGTGCCCGGCGATCGTCATCGGTGATCGGCGCACTCGGATCGGCCGGAACACTCGCATCGATCACCATGGTGTCCACGCCCGCCGCGGCGATGGCCGCCGGTACTCCCCCGGACCCGATGAGAACCGTTGTCACCGAGGCGGTATCGATCATGTAGCGCACACGGTCGGCCGGTGTCTCGGTGTCGATCGGCACGTACTGACCGCCGGCGGTCGTGATCGCATGGACCGCCACGAGCATCTCGATCGACCGTGGCAGACAGACTCCCACCGCGTCGTCGGGTCCGACGCCTGCCGCGATCAGCGACCGCCCGAGTGCGTTGACCTGCGCGCTGAACTCGCCGTAGTTGATCTCACGGTCGCCGTCGACCGCGGCGACGGCGTCGGGTGTGAGTGCCGCCTGGTGGGCCGGGCCCGCGCCCACGAAGTCGACCGGTTCGTCGGTCCGGTCGCCGTGACTCCACTTCTCGATGAGGCCGCGCTCTGCGGGTGCCAGCAGGTCAACATCGCCGACACGACCGGGATCAGTGGCACCGAGCGCGATCAGGATCTGCGTGAAGGCGTTGCCGAGATGCTCGATCTGGGCTTCGGAGAACGCATCCGGCAGGTATTTGAGCTGTAGTGATACGCCCGGCGCGGCAGCATCGGACGTGGCGCCCGAAGCGCCACGTCCCGGAGCGGCGATCAGGTTCAGGGGGTAGTGCGTCGCATCACCGGTGCGGATCGCCGTGATCTGGAGGTCGTCGGACTGTCCGTTGTCGGCGATCGTATCGGCGTCGACCGGGTAGGACTCGTAGACGGTGAGGGTGTCGAACAGCGCGTGGTGGCCGGTGGCCGTGGCGATGTCGGCCAGGCCCATGTGCTGGTGATCGAGGAGTCGGGTCTTGGTGTCCTGCAGGGCACGTACCGCGTCGTCGATCCGCTGGTCCGGGTCGACGGTGACCGCGACGGGCAGCGTGTTGATGAACAGGCCGACCATCTGCTCGACGCCGTCGATGTCGGCCGGACGGCCCGACACCGTCTCGCCGAAGCCGACCGTCCTCTGCCCGGTGAGCCGGGACAACAGGATCGCCCAGCCGAACTGGAGCAGGGTCGAGGTGGTGACGCCGAGTCGGCGAGCGGCGTGCCCCAGGGCGGTCCCCAGGTCCGCACCGGTGTCGATGGCGTGCTCACGGGGTCGCGCATCCTCGGTGGCCACCCGCCCGGGTGCGACGACGGTCGGGCCGTCGAGGCGGGCCAGCGCGTCCGACCAGACCGCACGTGCCGCAGCGTCGTCGCGCCGGGCGAGCCACTGCAGGAAGGTCGCGAAATCTCCGCTGTCGGTGGAGGTCAACGGGCGACCGCCGAGATACGTGGCGAACAGGTCACCGACGACCAACGGCCCCGACCATCCGTCCACCACGAGGTGATGGCTGGTGACGACGAGCGCCGCGCGTGAACCGGGCAGCAGCACCAGCGCGAATCGGATGAGGCCGGGCTCGGAGAGGACGAACGGCCGCCGCAGCTGATCCACCGCGATGGATTCGAGGCGGTTGTCGAGTTCCCCTGTCTTGTCCCACAGATCGACTGTCTTGTCCCGGAGATCGACTGTCTTGTCCCGGAGATCGATCGTGGTCCATTCCGGATCGATCCGGGGCGGGACGACTGCGACGACCGTCCCCTCGACGGTCCGCACGTAACCCGAGCGCAGGACTCGATGGTGATCCAGGAGACTTGTTGCGGCAGATCGCATCCGCGCGACGTCGATATCTCCCGCGAGCTCGATCACGGCCTGCGTCACGTACACGTCGACCTCTGCGGTCGCGGATCGCCCGTCGTCCGAGGCGGCACCGAGTTCGGCCTGGAAGTAGAGCCCCTGCTGCAGCGGGGTCAGTGGCCAGATCTCCGCGCCGGGATAGCGGCGACCCAGATCGTCGATCTCGTCCTGGTGCAGACGTGGTCCGATGAGATCCGACGGAGACGGCCCGGGATCCGCGGCGTCGGTCGCCGCGACGATGGCGGCAAGCTCCGTGACCCAGCGGCCGCCGAGGTCGGTGACCTCGGCGTCGGTGAGCGATCCCGGCCGATACGCGAACGATGCGCGCAACCGTCGGTCCCCGTCGATGACGACGGTCTGCACGTCCACCGACAGGGTATGCGGCATCACCAGGGAACCGCTGAGCGTCGACGGGAGCTCGACGTCGTCGGCGGACGGCACGAATGCCCCATCGGCGGCGTCGGTGTTCTGCGGACTCGACGCAGCGACATTCCCGAAGTAGTTGAACCCGATCGAGGGCAGGCGCCTGCGCCCGAGCTCGGCCAGATCGGCGAGGGTCGCGGCATCGGTGTCCGGGGCGGTGAGTACGCGCGGCGCGAGATAGCGCAGCATGCCGAATCCGAGGCCGTTGTCCTCGCGGCCGCGGAGCTCCTCCTTGGTCTCCTTGACCGTGCGCACGACGTCATCGTTGTGCCCCACCGGGATACGCACCGGGGATATCGTCGTGAACCACCCGACGGTTCGCGACAGGTCGACGGCGCGCGGATCGTCACCACGGGCGGCGATCTCGGTTTCCCGGCCGTGGCCCTCGACGCCGAACACGACTGCATCGTCGACCGCCCCTGGGTCGTCGACACCCGCTGTGAGTTCGCCGGTCCACCCGTGGACTGCCCTGGCCAGCGCGGCGAGCAGCGCGTCCTGGGTGCCGGCACCGAACGCGTCGGGCACCGTGGTGAGCAGCGCGCGGGTGGTGTCGGCGTCCACCAACAGCGGCACCGCCACAGGCTGTGCCGCACGGGTCTCGGCGCGGTCGAGTTCACGGCCGATGCGCGGTGGGTCCGCGGGCAATCGCTCCAACCAGTACGGCAGTTCGCCCAATCGGTCGGCCGCGTGGTCGGCGAGCAGCCGGGACCACCGACGAACCGAGGTGCCTTCGGGTTGCGGTGCGGGCGCGAGACCGGATTCCCGCTGCGACCACATGGTCGCCAGGTCGACCACGATCGTCGGCCACGACACCGCATCCACCGCGAGGTGATGGATGACGATCAGCAGCCGTGCGTCGGCACCGACCGCGGTACCGCCGTCGGGGATCTCGACCTTGTCGGGTACCACCACGACGCAGCGCAGGATGTCGCCCGTCGCGGGATCGAGTTCGGCGAGTGCCTCGGCGTGCAGATCGGTGATCGCGTCGGCGAACTCCGCACTGCCGGGTGCCGACCCCACTGCTGCGGTCCGCAGCAAGGCACCGGTGTCCACGGTGGCTCCGGTGTCGAGGTTCCACTCCCCCTCGACCTGTCGCAGTCGCGCGGTCAGCATCGGGTGGGCGGCGACGAGTGCGGCGAGCATGTGCCGCAGGTCGTCTCCGGTCAGTTCGGCGGGCAGATGGAGGAGATTGGCCTGCGAGAAGTCGGCGAAGTCCGCGGGCGAATCCGCATGCTCGAGCATCCAGTCGACGATCGGTGTGATCACCATCTGTCCGGACGGCCCGTCGGGCAGTTCCGTGAGTGGTTCCACCGCCGCTCCGACGACACCCGCCGCCGCGGCCATGGCGCGGATCGTCTTGTGTTCGAAGATGTCCCGAGGAGTCAGGGCAAACCCCGCGGACTTGGCCGCGGATGCCAGCTGGATGGACATGATGCTGTCGCCGCCGAGGGTGAAGAACGAATCGGTGGCGCCCACCCGGTCGGCGCCCAGCAGGCCGGCCACGATGCCGGCCAGCGTGCGCTCGGTATCCGTCGCGGGTGGAACGAACTCGGTGTCGGCGACGAAATCCGGGGCGGGCAGGGCGGCCCGGTCCAACTTGCCGGCGGGGGTCAACGGCAGCGCGTCGAGCACGATCAGCTGCGCCGGCACCATGTGAGCGGCCAGTCGACGGCCGGCCTCGCGCGACACCGCGGCGGTGTCGAGAACCGAGTGGTCGTCGGCGACGAGGTAGCCGACCAGTCGGGTCCGCCCGGCCGGGTCCTCGGCGCCCAGGGTGAGCGCATGTGCAACGCCCGGGGCCGCCGCGAGCACGGCGTCGATCTCGCCGAGTTCGACGCGCTGGCCGTTAATCTTGACCTGGTGGTCGGCACGCCCGGCGAACTCGATCTCGCCGGCCGGGGTCCGCCGGACCAGGTCGCCGGTGGCGTAGAGGCGCGCCCCGGGCAGTCCCAGGGGATCGGCGACGAAGCGCGCGGCGGTCAGGCCGGCCCGCGCGAGGTAGCCACGTGCCAGACCTGGTGCCGAGAGATACAACTCGCCGATGACGCCGTGCGGCACCGGGTTGAGGCGCTCGTCGAGGATGTAGGCGGTGAAACCCCGGATCGGTCGCCCGATGGTGACCGGTCGGCCCGGGAGAGATCGGCCGGCGGTGGCCCAGATCGTCGTCTCGGACGGCCCGTAGAAGTTGAACAGTGCCCGCCCGTCGGCGGCCCACCGCTCGATCAGTTCGGGCGGGCATGCCTCGCCACCCGTCGCAAGGTGCTTGAGGGTGGTGAGTCCCGCGGGATCGACGGTGGCGAGCACGGTGGGCGTGATCAGCGCATCGGTGATGCGGTGCCGTGCGATGAGGGCGGCGAGTTCGGCGCCACCGTAGATCTCGGCAGGCGAGACGACCAGCGTGTGCCCGGATCCGATGGCCCAGATCATCTCGAGCATCGAGGCGTCGAAGCTCGGCGATGCCACGTGCAGCACGCGCGTGGCGGGGCCGGAGGACACTTCACGCAATGCTTGTACGAGATCGGAGATGCCGCGGTGGTTGACGGCAACCGCCTTGGGCCGACCTGTCGAGCCGGACGTGTAGATCAGGTAGGCGAGGTTGTCGAGGCGTACCGGTGCAAGCCGCTCGGCATCGGTCACGGTGTCCGCCGACTCCCGCCCGGTCGCCTCGATCAGGTCGGTCTCGTCGAGGACCAGCCAGTGCGGCCGATCGCGGTCGCCGAGGGTGACGCGGTCGGCGACCGTCGTGAGGCCCAGGGCCGCACCCGAATCCGACAACATGTGGTCGATGCGATCGTCCGGGTAGGTCGGGTCGATCGGCAGGTAGACACCTCCCGCCTTGATCACCGCCCACGTGGCGACGACCGACTCCATCGACCGTGCGATGCCGACCGCGACCACCACGTCCGGTCCCACGCCGTGGCGGATCAGGGTGCGGGCGAGTCGGTTGGTCCGGGATTCGAATTCCTGGTAGTCGATCGTCTCCGCGCCACTGATGAGTGCGGCATGCTCCGGATCGAGGGTGCGGTCGCCGAGGACCTCGGGGAGGGTCTTCCCACCACCGAAGGTCTCGTTCGCTCGGGCGGCCGCCGCGAGTTCGGCGCGGACGGCGTCCATCTCCCGCCGCTGGGCATCGTCGAGCAGGTCGATGTCGCCGACGGCGGCGGTACGGTCCCCGGTGACCGCGCCGAGGACCCGCAGCCAGGTGTCGGCGAACCCCAGGATCGTCGGCTCGTCGAACAATGCTCGCGCATAGAGGAACTCCGCCTTCAGGTCGGGTGTCCCGTCGCTTCCGGGGCGTTCGAGGACACCGACGGTGAGGTCGAACTTGGCATCCTGTTCGGCGAGGTCGAGCGGTTCGATCTCGAGTCCGGCCCCGGTGAACGCCGCGCGACCGGCCGTGTCGTCGGTCGCATAGGTGAACGCGATCTGCGTGAGCGGCGCGTGCGCTGTCGACCGTTCCGGTGCCAGCGCATCCACGAGTTGTTCGAAGGCGACGTCGCTGTGGGCGAAGGCCTCGAGGTCGACGGCTCTGACCTCGGCGAGGAAGTCCTCGACCGACACCGCCGGGTCGACAGCGGTCCGCAACACCAAGGTGTTGACGAACATGCCGATCAATTCGTCGAGGACCGCCTGTCCGCGGCCGGCGACGGGCGCCCCGATCACGACGTCGCGCGTCGCGGCGAGTCGGGCCACGGTCAGCGCGAGCGCGCCGTGGCACACCATGAACGGCGTCAGACCGGTCTCGGCCGCGGTGCGCCGCACCGCAGCGGCGAGATCCGAGGGTAGGTCGATGCTCACGCGCTCGCCGTCGGCTTCGAGCACCGATGGCCGCGGCCGGTCCATGGGCAGGTCGGTGACCGCCGGGATCTCGTCGAGGACCGACAGCCAGTGCGCGAACTGCCGGCCGATGGGTGAGGTCGCGTCGTCGGTGCGGCCGAGCGTCTGGTGTTGCCACAACGCGAAATCGGCGTACTGGACGGTCGGCGGCTCGGCGGCCGACCCGGCGCCGGTACGCGCGAGGTAGGCACGGACCAGGTCGGTCGCGAGAACCTTGGCCGACTCCCCGTCAAAGGCGATGTGATGGCACACGACGATGACGTCGGTGGTCCCCGAATCCGCTGCCCGCCAGACCCGTCCGCGAATCGGGAGGTCGCTCGCGATGTCGAATCCGCGGGCGGTGGCGTCGCGCAGGTCGCCGGAGTCGCGGGCGAACGACCAGTCGAGACGCTCGGCGGCGGCGTCGACGTCCAGGATGCGTTGTGCGGGTCGCCCGTCCACGGTGGGGTACACGGTGCGCAGGATCTCGTGTCGTCCGATCACGTCCAGCAGCGCATCGAGCAGGGCATCGTGATCGACATCTCCGGCCAGCCGCAGGCCCAACGGGATGTTGTACGCCGAGGATGTGATGTCGAACTGGTTGATGAACCACATCCGCTGCTGCGCGAACGACAACGGGATGACGTCGGGCCGGGGCTGCGCGACGATCGGCGCGGTCGCACCGGTTCCCGGACGGACCCGTTCGGCCAGCGATCGCACGGTCGGCGCGTCGAACAGGTCCCGCACCGTGACGTCGGTGTCGAGGGCGCGGCCGACGCGAGCGGCCACCCGGGTGGCGGACAGCGAGTTGCCCCCGAGGTCGAAGAAACTCTCGGTCGCCGATGCGCGGTCGAGGCCGAGTACCTCGGCGAAGACACCGGCGATGGTCACCTCGGTGTCGGTGGTGGGCGCCACGTACTCGCCGCCGCCGCGCTCCGGTGCCGGCAGGGCACGTCGATCCAGTTTGCCCGAACCGGTGAGCTCGACGTGCTGCAATGGCATCCACACCGTCGGCTGCATGTACTCCGGGAGCATGCGGGCCGCGAGCGCCTTGACCGGGGCAAGATCGATCCCTGTTCCGCCGGATTCCCCGGTGCTGCCGGCGAGGTAGGCGACCAGATGTTCGGAGCCGTCGGCGGTGGTCGCGACGGTGGCCGCGGCGTGCACCACTCCGGGTGCGGAGAGGAGCACCGCCTCGATCTCGCCCAGCTCGATGCGCTGACCGCGCAGCTTCACCTGGAAGTCGGTGCGGCCCAGGTATTCCAGATCACCCTGGGGATCGTGGCGCACCAGGTCGCCGGTGCGGTACATGCGGGCCCCGGCCGGCCCGGCCGGGTCCGCGACGAACCGGTCGGCGGTGAGGTCGGTGCGCGAGGCGTACCCGCGGGCGAGTTGCACGCCACCGAGGTAGAGCTCGCCGGGCACCCCGATGGGGACCGGATGGAGCCGGGCGTCGAGGACGCGCGTCGTGGTGTTCCAGACCGGCCGGCCGATCGGTACCTCGGTGTCGCCGTATCGCACCTCGTGGTAGGTGACGTCGACGGCCGCCTCGGTGGGCCCGTACAGATTGTGGAGCCGCACGTTCGGCAGCGCGTCCAGCGCGGTCGCGGCGACCGAGGGTGCCAGCGCCTCACCGGAAGTGAACAGCTGCCGGATCGACGACAATGCGGAGAGCCCTTCGGGGCCGAGGACGTCGATGAAGGCCGACAGCATCGACGGCACGAAGTGTGTGGTGGTCACCCGCTGCTCGCGGATGAGCTGCGCCAGATAGGCCGGGTCGCGGTGGCCGTCGGGACGGGCGATCACCAGTTCCGCGCCGACCATCAACGGCCAGAACAATTCCCACACCGACACGTCGAAGGTCACCGGCGTCTTCTGCAGCACGACGTCTGCGCCGCGCAACCGGTAGGAGTCCTGCATCCAGGCCAGGCGGTTCGCTATGGCCGCGTGGGTGATGACGACGCCCTTGGGGCGGCCCGTCGAGCCGGAGGTGAACAGGGTGTAGGCGGCGTGGTCGGCGGTCAGCGGTGTCCTGCGGTCGGCGTCGGTGACCGGCGAGGTGTCCCCGGCGACCGGCGCGGACAGGTCGGCGACGATGAGGGGACGGTTCGAGTCGGCGAGCGCGTCCGGCACGCCGCCGGGGCCGACGATGACTGCGGCCGAGCGTGCGGTGTCGAGCATGTAGTCGATGCGATCCGCCGGCGCCGCCGGATCGATCGGCACGTAGTGACCGCCGGCGGTCACCACCGCATGGATCGCGACCAGCATCTCCGCGGAGCGCGGGACCGCGACGGCGACCGCGACGTCCGGGCCCACGCCGGCTCCGATGAGCTCGCGCGCGAGGCCGTTCACCCGTGCGCCGAAATCGGCGTAGGAGATGGTCCGGTCGCCGTCGACGAGGGCGGGTGCGCTGCGGTGCGAACGGACCGCCGTTGCGATCGCGTCGGGCAGTACCGCGGCGTCGGTGTCGACGTCGAGGCCCTGTGACCATGCGCGGAGCTTGCCGCGTCCGGCCGAGTCGACGAGCGGCACATCGCCGACCACGGCCTCCGGGTCGCCGACGAGCGCCCGCAGGATCGCGACATACCAGTCGGCGAGCCGGATCGCGGTGTCGTGGTCGAACAGGTCGGTCGCATAGACGATCGAACCGTCGAGGGCGGTCAGCCGGCCGTCGTCGGTGCGTGTGGCGGACAGGCCGACGGTGAGGTCGAAACGTGCTGCGGGATCGGCAGGTTCGGCCGGCGCGATGCTCAGGTCCGGCAGGTCCACGCGCGATTGCGCATGCTGTTCCAGCGTGAACATGACCTGCGCGAGCGGGGCGAAGGCCTCCGATCGGGTCGGTGCGAGTCGTTCGACGAGGTGCTCGAATGGGACGTCCGCGTGGCCGAAGGCATCGAGATCGGTTCCGCGGGTGGCAGTCAGCAGCTCGCGGAACGACATGCCGGGATCGATCTCGCTGCGCAGCACGAGAGTGTTGACGAACATGCCGATCACGTCGTCGAGGGCGGCCTGTCCGCGTCCGGCCACCGGCGTCGCGATGGCGACGTCGGTGGTGGCGCCGATGCGGCCGAGAAGCGCGGCGAGGGCGGCGTGCAGCACCATGAACGGCGTCGCACCATGGCGCCGGGAGAGATCGTCGACGGCGTCGACGAGATCGGCGGGGACGTCGAATCCGGCGAGCCCACCACGCAAGGACGCCGCGGCGGGACGCGGGCGGTCCATGGGCAGTTCGATGACGTCGGGCAGGTCGGCGAGCTGTTCGGTCCAGTACGAGATCTGCTGTCCCACGATCGAGTCCGGATCGTCGGCGGAGCCGAGCACCCGCTGCTGCCACAGCGCGAAGTCGGCGTACTGGACGGACAGGTCCGGCCAGCCCGGTGTGGTGCCAGCGGTCCGTGCCGTGTAGGCGGTGACGATGTCGCGCAGCAGCGGGGCGAGCGACTCACCGTCGGCGGCGATGTGGTGGATGATCACCACGAGCAGGTGGTCGTCGTCCCCCGTCGAGACCAGCGCAGTACGGATCGGTAGGTCGCGGGTGACGTCGAACGGTTGCCCGGCGAGATCGCGCGCGGTGGCGGCGTCTGTGGGTCGACTCCACCAGAATGTGTCGGTCGTCGCGATCGTGGGGTCGAGGATCTGTTGTGCCGCATCGCCGTTCTCGTCGGCCGGGAAGACGGTGCGCAAGCTCTCGTGTCGGCTGATCACGTCGGCGAGAGCGGCGCGCAGGGCGTCGGCGTCGAGGCGGCCGGTGAGCGTCAGCGCAAACGGGATGTTGTAGGCAGGCGACGACAGGTCGAACTGGTTGATGAACCACATCCGCTGTTGTGCGCTCGACAGCGGGATGCGCTCGGGGCGTGGGCCGGCGGTCAGCGTTTCCGTTACCGGGCCGGTGATGTCGGCGACCCGGGTGGCGAGCGCACGGACCGTCGGCGCGTCGAAGAGGTCGCGCACCCCGACCCGGGTACCGAGGGCCTCGGCGATGCGGGCGGCGACTCTGGTTGCCGACAGAGAGTTGCCGCCGAGGTCGAAGAAGCTGTCGGCGGCCGACACGGTGTCGAGGCCGAGGACGTCGCCGAACACGGCGGCGATGGCACGTTCGGCGTCGGTCGCGGGTTCGGCGTACTCCCCTGCCGCGAACTCCGGCTCGGGCAGTGCGCGGCGGTCGATCTTGCCCGCGGTGTTGAACGGCATCTCCTCGAGCAGCGACCAGACCGTGGGACGCATGTACTCCGGCAGCGCCTGCGCGGCGGCCTCACGCACGGTCTGGAGGTCGATCGAATCGCCGGCGACGTAGCCGACGAGGTGTTCGTCGCCGGTGGAGGTGGCCGTGACCGTGGCAACCGCGTGCACGACGCCCGGCACGGACGCGAGGACGGCCTCGATCTCGCCGAGTTCGATGCGCTGACCGCGCAGCTTCACCTGGAAATCGGTGCGGCCCAGATAATCCAGCTCGCCGTCGGAGGTGTACCGCACCAGGTCGCCGGTGCGGTAGAGGCGCGCACCGGCCTCGCCGAACGGATCGGCGACGAACCGGCCGGCGGTCAGGTCGGCACGGGCCGCGTATCCGCGCGCGAGCTGCACGCCACCGAGATACAGTTCGCCCGCCACCCCGGGTGGAACCGGACGCAGTTGCGAATCCAGCACCCGGGTGGCGGTGTTCCAGACCGGTAGGCCGATCGGAACGGCGGTGTCGCCGGGCCGCACCTCGTGGAAGGTGACGTCGACGGCCGCCTCGGTGGGTCCGTACAGATTGTGCAGCCGCGCGTTCGGCAACGCGTCGAGTGCCGCGGCGGCCACCGTCGGCGCAAGTGCCTCACCAGAGGTGAACACCTGGCGGATCGACGTCAACTCGGCCAGACCGGCGGCCCCGACGACGTCGATGAACGTCGACAGCATGGACGGCACGAAGTGTGTGGTGGTCACCCGCTGCTCGCGGATGAGTTCCGCGAGGTAGGCCGGGTCGCGATGGCCGTCGGGACGGGCGATCACCAGTTCCGCGCCGAGCATCAACGGCCAGAACAATTCCCACACCGACACGTCGAAGGTGGCCGGGGTCTTCTGGATGACGGTGTCGCCCGAGTTGATCGGGTACGACGCCTGCATCCACGCGAGACGATTCGCGATCGCCTCGTGTGTCACCGTGACGCCCTTGGGGCGGCCCGTCGATCCGGACGTGAAGATCGTGTATGCGGGGCTCTCGCCTCGCAGCGGAGCGATCCGGTCGGCATCGGTGATCGGTGCGACGGTCACGTCGGCGGCGCGCTCGGCCGCAATGGTCATTGTGCCGGTGTGCTGCGCGCCGATTGTGTGTGCGGTGTCATCGGCGACGAGCACGAGCGTCGCGCCGGAGGTGTCGAGCATGTATTCGACACGGTCGGCCGGGGCGTCCGGGTCGATCGGCACGTAGTGCCCGCCGGCCGCGACCACGGCGTGCAGGGCGACGAGCAGTTCCACCGACCGTGGGATACACACGCCCACGGCGACTTCGGGTCCGACGCCACGCGCGATCAGGTCGCGCGCCAGGTTCCACACCCGCGAACCGAACCGGGCGTACGTGATCGAGTTGCCATCGAAGACCAGCGCGATGGCATCGGGCGTTGCACGGGCCTGCGCCGCAACGTGATCGGCAAGCGTCGTGGCGTCGACGTCGGCCCGGTCGCCGTGCGCCCACCCGGTGACCAGCGCCCGATCGGCGTCGCTGATGGTGTCGACGTCGGCGAGCATGCGCTCGGGCACCTCGACGAGCGTGGCGAGCACCGTGCGGACATGGTCGGCCACGCGCACGACCTCGTCGTCGCCGATGACGCTCGGCAGGTATTTGAAGGCGAACCGCATGCCGTCGCCGGTCGGTCCGACGATCAGGTTGAGCGGATAGTGGGTGGAGTCGGCGAAGTCGACGCCGGTGATGTCCAGACCGGCCGCGCGACTCCCCGAGGCCAGGGCGTCGGAGTCGACCGGATAGGACTCGTAGACGGTCAAGGTGTCGAACAGGACCGGATGCCCGGCGATCTCGCCGATCTCGGCCAGGCCGAGGTGCTGATGGTCCAGGAGCCGGGTCTTGGCGTCCTGCAGTGCCGACGCGACCTCGCCCAGGGTCTGTGCCGGATCGCAGTCGACGATCACCGGGATGGTGTTGATGAACAGGCCGATCGCGGCCTCCACGCCGTCGATGTCGGCCGGGCGGCCGGACACGGTCTCACCGAAGGCCACCACCTGCTGCCCGATCAGCCGGGACAGGGTGAGGGCCCACGCGACCTGGATCGCGGTCGACCGCGTCACCCCGTGCTCGCGGGAGAAGCGGTGCAGTCCGGAGACCATCTCGTGATCGAGGTCGACGTCGCGTTCCGCCGGTGTCTCGGCGACCGTGGCCCGCTCGGGCGCGAGGAGGGTCGGGCCGTCCAACGGCGCCAGCGCCTCTCGCCACGCCTCCCGCGCGGCGGCGCCATCCCGGTCGGCCAGCCAGGTGAGGAAGTCGGCGTAGTCGGCACGGGGCGTCTGCGGGGCGGGGACGGCGCCGTCGCCGAGGTAGGCGGCGAACAGGTCGGCGATCACCAGCGGCCCGGACCAGCCGTCGAGGAGGATGTGGTGGTTGGTGATGATCAGCCGGTGCCCACCCGACGGCATCGTGACCGCGACGAACCGGATGGGGCCGGGTCCTGCGAGGTCGAAGCGGGTGGTGCGCTGCTCGCCGGCGAGTGCCGCCAGACGCGCCTGCGCAGCGTCGGCGTCGAGGGAGGTGAGATCGACCGTCTGCCAATCGGGTTCGACGTCCGGCGGCACCACGGTGACCGGCGTACCGGCGGCCGTCCGCACGAACGCGGATCGCAACACTGGGTGTGCTCGGAACAATTCGCCGGCCGCCCGTTGCATCCGGGGCTCGTCGATACCGTCGGCGATCTCGATGATCACCTGGACCGAGTACACGTCGATCTCATCGGGGCGGTCGACGATCTCGGACTGGAACAGCAGCCCGTTCTGCAGCGGGGACAACGCCCAGAGATCCGCCTCCGGGTACTGTCTGGCGAGCTCGTCGATCTCGTGCTGCGCGAGTCCGGTTGTCACCACATCGGATTCGGACAGGCCGGGATCGCCCACGGCGTCGAGGTCGGCGACGATGGTGGCGAGACCGCCCTGCCACCGTCGCGCGATCGCGCTGACCTCGTCGTCGTCGAGGACGGCGGCCGGGAAGCTGAAGTCAGCTCGCAGGGTCCGGCCGTCGCCATCGGCGACCGCGGAGACGTTGACCGCCAGCGAGGACAGCGCCACCATCGCGCCGGACACCGACGGCGGCAGCACCGGCGCATCCGTCGCCGGCAGGAAGCCGGCGACATCGTTCCCCGCGACATCGTTGCCCGCGGCAGGACCCGTCGGACCACCGACACTGCCGAAGTAGTTGAAGCTGATCGACGGGAGCCGCAGGTCTGCGAGCGGTGAGCCGTCGCGCAGGTGGCGCAGTGACCCGAATGCCACACCGTGATCGGGCATGGCGGCCCGGGAGTCCTTGACGGACTTGACCAACGCGGTGATGTCGGCCGTGTCACCACCGTCCGCGGGGACATCGACGGTCAGCGGTGCGATGCTGGTGAACCATCCGACCGTGCGCGACAGATCGGCGCCCGGTGCGACGGATTCCTCACGTCCGTGGCCCTCGAGGAGGATGGCGATGCGACCACCGGTGGTCGCATCCGCCACCGCCAGGGCCAAGGCCGCGAGCAACGGGTTGTCGGCCCCGGTCCGGAAGGCCTTCGGCACCCTGGTCAGCAGGGCTTCGGTCAGGTCGGTGGGCAGCGTCCACGACACGGTCCGGACCGTCGCCTGACGATCGCGGGCCCGTTCGAAAGGCCTGCCGACCTGCTCGACGTCTGGCGCCCGCAGGTGCTCGGCCCAGATCGGGAGTTCCTCGTCCCGGCCGGCGAGATCGGCGAGCACGCCGGCCCAGCGCCGCATCGACGTGCCGGTCGGTTGCAGCGAGATCCCCTGTCCCGCTGAGTACTGAGCCCATGCGGTGACGAGATCGGTGATGATCGCCGACCACGAGACGGCGTCGACCGCGAGATGATGAATGGCGAGAACCAGCCTGCCGCGCCCGTCCGGGCTCCGCAGCCCGACGGCCTGGAGCACTGCGCCCGTGCCCGGGTCGAGACGTCCCAGCGCCTGGACGTGCCCCTCGCGGACGGCCTCGGTGAAGGCCGGCGAATCGACCGGGGCGTCGATGTCTCGGATCTCGACCGCGGCGCCCGCGTCGAACGCGTTGCCCGCGGTCAGCTCCCACGCGCCGTCGCGCTCGACCAGCCGTGCACCGAGCATCGGATGGTGCGCGACGACCGCGGCGACCACCGTGCGCAGCTCGGGTTCGGAGATGCCGTCGGGCAGGACCAGCACGCTGCTCTGCGAGAAATCGGCGATGTCGGACGGCTCGTCGGCATGTTCGAGCATCCAGTGCACGGCCGGGGTGAGCGCGACCGCGCCCTCTCCCCCGCCCGGGTATTCGGCCAGGTCGGCGACCGCGCCGGCGCGGGCTGCGATGGCCAGGCCCCGCACGGTCCGCCGCTCGAAGATGTCCCGGGGGCTCACGGTGTAGCCCGCGGCACGCAGAGCCGACGACACCCGGATGGACATGATCGAGTCGCCGCCGAGCGCAAAGAAGGATTCGGTCACCGAGATCCGGTCGACGCCGAGGGCACCGGCGAAGATCCCGGCGATCGCACGCTCGTCGTCGTCGGCAGGTGCCTCGTAATCGGTGTCCAGCGCAGTGAAGTCGGGCTCCGGCAACGCCCGACGGTCCAGCTTTCCGGAGCTGCCCAGCGGGATGGCGTCGAGCAGACTCCACACGGTCGGCCGCATGTATTCCGGCAGCGCCTCTGCGGCCGCGGTTTTCGCCGGCTCGGGAGTGGCCGGTCCGACCAGATAGGCGACGAGGTGTTCGGCCCCGGTGGACGACCGCGCGACCGTGACCGCAGCGTGCACCACGTCGTCGACGGCGGTGAGCACCGACTCGATCTCGCCGAGTTCGATGCGCTGTCCGCGCAGCTTCACCTGGAAGTCGGTGCGGCCCAGATACTCCAGCTCGCCGCCGGAGTTGTGGCGCACCAGGTCGCCGGTGCGGTACAGCCGGTCACCGGGTGCACCGAACGGGTCAGCGACGAAACGTTCCGCGGTGAGATCCGGGCGAGCCGCGTAACCGCGGGCGATCTGCACGCCGCCGAGGTACAGCTCGCCGGGCACGCCGACGGGTACCGGGCGCAGCCGGCTGTCGAGCACCCAGGTCGTGGTGTTCCACGTCGGGTGCCCGATCGGCACCACGTCGCCGACAGTGGTCAGATCCTGGTGGGCGACCTCGACGGCCGCCTCGGTGGGACCGAACAGATCGTGCAGTCCGGCCCAGGGCAGTGCGGCGCGGGTGGCCTTCGCGACGGCCGGTGGCAGCGCCTCACCGGAGGCGAAGACGTACCGCAGCGACGTGAGCCCCGCCAGGGTCTCGTCGTCGACGACGTCGAGGAACACCGACAGCATCGACGGCACGAAATGGACCGATGTCACCTGCTCCGACTCGATCACCTCGGCGAGGTGACCCGGATCGGTATGTCCGCCCGGGCGGGCGATCAGCATCCGCGCACCGGCGAAGAGCGGCGCGAACAGCTCGGGCACCGAGACGTCGAAGGTGTACGGCGTCTTGAGGATCACCGTGTCCGAGGCATCGATCGGGAAGGTGCTCAGACCCCAGCGCAGACGGTTGAGGACGGCACGGTGCGACACCGTCACGCCCTTGGGCCGGCCGGTCGAACCCGAGGTGAAGATCGTGTATGCGGCGTGACCCGGATGCAGTGGCGCTCGCCGCTCGGCGTCGGTCACCGGATCGATGTCGATATCGATCGGTGCGGTGGTGTCGACATCGAGCACGGTGGCGCCGGCCTCGACAAACGTCTGCGAGGACGTGCCGGGCGCGACGAGGACGAGTGCCACGCCCGCGGTGTCGAGCATGTGGCGCACACGATCGGCGGGGGCCTCGGTGTCCATCGGCACGTATTGGCCACCCGCGGCGACGATCGCGTGGATCGCGACCACCATGTCGACCGATCGTGGAATACTCACGCCGACTGCGTCATCCGGGCCCACACCGCGCGCGATGAGATCCCGTGCCAGGTCGCTGACCCGGGCCACGAGCTCTGCGTAGTCCACGCTCCGGTCGTCGAACACGAGGGCGGCGGCCGACGGTGTGCGTCGCGACTGCTCGATGATCGCGGTGTCCAGCGTGGCATCGCGGAGCGCCACGTCGGGTCCGACGGAGAGCCGGCGGATGTCGCCGTCCTCACGACTGGTGAGCAACGGGCTGTCGCCGACCGCCGCCGACGGGTGCCGCGCGAGATCCCCGAGGAGGTCGACGAATCGGCCGCCCAGTCGCTCGATGGTCGCCGCGTCGAAGAGATCCGTCGCGTACACGATCGAGCCGCGCCAGCCGTCCTCGGGACCGTCTCCGGTGGCGATGTCGATGGTCAGATCCACTTTGGCGGACGGCTCGCCTGCCGGTACGGGTGTGACGGTCAGCCCGGGCAGATCGATGCTCCCCCGCGACGACGCGTCGACCGTCAACAACACCTGCGACAGCGGCGCAAACGCCTCCGAACGAGTCGGATTCAATTCCTCGACGAGATATTCGAACGGCACATCGGCGTGCGCGTACGCGTCGAGATCGGTGCGCCGCACCGAATCGAGGAGTTCGGTGAATGTCGTCGACGAGTCGACCTCGGTGCGCAGGACGAGCGTGTTCACGAACATGCCGACGAGCTGATCGAAGGCTGCATCGCCGCGTCCGGCGATCGGGGTGCTGACGGCGATGTCGGTGGTGCCGGACAACCGGGACAGCAGTACCGCGAGCGCGGCGTGCACGACCATGAACGACGTGACTCCCCGATCGGCGGCGATCGCGGTGACCGCGGATGCGACCTCGGCGGGGACCTCGAGCTCGACGGCCGCGCCACGCAGCGTCGCAACCGCCGGGCGCGGACGGTCCGCCGGCAGCTCGAGCACATCGGGTAGGGCCGCCAACTGTTGTGTCCAGTAACGGGTTTGCGCCGCCATCGCCGAGTCGGGATCGTCTGGTGAACCGAGGACCGCGCGCTGCCAGAGTGCGTAGTCGGCGAACTGCAGCGGCAGCGGTGTCCACGCCGGCGCGGCGCCTTCCGTCCGCGCGCGGTACGCCGTGAGGACATCGGCGAGCAGCGGTGTCATCGATTCGCCGTCGGCCGCTATGTGGTGCACGACGAGGGCGAGCACATGTCGGCGACGGTCGGCCGCGTCGGTGCCGAGCACCACGCGCACCGGCAACTCGGTCGCGATGTGGAATCCGGTGGTGACGGCCTGCGTCACGGCGGCAGCGATCTCGGCGTCGGAGCCGTCGATGTGCTGCCAACGCAGCGCCGTCGACAGGTCGGCGGCCGCGTGGACCGTCTGGACGGGCGTCCCGTCCACGTCCCCGAAGGTGCTGCGCAGCACCTCGTGTCGGCCCACCACGTCGGTGATGCAGGCGCGCAGCGCAGCGACGTCGAGGTCGCCGTCGAGGCGCAACACCAGCGGGATGTTGTAAGCCGGCGACTCCGGATCGAACCGGTTGAGGAACCAGATCCGCTGCTGCGAGTACGACAGCGGGAGGTGCGGCGGCCGCGGGATCGAGCCCGGCGCGACCGACGCCAGGGTGTCGGTCGCGGACCGGCTCATCAACCGAGCGAGGTCTCGCACCGTCGGGTGGTCGAAGACGTCGCGGACCCGCACGGTGGCGCCCGCGGTCGCCGAGATCCGTGCGGCGAGTCGCGTCGCCGACAACGAGTTGCCGCCGAGGTCGAAGAACGATTCCGTCGCGCTCACCCGGTGGCGGCCCAGCAGATCGCCGATGATCTCGGCGATCTCGGTCTCGCCGGGGCCGACCGGTGCGACGAACTCCTCGGCCGATAGCCCGTCCGGGATCGGCAGTGCGCGTCGGTCGAGTTTTCCGCTGGTGGTCAGCGGCAGGGCGTCGAGGACGACGATCGCCGAGGGCACCATGTATCGCGCGAGTCGCTCGCTCACTGCGCCGATGAGAGTGTCCGGGTCGAGCTCCGTCGATCTGTCCGTCTCCGGCACCACATAGCTCACGAGACGGATACCGGTGCCATCTCCCCCGACGCCCTGGGTGACCGCCGTGTCGACGCCCGGCTGCGCCGTGAGAACGGCATCGATCTCGCCGAGCTCGACACGCTGACCGTTGATCTTCACCTGGAAGTCGGCCCGGCCGGCGAACTCCAACCGATGAGCCCGGGTGCGCGCATCCAGTGTCCAACGGACGAGATCGCCGGTGCGGTACCACCGACTGCCCGGCTCGCCAAGAGGATTCGCCACGAAGGTCGACGCCGTCAGACCGGCCCGGTTCAGATAGCCGAGCGCGAGGCCATCGCCGGCGAGGTAGAGCTCACCGACCGCGCCGATCGGAACCGGATGCAGCCGTTCGTCGAGCACCGCCACCGAGAAGCCGCCCACCGGACGGCCGATGGTGATCGGTTCACCGGGAACCACCGCGGCCGCCGTCGCCCACACCGTGGTCTCCGACGGCCCGTACAGGTTGAACATCTCCCGGCCTGGCGCCCAGGCCTCGACCACGTCAGGCGGACACGCCTCACCTGCCGTCGTGAGGTGACGGAGCGAGGTGACGCCGTGGGGCTCCATCGTCGCGAGCACCTGTGGGGTGATGACCGCGTCGGTGACGGCGCCGTCGACGATCACCTCGACGAGGGCTGGGCCGGCGAAGACGTCGGCCGGGGAGATCACCAGGGTGACCCCCAGCCCGATGGCCCAGGCCATCTCGAAGAAGGCGGCATCGAAGCTCGGGGACGCCACGTGCAGCACCCGGATGTCGGACTCGGTTCCCGAGATTCCCCTCCCCGAGATCGATCGCTGTGCGGCCAGCAATTCGGCGACGCCACGATGCGACACGGCAACGGCCTTGGGCCGTCCGGTCGAGCCCGAGGTGTAGATCAGGTAGGCGAGGTCGTCGAGACGGGCGGCGCGGGTCCGTTCGTCGTCGGCGATCGGTGCGCCCGACAGTCCGTCGAGCCGTGTCCGGATCGACGGGTGGTCGATCGCAATCCAGCGGACCTCGTCGGAACGCTTGTCGAGTCCGCTGTCGCCGATGGTGAGTGCCACCGCCACAGCGGAATCGGTGAGCATGTGGGCCACCCGGTCGGCGGGCAGTGTCGGGTCGATCGGCAGATACGCCGCACCGGTGGCCAGCACCGACCAGACCGCGATGACGGACTCGACAGACCGACCGACCGCCACCGCCACCACGTCTCCCGGTCCGATGCCCTCGCCGATGAGCAACCGGCCGAGTCGGTGGGTGCGGTCGCCGAACTCGTCGTAGGTCATCGACCGGTCGCCGAGGATCAGTGCGGTGCGGTCGCCGGTCACGTCACGCGCGGCGAGGATCTCGGTGATCGTGCGCGGCGACGCCGTGGCGGGAGCGATCATGGGCGCGAGTACCGCACGTTCGTCGGCATCGACGAGCTCGATGTCACCGACGGAGCCGTCCGGCGCGGCCACGAATCCGGCCAGCAGCGTCTGATACAGCGCCGCGATACGCGTGATCTCACTGTCCGAGAACGCATTCGGGAGGTATTTGAACGTCAGGTCGATGCCGTCGCCCGACGGTGCGGCGGCGAGATTGAGCGGATAGTGGGTGGCGTCGGTCAGCGTCACCCGCCCGATCTCCAGGCCGGCCGCCGAGCTGCCCGCGGTGACCGCGTCGGCATCCACCGGATATGACTCGTAGACCGTGAGCGTGTCGAACAGCACGTGATGGCCGGCGGCCGACGCGATGTCGGCGAGGCCGACATGCTGGTGGTCGAGGAGCCGTGCCTTGGTGGCCTGCAGGTCGGCGAGGCCGTCTCGCACCGGCTGTGCCGCATCGACGTCGACGACCACCGGCAGCGTGTTGATGAACAGGCCGATCATCGATTCCACGCCGGGCAGTTCCGGCGGCCGGCCGGAGACCGTCTCGCCGAAGGTGACAGTGGCGCGCCCGGTCAGTCGGGACAGCAGCACGCCCCAGGCGTATTGGAGAATGGTCGGGACGGTGGTGTCGGTGTCGCGGGCCAAGCGGGTCAGCCGCGACGAGAGTTCAGCACCCGCGGCGACAATCCGGTCGCGGGGCAGTTCGGTTGCGGCGGAGGTGAATCCGGGCCGTACCAGGGTCGGGCCATCGACGTCGGCGAGGACCTCGCGCCACGACGCCAGTGCCGCGTCGTCGTCCCGTCGGGCGAGCCAGTCGAGGAAATCGCCGTAGTCACGGCTGACCGTCTCGTCGGTGCCCGGGAGCTCGAGGCCGCCGTAGTGGGCGAACAGTTCGGCCAGCACGAGCGGATTGGACCAGCCGTCGAGCAGCAGGTGGTGGTTGGTGACGACGAACCGGTTCACGCCGTCCGGGAGGTGGATCAGCCGGAAACGCAGCAAGGGCGGCACGGCCAGGTCGAACGGTGTGATCCGATCTCTCAGGGCCAGCTCATCGGCGCGGCGTTCGGCGTCGTCGACCGGGAGTTCACTGAGGTCGACGGACTTCCAGTCCAGGTCGACGTGTGAGGGGACCACGGCGAGCGGTGTGCCCGACTCGGTCCGCAGGTACCCGGAGCGGAGCACCCGGTGATCGCCCAGCAGCCGACGAGCCGACTCCCGCAGCCGATCGCCGTCGACGTGACCGTGGATGTCGATGACGCCCTGGGTGACGTAGACGTCGAGGCCGGTCGCGCCGTCCGCCGGTTCGTGATCGGCCTGGGCGTGTTCGGTCTGTGCCAGTTCGGCCTGATAGAACAGACCGCGCTGCAGCGGGGTGAGCGACCACAGGTCGGCGTCCGGATACCGGACGGCGAGCTGATCGATCTCGCCCTGGGTGAGGCCCGTGGCGGCGACGTCCGACGGACTCAGTCCGGGATCGCCGACCTCGTCGACGTGGGCGGTGATCTCCGCGAGCGCATCGGTGAACCCGGCGGCCAGTGACGCCACCGCATCGCCGTCGAGAACCGTTGCCGGCGCGCTGAACTCGACCTCCAGGACACGACCGACCGCGGTCGGCACGGTGTTGACGTTGACCGCGAGCTGCGCGAGCGCGGCCATCGTCCCCGAGACGGTACCGGGCAGGCGGGGTGCGTCGGCGACCGGTGCGAACGCGACGTCTGCATCGACACCGTCGGCGGACCGGACAGAACCCGTACCCGCGCCGAGGAAGTTGAACGTGATCGGCGGGAGCGGCCGAGAGGCCAGCGGCGAATCGGGTCGGAGGTATCGCAGCGCGCCGAAGGCGATGCCGTCGTCGGGCCGCTCGGCGACGGCTTCCTTGGTGGCCTTGACGAGCGTCGCGATGGGTAGGGCGGGATCGATCTCGACGATGAGCGGCGAGACGCTCGTGAACCAGCCGACGGTGCGGGACAGATCGGCGAGCGCCTCACCGACGTGTTCTTCGCGGCCATGACCCTCGAGCAGGATCGACACCGGGACCGGGCCACCCTGGTGGCGGGCCACGGCGAGTCCGAGTGCGGCGAGCATGATGTCGTCGGCGCCGGTTCGGAAGGCGGTGGCGATGCGGCCGAGGACCGCTTCGGCGAGATCGGCGGACACCCGGAACGTCTCGGATCGGACACCGGACTGTCGGTCCCGGTCTCTGGCGAGCGGCGCGCCGAGCAGGGTGGGATGCTGCGGCAGGTGACGTTCCCAGATCGGCAGCTCGGCGGCGCGGGAGGTCGCGAGACCGTCGAGCACGCTCGCCCACCGCCGCATCGATGTGCCGTTGTCCGGCAGTCTGATCGACTCGCCGGCACTCCGTTGCGACCAGGCGATCGCGAGGTCGGTGATGATGGTGCGCCACGAGACGGCATCGACGGCGAGGTGATGCACGGCCAGGATCAGTCGGCCCGGATCGTCGCCAACGCCGCGCACGCCGGTGCAGGCGACCATCTGTGCCGCGGCCGGATCCAAGCGACCCAGCGCATCGGCATGAGCGGCGTGGACGAGTGCGGCACCGTCGGTGACCCCAGCACGCCGGCCAGCCTCGTCGGCCGTCCAGATGGTCAGGGCGTCGGCACCGGAGAACGGCTCACCGGCCCGCATCGACCATCCGTCGGCTGTCTGCGTCAACCGCGCCGACAATGCCGGATGGTGCGCGACGACGGCATCGAGCACAGCGCTCAGCCCGATCTCGTCGACGTGCGACGGCAGAGTGAGGACGACGGCCTGCGAGTAGTCCGCCACATCCGACGGTTCGTCGGCATGTTCGAGCATCCAGTGCACGGTCGGTGTGATGGCCACCTCGCCGACGGCGCCGCCCGGCAGCTCGTGCAGGAGGTCGCCGGGCGAGGTCTCGACGGCCCGGGCGAGGTCACGAACAGTCTTGTGTTCGAAGATCTCCCGTGGGCTGAGCGGGAACCCGGCACCGCGCAGCAGCGCCGAGACCTGGATCGACATGATCGAGTCGCCGCCGAGCGCGAAGAAGGATTCGGTCACGCCGACCCGGTCGGCGCCGAGCACACCGGCAACGATCTCCGCGATACGGCGTTCCGCCTCGGTCCCCGGCTCAACGGTCTCGGTGGATTCGGTCGTCGAGAAGTCGGGCTGTGGAAGGGCACGGCGGTCGAGCTTGCCGGCACTGCCGAGCGGTAGTTCGTCGAGCACCGTCCACACCGTGGGCCGCATGTACTGCGGGAGCGCCGCTGCGACGGCACGTCGCGTCGCGTCGACGTCGACGGTTGCCGTCGGGGACAGGTAGGCGACGAGATGCTGAGCATCGCCGGGCCCGGTGGCGACTGTCGCGGCCGCGTGGACGACCCCTGGCACGCCGGAGAGCACGGACTCGATCTCGCCGAGCTCCACCCGCTGACCGCGCAGCTTCACCTGGAAGTCGGTGCGGCCCAGGTATTCCAGCTCACCCGCCGAATTGACCCGGACGAGATCACCGGTGCGGTACAGCCGTCCGCCGGAGACCCCGTACGGGTTGGCGACGAATCGGTCGGCCGTGAGGTCGGGGCGGGCCGCGTATCCGCGGGCCACCTGCACACCGCCGAGGTAGAGCTCGCCCGGGACGCCGACCGGCACCACCCGCAGGCGTGCATCGAGCACCAGGGTCTGGGTGTTCCAGGTCGGTCGGCCGATCGGCACCACGTCGCCGACGACGTCGATGCCCTGATGGGCGACCTCGACGGCGGCCTCGGTCGGACCGAACAGGTCGTGCAGCCCGGCGTGCGGGAACCGGTCCCGGGCCGCGGCGGCGACCGAGGGCGACAGGGCCTCGCCGGAGCAGAAGACGTAGCGCAGATGGGTCAGGGCGGCCAACTGCCGGGCGGGGACCACATCGAGGAACACCGACAGCATCGACGGCACGAAATGCACCGACGTCACCCGGTGCGCCGACAGCACCTCGGCGAGGTAGGTCGGGTCGGTGTGTCCCCCATGGCGCGCGACGAGGAGTCGTGCACCGGCGATCAGCGGCGCGAACAATTCCGGTACCGAGACGTCGAAGGTGTAGGGCGTCTTGAGGATCACCGTGTCGTCGGTGCCGAACGGGAAGCTCGCCAGACCCCACCGCAACCGGTTGAGCACCGAGCGGTGACTGACCGTCACACCCTTCGGCCGGCCGGTGGAACCGGAGGTGAAGATCGTGTAGACAGCGTGGTCGGGATGCAGCGGCCCGGTGCGATCGGCGTCCGACACCGGCTGCGCGTCGGGAGCATCGAGGTCGACCGGGCGATCGGCGTCGACCACCACGACGGGCGTCGCATTGGCGGAAACGGGCTCCGGAGGGGCACCCGGATCGACGAGAAGTACCGCCGCACCGGCGGTGTCGATGATGTAGTCGGCGCGCTCGGCGGGCGCCTCGGTGTCGATCGGGACGTACTGTCCGCCAGCGGTCACCACCGCGTGGATCGCGACGACCATCTCGACCGACCGCGGAATGCACACGGCCACCGCCACGTCCGGCCCCACACCGAGCGAGATCAGCGTTCGGGCCAGCATGTTCACCCGGGCGGCGAACTCGGCGTGGTCGAGGACGCGGTCGTCGAACAGCAGCGCCGGGGCGCCCGGGTGGCGTGAGGCGAATTCGCTCAGGGCCTCGGGCAGGACCTGTGTCGGCAGTTCGACGCGCGACCCGGTGGCGTCTGCCACGCGGCGCGACGCCTCGGCCTCGTCGACGAGAGCGAGATCACCGACGGCGGGATCGGCTCCGGCCGAGGCCGCCACGGAGATCTCGATCAGCAGGCTGCGGAATGCGGAGGCGATGCGTTCGGCGCCGGCGTGGTCGAAAAGATCTGTGGCATAGATGATCTTGCCGGTGATCGCGCCCTCGTCGGTCTCGGTCATCCCGACCGTGAGGTCGAACTTGGCGGCGTCGGCACCCGGATCCTCGGCAGTGATCTCGAGCTCGCCGACCGCACTCGGACCGAGCCCGCTCTGATCGAGGACGAGCAACACCTGGGCGAGCGGTTCGAACGATTCCGACCGCACCGGGTCCAGTGCCTCGACGACCCGTTCGAACGGCACGTCGGCGTGCGAGAAGGCGTCGAGATCGACGCGCCGCACCTGGCCCAGCAGTTCCGCCAGCGACTGATCGGGGGTCACCTCGGTGCGCAGCACCAGCGTGTTCACGAACATGCCGACGAGGTCGTCGAGGGCGACGTCGCCGCGACCGGCGACCGGCGTGGCGACCGCGATGTCCGATGTTGCCGACAACCGCGCCAACAGCAGGGCCAGCGCGGCGTGGACCACCATGAATCTCGTGGTGCCGTGGGCACGCGCGAGTTGATCGAGACCATGACGAATGTCCTCGCCGACCCGGTACTCGACCGATCCGCTGCGCATCGACGCCACCGTGGGGCGCGGGTGATCGGTGGGCAGTTCCAGCACGTCGGGGAGCCCGGCGAGCTGCGTCCGCCAGTGCCCGAGCTGTCGGGAGATCTCCGAACCGGGGTCACGGTCGTCGCCGAGCGCTTCCCGTTGCCAGATCGCGTAGTCGGCGTACTGCACGGCCATCGGCGCCCACGCCGGTGATTGTGACTGTGCGCGTGCGGTGTACGCGATGGCGAGGTCGCGGGCGAGCACCGGGCCGGACTCCCCGTCCGCGGCGATGTGGTGGAGAACAACCACGAGGAGGTGTTCGTCGGGGCCGACCGTCGCGAGTCGTGCCCGGATGGGCAATTCACCCGCGACGTCGAAGCCGCGCCACAGGAGTTCACGCGCCCGCACCTCGTCACCGATCCCCCAGTCCAACAGCGGGGTCGCCGTCGCGACATCGGAGATCTCCTGATGCGGCGTGCCGTCGGGACCGGCCGGATAGCGAGTGCGCAGCACTTCGTGACGCGCCACCACATCCGCGAAGGCATCTCCCATGGCATCGGCGTCCACCGGGCCGCGCAGGCGGAGCAGGACGGGGATGTTGTAGGCAGGTGATGTCGTGTCGAATTGGTTGATGAACCACATCCGCTGCTGCGCGAACGACAGTGGCAGCGGCTCGGTTCGGGGCCCGGTGGGTACGAGTGCCGGACGGCCGGCGCGCAGGCCGGCCGCGCCCGAGACGAGTTCGGCGAGTTCACGTGCGGTGGGTGCGTCGAACAGCAACCGCACGGGTACGTCCGCCCCGAGCGCGTCGGCCACCCGGGCGGCGACCCGGGTCGCCGACAGCGAGTTGCCACCGAGATCGAAGAAGCTGTCGGTCACCGACACCCGGTCGACGCCCAGCACGTCGGCGAACACACCGGCGACCCTCGCCTCGACATCCGATTCCGGGGCCACGTACTGCCCTGCGCTGAACTCGGGTTCCGGCAGGGCCCGGCGATCGAGTTTGCCCGCCGAGTTGAGCGGGATGTCGTCGAGGACCATCCAGACCGTGGGCCGCATGTACTCCGCGAGTGCCTCCGACGTCACCGACTTGACCCGGTCCAGGTCGATCGGCTGACCACTCGCACCCGCCAGGTATGCCACGAGATGATCTCCGCCGGCCGGCGCGGCGGCCACCGTCGCGGCCGCGTGCACCACGCCGGGCGCCGATGCCAGCACCGACTCGATCTCGCCCAGCTCGATGCGCTGACCCCGCAACTTGATCTGGAAGTCGGTGCGGCCCAAGTAGTCCAGTGATCCGTCGCCTCGGTGACGTACCAGGTCTCCGGTTCGGTACAACCGCGACCCCGGCGGACCGAACGGATCGGCCACAAAACGTTCCGCGGTCAGTTCCGGTCGAGCGGCATAGCCCCGGGCCAGTTGGATCCCGCCGACGTAGAGCTCGCCGGCAGCGCCTCTGGGCACGGGGTGCAGTCGTGCGTCGAGCACGTGCGCGGTCGAGTTCCACACCGGGACACCGATCGGCACCGATCCGAGCGAGGCGGCCACATCGTCGATCTGCTGATAGGTGATCTCCACGGCGGCCTCGGTCGGCCCGTACAGGTTGTAGAACAGCACCTCGGGCAACAACTGCCGCGTCTCGGCCGCCACCGCCGGCGGGAGCGCTTCCCCTGTGGTGGACACGATGCGCAGCGAATCGAGCGACCGAATCCGTTCCGGACCGGCGACCTCGAGGAACACCGACAGCATCGACGGCACGAAATGCACCATGGTCGCCCGGTGCTTCGCGATCTGCTCGGCCACGTACACCGGATCGAGATGACCGTCGGCGTCGAGCACCAGCAGCCGGGCGCCGACCATCAACGGCGCGAACAACTCGGCCACCGAACAGTCGAAGGTGACCGGCGTCTTCAGCACCACCGTGTCGGACGTGTCGATCGGCAATTCGTCGAGTCCCCAGCGCATCCGGTTGACCACCGCGTCGTGCGACACGGTCACGCCCTTCGGCCGTCCCGTCGATCCGGACGTGAAGATCGTGTAGGCCGCGTGGTCCGGCCGTAGAGGTGTGTGGCGCTCGTCGTCGCGCAGGGGGGTGTCGTCGCCGGCGACCGCCGAATCACATTCGACGGCAAGGATCTCCGCGCCGGCCTCGACGACGGCCGCGGGCGGGGCGCCCGGGCCGACCAATACGACCCCGGCACCTGCGGTGTCGAGCATGTACCGGACCCGGTCCACCGGGGCGGCGACGTCGATCGGCACATATTGTCCACCGGCCGCGACCACGGCGTGGATGGCCACCACCATCTCCACCGAGCGCGGGACGCACACGCCGACCGCGACATCGGGGCCGATCCCACGTCGGATGAGATCCCTTGCCAGGATATTGATCCGGGATGCGAGGTCGCCGTAGGTCAGGGTGCGTCCGTCGGACACCAGGGCCGGCAGATCGGGGGTCGCCGCGGCCTGCCGCGCCAGCGCATCGGCGATCGTCTCGGTGCGGACCGGCACCACCGCACCGGCGGAGAGTTCTCGGCGGCGCTCGACGTCGGCCGCGCCCAACACCTCGAGGTCGCCCAGCGCACGATCGGGTTCGACGACGACCTGCCGGATGATCCGCTCGAAGATCGCGATGAACTCGCCGACCGTCTCACGGTCGAAGAGGTCGGTCGCGTACTCGATCACACCGGAGAGGACCTGATCACCACCGCCACCCTCGATCAGGGTGATCGCGAGATCGTGATCGGTCAGGTCGCGGTACTGTTCGACCAATTCCGCTGTGACACCGGGCAGGTCGAACCGCGCGCCCTGCGCGTCCTGGAGAAGCAGCAACACCTGGAAGACCGGCGAATGTGCGGTGCTACGGGTCGGCTGCAGCTTCTCGACGATCATGTCGAACGGGATGTCGGCGTTGCCCAGCGCCGCCAGATCCCGGTCACGGACCTCCCCGACCAGTTCCCCGAAGCCGCGGGCCGGATCGACGGGGGTACGCAACACGACCGTGTTCATGAACATGCCGACGAGATGTTCGAGCGAACGCTCACCACGGCCCGCATAAGGAGTGCCGACCACCACGTCACGGTCACCGGTCAGGCGGTGCAGCACCAATACCCAGGCGGCGTGCAACACCATGAACAGCGACGCGTTGTGCGCCTGCGCGAACTGCCTGATCGCGGCGAACAGTTCACCGTCGACCTCGAAGGTCACGGCGTCGGCGCGATTGCTCTGCACGGGCGGCCGTGGCCGGTCGGTGGGCAGCGCGATCAGTTCCGGCGCACCGTCGAGATCCTGTTCCCAGAACTCCAGTTGTTGCGCGGCAAGCGAATCGGGGGTACCGGGCTCACCGAGGACGTGTCGTTGCCAGACGGTGTAGTCGGCGTACTGGACGTCGAGTCGCGGTCGATCTGCGTCGCCCTCACCTCGGCGGGCGCCGTAGGCGGCCACCAGATCCTGTGCCAGCGGCGTGAGTGACCCGCCGTCGCTGATGACATGGTGGGCGACGAGGGCGAAGACGAATTCGTCGTCGGCGGTCTGGAACAGTCGTGCGCGGATCGGCGGCGCCGTCTCGAGATCGAATCCGACGCCGATCACTCCCGCGAGGGCGGCGTCGACAGCGGCCGGGTCGTCGGCCGGGATGCGGACCGCCGGATCGATCTGGAGATCCGGACGGTAGCTCCCCTCACCGAGCACGACCTGTTCGGGCACGCCGTCGGTCGACGGGAAGCGGGTGCGCAGGATCTCGTGCCTGCCGAGGAGGTCACGGACCGCGCCGTCGAGCGCCGACGGATCGAGATCTCCCCGGAACCTGAGTACCAGCGGGATGTTGTAGACGTGGCTGCCCGCGTCGAGGGTGGCCAGGAACCAGATCCGCCGCTGCGCATACGACAGCGGGATCGGCGACGGCCGCTCGGTCGCGACGAGTTCGGGTCGGTGGACGTGCCGGCGGCCGGCCACGCGCGCGGCGAGATCGCGCACCGTAGGCGCTTCGAAGATGTCCCGGACGGACACCACCAGGTCGAGATCGTCCTTGCACCTCGCGGCGATCTGTGCGGCCACCAGTGAATTGCCGCCGATGCCGAACAACGACTCGACGACACTGACCTGATCGACGTCGAGGACGGCCTCGAACACCGTGGCGATCTGGCGCTCGGCCTCGCCGCGCGGCGGTACGTACGCCATCGCGCCGGCCGGCGTGGGCACCGGGAGCGCCTTGCGATCGAGCTTCCCGTTGACATTGAGCGGCAGCTGGTCGAGGACCATCACCACGTCGGGAACCATGTAGTCCGGAACCCTGATCGCGACGGCGGACCTGATCTCGGTCCCGTCGAGATCTCCGCCGTCCGTTCCGGTCCCGACGACGTAGCCGACCATCTGCTCGGGTTGACCGTCACGCTGCTTGATCGCGGCGGCCGCGGCATCCACTCCGGGCGCGTCCAAGAGCGCTGCCTCCACCTCACCGAGTTCGATGCGGTATCCCCGGAGTTTCACCTGGGCGTCGCTGCGCCCGATGTACTCCATCGCATCACCCCGGGGAATCACGACATCCCCGGTGCGGTACATACGGGCCCCCGGCTCGTAGGGGTCGGCGACGAATCGTGTTGCGTTCAGGCCGAATCGGCCCAGGTATCCACGCGCGACCTGCCCACCGGCGATGTACAGTTCGCCGGGTACGCCCTCGGGCACACGGGCGAGGCGCTGGTCGAGCACGTAGCAGCGAGTGCCGGGGATGGAACCGCCGATGTCCGAAGCCAGGCTGTTCGCGACGAGATCGATCGTCAGTTCCCGTCGGGTCATGTACACCGTCGCCTCGGTGGGGCCGTACATGTTGTTCAGCGACGGTCCCGCGTTGCCGTCCAGCGTGAGCCGGTCGTCGTGCCAACGGCGTACCTGCGCGAAGTCGAGTGCCTCACCGACAAAGATCATGTACCGGATCGACGGCGCCACCACGCCGTTCGCGGGCGGACGGACGGCGGCGGCCAGTTGGTAGAAGGCGGACGGGGTGAGGTTGACGACGGTGACCTGTTCCCGTTCGAGAACCTCCACGAAGTCGGCGGGTGATCGGGTCGTGAAATAGTCGAGCACGACGAGACGGCCGCCGAAGCTCAGCGACACCCAGATCTCGCCGACCGACACGTCGAAGGCATAGGACTGGAACATCGTCCATACGTCGTCGCAGGACAGGTCGTACATCTCACCCATCGACCGCATCAGGGTGACCACGTCGTCGTGGGTGACCACCACGCCCTTGGGCTTGCCCGTCGAGCCGGAGGTGTACATCACGTACGCGGGATGCGCCCCGTTGATGTGCTGCGGGATGAGATCGACACCGTGATCGCTGCCGGCATCGGCAACCGTGGACAGGGAGACGTCGAGGGTCTGCCAGGCCTTGATGGTCTCGTCGTCGGCGAGGACGAGCAACGGCCCGGCGTCATCGATGATCGTCTGCAGCCGTTCGAGCGGATGCGATCGGTCGAGCGGCAGGTAGGCCGCACCCGACTTGATCACGCCGAGCAACGCGACGATCAGTTCTGCCGATCTCGGCATCGCGACACCGATCAGGATCTCGGGACCGGCGCCGGCCGAGATGAGGCCGGCGGCGAGCCGGTCCGAACGCTCATCGAGTTCCCGGTACGTCAGGGCCGCGCCGTCGAGATCGACGACCGCGGTTCGATCGGCGAATCGATGAGCGGACAAACGGAAAAGTCCCGGGAGCGAGCCCCAGTCCGAGGAGCCCGACATCTCGAACGCGATCGAACGGACCCGGTCCACGACCCGGTTCGCCTCGGCGGCGATCTCACCGGCCGCCAGCCCGGCCTTCGGGATCAGGCCGGTGACGGTACCCACCACCGCCGACTCGGCGTCGAGCCCACTCGCAGCGAGCACGCTCGCGGTGGCCGCGACCTGCGCCTGGAGCGCACCGAAGGTGACGGGGCCGGCCGCACCGGTGAAGGAGGTCTGCTCCGGCGCCGTGGCGGCCGCCACGGCGATCAGATGCAGGGTGGATGGCCGGGGGCCCCATCCGGAGGAGAGGTCCCGTTGGCCGTGCTCGGGGGCCGTCACGCGCGATCGGCGCCTCTCACCGGGACCTCGCCTCTCACCGGGACCTCGCCTCTCACCGGGACAACGGTGCCGTCGACCGTCTGGGCGCCGGGCGCGTCCCCATCGTTGCCGACGACCTCGACAGCGCGCACCCGTAGCTCTCGGACCACGGCGTCGAGGGTGTCGGGACCGGACGTGACCAGGTCCGGGACGCTGCTCATCAACGCCATCGTGAGGCCGGCGTTCGAATCGTCGGCGGGCAGCCCGGCCGACATGGCGGTCTTGATCGCATCCAGGTCACCGAAGCCCATGATGAATCCATTCCGCTCGACCGCGGTCGCCATCGGCTCCGCCGCGGCGGCCCGGGTCACCAGATCTGCGAGGGTGACCGCGTCCTGCGCGGTGCTGGTGGCTTCATCGGCGAGATCGAGCACAATGTCTCCCACGATACAAGTCGTGTCGTCGGCGACCGCCTCGAGCACCCGGACATACCAGTCGGCGATCCGCTCCACCGTGCTCGCGTCGAAAAGATCCGTTGCGTAGAGCAACTGGGCCTTGATGGCACCGTCGGACGTCTGCCCCGCCGGATCGCTCGGGAAGAGCGTCAGCTGCAGGTCGACCTTCGCCGAAGAGAGCTGCTCGTCCTCCGGCGAGATGCGCAGACCCTCGAGTTCCAGCGTGGGGAACTCGATGTTCTGGAAGGCGAACATGACCTGGAACAACGGGTTGTAGGAGGTGGGCGCCACCGGCAGTACGCGTGAGACGATCTGGTCGAAGGCCACATCGGTGTGTGCCATGTCGACGAGATCCTCGTTGCGGACCCGCTCGAGAAGCGTGCCGAACCGCTCGCCGACCGACAGCCGGGTCCGCAGTGCCAGGGTGTTGACGAACATCCCGACCACGTTCTCGAGTGCGGAATCACCGCGGCCCGCATACGGCGTGCCGATAACCACGTCGTCGTTGCCGGAGATGCGGCTCAACAGCAGGGCGTAGGCCGCGTGCGTGACCATGAACAGAGTGGTGTTGTTGACGCGCGCCACCGAGTCCAGCGCACGGACGAGATCCGCGGGCAGCTCGAACTCGACGGTGCGCCCCTCGAAACTCGGGGTGCGCGGCCGCGGGCGGTCGGTCGGGAGATCGATCTGGTCGGGCACGCCCTCGAGCCGCTCCGCCCAGTACTGCAGCTGACGATCCCCCTCGGTGACCTCGTCGTCACCGGCGGTCGCCAGCCGATCGGCCTGCCACAGGGTGAAGTCCGCGTATTGCACGGGCAGCGGCACCCAGGCCGGTGCGGCCCCACCGAGTCGCGCCGCGTACGCGGTCATCAGGTCACGGGCGAGTGGCGCCATCGATGCACCGTCGGCGCTGATGTGATGGACCACGAACACCAGCACGTGCTCGTCGGGACGCACCCGCAGCACCGACATCCGCAGCGGCGCCTTCGACACGATGTCGAATCCCTCGCCGGTGACCCGGGCGATCGCGTCGGTCAGGTCCCCGTCCACATCGGTGACGCGCAGATCGAGATCGTCGACCATGTCCTCGGCCGGGATGATGATCTGGATCGGCAGCGCGTTGACCATCGGGTAGGTCGTCCGGAGCGACTCGTGGCGCCGGACGAGGTCACCCATCGCGGCCCGCAACGCGTCGGTGTCGAGCTCGCCGGACAGTCGAAGTGCCAGCGCGACATTGTAATTGGCCGCATCCGGGTCGGCGCGATTGAGCAGCCAGAGGCCGCGCTGCACTCCCGACACCGGCACCATCTCGGCGCGATTGCGGGCGGTCAGCGGAGGCGCCGAACGGCCGGTCATCGTCGACGTCAGGTGTGCGGCGAACTTGGCCGCGGTGGGCTTCTCGAACAGGTCCTTCACCGGGACCCGGCGATCGAAGACCCCCGCGAGGCGGGACACCGCCTTGGTCGCCGACAGCGAGTTCCCGCCGAGTTCGAAGAAACTGTCGTCGACACTCACCCGGGAGACGTCGAGGACCTGCGCGAAGACGTCGGCCACCACCGCCTCCATCTCGCTGCGCGGCGCAACGAACTCCTTGGACATCGTGAAGTCCACCGGCGGAAGCGACGTGCGGTCGATCTTGCCGACCGGGGTGAGGTCGAAGGACGCCACGACGACCACGGTCTGCGGGACCATGTAGGCGGGCAGGCGCGCGGCGGTGTGATCGAGGATGTCCGCCGGTGACGGCGATGCACCGTCGGCCGCCGTCACGTAGGACACGAGAACGGTCTCGCCGGCAGGACCGGGCACGCCGAGGCTGAGGGCGTTCGCCACCCCGGGGTGTTCCATGAGTCCCGCGTCGACCTCGCCCGGCTCGATCCGCTGTCCACGGATCTTGAGCTGGAAGTCGTTGCGGCCCTGATAGATCAGGGCACCGTCTGCCGTCCGGACAACCCGGTCTCCGGTGCGGTACATACGACTGTTCGGTTCGTGGGGATTCGCCACGAACGCGGTTGCCGTCAGATCAGGACGGCCGTGATAGCCACGTCCGAGCTGGACACCGGTGAGATAGAGCTCGCCCGGCACCCCGACGGGCGTCGGCCGTAGACCACGATCCAGCACCAGTGCACCCACGCCGGACACGGCCGGCCCGATCGTCACCGCGTCGTCGGCGCGCATCGGTCCCGCCGCGGTCGCCCAGATCGTCGCCTCGGTCGGCCCGTACAGGTTGAAGAACTGACGACCGGCACCGACCCATCGACGCATCAGGTCCGGCGGGCACGCCTCCCCCACACTGACGACGGTCGACAGGCTCCGGACTCGAGACGGCTCGAGCGTACCGAGAGCCGATGGGGTCATGACCGCATGCGTCACACCACCGCCGGCGATCACCTCGTCGAGTTCGGCGCCACCGAAGACATCGGCCGGGCTCACCACGAGCCGTCCGCCCGAACACAGGGCCATGGCGATCTCGAAGATCGATGCGTCGAAGCTGGGCGACGCGACGTGCAGGACCCGGGCGGCCGGACCCACCGACAGCGTCCCGCGCTGGTTGGCGATCATGTTCGCGAGTCCTCGATGGGTGACGGCGGCCGCTTTCGGCCGTCCCGTGGAACCCGATGTGTAGATGAGGTAGGCCAGGTCGTCGAGGCCTGGCGCCGACACGAGCTCGCCGTCCTGGATCCGGGTCCCGCAGTGACCGGCGACCTGCAACTCGATCTGCTCGTCGTCGATCACGAGCCAGTCGACGTCGCCCGGGGCATCGACAGCGACATCGCAGACGGTGACGCCGAGGACCGGGGCCGCGTCGAACAGCATGTCGGCGCGTCGCTCCGCCGGATGGCGAGGGTCGATGTTGACGAACGCGGCTCCGGTCTTGGCGACCGCGACGGTCGCGATCACCGACTGCGCGGACCGCGGGATCGTGACGGCCACCACCGATCCCGGTCCGGCGCCGCGCGAGATCAATTCGCGCGCCAATTGATTGGTACGTATCTCGAAGACGTCCCAGCTGGTCGTCGAGCCGTCACCGACCAGTGCGGGTGCAGCCGGGTTCGCCGCGTTCGCGCCGGCCGCCAGGAGCTCCCGCAGCGTCTGCGGCGCGGCCGCCGACGGCGACCGATCGGACAGCGCCGCGATCTCGTCGGGCGGCAGCAGGTCGATCTGGCCGACGGGTGCGTCGGCATCGGCCACCATCCCCTGCATCATCGTGATCAACCGATCGCCGATCGCCGAGACCGTGGATTCGTCGAAGAGATCGGTCGCATAGGAGATCTCGACGTCGTAGTGGACGTCGTCCGGCGGCCCGTCCGCCGAGCGCTCGGTGACGGAGAAGGCGAGGTCGTACTTCGCTGCGGGGACGCGGGCATCGATCACCTCCGTCGAATCGGCCCATTGCCGCAACTCGCCGGACTGGTCCGACTGCATCGTCAGGGCGACCTGGAAGAGCGGGGTGTGCGACGACGAGCGCTGCGGTGCAACCGCGTCCACGACTCTCTCGAACGGGACGTTGGCATGCGCCATGGCGGTGGCCCGCGCCGTGTGCGCGGAGGCGAGCAGATCGCTCACCGTGGTCGCGGTGCCGACCGGCGTGCGGAGCACCACCGTGTTGACGAACATCCCGACCAGATCGGCGGTGAGTTCGTCGTCCCGCCCCGCGAGGGCGGTGCCGATGGCGACATCGTCGGTGTCACCGAGACGGGCGAGCACCGCGGCCACTGCGCCGTGGATCACGGCGAAGGGGGTGACCGACACCCGTCGCGCGAGCGACCGGATGCCCGCGACGAGCTGACCGTCGATCGACACATCGACGTAATCGCCTGCACCGCCTGCCACCTCGGGTCGCGGGCGATCGGTGGGCAACGTCAGGAAATCGGGCATCCCGGCGAGTTCTGCTCGCCAGAAGTCGAGTTCTCGGGTCTGGAGTTCACTCGGGTGCTCGACGTCGCCGAGCATGCGGTGCTGCCACAGGGCGAAGTCCGCGTACTGGATGGGCAACGGAGCGAACCGGGGCGAGTCGCCGTCCCGGCGAGACCGGTAGGCCGTCATCAGATCCCGGATGAGGGGCCGCAGGGAGAAGCCGTCGGCGGCGATGTGGTGGAGGACGACCACCAGGACGTAGCCCTCGGAGTCGGCGAACACCGCCCAGCGGAAACCGATCTCGTCGACCAGGTCGAAGCCGCGGACCGTCTCGCTCGCGACCGCTTCGTCGAGGGTTCCCACCACCGGACGCACCTCGACCTCGGCGTGATGCTCGAGGTCGACGACCGGGAGCACCTCCTGCACCGGTTCACCGGCGACAGAAGGATATCGGGTCCGCAGCGCCTCGTGTCTCTCGAGCACGTCGAGCACGGCCCCGCGCAGCGCATCGAGGTCGGCATCGGGACCGAGACGAATCGCGCCCGGCATGTTGTAGGTCGCCGCCGCCGGGTCCATGCGATTGATGAACCAGAGGCGGGTCTGGGCATGGGACAACGGGATCACGCTTGCGCGGTCAGCGACCGGGCCGAGCTCCGGCAGGTCGGCGTCGGCCGCGTCGTCGGCCCGACGCGCGATCTCGCCGAGGTCGGAGCTGTCGAAGATGTCGGTCAACCGCAACGACAGTCCGTACTCGTTCCGCGCCCGCGACACCAGACGGGCGGCCGTCAGAGAGTCGGCACCGATCGCGAAGATGTTGTCGCGCAGACTGACCCGGTCGGCACCGATCAGGTCGGCGACGAGATCGGCCAGCGCGACCTCCACTGCCGACTCCGGCGCCTCGAAAGGCACGTCGGCGCCCGTCGTCGGTGCGGGCAGCGCCGACCGATCGAGCTTGCCGGAGGCGTTGACGGGGAAGTCGTCGAGGACCACCACCGCCGACGGCACCATGTGCGACGGAAGATTCTTGCGACAGAACGCGAGGACCCGTTGCTCCTCGACCGTTTCCGAGTTCGAACGCAGATAGGCGACCAGCATCGGTCCGGCGCCGTCGTCGCTGCGGGCCACCACCACGACCGCGTCCACATGCGGCACATCTGCGAGTACCGCCTCGATCTCGCCGAGCTCGACCCGCTGACCCCGGATCTTGATCTGGAAGTCGGTGCGTCCCAAGTATTCCAGCTCGTGACGATCGTTCCACCGGACGAGGTCGCCGGTGCGGTACATCCGCGTGCCCGCGGGCGCGAACGGGTCCGCGACGAAGCGATCCGCGGTGAGGTCCGGCCGGCCCGCGTAGCCACGCGCGAGTTGCGCGCCGGCCAGATACAGCTCGCCCGCCACCCCGATCGGAACCGGCCGGAGACGGACGTCGAGGACTCGGACGTCGGTGTTGACCATCGGGCGGCCGATCGGCACCGGGCCCGTCTGATCGGTCACCCGATGCTCGGTGACGTCGACGGCCGCCTCGGTGGGGCCGTACAGATTGCACAGATCAACCGAACTCACGGCGCCGACCTTGTCGGCGAGGGCTCGGCTCAGCGGTTCGCCCGAGGTGAACACCTGACGCACGGTGGGGCCGAACACCGTTGCGGCGCCGGGTATGCCATCCATCGTCGTGGTGGCACGGTTGCGCTGCGACAGGATGTCGACATACGCATCGAGCATCGACGGGACGAAATGCAGTGTGGTGACGCCGGTGTCCTCGATGAGACGGGCGAGATATTCCGGGTCGCGGTGTCCGTCCGGTCGGGCGATGACCATGCGACCGCCGGTTCGCAACGGCCAGAACAGTTCCCAGACCGAGACGTCGAAGGTGATCGGTGTCTTGTAGAGCACCGCGTCGTCGGGGCCGATCGGATGGCCGTCCTGCATCCAGCCCAGCCGGTTGATCGCCGCGCGCTGTGTGACCTCGACCCCCTTGGGGACGCCGGTGGAGCCCGAGGTGAAGATGACATAGGCCGAGGCGTCGCCGCCGCGACGCGCTGCCACCGGCGCGGTCCGCGCCGCGGGGCGCGCGTCGTCGAAACGGGCCCAGGTCAGATAGGCGGCATCGATCACGACCTCCGCGCCCACGGAGTCCGCGATCAGCGCACGACGACGGGCCGGTTGCCCCGGATCCACCGGCACGTAGGCAGCTCCCGCCGTGAGGATCGCGTAGACCGCACAGACCTGCGCGAGGCCACGCGGCAGCGACACCAGCACTCGATCGCCTGCGGCCACCCCGTCGTCGAGGAGCCGCCCGGCGAGGCCGAGACGGAGCGCGTCGAACTCGCCGTAGGTCCACGTCCGGCCCTCGAACTCCACCGCGACCGCGTCGGGGGTGAGTGCCACCTGCCGTTCGAAGTCGTCGAGGAGTGAGGTGTCGTCGCCGGGCAGCTCGGCACGCGGCCCGGCCCCCGTCTCGAGGAGGGTGGTGGCCTCACCGTCGAAGAGCAGGTCGACCTCGCCGATCGGCGTGTTCGGCTCGGCCATCAGTCGGTCCATGAAGATCAGGAACCGTCGCAGGTGCTGGTCGAGCTCGTCCTGTCGGTACAGCTCCGGATTGCCGTGCAGATCGACGACCAGACGCTCGCCCGGGCCGGCCTGGTAGAGGTTGAGCCGGAGATCCTCGAGGATGCCGGAGGTCAGGATCTGATAGTCCACCCGGGCGCCCGCGAGTTCGATGGGCTTGTCGAACATCATCATGTTGACGATCGGCCCGAACGATGCCGTGTTCGAGTCCGCCATCCCGGCGTCGAGCCGGATCTCCTCGAACCGGTACCGCTGGTGACGCAGGGCCCCCGTCATCTCCAGCTTCAGTTGGCCGACGAGATCACCGGTGGTGAGACCGGTCACGTCGCGGGCGACGATCGGCAGCATGTTGGAGAGCATCCCGCCCGCACGCTTGATCCGTGCCGTCGCGCGACCGGTCACCGGCAGGCTCAGCGCCACGTCGTCGGTGCCGCTCATCCGGGCCAGATATGCGGAGAACACTGCGGTCAGCAGGACGGCGGGCGAACCCCCGATCTGCGCTGCGCGCTCCTCCAACACTTCCTGCCGAGCCGTGTCGAGCGCGCTGCCGGCGATCAGGTTGACCGGATGCAGAGGGGCCACGGCGGCGCTGACCGCGAGGCTGACCCGCTCGGGCAGGTCACCGGCCCGGTCGGTCCAGTGCACCCGGTCCGACTCGTGCCGGGTGCTCTCGGCATATGCGCGATCGTCTGCGACGAGGTCGGCGAGCGATGCGTGCGGCCGATCCGTGCGGGTCCGACCTTCGACGACCGCGTTGTAGCGCTCGAGAGTCTCCTGCATGGCCGTGAGCGCGGCATAACCGTCGATCACGATGTGGTGGGCGCGCAGGTACCAGAGCGCCCGGTCATCGGCGACGCGGATCAGGCTGGTGACCGTGAGTTGATCGGTGACCAGATCGATCGTGCGCTGGTAGTCGGCGTTCATCCACCGGAACGCGGCCGCCATCGGGTCCGCGTCGTCGCGCAGATCGATGACCGCGAGGGTGAAGTCGACCGTCGGGTCGACCAGCTGCATGGGCACCCCGCCCGACTCGATGATGCGGGTGAACGGGGACTGCAGATCCCAACCCACCTCGCGCACCACACGCGCGAAGAGCTCGATGTCGAGCGGACGGTCGTCGTCGCGGATGTCCAGATAATTCGCGACCGTCACCGAGTAATCCGGGGACAGGTTCTCCGCGAACCACATACCCCGCTGAGCTGCGGTCAGCGCGAGTGGCTGGTACCCCGAGACGTCCGCTACGCGATCATCCTCCGGGTGCATTCCACTCACTCTCGTCTCGGCGGTCTCGCGATCTTCCGCGGTACCATCTCGTCATGCGCCCGGAGAACCCGAGTGCGCGCATCTCTGCCGTTACCTGTCTCGCTTCGCGCCCTCCGTCGCCGACCGGACGTCTCCCGAACCCGCAAATCCATGCTGTCGAACAAGTTGTTTAGCAATCGATACTAAGTACTGCAATACACAGGTATTTCGTGCCGAGGCCGCCGGCCGTTACACGGCATCTCGCAGATTCCTGACCACGAACCGTAACGAACGACGAGCCGAGGACGGTAATCACCACGTCCCCCGTTCGAGCGATCGCGACTTCTCCGCCCAGGTCACGACCGCCCGTCGGCCCGTCCCGAACTGGTTCACAACGGGAACTGTAGGAGCCGAACCTGTGGGAAAGCTGTCTACTCGATGTCAGGTCGCCCAGATGTGCGATTCCGGGCCGCTCGCCGACGACACCGACCACCTGCCACGTCGGTGGTCGTCGCCCCGACGGCCTGTACTGCGTAAGTTTGATTCGGTAACGACCCCGTCACGCTCGAGAACATCGATCCGGAAGAGGAGCGGAATGCCTGATTCACGAGGGCGTCACACGGTCGATGACCTGTACCGCCCCGAGGACGCCGACGCTCCGGACGACGGCGCGGTGACGCCTTCCACCGAAGTGCCCGCCCCCGAAGTGCCCACCGCCGAAGTGCCCACCGCCGAAGTGCCCGCCCCCGAGGTGCACCGCACGTGGGACCCTCTCACCGATCCGCTCGATCCCGCCGATCTGTTGCCGCTCGACGAGCCCGGCGATCCCAGTTTGTGGGAGCGTGACCTGCATCCGCGCGATGCGATCACCTGGGAAGAGTTCAGCACCGACGCCGAGCCGACACCGGGACCGCACGACATCGGCCCGCCCCAGAGCCCGAACGGCTCCTCGGCACATCACGGCGACGAGCCGACCGGAGCCGCCGTCACTCCGCAGCCGTTCGGCGGTGTCACCGATCAGAATCCCGACCCCGATGTCCAACCCGGTGGCCCTGCTCCGGCCGATCCGCATGCACCGGTGTCCGAGGCGGTTCAGAACACGGTCACCGACCGGATTCCGCGAACCCCCGAACCCGCCGTCGCAGCGGTCGGCCTGCAGAAGCGCTTCGGCGATTTCGTCGCCGTGTCCGATGTCACGTTCTCGGTCGCAAAGGGCACCATCCTGGGTCTGCTCGGCCCCAACGGTGCCGGCAAGACGACGACCGTCAACATGCTGTGCACGCTACTCAAACCGGACGCGGGCACCGGCCTCGTCGCCGGTCACGACGTCGTGCACCAGGCCGCCGCGGTCCGCCGTTCGATCATGTTGACCGGACAGTTCGCCGCGCTCGACGAATCGCTGACCGGGCGGGAGAATCTGATCCTGTTCGGGCGCCTGCTCGGTCTCGCGAAACCCGCCGCGACCGTCCGCGCCGACGAACTGCTCGCCGCCTTCGGATTGACCGACGCGGCCCGTCGGAGGGTGCGCGAGTATTCGGGCGGTATGCGCCGCCGGATCGACATCGCGTGTGGCCTGGTCACCCGCCCCGAAGTGGTGTTCCTCGACGAACCGACCACCGGACTCGACCCGCGTAGCCGACAGGAGGTGTGGCAACTCGTGAAGAGTCTGCGCAACCAGGGCGTGACGACGGTGCTCACCACGCAGTACCTGGAAGAGGCGGACGAACTCGCGGACCAGATCGTGGTGATCGACCACGGCCGGGTCATCGCGCGAGGTACGACCGACGAACTCAAGTCGCAGATCGGCACATCGGTCTATCAGGTGACACCCACCGATCCCGAGCAGGTGCCCGCGGTCCGGGAGGCCCTCGCCGACCTGCTGGCCGAATCGCCCTCGCCGGTGCAGTCGGCGCTCACACCATCACCGGATGCGCCGGCCCGCGACGGCGACCGACCGATCTCGGTGTCGGTGCCCGCCCCCGACGGCGCGGACACCCTCGTCCAGATCGTCCAGCGAACGAGCGCCGCCGGCATCCGCCTCTCCGACGTCGCGCTGCGTCGGCCGTCGCTCGACGAGGTCTTCCTCGCCCTCACCGAACCCTCGACCACGAAGGTGCCCGTCCCCTGATCACGCACACCACCCCGGACCCGACCGGACCGACGCAGGCCGCGGAGCCACAGGTCAGCCCACCGCAACAGTGGTGGGCGCTGACCACGCGCGGTCTGTCCGGCATCGTGCGCAACGGCGAGATCATCTTCGCGATGATCGCTCCCGCCTTCCTCGCGGTGTGCTTCTACGTGCCGTTGCGGTCGTTGATGGACGCCTATCCGGGCATGGACTACGCGCAGTACCTGATGCCGATCATCGCGCTGCAGTCAGTCGGCTTCGTCGCGTCGGCCTCCGCCATGCGTTCGTCGATGGACGGCATGCGCGGCATCAACCTGCGCTTCCGGGTCATGCCGATGAACTCCCTGGTCCCGGTCGCCGCCCGCGGGTCGGCCAATGCGGTTCTGCTGACGATCTCACTCGTCTTCGCGACCATCGCGAGTCTGCTGATCGGCTGGCGTCCGCACGGTGGCATCGGCGGGACCATCGGCCTTTACGCGGTGGCCTTCGTCGTCGGTCTGCTGGTCGCCGTGATCGCCGACGCGCTCGGGCTGTTGGCGAGCAGCCCCGAGTCGACGAGTCAGATGCTCGGACTGCCGATCCTGATCCTCGGCATGCTGTCGACGGGATTCGTCCCCGAGAGCCAGTTCCCGGAGTGGATTCAGCCGTTCGTCCGCAATCAGCCGGTGTCGCAGTTCTCGAACGCGATGCGAGCTTTCAACGACGGCACCGCGACCTGGTCGGTGGTGGCACCGACGGTGTACTGGTGCCTGGGGATGGCCGGTCTGGCCGCGGGCCTGCTCATCTGGGCCGAGCGGAGGCTACGCGCATGACGACACCACCGCAGATGAGTTCCACCGCGGCGGCGGCCGCGACGATGCCGACCGGCGAGGTCCCACCGGAACACTCGACCGATGCCTGGACGACGCAGACCCGAATCCTCACCGGACGACAGCTGTCGGTATGGGTGCGGGACTACTCGACGCTCGGCCAGAGCCTGCTGTTCCCGGCGCTGTCGATGGTCATGTTCAAGGTCGTCCTGGGCGATGCCGTGGGCAATGCGACCGGTCAGAACAGCGCGTACGGAACCGTGCCACTGGTGATCCTGGTGGGAGCCATGTTCGGCTCGATGGCGGCGGCGGTCCGGCTCAACACCGAACGCGGCACCGGTCTCCTCGGCCGTCTGTACGTGCTGCCGATCAACCGTGCCGCCGATCTCAGCGCACGCATCATCGCCGAGCTCGTGCGCATCCTGGCCTCGACCGTGGTGTTGTTGGTGGCGGGGCTGTTCATCGGTTTCCGTTTCACCCAGGGTGTGTGGGCCGTCCTCGGCATCATCGGGGTCGCGCTGCTCTACGGCATGGCGTTCTCGACGATGGTCCTCGCGCTCGCCGTCAACGCGAAACCGGCGGCCCCGATCGTGCCGATGATCTCCTTGTTCTCGAGTGTCCTGATGTTCTTCAACTCGGGGTTCAGCCCGCTCGAGGCCTATCCGGGATGGCTGCAGCCGATCGTCGCGAACCAGCCGATGACACCGGCGATCGAAGTGATGCGGTCACTCGCCGTCGGCGGACCGATCACCGAGAACCTCATCAAGGTGATCGTCTGGTCGGTCGTCCTGCTGGGCGTCTTCGTCTACCCGGCACTGCGTGGTTATCAGCGCGCCGCCACCGATCACTGACGGCCTCGGGACAGCGCCGGGATCGTCGAGGACCGTAAGCTCGCACCATGGCCACCGACAAGACCGGAGTCCACACCTCCGTTGCCCACCACCCGGCCGAACGCCGCTACGAGATCACGGTGGCGGACGCCGGTGAACCCCGGGTGGCCGGGTTCACCGCTTACCGTGACCGTGACGTCGACGGCACCGGACAACGCGTCTTCTTCCACACGGAGGTGGCCGAGGAGTTCGGTGGCCGTGGTCTGGGCACCATCCTGATCCGCGAAGCGCTCGACGCGACCCGCGAAGAGGGGCGCGTCATCGTCGGTGTCTGTCCGATGGTCGCGGCCTTCCTACGCAAGAACCCCGACTACGCGGATGCGGCGCGCCCGGTGACCCCCGAGGTGCTCTCCTGGCTGGAGACCGCGCTCAACTGACCGAACCCGGCCGAGACGGGGAGGCAACCGGTCACTCGTCGGACGTCGACACCGGGACGGTCGCGCTGTGTTCCGACGTCTCGCCGCCGACACCGTATTCGATGCGTTTGATGGTCGGTCCGGTGTTGACGACGATCGACGCGACCAGCGAGCGACCCGGCGGCAGGACCCGCGCGGTGACCTGACCGCTGTCGAGGGGCCGCAGCTCGTCGACCAGCACATCCCGCAACCGGCGCAGGAGGTCGCGTTCGGGCACCATGCTCAACGCACCGTCGTCGAGGAGCAGCACTGTGACACCTCGCCTGCGGGCCTGCCACACCGCGTCACGAACCGGGTCGGACTCCCACGCGGGAGCTCGGATCCCGTCGCGCAGTTGCGCCTCGGTGAGTCGTACATCGGCCACCTCATCGATGGTGAACTCGTGCCCGTCGACGATCTCGCCCAGGATCGGTCGCGCGCGACGCCCCAGTCGAGAGAGTTGGCGGCCGCGCTCGGCCGCGGCCGCCGCCGTCGCGGCCTCGGTCGCGGCCTGCGCGACCGCACGCTCGCGGAGAACGCGGATACGTTCCGCGAGCGGCCGCGCCATCAACATGAACAGCATCGCCAGCACCAGGACCGGGTAGCAGAAAGCCGTGTTTCCCGCACCGGAGGCGAATCCGAATCCGATTGCCATACCCCACAGTCCGGCGATCCCGGTGCAGCACACGGCACCCATCCAGGCGAACGCCGGCCGACCACGCACCGCGAGCAGGGTGAACACGATGGTTGCCGCGGAGACCGGCGGTGCCGTCTGGAGCTGAAGATATGTCTCGCCGGGCAGGCTCCACAGCGAGATGGCGAGTCCGCAGACCGCCATCAGGGCCGCCGGGACGGCAGCGGAGAGCGGGAACCGCGGACCACGCGCTCGCTGAACGATCAAGGTGGCGATCGCGAAGAGCACCAGACCGGCGATCAGCCCGGCCCAGTTGTGCACGGACGTGATGTGCCATCCGGCAGCGATCGTCACGACGGTATAGACCGCCGCGAACAGCCCGAGTCCCCGCGTGACCGTCGACGAGCCGAGCCCGTAGATGTCGACGGTTGCGTCGTCGAGCTCCCGGTCCTCGGAACGCGGATTCGGCGTCACGACCGCCGCCACTCGACGACGACGGTCGTCCCCCGCCCGGGCGCGCTCACGATCTGGGCTGCACCGCCCGGCAGCGAGGCCATCCGTCCCCGGATTCCGGTGGCGATCCCGTACCGTTCCGGCCCCACCGATTCGGGGACGAACCCCACGCCGTCGTCGGTGATCGTGACCCGCACGGCGGCGTCGCCGAAATCGCCACCGACCACACAACGGGCGCTCCCTCCCGCGTGCCGGTGCCAGTTGCGCACCGCTTCTCCCGTCGACTCGGTCAGCGCCGAGACGACGTCGGCGGGATACGACACAAAGCGATCGTGCACGAACAATTCGCTGCGGACACCGTCGCTCACGGATGCCGCAGATGCCCGGATCCGTTCGGCGAACTGGGTCGCCGAGACGACACCGAGGTCGTGGTCGTCGCTGCGGTCGAGCTCGTCGAGGGTCGATGCGGCCTGGTTCGCGAGACGTGGGTCTAGCCGCCCCGGTGTCACGGCGAGCAACGACGCGATCACCTTGTCGTGGATCACCGCCGCAAATCGTGCGCGTTCGGCTTCCTGTGCCATCTCCGCGGCACCGGTGGCGGCCGAGGCCAGAATCTCGGCCCGGCGGGCGTCGAGTAGTCGCACATTGGCCATCGTCGCGATCGCCACGGCCAAAAAAACCCCGCTGAGCGCCATCGTCAGGGGCGCACTGAGCAACGCGACCGGACGGATCTCACCGAAGCGACCCACCTGGTTGGCCGCATGTACGGCCAGCGTGGCCGTGACGAGATGCGCAATGGCCCAGCGGGCACGCGCCACCAACACCAGACCGATGCTCGGCACCGACGGAAACTGCACCATCCACACCGCCCAGCGCGCCGGATCGTTGGTGGCGCCATTCCATGCGACGAACCAGAGGAGCGTCGCGAGCAGGTAGCCCAGCGCAGACAGGACCATCAGGGCCTCATGGCCCCGCGGCACCGGGCGGAAGGACGCCAACACGAGCAGGATCGCGGGCACGACGATCAGCGCCAAGCTGACCGGCGTCCACCAGACCGCGGTGAGATCGGCGCACCGGATGGCCACCGGGATCATCACCACTGTGAACGTGAGGAGGCCGAGACCGATGAAACGCCCACCGCTCCGCTGCATCCGGAGTAGATCGGAGTCGTCGCTGACCGCGGGCGCGCGCAGACCCCGCAGGCGGCCGACGACCGCTCGCCCGGCCTGTGTGTGATCGATCACCATCGAAGTCCACCAGACTCTGTGGCGGATCTGCCAGCCTCCGTTCGGACGGTCATCTGATCGTCATGAACCGGGCGTGGCTCACGGTGCCCGCACTCGGCGGAAACTGCACCGACTCCCTACCCGAAGGCGGCACCGTCCCCGATGTGCGACCACACACCTCCGGAGATCTCGCCGTCCTCGGTGACGTCGTATCGCCGCGTGGCGTCCTCGACGTTGACGACGATCGTGGCGCGGGTCGGACGTCCGGGCGGCAGGACACGCGCGGTGACCCGGCCGTCGTCGAGACGGTCGAGTTCGTCGATGAGCGCATCGTCGAGCCGCTGCTGCACCGAGTCGTCGCCGATCAGGCCGCCGTCGTCGAACAGCACGACCGACACTCCCCGTTCCCGCGCCCGCCACACGGCTGCCCGAACCTGGATCGAATCCCAGGCGGGCGCTCGGATACCGTCGCGCAGCTGGGCTTCCACGAGCCGGGCGCGCTGCACTTCGATCGGGCTGAACTCGTGGCGGTCGGCGACCTGTTCGAGCAGCGACCGGGCCTGCCGGTCCAGTCGGCCGAGCTGCCGGTCCCGTTCGGCGGCTACGGCCAGGGCCGCCGCGTCCGACGCCGCGTACCCCAGCTCCCGATCTCGCAGGGTGCGGATGCTCTCGGCCATCGGCCGCAGCATCACCACGAACAGTGACGCGAAGATCATCACCGGGTACACCCACGAGGTGTAGCCGAGTCCGGTCACGAACCCGGGCCCCCGGAAGCCGCCCCACAGCGTTGCGGACAGACTCATCGTGAAAGCGCCGATCCACGCCAGACCGAGCCGGCCCCGGACGGCGAGCAGTGCGAGAACCACGATCCCGGAGACCGCCGCGGGAAGGCACTGCAAGGTCTCGAAGGTGTCCGGCGGGACCGACCACCAGGCTGTCGCGGTCCCGGCGATCATGACCGCCACCACCGCCACGCCCCAGCGAAACGGGAACGGGTCGCCGACGACCCGGATCAGGCCCACCAGATCGGCGGCCAGCAGTGCGAACGCCAGGGCAAGGCCCAGCCAGTTCGCCGACCCGCGGATGTCGAGTCCGGAACCGATCGTGACCACGATGTAGACCGCGCCGAAGGCGACCAGCGCACCGACCACCGGCAGGGATCGCAGTCCGAACAGGTCGACCGTCTCATCCGGCCGCACCTCCACCGCGTCACGTTCCGACATCACGGACCCACCTCAGCACCACGACGGTGCCCCGGCCCGGCTCGCTGCGGACCTCGACGTCGCCCCCGGCCAGCCCGGTCATCCGACCACGGATCCCGACCGCGACGCCCAGTCGCTCGGGACGCACCCGGTCCGGATCGAAACCCTCGCCATCGTCGACGATGGCCACGGTGACCTGGTCTGCCCGGAAATCGCCGACGACGAGACAGGATGCGCCCGCGCCGGCATGTCTGCTGGCGTTGCGGATGGCCTCACACATCGCCTCGATCATCCCGGACACGACCTCGCCCGGATACCGTCCCGAGGCGGACCGGTTGATCGACAACTCACGTTCGACGTCGTCGGCGGTCGCCGCGATCGCGGTTCGCACCCGCTGTACGAACTCGTCGACACCCATTGACGCCTCGGGCGGCTCGTCGTCGCGCCGGTCGAGTTCGTCGAGGGCCGTCACCGCCTCTGCCCCGAGCCCCCGGCGCGGCCGCCCGACCTCGATCGCCAGCAGGATGGCGATGACCTTGTCGTGGATCAACGCCGCGAAGCGTGCTCGCTCGGACTCCTTGGCCGCCGACGCCGCCGACGTCGCGGCGGCGTCCATCGCGGCCGACCGTGTCTCGTCGAGCAGCCCGGCGGTCCGCACGGTCACGACGGCGACCGCGAGGAACACACACGTGAGAGCGATGGTGACCAATGATCCGAGATAGAGCTCGGGACGCAGATGTCCTGCGATACCGATCTGGTTGGCCGTCTGGGCCAGGAAGGTCGCCGCCACGATGTGTCCGATGGCCGGCAGGTACCGACCCGCCATCCCGAACACCAGACCGGGGACCCCGGGGAACTGGACCAGCCAGACACTCCACCAGGATTGCCCCGGTGTGACGTCTCCGTTCCATGCGACGAACCAGAGTCCGATCGCCAGCAGGAATCCGAGACTCGACAGGGCTGCCAGGACGGTCTGATGTCGCAAGGTCTGCCGATAGGTCGCACCGATGACGAGCAGGGCGGGCCCGACCACCAACGCGGCGCTCAGCGGAGGCCACCAGGGATCGGTGAGTTCCGAGCGGGCCGCGATGACCGGCGACAACCCGACTGTGAAGGTGATCAGTCCGCAGCCGATGAACCGGGCCCCGATCCGTTGGACGCGGGCACGATCTGTGGCGTCCGACGGCCCGACGACGCGGTCGCGCCACTGCCGCGCTCGCACATCGTCCGGCGACGCCCGGACAGGGCCGGTCACGCCGGCCGCAGTATCTCCGCTCATCGCATCATCACCATCTGTCCATTCCTGGGAATCGACTCGCAGACTGGTGACAATGCCATACCGCGTACACACTCCGATTGTGGGCCGACGATGGCGAGCGGGCACGCGAAACGGCCCGCTCCCCTGAAGGGAACGGGCCGTCTCGATGTGTCTGTTGCGGAAAGGCCGCTACTACTTGGCCTTCTCCAGCACCTCGACGAAGCGCCACCGCTTGGTCGCCGACAGCGGGCGGGTCTCCATGAGCCGCACGCGGTCGCCGACACCGGCGGTCTCGTCCTCGTCGTGTGCCTTGACCCGGCTCGTGGTCCGGATGATCTTGCCGTAGAGCGGGTGGCTCTTACGATCTTCCAGCTCGACCACGATGGTCTTCTGCATCTTGTCGCTGACCACGTAACCGATCCGCTCTTTGCGGTTGTTACGTACTTCGGCCTGTGACGATCCTTCTTGGGTCACTTTCTGGTCCTCACTCATGCGTCATCACCATCCGGTCCCGACGCCAGGCCCAGCTCACGCTCGCGCATCACGGTGTAGACACGCGCGATCTCGCGACGCACGGTCCGCAGGCGGCGATTGTTGTCGAGCTGGCCGGTGGCCATCTGGAACCGAAGGTTGAACAGCTCTTCCTTCGACTCTTTGAGGCGATCGACCAGATCGGTATCACTGAGCTCACGCAGCTCGTTCGCAGCAACTCCGAGTGCCATCAGAACTGCTCCTCTCTGGTCACGATCCTGGTCTTGATGGGGAGCTTGTGCTGCGCGCGACGCAGGGCCTCGCGAGCGGTCTCCTCATTGGGGTAGCTCATCTCGAACAGCACCCGACCCGGCTTGACCGGGGCGACCCACCACTCGGGCGAACCCTTACCGGAACCCATGCGGGTCTCGGCGGGCTTCTTGGTCAGCGGGCGGTCCGGGAAGATGTTGATCCACACCTTGCCGCCACGCTTGATGTGCCGGTTGATGGCAATACGTGCCGATTCGATCTGACGGTTGGTGATGTACGCGCCTTCCAGAGCCTGGATGCCGTAGTCACCGAACGTCACCTTGGTGCCGCCCTTGGCCTGGCCCTTGAGGCTGGGATGGTGCTGCTTGCGGTGCTTGACCCGACGAGGGATCAACATGATCAGCCCTCCTTTTCCGTGGCCGCGCCGGCAGTGGCCCCCGCATTGGCGTCCACAGCCGGAGCATCGGCGGCACGACCCGCTTCGGTGCTCGTCGCGGTGGTACCCGAGGAACCGCTGCGACGCGGCCGGCTGGGCCGGCGCGGACGGCGATCCTCGGCGGCCGGCGCGGCTGCGGACAGCTCACGCTTGCCACCGACGATGTCGCCCTTGTAGATCCAGACCTTCACGCCGATACGGCCGAAGGTGGTCTTGGCTTCGTAGAGTCCGTAGTCGATGTCGGCGCGCAGCGTGTGCAGCGGCACCCGACCCTCGCGGTAGAACTCACTGCGGCTCATCTCTGCGCCACCCAGGCGACCCGAGCACTGGACCCGGATGCCCTTCACGTTCGGCTGACGCATCGCCGACTGGATCGCCTTGCGCATCGCGCGGCGGAAGGCCACACGGTTGCTCAGCTGCTCAGCGACGCCCTGGGCCACCAGCTGGGCCTCGGACTCTGCGTTCTTCACCTCGAGGATGTTCAGCTGCACCTGCTTGCCGGTCAGCTTCTCCAGGTCGCCACGAATCCGATCGGCCTCGGCGCCGCGGCGGCCGATGACGATGCCCGGACGGGCGGTGTGGATGTCGACGCGAACCCGGTCACGGGTGCGCTCGATCTCCACCTTGGCGATGCCGGCGCGCTCGAGTCCCGTGGACAGGAGCTTGCGGATGGCGACATCCTCTTTCACGTACTCCGCATACTGCTTGTCGGCGTACCACCGCGAACTCCAGTCCGTGGTGATGCCCAGACGGAAGCCGTGCGGGTTGATTTTCTGACCCACTACTGGGCTCCCTTCTTCGGCTGACGCGACCGGCCTCGACCGGCGGTGGCCTTCTCGGGAAGGCTCTCCACGACGACGGTGATGTGGCTGGTGCGCTTGCGGATGCGGAACGCACGACCCTGTGCACGCGGCTGGAACCGCTTGAGCGTGGGGCCCTCGTCGGCGAACGCGGTGGCGACGACCAGGGTCCGGCGATCCAGATCCAGGTTGTTCTCCGCATTCGCGACGGCGCTGGCGAGCACCTTGGAGACCGGCTCAGACGCCGACTGCGGGGCGAACCGCAGGATGTCGAGGGCCTCGTCGACGTTCTTGCCGCGGATCAGGTCGATCACACGGCGCGCCTTCATCGGCGTCACACGAACGAACTTCGCGGTCGCCTTGGCTGTGGGATTCTCGGTTTGCGTAGTCATTACCGGCGCTTCGCTTTCCGGTCATCCTTGATGTGACCCTTGAAGGTGCGGGTAGGGGCGAACTCGCCCAGCTTGTGCCCGACCATGTTGTCCGAGACGAACACCGGGACGTGCTTGCGACCGTCGTGAACGGCGAAGGTGTGACCGATGAAGTCGGGGATGATGGTCGAACGGCGCGACCAGGTCTTGATGACCTGCTTGGTGCCCTTCTCGTTCTGCGTGTCCACCTTGGCAAGCAGGTGGTCGTCGACGAACGGGCCCTTCTTGAGGCTGCGTGGCATTCTCTAACTCCCTCCTGTGCTTATCGCTTGTTCTTGCCGGTGCGACGACGCCGGACGATCAACTGGTCGCTGGCCTTGTTCTTGCGGGTCCGGCCTTCCGGCTGGCCCCACGGGCTGACCGGGTGGCGACCACCCGAGGTCTTGCCCTCGCCGCCACCATGGGGGTGGTCGACCGGGTTCATCACGACACCGCGGACGGTCGGGCGCTTGCCCTTCCAACGCATACGGCCGGCCTTGCCCCAGTTGATGTTCGACTGCTCGGCGTTGCCCACCTCGCCGACGGTGGCGCGGCAGCGCACGTCGACTCGACGGATCTCGCCGGACGGCATACGCAGGGTGGCGTAGCCACCCTCCTTGCCGAGCAGCTGGATCGAGGCGCCTGCGCTGCGGGCCATCTTCGCCCCGCCGCCCGGGCGCAGCTCCACGGCGTGCACCTGGGTACCGGTCGGGATGTTGCGCAGCGGCAGGTTGTTGCCGGGCTTGATGTCGGCGGTGGCACCGCTCTCCACCACGTCGCCCTGCTTCAGGCCCTTGGGCGCGATGATGTAGCGCTTCTCGCCGTCGACGAAGTGCAGCAACGCGATCCGCGCAGTGCGGTTCGGGTCGTACTCGATGTGAGCGACCTTGGCGTTGACGCCGTCCTTGTCGTTGCGACGGAAGTCGATGAGGCGGTACGCGCGCTTGTGGCCGCCACCCTTGTGACGGGTGGTGATGCGGCCGTGCGCGTTACGGCCACCACGGCCGTGCAGCGGACGGACCAGCGACTTCTCGGGATGGTCACGGGTGACCTCCGCGAAATCTGCGCCGGACGAACCGCGACGACCCGGGGTCGTCGGCTTGTACTTACGAATAGCCATGAGTCTGTAGTCCCTCTACTCTCGAGTCCCGGTCAGCCGACCGGGCCTCCAAAGATCTCGATGGGCTTGCTGTCAGCGGACAGCGTCACGATCGCGCGCTTGGTGGACTTGCGCTGGCCGTAGCCGAAGCGGGTGCGCTTGCGCTTGCCCTGCCGGTTGGCGGTGTTGACGCTGGTGACCGTGACGTCGAAGATCTGCTCGACCGCAATCTTGATCTGCGTCTTGTTCGAGTCCGGGTGCACGATGAACGTGTACACGTTGTCCTCGATCAGTCCGTAGGACTTCTCCGAGATCACCGGCGCCAGGATGATGTCACGCGGGTTGGCCTGCGTAGCCATACTCACGCCTCCTCTGTCTCATTGGCGACGGGAGACTTCGTCTCAGTCGCTGAGTTCTGCTCGATGAACGCGTTGAGCGTCTCGACGCTGAACACCACCTCGTCCGAATCCAGGACGTCGTAGGTGTTGAGCTGATCCGGTGCGATCGGCAGAACGTTCTGCAGGTTCGCGACGCTCTTCCATGCGGCGTCGTCCTCACGGCCGAGCACCACCAGGAACTTGCGGCGATCACTCAGTGCCTCGAGGAACTGGCGAGCCGACTTGGTCGACGGGTTCTGCCCGGCAACCAGTTCGGTGATCACGTGGATGCGCTCGTTACGGGCCCGGTCGGACAGGGCACCGCGCAGGGCGGCGGCCTTCATCTTCTTCGGGGTCCGCTGGCTGTAGTCACGCGGCTGCGGACCGTGAACGGTGCCACCGCCGACGAACTGCGGCGCACGGGTCGAACCCTGGCGGGCGCGGCCGGTGCCCTTCTGGCGGTACGGCTTGGCTCCACCACCACTCACCTCGCCACGAGTCTTGGTGGCGTGGGTGCCCTGGCGGGCAGCGGCCTGCTGGGCCACGACCACCTGGTGCATCAGTGAGATGTTGGCGGTCACGTCGAACAGCTCGGCGGGCAGATCAACGGTGCCGTTGGTCTTGCCGTCGGCGGACTTGACGTCCAGCGTCAGTTTTGTAGTCGTCTCGGTGCTCACTTGGCACCACCCTTCACTGCGTCGCGGATCACCACGATGCCGCCCTTGCGGCCGGGGATCGCACCCTTGATCAACAGCAGACCGGCGTCGGCGTCAACCATGTGCACGGTCAGGTTCTGCGTGGTCACGGTGTCGTTACCCATACGTCCGGCCATCCGCATGCCCTTGAACACGCGGCCCGGGGTGGCGCAGCCACCGATCGAGCCGGGTGCGCGGTGCACGCGGTGCACGCCGTGGCTGGCGCCGAGACCGGAGAAGCCATGACGCTTCATGACGCCGGCGAAACCCTTGCCCTTGGAGGTACCGGTCACGTCGACCTTGGTGCCGTTCTCGAAGATCTCGGCGGTCAGCTCCTGACCGATCTCGAGCTCCGAGACGTCCGCGACGCGGATCTCGGCGAGGTGGCGACGCGGGGTCACTCCGGCCTTGGCGTACTGCCCGGCGACCGGCTTGGTCACCTTGCGCGGATCGATGGCGCCGTAGGCGAGCTGGACGGCGGTGTAGCCGTCGCGGTCCGCGGTACGGAGCTGGGTGATGACGTTCGGTCCGGCCTGGATCACCGTCACCGGAACGACACGGTTGTTCTCGTCGAAGACCTGGGTCATGCCGAGCTTGGTGCCCAGGATTCCCCGTGTGGCACTTTGATTGCTGGTTGCACTCTTTGTGGTCATATCTCTCGCCCCCCGCCTACTGGATGTTGACGTCGACGCTGGCCGGCAGATCGATGCGCATCAGCGCATCGACCGTCTTCGGCGTCGGGTCGAGGATGTCGATGAGTCGCTTGTGGGTACGCATCTCGAAATGTTCGCGGCTGTCCTTGTACTTATGCGGCGAACGGATGACGCAATACACGTTCTTCTCGGTGGGCAACGGCACCGGGCCGACCACGCGTGCCCCGGTACGGGTCACGGTTTCCACGATCTTGCGCGCCGAAGCGTCGATCGCCTCGTGGTCGTAGGCCTTGAGCCTGATGCGGATCTTCTGTCCCGCCACGCTGTGTCCTCTTCCGTCAGTTGTTCTCGACAGACAAACACCGCGTGGCCTGATCCGACACTGGAGGCCGGTGGACACATGACCGCCCGCGTGAGATTCGGGGATCGACGCTGTTCATCTATCGTTGTACGTAAGCTCGTCACTTGGTACGAGCCGGTTGTGCTCCGGCACCCGCGGTCGGGCGTGTCGTGTCCGTACCACTGATCCAGGGCACGCGTTACACGCCCGGTCCCGGAATCCGGGGCCTGGGAGTCATTCACCTGATGGAGGCCGCACAAAAACCTGCGTCCGCCGCTCAAGGCAACCCGACAAGTATGCACCAGGTCGGGGCCCTAAGCCAAATCCAGGACGCCGGCGGATGCCCGCGCCCTCCGCCGGACCCCGGAGATTGCCGACCGGGGCGAGCAGCGCGTCGAACTGCTCCTTCTTCTCCGGCTCGACAGGCGCCCCTCAACTTACCGGGTAGTAATATCTGGTCGCATGAGCGACTCCGGCTCCTCGAGCCCCACCTATGCCCTGCGCCGCAAGCTACCCGACAACGCGATCGGGCACGCTCTGTTCTCACTCGGCATGGTCGCCAGGGTGCCCTACTTCGGCACAGTGCTGCCGACCGTCAGCGAGATGCGGCCCGGGTTCTGCCGGGTGACGGCACCCAATTGGTTCGGCGTCCACAACCACATCGGGACCTTCCACGCGATCGCGGCGTGCAACCTCGCCGAGGCCGCGATGGGCATGCTCATGGAGGCGACCACACCGAGGAGCCATCGTTGGATTCCGAAGGCGATGAACACGCAGTATCTCGCCAAGGCGACGACGCGACTCACTGCGGAGGCCCGGCTCGACGACGCCGTGAGCTTCGCGGAGATCGTCGAGGGCACCGATGTCGTCGTCGCCGTCCGGGTCCTCGACAAGCACGGCACCGAGGTCGTCCACTGCGACATCACCACCTGGGTGACCCCGGTCTGACACGCTTGTCCGCCCGGCAACTCACCCGCCCGGCCAGCTAACCGGCCCGCAACTCACCATGCCGTGGGCGTCGGTTCCTCCTACCCTTAGACGATGACGCCCGGAAACGCCTGCGCCGGGCCCGCCGACCCCGTCGGTGCGGTCCGCAAGGTCGGGGTCGAGGAGGAGTTCCACCTCGTCGACCTGCGCACGTCACGGCTGACCACCCGGGCTCCCGAGCTGCTCGGCGTCCTGCCGCCCGGCAGCCCGTATGTCGAAGAGCTGCAGCGCTGCGTCATCGAGGCGAACAGCGATGTGCACCGACACCTCGACGACCTGCGCGTCAACCTGCAGTCCAACCGGTCCGTCCTGGTCGACGCAGCAGCCGGCCTGGGGATCGGCGTCGTCGCGGCCGGTTCCGTGCCGCTCGCGGTGCCGACCGAGATGCTGGTCACCGAAACCCCCCGCTACCGACGGATGCTCGCCGACTATCAACTCCTCGCCCGGGAACAATTGATCTGCGGCACGCAGGTGCACGTCGACGTGACCGATCGCGACGAGGCCGTCGCCATCGCGTCGCGCATCAGTCCGTACATACCGTCGCTGCTCGCACTGTCGGCGAGTTCACCGTTCTGGGCCGACGGCACCGACACCGGTTACGCGAGCGCCCGCACCCTCGTCTGGCAACGCTGGCCGACCACCGGACCGTTTCCCGACGTCCACTCGGCGGCCGAGTACGACGACGAGATCGAGCGGCTGATCAACAGCGGCGTGATCACCGATCCGGGCATGGTCTACTTCGACGTCCGCCCGTCCGCGCGGGTCAACACCCTGGAACTCCGGGTCTGTGACAGCTGTCCGTCCGTAGACACCATCACCCTCATCGCCGGCCTGTTCCGCGCACTCGTGCTCCGTGAGGCCCGCCGTCTCGACTCGCCTTTCCCACCGACGTCACCCGCGTTGTACCGGGCCGCGATCTGGCAGGCCGCCCGCGCGGGACTCGAAGGCGACCTGATCGACGTCGATCACTCCGCTCCACGACCGGCCGCCGACGTGATCGCCGACCTCACCGCGTCGTTGCGCAACGAACTCGAGGACTGTGGCGACTGGCCCGCGGTCGATGAGCTCACCCGTCGGGCACTGACCTTCGGAAGTTCCTCGGCACGTCAGCGACGCACCCTGCGTCGCCGGGGACGGTTCACCGCTGTCGTCGACAATCTGATCGCGGAGACGGCCGGAACCCTGACCGAGGCACCGTTGCCCGACGACCCGGACGGGCGGCTCCTGCACGGGTACCTCCGTCCCGAGCACCCCGCCGACATCCCGACGGTGGACTCGCCGGACCGCGACTCCTACGACGAGGCGGTCGCACCCGGGATCACGTCACGCCCGGGTTACGCCGAGATCCTCTCGTCGGCCGCCACTCTCGGATCGATCACGTTGCGCAAGCGGCAATATCAGATCGAACGGGAACAGAGCATCGACGGGGTCACCTTCCGGGTGACCGGGCAATCGCGGGCCCAACTCTTCCCGCTCGACGTGATGCCCCGCTACATCGGCGCCGACGACTGGCAGCGGGTCTCCCGAGGTCTCCGGCAGCGGGCGCTGGCACTCAACGCCTTCATCACCGACGTGTACGGCGACCAGGAATGCATGCACGACGGCATCCTTCCGCCCGAAGCGCTCGACCGCGCGCCGGGATACCGCCAGACCGGCCGCGTGCCGGCGTGGCAACGGGTGCGCACCCACATCTGCGGCACCGACCTGGTCTCGCCCGAACCGGGACACTTCGTGGTCCTCGAGGACAACCTGCGCGTGCCGTCGGGAATCGCTTACGCGATGTCCAACCGCACGTTGATGACCCAGTTCATGTCCGAGATCGCCATGCCCGCGGCGACCATGTCGGTCGCCGACGTCCCGCGCATGATCGGCGAGACGATCGCGGCGGCGGCGCCGCCGGATGCCCACGCCGACGGCATCGACATCATGCTCAGCTCGGGCTGGCAGGATTCGGCGTGGTTCGAGCACACCATCCTGGCCGCCGGTGCCGGACTGCGACTCGCGACACCGGAGCACATCTCGGTCGACGTCACCGACGGCCCCGACGCCGGACGCGTGTTCTTCCAGCACGGCACCTCCCGTGTCCCGGTCAACACCGCGTATGTCCGCATGGACGAGGACATGTTGCTGTCCTCCAACGGTTTCCATGATCAGCCACTCCGCGACGGCATCCTCGACGGACTGGGCCGCGGACGATTCGCCCTCGCCAACGCGCTGGGCAACGGCGTCGGCGACGACAAGGCGATCTACTACTACGTCCCCGCGATGATCCGTTATTACCTGGGCGAGGAGCCGCTCCTCGATCAGGTACCCACGTGGCTCTGCGCGGAACGCCATCAGCGCGATCATGTGCTGGACAACCTGGAACACCTGGTTGTCAAACCCATTGACGGCCTGGGCGGTTCCGGAATCACGATCGGACCCGAATGTACCGAGGAAGAGCTGTCACGTCGCCGGGTCGATCTGCTGACCCAGCCGGAACGATTCATCGCCCAGGAGGTGGTGGCCCTGTCCACCCACCCCACCTTCGACGGCAACGGCTTCTACGCCCACCATGTCGATCTGCGCGCCTTCGTCCACCTCCGTGGCGCGGGCGACGAGCGCGTCACCGCCCACGTCGCCCCGGCCGCACTCACCCGGGTCGCCCCCGCCGGCAGCCTGATCGTCAACTCGTCCCGCGGTGGCGGCGGTAAGGACACCTGGATTCAGGGCACCGATCCGGCACCGAGAGAGGGATGACCGATGTGTGGTGTATGTGGTGAGATCCGTTTCGATGCGACAACTCCCGACATCGGCGCCGTGGAGGTGATGACCGGCTCGATGACTCGGCGCGGACCGGACGGGTCCGGCATCTTCGCCAAAGGTTCGGTGGCGCTGGGCCATCGGCGGCTCAAGATCATCGATCTCTCCGAACGCGGCGCACAGCCGATGGTGGATCCGGAACTCGGTCTGGCGCTGGTGTTCAACGGCTGCATATACAACCACCGGGAACTGCGGGGAGAACTCGAGGGCAAGGGATACCGCTTCTTCTCCCACGCCGACAGCGAGGTCATCCTCAAGGCCTTCCACGCCTGGGGAGCCGACTGCGTCGACCACCTGATCGGGATGTTCGCCTTTGCGGTGGTCGACACCGACTCCGGCACACTGACGCTGGCCCGTGACCGCCTCGGGATCAAACCCCTGTACCTCGCCGAGAGCCCTGGCCGACTGCGATTCGCGTCGTCTCTGCAGGCTCTGCTCCGGGCCGGCGATGTGGACACCACCATCGACCGGGTGGCCCTGCATCACTACTTCAGCTTCCACTCCGTCGTCCCCGCACCCCACACCATCTTCAACGGCATCCGTAAACTGCCGCCCGCGACGGTCCGGACCATCACACCGGACGGCCGGAGCACGGAGCGACGCTACTGGGCGCCCACCTTCTCCCCGCATCCCGAACGGGGCGACTGGGACGAATCGCGGTGGCAGCACGAGTTGCTGGATTCGTTGCGCACCTCGGTCCGCCGTCGGATGGTCGCCGACGTCCCGGTCGGCGTACTGCTGTCCGGAGGGATCGACTCCTCGCTCGTGGTCGCGTTGCTGGCCGAGCAGGGGCAAACCGACCTCGCGACGTTCAGCATCGGATTCGACTCTGCCGGTGGAGAATCCGGCGACGAATACGCATACTCCGATCTGATCGCCGACACCTTCGCCACCGACCACCACAAGATCCACATCGGTACCGACCGGCTGCTGCCCGCGGTACCCGACACCATCGCCGCGATGAGCGAACCGATGGTCAGTCACGACTGCGTGGCCTTCTATCTGCTGTCCGAAGAGGTCAGCAAATCCATCAAGGTGGTGCAATCCGGCCAGGGCGCCGACGAGATCCTCGGCGGATACGGCTGGTATCCGCCTCTGGCGCACACCGCCCGCAACGACACCACCAAGGCCTACGCGAGCGTCTTCTTCGACCGCGATCACGCAGCGATCGGCGAACTGCTCGGCGAGGCCTATCACCTCGAGCAGGACTACGACCCGAGTTGGGAGTTCGCCCACGCCCACCAGTCGTCGGCCGGCGCCCGGACCGCCGTCGACGCGGCACTACGGCTCGACACCACCGTCATGCTCGTGGACGACCCCGTCAAACGGGTCGACACGATGACCATGGCGTGGGGCCTGGAGGCACGGGTCCCCTTCCTGGACCACGAGTTCGTCGAGCTGGCGGCCACCTGCCCGCCCGATCTCAAACTTGCTCACGGCGGCAAGGGAATCCTCAAGGACGCCAGCCGTTCCCTGCTCCCGTCCGCCGTCATCGATCGCACCAAGGGGTACTTCCCCGTGCCCGGTATCCGACACCTCGAGGGCGGTGTGCTCGATCTCGTCGCGGACACCCTCCGCTCGACGGCGGCGACCACCCGGGGGCTGTACCGGCCGGCGGCACTCGACCGATTGTTCGCCGACCCGAACGGCATCCGGACCACCCTGGATGCCAACGAGTTGTGGCAGGTTGCCATGTTGGAGATGTGGCTACAGAGCATGGAAGCAGTCACCGCCTCGTGAGCGTGAGCAGGGCGATACCCGCCGGCACCCCCGGCCACGCCGGCTCGATGCCCGCGCACACCGTCCGTTTCGACGACCGCGGCTGGCACACCTACGGCGCGTCGGTGTCGCCGGACGGAAAGGCGTTCGCCTACATCGTCGACGACGGCACCGGCTATCCGCGCGCCGCGCAACGTTCGCTGTCCATCGCTGGAGTCGGCGAACTCCGCTGGGTGAGCCTGCGTTCGACCGGTCCGGTGCGCAAGATCGTCCACTCGACCGACAGCAAGTGGCTGGCGGTCGAGATCGCCCCGAGTGGCGGTGAGCACCATCAGGTCTGGGTGGTCACCACCGATCCCGACGACGACACCGCACATCGCATCGGCGCGACGCGCCCCGACGGGGACACCCCCGGGCGCCCTGCCGCCGGGGCCGGGCGGACGTTCGGCACCGTCTCACTGGTCGGATGGGACACCGATTGGGTGCTCATCACGGCGACCGAACCCGACGGCACCGCGCATTCGCTGCGGGTACACCCCGGTACGTCGGCGACCATGACACTCGACGTCCGCGTCGGCGGAGCTCTCATCGACTCGTGGAAGGGCGCCACGCTCATCCGGGTGGGCCCGCGTGGCTATCGCGACATGCTGTTGCTGCGCCGACGGCTCGACACCGCGTCCGACAGTGTCGTGATGACGCCACTCCTGCCCAACGATCCCGGCGCGGTCACCGACGTCGGTTACATCCTGGACCAGGGTTTCCATCATCCGTCGCTGGTGTTCACCGGTCCCCCACAGGATGCCGAACGCGATCTCGACAGTGTCCAGGCGATCGTCGTCAGCGATTTCGACAGCAAGTATCCGCGCCTGCTCGGCGTCGAGGTCGGTCGGCACGGCGTTCGGTTCCGGGTGCTGGCGCAACGCCCGGACGCCGGCCTCGACGAGTTCACGGTGAGCAACGACCAGTCGACGGTGGCCATGCTCTGGAATGTCGGCGGGCGCAGCGAATTACAGATCCTCACACTTCCGGACCAGACATTGCACGATCCCATCGACCTGCCAGGCGAGGTGGCCACCGAGCTCTCCATCAGCGCGGCCGGCACTCTGGTCGCCGTCACCGTGTCGAGCCCGCAGCACTCACCGCTGGTCCATCTGATCCTCACCGGCACCGGCGAGGTGATCCCGATCCGCGACGACGTGGTGGCCGGCGAGGGTCCGTCGACCGGACTGGTGCCGGAAGTGCTGGAACTGTCTGCCCGGGATGGGATGCCGCTGTCCGGTCTGCTCTTCCGCGCGCAGCGCGAGGGCCCCGGACCGACCGTCTTGTACTTTCACGGGGGGCCCGAGGCGCAGACACGCCCCGACTACAACTTCCTCTTCGGACCACTCGTGGACGCCGGGATCACGGTGTTCGCCCCCAATGTGCGCGGATCATCGGGATACGGGCGACTGTTCTCGCACGCCGACGACCGGTACGGCCGCTATGCGGGTATCGACGACGCTGCCGACTGCGCGGAACACCTTGTCGCGCGGGCAATCGCCGATCCCGGCGCGCTCTACTGTTCGGGTCGATCGTACGGCGGCTACCTCACCCTCGCATGCCTGACCTTTCACCCCGACACCTTCGCCGCCGGCATCGCCATCTGCGGTATGAGTGATCTCGAGTCGTTCTTCCGTAACACCGAGCCGTGGATCGCGGTGGCGGCGTACACCAAATACGGTCACCCCGAATCGGATCGCGAACTCCTCGCCGATCTGTCACCGGTCCATCGCATCGCCGACGTCCGGGCGCCCTTGCTGGTGGTGCACGGCGCCCACGACACGAATGTCCCGGTGAGCGAATCCCGGCAGATGGTCGACGAACTGCGTGCCCGAGGCGCCGTGGCCGAGATGCTGATGTTCGACGACGAAGGACACGAGATCGTCAAACGTCACAACCAGCAGCGACTGACCGAGGCCGTCGCGGGCTGGATTCTCGACCACCCGCCGCGACCCAGATCATCGGGAGGGGCGCGATGAGGCCGGAGCGCGATACCCGAGGCGCACCTCGCTCCCGACACACCCCCCGGCCCCGCCACATACCCGGCCCCGGAGAAGCGCCCCGGAAATCCGCCCTCCAGCGCGACGGCGCGCACCACGTGTCGATGCCCCGCCCATGGCGGGCGCGTCTCGGGTGCGCTTCTCCGGAGTCGAGCGCTCTCGCGACGACGGGGGTTCGCACCGTGGGGTGCCGATGAACTCACGCATGACCGACCGGCTCATCGCCCAGCTGGTGGAGACACGATCAGAAAGCGCGCGCGCCAACGTGCTCGAGGAACTCCGGCGGTTGATCCTGTCCGGAGGTGCGCCGCCCGGTGCACAGATCCCGCCCGGCGAGGTCGCGGATGCCTTCCAGGTGAGTCCCATCCCCGTGCGCGAAGCTCTCAAGACGCTGGTGGGTGAGGGCCTCGTCGTGCACCAGCGCAACGCCGGTTACCGGGTCAGTCAGCTCTCGATCGACGAACTGCGCGAGATCTACTTCGTGCGGGGCACTCTGGAGCAGGCTGCGTTGGCGCGCGCCGTCGAACTCATCGACAACACCGGCCTCGACCGAGCCCGGGGACGTCACCAAGAATTGTCGACAGCGGTAAAATACGACGACCGCAAGGCCTTTCACGACGTCTCCCGAGAGTTCCACCGCGAGCTCACCGCTCCGTGCGCGATGCCCCGGCTGCTGAACATGTTCGAGGCGACCTGGAACCTCACCGAGCCGTTCCAGGCGATGCGGGCCGTCGGCTCGGCAATCCAGGAAGCCCTCAACAACGATCATGCGGCGCTGCTCGACGCCTTCGCCGCCCGCGACACCGTCGCGGTATTGGAGGTCGGACAACTCCATCATCGGCGACTGGAGAGCGCCATCGTCGAGACCGCAGCCGAACTCGGGGTACGCCACGACGACTGACCGCGCACCGCCCGCGCGCGATCAGGGCATCCAGGTCGGTCATGAGTCCAGCGCTAGCTTGCCCGGTGGCCGAAAAGGCGCACGCTCGTCCACCGGCCGGGGGAAGGCCGGCCGTCGGGACAGGTAGGCGAACACCGGTCCCAGGAAGTTCATCGCCACCACCGAAACCCAGGCGGCCCAGGGATTGCCGGGCGCGAAACCGAACCCGCCGAAGAAGGTGGCGAAAAACGAGGCGAAGCCCGCGGTGCGCGCGAGGAGTAACACGTGAGTTACACTTGGTCATACCAAGAGACCAAGTTTGAATCGGGAGGCGCCGTGATACGACGAGGACGCACGCTCAGCGCGAGCACCGCGGCCTATCTCGAGGGCATGATCACCAACGAGCTCAGCCCGGGCGACAAACTCCCGCCCGAACGGGTTCTCGCGGAGAACCTCGAGGTCTCCCGGACGACGATCCGCGAGGCGCTGCAGGAGCTCGAGCAGCGTAGGCTCTTGGCCCGGACTCCCGGACGCGGCACGATCGTGCTCCCCCGGTCGGCCAACGCGACGGCGATCCTGGAGACGATGGCCGACGATGCCGAGCAGGACCACGTGGCCGAACTCCGGATGCTGATCGAGCCACAGGTGGCGGGTCTGGCGGCGGACCGGGCCATCGAGTCCGATCTCGTGTCCCTCGAGGACATCCTGGCGTCTAGCCACACCGGACTGAATCCGGCCGAGTCGCTCGAGCAAGATGTGGCATTTCATCTCCAACTTGCGCGGGCGGCACGCAATCCGCTGCTGATCTCGCTCTGCCAGCTCAGCAGCGGGTGGGTACAGAACGTCCGTGCGCGGTCACACGCCACCCGGGAGGGCCGACGGATGTCCTTCGACGGGCACACGCAGATCTTTCAGGCAGTGCAGAACAGCGACCACAAGGCGGCGGCGGCGGCGATGACCGACCACCTCGCCGAGGTCGCGCGACTCGTGGATCGGCGGGCGAAATGACCTTCTCATCACTGTCATCGATGAACGAGACGGCGATCCTGGCAGAGGGTTCGGGACCGGTCGTCGGCGACGACTATCTCCCCTGCCGCCCCGAGGAGATCTTCTGGGGCGATCTCCCCTGTGCGACCGATCATCCCGTGATCAGCGTGGTGCCGGGCACTTCGCTGACGGTCGACACCCTGAGTCACGAGGGCATCCTCGCGGATCAGGGTCGCGATCCCCGCAGGTACTTCGGGGCTCACGGGGTCGCGCCCGAATGCGTGCTCGACGAAGCGGTCGCCTTGTGCGCATCAGACCGTACGCACCGCCAGGGTATCGACGGTCCGCATGTCACCACCGGCCCGATCGAGGTCATCGGCGCGATGCCCGGCGACCTGCTCGCGATGACGGTCGTCGAGACGCTGCGACGCGTGCCCTACGGAGTTGTCTCCAATCGCCACGGGCGGGGATCTCTGCCCGGCGAATATCCCTCCGGTGGAATCACATACAGCGCATTCGTCTCCGTGCACGAAGACCCCGATACGGCGTATGGGGTACTGCCCCTGACCCAAGACGTCGACGGGCCTGCAGCCCGGTTCCCGCTGTCCCCATTCCTCGGGATCATGGGAGTGGCCGTCCACGGCGACGCCCGCGCACATTCCATCCCTCCCGGCGCCCACGGCGGCAACATCGACATCAATCTCCTCACCGCCGGCAGCACTCTGTACCTGCCCGTTCAGGTTCCCGGCGCGCTGGCCTACGTCGGGGATCCGCATTTCGCCCAGGGCGACGGCGAGGTCGCGCTCACCGCGCTGGAGGCCTCGCTGCGCGCCACCATCAGGTTCGACATCGTTCGCGCACCGGATGTCGCGGCACGGTTCGGCGACCTGGTCGGCCCGATCGCGGAGACGCAGGACTTCCTCGTCCCCACCGGCCTCGACACCGACCTCGACGTGGCAGTGCAGAACTGTGTCCGCGCCGCGGTGTCGCTCCTGTCCGCGCGATACGGCATGGATGGCGCCCAGGCGCTCGCATACCTCAGTGCCGCAACAGACTTCAACATCTCCCAGGTCGTGGATGTCGTCAAGGGTGTGCATGCCCGGATCCGACGGGCGGACTTCGGGTCGTGAGCCTCGTCGCGCGGCTCCGGGCAATCCCGGATGAGCGAATGCATCTGACGCTGATGATCATCCTGACGTTCACCACGGGCATCAACGACGCGGTCGGCTATCTCGGCCTGGACAAGGTTTTCACCGGCAACATGACCGGCAACGTCGTGGTGCTCGGGATGGCCGTCGCGGGCGGCTCGGGTCTCCCTGTCCTCGGGCCGGCGATGGCACTCGCGGGATTCATGATCGGGGCGGCCCTGGGCGGCCGGGTCCTGCGCGGCCAGGGCAGGCAATGGACCGCCCGGACCACCATCCTGTTCGCGGCCGTCGCGGCGATCATGTTCGGGCTGTCCGCAATGCTGTTCGTCACCGGTCAGCACCCGGCCAGACCGACGATGATCACCATCACCACGCTTGCGGCCACCGCGATGGGAATTCAGGCCGCAGCTGCCCGCGTCGTGGCCGTCAAGGACGTGACCACGGTGGTGGTGACCTCGACCATCACCGGCCTCGCGGCCGATTCGGTCCTCGGCTCCGGGAAGGGCAGCGGCACCGGCCGCCGGGTCGCGGCAGTGGTGGCGATCATCCTCGGCGCCGCTACCGGTGCCGCGGTGATGCACGCCCACATGGGTGCGGCGCTTCTGGTGGCGGCGCTGCTGATCACAGGTGTCACCGTCACCGGTGCGATCCACGATCAACGGCGAAGCGATGAGAATGCGGATACGGCGGTCGCCCGGCGCACCTGAACGCGGCGGACACGGTCACAAGGGAGCCGGCTCGGACACGAGAAGAATTCGGACATCCGGAAATATATCTATCCGTTAATTCCCGGGTAACAAACAATTCTTAGCTTGATCACATCAGCGTCCCCGACCATCCGGCGCTGACTCCGTCTGACCGGGAGAGCCACCATGTCTGCACCTTCTGCCGACGTCGCGACCGCACATGAGAGTGCGGCAGGCGAGAGCGTCATCAAGCTCGGCTACCACCAGAACCTCACCAACTCCGATCTCGCGCCACTCAAAGAGCAGAAGTGGACGTGGTACAACATCTTCGCGTTCTGGATGTCCGACGTGCACAGCGTCGGGGGCTACGTGTTCGCGGGCAGTCTGTTCGCCCTCGGCATCGCAGCGTGGCAGGTGCTCGTCGCATTGGTCGTCGGCATCATCGCCGTCAACCTGCTGTGCAACCTGGTGGCCAAACCATCGCAGCTGGCCGGCGTCCCCTATCCGGTCACCACGCGCGTCGCGTTCGGCGTCAAGGGCGCCAACATCCCGGCGATCATCCGTGGCTGCATCGCCGTCGTCTGGTACGGCATCCAGACCTACTTGGCCTCGGTCGCTTTCGGTCTGCTCGCGCTGAAGTTCTGGCCGGGCCTCGAGCCGTGGGGTGACGTCGATCAGCACGGCTTCCTCGGCTTGAGCATTCTCGGCTGGGCAGGTTTCATCCTGATGTGGGTCCTGCAGGCGTTCGTGTTCTGGAACGGCATGGACACCATCCGCAAGTTCATCGACTTCTGCGGTCCCGCAGTGTATGTCGTGATGGTCGCGCTGGCGGCATACCTCATCGTGAAGGCGGGGTGGAGCAACGTCAGTCTCGATCTCTCGACCGGACCCGGATTGTCCGGATGGTCCTCGGTCACCCAGATGCTCAGCGCATTCGCCCTGGTGGTCTCCTACTTCTCCGGTCCGATGCTCAATTTCGGCGACTTCTCGCGGTACGGCAAGTCATTCGCCGAGGTGAAGAAGGGCAATTTCTGGGGTCTGCCCGTCAACTTCCTGTTCTTCTCGCTGCTGGTCGTCTGCACGGTCTCCGCCGGAGCAACGGTGATCGGCCGTGACGAGGACGGCAACATCATCACCGACCCCGTGCACATCGTCGACCAGATCGACAACACCACTGCCGCCGTGCTCGGTGTGCTGACGTTCGCGATCGCCACCATCGGCATCAACATCGTGGCGAACTTTGTCTCGCCCGCCTTCGATTTCTCGAATGTGGCGCCCACCAAGATCACGTGGCGCACCGGCGGCATGATCGCCGCGGTCGGCTCCGTGCTGATCACCCCGTGGAATCTGTTCAACAACCCCACCGCGATCCACTACACGATGGATACGCTCGGGGCGGTGATCGGTCCGCTGTTCGGCATCCTGATCATCGACTTCTATCTCATCAGGAAACAGCGGATCGAGGTCGACGACCTGTTCAGCATGGACCCGGGCAAGTCCTACTCGTATCGCAACGGCTGGAATCCGGTCGCGGTGATCTCGGTGATCGTCGCTTCGATCCTCCCGATCAGCTTCGTCATCTGGGGCACCGCATATCAGGCCAGTTTCACCTGGTTCATGGGAGCCGCCGCAGGTGCGGTGGTCTACTGGCTCGGGATGAAGTTCGCACCGACGAGCTTCATCTACGACATGGGCGAGGCCCCCGCGGTGTTGCCGACCGCCAAGGACGGCAAGCTCGAACCGTCGGCGCTGTAACGCAAGCCCGGGTAACGCCTAATTCAAAGGAGCAGCAGCGAGACGATGCGCATCTGCGTCATCAATCCGAACACCGCGACGGCGATGACCGACGTCATCGCCGTCGCGGCACGGTCCGTTGCCCGACCGGACGCCGAGATCATCGCCGTCACCTCGTCGATGGGCCCGGCGTCCATCGAGAGCCACTACGACGAGGCCCTGGCGGTTCCCGGGCTCCTCCACGCCATCGCCGAGCATCCCGGTCACGACGGTTATCTCGTCGCATGCTTCGGAGACCCCGGCCTCGATGCCGCCCGCGAGCTGGCGGACGCTCCGGTGCTGGGGATCGCCGAGGCCGCCATGCACCTCGCGGCACCCCTCGGACGGGGGTTCTCGATCGTGACCACCTTGGATCGTACGATCGGCCGCGCGGGAGATCTGGTCGAGCACTACGGTTTCACTCGTCAGTGCCGAGGCATCCACGCCTGCGACATCCCGGTCCTCGAACTCGAGTCCAACCCCGCGACCGCGGACATCCTCGAGAAGGCGTGCCGCGCGGCACTGCACGCCGACCGTTCCGACGCGATCGTCCTCGGTTGCGCCGGCATGGCCGACCTGGCCCACCGCATCAGCGGCGCGATCGGCGCGCCGGTGATCGACGGGGTCGCCGCCGGAGTCGGCATGCTGTCGTCGATGGCCGCGATGGGCCTGCGCACCGGGACCGCGTCCGGCGAGTTCGCCACTCCCCCAATGAAGATCTATTCCGGGCCACTGGAGGGCTTCGGGAAGGTCTGACCTTCGCCCGATTCGCTTCGTCGTCGGTTGCGTTCGCGTTCGTGGCGTCTGCGGGCATGTTTGGCCAACACTTCCGCTGATCGAGTAGCTCCGGAGCGCCGGCGGAGGAGTGTATCGAGATCTCCCTCCAAACCGAAACTCCGGGGTAACACGACCGAAACCATTGCGGCAGATAGTCGCTAGTGCACATGATCGACCCGTCCGCGACCACGCGGTGACGATCCGGGTGACCAGATTCCGGGACAGGGTTCCACTCCGCAGCCTGTGCTGCGGCCTGCCCCGGAGGTACCCATGGCCGAGAAGCCGTGCGATCTGCTGATCAGCAACGCCTACATCTACGTCGACACCCACTGGGAAGTCCCCGACGGCTGGATCGCCATCTCGGACGGTCGCGTCCACAGCATCGGGACGGCCACCGACGAGATCCCCGACGCGACGACCCGGATCGACGCCCAGGGAAAACTCGTGACGCCCGGCCTGATCAACGTCCACCACCACATGTATCAGAACCTGACCCGTTCATATGCGCCGGTCGTCAACGCCGGGCTCTTCGACTGGCTGACCACGCTCTACCCACTGTGGGCGCAGATCGACGACGAGGCCGTCTATCTGTCCACCTGGGTCGCGATGGCAGAGCTGTTGCTGGGCGGATGCACCCTGTCGTCCGATCACATGTATCTGCATCCGCGAGATGGGTTGATAGATGCGCAGATCCGAGCGTCGCGTGATCTGGGCTTCCGCTTCTACGCCAACCGCGGCTCGATGACCCGGTCCACTGCCGACGGCGGGTTGCCACCCGTGCAGGTCGTCCAGGAGCCCGACGTGATCCTCGCCGATTCCGAACGGCTCATCGACAAATATCACGACCCTTCGCCGGGTGCGATGTCACGGGTCGCGCTGGCGCCGTGCTCGCCGTTCTCCGTCACCGCCCAGCTCATGTCGGACACCGCGGCGCTGGCCGAGAGCCGCGACGTCCGCCTGCACACCCACCTGGCCGAAGATCAGGACGAACTGGCGTACTGCCGGGAAGTGTACGGCATGAGCCCGGTCGACTACTTCGACAGTGTCGGCTGGATGCAATCGCGTTCCTGGGTAGCGCATTTCATCTATCCATCCGACGACGAACAAGCCCGTATGGGCGCAGCCGGAGTCGGCGTCGCGCACTGCCCGAGTTCGAATATGCTCATCGGTGGCGGAACAGCCGACGTCCAGCGGCTCCGCGCACTCGGCGCTCCGGTCGGTCTCGGGTGTGACGGATCCGCGTCCACCGATCACGGCTCGATGTGGCTCGAGGCCCGCGCCGCTCTGACGCTGGGACGCTACCGGGGCGGATCGACCGCGATGACCGCCCGTGACGTGCTGAACATCGCGACGCGCGGCAGCGCGGCCTGCCTCGGCTGGGACGACGAGACCGGTCATCTGAACCCCGGCGCGTGTGCGGACCTCGTCATCTGGACCGGCTCGGCCATGGCGCTCGCCGGTGCAGTCACCGACCCGGTGGAGGCCTGGTTGCGATGTGGGCCGATGGCGGCAGACACGACCATAGTGGCGGGCCGGATTCTGGTCCGCGACAGACAGATTCAGAATTTCGCCGCATCCGACATAGTGTCCGCCCACACCGCCGAGGCCCGGCGTATCCAGCGGGTGGCAGTCTGATGGCCACGATCACGCACGCCACCAGGAACGGCCTGCGTGCCCCTCGTCAGACCTTTATCGTGACGTTCTTCGCCGCGAGCAGTGTGGACAGTGCCTGCGGGACGAGTGCCAAGCCCAGCACAGACATTGCCACGTTCCAGGACCCGGTGACATCGTGCAGGGCGCCGATCGCGATCGGTCCGACCGCGGCCACCACATAGCCGACCGACTGGGCCATCCCCGACACCTGTCCGGTGGCCACCGTCGACGGGCTGCGCAGCACCATGAACAGCAGCACCAGGCTGATCGATGCGCCCGGACCGAACATGATCATGATGACCCAGAGCGTGGTCCACACGTGAACGGTCACCAGACCGACGAACCCTGCGGCGCACACGACCACCACGCCCAGCGTGATGGCGCGTTGATCAGCCAACCTTCCGGCGACTATGGGGATCACCAGTGAGGCGGTCAACGCCACGACCTGCCCGATGGCCAGAGTGGTCCCCGCCTCGGCGGCTGTTCGGCCGTGGTCGATGAGGTACTGCGGCAGCCACGCACTGAAGGTGTAGAAGATGATCGACTGCGAAGCCATGAAGGTCGTTATGGCCCAAGCGATCCGGTTGCGCCACAGTGATGCCGGCGTGCTGGTGACGGCCACGGTGTGGACCCGTGCCAACTGCGGAACCCAGACGACCAGCGCCACGACCGCGAGCAGCGTCCACGACGTCAGTGTCAGGCGCCAGTTGCCGTCGTCCAGATCGTCGATCGGGATGGTCAGGGCGGCGGCGACGGCTGCCCCGCCCGAGAGCGTCATCGAGTACAGCCCGGTCATCAGACCCGACCGGTGTGCAAAGTCACGTTTGATGAGTGCGGGCAGCACCACGTTGCAGATGCCGATCGCCGTTCCGATCACGGCCGAGCCGACGAGCAGACTCGCGATGTTCGGGATGAATCGCAGACCCATGCCGAGGATCAGCATGATCATCGAGCCGAAGATGGTCCGCTCGATCCCGTACCGCGCGGCGATGCGCGGCGCGATCGGGGCGCTGATCCCGAAGAACAGCACTGGCAACGTGGTCAGCAAACCGGCTGCCGCACTGCCGAACCCGAGGTCGCGCATGATGTCGTCTACCAGCGGCGCCACTGAGACCACCGGCGGTCGCAGATTGGCGGCCACGAGCATGATGCCGATCGCTGCGATGACCGCGGCGATCCCTCGCGGGGCATTGCCGCCCGACGATACGTCGGCCGTGCGCTCCGGCGCTGTTTTGACCGACGACTCTGCCTGCCCGTCGCCCGTCACGCCAGCCCTCGCAGCGCTGCATCGAGGTAGGAATGGACCGCGGCACGGGCCGCACCGGCGTCACCGGCCTCGATCGCATCGACCACGCCGACGTGGCCCGGTGGATGATCACCCTCCGCCAGCGTCGCCTCCACGACACTCTCGTGGAGGCGCTGCATGACCTCCACGATGCCGTCGTAGAGTTCGAGCAGCAGCCGGTTGCCCGGGATCTCGACCAGCGAGGCGTGAAACGCTATGTCCTCCTGCGCATACCCGGCTACATCACCAGTGGCGAACGCCTGCTCCGCGGCCCGGAGACGATCGCGCAACCCCGCGACCTCCTCGGAGGTTGCACTCTCGGCGGCGGCGGCCGCGGCCTCGACCTCGATGGCGCGGCGCGCTCCGAGCAGGTCGTGGTGGGCCGAACCCGGAACGCAGCTCTCGATCGCCGCCGCAAGCAGGTTACGACTGCGCACGTAGGTCCCGTCGCCGCGCCGCGGGATGAGCATTCCGGCATGCTCCAGCGCTCGCACGGCCTCGCGGATCGTGTTGCGCCCCACGCCGAAATGCTCCACGAGTGCCGGCTCGGCCGGAATCCGTTCACCCACGGCCCATTCGCCGGACCGGATGAGATCCCGCATTCGGTCGACCACGAGCTCACTGGTCCGTCGCGGCGGGACGATCACGTCGTTCATGGCAAACACCCTAACATCCCATGTTTGCCGCCGACAAAGCCTCCTTGCACAGGAGAGGAAACATCACCCCGAGACGTCGAGCGAGGCGATCACCTTGGTCGGCTCGATCCACACCACGCGCTCGCCGGGCACGCCGTTACGGTCGCCGAACTCGTCGGCACGGTCGGCCCCCATGTACCGCGCACCGCAGAGCGTCGCGATCCGCTTCACCTCGTCGAGGTCGTCGCTGGCCACCGCGCGGCCCTGGATCTGAACGAAAGCGTACGGCGGCTCGGGGAGGTCGACTGTCAGGACCACGCGCGGATCTCGTTGGATGGAACGGGCTTTCGATGTGCCCGAACCCGTGTTGAAGGCAATGCGATCCCCGTCCAACACGAACCAGATCGGCGCGGCGAGCGGCCTGCCGTCAGCGGCGAGGTGACCGAGGTGGCCCGTCTTGGTACCACCGGTCAGGAACTCACGGATCTCGGGATCGTTCAGGGATGCGGCCATGACCCCACCATACGGCGCGGGCGCGTCAGCCGACCGTCAGCGACCGGCCAGCACGTCGGCGATCCGGCACGCGACCATCATGATCGTGGCGTGGGGCCCGCTGCGCCCCGCGGTCGGCAGGATCGATCCGTCGACGATCCGCAGGCCTCGGACCCCGACAACGGCACCGAGCTCATCGGTACGCGGCCCCATGGGCATGCTGCCCCACGCGTGCTGCGAGGTCCGTACGACGGGGTCGACCGCCACCGAACCGGGCTCGACGATGTCCGCGAACACGGGCGACCGCAGCATGTCGGCGACCGTCGCCACGCCCCGGTCGAGCCGGGCGGCCTCCGCCACGTCGACGACTCCGAGATCGACGATCGGACCTCCACCGGCCATCCGCACCGTACCCCGGGTACCGGGTCGCATCGCGGCGACGCCGATGGCCGGCCCGACCGGAGGAAGGCCTTTGATGTAACGTGCCATATCACTGCTGTAGCAACGTATCTCGAGATCGTCGGCAGTGTGCACCACGGACTGCAGCAATGCCGTCGGCGGACCGTCGACACGGCTGCGATAGTGCACCAGCACTTCGCGATGCTCACGTACGGCCAGGACATCACGATCGGTCGGCCCACCGAGACCCGACCGCAACAGGATCACGGCAGTGCCGATAGCGCCTGCGCAGAGGACCACCTCACCGGCACCGACCACGGTGTCACCGACGACGACCCCGGTGACCTGGGCGCCGGACCGACGCAGCCCCGCCACTTCGGCGTCCGCGCAGATGGTGAGATTCGTCCGGCCCAACGCATCACGCAGGTAGGCCTCGGCAGCAGTGCGGCGCATCATGCCGTCCCGGTTCGACCGTACGCGGTTGAGCCCGACGATCGGCCACGCGTCGTCGGGTGGCCGCACCGGAACGATGCCGCTCCAATAGGATTCGAATCTGGCCGTGACCTCGGCCAACTCGCCGTCGGCGAATGGCGACACACTCATCGTCCCCCCGCGCGCGTCCAGCTCCGCGTAGGAGGAGCCGATCTCGTCGATACGCCATCCGGCGGGCCAGTCCGCGAAGTCGTCGGCATGCCAGCGCAGGAAGTAGCCACCGTTCACCGAAGACGACCCGCCGAATCCGCGACCACGGACCACGGCGAGTCCCGACGGCTCCTCGTGCGGCACGGCATAGGGCGAACCGAGGGCGATCGGAAGTCCGCGGAGATCGCGAACCGCCTCAGTGGGCCACTCCGACGACCCGCGCTCGATCAGGAGAACGGTCCGGTCGGGATTGCGGGACAGCCGCTCGGCGACCACACAACCCGCGCTCCCGGCACCGACGATCACCACATCGGCGGTGGCGGGGAGATCACCGAGGGTCATGTCTTGTTGGTGATCACCGGCCGCAGGGCACCGAAATCGCGGTGGCTCAACGCTCCTTGCCACAGCCCGGCGCCGTAGGCGAGATCGTCGAGACGCCGGAACAGGGTGTAGGCGACCGGTCCGAGTGCCGGTCCGGCTTCTGGCTCGGCCACCACCTGGCGGACCCACGAGACCATGCCCTCGGCGATCGCGACCTCCACCGCGAGCCGGCGGAAACGTGCGGACACGATCGCGAGGATCACCGCCACCGGCCAGTAGTGGCGACAGATCGCCGCGGCCGCCTGAAGGAGCCCGAACCCGACTGCTCGTCCGGTCAGCTGCGTCGCGACAATCGGCGCATCGGGCAACTCGCCGAGCCGTCGTCGAAGGCGCATGCCGACCTGACCGAGGATGATCATGGCGATCGCCAGGCCGATCTTCGTCCGGGTCATCAGTGCCACCACGGCGACGGCCATCGGCACCGACATCACGACGGGGGCGGCGAATCCACCGTGCCGGTCCGCGAGATGAGACGCGCCGGTTCCGTAGTACCGACGGCGGTCGAGCACCGAACGCATCCCGGTCCGGTGATCGTGCGACACCCGGGCGACCGGGTCGTAGCGAACCCGCCAGCCCGCCTTGTGGGTCCGCCAGCAGAGGTCGACGTCCTCGGCGACCCGCAGGGACTCATCGAAATCCTGAAAGGCGCTACAGCGCACCAACATTGCGGCGCTCGGCACATACGGGACCCGGCTGCCCGGGACCACAGAGCATTCGTCCGGCCCCATGTCGAGCGACGAATAGCCGTTCTCGTAGCGCTCGGCCAGCGAGACATCGCAGTCGTCGCGACTCAGCCCCACGATCCGGGGTGCCACGATCGCGACCGCCGGGTCCGAGAAATGCCCGAGGAGCATGGTCAGCCAATCGGCCGGGGGCACCACGTCGGAGTCGAGGAAGGCCACGAATTCGGTCGTCGCCTCGGCCGCCCCCGCGTTGCGGGCGGCCGAGGGGCCGCGATTCTCGTCGAAGCGGATCAGTGTGACGTCCCGGCCGCACGCCCGGATCGGTACGTCGGAGCCGTCGTCGACCACGATCACCTTCGCACCGGAGACGGCCTGCAGCAGACGGTCGACCCCGTGCTGATTGCCGCGCACCGGCACCACGACCGTGACGTTCTCCGGACGCGGCCCGAACATGGGACGGGGGTTGGCAATTCCGCTGTCGAGCAGGCGACGCGCGAGACTCCGGGTGGCCGCGTCGACAACCTCGATACGGCCGTCGGCCGATGTCAGTCCCAGCGCGGCATCGGTCAGGCGGAGCATCCGGGTGGGCGATCCACCGACGAGATACCGGAGATCCTTGTGCGGCGCGCACCGCATGTCGATCTGGACCTGGAAACCATCCGGCAGACTGTGGTCGACGACAGAGGTCGGCGGCAGTTCCTTTTCGACTGCGGTCATACGAGTCGCCCCGACTCTCCGACCGACCACGACCCGATGGCCGTCACCAGTCCGGTGACCAGCGCGTCGGTCACGCTCGCGCCGTGCTCAGCGCTCGCGCCGGTCGGATCACCCAGCACGCCGTTGGTGCTCACCGCGGCGACGCCGCCGGCCCGCATCGCGGGCAGCAACGCCGAAATGGGGGTCACGTTCCCGACCTCGGCGGCGGAGAGGCTGACATCCTCAGGCGAAAAATGCAGCAGCACAGAGGTTTCGGTGATCCCGGCGTGCGCGTCGGCCCCCTGTGTGGCGCAGGGGAACCAGGCGGCGTCGCGACCTTCATAGCGCAATGTGTCCACCGCGTCGACCACCGTCGGCCCGTTGCCGCCGTGTCCGTTGACGAAGACCAGACGATCCGCCCAGCGGCAGGCGCTGCGTCCGTACTCCACCAGGAGGAGGTGCAGCGCCTCGTGCCCGACCGAGATGGTCCCCGGGAAACCCTCATGCTCACCGCTCGCGCCGTAGTTGATGCCGGGGGCGGCCACCACCAGTCGGGGCTCCTCCGCGCCGTCGGCAACTGTGGTGGGCCCATCCGCGGACAATCGATCGGCAGCGCGGCCGGCCACGGCCGTCGCGATCCTGCTGTCGGTGTCGAGTGGGAGATGCGGACCGTGCTGTTCGGTGGCTCCCAGCGGGACCAGAAGGGTGACCGATCGATCCGACAGTTGAGGCCAGCACAACTGTCCCAGTGCGGCCCGACGCTCCATTCGCTCAACTCTAGCGACGCCGTCGATGCGTGTTAACCGACTCGGTGCAATTTGTTTGATTCGATTTCGATGATTCCGCGATTGCCCAGGCCCAGGGGTCCGAGCGATCGATCGGTTGTGGGATGCTGGTCCGACAGACGTGAGACCCGACACTTCGGGCGGGTACGGACCGGGAGGACATCATGACGTCAACGGCGCCGCGCAGCAGCGGAAAGAGTGGGCCCCTCAGCGCAATCCGCGTGGTCGAGTTCGCGGGCATCGGACCCGGCCCACATGCGGCGATGCTACTGGCCGACCTCGGGGCCGACGTCGTTCGCGTGCAGCGCCCGGGCTCCCTGCCGGCACCCGACCGCAACGCGGATGCGCTCCTGCGTGGCCGCCGGGTCGTCGAGGCGAACCTGAAGGATGCCCGGGACCGCGACACCATCCTGCGGCTCATCACCAAGGCCGACGTGGTGCTGGAGGGCTTCCGGCCTGGGGTGATGGAACGACTCGGCTTCGGACCCGACGACCTGTCCGCCATCAATCCGGGCCTGGTCTACGGGCGGATGACCGGCTGGGGCCAAGAGGGCCCGCGTGCCGACCGCGCCGGACATGACATCAACTACATCTCACTGACCGGAATGCTGCATGCCATCGGCCGCAAAGAAGATCGGCCGGTGCCGCCGCTCAATCTTGCCGGCGATTTCGGTGGCGGATCGATGTTCCTCGTCATGGGCGTCCTCGCTGCGCTCCTCGAACGACAGACCTCGGGCAACGGACAGGTCGTCGACGCCGCCATGGTCGACGGTGCGTCGGTGCTCGGTCAGATGATGTGGGCCTTCCGCGGAACCGGACTCTGGAGCGACGCGCGCGGCGTGAACATGCTCGACACCGGCGCGCCGTACTACGAGGTCTACGAGACCTCCGACGGCAAATACATGGCGGTCGGTGCCATCGAACCGCAGTTCTACGCCGAATTGCTGACCGGGCTGGGACTGTCCGACACCGATCTGCCCGGCCAGAACGATATTGCCAACTGGCCCAAGCTCAAAGAAGTGTTCACCGACACCTTCAAATCGCGGACCCGTGACGAGTGGACCAAGGTCTTCGAGGGTACGGACGCCTGCACGTCGCCGGTCCTCGACTTCGCCGAGGCGCCGGCCGATGCGCACATGGCGGCGCGCGCCAACCTCGTCGAGATCGACGGCGTGATGCAGGCGCAGGTCGCTCCCCGCTTCTCGCGCACCTCGCCGGAGACCCCGACCGGTCCGGTCCGCGAGGCGACCGACCCCGCCACCCTCTGGCAGGACTGACCCTCACCCCACTCTCCCCACTCCCCCCTCCCCTCCCTCCCCCTCCCACAGGCAACCCCCATCGCAGCCGCGACGGTTCCCGTCATCCGCGCCCCCTTTTACCCGGCGCGGATGACGGGAACCGTCGCGGCTGCGTTCTGGGTCGGGGGGTGTGGACAGGTTCGTGGGCAGTTCGGGTTGTGCACAGATGTCAGTACGGGCGTCCGGTCGCGACATGAGCGGCGGATCATCGCTGCATGGACGAACGCGGTGACACCTCGTCGTCGGACATGTTCCGCAGGCGCGACGCGCTCATCGCCCGCGGTTCCGATGACCGGCGACTACGTCAGGAACTCGACACCGGCACGCTGATCAAACCGTGGCGCGGCGTCTATCTTCCTGCGCCGGAATCGAGTTCCGCCGACGCCGCCTACCTGACCCGCGTACTCGCCGCATGCGAGGTCGCGGAGATCGACAAGGTGGTCAGTCATCAGTCCGCGGCCGCAATCCATGGCCTACCGCTGCTGCACCCCGACCGTTCCCGGGTGCACTTCACGGTGAACCGCACATCCGGTGGTCACCGACGCGGACAGGTCCTCCACCCTGCACGACTCACCTCCGACGACGTCGTGTCCGTCGACGGACGCGCGGTCACCTCGCTTGCCCGCACCGCGGCCGACATCGCGCGGACCGGAAACATGAACCAGGCCGTGTGCGTCTTCGATTCCGCACTACGTGCGGGAGCAACAATCGAAGAACTCCGCGACGCCGTGGCCGGCAACCGCGGTCGTGTCGGCAACTCCGTGGCGCGCGCAGCCCTCCCCCACGCGAACCCGCAGTCGGAATCCATCGCCGAATCATTCAGTCGGGCACTGATCGTCGGCTTCGACGACATCCCAACCCCCATCGCGCAGCACGAGTTGTTCACAACCTCGGGGATCTTCGTCGCCCGCGTGGACCTCTACTGGGACGAAGAACGGATGGTCGGCGAGGTCGACGGCCGCGGGAAGTACACTGCCGACCTCGACCCCGGAGAACACCCCGGTGACCGGGTCTGGGACGAGAAGCGTCGCGAAGACGCCATTCGGGATCTCGACGAGACCGTGGTGCGGTGGGGATGGCAGGAATGCATGCACCCCGAACGACTCCACGCACTCTTGCGCCGAGGCCTGACCCGGGCCCGCAAACGCCGCTGAACCGCAGCCGCGACGGTTTCCGTCATCCGCAACGGGAATTCGGGGTCGCGGATGCAGGAAACCGTCGCGGCTGCGGAGAAGGGTTTGGGTGGGTGGGTGCGTAGGGGTGTCAGACTTTGGAGTTGCCCATGTCGATCTGGAACTCCGCCCCGGTGATCGCCTTGGCACCGTCCGAGGACAGATACACCACGGCATCGGAGATCTCGTCCAGCGACGCCACCGGGTGGTAGTCCAGGACTGAGGTCAGATGTGGTGTCACCCAAGGCATTCCAAAGATCCGGTGGGCCTCGGTGTCGGCGACCCCCATCGGGGTGTCGACTGCGTAGGGGTGGACACTGTTGACCCGAATCCGGTAGTGCCCGAGTTCCTTGGCCGCGGTCTGGGTGAGACCTCGCAGTCCGAACTTCGAGGCCGAGTACGACGCCTGCATCGGCATGGCCTTCAGCCCGGCCACCGAGCTGATCACGACGATGGAACCGCCATTGCCGGCCTCGAGCATCGCGGGGATGGTCGCCTTCAGGGTCTTCCACGTGCCGACCAGGTTGACGTCGACGACATCGGTGAACTGTTCCTCGGAGAGTTCCCACACCTTGCCCCACGTGAGGATGCCCGCGTTGGCGATCACATGGTCGAGTCTGCCGAACTGTTCGACCCCGTCGGCGACCAGTTCTTGCTGGAACGCGAGGTCGCGTGTATCACCCTGCCGGGCAAGAATCTTGCCTCCGGCCTCCTCGACGAGCCGGATCGTCTCGGCGAAGTCGTCGGTGGTCGCCGACGGATAAGTGGCGTGCTCGGCCACCGGACCGGCGATGTCGAGACCGATGATCGCCGCGCCTTCGCGTGCGAATCGCAGGGCATGGTTGCGCCCCTGCCCACGTGCGATTCCGGTGATGTAGACGACCTTGCCGTCGAATTGGCCCATCCGCCGAGTCCTCATTCTCTCGTCCTGGTCACCAGTGGCGATGTCCCGCTTCCGCACCTTCGGCGCCGGAGAAACGCGAACACCCGCCACGGGTGAACTGTGTCGCAAAAACTGTAACACGTTCTACTTTGTGGCGGGCGTTCGCGAGACCCTGGAGATCAGCTGCCGCCGAAGGTGCGTTCGAAATCCTCCGGGATGATCAGGTCGTCGCGGGACAGTTCGTGAACACTGTTGTGTCCCAGCCCCATGACCACACCGTCGAGACCCATGCGGAGCAGGTCGAGAACATTCTCGACGCCGGCCTGTCCGTTGGCCGCCAGCCCCCAGAGGTAGGCGCGACCGACCATGACCGCCCGAGCGCCCAAGGCCAGGGCTTTGGCCACATCGCTGCCCCGGCGGACGCCTCCGTCGAGCAGGACGTCGACCTGATCGCCCACCTGATCCGCGATCGGACCGAGCAGCCGGATCGTGGCCGGGGTGCCGTCGAGGTTGTTGCCGCCGTGATTCGAGACGGAGATGGCCGACGCACCGATGTCGACGGCCCGCTTGGCATCATCGAGACGGGTGATGCCCTTGACCATGAAGGGTCCGTCCCACTGCTCGCGCAGCCACTGCAGGTCCTCCCAGGTCGGCGGCGGAGTGTTCATCCATTGGCCGTAGGCGCCGAAGAACGTCGGGCCTGGCTCTCCCCTGGGCGTCAGGTTGGGCGCGGTGAGGTCGGGGATCTCGACCTTGCCGCCGCGGACCCAGTCGAGCGCGTAACGCGGCTTGACCGCGATCTCCGGTGCCAGTTTCAGCAACGCCTGGAAATCGACCTTCTCCGGGATGTCCGGGCTGCCCCAGTCGCGACCGATGTTGAACACCCAGTCGGTGGTGACGATGAGCCCCTTGGCGCCCGCCTCCTTGGCTCGCAGTGCGCGAGCGAGGATCTCGTCGCGGGTGCCGAGCCAGTAGATCTGGAAGAAGACCTTGTCGTTGACTGCGGTGACCTCCTCCACCGGATGCGACGCGAAGCTGGACAGCCCCATGGCCGTCCCTCGCGCGGCGGCCGCCCGGGCGACCGCGACCTCGCCGTCGGGGTCGACGGCCTGCACGCCGGTCGGCGAGATCATCACCGGGAACGAGAGGTCCTGACCCATCACCGTGGTCGACAGTTCACGATCGGGCTGTGCACCGACCACGTGCGGCGCGAAGCCGAGCTCGGAGAACGCATTGACGTTGTCGCCCAGCGTGATACCGGCCTGCGTGCCGGCGACCAACGACGAGTACACCGATTTCGGCAACCGTTTCTTCGCACGACGCTGCGCCTCGTGAACCGTTTCGAACCACGGGTTGCGGGCCCAGGGATTGGCCATGTTCTTTCCTACCTACTTCATTGTGTGATGGCAGCACAGAACACCCGAAGGGCCGGGCATCCCGTTGTTGCGGGGTGGGTCAGAGCGTGAAGCCCGCGAGGGGGTTCTCGTCACAACTCTTCGACGGCGGGGCACCGATCGGCAACAGGTCGCCGTCGGCCTGGCGGGTCATCAACGTCAGCGGCGTGCCACGTGAATGATCTTTGTTCGCAGTCGGTTTGGAGCGCTCACCGGCAAGCAACTGCTCGCCGTAGCCCTGCACGCACTCGGGGTCGGGCCCGGCCAGGGGCAGGCCGGTGAAGAACTTCGCGGCCATACAGCCGCCGCGGCACGCATCGAAATGGGCGCACTTGGTGCAGGCTCCCGCGTTCTGCGGTTCGCGCAGTTCGGTGAACAGATCCGAATGCTGCCAGATCTCCCGGAAGCCGCCGTCGGCGAGGATGTTGCCGGCGAGGAAGTTCTCGTGGATCGCGAACGGACAGGCGTACACGTCGCCGACGGGATCGATGAGGCACACCACGCGTCCGGCACCACACAGGTTCAGCCCCGGGAGAGCGCCACCACCATCGGCCCCGCCGAACGCGGAGAGATGGAAGAACGAGTCACCGGTGAGCACCCCGTCTCCGTGCGCGACAAGCCAGTTGTAGAGCTCACGTTGCTGTTCGGGCAGCGGGTGCAGATCATCCCACACGTCGGCGCCACGACCCGACGGCCGGAGGCGGGTGATGCGCAGGGTCGCGTTGTACCGATCGGCCAGTGCCTTGAACTCGTCGAGCTGTTCGACATTCTGCCGCGTCATCACCACGCTGATCTTCGCGTCGGCGAAGCCCGCCTCGTGCAGGTTCTCCAGGGCGCGCACGGCCATGTCGAAGGATCCCGGACCGCGGACCGCGTCGTTGACCTCCGCGGTGGCACCGTCCAGCGAGATCTGCACGTCGACGTAATCCGAGGCGGCCAGGCGCTCCGCCACCGCCTTGTCGATACGTAATCCGTTGGTGGAGAACTTCACCCCGACCTGGTGGCTGGTCGCGTAGTCGACGAGCTCCCAGAAGTCGGGCCGAACGGTCGGTTCGCCGCCGCCGATGTTGACGTAGAAGACCTGCATGCGCTGCAGCTCGTCGATGATCGCCTTGCACTGTTCGGTGGAGAGTTCGCGCGGATCCCGCTTTCCCGACGACGACAGGCAGTGCACACACGCGAGATTGCACGCGTAGGTCAGCTCCCAGGTCAGGCAGATCGGGGCGTCGAGCCCCTTCTCGAACTGGTCGACGAGCCGCCCCACCTTGGGGGTCTTCGGGGCAGGCGACGCAGGGGCGACGAGATCCGTTGCGGTGGGCGGAAGTTCCAATGTGGTCATCGGGTGTGACTCCTCAGGACTGGTCGGCGAGGCGAGGCGAGGGACAGTACTCAGGCGGCGGGGCGGGGGACGATCATGCCCGAGTCGGCGAGCGCGCCAAGCGCCTGCACGTAGAGCGCACGATCGGCTTCGCCGAGGCCTGCGGCGGCCAACGCGTCCGAGGCACTGGCGTGGTCGCCGAGCGAGGACACGATGTCCACGACTGTCAGGTTCTTCAGGAAGGACAGCTTGCGGGTGCCGAAGTGGTAGAGCAGCGCGCCGAACGGCTCGGGCCGCAGCGCGACCTTCGGATTCAGCGTCCATGCTCCACCGGAATCGAATTGCGGTGCCGGGCCGGTGCCGGCGGACGCAGCGACGCGACCGCCGGACACCGGTGCGGATGTCGGGGTCGACATCAGTAGACCCCGCACATCCCGTCGATCGACACCTCTTCGACGAGGGACTCGCCCACGAGCTCGGTGTCCTGCGTCGACGTGGCTGACTGATCGGCCATGATCCAACCTCCAATTTTTGTCGGTAGTGATTCGGATCACTGGATACTATAATGGCACTCGGTGCAGAAAAACACCCCCCGACGAAAACTGACCAGACGGACAGGTGACGATGAACCCATCAGACGCGGTGCGCCCACTCATACGCACCGCGCACGCAGGTCGGCGACCGGTCACCTCGCGCGCCCGGATCAGTGCGGTCGCGATCGACCTGTTCACCGCCAAGGGTTTCGAGGAGACGAGCGTCGACGACGTCGCGGACGCGGTCGGCGTCGCCCGCCGCACACTGTTCCGCTACTACCCGTCCAAGAACGCGATCGCCTGGGGTGATTTCGATGCGCACCTCGCCGAGATGCGTGCCCTCCTGGCCGAGATCCCCGATGATCTGCCGATCGCCCAGGCCCTGGGACGCGCACTCATCTCGTTCAACGCGGTGCCCGACACCGAACTCACCGCCCATCGTCGACGGATGTCGCTGCTACTCGGAGTGCCCGCGCTCCAAGCACACTCGATGCTCATGTACGCGGAGTGGCGTCAGGTGATCGCCGATTTCTGCGCGCACCGCCTCGACCTGGGCGAGCACGACCATCTCCCCCAGACCATCGCCTGGATGTGCCTCGGCACCGCACTGGCCGCGTACGAGCAGTGGCTCACCCACCCCGACTCCGACCTCGAAGCCCTGATCGTCGCCGGCACACGTACTCTGTCGCAAGGAGTCGGCGCGCTGTCGTGATCGGCTCCCCATGCGATACGCTGGACTAGAACGTGTTCTAATTTTGTTTCGGAACGGCGATGCCCGGACGCCTGTCCGCACTTGCCGGCCAGACCTGGAGAGGTGGCGAGATGACCGAGTTGACACCGCACGGCTCGCGCAGTGTGATCCTCACGGTCGCCGAGGTCATCGACGAGACCGCGGACGCCCGATCAGTCGTCTTCGAGCTTCCTGACACCCTCACCGAGTCCTTCACGGACTACAAGCCCGGCCAGTTCCTGACGCTGCGGATCCCGAGCGATCAGACCGGTTCGGTCGCGCGTTGCTATTCGCTGGCGTCCGCGCCGGGCACCGACAAGCTCCCGAAGGTCACCGTCAAACGTACGGTCGACGGTTACGGATCCAACTGGGTCTGCGACAACCTCACCGCCGGTGCCCAGATCGAGGTGCTGCCACCCTCGGGCGTCTTCACCCCCAAGGAACTCGACACCGAGTTGCTGCTCATCGCGGCGGGCAGCGGTGTCACCCCGGTGATGTCCATCCTGAAATCGGCTCTGCACGGCGGCACCGCCCGCGTCACCTTCTTCTACGCCAACCGCGGCGTCGACGACGTGATCTTCGCCGACGAGTTGCGCGAACTGCAAGATGCGTATGCCGACCGCCTCACGGTGATCCACTGGCTCGAATCCCTCCAGGGCCTGCCGAACCACGAAGTGCTGGCCACGACCTTCCGGCCGTACTCCGAACACGCCGCGTATATGTGCGGTCCGGGCCCGTTCATGGACGCAGTCCACAAAGGCCTTGCGGGCGCGGGGTTTCCGCACCACAACGTGCACACCGAGGTCTACAACTCGCTGGCCGGGGATCCGTTCGCCGACGTGGTGCTCGACGAGGTCAGCGAGGCCGAGGACGCCGAGGCCGCGACGGTCGAGGTGGAACTCGACGGCGAGACCCACAATCTGAAGTGGCCACGGAAACGGTCCCTGGTCGACATCATGCTGGCCGCGGGCCTCGACGCACCGTACTCCTGCCAGGAAGGCGAATGCGGTTCGTGTGCCTGCACCCTCAGCGAGGGTACGGTCGAGATGGAGAACACGGGGGCACTCGATCCGGAGGACATCGCCGACGGTTACATCCTCGGATGCCAGGCGCACCCCACGTCGGACTCGCTCAAGATCGAGTTCTGACCCACCACCGCGCGAACCTCGACGAGAAGGACTGACGATGAACTCCGAACGACTGGCACGTGGGCTCGGCGGCATGCTGTTGACCATCGGCACATTGCATTTCGTGGCGCCGAAGCCGTTCGACGAGATCATCCCGAAAGAGATCCCCGCCGATCCGCGGACACTCACATACGCATCAGGTGTCGCCGAGGTCGCCATCGGCGCGGGTCTGCTGGCACCGCGCACGCGACGTCCCGCTGCCGCACTGGCCGCCGCACTCTTCGTCGCGGTCTATCCCGCAAACATCAACATGGTGCGACTGTGGAAGGACAAGCCCGCTGCCATGAAGGCCGTGGCGATCGGTCGCCTGCCGCTGCAGTTCCCGATGATCTGGGCTGCGGTCAAGGTGTTCCGCTCCACACCGCAGAATCGCTGATCCAGAACCACTTTCGACTTTCGCCGAGGGTCGGTGCCGGAGTCACTCAGCGTAGGGACCGCAGATACGCCCGGTCACCGGGATCGAGGTGCTCGGTCGCGTAACGCAGTGCGGTACTGCCCATCTGGGCGGCGTGCGCACCCAGATAGTCCGTCAGCACGGTGCGATCCACGCGTTTCCCGAGTTCGCGCAACATCCATCCGGTCGCCTTCTGGATCAGATCACGACGATCATCGAGGACGACCGATACGACGGCGATGGTGGCGTCGGAGAACCCGTGCTTGAGAAACGCGAACGTCCCGACGATGCCGGCCCGTCGGCACCACAGGTCGTCCTGTCCCGCCAGTTCGACGAGCGGCTCGTGGTCGGCACACGAGACCAGCCATTCGCCCAGAATCGGGTCGGCCGACGAGTCGATGAGATCCCAGTTGTCCACCCGCCCGTCGTGCAGGGCGGTCAGGTAGAGCTCAACCCAGGCGGACTGCTCGGTGCCGGCCGACGCCCTCTCGAACTCCGCGCGGAGCAGGAAGAGAGCGAGCAGGCGATGCTCATGTATCGGCGAGTCCAACAGCTCGCGGATCGCACTCGGCTGCACCCCGCGAAATCGCTTGGCCACCTTACGTAACGGCGGCACGGCGACACCGACGAACACATCGCCCTCGCCGTAATCGCCCGGCCCGGTCTTGAAGAAGCGTGCCGAGCTCGCCGCCCGGGCGGGATCCGCCAGTTCGGCGACCGCCGCCACGATCTCCGACGCCGGGAACGCGGCGGCCATCGTCAGGCGATGAGGTCGGCGATCGGGGTGCGTGTGAGGAGCTTCGGGCGCGTCTTCATGACCGCGCCGACCTTACCCGCACCGACCACGCCGGTGAGGATGCCGTCGCGGCTGTAGTACGCCAAGAACTTTCGGCCGTCGTCGTCCACCACATGGACCTCGTCGGTCGACTCCGGGCGGCCGAGCACCTGGATCTTGAGGTCGTACTGATCGCTCCAGAAGTACGCGGGCGTGGCGGGGATCATGGCGTCCGTCTTCGCGATCCGGTGCGCGACGACACTCGCCTGCTCGACGGTGTGCGTCCAGTGCTCGACCCGCCGTGTCCCACCGTTCTCGGTACGCCAGTTGGCCACATCGCCGAGAGCATAGACATCGGGAGCCGATGTAGCGCCGTGTTCATCGCAGGCGATGCCACCACCGACCTCCCGGGGTGCGACCTCGATCCCCGAGCCGTCGAGATAGTCGATGACGGGGGCCGATCCGATTCCGACCACCACGACGTCGGCGTCGACCTCGGCGCCGTCGGACAGGCGCACCCCTCGTACCCGGAAGCCGTCCGACAGCACCTCGTCGACCCCGATGCCGGTGCGGACGTCGACGCCGTTGGCGACATGCAACCGGGTGACCATGTTGCCGATCTCGGGCCCCAACGCCGCGACCAGCGGTGTCGGTGCCGGCTCGACCAGGGTGACCGCCAGGCCACGCTGGTTGAGGCTCGCCGCAACCTCGCAGCCGATGAATCCGGCGCCCACCACCACCGCCCGGGTCGCGCCCTCGAGCTCGCCGCGCAGGGTGAGAGCGTCATCGATGCTGCGCAAGACGTGCACACCCGGCACATCGTCGCAACCGGGCAGCGACCGCGGCCGAAGTCCGGTGGCAAGGACCAGGGTCTCGTACGCCACGATCTCGCTGCGCGCCGGATCATCGAAACGCTCGACGGTGACCGTGTGATCCTCCGGCGAGATCGCGCTCACCCGCTCCCCGACCCGCAGGTCGATCGACGAGTCGCCGAAGAACTCGGCAGGCTTCAGGTCGACGCGGTCGTCCTTGCCGAGCAGCACCGACTTCGACAGCGGCGGACGATCGTAGGGCGGATGGGGCTCGGCCCCGATCAGCGTGACGGTTCCGGCATAGTTGTTGGCGCGCAGGCTCTCAGCGACGCGGATCCCACCCAGGCCCGCTCCCACCACGACCACACCCGCGGTTGACCCACTCATCTGCGTCCTCCCATGACGTATCCAGATCCGTGCCCACGAGGTGTAACCCGGCGCCGCGACGTCGACGCGGTCCGCGTCGCCCGCGGTCGCCGGCCACCGTGAGCCGGCCGGAGATGCGCTGGATGCACCCCCTCATCGGGTGACATCGCCGACCATCTCGAGGTCGGCGAGCCGCCAGTTGCCCCCGACATTACGCATAGTGGCCCACCGAGCGGTAGAGGTGCGTTCTCCGTCGGTGCCGGCGGATGGGGTCACGCCGGGCAACCTCACGGACTGATCGGCGAACACCATCATCTGGGCCTGGTCCGCGGCGTATGCGTTCACCCCGACGCCAACCACCCGGACCGTCATGCTCGCTCCGCCCGTCACCGCACCGGGCAACACGACATCGGGCCCTTCACTGCGGTACCGGAGGAGCAACGAACCCGTCAGACGCGCGGCCACCGCCGCGCGGTCGGACGGTGTGGAGTCGGGCCCGAAGGTCATCAGCGCCGTGACCGCCTCGCTCGTCGCGGCCTGCACGGCGTCGCGCTGGGCCTCGTCGGGAACCGGGCGCGCGCGGTGAGCACCCACGAATCCGGCGATCGCCACGATCGTCGCGACGAGCACGATCACCACCGCCGTACCGAACCAGCGCCGTCCACGACGGGTGAGCTGCAACCCGCCGGTCACGTCAGTCCCGCCTGACTCATCAGCCACCCGGCGGATGTTCGCGTCATCGTCACCTCGATGTTCACGCGTCGGTCGCCGTAGTCGCCACCGACCAAGGTCGGATCGGTGGCCTCGGCGACCATCAGCACGCGTGCCTGCGCGCCGACGTCGTCGGAGGGCGGATCCGTGATCAGACCGGCGGACAAGACCTGCCCGGTACTCGGCCGGTCCTGGCGACCGATCTCGGCGACGAGGGCATCGCGCGACGTGACGAGCCGGTCGTGCTGGGCCCCGGTGGTCACGGCCAGCACCCGATCGAGGTAGCCGGCGGGATCACGGGGATTCGCGGTCAGCAATGCGGTCACCGCCGAACGTGATCCATCGAGTGCCGCGGTCGCGGCGTCGGCACGTTCCGTCGCAGATCGATTGTGCACCGCGACGGCCACGATCACCGCGACCAGGAGCACCACGACGGCCACAGCGAAGGCGGAGGCGATCACCAGGCGTCTCGACCGGCGACGGGCCCGATCGCGCAGCGGCCCGGCTGCCACGACACGCGCCAGACGCGCATTCCGGGTCGCCTCGACCACCTGTTGCCGTGCCTGTTCCACACGTTCCTCATCGACCGCACTCATGAGATCACCTCGACGCGGGTCAGCAACCAGTGATCGTCGGCTTTGTCGAATCGAGCTGTGACCGAGGACCTCTCGGTGATCGGTGCACCGGCGGACGCGACGGCGGGTGTCGTCACGATCTTTGCGCGGATCAGCACGTCCCCGCTGTCGGGCCCTGCATCGACGATGCCGACGGCCTCCGGTGTCCACACGATGCTGCGTGCACCATCGGCAGGCGGGCGAGTCAGTTCCGATGCGTACCGGGCGGCGAACTCTCCGCCCACGAGTCCTCGGGCCCGGGTCCGATCGGCCTGCCACGTCGCGGTGTCGACCGAGAAGACCTGCGCCACCACCTTTCCGGCGTCATTACGTAGTTGATCGCGACTACGTTCGGTGGCGGAATCGGTGACCGAGACCCGCCATTGCCAGGCCAGTACCGTGAGCAGGACGACGAGTACCACCACGATCGCACCGGAGATGAGGAGCGCCGACCTCCTCGAGACGATCCGGGAATTGTTGCGCCCAACGCCGGCACGGGAATCGGTCATGGGATGTACTGCACCGCCGAGAGTTTCAGCTGACCGTCGTCGGGCGTCACCAGCACCCGTAGCCGGAACTGCTGGTCCGAAGGGGCGCGCCCCGCGGCCGCGTCACCAGAGAACTCGACCGTCGCGGCCACCAGGACCGCGGCCTCGTCCCCAGACCGGCCCGAGACCCCGGCGCCGTCCACGGTTCCCCGCGCCACGGTCCCCTGGCTCTGGACGAACCGACTGTAACCGTCGGCAGATTGCGCGAACTCGTCATAGAACGCGCCAGTCGCACCGTCCAGGATGCGCCTCGCCTGATCGGGACGTCGATGATCGGGGCTGAGCAGGAGGGACACCCTCGCCACCGCGGCCCGCTGGAAGTCGCCGTCGGTGTAGGCGCGCTCCGCGCGTACCCACAGCGTCCCCCCGATGACCGCCGCGACCACGGCGGCGACGGCGACGATCGCGATCACCCACCGGATTCGCGAAGGGCGTCGCTCACCGGCCTCGATCTCCGCCGTCCGCAGTTCATCGACCGCGCTGCGCAACTCGGCACGCGCGGTCCGCTCGTCGTCGAGCAGACGGTTGCCGGTCATGCGTCGTTCCTCTCACCGATGGCACCGACGTCACCGTCGAGCCGACTCCACCCTAACGGTGACGCCGGACACAGCCACAGGGGTGTCGTCCTCTCGGCCGCCCTACCGTCCGTCGGCGCCGATACGCTGCGAATACGCTGCTCGCTGATCGTGGTCGTAGTCCAAGAACATACTGTCCAGCTTGGTCATTCGGCGCGACATCCGCTTCATGCGCTGCGGGATCGTCGCATTGGCATGCACCCAGGCCATGGACCGGGGAGCCGTCACCCGAACCCGCGGTCGGGCGATGATCGATACGACGTGTGCCGCGACATCCTCGGGGTCGACCGGCCGTACGAGCGAGTTGGTCCGCAGCCCCGAGATCAGACCGGTTCTGGTGAAGGTCGGGAGCACCGTACTGATCCGCACACCGGTGGGCTCCAACTCGGCGTCGAGGGCCTCGGAGAACTCTATGACGGCGGCTTTCGCGCCGTTGTAGATGGTCAGTCCGGGAGTCGGCAGACGTCCGGCGACCGATGCGATGTTGACGACCTGGCCGCGGCCCCGCGTCACCATCCGGCGGGCCGCGAGCTGGGTTCCGGTGATCACCCCGATGACATCGATGTCGAAGGTTCGCCGGATCAGGGCCTCGTCGTAGGAGAGGAAATGCCCGACCGGCATGATCCCGGCGTTGTTGATCAGGACATCGATCGGGCCGAGGGAATCCTCGACGCCGGTGAGGAAATCGTCGAAGGACTTGCGGTCGGTGACGTCGACGGAGAACCCCTCGACCCCGAGGTCGGCGGCCGCCTTGCCGACCGCCTCCTCGTCGACATCGCCGAGGGCGATGACGGCGCCCGCGTCGAACAGCTGTGTGGCCGTTTCGAATCCGATGCCGCGCGCACCGCCGGTGATGGCGATGATCTTGCCGCACAGAGCGGATCGGACCTCGTCGTGATCGGGCGTACGGCTGATTCGGTCGCGGAGGGACATCGGTGATCCTTTGGTGCTGAACGGAATTGACGAGACGGCGATCGAGGGACCCTCACCAGATCATCGGAGCCAGATACTTGGCGGCGAGTGCCCGGACCGCTTCGGGTTGCGTCCGGCTCTCGTCGGAGGTGGGGACCTCGAGATAGGAGATGACCAACCGGACGTGGAGCTCCACCGCCTGCAGCAGATCATCCGCGGGCATCGTGGCGCCTGCCTCCCGTAGCGTGGCAGCCACCCGATCGGTCACCATGTCGATGAACAGGGCGGTCACCGACGCGGTGATGCCCTTCATCTCCGAGTCGGTGAGCACCAGGCGGCGCATCAGCGGATCCTCGGACACCATCAGCGCGCCCTCGGCGAAGGCCTCGACCACCGCATCGGCGGGTCCGAGCCCGACGACCGCCTGTTCGAGGCGGCGCATCCCACGTTCGTAGAGATCGTTGGCCACCGCCAGCAGCAGCGCCTCCTTGTTGGGGAAGCGCCGGTAGAGCGTGCTCCGGCTGACGCCCGCCTGCGCGGCGACCTCGTCCATGTTCGCGCGCCGGACCCCGACAGAGGTGAACTCGGCCCCGGCCGCCGAGAGGATCGCCTGTTCCTGATCCTCCGGTGACGAGGTGTTGCGCGTCTTACGCGGCGCCCGTGTCGTCGTCATCGGCGTCGAATGCTCACGGGGAGCTTGTCTTTGGGAACAGGAAGGGAGCTGTAATCCATCGGCATGGTGTAGCCGTCCGGCACCGACCACTCGTGACCGCGTACCAGATGATGCAGGATCGTCTTGATCTCCATCTGGCCAAAATACAGGCCGATGCACTTGTGTACGCCACCGCCGAACGGCATCCACGCCATCCGGTGGCCCTTGTCCTCGGCGCGGTCCGCCGAGAAGCGCTCGGGATCGAACATCTCCGGGTTGGTGAAGAACTCGGGGTCACGGTGATTGGTGAGCTGCGGCACCGAGACGAAGCTCCCCTTGGGGACGAAGTATCCCTGGACCGAGGTGTCCTTGATCGCCATCCGCGGCTGCGCGGGCACCGGCGGACACATCCGCAGGGATTCCTTCATCACTGCGTCGATGACCGAGAGCTTGTCGAGATCGTCATAGCCGAGCTCGCGATCGAGGTCCATCGACTGCTCGTACGCCTTCTGTTGCCACTCGGGCGCTTTCGCCATCCGGTAGGCCATCTGCGTCGTGGTGATGGTCGACGTGTCGTGGGCGGCCATCAACACGAAGATCATGTGGTTGACCACGTCCTCGTCCGTGAAGCGATCGCCGTTGTCGCTCTCCGCATGGCAGAGCACCGAGAACAGGTCCGGCGTCTCACGCGCCCGTTTGACCGGGATGTTCTCGTAGAAGAACTCCTCGAGCACCTTGCGAGACCGGAGTCCCTTCCACCACCGTCCTCCGGGAACCGGCTTGCGCACGTAGGCGACTCCCGCACGCACCGTCTCGATGAAGGCCTTGTTGAGTTTGTCCGCATCGTGCTTGGGCAGTTCGACGCCGAGGAAGACCTCGAGGGCGACGTCGAGCGTCAGCTCCTTGAACTCGCTGAACAGCTTCACATCGCCGGACGCGAACCGCTCGATCCGATCGGCGATCATGGGCTGCATCTCCTGCATGTAGCCCTTGAGCGCGGAGGGGGTGAACGCCTGCTGGAGAATGTGCCGATGGTGTCGGTGCTCGTCGAAATCGAGCAGCATGATGCCGCGATTGAAGAAGGGGCCGATGAAGTAGCTCCAGGCCGGCCCGTTGGCGAAGGCCTTGTCGCGGTTCATCAGGATCTCGTCGGCGGCCCGCGGGCCCGAGGCGATCACCATCTGGATACCCAGCGCGTTGAGACCGGACACCTGGCCGAACCGTGCCAGCCGGTCGTCGCCGAACGCGAACGGATCACGCCGCATCGACATCATCTCGAGAATCCCGTTGCGGTCGGCGCACGGCACCTCGAGCAGGTCGCTGCCGGCCGGGGCCTCCGCGCCCACCGTCGTTGTCATGCCACGTCTCCTCACACCCACGGGTCAGGGGCCGACTGTGACCCCGATCGCATTCTCCCGAACCATTGGAACAGAATATCGAAAATGTTTCTAGTCCCGGTCGTGATCGACCCCCCGAGCGGACAGCAGCGCATGACAGCGGATCAGGCGGTCACGCCACCACCGCTCACGCCTCCCATCGGCCAGCGGCACGGCGCCCCGGTCGACGATGTGATCAGGCCCGAACCAGCGCGTGGTGACCGCCCCTCCCGCCGGGAGGAAGGGCACGGCCACATCGGCACCGAACAGGGCGCCGGTGCCGAGCCCACAGGCGTGGTCGAGGTTCGGTAATGCGGCCGCCGCGGCCAGCCCGGCGGAGATGCCCACCGCCGAGTCGAGGGCCGACGACACCACGACGGGCAGCCCGATCGCGTCGGCGATCTCGAGCGTTGCCCGCATCCCACCGAGGGGCGCGACCTTGACGATGGCCACGTCGGCGGCGTCGGCGGCGACCACCCGATATGGATCGGCCGCCTTCCGGATCGATTCGTCCGCGGCGATCGGGACGCCGACGGCGCGGCGCACTTCGGCGAGTTCCTCCACGGTCGCACACGGTTGTTCGACGTACTCGACGTCACCGATCGCCCGGATCGCGCGGATCGCCTCGGCGACAGTCCATTTGCCGTTCGCATCGATCCGCACCCGCGCCACCCCGGCGCGGGCTGCGGCGACCCGCGCGACGTCGTCGTCGAGCGTCTGGCCGGGTTCGGCGACCTTGACCTTGGCGGTCGACGCCCCCGGATAACGAGCCAGAATCCCGGCGACCTCGGACGCCGGGACGGCCGGCACGGTCGCATTGATCGCGATCACGTCGCGTACCGGCGGCGGCGGCCCTTGATATGCCGCCTCGATGCCGGCCGCGAGCCACGCAGACGCTTCGTCGTCGTCGTACTCGACAAAGGGACCGAACTCCCCCCATCCGGCCGGCCCGCGGAAGACCATCGTCTCGCGCATGGTGAGGCCGCGGAACCGTGTACGCATCGGCAATCGGACCACCAACGCCGTGGCGAGCAGATCGGCCGTTGTGGGCAGTGCGTTCCCGGACATCACCGGTCCCTTCTCACGAGCCTCCTTGGAACAAATCTTTCACTTCGTTCCAAGCTGGGTTAGTCTCCTCCCATGTCAGTCAACCAGGACTACGAGCAGTCGATCCGCGAGGCCGAACCGGTCATCGTCGACGACGAGGCCGATGCGGCGGAGGCCTCGCCGCGTCTCGGCGCCGATTCCCTCGTCTGGAAGTTCTACGGCGACAGTCGCGGAATCCTCGGTTTTCAGCGCCTCGCCGGCACCGAGAACTGCATCGAGCAACTCGGCCAGGCGGTGCTCGACCATTCCGTCATCTTCGACGACTTCCTGGGCCGCGCACGGCGGACCGGACCACCGGTGATGACGACCGTCTACAGCACCGAACCGCAGAAGTGGGGCCGCACGGTTCGCGACTTCCATCGCGACATCAAGGGCACGATCAGCGACGGATCGCGCTACCACGCACTCAATCCCGAGCTGTTCTATTGGGCTCATGCGACTTTCGTCGACCAGGTGCTCTACATCACCGATACGTTCATCCGCAGGTTGAGCTACACCGAGAAAGTCCAGATCTTCGAGGAGAGCAAGGTCTGGTATCAGCTGTACGGGGTCAGTGCGCGGAGTCAGCCACAGACCTACGAGGAGTTTCTCGCGTATTGGGATGACATGCTGAACCGGTTCGTTCCGCACAAGACCGTTGTGTACGCCACCGGCTACATCCGCCAGGGCCTCCCCCGGCCCAAGAAGGTCCCGGCACCGGTATGGAGGGTGGCTTCGGTCCCGCTGAACGGATTCATCCGGACGGTCATCGTCGGCACGATCCCACAACAGATGCGTGAGGTGTGCGGTCTCGAGTGGGATGCCAAACGGGAGAAGCGCTTCCAGCGTTTCGCGGCGGCCATGCGGGCGGCGAATCCGGTGTTCAACCGACTGCCACTGAAATGGCTCTACGTGCCATGGGCCTATCAGGCCTGGCGTGAGATCGGCGTGGACCCACGACCGTTGTACAACAAGAAGGGGTCGTCGTAGGACGACTCCCCCGGTGGTCGGAGGCGCGGCGTGGGCCCGAGGTCTCCGTCGAGCGCTCTGCTGATCGTTGGTCCGATCCGCGCGAAGTCGGCGGCCGCCGTCGACATCGGGTAGACATCGGCGATCAGTGCCAGCCAGTGATAGATCTGCCGGAGATCGTCGGTCGACAACGGCCCGTTGACCCAGTTGTCGCTCTTCCAGGTCTCACGTTCCCAGGTCTGCCAGGGGTAGTCCGCGTCGGCCGGCGGGGACACCGAGTACAGTCCCCGGACGATGACGTCGTTGCGAGCGGCCCCGGACTCCGTACGCCATCGGGCCACGACCTCCCCGAACCCGACGTAGTCGTCGGCCGTCCACGCGCTCACCGGGAATCGCTTCCACCCTGCACGACGGATCGTCCTGGCGATCTTGCTGTCGAGCACCTGGCTCGGATGGTCTGGTGCTCCGCCGCCCGCGAAGTACAGAAACCACGTGAAGCCGGTGGGCCCGAGGCGCTCGATCGTGTTGCCGCCACGTTCTGGCTTCAGCAGTTCGAAGGCGGTGGCCGGATCCTCGCGACTCGCCTGCGCCGCCTCCTGGAGCAATCCCCCGATCCGTCGTCGGTCGGTCGCCACCGCGACCATGCGGCGCTTGTTCTCGCCGGGGCGCCGACCGTGACAGAACGCGATGGTGTTCCACAGCAGGTTGATCGCATCGTCGGGAGACGCCAGGGCGGCGTCTGCCAGACCGAAAAGGCCTGTGCGCGATATTGTCTCGCCGCACAACACGCCGGGAAGACCGTGCTCGGCGAGTTGCTCGGCCCACCAGGGGCGGTCGACGCCGACGGTGTCGTCGAGGAGTTCTGTGGTGCGGTCGCCTGCGGCGAGCCAGTCGATCAGGATGGTCGGTGGTGCGAGATCGCGGGGACTCATGGTTCTTAGGACGCAGCCCGGCCCCAAACGGTTCCCGATGTCCGGGGGGCTATGACGCCCTGAGGAATTCACCTGCCGCCGAGCCGAAGTCGGCAGCTCGGTCCCGATGCACACTGTGCCCGGCGTCGATCACGGCGAACCGGCCGTCGGGCAGCACCTCGCTGAGCGTACGGAGATGCTGTGACGGCAGGAAGCTTCGGCGGCCACCCGAGATGACCAGGGCAGGTGCCGTGACCGCCCGCAGACGCGTCCACCAGTCGGGGTCGGCGACCTCGAACTGGGTCGAGACGTCGGTGGCCACCCGTCGGTCGAATCGGATGATGGGAACCGGATTGCGCACGGCCCAGCCCAGTCCGCGCACGCGTTCGCCGAGCGATGCCGCGACGACGATGTTCTCGTCGAGATCGTGTTGATCCCGCGGCATCGGCGGGATCTCCTCGAGGACGATGCGCCGCACGCGGTTCGGCACATCCATCGCCAACCGGAGCGCGGAGTGCGCCCCGAGCGAATGCGCGACCACGTCGGCGACCTCGATGTCGAGGTCGTCGAGGACGAACCTCAGGTCGTCGCGGAAGTCGTCGAGCCGGTAGGTCGCGGCGTGCCCGCTCCGGCCGTGACCGCGGAGATCGACGGAGACGACCGACCTGCCCTCACGGCGTAGCGCCCTGGCGAAGGTGCGCCAGGTGCTGTGGTCGCCGGCCATGCCGTGCACCAGCACGACGGGCGGGCGATCGCGGTCGACCCCGGCGACCCGGACATTCAGTGCCAGTTCCCCGGAAGATGTCGATCGATGCAGCACGCGCATGCCATCGAGGGTAATGAGCGGTGCTCTCGCCGAGATTCCGGGTGCTGTCCGCGGGTCAGTCGCGGAACCAGCCGCTCTTCTTCGCACGCATCACCATGTCCTGCCAGTAACCCCACTGATGGGTTCCGAGCGCCGGATAATCGGTCGTGATCCGCACGCCGGCAATCGCCGCCCCGACCTCGAAGGTGCGGGTCTGCGCGAGCGAGATCACCTCGAGCGGGGTGCCCTTGATGGATCCGATCGCATCGGTGTTGTACTTCCCCCACAGGCCCGAGGCCGCTCCGACCCGGATGTGCATCCCACGCATCCTGGCGATCTGGACGAGGGCGTCGTTGCGAACCCACCGTTCGTTCCACGGCAGACCCCACATGGCGTCGGCGCTGAACGGACCGACCCCCGCGGCCATCCCCGCGTCGATGAGGGCCAGTCGCACCGCTTCCCGCATGGTCGGCGCGGACAGGTTGAGGAATCCCGACATCGAGAAGACATGGGAGATCCGCTTCCGGTGGTACGCACCGTAGATCATCGCCGCGTTGCCGCCCATCGAGATGCCCATGAGGGCATACTTACCCCGCGGCCCCACGGCGAGACCGCGCGCATCGAGTTCTCTCACAATGGTGTTCAGGCGGCAGGTCCAGCGATAGCGGTACTTGATCTTGTTTCCCGGGCTGGCGGCATCCCAGTCGGTGTAGAAGCTCGCCAGCCCACCGACCGGTTCCACCACGTTCACGCCGGTGTCGGCGATCCGCTGAATCCGCGTCTCATGGCGCCAGCCGCTCTCGTCGTTCGTCGCCCGGAGCCCGTCGAGCGCGATCACCGTCTTGTAATTGCCCCATCTGGTCCACATGTCCACCGGCGTCGAGGGCATTCCACAACCCGCCACGTAGAAACGACCGAAGGAGGCCGCGTTTGCGGTCCCCGCGGCGACGACTCCCGTTCCGGCGGCCGCGGCGAGCGCGAGCAGAAACACGAGAAAGCGTCGCCGCGCGACGGCAAAGCGCCCGCGGTCGATGAGAACTGGCACCGCAGCACCGTAATTCGCCGGCACCGGCGATTGCCATGCTTGTGACCACAGCTCCGGCACATTGCAACCACGGTGTTACCAAAGTGGCTCATGTGATTCATGATGCGGACTCGACCAATCGATGAATCGCGTGCGACGCCGGCACCTCGATGAGTCCGACCGAGATCACCGGACCGTGCACGTGCTCCTGACCGGCATGCGCAGACGACGAAGGCGCCCGGCCACTTTCGTGACCGGGCGCCTTCGTGTGTTCGTCTAGACCACTGTGACTGACAAGGTCACTTGTTGATCTTGGTGACGCGGCCGGCACCGACGGTGCGGCCACCCTCGCGGATCGCGAAGCGCAGGCCCTCGTCCATGGCGACCGGCTGGATGAGCTTGACGCTCATCTCGGTGTTGTCGCCCGGCATGACCATCTCGGTGCCCTCGGGAAGGGTCACGACACCGGTCACATCCGTGGTACGGAAGTAGAACTGCGGACGGTAGTTGTTGAAGAACGGGGTGTGACGACCACCCTCGTCCTTGCTCAGGATGTAAGCCTGGCCCTCGAACTCCGTGTGCGGAGTCGTGGTGCCCGGCTTCACGATGACCTGACCGCGCTCGACGTCCTCACGCTTGAGACCGCGCAGCAGCAGACCGGCGTTGTCGCCCGCCTGTGCCGAGTCGAGCAGCTTGTGGAACATCTCGATACCGGTGACGGTGGTCTTGGTGGACTTCTCGCGGATGCCGACGATCTCGACTTCCTCGTTCACATTGACCTCGCCGCGCTCCACACGACCTGTGACCACGGTGCCGCGGCCGGTGATGGTGAAGACGTCCTCGACGGGCATCAGGAACGGCTTGTCGGTCTCGCGGACCGGGTCCGGGATCGACTCGTCGACGGCAGCCATGAGCTCCTCGACCGACTTGGTCCACTCGGCGTCGCCCTCGAGCGCCTTCAGCGCCGAGACCTTGACCACCGGGGCCTCCTCGTCGAACTCCTGGGCGGCCAGCAGTTCGCGGACCTCCATCTCGACGAGCTCGATGATCTCATCGTCGTCGACCATGTCGGCCTTGTTCAGGGCGACCAGGATGTAGGGCACACCGACCTGGCGGGCCAGCAGCACGTGCTCGCGGGTCTGCGGCATCGGACCGTCGGTGGCGGCGACCACGAGGATCGCGCCGTCCATCTGAGCCGCACCGGTGATCATGTTCTTGATGTAGTCCGCGTGACCGGGAGCGTCGACGTGCGCATAGTGACGCTTCTCGGTCTCGTACTCCACGTGCGAGATGTTGATCGTGATCCCACGAGCCTTCTCTTCCGGAGCCTTGTCGATCTGATCGAACGCGAAGCTCTGGTTGAGTTCCGGGTACTTGTCGTGCAGCACCTTGGTGATGGCCGCGGTCAGCGTGGTCTTGCCGTGGTCGACGTGACCGATGGTGCCGATGTTCACGTGCGGCTTGGTCCGCTCGAACTTCGCCTTCGCCACTTGATTGTCCTCCTGGACTGTTGTTGCTCTGTTGGGTGGATCCCAACAGCTCTGTTCGGTTACTTACGTTGTTGCGCCCGCTTGTGATGTGGCCGGCGCGTGTCGCTGGGGCGACCGACTTACTCGCCGGTGGCCTTCGCGATGATCTCCTTCGACACGTTCGCGGGAACTTCCGCGTAGGAGTCGAACACCATGGAGTAGTTTGCCCGGCCCTGGGTCTTCGACCGAAGGTCTCCGATGTAGCCGAACATCTCCGACAGCGGAACCTGCGCCTTCACGACACGGGCACCACTGCGCTCCTCCATGGCCTGGATCTGGCCACGGCGGGAGTTCAGGTCGCCGATCACGTCACCCATGTAGTCCTCCGGAGTCGTGACCTCGACGGCCATGATCGGCTCCAGGATGACCGGGCTCGCCATCCGCGCGGCCTCCTTGAGGGCCTGCGAACCGGCGATCTTGAAGGCCATCTCCGAGGAGTCGACGTCGTGGTACTGACCGTCGAGCAGGGTGACCTTCAAGTTGACCAGCGGGTAACCGGCGAGCACGCCGTACTGCATCGCGTCCTGCGCGCCGGCATCCACGGACGGGATGTACTCACGCGGAACGCGACCACCGGTGACCGCATTGTCGAACTCGTAGGTGGCGCCGTCCTCGGCGTCCACCAGCGGCTCGAGCTTGATGATGACCTTGGCGAACTGCCCCGATCCACCGGTCTGCTTCTTGTGGGTGAACTCGTGCTTGTCGACAGACTTCTTGATGGTCTCGCGGTACGCGACCTGAGGCTTGCCCACGTTGGCCTCGACCTTGAACTCCCGCTTCATGCGGTCGACCAGCACGTCGAGGTGCAGCTCGCCCATACCGCCGATGACGGTCTGGCCGGTCTCGTCGTTGAGCGACACGGTGAAGGTCGGGTCCTCTTCGGCGAGCTTCTGGATCGCGGTGCCGAGCTTCTCCTGGTCGGACTTGGTCTTCGGCTCGATCGAGACGTTGATGACCGGGTCCGGGAAGCTCATCGACTCGAGCACGATCGGTGCATTCGAATCGCACAGGGTGTCACCGGTGGTGGTGTCCTTCAGGCCGATCATCGCGTAGATGTGACCGGCCCAGGCCTCGTCGACCGGATTCTCCTTGTTGGCATGCATCTGGAAGAGCTTGCCGATGCGCTCCTTCTTGCCCTTGGTGGCGTTGAGCACCTGGGTGCCCGGCGTCACGTGGCCGGAGTACACGCGGACGAAGGTCAGCTTGCCGAAGAACGGGTGCGCCGCGATCTTGAACGCCAGCGCCGAGAACGGCTCCTCGGACGACGGCTTGCGCGACAGGATCTCTTCCTCGTTGCCCACGGCGTGACCCTCGACCGAGGGGACGTCGAGCGGCGACGGGAGGTAGTCGATGACCGCGTCCAGCATCGGCTGGACACCCTTGTTCTTGAACGCGGAGCCACAGATCACCGGGTAGTACTCACGGCGGATGGTCAGCTTGCGGATCGCACCCTTGATCTCTTCGGTGGTCAGTTCCTCGCCACCGAAGTACTTCTCCAGCAATGCCTCATCGCTCTCGGCGACGGTCTCCATGAGCTTCTCGCGGTACTCGGCGACCTGGTCGACCAGATCCGCGGGGATCTCCTCGAAGGTCGGCTCCGCACCGATCTCGACGGTGCCGCGCCAGGTGATCGCCTTCTGCTCGATCAGGTCGACGATGCCGTCGAAGTTGTCCTCGGCACCGATCGGCAGCTGCAGGACGAGCGGCTTCGCGCCCAGGCGCTCCTCGATGGTGCGCACGGTGAAGAAGAAGTCCGCACCGAGCTTGTCCATCTTGTTGACGAAGCAGATGCGCGGGACCTCGTACTTCTCCGCCTGCCGCCAGACCTGCTCGGACTGCGGCTCGACGCCTTCCTTGCCGTCGAACACGGCGACCGCGCCGTCGAGCACGCGAAGGCTGCGCTCCACCTCGACGGTGAAGTCGACGTGGCCGGGGGTGTCGATGATGTTGATCTGGTTGTTGTTCCAGAAGCACGTCACCGCGGCGGAGGTGATGGTGATCCCCCGCTCCTTCTCCTGCTCCATCCAGTCGGTGGTCGAGGCACCGTCGTGGGTTTCACCGATCTTGTAGTTGACACCGGTGTAGAAGAGGATTCGCTCGGTTGCGGTGGTCTTACCGGCATCGATGTGGGCCATGATGCCGATGTTGCGCACCTTGTTCAGGTCGCTGAGCACTTCCTGTGCCACTTAATTGCCTCGCAATTTCGCTAGAGCTGAATTGGTTGTGGTGAGCGTCGGGCCGATGATGATCCACCGCCGGCCCGACGTCGAGATCACCAGCGGTAGTGCGCGAACGCCCGGTTGGCCTCGGCCATCTTGTGGGTGTCCTCGCGACGCTTGACCGAAGCGCCGAGACCGTTGGAGGCGTCGAGCAGTTCGTTGGCGAGACGCTCGACCATCGTCTTCTCACGACGCTGGCGGCTGAAGGTCACCAGCCACCGCAGTGCGAGGGTGTTGGCGCGTCCCGGCTTGACCTCGATCGGCACCTGGTACGTGGCGCCACCGACGCGACGGCTCTTGACCTCGAGGGTCGGCTTGACGTTGTCGAGGGCGCGCTTGAGGGTGACGACGGGGTCGGTACCGGTCTTGTCGCGAGCCTGCTCGAGCGCCCGGTAGACGATGCGCTCGGCGGTCGACTTCTTGCCGTCCAGCAGAATCTTGTTGACCAGCTGGGTGACCAGCGGCGAACCGTAGACCGGGTCGTTGATCAGGGGGCGCTTGGGTGCGGGTCCTTTACGTGGCATGACTTATCAGTTCCCCTTCTTCGCGCCGTAACGGCTGCGGGCCTGCTTACGGTCCTTGACACCCTGGGTGTCGAGCGAGCCGCGGATGACCTTGTAGCGAACACCCGGGAGGTCCTTCACACGACCACCGCGGACGAGCACCATCGAGTGCTCCTGAAGGTTGTGACCCTCACCCGGGATGTAAGCGGTGACCTCGACGGAGCTGGTCAGGCGCACACGGGCGACCTTTCGCAGCGCGGAGTTCGGCTTCTTCGGGGTGGTGGTGTAGACGCGGGTGCACACGCCGCGACGCTGCGGGCTTCCCTTGAGGGCCGCGGTCTTGGTCTTCGCGGCCTTGTCGTGACGGCCCTTGCGGACCAGCTGATTGATGGTTGGCACTAGGTGTTCTTCCTTTGTCGGCAGTCCCCGCCTGCGTCTCGTCAACGCTGTCGGCGGGCTTGTAGTTGTCGTGTCGCGGTTTGTGCTCCGGGCAAGCGCCGAGAATCAAAATTCGATCCCGTTGCTTCCACAACTCGCCCCACCAGCCCGTAAGTGCTGGTCAGTACATTATCGCTACCCCGAGGTCGGGCGTGTCAGACGCTCGACCGCGGTTTTGCTTGTCAGACCGCGAGCTCCCGGTTGCCGGGCATGCGGACTGGCCCAGCATGTGCCGGGCACCGGCGATCCACTCTACCGATCGAGTTTGCACAGGTCAAAAAACGGATTCGCCCATCTCGATGACGAACCAACGGATGGTGAACCCGGGGTGACCTTCCGGGTTGCTCAACGGCCGTCGGCGGAACTTTGTTCCGCATGTTGCCGCTCGAGGCGGGCCGCCGACTCCTCGTCGTCCCAGAGCTCGAGGGTCTGCACCACCCAGAAGACCCCGAACTCGGCGAGTAGTACCACCTCGACCCAGAAGAGCCATGACGCGCCGACCGGGCCGATGCAGACGATGCCGATGAGTGTCAGAGCCATCACCAGGGCGATGACGGCATATGCCCACGGATACCACGACCGCGCTCCCCCACCCTCGCGGTCGGCCAGTGCCGCAAGGCCATTGAAGACCACCACGAGGATGAGGCCGACGAACATCGACACGGCGGCGACGTCGTGGGTGGAACCGGGAATCCAGGTCCAGTGCCCGAACAGTCGCACGACGACCAGGATCACGGCCGTCACGCCGAGGCACCGTGCGACGATGCCGATCCACGTCCGGTGCGGCGAGGAGGCGTACCCCCGGAGCCGGCCGAAGACGAACCACAGCACCAGTCCGGCGGCAGTGGCCGCACAGGCTGCCCACACGTTCCAGCGGACCCAGTCCGGGCTCGTGAGCGCCCGCTGGTCCCCGGTGACGGGTGTCGGGATGAACGCGACGAGAAACGCGAGGAACCCCGCGTAGTTGAGCAGAACGTCCTCGACCTCCGAGCGCCCCTTGTACGCCATGAGCATCGCACCCATCGCGCACAGTGCGCCGATGAAGACCGCATGGACGGAGGTGTAGTAGTACCGGCTGATCGACGACTCGATCCGGCCCTCCTCGATGCTGTCGATGGCGATGGCCACCCCGAGCATCAGGATCAGGGAGATCATCCCGACCCGGATGTTGCGGTACGTGTCGATGGTGTCGCCGCGACGTCGCGGTTCCACGTGCTCGTCGGCGAACTTCCTCAGCCTCTTGACGCCGGATTCGACCATGCTCATGCCGACGCTGTTCATACCGTGCCCCTTTGCCATCCGCCGGATCGACAAGACCGATGCCATCCATTGGATACGCACCTCTGGCGGCCCGAGAGGCTTTCGCGATTTCTTCGTCCGGCGAACATGCATACGCCTCGACGGCCTCCACGCGGAGCCAAGGCTATTCGGATGATTGGGGCAGCTTGACCTTCGTGGCGCCACGCTTCGCGGGGTTCGACGGCGGCGGCACGACCGGGCCGATGTCGCCGTCGGGTGCGTTGTCGAGATCGACGACGACCGGCGCATGGTCACTGGGTTTGCTGCCCTTGCGCGCCTGCCGATCGATCCACGCCGACGCGACACGATCGGCGATGGGCCCACCGGCGAGAACGAGATCGATCCGCATCCCGAGGTCCTTGTGGAACATCCCGGCCCGGTAGTCCCAGTAGCTGAAGACCCGGTCCTCAGGCCACCGCTCACGGACCACATCGTGTAGACCCAACTCGTCGAAATCGGTGAGCGCCCGACGTTCCGGCACCGTCACGTGCGTATGACCTTCGTAGGCAGTCGGATCGAACACATCGGCGTCGGTCGGCGCAATGTTCATGTCGCCGCAGAGCATCGTGTTGTCGGCGGCTCCGGCACCGGTCGCCGCGGCGACACTGTCACGCAGACGCGCCAACCACTCCAGCTTGTATCGGTAGTGATCCGAGTCCGGCTCCCGGCCGTTGGGTACGTACAGCGAGTACACCCGGATGCCACCGCACGTGGCGGAGACCGCACGCGCCTCGGTCGGCGAATCCGCCTCGGGAAAGCCCGGTACCCCGTCGAAGCCCGACCGGACGTCGTCGAGTCCGACCCGCGACAGGATCGCGACCCCGTTCCACTGCCCTTGTCCCACATGGGCGATCTCATAACCGCGGTCCGCGAGGTCGGCGCCCAGCGCGTCATGGAACGCGTCGTCGGCGAGCTTGGTCTCCTGCAGGCACACCACGTCGGGCCGTCGTTGATCGAGCCAGGGCAACAATCGCGGGATCCGTTGCTTGACCGAGTTCACGTTCCAGGTCACGACGCGCATGGTGTCAACCGTAGTCGCGGGTATTCCACCCGCCGACGGCATGCCGGTGATCGCGAGCGCAGTAGCGCCGGGGCCCGGCGCAGCAGAGTGATGTGTGTCATGTGAGGACATCGACCCACTCGCCCACCCCTCCGAATCGTCGCCCCGGCGCCCGGTCATCGAGCACTCGTGGCGGCGGTCGGCCCTGTCCGGGGTCCGCCCCGACGACGCGACACCGACCACCCTGGTCGACATCGCGTCGACGGCGCTCGGTACGCCCGCCGAGATCCGCGGCGGGATCGCGATCAACAGCCGCGAGCACTGGCGCGAGCGTCTGATCTGGAAGGTCGGCGACCTCCTCAGCGAGCGTGCGACGGAGTTCGGGCAACTCGAGGCCCTCGACAACGGCAAGGCGGCGACCGTCTCGACCGCGGTCGACATGGCGTGGTCGGCCGACATCTTCCGCTACAACGCCGGGCTCGCCACCAAGATCACCGGCAGCACCGTCGACGTGTCGATGCCGTTCGTCCCCGGCGGCGAGTACCACGCCTACACGTTGCGTGAACCCGTCGGCGTGTGCGGCCGGATCGTGCCGTGGAACTTCCCGCTGCTGATGGCCGCGTTCAAGCTCGCGCCCGCGCTGTCAGCGGGCAACACCGTCATCCTCAAGCCCGCCGAGCAGACCCGCTCACCGCATATCTTCTCGGAGAGATCTTCACCGAGGCCGGATTCCCGCCCGGAGTGGTCTACATCGTCACCTGCTACGGGGAGGCGGGTGCCGCGCTGGCCGCCCACGACGACGACAAGATCGCCTTCACCGGTTCCACCGAGGTCGGCAAGAAGATCGTCGACGCCGCGAAGGGCAACTTGAAGAAGGTCTCCCTCGAACTCGGCGGCAAGAGCCCCAGCATCGTGTTCGCCGACGCGGACTTCGAGAAGGCCGTGGCCGGATCGGTTGCGGCGTGGATGTTCAACCACGGGCAGTGCTGCGTCGCCGGCACCCGACTCGTTGTCGAACGCCCCATCTTCGACGACTTCACGGCCGCGGTCGCCGAGGCGGCATCGCAGGCCAAGATCGGTCCGGGACTCGATCCGGCGACCGAACTCGGACCACTGATCAACCAGGAACAGTTCGACCGCGAGTCGGGCTACCTGTCCGCCGGACTGGCCGACGGCGCCCGCGCACTGACCGGCGGGAAGCGTTGGGGCGATGAGGGTTTCTTCATCGAGCCGACGGTCTTCGGGCATCTGGACCACCGATCTGTCCAAGGCCCACAAGACCGCCCGCCAGATCAAGGCCGGCTCGGTGTGGGTGAACCAGTACAACGGCTTCGACACCGCGATGCCGTTCGGCGGGTACAAGCAGTCCGGCTGGGGTCGCGAACTCGGCAGCTCCGCCATCGATCTGTACACCCAGACCAAGGCCGTCAACGTCGCCCTCTGAGCGCACGCCCACCCGAATCCACGAGAACCCCAGGAGCACATGACATGTCCATGACCACCAACGCCGCGGTCCTCACCTCCCCCGGAAAGCCGTTCGAGATCATCGAACTCGACCTCGACGAGCCGCGGGAGGGCGAGGTCCTGATCAAATACACCGCTGCCGGTCTCTTCCACTCCGATCTCCACCCGACCAACGGCGATCTGCCGCCGCGTTATCCGATCGTCGGCGGCCACGAGGGCTCCGGCATCATCGAGGCGGTGGTCCCGGGCGTCACCAAGGTCAAACCCGGCGATCACGTGGTCTGCAGCTTCATCCCGAACTGCGGGACCTGCCGCTATTGCTCCACCGGTCGCCAGAACCTGTGCGACATGGGCGCAACCATCCTCGAGGGGTCGATGCCCGACGGTTCGTTCCGTTTCCACTCCGGCGGTGACGATTTCGGTGCGATGTGCATGCTCGGGACATTCGCCGAGCAGGCCACGATCTCGCAGCACTCGGTGGTCAAGGTCGACGAGTGGCTGCCGTTGGACAAGGCGGTCCTCGACGGGTGTGGCGTGCCATCGGGCTGGGGAACCTCGGTCTACGCGGGCGGCGTGCGCGCCATGCCTTCGCCGACGCTGCCGAGGCAGCGGCGAAGGTCAACGAACTGACCTGGGGCCAGGGCGCCGATCAGGCGCTCATCCTGGTCGGCACCGTCGACGAACAGGTCGTCGCGAACGCCACCGCCGTGATCGGCAAGGGCGGCACAGTGGTCATCACCGGCCTGGCCGACCCGACGAAACTCACGGTCCAGGTGTCGGGAACGGATCTGACCCTGAACCAGAAGACGATCAAGGGCAGCCTGTTCGGGTCGGCCAACCCGCAGTACGACATCGTCAAACTGCTCCGGCTCTATGACGCGGGCCAGCTCAAGCTCGACGAGCTGATCACCCAGACCCACACCCTCGATCAGGTCAACGAGGGCTATCAGGATCTGCGCGACGGCAAGAACATTCGCGGTGTGATCATCCACGACGCCTGATCGACCGCGACGAATCCACCGCGAACGAGCCCGGCCCGAGCACGCCGAATCCGCCTTCCGTGCCCGGGCCGGCCCACGTCGGTTCGATCTCGTCACCTCACCGACACATCCCACACGGCCAGGAGCCACGGAATCGAGATCGCGACGACCAGTGCGAGGTTGAGCCACCGGTGCTTCCACATGATGGCGGCGAACTCACGGACCTCGGCGTTCGGAACGAAGTACGACGCCGTGCGCGCCCCAGTGGCGAATCCGTCGATCTCGTTGCCGCGCATCAGCATCGCGGCGCGCAGGGCGTGATAGTCGCTGGTGACGACGGCAACCGGCCCCACGACACGATGATCGGCGAGGAGCTTCGCCGAGAAGGCGATGTTCTCGGCGGTGTCGGTCGAATCATCCTCGGCCAGCACGGCATCGCCACGCATTCCGCGGGTCAGCAAGTAATCGGACATGGCTGCGGCCTCCGACACCTCCTCGTCGGCACCGCGGCCACCCGAGCAGATCATGATCGGCCGGCGGCCGGACGCTTCGGCCAGGTCGAACACCTCCTGGGCCAGATCGAGCCGACCCGCCAGCAGTTTCCCCACCCGGCGTCCGTCGATGAGCCCGGCACCTAACACGATCACGGCGCCTGCGGGATCGCGCCGGACCCGTCGTCGAGCCCACACCTCGTAGACGGCCGACCAGATGACCAACGCCAGGAGCGCGAAGCCGATATAGGCAGCAGGTACGCCGATCGCCGCGAGCACGAACAGCAAGCGGTGGTCCGAGGTCGGGATGAGCCAACCGACCACCAGGCCCGTGGCGACGCCGACGACGTAGACCAGGAGGAGTACCCCCAGGGCGGTCGACAGCATCATCGACGAGCGAAGGCCCTCCCTGCGCACCAGCTCGACTCCGGTGCCAACCAGGTACACACCGAGCACGGCCGCGGCGACCAGCCCGGTCACCGCCACCACGGCCAGCACCATGGCACCCGACACCTCGCGTCCGCAGGCCCCCGCCACGGCAGCGACCACCACCATCGCCACGATCACGACCGCGCCCGTTCCGAAGATGCCCGGCAACAATCGGCGCGGCTCACGCCAGGCAGTGATACCGGCGCCGAGCGCGAGAAGAACGAGCGCGATCAGCAGTGCACCCATGTCGGCAATCATGGCAGCCGCGGCGGCAATGATGAGCTCGTTGGGCCGCACAAATCGATGCCCCCGGCCCACCCCGGTCGGGGTCGACGGGTAAGTGCCCGGTAGGAAGGATAAGAGGCAAGGCGACGGAGGTGAAGGTATGAACAGGACTTTGGCGAGATTCTGGACGTCATCGATCGTCGTCGGTGCGTGCCTGCTCGGTGCCACCGCATGCGGCGGGGAGCCCGCGTCGACGCCCGCTTCGGAGTCGGGCGTCGCCGGCCAATCGGTGGTCGACAACCCGATCGATCCGGGCTCGGACGCGCAGGTCGCCGAGGCCGTCCGCGGTCAGAACCTCCAGTTGACCGGCGAGAAGGACGTGACCGCCCAGGTCTGCCCGACGGCGGGTTGTTCGACCGCCACTGAGTTCGATCAGGCGACGTTCCTGAAGTTCCCGACCACCGGCCGAGCCACGACCTACGCGGGCGGACAGGACTCCGCGTACCAGGTGCTCGACCTGGTGGTGACGTTCCCGGAGTCGACACCGCCCGACCTGCGGACGCGGTACCAGGAAGCGGTGCGCGTCGCCATACGCTGAGTCGAAGTCGCGCCGCCGCGCCGCCCACGGTGCTCAGCCGTGTTCGGCCGACCGCAGAGCAGCCGTCACCAACTCCGTCCACGTCGCGACGACCTGGGCGCGACGTTTCGAGTCGTCGGAGAGCGTGTCGGCCAGCCCGAGTCCGCGGGCGAGGTCGAGGGTCACCTGCGCGACGTTGCGCGCCTGCGGATTGGCGCCGTCGGGGTCCAGCGCCTCCACCGTCATCTGATGGGCAGCATGGGCGAACTTGTCCTCCATCGGCAGGATCAGTTCACGCAGCGCGGGATCGGAGGCCGCAGCGGCCCAGACCTGCAGTGCCGCTTTGAATTCCGTACCGGTGTAGATTCTGACCGCCCGATCGACGGCCGCGGCGACCCGGTCGGGCCCCGCGGGCAGCGCGGTGATCGCGGTCGATGCGGTCGAGGTCATGTCCTCGAAGACCTGCTCCAGAGCCGCCGTGATCAAGGCCTCCCGGGTGGGGAAATGATGCTGTGCCGCGCCCCGCGACACGCCGGCCCGTTCGGCGACCGCCGCCACCGTTGCCGCCGACCAGCCGTCATGCGCGAGCGCCTCGATGGTCGATCGCAACAGTCGCTCCCGGGTGATGCGGGAACGCTCCTGACGCGGCTCGCGCGGCGGCGGCGTGCGGGTGCCCGCGGTCATCTCGTCATCGATTCCACTACATCATTCCTTCTGCGTCATTCCTTCTGCGTCATTCCTTCTGCGCATTCAGGTCCCAACGCGGAGAACGCTTCGACAGAAACGCCGTCATACCCTCGCGGGCCTCGTCCGAACCGAACAGAGCGGCCGACTCGTCGGCGCGCTGCCGAGCCAGTCCCCGGAAGCTCGACAACACCGTTGCCGTGGTGAGCATCTTCGATGCGGCCAGACCCTGCGGGGAGGCACGCCGGATTCCGGACAGCACGGATGTCAGTCCGGCATCGAGTTCGTCAGCCGATGCGAATGCCTCTGTGACGAGCCCGATCTGCACCGCGGCCGAGGAATCGAAGGTCTCGCCGGTGAGGAAGTATCGGCCGGCGGACCGCGCGGTCATCTTCGGGAGCAACACCAAGGAGATCACCGACGGCGCCAGTCCGAGCCTGGCCTCGCTGAGCGCGAAGGTGCACCGAGGTCCCACGAGCGCGATGTCCGCTGCACCGAGAAGCCCGAAGCCACCGGCCCGGACGTGTCCGTCGACCTTGGCAATGACCGGCTTCGGCATCTCCAGGATGACCCGCATCAGGTCGAGCATCGCCGACGTGCCCATCGCCGACGCCTCTTCGACGGCGGCACCCCGTGCCAGCGCCTCACTCAGATCCGCACCGGCACAGAATGTCCCACCGGTGTGCGTCAGCACGACGGCACGGATGGCGGGGTCACGTTCGGCGGCACGCAATCCGTCGAGGAGCTGCGCGACCAGCGCCTCGCCCAGTGCGTTGCGGTTCGCCGGAGAGTCCAATGTGAGCGTGAGGACCTCGCCGGCGATGTCGGTGTGAACCACTTCGGTCATCGGCGACCTCCTCAGTACGACTTGGGCAGACCCAGGCTGGTCTGCGCGACGAAGTTCAGGATCATCTCCCGGCTCACCGGCGCGATCCGCGCGATGCGGGCCAGGCTGAGCATCGGTGCCAGACCGTACTCACTCGTCAAACCGTTGCCGCCCATCGAATGCACCGCATGGTCGACGATCTTCACGCACGCCTCGGCGGCCGCGTACTTGGCCATGTTCGCCGGTTCGGCGGCGCCCCAGTCGTCGCCCGCGTCGTACAGGGTCGCGGCCTTCTGCATCATCAGCTTGGCCATCTCGATCGCGACCTTGCCTTCTGCCAGCGGATGCGCGATCGCCTGATGCCCACCGATCGGTGTCTTCCAGACGGTTCGGTCGTTCACGTAGGCGACGGCCTTGTTCAGGGCGAAGCGGCCCATGCCGACCGCGGACGCCGCGGCCATGATGCGTTCGGGATTGAGTCCGGCGAACAACTGACTCAACGCCGCGTCCTCGGAACCGACCAGCGCGTCGGCCGGCAGCCGGACGTCGTCGAGGAACAGCTGGAACTGCTTCTCCGGGTTCTGAAGTTCCATGTCGATCATCGTGTACTCGAACCCGGGTGCGTCGGTGGGCACGATGAACAGCGCGGGCTTGAGCTTGCCGGTCTTGGCGTCCTCGGTGCGAGCGACGATGAGCACGGCCTCGGCCTGGTCGACACCGGAGATGAAGACCTTGCGGCCGGTCAGCAGCCACTCGTCGCCGTCGCGGCGGGCGGTGGTGGTGATCTGGTGCGAGTTCGATCCGGCGTCGGGCTCGGTGATGCCGAACGCCATGGTGATCGTGCCGTCGGCCAGGCCCGGAATCCATTGCTGCTTCTGCGCATCGGTACCGAAACGGGCGATGATGTTGCCACAGATGGCCGGAGACACGACGAGCATCAGCAGCCCGGTGCCGGCCGCGGCGATCTCCTCCATCACAATCGACAGTTCGTACATGCCGGCGCCACCGCCGCCGTACGCCTCCGGCAGGTTGACCCCGATGAATCCGAGTTTCCCCGCTTCGGACCACATCTCGTCGGTTTTGCGTCCCTCACGCGCGCACTCGCGGAAGTACTCCTGACCGTACTTCGCGGCGAAGGCCGCCACCGAGGCCCGCAGGTCTGCCCGTTCCGAGCTCTCCACGAATGGGTTGGCGGCGATGTCATCCAGGTGTGCGGTCATCCGACTCTCTCCTCTTGCTTCGGGTTGTCCGAGTGGTCCTCTGCGGCGGCGGTGCCGGTGCTATCACCGTCGTCGGCGCTGATCACCGCCAGTACGTCACCGACGGAAAGCTGTTGTCCGGGTTCGACCGACAGCGTGGCGACCACGCCGTCGGTGGGTGCGGTCACGGTGTGTTCCATCTTCATCGCCTCCAGCCAGAGCATCGGTTGCCCGGCGACCACCCGCTCCCCCTCGATGACCGCGACCCGGATGACGGCGCCGGGCATGGGCGCGAGCAGTGAGCCCGGACGGGCCACCGCCGACGGGTCGACGAACCGCGGCACCCGCCGCAATGCCACTGCGACACCGGGTCCGTCGACGAAGACATCGTCGCGATAGCGCGCGACGGTCAGGGTGCGGCGGACACCGGCGACGGAGACGACGACGCGATCCGGGGACGCGTGGACGACCGAGACGTCGGGCAGGTCCGGCAGATCGATACCACCCCGCCCGTGCCGGTAGCGAACCTCGATCTCCTGATCGTCCGCGCGCGTGTGGAGGTACCGCTTGGTCTGATACGCCGACGCGAGATTGCGCCACCCGGTGGGCAACCCGGCCTGTACTGTCGCACGGCCGCGTACCTCGGCCGCATCGGCGAGCGCTGCCGCGGCGGCAGCGACCCGCACATCGTCGCCACCGGCGAGGGGCCTGGCCAGCAGGTCGAGGCCGATGCTGTCAATGAATCCCGTGTCGGTGTGGCCGGACCGGAATTGGTCGCTGCGAAGGGTGTTGACGAGCATGTCGCGGTTGGTGACGGGACCGTGGATGCGAGCGTCGGCCAACGCGCGGGCCAGCATCGCGGCCGCCCGGCGCCGGTCCGGCGCCCAGCCGATAACCTTCGCCAGCATCGGATCGTAGAAGGTCGAGATCTCGCTGCCCGCCTCGATGCCGGAATCGACGCGGATACCGGGGCGGTCGAGAGGACCGAATCGGACGTCGTCGGCGATCTCGATCGCATGCACGGTCCCCGACTGCGGTTGCCAGTCGGCGCCCGGGTCCTCGGCATAGAGGCGGACCTCGATGGCGTGCCCGGCTGCGGCCGGCGGTCGGACGTCGAGATGCTCGCCCATCGCGACCCGCAGCTGCCACGCCACCAGGTCGGTGCCGGTGGTCAGCTCCGTGACAGGGTGCTCGACCTGTAGCCGGGTGTTGGTCTCCAGGAAGAAGAATCGCCCGTTCTCGTCGGCGAGAAACTCCACCGTGCCGGCTCCGGTGTACCCGATTGCCGCCACCGCGGTACGCGCCGCCACGTAGAGGCGGTCGCGCAGATCACCGCCGATGCGCTCCACCAATGGGGCCGGCGCCTCTTCGATCACCTTCTGGTGCCGGCGCTGGATGGAGCACTCTCGTTCGCCGACCGCCCAGACGGCCCCGTGCTGATCAGCCATCACCTGGACCTCGATGTGGTGGCCGCGCTCGACATAGGTTTCGCAGAAGACGGTGGGATCGCCGAAGGCGGACGCCGCCTCTCGTGCGGCACCGGCGACCGCATCATCCAGTTCGTCGAGCGAACGCACCACCCGCATCCCGCGGCCACCACCGCCGGCGGATGCCTTGATCAGCAGCGGCAGGTCGTCGGCGGTCACCCCGGCCGGGTCGATGTTGCCCAGCACGGGTACACCCGCGTCGGCCATCAGCTTCTTCGCGTTGACCTTGGAACCCATCGCCTCGATCGCCGCCGGTGGCGGCCCGATCCAGGTGAGTCCGGCGTCTATCACCGACTGCGCGAATTCGGCGTTCTCCGAGAGGAACCCGTACCCGGGATGGATGGCATCCGCACCGGCAGCCTGTGCCGCCGCGATGATGAGGTCGCCACGCAGATACGTCTGCGCCGACGTCGATCCGGGGAGCACGACCGCCGCGTCGGCCATCCGCACGTGCGGCGCGTGCTCGTCGGGATCGGAGAACACGGCGACGGTGCGCAGGCCCATCGCGCGGGCCGTGGTGAACACGCGGCAGGCGATCTCACCGCGGTTGGCGACGAGTACAGAGGTGATCGTGGTTGTCATGTTCGCCTCACATCCGGAAGACGCCGAAGTTGGACGTGCCCTCGACCGGTCCACTGTCGATGGCCGAAAGGCACAGCCCCAGAATGGTCCTGGTGTCACGCGGGTCGATCACACCGTCGTCGTAGAGCATGCCGGACAGGAACGCCGGGACCGACTCGGCCTCGATCTGCGCCTCGATCATCTGCTTCATCGCCGCATCCGCTGATTCGTCGACCGTTCCTCCGCGCGCCTCGGTGGCGGCCCGGGACACGATGGAGATGACGCCGGCGAGCTGGGCCGCACCCATCACCGCAGACTTCGCGCTCGGCCAGGCGAACAGGAATCGCGGATCGTAGGCGCGCCCGCACATGCCGTAGTGACCGGCACCGTAGCTCGCTCCCATCAGCACCGAGATGTGCGGCACGGTGGAGTTGGACACGGCGTTGATCATCATCGAGCCGTGCTTGATGATGCCGTTCTGCTCGTACTCCTTGCCGACCATGTATCCGGTGGTGTTGTGCAGGAACAACAGTGGCGTGTTACTGCGGTTGGCCAGCTGGATGAACTGGGTCGCCTTCTGCGACTCCTGGCTGAACAACACGCCCTGGGCGTTGGCCAGGATGCCGATCGGGTAGCCGTGGATGCGGGCCCAACCGGTACACAGGGAACTGCCGTAGTCGGGTTTGAACTCGTCGAAGTCGCTGTCGTCGACGACGCGGGCGATGACGTCGCGGGGGTTGAACGGGATCTTCAGATCCGAGGGGACGATGCCCAGCAGTTGCTCGGTGTCGTAGCGCGGTTCGATCACCTCGGCCACCGGGCCGGGTCCCTGCTTGCGCCAGTTCAACCGGGCCACGATGCGCCGGCCGAGCCGGATGGCGTCCTGCTCGTCGACGGCGAAGTAGTCGGCCAGACCCGACTGCCGGGCGTGCATCTGGGCGCCGCCGAGGGACTCGTCGTCGCTGTCCTCGCCGGTCGCCATCTTCACCAGCGGCGGTCCACCGAGGAAGACCTTCGACGCGTTCTCGATCATCACGACGTGATCGCTCATACCCGGGACGTAGGCGCCGCCGGCGGTGGAGTTGCCGAAGACCAGGGCGATGGTCGGTATCCCCGCGGCAGACAGCCTCGTGAGGTCGCGGAACATGCGGCCGCCGGGGACGAACACTTCCTTCTGAGTGGGCAGGTCGGCCCCGCCGGACTCGACCAGCGAGATCATCGGCAGGCGGTTCTGCATCGCGATGTCGTTGCAGCGGAGTATCTTCCGCAAGGTCCACGGATTGGATGTGCCGCCTTTCACGGTCGGATCGTTGGCCACGATCATGCACTCGACACCTTCGACCACGCCGATGCCGGTGACCGCGGACGCCCCGACCTGGAAGTCCGAACCGTACGCCGCCAGCGGGCACAGCTCGAGGAAGGCCGAGTCCTCGTCGATCAGTATCTCGATGCGCTCGCGGGCGGTCAGCTTGCCGCGCTCACGATGCCGGGCGACGTACTTCTCGCCGCCGCCGGCGAGTGCCTTGTCGAACTCGGTTTGGATCTCGACGAGCTTGTCGGTCATCGACGTGCCGGCCGCCCGAAAGTCCTCGCCGGCCGGGTCGAGGGTGGATCGGATGGTCGTCATCGCTGATACCCCAATCGTTTTGCCGCGAGACCCGCCAGGATCTCGGTGGTGCCGCCGCCGATACCGATGATGCGCATGTCGCGATACTGACGCTCCACCTCGGTACCGGTCATGTAGCCCATCCCGCCGAACAGCTGAACCGCCTTGTTCGCCACCCACTCACCGGCCTCGACGGCGGTGTTCTTGGCGAAGCACACCTCGGCGATCAGATCGTCGTCGGAGGTCACCTTCCGTTCCACGACGGCGCGGGTGTATGTGCGTGCGATGTCGATGCGGCGGGCCATCTCGGTGACGGCCTCCTGCACCGATTGGCGTGCGATCAACGGCTTTCCGAATGTCTCCCGGTCACGGACCCAGTCCAGGGTGAGGTCGAGGCACCGTTGGGCGCTCGCGTACGCCTGCACCGCCAGACCCGACCGCTCGGTCACGAACGCAGTCGCGATCAGGGCGAAACCCGAGTTCTCCACGCCCACCAGATTGCTGACCGGCACCCGTGCATCGACGAATGACAGCTCGGCGGTGTCCGAACTCCGCCAACCCATCTTGTCCAGTTTGCGGGTGACGGTGAATCCGGGTGTGTCCTTCTCGATCACGAGCAGCGAGACGCCCGATGCGCCCGGGCCGCCGGTGCGGACGGCGGTCACGACGAAGTCGGCACGCACGGCGGAGGTGATGTAGGTCTTGGCGCCGTTGACGACGAAATGGTCGCCCTCGCGGACCGCGGAGGTGGTCAGGTGTCCGACGTCGCTGCCCCCGCCCGGCTCCGTGATCGCGAGGCTGCCGATCTTCTCACCGGCCAGAGTGGGCCGCACCCATCGATCGATCTGATCCGGGTCACCGGCCCCGATGAGATGCGGCAACGCGATGCCGTGGGTGAACAACGAGGCGAACACCCCGCCGGCGGCTCCCGCGTAGTGGAACTCCTCGCCCAGGATGGAGCCGTCGATGAGGTCACCACCGGACCCACCGACCTCCTCGGGGATTCCCAGACCGAACAGCCCGAGCTTCGCCGCCTCGCGATGCAGGTCGCGCGGGATCAATCCGTCGCGCTCCCACTCGTCCTGGTACGGCAGCACGTGACGCTCCACGAATGCCCTGACAGTGGCACGCAGTTCGAGGCGTTCGGGGGTGTCCCACACCGGACTGGTGATCGTCACTTGCTCTCCTTGCTGTTCGTGAAGGCGATCGGGATGGGCACCGGACGCGAGCGCAACCACTCGCCCATGCCCTTGGCCTGCGGATCGAATCGGACGTTCTCGGCGACCCCGCGGCCGAGGACACCGTCGATCACGAAGTTGACCGCGTTGAGATTCGGTAGTCGATGACGTCGCACCGGGAGATCAGCGATCTCGGGCAGGAGTTTTCGGAGCAGGTCGACGTCGAGGGTGCTGTCGAGCCAGGAGAAATGGCCCGGGTCGCGCACCCACACCCCGATGTTCGCGCTACCGCCCTTGTCGCCGCTGCGTGCGCCGGCGATGGTGCCCAGCGGCAGCGACGCCGTCGGGCCCCAGTCAGCGGAGGTCTCCACCGGTGAGTCGCCGGCGTCCTCGGACACCTCGGTGCGCACGGGGCTCGGCAGGATACGTTCGACCACACCGGTTTGCAGGGCCACGCGGTGGTCGACGGCCGCCGCGTCCACGTAGCCAGGCTCGAACACGCCGTATGGGTTGCCGTGTCCGGGAGGTGCGGTGGCCGCGAAACCGGGATAGCTCGCGAGCGCGAGTTCGATGGCGGTCGACGAGAAAGCGCGGCCGACCTTCTTCGCGTCGGGATCACGCACCACGCAGCGGAGCAGCGCGCTCGCCTGTTCCTCCGTCTCGGCATCCGGACGGTCGAGGCGCGAGAGTTCCCAGGCGATCTCGGCGGGCACGGTCGGCAGCGCCGCCGTGAACTGATCCTTGAACAACTCGGCCTTCGCCTCGATGTCGAGCCCGGTGAGGATGAGGGTGATCTCGTTGCGCACTCCGGCAAGGCTGTTCAGCGACACCTTGGTGGTCGCCGGGGGCGCCTCGCCGCGTACCCCGCTGATCGACACGCGATCGTCGCCGGCCTGCCCGAGTTCGATGGTGTCGAGCCGCGTGGTGACATCGGGCCCCAGGTACCGCGGTCCGCCGACCTCGTAGAGCAACTGCGCGGTGACCGTCCCGACCGTGACCGCGCCGCCGGTACCGGGGTGCTTGGTGATCACCGACGATCCGTCGCCGGCGACCTCCGCGATCGGGAAGCCCAGGTGACCCATCCGGGGCAACTCACCGAAGAACGAGTAATTGCCGCCGGTCGCCTGGGCTCCGCACTCGATGACGTGCCCCGCCACCACCGCGCCGGCGAGGGCGTCCAGATCGTGGTACTCCCAGCCGAATTCACTGGCTGCCGGACCGACCGTGAGCGACGCGTCGGTGACCCGGCCGGTCACCACGATCTCGGCGCCGGCATCGAGCGCGGTCTTGATCCCGAACGCCCCGAGATAGGCGTTGGCGGTCAGCGGGTCGCCGAGCTCGAGTTCGGCGGTGCGGTCGAGGAGATCGTCGCCGTCGACAAAAGCGATGTCGGCGCTGATCCCCAACTTCTCGGCGAGTTCGCGCAGCGCCACCGCGAGCCCGTGCGGATTGAGACCACCGGCATTGGTGACGATGCGAACCCCCTTGTCCATCGCGAGGCCGAGACAGTCCTCCATCTGACGCAGGAATGTCTTGGCATAGCCCGATCTCGGGTCCTTCATGCGGTCCCGGCCGAGGATCAGCATGGTCAGCTCGGCCAGGTAGTCGCCCGTCACAAAGTCGAGCTCGCCGCCCTCGAGCATCTCTCGCATTGCGGAGAATCGGTCGCCGTAGAAGCCGGACGCGTTGCCGATCCGGACGATCCTGCCTTCATGCGTGTCGGCCATGACTCAGTGGACCTCTCGTTCAGAAGCGGACGACGGCCTTCCCGCTCCGGGTGGACCGGCAAAGGCCTGGGCGATGCCGGCCCAGCGCCTCGCGTCGGAACCGATGATCTCCAGATCGAGATCCACCAACGCACGTCGCTGGGTCACCAACTGGCAGAAGTCGATTGCCGGGCCCCGCACGACGTCGGTGGCATCGTCGGGTCCCCAGGTCCACACCTCTCCCGACGGCGAGGTGATCTCGTATCGGAACTGCGCCGCCGGTGGCGTCAGACCGTTGACCGCGTAGGCGAAATCCCTGGTACGCACACCGATGTGGACGACACCCCGGATCCGATCGGTGGCCACCATCGTCACGCCGAGTGCATCCGCGACGTCGAGGCCGTGCGCCCAGGTCTCCATCAATCGCGCGGTCGCCATCGACGCCGCCGACATCGGCGGGCCGAACCACGGGATCTTCACACCGTCGGGGACGGCGCGCAGCGCGTCGGTGAGGTTCGCACGAGCAGTCCGCCACGCATCGAGAATCTGCGCGGGCGACGCCATCGCCCCCTTCTCGGCCGCCGCGTCGACAAAACCCATCGGGTTGTCGGCCGCCTCGTCGAGGACCGCGCCGAAGGCGTCCGGGTCAGCTGCGGCCATCGCCGCCACCCGGTCGGTCCACGACAGGTGCGCGATCTGATGCGCCACCGACCACTTGGCGGCAGGCGTCGGCAGCGCCCATCCGGAATCGTCCAGAGCCGCCACCAGGGTGTCGAGCTCCGCCGATTGCGCCGTCAGATCTGCTACAAGCCCCTCCACCATCGACATGCGATCAGGGTCACACAGCCGGTCAGAAAAATCAATCATGCATGATTGTTTTTGCGCCGACAGCAACCGGAATCCCGCCGACAGCAACGTGTATCTCGCCGACAGCAACCGCGACCTCGCCGAGAGCAACGGGTATCGCGCCGAGAGCACCGCGCGGCGTCGACAAGGGCCCGGATAAGCCGCGCACACGGGCGCACACGGACATGGGTGCGCCGGCGGTGTAAGGGATCGTACGTTGCTGTCGGCGGAATCCTGGTTGCTGTCGGCGGAATCCTGGTTGCTGTCGGCGCGATCTCGGTTGCTGTCGGCGCGATCTCGGTTGCTGTCGGCGCGATCTCGGTTGCTGTCGGGGGTCAGCGGTAGTGCACGTCGGCGGCACAGCGACTGAGCAGCATCCCGTCGTGCGCATGCATCGTGGCATCGAACGACGCGACCCGACGACCGATCTTCACCGGCGTCACCTCGACGACGACGTCGGAGCCCTGCACAGCGGGCGACCGGAGAAAACTGATCGCCAGATCCGCGAGTTGATAGTCACGCCCGGCCGTCGTGTTCGCCTGGCCGGCAAACGAGCACCCCTGCGCGACCGCGGCGGCAATGACGCCTCCGTGCATCGTGCCGAACACGTTGCCCATCCACGGTTCGGTGCCCACGGTGAAACGCACACCGGTACCGAGCGGGTGGTCGACGGTCTCGACCCGACCGTTGAGCAGATCTGTCAGGTGACCCGCGGTACGGGTACCGGCGGCGATCTGCTCGACGATCACGCGGCCGTCGAGATCCGGCTCGATGGCCGGTGGCATCGACAGCCCTGACGTACCGACACCGCCGGTCGGAGCCTCGACGCCACGATCCCCGGTCGGATTGTGGTCGAAGGTCCGACCCACTCCGACATTGCGAGCCGTACCGGAACAGCAGATGCGGCCGCTCGACGTCACGATGTCGACCCGAGTGGTCCCGAAGGCCTCGTCGCGCATGAGGAGTTCGGCATTCGCCGTCAGCCGGTCGCCCACGTCGACGGTCCCCTGCATCGAGACGGCGAGACGGGCCTGTACGCAGGGCGACCCATCGGGTTCGGAGGCGAAGTACGGCAGGCCACCGAGATGATCGAACAGCACGGCGAGCGCCGGGAGATCGATCCGCCCACGGTGGTCCACGAGGTTCGCACTCACCAGTTGCTCGGCGCGCACCGTCGTCGGACCGGTCGTCGTGACATTTCCGATGCCGAACGCCATGACGGGATCACGCGGCACGATTCGAGTGGATGAGGCACTGTCGACAACCATGTCTACGGTCCTATCAGCACAGGCATCCGGCCGACGAACCGAGCAGACGCCCCGGGGGTGCATATGAGACACCATTCACAATCGGCATCCTCACCAGCACCTCCCGCCCCTCGGGCAACCCCTTGAACCAGTCTCGGATCCATAACAGAACCTGCGCACACCTGTACGCCCTGACCCCGCTCCGACACCCTGACAGACACGGAACGTGCTCGATCGGACTGGAGGGACCTCTGATGACGGGACGTCGGACAACGATTCGGGCCACGGCCTGCGCAGCCGCAGCCGCCGGCTTGGCGATCAGCGTGATCGCGGGCGGTGGAGCAGCGAATGCGGCACCACCGAAGATGCTGCGGGTCGACCAGGTACCGAATGTGGGCGTCACCGTCGACCGCAACGGGCTTTCCGGTGGATTCGCCGCCAACCTCGCGGCCACCGCCACGAGTGCCGACACCACCCGACTGCGGATCTTGCCGGTGGGCGACGCGTGCGCACGCAACCTCGGCCAGACGCGGGTCGCCATCACCTGGCGGAACGAACGCACCAACCACACCGACGACGTCGTCTTCGGCACGTGCACCTCGGGCAAACCGTCGCCCGGGGCCGAGATCCGCGCGGGTCACGGCCGCATCTCCTTCACCACCACCATCATCGGCAAGGCCGACCGGGCGTTCACCGTGACACCCGGCGTCGGGTGGTTCATCCGCTGAACACAGCACTCACCGGACCACGAGTAGACATTATTCAGAATCTGTTCACAAGAAACGAGAACACGTTCTAGAGTGGCGTCATGGCCGAGACCGTGACCCAGCTCCTGCAGGAGCGCGCAGACGACGACAACCTGGCGATCACCTACGAGGGCACGCAGTGGTCCTGGCGCGAGTACATCGCCGACGCACGGCGCGCTGCCTCGGCCGTACTCGGCCTCGCCGATCGATCGCGTCCGATGCATGTGGGTGTTCTGCTGGGTAACACCCCGGACATGCTCATCGCGCTTGCGGCGGGAGCCCTCGGCGGATACGTGACGGTGGGCGTGAACAACACCCGGCGCGGCGACGGACTCGCTGCCGACATCCTGCGGGCCGACTGCCAGATCCTGATCGCCGACGCCGAGCATCGTCCACTGCTCGACGGTCTGGATCTTCCCGGCGTGCACATCCTCGACACGTCGACGCCCGCCTGGAACACGGCGACCGCCACCGCAGGCGATTTGATCCCGCACTGCGTACCGACGGCCGCGGACACCTTCATGCTGATCTTCACCTCGGGCACGAGTGGCAACCCGAAGCCGGTTCGGTTCGCGCACATGATGATCCCGTTCGCCGGGCCGGTCCTCGCGGACAAATACAGCATCGGGCCCGGCGACGTCTGCTATCTGTCGATGCCACTGTTCCACTCGGCCGCACTGATGGGCGGCTACTGCGTGGCGCTGTGCGGCGGTGCCGCCATCGCCCCGGCGAAGTTCTCCGCTTCCACGTTCCTGCACGACATCCGGCGCTACCACGCGACCTACATGAACTACGTCGGCAAACCCCTCGCCTACATCCTGGCCACCGAGGAAAAGGACGACGACGCCGACAATCCGCTGCGGGTGGCCTTCGGCAACGAGGCCACCGACCGCGACATCAACGACTTCTCCCGCCGATTCGGCTGCACGGTCTGGGACGGCTTCGGCTCGACCGAACTGGCCATCATCATCACGCGTGAACCCGGCACCCCGGAGGGATCGATCGGCCGGGGATTTCCCAATGTCGCCGTGTACAACTCGGAGACACTCACCGAATGCCCGCGGGTCGAGTTCGACGAGAACGGCGCACTGGCCAATGCCGACGACGCGATCGGCGAGCTGGTGAACGTCGATGGCGCAGGCATGTTCATGGGTTACTACAACGACGATGAATCGACCGGTGAGCGCCTGCGGCACGGCATGTACTGGTCGGGCGATCTCGCGTACAAGGACGCCGACGACTGGATCTATCTGGCCGGGCGCACCGGCGACTGGATGCGGGTGGACGGCGAGAACCTGGCCGCGGGACCGATCGAACGTATCCTGCTCCGTCTTCCGGAGGTCAACCGCGTCGCGGTCTATGCGGTCCCCGACGAACATGTCGGCGACGCGGTGATGGCCGCCGTGGTCCTCCAGGACGACGCGGAACTCACTCCCGGGTGGTTCGCCGAACAGCTTGCCGCACAGGCAGACCTGTCCCCCAAGGCGTGGCCGCGCTATGTCCGGATCGCCGGCGACCTGCCGACGACGGCGACCAACAAGATCCTCAAGCGGGAACTGAAGAAGGACGGCCCCAGCGCAGGTGACGGCACGCTGTGGGTGCGCGAGGGACGATCGAGGGACTACGTGATCGTCGGTGCCTCCACCGCGGCGGTCTGAGGACCGATGACGCTCTCACACGCCGGGGACACCGGGGCCATCCCCACCGATGTCGACGGACTGACCGCGCCGTGGCTGTCAGACCTGCTGCGCTCGACCGGGCGGGACGCCGAGATCATCTCGGTCGAATCCGAGCCGGTCGGCTCCGGCCAGATGGCCGGCTCGTACCGGCTGACGCCGACTTGGGCCGTCCCCGGTGACCTGCCGAGGACGATGGTCGCGAAACTCGCGACAGGTGAACGCGCGCAACGCGAGTTCGCGGCAGGCGTCTTCCGCAACGAGGTACTTTTCTACCAGCGACTGGCGCCCACTCTCACCGCGCCCATCCCGCGTTGCCATGCGGCGGTGATCTCCGACGACCACACCGAGTTCGTGCTGCTGCTCGAGGATATGGCGCCTTCCGTCCAGGGCGATCAGATCGCCGGTTGCACGCCCGAGCAGGCGCACGCGGTGGCCCTCGCCGCGGCAGGCCTGCACGCGCCCCGGTGGTGCGATCAGACCCTCGCCGACCTGCCGGGGCTGGCGTTACCCACGCACGAAGACCGACTCCTGATGGATTCGGTTCTCGCCCCGATGGCCGACGTGTTCCGTTCCCGTTTTGATCTGTCCGGGCGCGAGGCGGCCGCCATCGACTGGCTGGTCGCCACTGCCGGGGACTGGCTGGAACGTGATCCTCGATGCTTCTCCCTGATCCACGGCGATCTCCGCATCGACAACATCCTGTTCGGGCCCGAGGGGTCGGTCACGATTGTCGACTGGCAGACCATCACACTTGGCAATCCCCTGCGTGACATAGCGTTCTTGCTTGCCACCAGCCTGACCGTCGATGATCGTCGCGCTCACGAACGGGAGATCGTGGCCGCCTACCATGCTGCGCTGCTCGCGCACGGTGTGACCGACTACTCCCTCGACGACTGTTGGTCCGATTACGTCGACTCGCTGATCCAGGCGCCCATGATCATCGTCTTCGGGTGTGGTGCGGCGATGCCCACCGAGCGCGGTGACCGTATGTTCACGATCATGCTCGAGCGTGCCGCGACCGCCATCGACGACTTGAATCCCGGTGCGCTCTCGTGAAACTGGTGATCGGCGCCAGCGGATTCCTCGGATCTCACGTGGTACGCCGTCTCGTGGAGTCCGGTGAGCAGGTCCGCGTGTTCGTCCGCGAGACCAGCGACACGCAGGGCATCGACGATCTCGTCGTCGAGCGTGTCGTCGGGGACCTGTTCGACGAGGCGACGGTATCCGCCGCCCTCGATGGCTGCGACGACGTCTACTACTGCGTGGTCGACACGCGGGCCTGGCTGATCGATCCGGAACCACTCTTCCGCACGAATGTCGAGGCGCTGCGAGCTGTGCTAGATGTGGCAGTGCATGCCGACCTGCACGCCTTCGTGTTCACCAGCACGCTCGCGACAATCGGCCGTGTCACGGGCCGCTCGGCCACCGAGGCCGACGAATTCAACTGGGCGGACACAGCATCGGATTATGTCCGGTCTCGTGTCGCGGCCGAGGACTTGGTCCTCGAGTACGCCCGGACGAAGGGGCTGCCCGCCGTCGCCATGTGCGTCTCCAACACCTATGGCGCAGGCGATTGGCAGCCGACACCACACGGGGCCTTTGTGGCGGGCGCCGCCCTGGGCAAGATGCCTTTCACGGTGCGGGGCATCCGCGCGGAGTCTGTCGGCATCGACGATGCCGCCGACGCACTGGTGCTGGCGGCCGAACGGGGCCGGCCGGGCGAACGGTACATCGTGTCGGAGCGCTTCATCGACCTCGGCGAGATCATCGCCGTCGCCGCACGCACCGCGGAACGCAGGCCGCCTCGCCTCGTCCTCCACCGGTTGTCGCTCTATGCGTGCGGTGCGGTCGGTTCCCTCCTCGCCAAGGTCACCGGCCGGCCGCGGCAACTGACCATCCCCTCGGTGCGGTTGATGCACTACATGTCCCCGATGGAACACGGCAAGGCCGAGCGCGAACTCGGCTGGCGCCCGAGCCCGGTCACCGAGGCAGTCGTCGAGGGGGCCCGGTTCTGGACCGTCCGGGCGGCGCGACGTCGGGCCGACCGCGCGGGCGCCGGAGATCAGCGCTGACGCCCCCGCAGATCGGGCGCACTTCCCTGACGATCGGGCGCGGAATCACGTCGACTGGACGCACTCTCCGGCCGTTGCGCCCGCTCGGAAAGATCCGGTAGCCGCGCGGCGAGGTTCTCTGCCCGCTCGACGAGATTCTGTACCCGCTGGACGAGATTCTGTGCCCGCTGGACGAGATTCTGTACCCGCTCGGCGGGATTCGGACGACGTCCTCACGCCAGCAGGTCGGCCAGCTCCGCCAAGGTGTAGGGCGCACTGTCGTGATGATCGCGGTATGCGATGAACGCCGCCTGCTGTGGTTCGTATCGTCCGATGAAACCGCCTGCAGCCGTGAATATCTGCCCGGTGATGTCCTTGGCGGCGTCACTGGCCAGGAAGACGTACAGGGCGGCCACGTATTCGGGTGGCGCGGGCTCCAGCGCGGCATCCTTGGTGAGGTCATCGAGAATGCCGCGCCGGTGCAGACTCTCGATGTGTGCGACGTAATCGTCCCCGCTCGACAGTCGGGATTTGGCCCCCGGCATCACCACATTCACCCGAACGCCATGGTCGGCGAGGTCCGCACCGCCGGCGAGCGCCAGTGCGTTGACACCCCCCTTTGCGGCCGGATATCCACTCCCACCGAAGATCCCGAGCGACGCAGCCGAGCCGGTCAGCACGATCGATCCGGTCTGTTGTCGGGAAAAGACCCGTCCAGCGGCCTGCATCAAATGAAACGCACTCATCAGGTGCGCATCGACCTGCTCGCGGAACTCCGAATCGGTGATGGTGAGGATGGTCGAGCCGGCAGGTTCGGCAATACCCGCGCAGTTGACCGCGATGTCGAGTGCGCCGTACTCGGCGAGCGCGGTGTCCACCATCTGCTGGGCCACGCCGTCGTCGCCCGCCGAGCCGACGACGCCGACCGCATACCCACCGCCGCCACGGATCTCGGTGACGGTCTCCTCGACCACCATCCGATCCCGGCCGTTCACCACCACCGACACGCCACGGCCGGACAGCGCGTAGGACACCGCGAGACCGATGCCCCGGGTGGCCCCGGCGACCACGGCCACCCGCCCGGACAGACTCAGGTCCGGGGGGTGATCCGAGGACGACGATGTCCGGCCGTCATCCATCAAACGCCGCTACCCACCGGTGTGATCGGGAGCGAGCGACCCCGGTCGGTGAACTCGAAGGAGGCACCCGAGCTGAATCGTGCGATAGCGACCTCGCCGGATTCCTTGTGTGTCTCGCTTCCCCGGGTCATCACGAACTCGATCGCCTCGTCCGTCTCGTCGCTCGAACCGACTGTCCAGTGGGCATCCATCGCCGTGCCGATGGCCTGCAACGGCTCATGGTGTGCCCTCTCCAACAGGGTGACCCACCCTCCGTCGGTCACGGCGTCGGAGCTGTGGGGTACGCGGACCACCACATCCTCGCCCCGGACCTCGGCGGTCACACCGGTGTACTGCCTGGGTCCGAGAACTGGATGCAGGTTGATCACCGCGGCCAACCCCTCGGCGTCCGATGCGAGGCCGAGTGCCGCACGCAGCCGATCCGCCGACAACCCGGCGATCCCGATCAACTGCTTGCGGAAGATCTCCCGCGCCTGCTCCTCACTCTCGGCGTGCCTGCGCACCGACAGCAGAAAGCCGAGCGAGAGCAATTGATGTTGCAGCGCAATCTCTTCGGCGATACGTGCGAGCGCCGATCGTGACCATTCCCGGAACTGGAGGTCGGCGACGAGCGAGCCGCGGTAGTCGGTCAGTCCGTCGTCGGCCGACGAGTCGATCGGGGTGAGAGTCAACTGACCGGCCCGGGTGGTGAACATCTGCCCGGCGTCGGCCGGCAGCGGCAGTTCCTCCCGGTCCGGCTCGATCGTCACCGTCCACTCGCAGTGCGGCATCCGGTCGACAGGCCGGCGCGGCGGGCGGTGGATCGGCCGGATGCGCGCGCGGCGGTTCGTCGCGATCGCAGTCGCGTCGAACGTCGGGTCCTCGATGTCGTGGCACATCGTCGTCACGTAGTCGTCGCCCATCGGCTCGACGTCCATCAATGCGCCGCAATGTTGCAGGAAGAAGGACCCGTGATATTTGTCGGTCACCTCATAACGGAAGTCCATGAACTGCGGCGGTGCTCCGATGTCGAGTTGGAGGCACTTGAACATGTCCTCCACTCCGTCACCGTCGATCCCGAGCGCTGTCCGCATGCGGTGGGTGTACACCGGACTGGCCGCCATCCACTCCTCGATGGCCACCTGTCCCATCACCTCTCGTCCGAAGGCGCTGATGAGGTGTGCCATCCCGCTGCGGTCGATCAACTGTCCGGAGAGCAGTAGTTCGGGCACCAGGGTGGCCAACTGATCCTGACTCAGGCCTTGATAGGCCGGGGCTGAGTGAGTCATCGATCAGATCACCAGAACTCGACGGGGGCTTTGCCGAACGGGTACCACCCGGGCAGGTCGCCCGGCGCCGACTTCTCGATCCGCTTGAGCATGCCGTCACTCATCGCGTTGTTCTTGAGAAGTTCGACGAACAGGGCCGACACGTTGCCGAAGTCGAAGAAGTCACGCTGCCAGGAGAACTGGAAGTTGCCGGCGTACTTGAACCAGCTGCCCTGGATGCCCTCCAACGCGTAATTGGTGCCATCCTCACGTTTGCGGTCGTAGACCTGCTTCCACAGTCCGATCATGTCACCGGTCTTCTCGTCGATGACCCACGCCTGGTAGGGGTACTCCCACCCCTCGAGGCCCTCCATCTCCTGTCCGAGGGCGAGGTCACGGATCTCGTCGCGACCGACTGCCATGAAATCTTTCTCGGGACCGTAATTCCACCCGTAGGTCGCGTCTTCGGTGTAGAACTCGGCCAGCGGCTTCCAGTCACCCGCCTTCTCGGCGACGACGTTCGCGTCCAGCCACCGCTGTTTCATCTCTTCCAGTTCGGCACGATCAAAAGACATGTCACTCCACTTCACTCGTCGTCTTCGACAATTTTCAGAGCTTGGGTCGGGCAGTACATCACCGCGGCCTCGACCTCGGCGCGGCGATTCTCGTCGGGTTCCTTGTCGAGGATCTCGACATGATCGCGGTGCGCCTCAAAGACGTCGGGCGCCTCCATCTCGCACATTCCGTGTCCCTGGCACAAGTCCAGGTCAACCTCGACACGCACTGTCGATCACCGCTTCCGATACTTCACACGGCACGGCTGCTGGAGCTGCACGACCATCTTGGAGTGATCGTTACGATAGGACTCCGACGGCTGCAGCATCTCGAACTCGTAATTCTGGAACAGCACCGAGAAGATCGCCTTGAGCTGCATGATGGCGAATTGCGCTCCCACACAACGATGCCGACCTGCTCCGAAGGGAATCCAGGTCCACCGATTGACGATGTCTTCCTGCCGCGGCTTGTCGTAGCGGTCGGGATCGAAGGTGTCCGGTTCCGGAAAGTCCTCCGGCAGTCGGTTCGAGATCGCGGGCGACACGGCGATCGACTGGCCGGCCTTGATCTCGAAGTCCTCGACGTGGAAATCCTTCTGCACCACCCGCATCAGAACGATCAACGGCGGGTGCAGCCGCAGCGCCTCCTTGAGAGCATTCTCCAGCTGAGGCATCTGCCTGGTATGGGCGAACGTGTACTCGGGACGCTCCCCGGCCGGGGTTTCTCCATAGATCTCATCGAGTTCGCCGTACACCCGAGCCATGTATTCGGGATTGCGCAACAACTCGATCAACGTCCAGGCCGCGGTGCCCGAGGTGGTGTGGTGACCCGCGAACATCATCGAGATGAACATGCCGGTGATGGTGTTCGCATCGAAGCCGACCTGGACCAAGACGTCCATCAGATCGCGATCTTCTTTGTTCTCCGTCGGATTCGCGATGCGGTCGTTCATCACGCCCTGGATGAACTCGACCAGCTCCGCGCGAGCCTCGTCGCGCTTGCGGAAGCTCTCGATGTCGGCCTTGTAGTCGACGTATGCGATCGGATCGGTACCCTTTTCCAGATCATGGAACAGATGCGCGATGTGTCCGTTCAGACTTTCCCGGAACTTCCTGCCGATCAGGCAGGCCGACGAGGTGTACAGCGTCAGCTCGGCAAAGAACTCGAGCAGGTCGATCTCGCCTTCGTCACCCCATTGCGCGATGATGCGCTCGACCTCGTTGGGGATGGTCACCGCGTGCTGTTTCATGTGCGGGCCCTTGAGCGCCGCATTGTGGATGGCCTTGGAACGCTCCTCCGGGTCGGTGTCGAAGACGACGCCCTCACCGAAGACCGGGGTCATGAACGGGTATGCGGCGGCCTGGTCGAGATCCTCCTCCGGCGCCCGGAAGAACTCCTCGTTGGCGGCGGCACCGGAGACCAGGACCACCTCACGATCGGCGAGCTGGAACATCCCGACGTCGCCGCACTCCTCGCGGATCCGCCAGAACAACGAGATGGGGTCGCTGGCCAGCTCGTCGAGATGTCCGTGTTCGCCTTCTCCACGGGAGACGCGCTTCGGTTGGGTCAGAGCAGTCATCGCTGTTCTCCTTCAGGCTTCTTGCCACGTGTGAGGGCGCCCTCGGCCTCCACCTCGACCACGCGCATGTGCGCGCCGCGCGGCATGGTGACGATCGCGGAGACGGCCTGGGCGATGTGCCCGGGCTCCAGGAAGTTCCCGTGCCGGGCGAGTCCGTGCCGGATCCAGTCGTTCAGCATCAGTTCGGTGGTCTTCTGATCGAGATCCATGCCCATGCCGGTCAGCACCTGGCCGGGCCGGATCACGCTGGCACGCACGCCCGTTCCCTCCAGCTCGAGCTGCGCAGTGGCGACCAGCCCGTCGATGCCGGCTTTGGCAGCCACGTACGCCGAGGACCACGGCCGCGGGTGAAGGACGACGTCGGAGCCGATGAACACGTAGTCGCCGCGTCGCCGCTCGATCATGCCCGGCACGACGGCACGGTAGAGACGATGGGCTCCGACGAGGTGGATGTCGATCTGTGAGGCGAAGTCTTCGGGGCTCACCTCATATGACAGCCCCACGGCGAGGTCGCCGGCGCCGCTCACGACGATCTCCAGATCACCCAGCGCGGCTTGCGCTTTCGCGACGCACTCGGTGACAGAAGCCTCGTCGGTGATGTCCAGCGGGACCGCAACCGCCTCCCCGCCGGCTGCGATGATCTTGTCGGTCAGTTCCTGCAGTTTCTCCACCCGTCGCGCGGCAAGCGCCACCGGATAGCCTGCGGCGGCGAGGACCTCGGCAGTCGCGGCACCAATGCCCGATGATGCGCCGGCCACCAGCACGGGGCGACGATCGGGATGAGGGATGAACGCCATCAGCGCACCTTCACTTTCACGGGGAGTTCCGCGAATCCGCGCACGTTCACCGAATGGACGCGGACCGCGTTGTCGATGTCGATGTCGACACTGCGGATGGAACGGGCAACCTCACCCAGGCCGATGTTTGACTCCAGTCGGGCCAGGTGTGCGCCGAGGCAGAAATGTGTACCCAGCCCGAAACTCAACAGCGCCTGGCTGCAATCCCGGCCGATCTGGTACTCGGCGGCATCGGCGCCGAAGACGTCCACGTCCCGGTTGCCCGAGCCGACCAGCAGCAGGACCCGCTCCCCCGCGGGGATCGTCAGGCCGCCGTACTCGACATCGGAGAGTACGCGACGCAGCACCATCTGAGTGGAGTTGTCGTAGCGCAGTGTCTCTTCGGTCCAGTCTGCGACTGCATCGGGATCGGCCAGCGGCTTCGCGAGCTCGTCAGGGTTGCGCCAACCCCAATACAGCGCATTGGCAAGGAGTTTGGTGGTCGTCTCGTTACCGGCGACGACCATCAGGACCATGAACCCGACGATCTCGTCTTCGGTCAGGCGGATCTTCTCGCCGGTCGCGTCGTCGTCGACCTCCGCCTCGACCAGGGCCGACACCAGGTCGTCCCCGAGGTTCTTGCGGCGATCGGCGATCAGCTCCGAATAGTACTTGTGCAGCTCGATGTAGGCGTAGATCGCCGCTTCCGGGATGTCGAGAACACCCTCTTCCCGATGCAGCAGCAGATCCGACTGATGCCGGAGATGCGCGCGATCGGCCTCCGGCACACCGAGTAGTTCGGACACCACGTCCATCGGCAGCAGACCCGCGAAGTCGGCGATGTAATCGAACTCGCCCATGTCGAGGCACTTGCTCCAGTGCTGGTGGGTCAGCGCCGTGATCCGTCCGGACAGGTCGCCGACCCGGCGAGGGGTGAAGCCCTTGGAGACCAGCTTGCGGATCCGCATGTGCTTCGGATCGTCCATGGCCAGGAACGACATCGACTTGTGCGCATCCGGACCGTACGAGGACGGATCCATGGACACGCCCCAGCTGTTGGACAGCTTCACACTGTCCCGGAATCCGGCGCGGACATCCTCGTGGCGGGCCAGCGCCCAGAAGTCCATCGCCGCATTGTGATAGACCGGCGCCTCGCGGCGAAGCCGGTCGTATGTCGGGTATGGATCCTCGTGGAAGTCATACGCATACGGGTCGAACGGGACGAGATGCTCCATCCCCGTTCCCGTGGCGGTTTCGGTCATCACTTCTCCATCAGTAGATGTGCGGCTGCGACAAGACGTTCGGAGGTCTGCTCGTACGTCATGTGGCCCATTCCCGCGTGCACCAGACCGCCGGCGTAGATCATCTCCAGTGCATCGAGGAGGGGGCCCGGGTTCTCCGGCTCCACCTCCAGAGCCTCGGCGAGACGTCGGCGGATGAAACCGCCGATCCGCAGCCGGAGGTGTTCCACGTCGGGATCGGTGCCCAGGAGAGCCATCGTGACCGCGCCACCGAGCTGCCCCTCCCCCGCGACCACCATCGACACCTCGCGAAGCACCTCCGCCACCCGCTCCGCGGGTGCCACCGACAGGTCGGGCTCACCGACCCCGGCGCTGAGCCGTCGCCAGAAGACCTCGGCTACCAGGTGACTCTTCGACGAGAAGTAGGTGTAGGCGGTCGCGGGTGCGACACCCGCCAACTTGGCCACGGTTCGGACTGTGAGTCCGTCGAATCCCTCGTCGTTCAGCACCTCGACCGCGGCATCCGTCAATCTCGTGACGGTCTCGGCCTGCTGCTGGGTCAATCTTCGGCGAGTGGATTCCTGGGATACAGGACTGGACATGTGAGCGAGGCTACACTAGGTTTGAACTTGAGTCCAGACACCTGTCCAGATGGAGTTCCAGCCAATGTCCTTACGTCCTGCATCGTCGTCGGAACTGCTGATCGACGGCAAGCTCACCCCCGGTGGGGGCGGCACCTTCGATGTCGTGAACCCGGCCACCGAGGAGATCCTCGGCCAGGCCGCCGACGCCACCGCGGCCGACATGGACGCGGCCATCGCCGCCGCCCGCGTCGCCTTTGACACCACCGAATGGTCGCGCGACCACACATTGCGGGCCCGCTGCCTCCGCCAATTACGCGACGCGCTCCTGGCCCACGGCGACGAGCTGCGCGACCTGACGGTGGCCGAGGTCGGTTGCCCCGTGTTCCTCACCAGCGGACCGCAATTCGAGGGACCGGTCACCGATCTCGGCTACTTCGCCGACTTGGCCGAGAGTTATCAGTGGACCACCGACCTCGGCCAGGCCAAGCCGATGGGCATCAAGAACGTCCGGGAGATCCGCAAGGAGGCAGCCGGTGTGGTCGGCGCGATCACGCCGTGGAACTTCCCGCACCAGATCAACTTCGCCAAGATCGGGCCGGCGTTGGCCGCAGGCTGCACCGTGGTGCTCAAGCCCGCGCCCGACACCCCGTGGTGCGCCGCCCTGGTGGGCAAGGTCATCGCCGAGGAGACCGACTTCCCACCGGGCGTGATCAACATCGTCACCTCCACCGATCACGCGCTGGGCGCGCAGCTGTCCACCGATCCGCGTGTGGATCTGGTGTCCTTCACCGGGTCCACCGCAACCGGCAAGAAGGTGATGGCCGGCGCTGCCGAAACCCTGAAGAAAGTGTTCCTGGAACTCGGAGGCAAGTCGGCGTTCATCGTGCTCGACGACGCCGACCTCGCTTCCGCCTGCTCGATGGCCGCATTCAACGTGGTCACCCACGCCGGACAGGGCTGCGCCATCACCACCCGTCTCCTCGTCCCGCGGGAGAAGCTCGACGAGGCGATCACCGCGACCCGCGACTCGCTGGCCGGACTCGGGGCCGGTGATCCGAGCGACGCCGGAACCATCTGTGGCCCCTTGATCTCCGCCACCCAGCGCAATCGTGTCGAGTCCTACATCGAACTCGCGAAGACCGAGGGCGGCACCGTCGAGATCGGCGGCGGCCGGCCGGCCGACAAGGCCAAGGGCTACTTCGTCGAGCCGACCTTGATCTCCGGCCTCGACAACTCCGCCCGCGCCGCGCAGGAGGAGATCTTCGGTCCGGTGCTCGTCATCCTCCCGCACGACGGCGACGACGACGCCATCAGCATCGCCAACGACTCGCCGTACGGGTTGTCCGGTGCCGTCTGGGGTACGGATACGGCACGGATCGACAAGGTGGTCAATGGCGTTCGGACCGGCACGATGGGGATCAACGGGGGCATCTGGTACTCCGCCGACGTCCCGTTCGGCGGGTACAAGCAATCCGGCATCGGCCGGGAGATGGGCGTCGCGGGCTTCGAGGAATATCTCGAGTGCAAGGCGGTCGCGACGCCGGCCTGAGTGATCTCGATTTCGACAAGCTCAATCGGGCGGATCGGCGGTCAGCCCAACCGCTGGTCGAGTAGCTCCGAGCCGCTAGGCGAGGAGTGTATCGAGACCACGCCACCCTTCAACAAACAGAAAGCAGGACAATGAGTTCCGAGGACCGTAACCAACGCTTCGCAGGCAAGACCATCATCGTGACCGGAGCCGCCGGAGGTATCGGTGAGGCCTACGCCCGCGCACTGGCCGGCGAAGGCGCCAACGTCGTGGTCGCCGACCTCAACGACGAGCAGGGCAAGCAGGTCGCAGCCGACATCGGTGGCCTCTATGTGAACACCGACGTCGCCGACGAGCAGTCGGCGCAGGCGCTGGCAACCGCCACGGTCGACGCGTACGGCACCATCGACGGCCTGGTCAACAACGCTGCCATCTACGGCGGCATGAAGCTCGACTTCCTGATCACGGTGCCGTGGGACTACTACAAGAAGTTCATGAGCGTGAACCTCGACGGCGCGCTCAACGTCACCCGCGCGGTCTACCCGCACATGAAGGACGGTGGCGCCATCGTCAACCAGTCCTCCACCGCCGCTTGGCTCTACAGCGGCTTCTACGGCCTCGCGAAGGTCGGCGTGAACGGCCTCACCCAGCAGTTGGCCACCGAACTCGGCGGCCAGAACATCCGTGTGAACGCCATCGCGCCGGGTCCGATCGACACCGAGGCGACGCGTTCCACCACGCCGAAGGAGATGGTGGCCGACATCGTCAACCGGCTGCCGCTCAAGCGCTTCGGCACCCCCGAGGACCTGGTCGGCATGTGTCTGTTCCTGTTGTCCGAGGAGGCCGGTTGGGTCACCGGGCAGATCTTCAATGTCGACGGCGGACAGGTCATCCGCTCATGACACAGTCGGGTACCGCGCCCGCGCGCCTCGGCTATGTCGGCCTCGGCAACATCGGCGGGCCGATGGCCGGTCGCCTGGCCAAGTGGGAGGGTGGCCTGACCGCCTTCGACCTCTCCGAGGAAGCACTCGGGAAGGTCGTCGACCAGGGCGCCACGGCCGCCACCTCACTGGGCGACCTGGCGGCGAAATCCGACATCATCGGCATCTGCGTCCTCGACGACACCCAGGTACGCACCGTGGTCGCCGGCGACGGCGGCCTGCTCAGCGCCGCCAGACCGGGAACCATCATCACCGTCCACTCGACGATCGGCCCCCAGACCGCCGTCGATCTGGCCGCGGAGTGCGCGGAACACGGTGTGACCCTGCTGGATGCGCCGATCTCGGGCGGGGCCGCGGGCGCCGACCAAGGCCGGCTGGCCATCATGGTCGGTGGTGACCGCGCCTCGTACGAACAGCTGAAGGAACCGTTCGGTCTCGTCGCGGGCATGCTCGTCCACGCCGGCGACGACGTCGGGGCCGGCACCAAGATGAAGCTGGCCCGCAATCTCCTGCACTTCATCTCGTTCACCGCCGCCGCGGAGGCCTCGAAGCTCGCCGAGGCGGCCGGGATCAGCATCACCAAACTGGGCAAGGTGGTTCGGCACACGGATGCGATCACCGGTGGTGCCGGGTCGATCATCCTGCGCGACACCACCGACGAGATCGCACCCGATGATTTCTGGTATGACATCTTGACACCCGTACGCACACTCGGCGAGAAGGACCTGTCGCTCGCACTCGAACTCGGACGAGAACTCGGCGTCGATCTGCCGCTCGGCGACATCGCACTCCGCGACTTCGCCATCGGGTTGGGCGTGCCGCATCGAGAAGGAGAGGACTCATGACGTCAGCTGACGAGACCACCAGCCCGCAACGCCAGAAGGGCTTGGACAAGATGTCCGAGGTCTACGGCTGGGAGATGTCCGACGGACCCGGAGACTTCTTCGCGCACACCGCGGACCAGGTGTTCGGTGAGGTCTGGACGCGGGAGGGTCTCTCGGTCCGCGACCGTCGCCTGATCCTGCTCGGCGCCCTCGCCCAGGCGGGTCAGATCGACGTGGCGGAGATCCAGGCGGGTGCAGCGCTGGCCAACGGTGAACTGACGGCCGAACAACTGGAGGAGATCAGCCTCTTCCTGTGCTACTACGTCGGTTGGCCGTTGGGCACCAAGATGCATTTCATGTTCGGCAACGTCATCGGGAAACACCAGAAGAAGCAGAAGTGACCTCGGGAGTCGACTTCACGGAGCTGACCGGGGGCGGCGGCTGCTCGATCATGAGCGCCACCCCCGGTCCCGACCTGGAGGTCAACGGTTTCCGGGAAAACGAGTACGCCGCATCCGGTGTCGCAACCCGCTACGCCAACGCGGGCCCCGGTTCGGTGGCCCCCCTCGGCGAGGACAAGTACGCGACTCGCGTTCTGGTGCGCAGGCCGCGTCTCGATGCCGACTTCAACGGCACCGTCGTCGTCGAGTGGCTGAACGTCAGCAGCGGATCAGACGCGGCACCCGAATACACCTACCTGGCCGAGGAACTCGTCCGAGGCGGATACGCATGGGTCGGCGTCTCGGCTCAGTACACCGGCGTGATGGGCGGGCCGGGCTCCGTGGGCGGTCTCGGTGAAGGCGCATCGGGCACGCTGGCCGCCAAGGACCCGGAACGCTATGCCGGCCTTCATCATCCGGGAGATGCCTACTGTTACGACCTGTTCGGGGCCGTCGGGCGGTCACTGCTGTCAACGTCCGCTTCGGGCGGCTCGCATCCGCTACGCGGACTGTCCGTCCGGCGACTGCTCGCCGCCGGCGAATCGCAGTCGGCAATGGCGTTGACGACCTACGCGAATCTGTTCGCCGCCGAGCACGAGGTGTTCGACGGGCTGCTGATCCACAGCCGCGCGGCCGCCGGCCTGGATCTGGGAGAGCCTGGCACCGCCATCGATGTCGATGCGGTGTTCGCTCAGGAGCCGGTGACGATCCGGAGCGATCTGCCCATCCCGGTCTTCATCGTCCAAACCGAGACCGACGTGCTGACGAATTTCCGCTTCTACCGCGCACGCCAGCCCGACACCGATCGGCTGCGTGTCTGGGAGATCGCGGGCACCTCACACGCCGACCTCCATCAGATCGGGCCGTATGAGCACATGCTCGGGTGTCCGACACCGGTCAACCGTGGGCAGCAACGATTCGTGCTGCGCGCCGCGTTGCGCCACCTGCGCGAATGGGCCGACGGCGGCCCGGTGCCCCCGATGGCGACCCCTTTGGAGCTCGACGACAGCACGGACACAAATCAATTCGCCGTCGATGAGGCCGGGAACGTCCGCGGGGGCGTCCGCACCCCGTGTGTGGATGCGCCGACCGAGATCCTGAGCGGCATCGTCGGCGGCGACGTCCCTCGCATCTGCGTGCTGTTCGGTTCCACCACCCCGATCGCACCGGAAATCCTGGCCGCGCGATACGTCGGCCGCCACGACTACGAGCGGCATTACCGAGCGGCCACAACGTCAGCGATCGAAATGGGTTTCATCCTGGCGGCCGACCGCGACGAGGCTCTGGCCGACGCCCATCCCGACCGGATCCCCGACTGACCCACTCGATGGCGGCAGGAAACGAGACACCATGGAATTCACACTCGAAGACATCTCCACGCAGGAGTTCGAACGTCGTCGTGCGCTTTTCGGTCCCCTCGCCGACTCCGTTCGCGAACTGATCGACGCGGTGATCCGCACCGAGGTCGACGAGGACGTCATCCGTGACGCCCATGGTCAGATCGACTCGGCAGTGGAATCGTTGCGCACCAGGCAGATCGACGGCGCCTTCGGCGTTCGGCACACCGCCGACATGAAGGGCATGCCGTGGGGCAATGCGGTGATCGGCCTGCGGAACGCCGTGGCTCCACCCTTGCAGGTGACCCGGCACGAGAGCGGCCTGGTGTCCACCGATTTCACCCTCGGGGCCGCATATGAGGGGCCGCCGGGTTGCGTGCACGGCGGGATGTGCGCGATGGTCCTCGACCACGTCCTCGGCCAGGCCGGTAGCGCCGACGATGTTCCGTGCTACACCGGCACCCTCACGATGAGATATCTGCGCCCGACACCGCTCGGCCGGTTGCATGCGGAGGCCATCATCGTGGAACGCGACGGCCGCAAGAAGGTCGTGCGCGGGGCGATCTCCGACGCTGATGGCGAGACCGTTGCGGCTGAAGGTGTCTTTATCGTCCCGAAGGACTGGGCGGGCGTGATGCCCGAGGCCGCGGGCACGCCCGACCCGTGATTCGTGCGTCGGCCGCAGCACCTGACGACTGTCGCTGCGCAGCAGTTGCTGTCGTCCACGTGGTCACCCGACGCCACCGAGATAGGCTCGCTCGATCCGCTCGAGATCGCCGGCGAGTACGGACGAGTCCTCCTCGAGACGCACTTGTCCGTGGACCAGAACGATCGCACGGTCGGACACCTCGAGCGCAAGCCGGACATGCTGTTCGACCAACAGCACCGCGGTGCGTTCCGACGCCGCGACGTCCCGCAGAACCGGCAGGATCGCCTCCACGACGACGGGCGCAAGTCCCATACTCAATTCGTCGATCAGCAGGACCTTCGGTCTCTGGAGCAACGCCCGGGCGATCGCCAGCATCTGCTGCTCCCCGCCGGAGAGTTGACCGGCGGCCACGCCCAGTCGCGGTTTCAACGCCGGAAAGTATTGCAACACTTTTTCTATGGACTCTCGCGTGGCGCGATGTCCGCGTTCTCGGACCGCCAGACGCAGATTCTTTTCTGCGGTGAGTCTTCGGAACAGGGCGCGATCGTCGGGCACGATGACCATACCGGCGCGAACCGCGGATCGCGGTTTCCCGGACGGGAGCACCTGCCCCGCCAACGACACTGTTCCACCCAGGCCCGGCAACAAACCGGCAAGGGTCAACAGCAAGGTGGTCTTACCGGCGCCGTTGGGGCCGAGCAACGCGATCACCTCGCCCTCCTCGACGGAGATGTTCAGCCCTCGGACACACGGCGCCGCACGGGAGTACCCGGCTTCCAGTCCCTCACACCCCAATACCGTCACGACGGCACCTCCTCAGTCGTCACCGGATGAGAGTTCCCGATCTGCTCCTGGTCGTGTGCCGTCGGCGAACCGAGATACGCAGCGATCACCAGATCGTTCGTCCGGATCTGTTCCGGTGTGCCGGTGGCGATCACCGATCCGAGATCGAGCACGATCACACGGTCGCAGATGCTGAGGACCAGGTCCATGTCGTGGTCGACCAGCAACACGGACACACCCAGCGCACGGGCCGCCCGTAGGCGCTCCCCCAGCCAACGGCTCTCGGCAGTGTCGAGTCCGGCGGCTGGTTCATCGAGCAATGCGACATGTGGTCGGCCGGCGAGGACCCTGGCCACCGACACCAATTGTCGCTGCCCCTGGGAGAGGTCCGCCGCCAGGATATCGGCGAGATGAGTGATGTCCAGCAGCGTCAGCACGTTGGCCACCGCCTCGTCGGTGTCACCCGACAATCGCGCGGCACCCACCGTGACGTTCTCCGCAACGGTGAGCTCGTCGTAGAGCTCGATGTCCTGGAACGTCCGCCCCAGACCCGATCGACTGCGTCGATGTGGCGGCAGACCGCTGATCTCCTTGCCGTCCAGCGTGACTCGGCCTCTCGATGCCGCGAATCCGCCGATCGCATCGATGAGGGTGGTCTTGCCCGCACCGTTCGGGCCGATGAGTCCGATGATCTCGCCTTCGCGAAGATCGAAGCTCACATCGTCCACCGCGACGACCTGGCCGTAGCTCACGGTCACTCCGGCCACCTCCAGGATGACCTTCTCCCCCACGGCCCGTTCGGATTCCGGCGGGACCGCGGATGCCTCGGGTGTCTGTTCGGCGGGATGCGCCCCTCTTCCGCCGGGGAGGCGAATCCGTTGTAGGTACCCGGCGAGTCCGTCCGGACTGGTCACCACGGTGAGCACCAACAGTATTCCGCTCACCAGCATGTAGTAGTCGCCGAAGCTCAGATAGCGATCTGAGATGAAGTAGAGGATTCCGCCCGGGGCCAGCACGCCGGCGAGCAATCCACCCGACACCGACGTCACACCGGCAACGTAGAAGACCGCAAAGAGCCCGATACCGGCGAAGACCGTGAAGGAGCTGGCGGTGGCGAGCGTCTGCTGATAGGCAAGCATCGCACCACCCAGGCCGGCCACAAACGAACCGATGGCGAATGCCAGGAGCTTGGTGACGCCCACATTGATGCCCGTCGCCGCGGCAGATCTTTCATTGGCCCGCACCGCCAGCATGGACGCACCGAGAGCACTTCCGCGCAACCGCGCGACACCCAGCGCCACCAGCGCGAGCACGATCAGGCAGACCACCCCGAACGCGATCCTCGGATAGCCCTCACCGGCCCCGATCCCGAGGTCGATACCGAACAGACTCGGTGGATCGACGGGTGCGCTTTGCAATCCACCGTTCAGGCTCGGATTCCGGAACCAGAAGGCCTCCAGGAATACCGCGAGAGCCAGGGTCGCGACCATGAGCGGCAATCCCCGAACCCGTAAGGCCGGAAGACCGACCAGCACACCGATGATCATCGCCCCACATGCCGCCAGAATGGGTGCGAACGGAAACGGGACTCCGAGGTCGGAGGTGATCTTGCTCAGGCCGAATGCGCCCGCTCCGGCCAGCGTGAGCTGAGCCAGCGAGACCTGACCCGCATAGCCGGTCACCACCACCTGGGAGAGTGCGATGACGGCGAAGATCATCGAGGCGATCACTGCGAGACGCAGACTGCCGGATGTGGCGAACAGGGCGCCGAGCACCACCACACATCCGACCGCGCCGGGAACCAGCAGACGTCGAGGCCGCGGAGAACGTCCAAGGTCTTGCCGGGTGATCGCGCCGCGCCCCGGCAGCGGCTGCCCGCGGATGAGGAGGAACGCCAAGATGAGTAGCAGCGGAACGGCTTCGGCAACACCCGCCTGGGGGAACCAGTCGACGGTCGACTGCAGGTTGGTCGCCTCGGACTGGAGCATACCGATGAGCAGGCCCGCACCCACCGTCAACGCGATACCGGTGAAATTGCCCACCAGGGCGGCGGCCAGCGCCGGCACGATGAACATCGTGTATGCCACCGGGTTGAGCGGAACGATGGGCGCGATCACGATACCGCCGATACCGGCGACCGCCGACGACAGCGCCCAGTTGCTGATTGCGATCTTGTCCGGCGACAGACCCGTGACCAGCGCGCCCTTCTCTGACTCGGCTGCCGCTTCCGTCGCCATACCGAACCGGGTGTAGCGCAACACGAGTCCGGCGCACACCGCCAGACCGATGACCACCGCGGCCAGCCACAAACGGTCGGACGAGATCGCACTGTCACCGATCCGGAGTACACGCGGTGTGAAGATCGCACTCACGGTCGGGGTTTCGGTTCCGACCCGCAGCGCGATGAGCGCCTGGATCACCAGCATCAGACCGATAGAGGCCACCGCCTTGGCGAGCGCGGGTGCCGTGCGCATCTGACGGAAGACAAGGAGATACAGCACCACGCCGAGAAGTGCCGAGACGGCGACGGACACGATCATCGCCGGCACGATGGCCCAGTCCCCGCCGAGGTCGATCGTCGCCGGGAACCCCGGAATCGGATTGAGGAGCTCTCCGTGACGCAGAAACCCGAAGGTGTAGGCCGCGTAGAGCGCGACGGCGCCCGTCGCGAAGTTGACCACACCCGAACTCTTGAAGGTCATCACGAGTGCGAGTCCGAGTGCGGCGTACACCGCGCCGTTGCCGAGGCCCAATGCCAAGAAGGCGAAATGCTGAGTCATGTGCGAACCCAGATCGGGGGTCGCCGGCGGCGACCCCCGATCTCTCTCGTACTAGTTGTTGACAGCTACGGTGTTTTCCAGCTTTGTGTCAGCACTGACATCACTGACGAGAATTGACTTGCTGCACAGCGTCTTCAGCTGCGGAACAGCCGAGCCGTCGCAGGTGAAGCTGAGCCCCGGGGCGGCCGGCAACGGCACATCCTTTGCTGCCGTGAACGCCGCCATGACATCCTTCGGCGTGACCGGACCGGTGAGCGACTTGCCCACCTCGCCGAGCGACATCATCACCTGGTAGCCCAGGTAGGCCAGGCCGGCCGGATCGACGTCGGACGCATAGGTCGCCATGACACTGCGGTACAACTCGGACGAGGGATCATCGGAGTCCAGCTTGACCGTGGTGAACGCCTTTGCGCCGGCCACCGCGTCTGCACCCACGCCATCGATCACCTGCTTGTCGAGGCAGCTGGCGATCAGATATTTCTTGACCGTCGGAGCAGCTGTCTGCAGCGCCTTGATCGTCGAGATGCACTGACTGGTCTCACCGAGGACCGTGACGGCACCCGGCTTGCCTGCCAGCCCCGCGGTGATCTGCGGAGTGGGATCGGCAGCCGACGCGGGAATGGTGATGACGTCCATATCCACTCCGGCCTGTTTGAAGATCGGTGTACCGATCGCCTTCACCGATGCGGCCGCGTCGCCGGCGTCGGAGATGACGACCGCGATCTTCTTGACGCCCTCCTTGGCCGCGGTGGCGGCCTGACCGGCGAACACCGCGACGATGCCGCCCGAGAGCATGAACGCTCCCGACGTCATCATCTCCACCTGCGAGACCGGCGCCTGCGCGACGTAGGGAATTCCCGCGCCGGCGACGATCGGCAACATGACCGCCCCCTGCGATCCGAACGGCGCGACGACCGCAGCCACCTTCTGCTCGACCATCTGATTCGCGCAGCTCGTCGCCGAGGCCGGGTCCTCCTGCTCTTTGCAGACGACCAGGTCGATCTTGTGGCCCCCGAGGCCACCACCGTTGTTGTTCAGGTATTGCGTGGCGGCCTCACCACCTTCCCGGACCATCGGGACGGTGATCGGGCCGCCTTCGGGCGTGATGAACCCGATCTTGACCGGGTCGCCGGTGGCCGCATTCGACGGCAGTGCCGACGTGCTTCCCGCTGATCCGGCTGAGTCCGAGGAATTGTCGTCAGCACACGCCGTGACGCCACCGACGAGGAGCAGACCGGCTGCGCCGATCGTCGCTGTCGTGCGGAGGACACGCTTGACCGAATGCGATGGTTTCAATGCTGGTCCCTTCAAGAGGTGAACGGCAGATCTGGACAGCTCACAGACCGCCGGAGGAGCCAGGGTGAACATCGCGCTCGCCGTCTGGCCTCCGGCAGAACTGTAACGCGTTGCAATTGCCGTTCGACGTGAATTCGAAGAATCCGACATTTGGTCCGATGCCCACCAAGTTGGTCACTCGCCCAATATGTTTGGCCACGGTGCAACCGCCAGGCCACCGGGCCGGCCGTCCCCGCTCGACGGGCAGCGGTAGCGTGGTCGATGTGAACACCGTGGTTCAGGGTGAGGGCGACAGCGTTCCGTTCGGGCGAGCGGAGGCACTACAGGTGTGCGGGATGTGGCAGCGCCTCGGGTTGCCCGGCATGATCGACATCCACACCCACTTCATGCCCAAACCGGTCATGGACAAGGTGTGGGCGTACTTCGACTCCGCCGGCCCACTGATCGGTCGCGAGTGGCCGATCACCTACCGCGCCGACGAGGACGTCCGGGTCACGACACTGCAGGACTTCGGGGTCCGCGCCTACTCATCCCTGGTCTATCCCCACAAGCCGGACATGGCCGAGTGGTTGAACGGCTGGGCTGCCGATTTCGCGGCGCACCATCCGGACTGTCTCCACACCGCGACCTTCTACCCGGAGGAATCGGCGCCCGCCTACGTCTCGAAGGCCATTCAGCGCGGGACGCAAGTGTTCAAATGCCACATCCAGGTCGGTGACTTCTCGCCGCTGGATTCGCTTCTCGACGGTGTCTGGTCGCAGATCGCCGACAGCCGGATACCGGTCATCATCCACTGCGGGTCGGGCCCGGCGCCCGGGACGCACACCGGTCCCGGGCCGATCGCCGCACTGCTGCAGCGCTTCCCGTCGTTGCCACTGATCGTCGCGCACATGGGAACTCCCGAGTACGTCGAGTTCCTCGATCTCGCCGAGCGCTATCCGGAAGTGCGGTTCGACACGACCATGTCGTTCACCGACTTCTCCGAGGAGGGCGCTCCGTTCCCGAAAAATGAACTTCCCCGGTTGCGCGAGCTCGGCGACCGCATCATGTTCGGCAGCGACTTCCCGAACATCCCCTACCCGTACACCCACGCACTCGAGGCCGTGCAACGCCTCGAGCTCGGCGACGACTGGCTACGCGGCGTGCTCTACCAGAACGCCGCCGAGTTGTTCGGGGTCGGTTGAGGCCTGCGCCTCTCACCACACCCTGAGCTCTCACAACACCTGAGACAGAAACGCGCGCAACCTCTCCGACTCAGCCGAGTCGAAGATCTGCTCGGGTTTGCCGGTTTCCACCACCGCGCCGTGGTCCATGAACAGGACGCTGTCGGAAACATTGCGGGCATAGCCCATCTCGTGGGTGACGACGACCATCGTCATCCCTTCTTCGGCGAGGTCGGCCATCAGCGACAGCACCCCTTTGACGAGTTCTGGGTCGAGTGCCGAGGTCGCCTCGTCGAAGAACATCACCTGTGGTTCCATCGCCAGCGCCCGGGCGATCGCCACGCGCTGTTGCTGTCCGCCGGACAGACTTCCCGGCCGGGCGTCTGCCTTGTTGGTCAGGCCGACGATCTCCAGCTGACGCATCGCGACGGCGCGCGCCTCCTCCTTGCCCAGCCCCCGAAGCTTGCGCGGCCCGAGTGAGATGTTGTCCACGACCGTCTTGTGCGGGAAAAGGTTGAAATGCTGGAACACCATGCCGATCCGGCGCCGGAGCTCGTCGGGATTGTCCCCGAGGACCGAACGGCCGTCGAGGAGCACATCTCCTTGATCGGGTTCGTGCAGCCGGTTGAGTACCCGCAGCAACGTCGATTTCCCGGATCCGGATGGCCCGATCACAGTCGTCGTGGTCCCCGCGTCGACCTGGATGTCGACCCCCCGCAATACGTGGTTCTTGCCGAACGACAGGTGCAGGTCGGTACCGGTCAAGGAGACCGCCTCGCGTGCGGTGATGGTGTCGGCCATGTCGCTCATCCCTTCTCGACCGCTGTTGCCGGCAGCGGGTCGTCCTCGACATCGGCGGGACGGCCGGTGCGCAACCGGTTGTCGATGTAGTTCACGAGGTGTGTGAGCGGAATCGTCAGGACGAGATAGACGATGCCCGCCGCCACCAGCGGTGAGAGATTACCGGTCTGCGCGTTGAGGTCCCGACCGACCGCGAACAGCTCTCGCTGACTGGCGAGCAGGCCGAGGAAGTAGACCAGCGAACTGTCCTTGATGAGGCTGATGAACTGATTCATCAGCGCAGGTAGGACGCGCCGCACACCCTGCGGGATCACGACGAGCCGCATCGACTGCCGGTAGCTGAAACCGATGGCGCGCGAGGCCTCCATCTGCCCGTCGTCGACGCTCTGGATACCCGATCGGAAGATCTCGCCGATGTACGCGGCGGCGAGCAGTGCCAACGCGACCGCGCCGAGCCAGTAGGGGTTGTTCCCGGTGAGGTTCTTGACCACCGGGCCCACCCCGAGACCCACGAGCAGGATCACCACCACTGCGGGCAGACCGCGGAAGATGTCGGTGTACACGCGGGCCGGCCAGCGCAGCCATCGTGAGCGGGAGATGCCGGCGACGGCCAGCAGCATGCCGAGGATCGTGCCGAGCACGCCGGATACCAGCGACAAGATCAGGGTGTTGACCAGTCCGGTCTTGATCAGGTCGGGGAAGGATTCCCGGTAGAGGTCCCAGTTGAAGAAGGTGCTGCCGAGCTGGGCGAAGGTGCCCTTCGGAGCCGACGCCTCGTCCGCCTTGCCCGCGTTCTCGGCCTCGTTCTCCTTGGCGATGGCGGCGAAGTCGGGCAGTTTCGGCTCGGGCGCGGCCTTGCTGCCGGGCTTCCACCCGTCCGGCAGTTCACGCGGTACCCAGTCGGTGTAGAGCTTCGCGTAGGTGCCGTCGGCGATGATGGCGTCGAGGCCGGAGTTGAGCGCCTCGACGAGTTTCGGCTTGTTCTTGCCGACCGCCCAGGCGACGAAGTTGTTGACACTGAAGGTGTTCTCGACGATGGCGGTGCCGTCACCCTCCTTGACCGCGCCCTCCGCCTGCTGTGAGGGCGCGACCCATGCGTCGATCTGGCCGCTCTTCAGGTTCGCGTATGCGGTCGCATAGTCGGGGAACTTCACCGGGTCGAGCTTCAGCGTGTTGATCACGTAGTCGTCCTGGACCGTGCCCTGAACCACACCGATCCTGGTGGAGTCACTCAGGTCCGCGAAACCCTTGATCGATCCGCTCGTCGGTGCGACCAACGAGAAATAGCCGAAGTCGTAACCGTTGGTGAAGTCGACCGTCTTGCGTCGCTCGTCGGTGGTGGTGATCGACGACGAGCCCACGTCGAACCGGTTGTTGGCCACCTGCGAGAGGAGTCCGGCGAACTCGGTCCCGGAGAACTGGATCTGCAGGCCCAGCTTGGCCGCCACCGCCTTGAGCAGCTCGTTGTCGAAGCCCGTGAAGACGCCCTGACCGTTCACGCAGATGCTGGGGCCGGCGTCGGACAAGGTGCCGACCGAGATCGTGCCGGCTTTCAGCAGGCCGAGGGCGTTGGTGTCGATCTGGTCGACCGGCGTCGTGGTGGCGGTGGTGTAGCGGTCCTCGCCGCCCTGATCCGCCGCCGCCATGTTGGTCGGGGCGGCCGATGCCGACGCCGCACCGGCCGGCGTACAACTGTCCGGCGGCGCGGCGGCAGCGCGAGGTGCAGGGCCACCGACAGCAGCCATCAGACCTATCACCGCCACGACCACCAGGAATGCCAGGTGGCGGACCGGCCTGGGAGCGGAGCGAGCCGAGGCCGTGCGGGTGGCGGTCACCTCAGCACATTAGCGAGCGATGACGGCGAACACCCAACACTTCCGCTCATCGCTGCGCGAAACCCCGATGTCAGACCGACCCTTGTGCCGCCATTCGCGCCCGCACCTCGGGACGGCGCAGCGGCGGCACGGTCTTGGGCGGCTGCCGCCGCTCGGGCAACACGTCGAGCAGTGCATGGGTGGCCTCGGTGACCTGCTGCACGGCCAGCTCGAAGGCCTCGGCGTTGGCCGACGACGGTTGCCGAATGCCGCTCACCTTGCGGATGTACTGCCGGGCCGCGGCCTCGATCTCCTCGTCGGTTGCCGCGGGTTCCAGACCGCGCAGCTCGGTGATGTTGCGGCACATGGTGGGCTCCTGGTCTCGATACGTCTCCTCGCTTCACTCGTCGACTACTCGACCAGCGGACAAGGTATTCAGTCGGCGATCTTGACGACCGCTTTCCCCAGGATCCGCCCTTCGGCCAGATCGGTCAACGCCTTGGGCAGCTCGTCGAGCGGATAGGTGACATTGACCTGCGGCCGCAACCCCGCGGCGATCATCTCGGCAAGTTCGTCGTGCAGCATCTCCGGCACCCCGGGATGAGTACGCACGTACTCGCCCCACGCGGCGCCGACGATGGAGATGTTGCGGAACAGCACCCGGTTCAGCTTGACCGTCGGGATGCCGCCGGCAGCGAAACCGATGACCACATAGCGGCCGTCGGGGGCGACCTGACGCAGCGCCTCGTCAAAGACCTCTCCGCCGGAGGGGTCGATCATGACGTCCACACCCTCGGGTGCGACCTCCCTGAGCTTCGCCCCCCATCCATCTTCGAGCGCGACGATCTCGTCGGCGCCCGCACTGCGCAGCAACTCTTCGGCACCCTTCCGGTGCACGATGGCGATCACCTTGGCGCCCATGGCCTTTGCCACCATGATCGACGCGGTACCGACACCGCCCGCGGCGCCGAGGACACCGACGATCTCGCCGGGCGCGGTCTGCGCGCGGAGCTTCAGCGCGAACAACGCCGTCTGGTAGTTGATGCCCATCGCCGCACCCTGGTCGAAGGTCAGCCCCTCGGGCAGCGGCAACAACTGCTCGGGCGCCGCGGCGACCTGCTCGGCGAAGCCACCGACGATGGACGCCACCAGCACCTTGTCGCCCGCCTTGACCGACGAGCCGGCGGGTGCATCGCGCACCACCCCGGCCACCTCGGTGCCCGGGGTGAACGGCGTCGGCATCCGCAGCTGGTATTTGCCCTGACTCATCAGGAGGTCGGGGAAGCAGATACCACACGACTTGATGTCGACGAGGACCTGCCCATCGGCCGGAGCGGGGTCGGCGACGTCGGTCAGTTCCAGTCCAGCGGGTCCCGTCTCGGCGGTGAGCACTTGTGCTTTCATACGGCTCACCCTACGCGGCCGCCGATATCGACCGGATAGGATCAGGAGTATGACTGCATCGTCGGCAAGGACGCCGAACGCACCATCGCCGGAGCGCCTCAAAGTGGCCGAAGAGGCCCCCGGTTTCATGCCCCTCGACGAGGCACAGACCCTTTTCGAGATCGCGGGAGAGTATCTGGCCCAGCCGAATTCGACTCGTGTGGGGGTCGAGATCGGCACCTACTGCGGCAAGTCCACCGTCTTCCTCGGGGCGGCCGCCGAACATTACGGGGCGACCATCGTGACGGTCGATCATCATCGCGGCTCCGAGGAGCATCAGCCCGGCTGGGAGTACCACGACAAGTCCCTCGTCGACCCGCACACCGGGACGCTCGACACCTCGGCACGCTTCCGCCAGACCATGTACGACGCGGGTCTCGAGAACACCGTGATCGGCATGCTCGCAGGGTCGGCCATCGCCGCAAGGGTGTGGGGCAAGCCGGCCGACTTCGTGTTCATCGACGGCGGCCACAGCATGCAGGCCGCGCAGAACGACCTCGACGGGTGGGCGCCCTGGGTGCGCATCGGCGGGGCACTGCTCATCCACGACGTGTTCCCGAACCCCGACGACGGCGGACGGCCTCCGTACGAGATCTATCGTCAGGCGCTGGCCACCGGGCAGTTCACCGAGGTGCGGGCCGAGGGCTCGCTGCGCGTGCTCCGTCGCGACGGCGGCGAGGTGGGCACACCCCTCGGCTGACCCGACCCTGCCCGTTCTTCCCCCAGGTCTCGCGTTGTCCTCCGCGAGCAATCGGCGGACGAAACCAGACGCGGGGGACGAACTGCCGCTGGGGGCATGTCACCGGGGACCGCACCAGAGGATGCCGGCGGCCCGGAGGGCTGCGATCACCCTGGCGTGGAGGATTCTGGGGCGCATGGAATCCGACCATGTCCATCGGACGAGAAGCGGTCCCGTCGCGCGGATCGCATCCTCGCGGAGTTTCTCCTCATAGATGACGTCCTCGGGCAGCCGGTCCCCGAACGGGGTCGACCGGTGATACTCGAGGCGACCGTCGAACTCTCCGACGACTCGGAGCACGCCGTCGACATCCCGCCGGCCGAAGTCGCCGCGCACCGTCTTGCGTTTCCCGTCGAGGTCCACCGGGATCGCGACCTGCAGATCAGGTGTGGGGATCTGCGGGTTCTCGGAGAGCACCAGTCGGCTCACGGACTCACCGACGCGCTCTGACAATCCGTTCGCCGAGACCACCATCGATCGCAGCATCGCGATGCCGCGATGCCGCGATGCCGTGGTGCCGTGGTGCCGCGATGCCGTGGTGCCGTGGTGCCGTGGTGCCGTCGCAGTTGGTCGACCTGCTCGCCGATCTCGGCCATCGTCTCGCCGAGCTGGCGACCCGAATCGAGTACGCAGACCCCCTGGACAAATGTGCCGGTGCGCGCGACGTCGAAGATCGATCGGGCACGCGAGGTGACCGGGACCGGCCGCCGGAAGTTCCTCCCCCGGGTCTTGTTTCGCTCTCCGACGGCGGCCGGACGAGGAAGCAAGACCCGGGGGAAGAACCGTCAGGACATCATCGCCCGCACCTTGCCGAGCACGTCCGGGTAGCGCTGGAGATGCGCACCGCCGTTCACGTCGAAGGCTGCTCCGGTGATCCACGCGGCCTTGTCCGATGCGAGGAACACCGCCATGTCCGCTATCTCCTCGGGACGACCGCTGCGGCCCAGCGGGGTGTTCTCGATGTACTCCTCGGTGAGCCCCGGAACCATCGACAATCCGGCCGTGAGTGGGGTGTCGACAACGCCGGGCTGGATCGCGTTGACCCGCACGCGGCGCGGCGCCATCTCCAGCGCGGCCACCTCGACCAGCATCGTGGCACCGGCCTTCGACGCACAGTAGGCACCGACACCACTGCCGGGCTGACGCCCGTTCAGGGACGAGATCACGGTGATACTGCCGCCCTCGACGACGCGTTGGCCTGCATGTTTGAGCACCAGGAACGATCCCGTGAGGCAGACGTCGATGGTCGTCTGCCAGTGTTCGAGCGGCAGTTCCGTGATGGCGCCGGGAATCGTCAGACCGGCACAACTCACGACGGCCCGCAGATCCTCTACCGCCGCGAAGCCCGCGGACACCGATTCCTCGTCTGTCACATCCATTGTCACCGCGTTGGTAGTACCGCCGATCTCGTCGGCGGCCGTCCGCGCCGCATCGGCGTTCACGTCGGCGATGGTGACGACATAACCGTCGGCGGCCAACGCCCGCGCGGTGGCCAGACCGATACCCGACGCCCCGCCGACGACGACGGCAGCGGGCGAGCCGGTCATGAGGCACCGCCGGTGGCGGCTTTCTCGGCCACCGGCGCGAGATGTGCGGTCAGGAATGACAGTTGATGCGCCACAGCGGGTTCGAACCAGTCCTTGCCCGCGAAGACGTCGAAGTGGTCACACGGGTAGTGCCGCACCTCGGCCCGCGCCTTGAACCCCGCCTTCGCCGCGGCGTGGGGTGGTGCCCCCTGGTCGAAGTCGGCGATCTGCATCAGCACCGGTGCCGTTATCGCATCGGCATGCTTGTCGGCTCGGAAGTTGCCGAGTTCCAATCCGATCGACGCGTCCACCTCGTTCCGCCACGACGGCCCGGCGATCGTCAGGTAGTCCTCGTAAAATCCCGGCGACGTGAGCGCGGCCTTCTCTCCCGGCCGCCCGACCACCGGCATCATCGTCGGCGGTCGGCCCAGCTTACCGGCCAAGGCGCTGCTGATCCCGACGACCGTCGAACGCGCCATGGCACTCGCGCCGACCTGTGGATAGTGGTGGACTCCCGCTGCGAGACCGTTGACGAGCGGCACCATCGCTACCACGGCGCAGATGTCGGTTCGGTCTGCGGCCACGACCAGTGCATGACCCCCGGATTGCGAGACGCCCCAGAGGATCACGCGCTCGGGATCGACTCCCTCCTGACGCTTGGCCGCGTCGATCGCCGCACGATAGTCGTCGGCTTGTCCGGTCATCGAGATCCGTTGCCGTGGTTCGCCACCCGACAAACCGAAACCTCGGTAGTCGAAGGCGAACACCGCGAGTCCGGCGGCGGCGAGACGCTGCGCGTACGGCTCCAGGCCGGAGTCCTTCGTCCCGGCGAACCCGTGTGCCATCACCACCACCGGACGGCCAGCCGGGGTGTCGAACTGTGACCAGTCCGCGCCCGGGAAATACCAGGCGTCACAGCCTGTTCCGTGGGAATCAAAGGTGACCGTCATCCGGGTCGTCATCATTGCGTACCTTCCTGCGCTCCTGCAGCGGCAACCATCGGCTCATCGTGCTCGTCGACCCGAGCCCACACCGGCGACCCCTGAGTGCGCGCGCGCCCGAGCCCCGCCGGCATCTCCTTGCTGCGGATGTTGTGTTCGTAGAGGTAATGGTCGAGTTGCTGTGTGTGCCGTGGCCGGTCGAGCATGTGCCCGGTGAAGAATTGCTGATCCTCCGCGATCACCTGATGCATCTCGTGCTCCGATGGCAGACGATAGCGCCCGACGGCGTACGCGCCGAGCAGTCGCGCCTGACACTCGACGAACGGGAACAGTGTCGGGGTTGCCTGCGCGAACCCGGCGAAAACGAGGTCGTCGATGCCCGGGTAGAACATCCTCTTGTACAGCTCTATCCGATTGTCCGGTGCGCTGATGAAATCCGGATCGAAGAACGGGAAGGTGATGTTGTAACCCGTTGCGTAGATGATGATGTCGAAATCGTCGGAAGTGCCGTCCTCGAAATGAACCGTCTCACCGTCGAACCGCGCGATGTTGGGCTTGGGGATCACATCGCCGGAGCCGAGGCGCAGCGGCAACTCCACCGATTGCGTCGGATGCGCTTCGAAGAACTTGTGATTCGGCGTCGGCAGCCCGAAGTCCTCCGGCCGTCCCGCGGTCATCGGCTGCATGAACTGCATGAACTTGCGCTGCCACGAGAACGGGATGTACGGCGAGGTGTGGTAGTACCTGTCGGCCGGCTTGCCCGCGAAGTACTTGGGCACGATCCACGCACCAGAACGCGTCGACAACGTCAGCTTGTTCCCCAGCGCCTTCGACGACAGTTCGACCGCGATGTCTGCGGCGCTGTTTCCGAGGCCCACGACCAGAATCCGCTTGTCCGAGAATTCATGCGGTGTCTTCGGATCGACGTAGTGGTGCGCATGCATGGCAGTCCCGGTGAACTCACCTGGGAAGTCGGGGAACCTCGGGTCCCAGTGGTGCCCATTCGCGACCACGAGGAGATCGAACCGGCGTGAATCTCCGCGCTGTGTCTCGAGTTCCCATCCCCCGCCGTCGAGCCGTCGGGCGTGGGAGACCGCATTCTCGAATTCGATGTTGTCGAGCAATCCGAACGCCTGCGCGTAGGAGTCGAGGTAGCTCTTGATCTCTGAGTGATGTGGGAAGTCGGGATAGCTCTCGGGCATCGGGAAGTCGCGGAACGACAGCTGATGTTTGGACGTGTCGATGTGCAGTGAGCGATACGCGCTGCTGTGACCGTTCGGGTTGCCGAATGCCCAGTTCCCACCGATCCGATCGGACGATTCGAAGCAGGTGTACGGCACGCCGTAGTCGGCGAGCATCTTGCCGGAGGTGAGACCGCTGATCCCTGCCCCGATGACCGCGGTACGCGGTAGATATGTGCTCATGGTTCCTCACCCGAACAGCCCGCATAGCGGGCGGTAGACAGATTGTTCATTCTGTCTACCGCATTTCGTCGCAGGGGTAAACAGAATCCGGAATTTGTCTACAGATTTGCTAGGGTGCGAACGTGAGCGAGGCACCGACGAATCCGCAACCGGCCGACCCGGTCGCCGCCCGACTTCTCAACGCGTGCGAAAAACTTCTCGCCGAGAAGGGGATCCGCTCGACCACCATGCAGGAAGTCGCGGAGATCGCCGGGGTGTCTCGAGCCTGGCTCTATCGGCACTTTCCGGACAAGTCCACGCTCGTCGGCGCCGCCATCGTGCGGCTCAACGAGTCCTTCTGGGGCGACGCGGTCGCCGAACTCGAGGCGATCGACGGCCTCGATCGGCAAGTGAGCACAGGCGTACGCATCGGCCGTGGCGCCTACGACGATCCCGGAACGCTGCTGATGCGGTTACGGACCACCGAACCCGACGAATTCGCCGCTTGCGCGGGTGCCGGAGTTGCCGGCCTGATACCCGACCTCGCAGCCTTCTGGCGCCCGTTCATCGATGCCGCGGCACAGCGCGGCGAGATCCATCCCGATCACGATCTCGGCGAGGTGTCCGAATGGGTCGCGCGGGTGCTGATCAGTCTGGGCACAGTCCCCGGCGACACCGTCGATCCCGATGATGCCGACGCGGTGCTGCGCCAGGTGCGGCGGTATCTGATGCCGGGATTGCGGGCGTCTCCGGAGCAGTGAATTTGTATGTGGCGCAGGTGGTCTCGATACACCTCTCGCCTAGCGGCTCGACGCTACTCGACCGGCGCTTGGGTGCGTCCCCTGAGTCCCTCACACCACCGCGGACGCGATGCCGAGCTTCCCGGCGAGCTTGGCGAGATAACCGCTCGCCCGCTCCACACTGTCGTCCGGCAGTCCGTAGAGCACGGTGGTCACGCCGATCTCGCGCCATTTGTCGAGACGCTCCGGCACCGGCTTGAAGTCCAGCACGACGATCTGCGGTTCGCCGTCACGACCCGCTTCTGACCAGATGCGCTTGAGGAGCTCCACCGAGCCCTCGATGTCGTCTTCGCCGGGGGTGGTGATCCAGCCGTCGGCACTGCGCGCGATCCACTTGAAGTTCTTCTCGTTGCCCGCCGCGCCGACCAGGGTCGGGATCGACGACTGCGGCGGCTTGGGCCACGCCCAGCTGGCGCCGAAATCGACGAACTCTCCGTGGTATTCGGCCTCTTCCTGGGTCCACAGCGCCCGCATCGCCTCGAGGTACTCGCGCAGCATGGTGCGTCGGCGCTTCGGCGGCACGTTGTGATCACCGAGTTCGTCCAGGTTCCAGCCGAATCCGACACCCAGGGTGACCCGACCACCGGAGATGTGGTCCAGGGTGGCCAATGTCTTCGCCAGCGTGATCGGATCCGATTGCACCGGAAGGGCGACCGCGGTGGCCAACCGGATCCGCTCGGTGACCGCGGCGGCCGCGGCCAGGGACGTCCACGGATCGAGGGTCCTCATGTAGCGGTCATCGGGCAGCGAGGAATCCCCGGTCTGCGGATGCGCGGCGTCGCGCCGGGTGGGTATGTGTCCGTGTTCCGGCACGTAATACGCGGCGAATCCGGCATCTTCGATCAGCGGGGCCAGCACATGGGGCTTGAGCCCACGATCACTGGTGAACTGCACGATCCCGAATTCCATGAACCCTCCAACGCCGCGTCGCAATATGTCACGCCCAACCCTGGACGACTGACTGGACACCAGTCTAGGTCATTCAGCGTCCGACGGCCAGGTTTTGTCGCACGTCGCGGAAGATCCCGTTTGCCGCACTGGTCCTACTGATCGCGTCAGCAGCCAGGATGACCGCTGCCGACGTCCAGCAGCTCTTCTCCACGGGCCACCGTTTGCCGTCGGAATACACCAGCCCGGTCCAGTAGGAGCCGTCCGGATCCCTGAGGTGTTGAATCGATTCCACCAGCGTGATCGCATCTCCGGTGTCCCCGAGCGCATCGAGCGCCAGCGCGAGCTCGCAGGTCTCGGCACCGGTGACCCACGGCCGATGATCAACGCAGCGAACGCCTTTGCCTTCGACCACGAACTCGTCCCACCGGCGTGCGATGTGCTCCTGCCCCGCCCGGCCGCGTAGCGCGCCGCCGAGGATCGGGTAGTACCAGTCCATCGAGTGATCCGACGGCGGCTCGAAGATCTCCGGCCGGTCGCGGATCGCGTCGCCGAGCGCGGCGTGTGCGCTCATCCACTCCTGGTCCGGCTGACCCATCTCGTCGGCGATCCGGATCGCACAGTCTACGGCCTGGAAAATACTTGCGTTGCCGGTGATCTGGGCCTGATCGAACATCGCTCCGGTGCCGTGGTCGCCACCCCAGCGGAACGCGCCGTCGGGGCGCTGAAACTTCATCACCAGGTCGATCGCCGACCACACCATCGGCCACATCCGATCGAGAAACACGGTGTCGCCGGTGATCAGGTAGTGATGCCAGACCCCGACCGCGATGTAGGCGCAGAAGTTGCTGTCGACGTTCGCATCCTCGACGTGGCCGATCACCGTGCGGATGGGCCACGAGCCGTCCGCCCGCTGCAGGCGCCGCGACCATTCATAGCCCGCTTCGGCCTCCGCGACACGTCCGGTGACCGACAGTGCCATCGCGGATTCAATGTGGTCCCACGGATCGGTCTGACCGCCCGGGAACCACGGCAGTGCACCCGAATCCTCTTGCATTGCAGCGACAGCGGCACCCGTGGCGTCCGTCTGCTGCGCGGTCAACACCCCGGCGATCGCCGGAAACCGCGTCACGGTGTCCCGGAGTCGGCCGGCTTCCGTAGGTACAGGGCCACCGACTTGCCGATGAACGGGTTGAGTGCCTGCTCCCCCGCCCGGGTCAGCCACGGCTTGCTCATCATGTCCCAGACGAGCAGCTGGTGATATCCCTTCACCAGGAGGTTGTCATTGTTCTCCACTCCGACAGCACATTTCAGCCACCAGTATGGTGCATGAAGTGCATGCGAGTGATCGGTACCGGTGACCTCGAGCCCCGCGCGAGTCAGCTTGTCGGCGAGTTCGGACGCCTTGTAGATCCGGACGTGCCCGCCTTCCACCTCGTGGTACTCGTCCGACAGTGCCCAGCAGACCTTCTCGGGCCAGTAACGGGGCACCGTGACGGCAGCGACGCCACCCGGCTTGAGTATCCGCACCATCTCGGCCATCGCGGCTTCGTCACCTGGGATGTGCTCCAGGATCTCGGACATCAGCACGACGTCGAAGCTGTTGTCGGCGTAGGGAAGACGAAGTGCATCACCGACCTCGGCCCGTGCTTTCGCATCGGCCGGCACGTGCCCTTCGGCCATCATCGCGTCGAACATCTCGCCGACGTCTGCCATGTCGGATTCGGACTGGTCGAAGGCGATGACATCCGCACCGCGCCGGAACATCTCGAACGAGTGCCTCCCCTGCCCGGCACCGATATCGATCGCCTTGGTCTGCGGACCCACCCCCAGGCGGTCGAAATCCACTGTCAGCACGCGCGTTCCCTTCGTCGATCCGTGATGTTGCTGTGGTCAGCCCACGACCGGGCCGGACTCGGTCGCCACGCCCCCATCGCGCGCGACTCGTTCCAGGACGGTTTCGTAGTGTGCCGCGGTCTTCGCGGCCACCGCCGCCCAGCTGTACCGATCCTCGACGCGGCTCCGGCCTCCCTGCCCGAGACGATGCCGCAACTCGGCATCGTCGAGCAGGCGCCCGATGGACTGTGCGAGTTTGCCGGAGTCCCCCGGCGGCACCAGCAGAGCCGCCTCCTCCTGGGTCCCGACGACCTCGGGAATCGCACCGGCGCGGGTGGCGACGAGCGGTGTCGCACAACTCATCGCCTCGACCGCGGGAAGTGAGAAGCCCTCGTAAAGGGATGGGACACAAGCGACCTCGGCGGACGCCAGCACGTCGGCCATCTCCTCGTCCTCCAGGCCGGAGACCACGCGGACGCGATCACCGATGGCCAGGTCGTCGATCATCTTGGCCGACGGACCGTTCGGGTCGAGTTTGGACACCAGTACCAGTTCGACCTGACGTTCGGCGCTCAGTTTTGCGATGGCCTCCAGCAGATATGAAACACCCTTGAGCGGCGCATCGGCACTGGCGACGCAGGCGACGCGTCCCGGGACACGTTCGACGCCCGGACGGAACACATCTGTGTTCACGCCGAGTGGGATCGTGGTGATGCGGCCCGACGGGATGTCGAATGCCTTGCGGATGTCGACCTCGCTGCTGCGTGACACGGTGAGCAGTTCGGGGATTCGCCGTGAGACGCGACCCTGCATCCGCAGGAACGAATGCCATCGCCATGCGGTGATCTTGCGCCAGCCCTTGGCCGCCTTGACCGCCAGTGTGCGATCGCGGGTGATCGGATGATGGATCGTCGCGATCAGCGGGAAGCCGGCCTTCTGGATGTCGAGCAAACCGTAACCGAGGCATTGGTTGTCGTGGACGATGTCGAAATCGTCCCGCCGCTGCTTCAGCAGTCGGGCCACCCGCAGACTGAAGGTGAGGGGCTCACCGAAGCTCGCGGTCCACATCGACCCGACCTCGAGCGCATCGATCCAGTCCCGGTACTCGCCCGGTCGCGGGGTACGGAACGGGTCCGGCTCGTCGTAGAGCGCCATACTCGGCACCTTGGTGAGCTTGACCCCCGCGTCGATGGCGACCTGGTCGAGTTCGGGATATGGCTGGCCGGAGAAGATCTCGACCTCGTGACCGAGCAGTGCGAGCTCTCGGGACAGGTGACGGACGTAGACTCCCTGACCGCCGCAATGCGGCTTGCTGCGATACGACAGCAGTGCGACGCGCATCCCTACTGCACCGGTTCCATGCCGGCAGCGACCTCGAACTCGTTGAGCGAGACGAACTTCACGCGTCGGCGACCGGCGGACTTACCGGCATTCTTCTCGGCTGCATCGATGGCCTTCCAGCCATCCATGTCGATCCGCCGCGCACCGCGGTCCGACACGATGTCGGCGACGTCGTCGCGAGACGTGGACGGGCTTGAGAAGGCCCCCGCCACATAGTCTTTCAGTACGGCCTCCGCGGTCTCCTGACCACAAATCCGATTCATGCCGATCCCCCCGGTCGCACCACGTTTGATCCATCCAGTGACGAAGAGTCCCGGCACGACCTCACCGTCGGCCGCGACCTGAACCCTGCCGTCGGTGTTCGGCACGACGCCGTTCACATCGTCGAACGGCATATCGATGACAGGTACGCCACGATAACCGATCGCCCGCAACACCACTCCGGTGTCGATGTCGAAGCGCTCGTCGGACGGGGTCACCGCCACCCGTTCGGTGCCCGGCGCGTACACGTTTCGCACGCACGTCAACCGCTCCACGTGCCCGTCCCCGGCCAGTTCCATCGGCGAGACCAGGAAGCGGAACACGATGCGCCGGTTCCCCTCGGTGGTCGGTCGCGCGGCGAACTCGCGCGCGAGGCGGACCTTGGTCGCGATCGTCGAATCCAAGGTGTCGTCCTCGAGCGCCGCCTCGCTGGCCGGATCGAGCACGAGTTCGTCAGGATCGATCACGACGTCGACACCCTCGACATCACCGAGCGCGAGGAACTCGCTGTTGGTGTACGCCGCCTGCGCGACGCCTCGGCGGGCGAGCAGCACGACCTCCTTGACATTCGACTCACGCAGCGTCGCCAGTGCGTGATCGGCGATGTCGGTCTTCGCGAGTTCGTCGGGATCGCTGACCAGGATGCGCGCGACGTCGAGGGCCACGTTGCCGTTGCCGACCACCACGGCCCGCTCAGACGACAGATCGACGTCGAGATCGGCGTAGTCGGGATGGCCGTTGTACCAGGCGACGAACTCGGTGGCCGGGATCGATCCGGACAGATCCTCCCCTTCGAGCCCGAGACGTTTGTCGGTGGACGCACCGACCGCGTAGATCACCGCGTGATAGCGCTCGACGAGCTCGGCATGCGTGATGTGCTTGCCGACCTCGACGTTCAGGAAGTACTGGAAGTTCCGCTTTGCCGCCGTCGCCGCGAAGATCTTCTCGACGCCCTTGGTGGGTGCGTGGTCGGGCGCGACGCCGGCCCGGACAAGACCGTAGGGCGTCGGCAGCCGGTCGAACATGTCGACCTTGACCTGAGGCTTGCGCACGAGCTCCTCGGCCGCGTAGAACGCTGCAGGCCCGGCGCCGATGATGGCGACATGCAGTTCGCCGTCCGGCAACTGCGGCGCCTTCTTCGGGGGTACCAGGCCGCCCTCGACGTCGTGGTCCTTGTAGTAGTCGGCGTTGATCTGCAGATACGGCTCGTCGCGCTCTTCGAGCTGGTCATCGGGGAGGATCGCCTCCACCGGACACTCGTCGATACACGCACCGCAGTCAATGCATGTCTCGGGATCGATGAACAACATCTCCGCCGTGAAGAACTCCGGCTCATCGGGCGTGGGATGAATGCAGTTGACCGGACACACGCTGACACAACTGGCGTCGTTGCAACATGGTCGGGTGATCACATGCGCCATCTGCTGTTTCCTCGTAATCCAACACGTGGAACGTGTTCTAGTTTTCTCGTCCTGCGTATCTTAACTGTAAAGATACCGGTGGCTGAAAGTAGGGACCGAGTGAGCACCTCGCAAGCAGCGGGAACAACGTTCGAACCATTGCCGGATCGCAAGGAGGGAGCTCGATACTTCGAGGCCGACTATCGCGTCCGAACCGGAGACGTGGATCAGGATATGCGCGTACGGCTCGATGCCGTGGCCCGCTACCTGCAAGATGTCGCCAACGACAACATCGAGGCCACCGACTACGGCGCCTCCGATCCGTTCTGGATCGTCCGGCGGACCGTGATCGACGTGATCCGCCCGTTCACCTGGCCGGCCGCGGTGACCGCGCAGCGCTGGTGCGGGGCACTGTCCACACGCTGGACCAACATGCGCGTGCGCCTCACCGCCGATCACGAGACCAACCGCTTCAACCCCGATGAGCGCGAACCGGGACTCATCGAGACCGAGGCGTTCTGGATCAATGTGAACGATCAGGGGATGCCGTCGAGGATCACCGACGAGATGCTCGAGATGCTGTCCGAGATGACCGACGAACATCGGCTGCGCTGGAAGTCCATGAATCCCGACAAGGCGCCCGACCCGTCGTCAATCGAGCTCGAGGACCGCGAGCACGTGCTGCGCATCACCGATTTCGACCCGTTCAAGCACCTCAACAACGCGGCCTACCTGGAGGCGATCGAGGATGAACTCGTCGCTCATCCCGACCTGGTGGACGGTCCGCACCGCGCTGTCATCGAGTATCTGCGGCCGATCGTGCCGGGCGTGCCGATCACTCTGCGCAGGGTCCGGGAACCGGAACGCCTCCTGGTGTGGATGCTGATCCCGGGTGACGACGGACCGGCGGTCGCGGCGACGGTGTCGGTGTCGAAGATGCCGAGCGTGTGACCGACTGACTACTGGCCGCCGCTGAGGAGCAGCTCCATCAGTTTGATCGGCGCTGCACACGGGTCCGCGGGGACCGCTGCCGTCCGCGGTTCGACCCACCACGTGAAGACACCGCGGCTCGGGGCGCGCGCGGTGACCCCGCAGACCGCGGGTCGTTTCGGATCCCGTTGGGTGAACGCCGCCTGGCTGGCCACCTTGATGTTCTCGGTCTCGTAACCGAGCTTCTTGGCGGTCTGCTTCTCGACGTTCGGGTCTCCCCACTCGAACCAGTTGAAGGTGACACTCGCCGAGGTGGCGCCCTCGACGAGCCAACGGCAGATCGCCCCGTTGAAGGTGCCGCGGGCGACGCTTCCGCCGACCGCCTGCGCGATCTGTGCCGTCGAGAGGACCTCGCATTCGAGAAGCAGCTTGTCGTACTGATCGGTGTCGACGTGTCCCTGCTGCTCGTTGTCGGCGGCGCCGACTGCCACGGGCTCGCCGTCGATGTCGCGGGCGCACGCGGTCCCGAGGCCGAGGACCAGCAACAGCACTGCGATCAGAGTGAGCAGCCGTTTCATGATGCACGCTCGATCGAGAGTCGGGAGAGTTCGCGGGTCGACTCGCAGATCTGATCTGTCGCGGGCGGCGGCTGTGCACTTCCGAGCGCCTGCGTTCCCGCGCTCACCGACCATTCGAAGAAGTCGGCGCCGAAGGCGATACCGATCTCGCAGATCCCGGCATCGGATGCGATGAATCCCTTGTGCCCGTCGATGTCGAGGTCCTTGGTGGACTCGCGCGACAGCTGCTCGGTGGCCCGTTCGCGACCGATCGGCGACCCGCGATACCAGTTGAACGACGCGACCGGCCCGGTGCGGTCGTTGCTGCTGTCCCACTCGCAGACCGACGGATTGTTCACGGTGTTGGCCAGACCGGCGAACTTGGTGATCCGGGTGACCTCTTCGGTCGTGACGCCCCCACACGCGCCGAAGAACGGGCCCGCACCGGCCTTGCCCGGCGCGTCCGCAGTCGTCGGTGCCGCCGGATCCTCGGAGTCATCCGAGCAGCCGGCGAGGGCCACGACCAGCACGAGGACCAGAGAGACCAGCAGGCCACCGTGCATCCGCAGTCGGTCGAGTTCGCGTCGTTCTCGCTTGGTCGGTCGCCCGGCACCGCGATCCCGCCGCGGCTGGCTCGCGACGACCTCGCGCAGAGGCGGCGGCGGGCTGCGGTCGATGTAGCACTCGGCCGCGGCAGGCGCGGACACACGTTTGCCGATCAGCTTGGTGACCTCGACGACCCGCTCGTGGCCGTGCAGGCGCACCCGGACTTCGTCACCGATCGCGACGGACTGCGCCGGCTTCGCGGTGGCACCGTTCACCCGCACATGTCCGCCACGGCATGCCGCACCGGCCGCTGACCGGGTCTTGGTGAGCCGGATCGCCCAGATCCAGCTGTCGACGCGTGTGGTCATCGCTCCTCGGGGTCTACTTCCGACGGGTCAGAAAGTAGTAGCCGGCACCGGCACCCACCAGACCCAGCAGGATGGCGAGCGGCCAGTTCAGCAGGAACCCGACGAGGAGGAACACCACGATGCCGGGGGAGACCGCGACGAGACTCATGCCCGGGTGCTGACGGACGACTTGGGAGACCGCTTTGCTCTTCGCCGGATCTACCGCCATGGCTCCTCCTTGGTGAGCGGAACGGGTGACGCTGAGGTTGTCTCCACTGTAACCACGAGAGCGACTGTAACCACGAGAGCGACGCCTGCCGCGGGACCGACGCTCAGGCGGCGCGGCCCGTCCCTGGACGCGGCCTCGGAGCCGCCCACGGTCACCAGCGTGTGCGATCCAGCCGCTCACCGTGTTCGCCGGCGTCCGCAGCACAGCCGAACCCGACCACCCATCGGCCGTCGGAGAGTTCGACGCCGCCCAGCATCATCGGGGCCGGCAGCGCGGCGAGGAACTCCCCCAACGCTGTCGGCGAGAGCGCCCACACCTCCCCCTGGATGGACCGGCCGCGCTCGGGGTCGCGGATGAGGCCCGGCTTTGCGGGGGTGGTGTCGAGCGCAACGAGGCGGTAGTCCGGCGCGGTCCACACCTCACCCGACCACCGCGCGCCCCGGTCGGAGAGTTCGTGGGTCAACGGGCCGCCGCGCATGTGCGCACCGAACACCGCGAGCTCGGTTGCCAGGGCACCACCCGCCTCGGGCCACGCCGCCGGAGCGGCATCGGCGGTGCCGTCGAGAAATCGGCGTGCGAGATCGGTGATCACCGCATCGTCGTGTGCACGCCCCAGTAATGTGACCCCGAATTGCGCACGGGTACCGCCGGTCTCGTCGACCTGCCCGGCTGGTATGGCGAGACCACACAGGTCGAAGAGGTTACCGAAGTTCGTGTAGGTGCCCATCCGGGAGTTCACCCCGATCGGGTCCGCGTCCACCTCGGCCAGGGTCGGGTGCATCGGCGCCGTCGGCACCAGGAGGGCATCCGCATCACCCCACTCCGCCATCGCCTCAGTGCGGAGCTCCGCGAGACGACGGCGGGCGCGCAGGAGATCCACCGCACCGAATCGCTTTGCACCGCTGATGATCCCGGCCACCACAGGGTCCAGCCCGGACTCGGTTCCGGCGGCGTCGATGAACTGTCCGACCGCGTCGTATCGTTCGGCGACCAGGGCATCCTCGTACAGCAACTTCGCCGCGGCGAGGAACGGTCCGAGGTCGATGGGCTTGATCCGTAGGCCCGCGGACTCGGCACGGCCGACCGCCGCACCGAAGGCATCGCGCCACGCGTCGTCGAGTTCGGGCAGATCTGCGGGTACCGCGACGGTCGGCTGCTCGGTGGCGGCCAGTCGGGTGGCCGGGCCGAACGGTCGCGGTCCCTGCGCGGTCGCCATCACGGCCATCGCCCGATTCGCGAGGTCGAGGTCCGCCGCGAAGATGGTCGCCGTGTCGTAACTCGTGCAGGCGGGCACCACGCCGTCGGTCGAGACCACGCCCAAGGTCGGCTTGACCCCGACGATTCCCTGCAGGCCGGCGGGAACCCGCCCCGACCCCGCCGTGTCGGTGCCGATCGCGATGTCGGCGAATCCCAGGGCCACGGCGACGGCCGAACCGGAGCTCGACCCGCCCGAGATCCGGTCGGGTCGTCGTGAATCCCGAACGGCTCCATACGGACTCCGAGTTCCGACGAGTCCGGTGGCGAACTGGTCGAGGTTGGTCTTGCCGATCACGACTGCCCCAGCGGCACGCAGCGCGGCAACCGCCGGGGCATCGGCCGACGGCACGTAGGCATAGTCGGGGCACGCGGCGGTGGTGGAGAGCCCGGCCACATCGACATTGTCCTTGACCGCGAGCACGATTCCCGCCAGCGGCCCGCCGGCCGTCAGCGAGTCCTGATGCTCGGCCTGCACCTCGTCGCGGGAACGAAGGGCGATGAACACCTCCGGACGGTCGGCCTCGTCGATGCGCCGATAGATGTCGGTGATCCTGCTCATGCGACCTTCCCCTCTTCTGCGACCTCCCCTTGCCCCACGGCGTCCGCCAGTGCGTCATCCGCCGGGATATTCGCGAACTCACCCTGACGCGACCAACGTTCGCGCTCCTCGGCACGCGCGGCTTCCATCGTGGCACGCCTCGTGGCGATGTCGGTGGCGTTCTCGTCGAGGAACTGTTGGTGTTCGGCGAGCGAGAAGGAGCCGTCGGAGATCCGCACGCTGTCGCCGCGGCCGGCCGCGACGTCTGCCCTCATGTCGAGGAGTTCGTCCGAACTCACCGGGTACCAACGGATCTGGTCGAAGAACCGGAGCAGCCAGGGGTGCTCCGGGTCGAAGCCCGGCGCAGGCGCCGGATACCGGTGATTCCACACCTGTGTGGTGCGGCCGACGAACTGGTAACCGCCGGGCCCCTCCATGCCGTAGATACACATGTAGGCGCCCCCGATCCCGACCGCGTTCTCCGGCGTCCAGGTGCGCGCCGGGTTGTATTTGGTGGTGACCAGGCGATGACGCGGATCGAGCGGCACGGCAACCGGAGCGCCGAGGTAGACATCGCCCAGCCCCAGCACCAGGTAGCTCGCGTCGAACACGATCTCGTGGACATCGTCCACGGACTCCAGACCGTTCATCCGGCGGATGAACTCGATGTTCCACGGACACCACGGAGCGTCGGAACGAACACCGAGCATGTAGCGCTCGATGGCCTCGCGGGTGGCCGGGTCGTCCCAGGACAGCGGCAGATGGACGGTCCGGCTCTGGACCACGAGGTCCTCCGCAGCCGGCAATTGGCTCTCACATTCGTTGAGCCAGGCAAGCATTCGCTCTTGCGACCACACATCGGGGTCCGCCTTGACCTGCAGCGACCGTATTCCCGGCGTGAGGTCGATGAGTCCGGCCGGACGCTCGGCGTCGATCCACTCACTCAGCGCATGCACCCGGGCGCGCAAGGCGAGATCGAGGTGCATGTCGCCATACTCGACGAGGATGTTGTCGTCCCCGCTTCGGCGGTAGGTGACGGAGGTGGAGCCGTCCGCGGTGGTGGTGGAACCGAGGATGCCACCGTCCGGATCCCCGCCTGAGGAGAGGACATCCACAAAGCACGCGCGGCGTCCCAGCCCGGTCTCCGACGGCGACGCGGTCCGATCGCTGCGCACCGGGACGAACTTCACCGTGTCACCGGGCTTGAGCTGACCGAGCTTCCAGCGCTGAGCTGTCACGACGGTGACCGGGCAGACGAAGCCACCGAGGCTCGGCCCGTCCGGTCCGAGCAGGATCGGCGTGTCGCCGGTGAAGTCCAGTGCGCCGACGGAGTAGGCGTTGTCGTGGATGTTGGAGGGGTGCAGTCCCGCCTCACCGCCGTCGGTTCGAGCCCACCGCGGCTTCGGGCCCATCAGCCGGATACCGGTGCGGTCGGAGTTGAAATGCACCTCGTAGGCCGTGTCGAACAGGTCCTCGATGTCGTCGGCGGTCAAGAACTCCGGCGCACTGTGCGGTCCCACGGTGACGCCGAGTTGCCACCTGTTGGTGAACGCCGGCTGCTCGTCACCGAGGACGCGCCGGGCCGTGCCGATGGGCAGTTCCGCCCGCACCAGTTCATCGCCGTCGCCGAGCTTGCGACCGTCGTGACCGCCGAACCGCCCGAGAGTGAAGGTCGACTTGCTACCCAGATAGTCCTCGGCGTCGACCCCACCGGAGACGGCGATGTAGACGCGCATGCCCAGATCGGCCGTCGCACCGACGTCGAGGACATCGCCGTCCTCGACGGTGATCGGCACCCATTGCGGCACAATCGATCCATTGACGGTGACCACCACGGGCGCACCGGTGACCGCCACCGACGCCGCTTCCGTGAAGCGCAGGGCGGGGCCCATCATGGTGGCTTCGAGCGCTGCCGCGTGCGCGGGATTGCCCACCGCCTGGTTGGCGAGCCGGAACGAGAGGTCGTCCATCGGTCCCGACGGCGGCACACCGACCTTCCAGTAGCCGACCCGGCCGGGCCAGTCCTGGATGGTGGTGAGCGGCCCCGCGCGGAGAACGGTGATGGTGGCCATGGGGAGTCAGCTCCTCGGGTCTGTTCGGGGCCGGTTCGCTGCGGGGCGCGTGACGATGACGCGGACCGCGGTCGGGTCGAATCCGTTGCAGGGGTTGTTGATCTGTGGGCAGTTGGAGATCAGCACCAGGGTGTCGACGTCGGCACGCAGCGCGAGCCGCTTCCCGGGTGCGGACAGCCCGTCCACGATGCCGAGGGAGCCGTCTGGATCGACCGGCACGTTCATGAAGAAGTTGACGTTGCCGACGAGGTCACGTTTACCGAGGCCGTGGCGCGCACCGCCGATGAGGAAGTTCTCCACACACGCATGCTGATGTTTGGTGTGATGGCCGTATCGCAAGGTGTTCGACTCTTGCGAGCAGGCGCCGCCGAGCGTGTCGTGGTTACCCACCTCGTCGTCGACGATGGTCATCATCGGAGCGGATTCCTGATCGCGGATCACCGTACCGGTGGTGAGGAAGATGTTTCCCTGTGCGGCGATGGTGGCCTGCGCGGAATATCGGATCGCGTGGTCGTGGCCGCCGTAGAAGAGGGTGTCGACGGCCTGGTTGCCGTAGAGGTCGACGATGGTCAACACGTCGCCGGCGGCGATGACGCCGGACCACGGAGCCCGCTCGCCGACTTCGGCGTCGTCGATCACCGCACCGGGCACGAGGGCCAGGCCGGCCGCGTCACGTTGAGACATGGTGGTGGTCATGGTGTTCTCCTTGCAGAGTCGGTCTGGTGCTCAGAAATGGGCGGCGGCCCAGGCGTCTTCGGAGTTCGCCACGGCGCGCTGATATTCCGGATCGGTCGAGCCGACCGACGACAGCAGGTTGCCCAGGTCCTCGGGCGCCTGCCAACCGAGCACCTCGAGGGGGCCGGCCGTGAACACCGGCGCGGGATCGAGGGGATGTGCAGTGTTGACGATCGCAACGATGCACGGCAGATGCAGGATCAGGTCGACGGACTTGTCCAGCCCCGCCGAGCCCTTCGATGTGAGAGTGCCGTCGGCCTCCACCACGACGCCGTGGAAGAACGAGAGCGACGGCGCCACGTCGGCAGCGCCCAGACCGTTCTTGGCGGCGGCCAGGGTGAACAGCTCTCGCCCGGCCGGGCTGTCCGAATGAGCAGCTCCGGCACCGTACTTGGCAATGTTCGAGCCCAAGGTGGTGGTACCGCACAGGGCGTCGTGATGGGCGCTGTCGTCGGCGACGAGGGTGGCGAGCACCCGGCCCTGGTCGCTGAGCAACGGGTGCCCGGTGGTGACGTAGGCCTGCCACGGCACCTTGACGGTGTCGGCGACATTGAGCCGCTCCCACGGAGCGTCCACGCGCCACAGCATCAGGTGCGCGCAGGCGCTGCCCGTGACGTCGCGCAGGCGCAACCGGGTACCACGGGCCAGCACCTTGCTCGTGTAGCGGCCACCGGGAACTGTTTCGGCCCAGGTCAATCGGGTCGGCTCGACGTCGGCCGGCGGATTCGGCCATTCGCTGGCCGGCACCACCGGCATCGAGTCGGTGATGGTGCCGGCCTGCGAGCGTGCATGTTCGCGGGCTCCGGTGGTGCTGTCGGTGGTGGTTGCCGTGCTCGTTGCGGTGGAGGACATGGTGATGAAACTCCTTGGAGGGGTGGGATGGGTGGTCGACCCTTCGAGACGCTCGCAAGCTCGCTCCTCAGGGATCGAGGGACGTAGCAAGCTCGCTCCTCAGGGATCGAGGGACGTGGCGGGGTTCCGGAGCCCGGTCCCTGAGGTGTGAGCGAAGCGAGCCACGAAGGGCGGGCGACTACGCGCCGACGGTGACCGGCTTGGGATGCTCTTTGCCCCGTGGGAAGCAGGCGATCCCGACGAGCACGGTGATCGCGATGCAGATCGGACCTGCCCAGCACAGGATCGGCATCTCCCCTGCCGGATCGAACACCTCGGCACGCGGCCAGGAGAGATTCACCACCATGACCGCGCCGTAGAGAACCGCGAGCAGGTTCACGACGATACCGAGACGGCCCATGGAGAACAGCTTCTTGCCCTCGGCATCAACCGCGACACCACCCTTGGGCCAGCCCTGGAACCGGCGGTAGAGCATCGGGCCGGTGACGGCGAGATAGGCCAGGTAGATGAGGATGATGCAGACGCTGGCAAGGGTCGCGAAGATCGCCGAATTGCCGACGTTGACCACGAGGATGCCGATGCAGAGCAATCCGATCAGGATCGACGGGGCGATCGGGGTGCCGGTGCGTTCGTTGACGTGGGACAGCGTCTTGGAGAACGGGAGCCGCCCGTCGCGAGCCATCGAGAACATCAGCCGCGAGCACGCGGTCTGGATCGCCAGGGTGCAGATGAAGATGGCGATGGCGACGTCGCACAGCAGGACCTTTCCCCAGAAGCTGCCGAGAACCGAGTCGAGAACGTAGGGCAGACCCCCGGTGGCGAGTTCTTCGTCGAGGGTGGGGGCCGCCATGAGCGCACCGAGCAGCATCAGTCCGCCACCGATCGCAGAGACCGTCAGGGCGAGACGGATCGTTCGCGGCGCGACCCGACGCGGGTTCCGGGTCTCCTCGGCGAGCTCACCGGCCGAGCCGAAGCCGACCATGACATAGGCGGCCATCAGGCCCGAGACGATGAATGCCCAGATGTACCCGGGCTGCTGGCCGGGGATGCCGGTGTCGAAGACGACGTCGGGGCCGCGCTTGGCGTGGGTGAACAGGGCGAGGACCACCGCGACGACGCCGACGAGTTCGCAGGTGACACCGATGTTGTTGATGCGGCTCATCCACGAGATGCCCACGCAGTTGATGGCCGTGACGATCACCAGCAGGATCGAACCGAGCAAGACCGCATTGGCAGCGCCACTGGTGGTGGTCAGGGTCGGGTCGTCGCCGATGATCTGGAAGCCACTCCACACCGACGGCAGGACCACCTGCAGCGCAATGGCCGCGGCCGAGGCCGTGACGACCTGGGCGATCATCATGAACCAGCCGCCGAACCAACCGATCACCTCGCCGCCCATGCGTCGCGACCACTGGTAGATGGCTCCCGAGATCGGGTAGCGCGCCGCGATCTCCGCGAAGCACAGGGCGACCAGGAACTGGCCTGCGTAGACGATGGGCCACGTCCAGAAGAATGCCGGCCCGCCGAAACCGAATCCGAGACCGAACAGCTGAAAGATGGTGGTGAGGATCGAGACGAAGGAGAAGCCCGCCGCGAACGACGCGAACTTACCGAGCGAGCGGTGCAACTGTTGGTCGTAGCCGAACTCGGACAGGTCATCGGCATCGCCGCCCGAGGACGTCGGCGGCTCGGCCGGAGGGGTGATGGCGGTGGAGGTCATGATCGTTCGTCTCTCTGCTGAGGGTCGGGAGCTCCACGGTGAGCTTTATCTGTCGAGTGACAGATAACCGTCCGGCGATTTCTGTCGAATGACAGAAATGTTTCACCCCGGAAAACGCACGCTACGACTGTGTAACACCACCCCAGGTCAGCGCGTCGGCGCGGGTCGAAACGGTGCACTAGGGTGAATCTGTCGACCGACCGACAACAACACGAACGGGGACGAGATGGCGACGCGTCCGGCTTCATCGCGCACGGCCGCGAGCCCGGGACGGCCACGCCTCGTCAAACCGAGACGCCACGGCGATACCGCCCGCGACGAGATCCTCGACGCCGCAGCCGAGCTTTTCACACGCCACGGGTACACCGGAACGTCGACGCGGATGATCGCCGACGCAGTCGGAGTCCGCCAGGCGTCGCTCTATCACTATTTCAAGACCAAGGACGACATCCTGGCCGCTCTGCTCGCGACCACCGTCGATCCGTCACTGGAACAGGCGCGGGAACTCCTGGCGTCCGAGGGCGAACCCCTGAAACGCCTGCTCGACCTCGCCCGCTACGACGTCACCCAGCTGGCGGCCGCACGGTGGAATCTCGGCGCACTCTATCTGTTGCCCGAGCTGGCCGACGACAGGTTCGGCGAGTTCCGCGCCGCCCGCCAAGAATTGTCGGCGGCATACGAGGCACTCGCCACTGCCGCTCTGGCCGACGCCACGGACACTCGCGGACTACTGCCCTTCCGGCTCGTCGAGTCGGTGATCATGATGCGGTCGGACGAGACACGCGGTGAACTCGGCACCCACACGGTCACCGGACTGGTCGACACGATCGTGGGCGCCATCGAGATGCTGATGGATCACAAGCCGGCCGACTGACGTCGGCCGGCTTGTGTTGGTTGCGTTGCGCGAAGGGTCAGGAGAGACTCGCGTCCGGCTCGAAATCCCACTTCGAGCAGCCGTAGACGATGTTGTCGGCGTAGGAATTCTGCTCAGTCGCCGAGCCATTTCGCACGCCGTATTCGGTCACCCATGCGCGGGGATTCGCGTCGGCGATCTGACTCAGTGTGCGAAGGTTGCTCTGGCCGGCCGGCTGACCGGCGATAGGCTGCGTGCTCCACCACTTACCCGCTGCGAGGTCATTGTTTGTCACAAAGCTGTTCGCACCAGCGCCGCCGTTATAGTTCGGCTGCCAGACGAGCGTCGTGAATCCCGACACCACCTTGTCGGTCCGCTTGGCATCGCGTACCCGGATCTGGAAGGTCGTGGACGTTCCCTTGTACATGTAGCCGAGGGAATTGCGTTGCCTCGCCAACTGCGGCAACGGCGTGCTGAACCCCGAATGGAAATAGGCCGCGGCCCCTCGGGAGTTGTACATATGCAGCGACCCCTTGCCGGATTGACCGCCCGGGCCCGACATGAAGATCGGCTGAGAACCATCCAGACGGCTCCAACCCCACGTAGCAACCGGCGGGTTCACGTTTGTGTGAATGCAAGGGAAGCCCGGCGGAAGTATCGGGTCCAGACTCCCGTTGGGGCCGGCATTCGCAGTTCCGACGGCGGTGAGCCCCGGAATGACCGCGAGCGCGGCCGCCGATGCGGCAATGATTGATGTTCGTGCAAAACGGGACAGACGTTTACGAAAAAACACTGCGCCTCCTACCTATGAGGTGGTGGAAAATCCTGGTCACTGGATATGAACCGAACAATGCTCCATACGTCGCGTATGGCCCCCAGCGAACAATGCGCTCGAGTCAATTTATGGGGCGGTGAGCGTCACCGACCGAGAAGAATCACCTACCTCAGGTTGCTCGGCAAGAATGAGCCACTGAATCTGGCATCTTTGACAGTATCTGCAATACGGTGGTTCGTAGCGGATTTTGCGATCATCAACCCCGCTCTTGAGACTTCGATCGGCGTTTCTCTCGATGAATGGATTCCCCCGGGCCCGACCTCGACACCGCATCACGACGTGAGCGTCGAGCTGCGAAGCGCCGCGCGCACGGTCCTCTAGGCTGTACCGCATGGCAGGCCGCAGCATGCGTTTCGATCCGATCGCCGAGGCTCGTCAGAACTGGTCCGATGCCGGCTGGGCCGACGTCGCCGACGGGATGGTCGCGGTCACCTCGGTCATGCGCGCCCATCAGATCCTGCTGGCGCGGGTCGAGTCGGCATTACGGCCCTACGATCTGAGCTTCTCCCGTTTCGAACTGCTACGGCTGCTGGCATTCTCGCGGCAGGGCGCATTGCCGATCACCAAGGCGAGTGACCGGCTGCAGGTCCACGTCACCAGTGTCACGCATGCGATCCGGCGCCTCGAGGAGGCCAAGCTGGTCCGCCGCGTGCCGCATCCGACTGATGGCCGAACGACCCTCGTGGAGATCACCGATCTCGGCCGCTCGACGGTCGAGGACGCGACGGCCACGCTCAACAAACAGGTATTCGGCGAGGTCGGGATGAGCGACGACGAGATGGCCGCGATGGTGACGGCGATCCAGTCCCTTCGGCGCGACGCCGGCGACTTCTGACCGTCGCCTTACGTCAGAAACGTCATTCCTCGTCGGCGACCTTCCGCACGCGAAGGGTCGCTGACGAGGAATGACGTTTTCAGAGCGCGAAGTGCGGGCCGGATCGAGGCTAGTGCAGCGACGTGATGATCGCGCTGAAGTCGAGGTCGGAGTGCTGTTCGGCAAAAGCCTTGTACAGCTGGGCGGCATGGGTACCGAGTGGCGCCCGGGACCCGGTGCCGGCCACCGCATCCATCGCCAGCCCCAGATCCTTGTTCATCAGCGCGGTCGCGAAGCCGGGCTTGAACTCGTTGTTCGACGGTGAGGTGGGGACCGGACCGGGAACCGGGCAGTTGGTCTGGACCGCCCAGCAGTTCCCGGTGGCACCGGTGATCACGTCGTAGAGGGCCTGGTCGGAGAGTCCGAGCTTCTCGGCGAGCACGAACGCCTCGCCGACCGCGATCTGCTGAACGGCGAGCACCATGTTGTTGCACACCTTCGCGGCCTGACCGGCCCCGGCGGCGCCACAGTGGATCACCTTGCCCGCCATCGGGTCCAGCGTCGAGCGCGCGGCGATGAACGCGTCGTCCGCACCGCCCACCATGAAGGCGAGCGTGCCTGCGACCGCACCCTTCACCCCGCCCGACACCGGGGCGTCGAGCTGGGCGAACCCGTGATCGGCGGCCTGCTGGTTGATCTCCCGCGCATCGTCGACCGAGATGGTGGAGCTGTCGATGAAGAGCGCGCCGGTCGGCGCTGCGGGCAGGATGTCCGTATAACACTTCTTCACGATCGGCCCGCTGGGGAGCATGGTGATCACCACCTCTGCTGCCGCCACTGCCTCGACCGCGGTCGGGAACGTCGCGACACCGTTCCCCTGCGCCGTCTTCACCGCCTCCGGCACCGGATCGAACCCATGCACGGTGTGTCCGGCCGTCACCAGGTTCGCCGCCATCGGCCCACCCATGTTGCCCAGTCCCAGAAAGGCGATCGTCGTCATTGTCGAATCTCCCAATGTGAAGTCGGTTGTGCTGGTGATCAGTTCAGTTCTCGCGGTAGCGCGCGGCGATCGACCGTCCAACCACGACGCGCATGATCTCGTTCGTGCCCTCCAGTATCCGGTGCACACGGAGATCCCGGACGATCTTCTCCAGACCGTATTCGTTGAGATACCCGTACCCACCGTGGAGTTGCAGCGCCTGATCGGCCACGGTGAAGCAGCTGTCGGTGACGAATCGCTTGGCCATCGCACATTGCTCCACCTTGTCCGGTGCGCCCGCATCGAGGGCGGCCGCCGCCTGCCACAACATCAATCGCGAAGCCTGCAGGGACGTCGCCATGTCGGCGAGCGTGAACCGGATGGTCGGCTCGTCGATCAGGGCGCTTCCGAACGCCTTGCGCGACGCGACATAGGTCGCGGCACGGTCGAACGCGGACTGGGCCCCACCCAGGGAGGACGCCGCGATGTTGAGCCGGCCGCCATTGAGGCCGTTCATCGCGATCCCGAAACCGATGCCCTCCTCACCGCCGAGGAGATTGGCGGCAGGCACTCGAACCTCGTCGAGGATGACCTGCGCGGTGGGCTGAGCATGCCAGCCCATCTTGCGCTCCTGCGCACCGAAACTCAGTCCCGGAGTGCCCTTTTCGACGAGGAAGGTGGAGATCCCACGGGCGCCGCTGTCGCCGGTGCGGGCCATCAGCACATAGACGTCGCTGGAACCCGCACCGGAGATGAACTGCTTGACACCGGTGAGGACGTAGTCATCTCCGGATCGGACCGCCTTGGTGGACAACGCCGCCGCATCCGAGCCGGCGCCCGGCTCGGTGAGGCAGTAGCTGGCCACCGTTTCCATCGACGCCAGATGTGGGACCCAGTGGACACGCTGCTCGTCGGTGCCGTAGTGATCGACCATCCAGGCACACATGTTGTGAATGGACAAGAAGGCTGCGACCGCCGGATCCGCGGAGGCGAGCTGCTCGAAGATGCGCACGCCGTCGAGCCGACGCAGGCCACTGCCGCCGACATCCTCCGAGCAGTAGATCGCGCCCATGCCGAGTTCCGCCGCCTCGCGCAACTCATCAACCGGAAAGTGGTGGCTCTCATCCCATTCCAGTGCGAACGGTGCGAGCCGCTTGGCCGCGAATCCGGCCGCGGTCTCGACGATGACGCGTTCGTCCGCGTCGAGACTGCCGTCGGTGATCGTCGTCATCGACATCAATCCATCGTCGGGATGACGAACTCGGCGCCGTCCTTGACGCCGGACGGCCATCGGGTCGTGACGGTCTTGGTTTTGGTATAGAACTGGATCGAGGCCGGGCCATGCTGGTTGAGGTCCCCGAAGCCGGACCGCTTCCAGCCACCAAAGGTGTAGTAGGCCACCGGAACCGGGATCGGCACGTTCACGCCGACCATGCCGACGTTGACCCGTGCGGTGAAGTCACGGGCGGCGTCGCCGTCCTGCGTGAAGATCGCAACACCGTTGCCGTACTGGTGATCCGAGGCCAGCGCGAGCGCCTCCTCGTAGTCGGCGGCCCGCACGATCTGCAGCACCGGACCGAAGATCTCGTCTGTGTAGCTCGTCATTTCCTTGGTGACATGATCGAAAAGGGTTGGCCCGATGAAGAATCCGTTTGATAGATCTTCGTCGCCGTACTGCTGCTCGTCGCTGGTCCGCTCGCGGCCGTCGATGACCAGTTCGGCACCCTCCTCGACACCCTTGCCGATGTAGCCCTTGACACGTTCGAGTGCGGCGGCGGTGACCAGCGGTCCGTAGTTGGCCTTGGGGTCGAGGCTGTGGCCGACACGCAGCGCGTTGACCTTGTCGACGAGCTTGGCGCGCAGGCGTTCCGCGGTCCGCTCACCGACCGGAACCGCGACGCTGATCGCCATGCACCGCTCGCCGGCACTGCCGTAGCCGGCGCCGATCAACGCATCGACGACCTGATCCATGTTCGCGTCCGGCATGACGATCATGTGGTTCTTGGCGCCGCCGAAGCACTGTGAGCGCTTGCCGTTCGCGGCAGCCGTCGAGTAGATGTACTGCGCGATGTCGGAGCTGCCGACGAATCCGAGCGCCTGCACGTCGGGGTTGTTCAGCAGCGCATCGACGGACTCCTTGTCGCCGTGGACGACCTGGAAAACCCCATCCGGCAGACCGGCCTCGCTGAACAGTTCGGCCAGCCGCACCGGCACTGATGGATCCCGCTCACTCGGCTTGAGGATGAAGGCATTGCCACACGCCAGCGCAGGCCCTGCCTTCCACAGCGGGATCATCGCCGGGAAATTGAAGGGCGTGATCCCGGCGACCACGCCCAGCGGCTGGCGGATCGAGTGGACGTCGATGCCGCCGCCCGCCCCCTCGGTGAATTCCCCCTTGAGCAGATGCGGGATGCCGATGGCGAACTCGATGACCTCGATGCCACGCTGGATGTCACCCTTGGCGTCGGGATGGGTCTTGCCGTGCTCGAGTGACAGCAGGGTGGCCAGTTCGTCGGCGTTCTGGTTGACCAGGTCGACGAAGCGCATCAGCACGCGGGCGCGACGCTGCGGGTTCCAGGCGGCCCATTCACGCTGCGCCTCGACGGCGGTGGCGACCGCGGCGTCGACCTCGGCGGTACTGGCCAGCGGCACCTTGGCGGCGACGGCGCCGGTGCTGGGATTGAAGACGTCGGCGAAACGACCGTCGGTGGCGGTCACCAGACCACCGTTCAGGAAGTGCGGAACGGTACGGACGGCGTCGGTGTGGACGGCGTCGGTGTGGATATTGGCTGCATCGGTTGCGGACACGTGTAGATCACCTTGATTCACAGTCGGATGGCAAGCAGGCCGATGTGGCTTGCATCTCTCAATAGTAGGACATCCAAGTAAATCTGCAACCCCCTCCCACCTGCGAATTACCCGCGAGCGGTGAGTTAGGGTAGCCTTCCCTGAACCGTGTGGTCGTGACCTCCAGCGGTGAGGTCGAAAGGGGTTCTGTCATGTCGGTCGTCATCTTGTACGGCACGGAAACGGGCAACTGCGAGTTGGTCGCGGACACCATCTCCGATGTCCTCGCGGTGAATCACGACCCGTCGATCTATGACATGAGCGAGTACTCGGTGGAAGACCTCGATCCCGCCGACTTCCTGGTCGTCGTGTGCTCGACCTACGGCGAGGGTGAGCTGCCCAGCGGTGCCGAGCCGTTCGCCGAGGAGCTCGACGACGTGGAGCCAGACCTGACCGGCGTGCGTTTCGCGGTGTTCGGGCTCGGCGACAGTGTGTACGGCGAGACCTTCAACCACGGCAGCGAGATCATGGCCGAGAAGCTGGCCGCGCGTGGAGCCGTGCAGGTCGGCGAGCACGCGCGCCACGACAACTCGTCGGCGGTCAAACCAGCCACCCTGGCCGCCGAGTGGGCTGAGCGCATCACCGCGGTCATCGAACCCGTCAACGCCGGCTGACGTCCGTCGTCACGGGACGACGGCCTCGTCGGGCACCGCCCTCCGCGCTCGGCAATTGACCTCCTCGGCACGGACCGCGGCAAGTTTGGCGAGTTCGAGGACGGCGCGGACCATCAAGGCAAGCACGACGCCGAGGAACAGGGCGGTCGGCACCGAGACATTGAGGTTCTCACCGAGCAGTACGACGCCGAGTCCCATCGAGACGGCGAGTTCGATCACGGTCAGCGCCGGGAACGACGTCTGCAACTCACCGGCGCCGAACGCCCGCTGCTGGGCGACGACACCGCCCGCCGCCACCACCAGGAACAGGTAGAACTCCGGCTGGCGGAATGCGCCCGCGAAATCGTGGATGAACTGGTACGCGATCGTCTTGACCAGCAACGCCGACATGCCGAACAGGGCACCCGCGGTGACGCCGTACAAAAGCGCCTTGTAGTGCTGGTTGGACCGTTCGGCGGCCAGCACGCACCCGATCAGGACGACGATCACCGCACCGATCGTCACGACCATCAACAGTCCCCCCGGCCGGCGTAGCGATGGTTCGGGTCGTGAGATGGCGAGGAAGACCGTCACGCAGACCACCAGCACCGCACCCCATGTCCACTCGGGCTTCAGCGGCCACCGCTGATCGGCCCAACCTTCCATCGGCAGGGCGAAGAGGATCGCGAGCACCACGAGCGGTTGCACGAGCAGGATCGACCCCAACCCCAGGGCCGCGACCTGCGCCGCGAATCCGCACAGGGCCACAGTCGCACCGATCCACCAGCCCCGCCTGATGGCGCCGCTGGCATGGGATGCGCGTTGACGCATCACCGTACCGCCGGCGATCAGTACTGCTGCGAGGATCGACAGCAGCGCGGGAACCCAGGAGTGCACCCTGTCCAGGCTATCGGTTGGCGAGCGTGGTTCAACCTGTCCGGATCGACACCGATCACGGTGTGTGTCCACCAGGATGTCGGCTCGGCATCGTAGGTTGGGTACATGCGGTACCAGGCCGAACTCGAACGTCTCGCCACATTGGACGCCGACGCCATCAGCCGCGCGTGTTCTTCGCCGGACGCGGTCATGAGCCTGATCGACATCGCGATCGACGAATGCATCGAATACGACGAACTCGCCGACGAGCAATTCGCAACCGGCGACCACGAGCACGCCACCTTTTGCCGACAGGAAGCGGCCGCGTGGCGTGCGACGACCACGGTGCTGCGTTCTCTCAGTCGGTCTCTTGCGGGTTCGCGGGCCGCGACGAATCGGCCGCCCCGGCGTTCGGAGGGTGCGGCATGACGCGCACGCTGGTGTTGATGCGGCACGGGAAGTCCGGCTACCCGTCGGGCGTCGGAGACCACGAGCGCCCCCTGGCCGACCGCGGTCGACGGGAGGCCGCACTCGCCGGACGATGGATGGCCGACGAGGGGCTGGCCATCGACGCGGTGGTGTGCTCGACCGCCACCCGGACGCGCGAGACCCTGGACCGCACGGGCATCTCCGCGCCCACCACCTACGTCGACGACGTCTACGGTGCCGCGCCGCACGAGATCCTCGAGACGCTGAGGGTCCACGCACCCGCCGACGCCGCGACGGTCCTGGTCGTCGGGCATTCGCCCGGCATGCCCACCACGGCCCTCACCCTCGATTCCGACGGATACATCGAGCGGTTCCCGACCTCGGCCTATGCCGTGGTGTCGATCGGACTGCCCTGGGACCGGATCGGTGTCGACGTCGACCCGGACGCTCATCTGATCGGCGTGCGCATCCCCCGAGCGGCCGACGACTGAGCGACCGTCGACGATCTCCGCGTCGTGACGTCCACCGAGCATCCCGATGCGGTAATGTACGGCCCGGATTGCAGAATTACGCAATCCGTGTATCCGTCAATCCATCGAGCAGCCGCTCACGATCCGCCGCACCCGGATCGTCGCTCGCAAGGAGATCTCCACGTGCCGAACAGGACCTCGATCAACTCGGACGGTCCCGAGCGGCCGCTGTACGAGATCAAGGCAAACCTGTTCAAAGCACTCGCCCACCCCGCACGCATCCGGGTTCTCGAGGTACTGAGCGCAAACGGGGACCCGACGGCGGTGAGCGAGTTGCTCACGATCACCGAGATAGAGCCGACCCGGTTATCGCAGCACCTTGCCGTGCTGAAGCGACATCACGTGGTGGCGACCGAACGGGTGGGCAATGCGGTGTTCTACGAGCTCGCCCATCCGGAGATCGCCGAACTCCTGGTGATCGCCCGGACCTTCCTCGCCGCCACGCTGGGCGCCCGCCGCGACCAGCTCGAAGCCATCGCATCCTTGCCGCCCCTGACCAGGTCGTGAGTGACCCGGCGGGGTCACGCACCGGTGAAGGGCGGGACGTAGAGACATTGGATCGGCGCACGCCTGCCCGGATCGAGTGCGTTCAGAACGAATCCCGCCGTACGCCGATTCGCGACGATCGAGAGGTGATCGGAGTGATCCTCCCGACAGCCTTGCTGCACAACGATATTTGTGACTCGCGTCCCGGGCGGGCCGGCGAGGAGGCCGTTGCTGTAGGGCGTCACGATCTCGTCGTCGCGAGTCGTGATGTTGGTGTATCGCACACCGCGGAGGTAAGGAGTCGGCGAACGGACTGCGCGATTGAAATCGGTGTCGACCGGTGGTGCAATGCATCCCGCGCAGGATGACGGTGTGAGGGGCGCGATCCCGAGCCCCCGCTGCACCGCGGCCACCATGTCACTGCGCTGATCGTCCTCGTCGGGCCCTTGCCGCCAGTACGGGGCCAGCGAGACATAGTTCGCCACCTTGCCACGGCCACCCAGGTATTTCATCCAGTAGGTCGGGACCTCGGTGCCCAGTGAATGGCCGACGATGTCGACCTGCTCGGCGCCGGTGGCGGCCAGAACACGATCGGCGAATGTCTTGATCTGCCAGGCACCGTCCTGCTTCACCCCGAGACCACCGAGTGCCGAGCCTGGCCACACCGTGGACAGCGCCCCGTAGGTCGGCGCGTACACACAGTAGCCGGCGTTGGCCAGTACCGGGGCGAGCGTCGCCCAGTTCGTCTGTCGGCCACCACCGCTGCCGTGCACCAGGATCACCGGGCGCGGATGCGCGCGCGACGGACGACACCGAAAGTTGTTCGTACCCGGTAACGACCCACCCGGGTTGCCGAGTTCCGCGGTGATCCCCGCGAGGAAGTCATAGGTCACCGGTAACGGTCCGGGACGCGCTGCTGCCTGCCCGGGCGCCGCGAGTCCGACGATCGACAGCAGCCCGGCGACCGTCCACACCCATCGCCACTTCATGATTCATCCTCCGCTTCATCCGTTTCGTCGGTGACCAGGTCCAACCGCACGCCGAGGAGGCGAACGGGTCGATCCAGTTCGAAGTCGTCCAGCAAGGAGACCACTATGGGCTCGATGTGGTCGTAGACGGTGGTCGGCCCGGCCAGCTTGCGAGACTTGGTGCGGGTGAAGAACGTCGACGTCCGCAGTGTCACCGCGACCCGGAACACCACCCGCTCCTCGGCCAGCACCTGGTCGAGCACGTCCCGGGCCAATACCTTTGCGGCTCTGCGCATCTCCTCCTGATCGACCAGGTCGACGGGAAACGTCCGCGACTTCGAGTGCGAACGGGCCAGCCATGGCTCCTCGGTGATCGTCGAATCGCCGCCCCCGCGACACAGCACGTACAGCCAGTTGCCCTGATGGGGACCGAAGGTCTCGATCAGATCCTCGCGAGAAGTCGCGATCAACTGGTTGACGGTGTCGACACCCTGTGCGGCGAGTTTTGCGGCGGTCTTCGGGCCGACACTCCACAGATCCCGACATGGTCCGTCGCCCATCAACTCCAGCCAGTTCCGGGAGTCGAGGAGGAACACCTTGTCGTCGGCGGACTTCTTGGCGAAGCCGGTGGCCATCTTCGCGCGTTGCTTGTTGTCGCTGATACCGATCGAAGATGCGAGTCCGTTTCTTCCCAGGATCGCCGCCCGGATCTCGTGGGCGATTCGGCGAATCCGCTCATCGTCGGTATCGGTGCCAACGGTGCCAACCGTGTCGGCGGCCGGGACCGGCTCGATGCCCACATAGGCCTCATCCCACCCCCACACCTCGACGGGATGTCCGAAACTCCGTAAGACCGACATCACCTCGCCCGAGGCGACGTCATAGGCCGGGATGTCCAACGGCAGATAGACCGCGTCGGGCAGCTTTCGATGCGCGGCTCGTAGCGGCATCCCGGCTCGCACGCCCGCATCGCGCGCCTCATACGACGCGCAGGTCACCACTTTGCGGGCCTCGGTGGGATCGCCGTTGCCGCCGACTATCACCGCGACGTCGACGAGCTCTGGGCTTCGCAACCGCTCGACCGAGACCTGGAACTGATCGAGGTCCACGTGGAGCAGCCAGCGGTACCGCAGTGGGGTGTCAGCCACGATCTCAGAGTACGACGCCGGGTAACTCCGACGGACCCACAGTGATCTTCGGGTCGGACCGGCCGTCGGTGGTGGTACTACCGACAGACCGACCCGACCCGACCCCGCGACGACGCCCTCCCCTGCGTCGACAGGCCTTTAGAAACTGAAGAACCACGGACTCGGTCCACACGCCAAGCGCGCGAACCGTTCGGGGTCGAGCGCGTGCAGAGCGATCGACATGGCCCGCGGCGAATAGGACATCGACAGGTGATCCGACGTGTCCTGTTCGCATCCATCCTGCAGCACAACGTTGTTCACACCCGGGCGACGGATGAAGGTGAGATCGAACGGCGTCGTCACCTCGTCGTATCGTGAGCCGACGATCGTGTAATCCACACCGGGGAACACCAGCTTCGACCGGTTGAGGTTCTTGATGAAGGGCGAGTCGACGGTCTGCTGAATCCCGGAGCGCCCGACCAGGATCTCGGTGACGCCGAGAACGTTGAACGCGGGGCCGAGATTGTTGATCCCGCGGCCGAGCGCGCCGATACCGAGCAGCGTGGTGCCCTTGTGGGTGGCTCCGTAGGTGATCAGCTTGCCGATCTTGGAACGCTCGGGATGGTCGTAGTCGGCGCCGCCGCCGAACTTCATCCACTGGCGAACCATCAGACCGCCTTGCGAATGTCCGATGACGTCAACCTTTTTCGCGCCCGTCGCCTTCAGGACCCGATCGACGTAGCCGCCGAATTGCGCGGCCGAGTACTCGATGGCCGCCTCACCGTTGGTGCCCGGCAGGATCACGCCGAGGCCGCCACCGTTGAGGAGATCCGTGCGCCCGTAGTTCGGCGCGAACACGCAGTAGCCTGCCTTCTCGAGAACCGGCGCGAAGGCGGCCCAGTTGTCGTAGGCGTTCTCCCAGGTGCCGTGCGCCAGGACGATGGGACGCTGCCCGGCCCTCGGCTTGCAGTTCCAGTTGTTGGCGCCGGGCGGTGCGACGTTCGGGTGAAACTGCGAGTAAGCGAAGGCCGGCCAGAACCCGCGCTGCGCGGGGCCAACCCCCTGGGTGTCGACGATGGGACCGAGCGGACGGGTGGCGACCTCCCGACGCAGAGCGTTGACCGCCCGCGGCGAACCGGGTGCGGCCTTCGCGTTGATGTCATCGGTGAGCCGTTGTGCCTGTGCGATCTCGGCCGGCGTGGGCTCGCCGACGGCATCCGCCGTACCTACCGTGGATTCTGCCGCACCGACCGTGGGCTGTGCCGAAACCGGAGCCGCACTGCTGATGGCGATTGCCGCCACGGTTGAGATGGCCGCGATCGCGGGCTTCACGAGCCGCGTGCGTACGCCCTTCCACCCAACATCACCCACTGAAAAATCCCCTCTGACATGCAACAACCGCGGTCTCCCGTCGGTTACCCCCGAGTAGGTTACTGACGCGTAAGCTACCGTAAGGTAAGTCACTCTCAGTTGTCCAGTGGTCTGTGGCACTTTTTCCGCAGAATGTGATCCAGGCGGTCATTTTCGCGAGGAGATACGCAGTTCCTGCGGGTTGAGGCCGACGCTGCGGCACGCTTCGCGCAGCGCATCGGGGTTGTAGACGAGCAGTGACGACGCCGAGGTGTCACGCTTGCCGCCACTGAACGGGACCGACCATCGGACCGCGTCGGGATCGGAGAAGAAGACGCTGGCCTTGCTGATGTAGATCGACAACAGCTGGCGGGCGTTCGCGCCGAGGCCCGGTAGCGCCTCACCCAACACTCGGCGGAGAAGGGCCCGATCGTCGTGCAGCGGGCGCGGTCGCAGGTGCAGAGCCCGTGACGCCGTGCGGCAGTCGGTCGGGTCGGTCAGCGCATGGACTGCGACGAATGCGAACGCGATCCGGACCAGCGCGAGCCCTTCCGGATCCGCCGACCACCTGGGATATGCGACGATCGACTGCACCGCACGGACTGGCAGGGCAGACGGGATGTGCGCGAGATGCTGCGGACCACAGCCGCTTTCATCGAGAGCCTCGACGACCATCTGCTTGAGGATGCCGACCCGTTGCGCGTGCTTGCGCAGCATGCCGGACAACGCGATCGAGGATTCGAAGCTCAAGGCGAACTGCTGGGGCGCATCGAGTACGGCGTCGAGTCCGGGAATGACGACCAATTCCATGATCTCGATGGCCTCGAGCAGCTCCAGGGGCCGCCGGAAAGAATCGTCGGCCAGACCGCGCATGCGGATGGTGCTGAGTGTGTCGGGCATGGGTCCCCCTTGCGTTGGTTCTGCGGTGCGTTGGTTCTGCGGAGTGTGAGTGTTGGTTCTGCGGACGTCGCGTCATGACCCGCCCCGACACGTGAGGCATGACCGACGAACCTGCCGGCTCCGCGACCGGCACAGGATTATGAGTGGCTGATCGAAACCTCTTGCCGGAGATGACACCTCGGTCCGGTTGGCGACAGACGCCACCTTCCGGCCGAGATGAAAACCGACCCCCCAGCGCCCCTACTGCTCAGTAACTTGCGGACGCGTAACGCTACCGTAGGGTACGGACGCCTCGCTGTCCAGAGGCAAATCGGGCCACTACCTCGGGGTTCCGGCTATCGAACGTTCGGTCGCGAAGACGCCCAGCCGCTGTCCATCTCAGTACAGGTCCGGCCGGCGGTCGGCGAGATACGGGTAGCGCCCTCGCGACTCCACGAGGATCGAGTGGTCGAGATCGGCGACGACGATTTCCGGCGCGCGATCGGCAGCGGCCAGCACCTCCCCGGTCGGCGCCACGATCTCGCTACGCCCGCCGTAGACCAGATCCCCCTCCCTGTCACAGTAATTCGCGTAGGCGACGAACACTTGGTTCTCCAGTGCCCGAGCGCGGACGAGCACATCCTGGACTGCGTCGTACTCGATCATGTTCGCGGTGGGCACGCACACCACGTCGGCACCACGGACGGCCAGCGACCGGACCAGTTCCGGGAACTCCACCTCGTAACAGGTCAGGAGGCCCAGACGCCATCCACCGAGATCGACCACGGGGGGCATGGTGCCACCAGGTGCCACCATCGCGCGGTCGAGGTCCCCGAACAGATGGGTCTTGTGGTGCGTGGTCACCGCGGTCCCGGCCCGGTTGACGAGCCGGATGGCGTTGTACACCAACTCATCCCGTCCCCGCTCCGCACACCCGTACAGAACGCCGATACGGTGACGTCGCGCCATCGACCTGACCTGCTCGGCAATCGCGCCGTCCGGCGGATCCGCCAGCCGATTCGCCGCGTCGGCGTCGAGTTGATAGCCCGGGACGACCATCTCGGGCGTGACCAGAAGGTCCACCGACCGTCGGGCCGACTCTTCGAGCACCGCATCGAGACGCGCGAGGTTTTCCACGACCTCGCCGGTTCGAGATACGCACTGCCAGAGTGCTATCCGGAGGTTACGTGCTGGGCTGGTCAACTCTGTCACAGCCCGATGTCGATCGGACCGAGCTCGTCGTATCGGTCCCCGGGGCCCGGATTGTCGGGGTGCGACGACCCGCCGAAGTGGTGGATCACGCCCCATACGGCGTTGAGCGCGGTCTGCACGGCGCCCTCCACCCAGGCGGGCATGAACGACACGTCGTCGCCGGCGATGAAGATGCCGCGCTCGGCGGCGGGCAGTTGCTCCTGCCGGTGGAAGTGCCCGTACATGCGGGTGTTGTATCGGTAATGGCCGGGCAGCGCTCCCTTGAATGCGCCGAGGAAGTGCGGCTCGGCCTCCCAGGAGACGGTCAGGGGGCGACCCACGATGTGCTCGGCGATGTCGACGTCGGGGTAGATCTTGCGTAAAGCATCGAGTGCCAACGAGACTCGCCGGTCCACGGGATGTGGCAACACCTTGAGGGCGTCGCTCATCCATGTGTAACTGAGACAGATGACCCCCGGCCGGTCGGGCCCGTTGTCGAAGAGGTAGGTACCGCGCGTCAACCGGTCGGTCAGTGTCATGCTCATCGTGTCGCGGCCTGTCGTCGGGTTGCGATCGGTCCAGAACGGCCGGTCGACCATGACGAATGTCTTCGACGACTGCATGTATCGGGTCCGATCCAGCGCCATCCACAGTTCCTGGCTGAAAAGGCTCTCATCGCATTCGATCTCGGTGGACAGCAGCCATGCCTGGCAGGTGGCGACCACCGCCGGGAACTCGCGCGAATCACCCCAGTGGTCGACGACCTCGATGCGGTCGGGACCGAGACGCCGGATCGCAGAGACCCCGGCCCGCGGCACTCCGCTGTGCAACGACGAGAGGCTGGTGCCCACCGGCCAGTGCCGAATCTTGGCCGGACTGTCGGACCACAGTTTGCGCGGAACCTGCTCGGCCCCGCCGACGATGAGATGTTGCTCGGTGTCGCAGTTGGTCACCACCACCCGAAGGATCTCCAACATCGAATTCGCGAAGTCGGAATCCCAACCGCCGGTGCCGAATCCGACCTGCCCGAAAAGCTCACGATGGCGGAAGGACAGCGACCCGAACTCGTCGGAGGTGGCCAGGAAATCGTAGAAGCTCCGATCGTCCCAGTCGACGACGAGCCGGTTCCACAACTCCTTGAGTCGCGGGACGTCACGTTCCCGGATCGCGTCCTGCAACTCGGAGAAGCCGGCGACGCGTTCCAGCGCACTGTCCCAGGCGTTCTCGATCTCGGTGTAGATCGGCGGCAGGTCGTCGAGGGTGCGGGCGTACAGGGTCTCACCACCGAGGTCGATCACCGTGCTACCGGCGGCCTCGGTCAGCGGGTTGGGAAACGGTCGGCTGCGGAGGCCGAAAGTGTCCACGTAGTGGAAGAACGTCGACGACGACGCCGGGAACCGCATGCCGCCGAGTTCGGCGACCTCGGGCTCGCCCGGAACGAAATGCTCCGATCGCAGGCGGCCACCGATCCGCTCGGGTTCGTAGACCACCGGCCGCAGGCCGACCTTCATCAACTCGTACGCGGCGACCATCCCGGCCATCCCCGCGCCGATGATCGCGACCTCGGCACCCAGGGCGTCGGTCGGCACCGATCCGATGCCGGCGCGATGTGTGATCCAGTCGTCGTGGGCGAACGGGAAGTCGGGACCGAAGATGGTCACGGGCCGGTCGGGCTGCACCGTCCCAGCGTATGGCCCACATCTGGTCGCCGCGCGACACATCGCGCGGCGGCGCGCCGGACCATCGTCGAACCACTTCGCGAATGAGGACGCGACCTGTCCGCTATGCAGCGCAGAATCATCTGCATCGGAGCTCGACCATCACCGCGGAGAGGGAAGATCATGGACTGGACACTCGAGGTTGCGTTTCTGCCGGTCACCGACGTCGACCGTGCGAAGGACTTTTACACGCGAATCGGTTTCAATCCCGACCACGACCAGTCCCCGACCGACGACATCCGGTTCGTCCAGATGACGCCGCCCGGATCGAACTGCTCGATCGCGTTCGGCAAGGGCATCGTCGACGCTGCACCGCCGAATGCCTCGCCCCTGATGCTGTGTGTTTCCGACATCGAGGTGGCCCGGAAGCAACTGCTCGACGCCGGTGTCGAGGCGAGCGACGTCGACATCCAGGCGTGGGGCCACTTCGTTTACTTCGACGACCCGGACGGGAATCACTGGAACGTGCAGTATCTGCCGTATCGGTAGGAACTGAGTGTACGGGGCCGGCTGCCTGTCACTAGCGTGTGGCAGCGGGCACCGCTCGCATGGCAGTGATCCGGATAGCGGCTGTCATTCTCGTTGCTATCGGTCGCGCTCGGGTTACTGCACCGTTGATGCCTGTCGGACCGCGCTGCTGATCAACCTGTTGAAGCTGGTCATGTCCGCTTCGCTGCCGAAGCCATCCACCTGTTCGTAGAACTCGATCTGGAGGCCGGGCAGGTCGGCGTATCCGATGACCGTCCGCCGTTGCGACCGCAACGCGTTGGACCCCGGATCGGGCTGGAAGGTCGTCGAGAACGTGAACACCAGAGTGTCGTCGGCTTTGACGTCGCCGGGCGCGGCGATCTGCTGTGTTGCCATCGCCATGGTCCCCTGTCCGGGAATTGTGGCGGTGTTGTCACCGCAACGATTCACCACCTCACGTCGATGCGGTATTGGTTCGGCCTGCCGGATGATGGTGTTGGAGTATCTGGGAAAGGACGGCTGATCCGGGTCCACAGCATTGATGCCTGAACGCCGGCTCTCCTTCGTGTATCGCGCTTGATTCGCGAAGAGCGCGGCGCATTCTGGGGGTTGATAGGCCCGACCGTCTACCGCTTGTTGCTGTGCCCTGCCGACGTCGCTCTTCGCCTGCACGACTTCATAACCGGGAGGAAAGTCCTCCGCCGTCAGGAGCAGGTCCATGTCCGGGCTCTGCGACGCGGACGGGTCGGATGACTGTGTTGTCGTGCCGCAGGCAGCCAGCAATAAAAGCCCTGACACCAACAGCACAGCACGATATCGCACGCTGATCAGACTCCTGTTCACTGACTAGTTCGCGCCTGGATCCGGGAGGCGCACGCCCTTTTCAGCAAGGCTGACTATCTCTGATTGCGGCACCCAGTCGGTGATCTAGCGCTACGCACTCGCGCTCAGAAGTCAGGCGGTCGCTGCTCGGTCAACGGCTGCCGCGAACAGCGAATTGAAACTGTTGGCGTCAAGCGCGCTATCGAAGCCGTAGATCTCTTCATAAAATGTGACTCGTTTGCCGGAAACCTCGGCATGTCCGATAAGGCTCTTCTGCTGGGCGGCCACAGCGCCCTGGTTGGCCGGGTACGGGCTCGTGGTCACGGTGGTCTCGACCACAAATGCATCGGCATCCACGCTCGGAGGTGGATCTCTCTTCATTGTCGTCATCGAGATCTCCCCCTCTCCGGCCACAACTGCGGTGTAGTTCCCGCATTTGTCGTATACGTCGCGGGACTCCGCCAAGGTCTCGCCATCTCGGATGATGAAGTCACCGTAGGAAGGCTTGTACGGTTCGTCATGCTCCGCGTAGACACCGCGTCGTTGCGACGACGCTGTTCGGTCCGCCTGCATCGAGAAGACATCCGCGCACGCGGGCGGTTCAAAGGAACGAGTACTCACGTTCTTGCGCTGCTGTTCTGCCAAATCCTTTGACGTCGAACCAGGATGTAGTTGGTACCCGACAGGGAAGTCCGACACGCCGAGGAGTCCATTACCAGATGTTGTGGCAGACGATGTCGGACCCGTGAGAGATTCGGCGCCGGAACACCCCGAGATGGCGAGTGCAACGCAGCCCGCCACAAGCAGCAGCCTCGCCTTGACGATCAATCGCGGATGTAGCTTCACGAACCCGTCCTTCCGGGATCTGGCACCCGAACACCCTGCGAATGAAGTTTCGTCACATCGTTTCGGCTGATGGGCTCCCAATGGGGCGCGTTGTCGGTGGTGAGTTGGACACCATTTGCATCGACTCGTGTCACGCCAGAGACTTCGTAGTCGTACTCATACGTGACCGCGAGGTAGCTCACGCCGCCGATGTCCACGGAGCCAACCTGCGCCGGCTGAGCGCCGACAACGCGAAGCTCCTTCTGCTGAGTAATTCCGAGTTCGAAATTCTTGCCTTTGCCGAAGGGAACTGCAGCACCGCCTCCCATACCGTCGCCGGTCTCTGGGTTCTGTGGCAGCAAATTCTTCGACACTCCGCCACGCGCTCCTTGCGAGGTCGGAGTGATCGTGACGGGCAGAGCGTATCGTTTCGCAAGGTCTGAATTCATACTCGGGTCCTTCCAGCCCTTCGGTACACGTACCGGAAGCACCCTGGTACTGGACATCTTTGGGCTCGGATTCATTCCAGGAACGCCGGGGATGTGGCGCGGTTCATGCCCGGGAAGGTGATCTGGTTCCTCCGGTTTCGGTAGCGTTTGGGTATTCACCGCCGACGCCGGTACAGCGCCTATAGCCGCCTGGATCGCGTGCGCCAGAGCTCTATCGGCCGCATCTGCGTCCGCCATCACCTTGTTCACCATCGCCTGCGCGGTATCTCGATCGGCCACCCGATCGACGTTCATGGTTCCGATCTCCCACGCCGGCAAGTCGACGTCTCCTGACGCATCGTCGATGACAAGACCGCTCGCCGCTGCGAAGTCACGCGCCGCCGCCAATTGACGTTTGACGGCCTCGACTTCGGCCTGCGCAACCGAAGCGGCTTGTGCGACAGCTGCAACCTCGGTGCCGTGGGCATCCAGATCCGCTCGCTTCTTGCCGGCCGCTTCGTCCGCGGCTTTCGCCGCGCTGCCGCCCCAGGTCTCGAACAGTTCCGGCGACTTCAGATGGTCGCCGGTGGTGGCACACACCTCTTTCCGCGCCTTGCACACGCGGAATACTTCACCGATTTGAGCCGGATCCCAGCGATCGATTTCTTCAGGGGTCATCCTGCACCCTCACTGGTCCAGCCGCAGCGGCACGTCCGGACCCGCTGTGCCACTCGCCCGGATCGCATCGCCGTTCGACCGATCCTCCGCGTCATAGCGAAGGGCAGCCGTTTCGATTCCCTCCGCGTGGTCCGCGACCGCCGTGACCATAGTGTCTGCGGCGCTACGCCAACGAGCCATCAGCCCGGCGAACACGTCCTTCGAAGTGCCGGCCCAGCCACCGATCGCATCCTCGAGCCGGCCGTGGTCCAGATCGAAGGACCGTCGGGCTTCCTCTGCCGTACGGGCGATCGTGCTACTCACCGAGCGCATGATCTGCGTGTCCGCACGTGTTTCGGCACCGTGCGACTCGCCGTCATAGATCATCATTTCCCCCGAGGACTTCTTCGCGGCACTTTACCCATCGTGACTTTTGGACGCACATGTAGGCCGTGGGGTTCCCCTCTCGTACAAACGCAGATCGGCCCCCACGCTGAGCGTGGGGGCCGATCTGTGAGATTTCGTAGCAATAACACGCGGAAAACGCGTGTTATTGCTACGGATTCGGGCTAGCGGTAGTCGTTGGAGAACCCGTAGTCGTCCAGCGGCACTGCAGCACCGGCGGGGGCACCGAAGGTGCCGTCCGGGCTGTAGTACGTGTCGTCGTAGGACGGCACGGCGTAGGCCGCGGCACGCGCTTCCTCGGTCGGCTGAACCTGGATGTTGCGGTACCGGTTGATACCGGTACCGGCCGGGATCAGCTTACCGATGATCACGTTCTCCTTGAGACCGATCAGCTTGTCGCTGCGGCTGTTGATGGCCGCATCGGTCAGGACACGCGTGGTCTCCTGGAACGACGCCGCCGACAGCCACGACTCGGTCGCCAGCGATGCCTTGGTGATACCCATCAGCACCGGACGTCCGGCCGCCGGCTCGCCACCCTCGGTGACGACGCGACGGTTCGCGTTCTCGAACTCGGCACGCTCGGTGAGCGAACCGGGCAGGAACTCGGTGGCACCGGAATCGATGATCGTCACGCGACGCAGCATCTGACGCACGATGGTCTCGATGTGCTTGTCGTGGATCGACACACCCTGGCTCCGGTAGACCTCCTGGACCTCGTTCACCAGATGCACCTGCACCTGACGCGGTCCCATCACGCGCAGTACCTCGTGCGGATCGGCGGCACCTTCCATGAGCTGCTGACCCACCTCGACATGATCGCCGTCGGTGAGCAGACGCTCACTGCCGTCGTCGTGCTTGAAGACACGCAGACGCTGACGCTTGGAGATCTTGTCGTACACGACCTCCTCCGAACCGTCGTCGGGAACGATGGTGATCTTGTAGAAACGATCGTCGTCCTCGAGGCGAATCCGTCCGGAGACCTCGGCGATCGGAGCCTTGCCCTTGGGCACACGGGCCTCGAACAGCTCCTGGACACGCGGCAGACCACCGGTGATGTCCTCACCGACGCCACCCTGGTGGAACGTACGCATGGTCAGCTGGGTACCCGGCTCACCGATCGACTGCGCGGCGATGATGCCCACCGCTTCGCCGATGTCGACGAGCTTGCCGGTGGCCATCGAACGGCCGTAGCACATCGCACACACACCGGTACCGGTTGTACAGGTGAGCACGGACCGAACCTTGACCTCGGTGATGCCCGCACCCAGCAGGGCCTCGATCGCGGGATCGCCGAGATCGTGACCGCGCTCGACGATCACGGCTCCGTTCTCGTCGACGGCGTCCTGGGCCAGCGTCCGGGCGTAGGTGGAGGTCTCCACGTGCGCATCGCGGATCAGCGTGCCGTCGGCCTGCTTCTCGGCGATTGTGGTGGTGATACCACGCTCGGTACCACAGTCGGTCTCGCGAACGATGACGTCCTGGCTGACGTCCACCAGACGACGGGTCAGGTAACCCGAGTCGGCGGTACGCAGTGCGGTGTCGGCCAGACCCTTACGGGCACCGTGGGTGTTGATGAAGTACTCGGCCACGGTCAGGCCCTCGCGGAACGAGGACTTGATCGGACGCGGGATGAACTCACCCTTCGGGTTGGTCACCAGACCCTTCATGCCCGCGAGCGAGCGGATCTGGGTCATGTTGCCCGCCGCACCCGACTTCACGATCATCGGGATCGGGTTGTCGTCCGGGTAGTGGGCCTCCATCGCCTGACCGACCTCTTCGGTGGCCTGCTTCCAGATCTCCACGAGAGCGTCACGACGCTCTTCCGGGGTGAGGGCACCACGCTGGAACTTGCGCTCCAGACCGTCGGCCCGCTCCTCGTACTTGTCGAGGATCTCCTTCTTGGCCGGCGGCACCAGCACGTCTGCCATCGAGATGGTCACACCCGAACGGGTGGCCCAGTGGAAGCCGACGTCCTTGAGCTTGTCGACGGTCTGCGCGACCACGATCATCGGATACCGCTCGGCGAGATCGTTGATGATCACGGCCTGACGCTTCTTCGGCATCTGCTCGTTGACGAACGGGTACTCGACCGGGAGCAGCTCGTTGAACAGCACGCGACCCAGAGTGGTCTCGAGCTGCCACGGCTGTCCGTACTTCCAGCCGTCGGGGAACTCCTCGGCCTCGATCTCGGCGGGCGGACGCTGATCGGTCAGCCGCACCTTGATCGCCGACTGCACGGTGAGTGCACCACGGTCGACGGCCATGATGGCCTCGGCCGGAGTGGAGTACACGCCACGCTCGACGTCGTCGGAGTTGGCCGCGCTGTACTCGCCTGCCGCACCACCGGTGAGGGTGGTCAGGTAGTACAGGCCGGTCACCATGTCCAGTCGCGGCATGGCCAGCGGACGACCCGAGGCCGGCGACAGGATGTTGTTCGACGACAGCATCAGGATGCGCGCCTCGGCCTGCGCCTCCGCGGACAGCGGGAGGTGGACGGCCATCTGGTCACCGTCGAAGTCGGCGTTGAACGCCTCGCAGACCAGCGGGTGCAGCTGGATGGCCTTGCCCTCCACCAGCTGCGGCTCGAAGGCCTGGATGCCGAGGCGGTGCAGCGTCGGAGCGCGGTTCAGCAGCACGGGGTGCTCGGCGATGACCTCTTCGAGGACATCCCACACCGCGGGGCGCTGACGCTCGACCATCCGCTTGGCGGACTTGATGTTCTGCGCCTGGTTCAGGTCGACGAGGCGCTTCATCACGAACGGCTTGAACAGCTCGAGGGCCATCAGCTTCGGCAGACCGCACTGGTGCAACTTGAGCTGCGGACCGACGACGATGACCGAACGGCCCGAGTAGTCGACGCGCTTGCCCAGCAGGTTCTGGCGGAAACGTCCCTGCTTGCCCTTGAGCAGATCGGACAGCGACTTCAGCGGACGGTTGCCCGGTCCGGTGACCGGACGTCCACGGCGACCGTTGTCGAACAGTGCGTCCACCGACTCCTGCAGCATCCGCTTCTCGTTGTTGACGATGATCTCGGGCGCGCCGAGGTCGATCAGTCGCTTGAGGCGGTTGTTGCGGTTGATGACGCGGCGGTACAGATCGTTCAGGTCGGAGGTCGCGAAGCGGCCACCGTCGAGCTGCACCATCGGACGCAGCTCCGGCGGGATCACCGGGACGGCGTCGAGCACCATGCCGAGCGGCGAGTTGCCGGACTGCTGGAACGCCGCGACGACCTTGAGACGCTTGAGCGCACGCAGCTTCTTCTGGCCCTTGCCGCTGCGGATGGTCTCGCGCAACGAGTCGGCCTCGGCGTCGATGTCGAAGGTCTCGAGGAGCTTCTTGATCGCCTCGGCACCCATCGCACCGGCGAAGTACTCGCCGAAGCGCTCGTCGAGCTGGCGGTAGAGCTTCTCGTCGATGATCAGCTCGCCCGGGCTCAGCTTGACAAAGCGGTCCCAGATCTCCTCGAGGTCGTCGAGCGCACGCTGAGCATGATCGCGCATACGACGCATCTCGCGCTCCGCACCGTCACGCACCTTGCGGCGCACGTCGGCCTTCGCACCCTCGGCCTCCAACTCGGCGAGATCCTGCTCGAGCTTCTGCTGACGCTCGTTCAGGTCGACGTCGCGCTGGTCGGCGACAGCCTTCTTCTCGACCTCGATCTCGGCCTCACGGGTCGAGAGCTCCGCGTGGCGCAGCTCGTCGTCCACCGAGGTGATCACGTAGGCGGCGAAGTAGATGATCTTCTCGAGATCCTTCGGCGCCAGGTCCAGCAGGTAGCCGAGGCGGCTCGGCACACCCTTGAAGTACCAGATGTGGGTGACCGGGGCGGCCAGCTCGATATGGCCCATCCGCTCACGACGCACCTTGGCGCGGGTCACCTCGACGCCGCAGCGCTCACAGATGATGCCCTTGAAGCGCACGCGCTTGTACTTGCCGCAGTAGCACTCCCAGTCGCGAGTCGGTCCGAAGATCTTCTCGCAGAACAGGCCGTCCTTCTCGGGCTTGAGCGTGCGGTAGTTGATGGTCTCCGGCTTCTTGACCTCACCGTACGACCAGTTGTGGATGTCGTCGGCCGTGGCCAGGCCGATCTTCAGTTCATCGAAATAGTTGACGTCGAGCACTTGTTACCTTTCGAGCTCTTCTAGTCAGTTGTGGTCGGCGGCTGATCAGTTGGCGAGGTCGTCGACCGTCGCGGATTCGTTGCGCGACAGGTTGATTCCCAGGTTCGCCGCAGCGCGCTCGAGGTCCTCGTCGTCGGTGTCGCGCATCTCGATGGCGGCGCCATCAGAGCTGAGCACCTCGACGTTGAGGCAGAGCGACTGCAACTCCTTGAGCAACACCTTGAACGACTCCGGGATACCGGGTTCGGGGATGTTCTCGCCCTTGACGATCGCCTCGTACACCTTCACGCGGCCGACCACGTCGTCCGACTTGATGGTGAGCAGCTCCTGCAGGGTGTAGGCGGCGCCGTAGGCCTGCATGGCCCAGCACTCCATCTCACCGAAGCGCTGACCACCGAACTGCGCCTTACCACCGAGCGGCTGCTGCGTGATCATCGAGTACGGACCGGTCGAACGAGCGTGGATCTTGTCGTCGACCAGGTGATGCAGCTTGATGATGTACATGTAGCCGACCGACACCGGGTACGGGAACGGCTCGCCGGAACGGCCGTCGAACAAGGTCGCCTTGCCGTCGCCGTTCACCATGACCTCGCCGTCGCGGTTCGGCAGCGTCGAGGACAGCAGTCCGGTCAGCTCCTCCTCGCGGGCGCCGTCGAACACCGGGGTCGCGGTGTTGGTGTTCGGCTCCGCCGCGTACATCTCCTCCGGCAGCTTCGACGCCCAGTCGGGCACGCCGCCGGCCACGTTGATGTTCCAGCCTGCCTTGGCGACCCAACCGAGGTGGGTCTCAAGGATCTGACCGATGTTCATACGACGCGGCACACCGTGGGTGTTCAGGATGATGTCGACCGGGGTGCCGTCCGGCATGAACGGCATGTCCTCGGCAGGCAGGATCTTGCCGATGACGCCCTTGTTGCCGTGGCGCCCGGCCAGCTTGTCGCCGTCCTGGATCTTGCGCTTCTGGGCCACGTAGACGCGGACCAGCTCGTTGACGCCGGGCGCGAGATCGTCGTCGTCGTCGCGGCTGAAGACGCGGACGCCGATGACCTTGCCGGTCTCACCGTGCGGCACCTTGAGGGAGGTGTCGCGGACCTCGCGGGCCTTCTCACCGAAGATGGCGCGCAGCAGGCGCTCCTCCGGGGTCAGCTCCGTCTCGCCCTTCGGGGTGACCTTGCCGACCAGGATGTCGCCGTCGCGGACCTCCGCACCGATGCGGACGATGCCGCGCTCGTCGAGATCCGCGAGGACCTCGTCGGAGACGTTCGGGATGTCCCGGGTGATCTCCTCGGCACCGAGCTTGGTGTCGCGGGCATCGATCTCGTGCTCCTCGATGTGGATCGAGGTGAGCACGTCCTCCTCCACGAGCCGCTGGCTCAGGATGATCGCGTCCTCGTAGTTGTGACCCTCCCACGGCATGATCGCCACGAGCAGGTTCTTGCCCAGGGCCATCTCGCCGTTCTCGGTGCACGGACCGTCGGCGAGGACCTGCCCGGTCTCGATGCGCTGACCCTCGTCCACGATCGGACGCTGGTTGGCGCAGGTGCCGTGATTGGAGCGGGCGAACTTGCGCATCCGGTAGGTGTCGCGGCTGCCATCGTCGGCCATCACGGTGATGTAGTCGGCGGAGACCTCCTCGACCACACCGGTCTTGGTGGACAGGACCACGTCGCCGGCATCAACCGCGGCGCGCAGCTCCATACCGGTGCCGACCAGCGGCGACTCGTTACGGACCAGCGGCACGGCCTGACGCTGCATGTTCGCACCCATGAGGGCACGGTTGGCGTCGTCGTGCTCGAGGAACGGGATCATCGCGGTGGCGACCGACACCATCTGGCGCGGCGAGACGTCGAGATACTCGACGTCGCCGATGCCCACGAACTCGACCTCGGAGCCCTTCTTGCGGACCAGCACGCGCTCGTCGGTGATCCGACCTTCGAGGTCGTAGGCGGTGTTCGCCTGACCGATGAGGTAGCGATCCTCCTCGTCGGCGGTCATGTACTGGATGTCGTCGGACACCACACCGTCGACGACCTTGCGGTACGGGGTCTCGATGAAGCCGAACGGGTTGACCCGTGCGTACACCGACAGCGAACCGATGAGACCGATGTTCGGGCCCTCAGGGGTCTCGATCGGGCACATGCGGCCGTAGTGCGACGGGTGCACGTCGCGGACCTCGAGGCCGGCGCGCTCACGGGAGAGACCACCGGGGCCCAGCGCCGACAGACGACGCTTGTGGGTCAGACCCGACAGCGGGTTGTTCTGGTCCATGAACTGCGACAGCTGCGAGGTGCCGAAGAACTCCTTGATCGCCGCCACGACGGGACGGATGTTGATCAGGGTCTGCGGGGTGATCGCCTCGACGTCCTGGGTGGTCATGCGCTCACGCACGACACGCTCCATACGCGACAGACCCACGCGGATCTGGTTCTGGATCAGCTCGCCCACCGTGCGCAGACGACGGTTGCCGAAGTGGTCGATGTCGTCGACCTCCACCGGGACCTCCACGCCGCCGGGGACGGTCATGTAGCTGGTGGTGAACGGGTCGGCCTCGTGCAGACGCACGAGGTACTCGACGGTCGCGACGATGTCCTCGCGCGTCAGCACCGAGTCGCCGTTCATCGGGTTGGCGGCCAGGCCGAGCTTCTTGTTGACCTTGTAACGGCCGACCTTGGCCAGGTCGTAGCGCTTCTCCTTGAAGAACAGGTTCTCGAGGAGATTCTCCGCTGACTCACGGGTCGGCGGCTCGCCCGGGCGCAGCTTGCGGTAGACCTCGAGCAGCGCCTCGTCCTGATTGGCGGTGTTGTCCTTCTCAAGCGTGGACATCATGATCTCGGAGAAACCGAAACGCTCGGCGATCTCCTCGTTCGTCCAGCCCAGCGCCTTGAGCAGCACGGTGACCGGCTGGCGGCGCTTGCGGTCGATGCGGACGCCGACGGTGTCGCGCTTGTCGACGTCGAACTCCAGCCACGCACCGCGACCCGGGATGACCTTCACGGTGTGGAGGGTCTTCTCGGTGGTCTTGTCGATGTTGGAGTCGAAGTACACGCCAGGGCTACGGACGAGCTGACTCACCACGACACGCTCGGTGCCGTTGATGATGAAGCTGCCCTTGTCGGTCATGATCGGGAAGTCGCCCATGAAGACGGTCTGCGACTTGATCTCGCCGGTGTTGTTGTTGATGAACTCCGCGGTGACGAACAACGGCGCCGCGTAGGTCATGTCCTTGTCCTTGCACTCCTCGACCGAGGCCTTGACCTCGTCGAAGTGCGGATCGGTGAAGGACAGCGACATCGAACCCGAGAAGTCCTCGATCGGGGACAGTTCGTGAAGGATGTCCTCGAGGCCGCCGGTGGGGTTGTCGTCGCCGCGGGCGATCGCCTTGGCACGCCACTCCGGCGTACCGACGAGCCACTCGAAGGAGTCGAGCTGGAGGTCAAGGAGGCCGGGGACCTCCAGTGGCTCACTGATCTTTGCAAAGGATGCGCGCTTGGGCGCGCCCGGGATGGTTGAGGTGGACTGGCGGTCGAGTGCCAAGATCTGTCCTTCCAACACGAAGTGTTCTACCTAGCTCGGTGCTTGGCTTGATGGGCCGTTCGCTGGTGACACCCTGATTTCGGCGATCACCACGAGCACACACAACAAAGGTGGCTTGAGGAAGGATCGAGAGGTGGACAGGAGGCAGCCAGCGCAACGTCCAACTGTAGCAGAAAATAGACGTACTTTGTCAAGCCACGTCTGGAAGCGAGTACGCGCTGATGGCTGCCTGCACGTCATTCACTGGTGACAGCCTGGCCCGACAACGCTATTTCGTCAAGCGCTACGCGCATCTTTTTGCCGAAGATTTGCCGACCGGACGCACAGGCACGCGAGACAACCGGATGTCGCAGGTCAGAAGGCTTCCACTTGACTGATGAGCCAGTCGTCGCCGTGCTTGACCATGGAGAACTGATACCTGGGCGCCGCGCTCTGGCCGGCGACGCCGGCCTGTTTCTGGCTGACGATCAGGTTCGCCACCACGCGTGCGGTGGCGCCGTCGCCGCCGCCGGAGAGGTCTGCGACACCGACCGATTCGACCCGACAATCCGCGACCTGCTTGGTCTGGTTGAGGATGTCGCGCTGCTGCGGCAGGTACTTGTCGAACTCGCTGCGGGCGCTGCCGGTGAGCACCGATCGAGCCTTGCCCGCCCATTTGTCGACGTCGAGCGTGTCGACGGTCAACGAGCAGGCCTTGCTCTGCACCTGAGACGTGAGTTCGGTGGTGGCGGGCTGATCGACGAAGGCCTTGTTGGCGCCGATCGACGCCCCGGGATGGAGTCCCGCGATGAGGGCGAAGACCCCGAGCACGACGGCGACACCGATCAGGATGCCGACACCACGGCGGCCGAACGGGAACAGGCCCGACGTCGAGGGCTTCTCGGTCGCGTTCTTGTGCGTCGTCGAGGCGCGGGTCGTCGAGGACGCGGCATCACCGGTCCGCAGCGTGGAGACGCGTGCGACCGGCCGCGTCTTGCCGGCCGGCTTGGGCTTCTCGACGGGCTCGGCGGCGACGTCGACGGAATCCGTGGTGCTGTCGACGGGATCCGTGGTGCTGTCGGCGGGAACCGGGTTGCTGTCGGCGGAATCCGTGGTGCTGTCAGCGGGATCCGGGTTGCTCTCAGCGGAATCCGTGGTGCTGTCAGCGGGATCCGTGGTGCTGTCAGCGGGATCCGGGTTGCTCTCAGCGGAATCCGGGTTGCTGTCGGCGGGATCGACGGCCTTCGATTCGGTCTCCGGGGCCGAGTCGGTGGGACGCTGACCACTGCCGGCGATACGCGGGGTGTAGGGCTTGCGTGCGGTCTTCTTACGCGGCGGGCGCGGGTTCTGCGGCGCCATCAGTTACCTCCCCCTGGTGTGCCCGACGGAGCCGTGCCCTGACCGCCCGCGGCGTCGCCGCCGGCGCCCGGATCCTGGTACGACAGCGACTCGAGTGGTGCGATGTCGTCGGCCTTCCACATATCGCCCTCCTCGGTCATCGAGACCGAGAACCCCATCGTCTGGGTGACGCCCGCTTCGTTCTCGCGCTTCGACGTCGCGGCGACGTAGACGAGCACCTTGGCTTTTCCGTCGTCGGCGTCGACCTCGGTCGGCGCGCTCCGGAGCAGTCGTGAGGTCAGCGACGCGGCCTGCGGGCCCGCCTGCGTGATCATCGAGTTGAGGTTGGTGACGTCCTGGCTGGTGATCTGTTCACGCGCCTTACCGGTCAGCGAGCCGTCGACGCGACGCTTCCATCCCGCGGTGTCCTTCGGATCCACGGTCGTGACGTTGATGATCGCCTGTTCCGCCCCGTCGACGGCGCCGTCGCGCGCGTCCTGGATCGGCTTCTGCACGAAGTACGCCTGGTACCCCTGGTAGCCGAACCATGCGGCACACGCGGCCGCCACGACCACGAGGAGCAGAGCCAGCACGCTGGCCACCGTCCGTCCGCGGTTGCGACCGCCGGTCGAGGCTGCGGAATCGTCGCGGCTGGCTTGGGTTGTGTCGCTAGTCATCGGCCGTCACTGTAGTGGTTGGCACCTGAGAGGAGGCAAAGCGAGCTGCGCCCGCGGGCCCCCTGACGTGGTGAGATCACTTCGGATGGACTCCCATCAACGCCGCCAGCTGCGTTGCCAGCGGGTTGAGGTTCAACTTGTCCGGGTCCTTCTTCGGGGTGTTGTCCCACGGTTGCTTGTATGCGGGATTCGCGAGCGCCGCACGATTGGCACTGCGCACCCCGGTCGGGTTGCCCACCGGCACCGAACACTTCGCGCTCGTGTTGAACGGGAAATCGTCGTAGTGGATGTCGAACGACGGATCCTTGCGCTTCATCTCCCGGATCATCGCGTCGGTGCTCTCATAGCCCCGCGTACACGGCGCCGGGTTGTTCGTCTCCAGGACGATGCCGAAATGGATCTGACCGTCACCCGGCGCGGGCGAATGGCTGCCGGCCGAGAGCGCCGACAGCATCGCGAAGGTGGTCGACGTCGCGAAACTGGTCGGTTCGATGGTCCGCAACGTGCTGGACAACTGCTTGACGACGGTCGAGATGTCGCCACCGCTCTTCTGCAGCAACGCCGAGATCTGCGTCGCCGACGCCGTACCCGTCGTCAACAACCGTCGCAGATCCGGATCCGACGACGCCAACGTCGCCGTGATCAGATCCAAATTGTGCGACCACGACAAAATCGCGTCCGACTGATCAGCCTGAGTGGCCAGCACCACATTCGAATTCTGAATCAACGAAATCGTCTGATCCAACGAGTCATAACCCGACCGGGACAACTTCGACAACGAATCCACCAACCGGGTCAGATTCTCACCCTGACCGTTGAATGCCTTACCCAACTCCGTGATCACCGTATGCAGATCATCCACCGGAATCGACGATGTGAAATCAATCGCCGACGACACCACGTCCTCCAACGGCGGCGGCACCGACGTCTTCGTGATCACCGACCCGTCCGACAAGAAGGGCCCCTCCGACGACGTCGGCTGCAAATCCACATACTGCTCACCGATCGCCGACCGATTCGCCACCACCGCCGTCGCCGACGTCGGGATCTCCGGCCCCCCCGAGTTCAGCTCCAACGCGACGTCCACACCCGAACGAGTCAACGTCAGCTTCCCGACCCGACCCACCGGAACACCCTGATACGTCACCTCGGCATTGGTGAAGATCCCACCCGAATCCTTCATCGACGCCGTCACCGTGTACTGGCCGATACCGGCGAGCCGGTCGAGCCTGGCGTATTTGCCGCCGACGTAGACGAGCGCCACCAGTCCGACGATGACGAACACGATCAGCTGAATCCTCGCGACCTTCGACAACATCACTTGGCTCCGATCCGTGACACCGAGATGATCGGGAGCCCGGTTCCGGCGATACGTGCGGTGTGGTTCATCCCTGGGCTCCGATCATGCTGAGCGGACCGTCGATGAACCGCTGTCCCGGCTGTGCCGGCGGCATCAGGGTGTACTGCTGATCGTCGTCACGCTTCTTCTGCGTCTTCGCCGATGCCGGCGCCTTGGCGGAGCCGGATGCGGGGTTCATCGGATAGGTGCCACCCGACGGCGGGGTGTTCGGCCCCGGCCGTGAGTTCGCCGCCGGCGGGAGCAATGTGATGGTCGGCCAGCCATAGCGCGGGCCGTTGCCATCGATATACGGGTTACCCGGGTTGACCGGCACCTTCACGCGTGCCGGCGGCGAGTACTTCGGGTTGCCCTGACCGACGCCCAATGCCTCGAGCTGGTTCAGCGTCCGCAGATCCAGCGTCATGAACAGGTTGGTCGCGTCGCCCTTCACGCCCGGCAACAGCCAGTCCGGGAACGGGACGGTCAGCATCAGCGGCGCAGCCGTGATGAGTTCCGGGGCCGCCTTGGACAGCTGGGTCAGCACCGGGCGCAACGCCTTGAGATCGGTGATCAGCGCAGTCCGCGACTTGCCGAGGACGTCGGTCCCGACCTTGCCCAGGTCGTCGAGTTTGGTGAGCAGGTCCACCAGTTGAGGACGCTGCTCTTCCAGCACCGCGACACCGGCAGGCAGCTCCTTGAGGATCCGGTCGATCTGCGTCTTCTGATTCGACGCCCGCGTCGACAGCCGTGCGAGGCCGTCGATGGCGTTGACGATGTCGTCGCGCTGGCGGTTGAGACCGGTGATCAGGGTCTGGCTCTGTTCCAGCAGACTCCGGAACACCGGGCAGCTCTGTCCCTTCGGGGCGACATCACACGGCTGGCTCGTGGATCCGGCCAACGCCTTGTTCAGTTCCGTCACGATGGGTTCGAGCTGGTTGATGCCGCCACCGTTGAGCAACATCGACAGCGCGCCGAGAACCTGCTCGATGTCGGTGGCCGTGCGGGTGCGATCCAGCGGGATCGGCTGCGCCGGATTCTGTCGCGGCAACGACTCGCTGTCCTTCGGCTCGCTGAGCGCGACGAACTTCTCGCCGAGCAGCGACGTCTGCTGCACCGCCGCGATCGACTTGGCCGACAGGTCGACGTCGTTCTTCACCTTGATCTTGACCTGGGCGTACCACTCGTTGTCCGGTACCTCGACCGACTCCACGCGTCCGACCGGGACACCGTCCTTCTTGACCATCGACTGCGGGACGAGGTCCAGGATGTCGGCGAACTGGATCTGATAGGTCCGTGCGTTGTCGCCGGTGTCCACCCCGCCGGGCAGCGGGATCGACTGGATCCCGTTGCCGCACCCGGACACCGCGAGGACTGCGGAAACCATGGCCGCGGCGAGCACGGCGCGAATCGACTTACGCGACAGAAGTTCTCGCATCATCAATGCCCACCTGTCCCGGAACGTGCAGACGGTCGCGTCGTGGTCGGCGCGTTCGACGGAGTCTTCGGCGTCGAACCGGGGCCGGTCTCCAGATTCGGATCCGGGTTGCCCGGATTGGTGCCCGGCGCCGGATAGCGCTGCAGCTTGTTGTTGCTCATGATGCCGAAGGGCAGCACGGGCAGCAGCGGATCGAGGACACCCTTGGTGATCTGCTGGCCGAGGTTCTCACACTGGCTGATCAGCGGACTCAGCGTGGTGCTGAACTGCTTCGCCTGCGGGTTGCCGGGCAGCACCTTGCCGAGGTCCAGCAAGCGGCACTGGGCGCCGATCAGATCTTGCAGTTCCGGGATGTCCAGGTGCATGGCCAGGGTTCCCGACTCCGCGTCGTAGGCGTTGATCAGGTTGTTGATGGTCACCGGCAGGACCGTCAGGACCTCCTTCAGGTGATCCTTGGTGTCGAGCAGCGCCTTGGTGGTCGGTTGCAGATCCTTGACGGTCTGCCCGAGTTGGTCGCGGTTGTCCTCGACGAACGTCGCGACGTCACCGAGCGCGACGGACAGCTTGTTCAGCGACGTGGAGAGCTGGGTCCGCTCCCCCGCCAGGAACTTGTTGAACGACGCCATCTGCGTGTTGAACTGACGGACCTGGGAGTCGTTCTCGCGCAACGCACCCACGAACACGTTCAGGTTCTTGACCGTGTCGACGATGTTGCCGCGGGAGTTGCTCAGTGTGGTCGACGCCTTGGAGAGCTGTTCGATGGCGTCGCCCAGCTTGGCGCCATTGCCCTTCAGATTGTCCGCGCCGGTGGCGATCACGTCGCTGACCGCGCCGTTCTTGTTCGCCCCCTCGGGCCCGAGCGCCTCGGACAGCTTCTGCACGCTCGAGTAGATCTGGTCGACCTCCACCGGGACCATCGTCTGGTCCTCGGAGAGGGTGATGTCATGAGGAGCCTTCTCGCCGCCCGTATAGGCCGGCGTGAGCTGCACATAGCGGTCCGCGACGACCGACGGGATGATCTGGACGGCGCGGACGTCGGCGGGCAGGTCGATCCCGCGGTCGACCGTCATGGTCACCTTGACGGTCTTGCCCTGAGGGGTCACCTTGTCGACCTTGCCGACCGGCACACCCAGCACGCGGACATCAGAACCCGAGTAGATGCCGACGCTCCGGGCGAAGGTGGCGGTGATCTTGGTGGTGCCCATGAGCGAGAACGCCCACCACAGGACGCCTGCCGCGATCAACGCAAGGATCAGGCCGATCACCAGCATCACGATGTGACGCGGGGTGAACCACCGGCCGGGGCCGGAGGTGCCGCTGAGGTCGGGAGCTGTGGTCATCAGCCGGCCTCCGTTCCGCCGTTGTTCTGGAGCTTCTGCTTGTTGGGCGGACGCGTGGTGTTCTGCTGCGGCAGAGCAGGCGGCAGCAGGTTGGTCACCACGGACTCGAACCAGCGTCCGTTACCCAAGACGTTGGCGTAGAGCCGATAGAACGGCGCCATGTAGGTGATGGTCTTGCGCAGATTGTCGTTCTGGGAGATCAACAGCTTGTTGACATCCTGGAGCGAGTCAAGTGCGGGACCGATCTGCGCCTGGTTGTCGCGCACGATCCCCGACAGCGAATCCGACAGGGTCGTGGTGGTGGACAGCAGCGTCGAGATGGCCTTCTGCCGGTTGTTCAGCTCGTCGAGCAGCTGACCGGCACCGGCGATGAGCCGGACGAACTCCTGATTCCGGTCGGCCAGGATCTTCGACGTGTCCTTCGTCGCCTCGAGGAGATGCTGGACCTCCTGATCGCGGCTGGCGATTGTCTGCGACAACCGCGACAAACCGTCCAGTGACGGACCGATGTCGCCCGCCGTACCGGAGAAGGCCTCCGACAGCGTCTCCATCGAGTGCGCGAGCTGGTCGGTGTTCAGGTCGTCGATCTGATCGGCCGCATCGGAGAACGCCTCGATGACGTCGTAGGGCGAGACCGTGTCGGTCAGCGGGACGTCGGGATCGGCGGGATCGCTGCCGCGCGGGTTCAGGGCCAGGTACTTCTGGCCGAGAATCGTCTTGATCTGGATCGACGCCTGCGTCTGGTTCCCGATCCAGGTGTTGGTCACCCGGAACTTCACGTTCACGCGGTCACCGTCGAGCGTCACGCCGTCGACCTCCCCGACCTTGACGCCCGCCACGCGCACCTCGGCACCGGACTTGAGTCCGGCCGCCTCGGTGAACTTCGCTGTGTAGCGCGCGCCGGCACCGACCAGCGGGAGCTGATTGAGGTAGAACGCCGAGATCGCCACCATCAGCAGCACCAGGATGCCGATGGCACCGATGCTCACCGGGCTTCGACGCCCAGCGAATCGACGACGGGAGCTCTGCGGCGGCGGTGCGCCACCGTCATCCGAGCCGGCCTTGCCGTCCGCGGCGTCGGCCTGCGCCGCCGCGTGACGCACCTCGTCACTCGAGAACTGCTCGGTCCGGGCGTCGTCGCCCTCGGGCTGAGCATGCCGGTTCTGTTCGTCAGCCACAGATCAGCCCCCCGGCCTTTCGTCTTTCCAGCAACGGGTGGCCGCACTGGTGTACAGCACATGGTTGATGTCGGGCAGCGGGACCACCGGCTGTGTCAGCATCGTGGACTTGCCGTTGCCCGCGACGACATCGATACCGCAGAGGTAGAACTGGAACCAGGAACCGAAGGTCGCCGCCCGGCCGATCTTCTGCAACTTGACCGGCAGGTTCGTCAGGATCTGTTTCACATCCTCGTCGCGGGAGTTGATCTGATCCGACAGCGACTTCAGTCCGGCGATGTCCCCCTGGATGGCAGGTCGGGTCGGCTGCAGGATCGACGCGGTCACCGAGGTCAGGTTGGACACCGAGCTGATCGCCGAGCCAACCGAACCGCGCTGCGCGGCAAGGCCGGTGACGAGCTTCTCGGTGTTGTCCAGCAATGCCGTGAACTGCTTGTCGTTGCGATTGACCGTATCCAGCACGGTGCTCAGGTTGGTGATCAGCTGACCGATCACCTTGTCCTTGTCGGCGATCGCGTTGGTCAGATCGGCAGTGCTGCTGATCAGCTGCGAGATCGTACCGCTCTCCCCCTGGAAGACCTTGATGATCTCCTCCGACAGCTTGTTCACATCGTCGGCGGACAGCTCCCGGAACAGCGGCTTGAAACCGTTGAAGAGTTCGGTGAGGTTCACCGCGGGGTGGGTGTCCTGGTGCGTCGGATCAGTGCCGAACGTGTGTCCGGTTTTGACGGTCTGGTCGGGATCACCAGCACCCTTCTCCAGCGCCAGATACCGCAGACCGGTCAGATTTCGGTAGCGGATGTAGACCTGCGTGCCCTCGGGCAGCTGATCACGGTTGACGTTGAACGAGACCAGCGCCTGATTGCGGTCATGCACCTTGACGTCGGTCACCTGCCCGACGCGAACGCCCGCGATGCGAACGTCGTCGCCCTTGTTGAGCAGCGCGGCGTCGGAGAACACGGCCTTGAAGTCGTTGTTGCCGTCGCCGCCTGCGTTGGCGATCGTCAACGCCAGCAGGCTGGTGGCGACCACGGTCACCACCGCGAAGACGATGAGTTTGATCAGTGGTCCGGTGATGGATTTCATCGGATGGTGACCTGCGCTCCCTGTAGCGATACGCCGCCGATCGTGGTGACCCAGGTCGGAACCTTCTCAGGGTCGGTGCCGTTGGCGCCGCCGTAGATGACCTTCAGTTGCTTCACGTAGTCGGGATCGTCGAACGGGTTCGACCGGATATTTCCCGCCGGGGTGGCGGAGAACTGCGGTTGCGGCAGCTCCGGCATCGTGCGCGGTCCCGGGTTACGCGACGGTGGCTGGTACGAGCCGTCGGCGAGACCGCCTCCCGGGTACTGCGGGAACGGGCGTCCGTTTGTCGGCGGGTCGTAGCAGACGGCCGGCGGATCGGTGTCGAGCAGTCGCGGCTCGTCCTGGTTCGGCAGGTAACGACCGCGCGGGTTGACGAACTGGAGGTTCACCCGCACACCCGGATTCGCGGTGCCCTGGCCCACGATCTTGCGCGACTCGGGGATCAGCGTCGCGAAGTTGTGGGCGGTGCACACGAACGTCGGCGACTGCTTGGCCAGGCCCACCAGGAACGGTTCCGAATCCACTGCGAGGTCGATCAGGTCGGCCCGGTTCTGCTGCAGGAACTTCGTCGTATCGGTCGCCGCCACACCCACGGTCGAGATGAGGGTGCGTAGGTCGCCCTGACGCTCGACGATGGTCTTGCTCGTGGTCCGGAAGTTGTCGAGAGCGTCGATGACGTCCGGCAGCGCGTCGGAATAGGTCTTGGAGAAGCTGGCGAGCCCACGCAGCGTGCCCTGGAGTTCGGGCATGTTGTCGTTGACGCGCGTGAAGATCTTGTTGAGCTCGTCGAACGTGACGCCGAGCTGGTGGCCCCGTCCGGCCAGCGCCTGCGACAGGGAGGTCAGCGTGACGTTCAGGTCCTGCGGCGGGATCGCCTTGAGCACCGGCAGCAGCTTGTCGAAGAGGTCCTGGACCTCACGTGCGTTGCCGCTCTGGTCGGTGTAGATGGTGTCGCCGTTGGCGAGAGTCGCGCCCGATGTGTCGTCGGTCGGGACCTGCAGCGCCACATACCGTTCACCGAACAAGGTCTTCGGGAGGATGCGCGCGGTGGTGTTCTGCGGCAGCTGCGACGCCATGTCGGGGGTCAGTCCCAGCGTGACCGCGACGCTGCCGTCGGCGGCGGGTTCCACGTCGCGGACCTCGCCGACGACGACGCCGCGCGCCTTCACGTCGGCGTTGGTCGGCAGTGCGTTACCGGTGGAGTCGGTTTTCAGGGTCACGTCGGTGAACGTCGTGAACCCGTCGTTGAACTTCGTGACCGTGACGACGAAGAACAGCGCAACCACGACAAAGAACACCAGCCCGAGCAGCCGGCGACGTAACGTCGACATCGGTCAGCCTCCCACTCGCACAGTCGTCGTGGTGCCCCAGATCGCGAGCCCCAGGAAGAAGTCCAGCACCGCGATCAGCACGAGCGCAGCACGCACGGCGTGTCCGACCGCCACGCCGACGCCCGCTGGGCCGCCGGACGCGTAATAGCCGTAATAGCAGTGCACGAGGATGATCACGAAGGCGAAGACCAGCACCTTGCCGAACGACCACAACACGTCGCCGGGTGGCAGGAACAGATTGAAGTAGTGGTCATACGAACCGCCCGACTGCCCGTTGAAGACAGTGGTGATGACCCGAGACGCGAGATACGCGGAGAGCAGACCGAGCACGTAGAGCGGGATGACCGCGACGAAGCCGGCGATCACGCGCGTGGAGACCAGGAACGGGATCGACGGCACCGCCATCGATTCGAGCGCGTCGATCTCCTCGGAGATGCGCATGGCACCCAGCTGCGCGGTGAATCCGCATCCGACCGTGGCCGAGAGCGCGAGGCCGGCCACCAGCGGCGCGACCTCACGGGTGTTCACATATGCCGAGAGGAAGCCGGTCAGCGCCTGCGAACCGATCTGGTCGAGCGCCGCATACCCCTGCAGCCCGACGACGACGCCGGTGAAGCCCGACATCAGCACCATCACGCCGATCGTGCCGCCGATGACCGCGAGCCCGCCGGACCCGAAGGCGACCTCGGCCAGCAGCCGCAGCACCTCACGGGTGTAGTGGACCAGCGTCTTGGGGATCCACGCGAGAGTGCGCCCATAGAACGACATCTGCTCGCCTGCGCCGTCGAGCAACTTGAGCGGCTTGCGCAGTTGCTTACGGGCCTCGTACAGGTAGTACTCGGGCCGCGACTTGGAGATCGTCACACCACCGGCCATCGCTAGCTTCCCTTCGGCGGAACGATCTGCAGGTAGACCGCAGTGATGATCAGGTTGGCGAGGAACAACAAGAGGAAGGTGATGACCACGCTCTGGTTGACCGCGTCACCGACACCCTTGGGCCCGCCCTTCGGGTTGAGTCCCTTGTACGCGGCGATGACACCTGCGAGCACACCGAAGATGGCGGCCTTGAGCGTGGACACATAGAGGTCCGGGAGTTGCGCCAGGGCACCGAAGGAGGCGAGGTAGGCGCCGGGGGTGCCGCCCTGGACGACGACGTTGAAGAAGTAGCCACCACCGATACCGACGACCGCGACCAATCCGTTGAGCAGCATCGCCACCAGCACCATCGCGATGACGCGCGGAACCACCAGGCGCTGGATCGGATTGATGCCGAGCACCTCCATCGCGTCGATCTCCTCGCGAATGGTGCGGGACCCGAGGTCTGCGGCCACCGCGGAGCCTGCGGCGCCGGCGATCAACAGCGACGTCACCAGCGGTGATCCCTGCTGGATCACCACGAGCACGCTCGCCGCACCCGTGTACGACTCGGCGCCGAGCTGCTTGATCAGCGAACCGGTCTGCAGCGAGACGATCGCGCCGAACGGGATCGCGATCAGAGCCGTCGGCAGGATCGTCACACTCGCGATGAACCAGGCCTGCTGGATGAACTCACGCCACTGGAACGGACGCACGAAGGATTGACGCGCGACGTCGACGAAAAGCTGCACGATGTTGCCGGTCTGGGCGAGCGCGCCCGTTCCGGCCTGAGCTATCCGATCAACGCCACGCGTGGTGGCACTGGTCATCCTTACGAACTCCGACCGTCGTTGGGCTGCTGGAACTGGCCGGTTTCGATTGGCTGGGTGACGGTGTTGTCGTTGGCGCCCTGGCCGGCCGGAGGTGTCGCCCAGCTCTGGGTTGGTGCGTCACTTCCGGCGTAATCGCCGCCGGCAGCATGCGCCGGTGTCCACTCGCCCGCCGCGTGAGCCGCTCCGACCGGCACGTTCTCGGTGTCCTGGTCGGCGGCATGTGCGTCGGCCTCGGAGCGCATCCGGTCTTCTTCGTCCATGCTGCGGCGGATGGCTTCCTGGGCATTCGGCGGCATCGTGTGCAGCATCTCGTGTACGCGCTGACGGTGGCGGGCGACGGCCTTGCGTTCGGGCATGCCCGGATTGGGCTGCACCTGCGGGATGATCTCGGAGAAATCGTCCTTGGTACCACCGCCACCGATACCGGCGGCCTGCATGGCCTCCTCGGCCTTCTGCACGCCCTCGTCCTTCTCCTCCGACATCCCGATCGGACCGAACCGATCCCCGGAGAGGAACTGCTTGACCACCGGCTGCTCCGAGGTCAGCAACTGCTCACGCGGACCGAACATCACCAGCTCCTTACGGAACAACATGCCGATGTTGTCCGGAATCGTGCGGGCGATGTTGATGTTGTGCGTCACGATCATGATCGTCGCGTCGATCTGGGCGTTGATGTCGATCAACAACTGCGAGATATAAGCCGTACGCACCGGATCCAGACCCGAGTCCGGCTCATCACACAGGATGATCTGCGGATCCAGGACCAGAGCACGAGCCAGGCCGGCACGCTTACGCATACCACCGGAGATCTCGCCGGGCAGCTTGTCCTCGGCACCGGTCAGACCGACCAGGTCGATCTTCTCCATCACGATGTCGCGGACTTCGTCTTCCTTCTTCTTCGTGTGCTCACGAAGCGGGAACGCCACATTGTCGAACAGGCTCATCGACCCGAACAGGGCACCGTCCTGGAACAACACCCCGAACAACTTGCGGATCTCGTAGAGCTCCTTGGCCGAACACTGGGTGATATCGGTGCCGTCGATGATCACCGACCCCTGCTCGGGATGCAACAAGCCGATCAACGTCTTCAGGAACACCGACTTACCGGTACCCGACGGACCCAACAACGCAGACACCTCACCGGTCGGCAACGTCAACGACACGTCACGCCAGATGTTCTGCGATCCGAATGACTTGGTGAGCCCCTCAACACTGACCTCTACACCCACTGCATCCTCCCAGACATTCGCTGCCCCCTGCGGCGGTCAGGGCGACCACTCACGATCCGGTGGCATTGTGGTTGGGGTCACTGTAGCGGACGCCCGCTGATCCCCACACCCGCCTGCGCCCGTCGATCCCCCATCGAGACATAGGCGCTCGGCGATTCCTTACCCACCGGTAACTTCCCTGCCGAATGAGCGTAGCCCATGCCACGCTGTTCGCAAAGTGCGCCGACCATCACAGTCCAGGCACAACAATGGCCCGTGGGGTATCTCACCCACGGGCCATTGTCAGCGTGCTTGCCGATCCCAGAGGAAGGGCCTGCGAGCTCGGTCGGAGACCGTCTTACTTGACGGACACCGAAGCGCCGGCCTCTTCGAGCTTGGCCTTGGCAGCCTCGGCGGCTTCCTTGTCGACCTTCTCCAGGATCGGCTTCGGAGCACCCTCGACGAGGTCCTTGGCTTCCTTCAGGCCCAGGCCCGAGACGATCTCACGGACCACCTTGATGACCTGGATCTTCTTGTCGCCCGCACCCTCGAGCACGACGTCGAACTCGTCCTGCTCGGCAGCGGCCTCGGCGCCACCGGCAGCCGGAGCGCCGGCAGCGGCAACGGCGACCGGAGCGGCCGCGGTGACCTCGAAGACCTCTTCGAACTTCTTCACGAAATCGCTGAGCTCCAGCAGGGTCAGTTCCTTGAACTGATCGATGAGCTCGTCAGCGGTGAGCTTCGCCATGGTGGCGTCCTTCCTGTCAGTCCCCAGACGGGGCTTGGTTCATCCCGGCACGGAATCGCCCGCCCAAGGATTGGTGTGTTGCGGCGAGAATTACTCGCCGGCTTCGTTCTTCTTCTCCTGCAGGGCCGCGGCGAGGCGCGCCACCTGCGAAGCCGGCTGGTTGAACAGACCGGCAGCCTTTGCCAAGTTGCCCTTCATGGCACCGGCGAGCTTGGCCAACAGAACCTCACGGGTCTCCAGGTCGGCGATCTGTTCGATCTCCGCCACGGACAGCGCGCGGCCGTCCATGGTGCCGCCCTTGATGACCAGAGACTTGTTGTCCTTGGCGAACGTCTTGATCGCCTTTGCGGCCATGACCGGCTCGCCTTCGATGAAGGCGATCGCGGTCGGACCGGTGAACAGCTCGTCGAGCCCTTCCACGCCCGCCTCGGCGGCGGCACGCTTCACCAGGGTGTTCTTGGCGACGGAGTAGGTTGCACCCTCACCGAGGGAACGACGCAGCTCGGAGATCTGCTTGACGGACAGGCCACGGTATTCCGTGACGACCGTCGCCGTGGATCCCTTGAACTGCTCAGCGATCTCCGCGACTGCGGCGACCTTTTCGGACTTGGCCATACTTCGCCTCCTCTCTCATCACTAGAGTTGGGTCGGGCCCAACCTGAGCCGAGAGGGGCGAGGTGACGTCGAGAACGACTGCCATCCATGCAAAAACGCCCCGGCACGCAGAAGGTCCGGGGCGTGAACAGGCGCCGGAGCGCTCTGTCAATCCTCGTTCTCCCTGCGTGGGCCGCCGACCTCGTCATCGTCGATGACGTGAGTCGGACCTTCGGTCGGGATCTCTCCCGACGACCGACGGTCTCTGGTTGAACCGATACGGCACACGGTTGTGTGCCACACCAAGCGGAAAGGTTACCCGACCGTGGCGGATGCAACCAAATCAGCGGCCGATGGACCTGCGGCGACGTCGCCGAACGACCGCGCCGCAGCGGCCGCCGCGGCGGTCACCGACCGCCATCTGAGGCGGATGTTGTGGACACCCGGCACCCGGCTCGCCACGGTTGCGTGGCCGAGCGGGGCGGTCGCGGGGCGCTTCGGCATGTGGCACTACTGGTGGCATGCCCACCTGGTGGACCTGCTGGTCGACGCGGCCGTCCACCGCCCGGGCGACGATACCGCCGATGTGGTGAGCCTGCTGTTGCGCGGTATCCGCCTGCGCAACCTGGGCAAATGGACGAACAACTACTTCGACGACATGGCCTGGCTCGGCCTCGCCATCGAGCGTGCGGACCGTCACCTCGGGCTGAGTCACGACCGGGCCGTCCGCACTCTCTCCGGCCGCATGGTCGACGCCTGGGTCCCGCACCTCGGTGGCGGCATCCCGTGGCGCACGATGGACCTCTTCTTCAACGCACCGGCAAACGGCCCCGCGGCCGTCCTGCTGGCGCGGACCGGCCACGTGGAGCGGGCGGCGGCGATGACGGACTGGATGGACGCACATCTCGTCGACGACGAATCGCACCTGATCATCGACGGCATCAAACCCGCCACCCGGCCCGGCGAGATGGAACGGGTGACCGCGATCTACACCTACTGCCAGGGCGTGGTGCTCGGAGCCGAGCTCGAACTGCTCCGGCGCACCCGGCGCGAGGTGCATGCCGAACGCCTCGACCGACTCCTCCGCGCCGTGCAGACACGGATGTGCCCCGACGGCGTGATCCCGGGAGCCGGCGGCGGAGACGGCGGCCTGTTCGCGGGCATCCTGGCGCGCTACCTGGCGCTGATCGCCACCGACCTGCCGCCGATCATTCAGGGGGCAGACGACCTACGCCGACGAGCAGCGCAGATCGTGACCACGAGCGCCGAGGCCGCCTGGCTCCACCGCGCGGACACCGAGAGCGGCCCGGTGTTCGGCGCCGATTGGCGGAAACCGGCGAGCCAACCGGCGAGCGAGGGCACGAACGCCCAGTTCATCGAGGGTGCGGTCAATTCGTCGCAGCTCCCAGAGCGCGACCTCTCGGTCCAGCTCTCGGCCTGGATGGTGCTCGAGGCGGCGGCCGCCATCGACCTGCGGTTACCGGAGCATGTCCAAAACGAGGCTACCTAGTTAGCAATCCGATATCGGGGCTGAGATACCCTCGTCCGGCGAGGTGAGGAACGCCACATGTGTAACGTCCGTCACCTGGTGGCCGACACGAATGGTGTCGGGGAATCGAGTTTGGCGACGATGCCCACGTGCATGACCTGAGCGGGCACCGAGCCTGGGCAGGGTGATGCACCATGACGTACCAGTTGGACCAACCCGCGCAACCACGCCGCGGACGCACCGCCGCACGACCGGTCGGCACTGGCAGCGCACCGCATTTCGGCTCGCTCCCGCTCGGCGACCCCACCGGCGGCTCCGACGGCATCCGCTGGCGTGAGCAGGTCGACGGCAAGCAGTTGTATCCGCGGGTGGCGATCGACCGGGACGTCGTCCTCACCATGAGCGACGGTGTGCGGCTGCGCGCGACCGTGGTCCGCCCGGCCAACCGGTTCGGCCAGACCGTCTTGACCCCCTACCCCGCGATCCTCAACATCAACCCGTACAACCGCGTCGCGATCGACGCGCTCGACCACGCGCTGCACGCACCCGGCCTCGGCAAGGCCCTGCACATCGCGTCGGCGTCGATGGACGGGACGGGAACGGGACTCGAAGGCCTGACCACGCTCACCAAGACCCTGTCCGGCGGCGTGTTCGACGTCTTCGGGATCAATCGGAACCTCGTCCGCAGCGGTTATGTGCAGATCATCGTCGATGTCCGGGGAACCGGCGCGAGCCAGGGCAAGTGGCAGATCCTCGGTGCCCGCGAGCAACAGGACTCGGTGGAGATCATCGACTGGGCCGCGGAGCAGGAGTGGTGCAACGGTGCCGTCGGGCTGGCCGGCTGGTCGTACTCGGCGATCAACTCGCTGCAGGCTGCGGACAAGCGCCTGCCCGCGGTCAAGGCCGTGTTCGCGGTCGAGGGCTGCGACGACATCGTCCGCGACATCTACATCACCGGCGGCATGCCGTCGGCGTTCATCCCGACCTGGCTGTCGGTGGTGAATCTGCTGAAATGGCTGCCGAATCCGTCGAGCCCGGTCCGTGACGTCTTCCGCGGTGACACCGCGCGCTGGCTGCGGGACCGATTGAAGTCGCCCGCCACCGAGATCACGTCGCTGCTCTGGGGATTCCTCACCGCCCGCGACGACCGCATCTTCGACGACCCGTATTTCGACGAGCGCGATCCCGTGGTCGACCGGATCGCCGCCCCCACCTTCACCGTCGGCGCCTGGCACGACCTCTTCGGGCGCAGCGCGACCGGCGTCTACGAACGACTGCAGATGGAACCCGGCCGCAAGCAGATGGTGGTGGGCGACGGCTATCACGTCGACGTCGGTTCGGGATACGGCGGCAAGTTCGCGCCACCCCGTCTCGACGTGCTCGAACGTGCCTGGTTCGACCGCTGGCTCAAGGGTCACCGCAACGGGATCGAGTACTACGGCCCGGTCACCATGCTCCAACAGGGCGGCGCGTGGACCTCCGGTCCGAGCTTCCCCCGGCCCGGGGTGGTTCCGCGGCGGCTCCACCTGACCGAGCGCCCGTCGGGCACCGCCGATCACGCCACCCACGACGGCTCGTTGGCCACCATGCCCGTCGAACACCTGTCGTCGCTCACCGTCCACCCGGATGCGCGGGGCGCCGTCTCCCGCGACATGACGCAGGTGACCGCGGGCGCGGCGATGGTCTTCGGACGCTCGTTCACGGCCGACGCCCGCTTCCAGGAACGAGGTGGGCTGTCGTTCACCACCGAACCGGTCAGCGAGTCGACGACCATCAGCGGTCCGATGAACCTGCGGCTCAACGTGGCCACCACAGGTCACGAGGCGATCTGGGCGGTCACCGTCAACGACGTCGCGCCGGACGGGACCTCGACCGTGCTGACCAACGGCGCCCTGTCGGCGTCGAACCGGGCCCTCGATCCGTCCGAGTCGACATACGCCTCTGACGGCAGCCTGATCTCGGCCCATCACTACCTGTCACGCAAACGGAAGCTGCCGGTGCCGGCGGACGAGGGGGTCCGCATCGACGTGGACCTGGTCCCCACCGACGCCGTGCTCGAGCCGGGCCACCGGCTGCGCGTCGACGTCTATGCGGCCAGTTTCCCGCGCTACCTCACCGTGGTGCCCGATCTGATCAAGGCGCGTGGTCGTCGTCAACGGCTGGTGCTCGATCCGCGTCATCCCAGTTATCTGACCTTCCTGACCAACGGGGAGTTCTGAATCGGGCCCAGCAGGTCAGGCGCCCACACCACTGTCGGCGAACACGACCCGGTAGACGAATGCCGCCTCGGGGCCCATCACGCGACCCACCAACTCGATCAGGGTGATCACGAACCCGCGACCGTGGGACGCGTCCGTCGAGTCGTCGAGGTGGTGTGCGATCTCGTGCAGGACGACGAGTTCGCGCAATGCCCAGCGCCCCTCCGCCGACGTCGGCACCGCGATCTCGGCTCCGTCGGGGGTTCGGCGATACTCCGCCGAGCGGTGACCGCGTCGTCGTCGCACCCGCACCGGTAGGGCGGCCCGCGCGAACTCTTCGGACACCGCGGGCAACGTGAGCACCCGCGTCACGTAGTCGGCCACCGACTCCACCGACGCGAACGACGCCTCCGAAGGCAAGGTGACCCGAGCGCCAGCCAGCTCCACCATCCGTCCGTTCGCCGCGCTGCCCGCGTGGTCGAACATGCGGTGCACGATCCGCTCGGCCGCATACATCTGGGCCCGGCCGGTGTCGCGCGGGGTCATGCGGGGATGTCGCGGCGGCCGAAACCGACCATCGACACACCCACCAGGAGGACCGCGACGACCGCGAGTACCAGCACACCGGTGACCGACACGTCGTCGAGTGGGACGTCGCCGACCGAGTACATCGGTGACAGCCGCAGCACCGCATCGGGCAGGTCGAGGATGCCGCCGAGGAATGCGATCGCCGTGGTGTAGCCCATCAACAGCCAGGCCAGCGACTGCCACCGCGGCAGCCAGCCGAACAGCAGCAGAGCGAAACCCGCGAGTACGGCGATGGCAGGCAGGTAGTCGATCCCGGCCATCAGTATGTGGCCGATCTCCGATCCATCCGAGAGTTGGCCGGCCACCACCAATCCCAGGGCCAGTGCCGGTACCAGCGTGACGATGACCATGCCGAGACCGATCACCAGGATCTCGGCGCCGAACCATGCCGGCCGGCCGATCGGCTGAGCCAGCGTCGTCTCCAGCCGGCCACCCGTTTCGTCGGCGCGCAGCCGCCCGACCGCGGAGATCACGAAGCCGCCGGCCATCAGAACCAGGATCACGACGGTCAACGCCACGTACAGGTCGACGGCCTGTCCCCTCGCGCCACCGTCGCCGAGCGCCTCGCCGATCGACGGATTCCCGGCGACCGCGTCACTCACGTCGTGCACGAGCGCGCCGAACACGATGGCGACGGCCAGTCCGCCGGCGGTCCATCCGAGGATCGACCCACGATGCTCGGCGATCGCGCGGCCGACGGTCGAGCCGGCGATCAACCCCGCGCGTTCGCCGCCCGGTCGGCTGGTGAACAGCCCCGAGCCGAGGTCGCGGGTGGCCGCCTGCCACCAGCCGACCGCGATGAGCGCCACCGCAACCGCGAGGGCCAGAGCCAATGGCCACCAGCGGGCATCGGGGGCGAACGGGCGGGTCTCCTGCTGCCAGGCCAACGGCGACAGCCATTTCCACGCTGTGTCACGGACGTCGCCGATCGCCCGGAACCCGTAGGCCGCCCCCAGCACCACGAGGCTGGTGGCGTACGCCTTACCGACGCGGCGCACCCACTGGGCGATGCACAATGCGACCCCGGTCCACACCGCGCCGAGACCGGCCAGCGACCACGCGTACAGGGCGGAGCTACCGGCGCTGACGCCGTAACCGAGCAGGCTGAACCAGACACCGAAGGCCACCAGCGCGAACGCGCCCAGCGCCAGGATCGTCGCGGCGACGGCCGGAGCCCACCGGGCCACACACCGCGACCGTACGAGTTCGAGCAGACCGGACTCCTCCGGCCCGCGGGTGGCCCGCAGAATGAGGTGCGTCGCCATCAGCGGGAATGCAAGAGCCGCGATGAAGGCGAACTCGTTCGCCGATACACCACCGAGAGTCGTTGCACCGTAAGGTATTCCGTTGATCGCGGCGAGCGCCTTGTCGCCGGCGAAGGTGGCACCGTAGGACTCGAACTGCTCGGCGGTGGTGAAGGTCGAGTCGATCGCGGCGACGGTCGCCAGGTAGCCGACGACTATCGATACCACCCAGATCGCATAGGGCTTCCACCCGGTGCGCAGCGTCAGGCCGATCATCGTCACCACGCCGGCGTTGCGACCGGCCGATGTGGTGGGCCGGCCGATCGCCGGAACGGTGGTGGCAGCGGTCATGACGCGCCGGCACCGTCATCGGCAGTCGCGGACTCGCCGGCCGCCTCATACGAGCGCAGGAACAACTCGTCGAGGCTCGGGGGGCGCACGGTCAGCGAGTCGATACCCACCGACACCAGCATCCCGACCGCGTCATCGAGGTCCGCGTCGCCGACATCGAAACGCACGTCACGTTCCTGGGCGTGCTCGCCACCGACGGCGGTGACCTCGAGATGGCCGATGCCCCGCATCGCCGACAGGCCATCGGGGTTACCCCGGGTGCGCGCATGGACCTTGCTTCGCGACCCACGGCGCAGCTCGTCGAGACCGCCGGACCGCACCGTCTGGCCGGCCCGGATGATGGTGACGTCATGGCTGAGCGTTTCCACCTCGGCGAGGATGTGACTCGACAACAGCACCGTCACACCGTCGTTCACGCGTTCGCGCACCGACTCCTGGAACGCCTCCTCCATCAGCGGGTCGAGCCCGGAGGTCGGTTCGTCGAGGATCAGCAGGTCCGCGCGTGAAGACAGGGCCGCGATCAGCACCACCTTCTGCCGGTTGCCCTTGGAGTAGTCGCCCGCCTTCTTGGTGACGTCGAGTCCGAACCGGTCGACGAGGTCGGTACGGCGTCGTTCGTCGAGGCCGGAGCCGGCCGAGGCGAGCACGTCGATGCACTGCCCGCCGGTCAGGTCCGGCCACAGCGCGACATCACCGGGCACGTACGCCAACCGCTCATGCAACGCGACCGCGCGACGCCACGGGTCCTCGCCGAACAGTCGCGCGGTACCGCCGTCGGCACGGATGAGTCCCAGCAGCACGCGGATCGTCGTGGACTTGCCCGCCCCGTTGGGCCCGAGAAATCCGTGCACCCGACCGGTGCGCACCCGCAGGTCCAGACCGTCGAGCGCCTGCGTACGACCGAACCGCTTGCGTAATCCGGCGACTTCGATGACGTTGTCCACGGCAGCCCCTTTCTCGTGTCACTGTAATTCGGCGACGAGCCGCCCCCACCTCCGACACGAGGTCAATCTTGTGCAATGTCGCGGGGCGCTCCCCCGGACACATCGACCAGTACCTGCAGCACGTGCGAGATACCCGGCGTGGCGATGACCCACCCGGCGAGCGCCCATGCCAGGTTCAGGTGGGTCAGCATCAGGCCGAACGCCCGCACTCCGTCGACCACCACTGTCGGCGACTGATATCGCATGCGCCGCAGCTCATCCTGATGGTCTTCGGCCGGCAGCACCTCGAGGCCCACCGGTGATCGCTCGACGATCCACGCGGTGAGTTCGCTGCACGGGTCACAACCGCGCGCGAGATGCACCCGCGCCGGCTCGCCATAGGTCACCGGGTGCCGACGCGGCCACCACGGCCGCACCGCCCGTCGGTAGTCGGCCCAATCACCACCGAATCGGGTTGCCAGTGAATCGTTTTCGACATAGGCGGCGATACCGGAGGAGAACGCGGCAGCAATCAGCGCGGCACCGGCAAGCAGTGGCAACCCGGTGATCACCGCCAACAGGACCAGCAGCAGCGTGCCGCACAATTGCATCGGGTTGCGTACGTACGCATACGGCCCCGACGTCACCAGGCGATCCGGCGGGTCCCACGGGTAGGGCGTCCCGCCGTGCCGCGCGAACTCCACCACTGCCGCCACCGCCACCAGCGCGACGACCCCGGCGACCTGCATCAACGCCAGGTCGAATGGTCCGCCGACCTGGTCGAGCACCGCCTCGGCCGAGCGTCCGGACATCGTCGCCGCAACAGCCGGAATGGCCACCAGCAGGATCGCGGTGAACAACACGACCTGCAGACAGACCCGCAGGCGCAGGCGTCGTCGGCGGGCGGTCAGTTCACCGAGCAGCACGCCCGGGAGCAGGCAGGTGATCACGGCGACCACCTCACCCCACCACCAGTGCGGCGAGAGGCGGACGGCGGGATCGAGGACCGGCATCAGATAGATGTCCAGCAGGATCAAACCGACCACCGCGTAGCGGGGCGCGATCCATCGTCCGGCGAGCACCGGGATCAGCGACCACAGCACGGCCCACCCGATGATCAGGTCCGCCGGAACCCCGAACCATCCGCCGCCGGTGGTGCCGAACGACCACCACCCGACCTGCACGGCGAGAACATTCACCGCGGTCAGACCGATCAGATTCCACAGCAGCGCCGGCACCGCCGAAGCGCGGCGCGCGATGTCGGGCACCGCAAACCACAGGGCGGCGGCACCGAGCACCGGCAGCATCGTCGCCAGCGCGGTGATGGTGGCGGCGTCGAGCCAGGTACCGGCGGCGGGCATGCCCATCACCGGTGCGCGTGGGTGTCGGTCGCACCCGCGGCCGGCGGTGTCACCGACACGTCCTCGAGTTCGATGGTCCGGATCAGGTAGTCGGCGGCGCGCCAGGTGACGAGGCGTTCGATGGAACCGAAATACCAGGAGGGTGACAGCAGACGGGTGTAGCCCAGTTCCCACCGGACCTCGGTGTGGGTGGCGTCCACGGCCCGCCAACGCACGCGCATCTCGTCCCACCGCAGCCATGTGGCCAGGGGGCTCGTGTCCGCGACGCGGCGGAAGGTGACCGATGTTCGGGTCCGTTCGTCGACCACCAGATGCAGCGCCGAGGATTGTTCGCCCCAGTGGTGCGCCGACACCGGGCCCGACCGGTGATGCGCGCCGGCGAAGGTGATGGTGCGGCGTTGCCCGAGGCCGAGTCCGCCAGAGTCTGCGACGGGTCGCGGAAACCCGATCGCCAGCAGACCGTCGGGACGGGTCGCCTCCAGCCGCAGCGGCGCTGCCAACGCCGCCGGCATCTGTGCGGCCGGGAGGTCGATGATCCGGGTGGCCGACGACGTCGCGTTACCCGGCACGGTGAGCACCGGAGCCGTGCCCTCCAACGCCAGGAGAGCCAACAACGCCGGCCCGACGAAGACCGCCGGACCACGACGTTTGGCGTCTCGCGCCGACACCGACACCCGCGCACCGAGATACACGAACAGATAGAAGATCGGTGCCGCCATCAGCACGCAGCAGGCACCCTCACCCAGTACGGGAACCGACAACAACAGCAGAATCGTGGTCACCTTCATCGCCATGCCCGCCGGACGCCTGGCCGGCGAACCAAGGGTGAGGACCACGGCCAGCACGAGCGGGATGCCGATGTAGAGGGCGGCCGACTGTCCCAGACCCACGCCCTTGATCAGCCGGTAGAGGCAGAAGCCCACGCCGAACGCCACGATCGCGGCCGCCACCCCCCATTGTTGGGCAGTGGGCCGATACCGACTCTGGGCACCGTCGCCGGGATCTGCCGACGGCGGGCCGGTGTCCGCGCCGCTGTCGTCGGGCACGTGCTCCGGGGACGGATTGTCGCCGCGGTCGCCGTCGCCGTCGCCGTCGGAACCGTGCGCGCCATCGGGTGGCTCCGTCAACTCCCGCCCCCTTTCCGCGCCATCCGCGCGGGTACACCCGGGATCGGATGGACATACGCTACCGAGACGGCATCCGGCACGGCCACTAGGATTCGACCGGCAGCCGTAGGCCACCGCCCGCGGGAAGGGAGACGTCTGGGGTGAGTTCTCCGTCGCTGAGTACCCGGGTGCGTGAGCGGGGTGTCACTCTCGCCAACCGGGCCCGCGTGATCCCTGGCGCGTACCTCGTCATCCGCATCATCCGTGACCTGGCCGTCAACGACGTGACCGACCGGGCCATGACACTGGCGGCCCAGGCATTCACCTCCATCCTGCCCATCGTCATCCTGTTGACGGCGTTGCCCGACCAGACCTTCATCACCACAGCGTTGAGCGGTCTGGGCGTCGATCCCGACCGGGTGGATCTCGTCTCCGATGCCACCCCCGGCTCGGCGACCGCGATCGGGGTGCTCGGCGCGCTCATGACCATCGCGGGCGCGACGTCGCTGTCGCGGGCGCTCGGCCGGATGTACGTGTCGGTGTGGCAGGTGACCAAGCTGCCGATCTCGGGCTGGTGGCGTTGGGTGGTGGTGATCTTCGTCTTCCCCGTCGGGGTGGTCCTCCAAGGCCTCGCGAGTTCGCTGCACCACGTCACGTTGAACGGTCGCACGCTGTTCGGTGGGTACAGCATCGTCGGCCTCGCACTGGAGGTCGTGGCGACCTTCCTCATCTGGACCCTGCTGTGGACCGTCGTCCCGCGGCTGCTGGTGTCCGCACAGGTACCGATGCGGTTGCTGGCCCTCGACGGTGTCGTCTCGGGGTTGTTCATCACGATTCTGCTCATCGGCAGTCGCCTCGCCCTGCCCACCATTCTCAGTGAGACCACCAAGCACTACGGCACGCTCGGGGCCGTCTTCGTCGCGATCAGCTGGCTGTTCTTCTACGCCGCGATCGTGGTGGTCAGCGCGATCGTGGTGCACACGCTGGTCACCGACGACGGTTTCGTGGGTGCCTGGATTCGCCGCCATGCCGGCACCACCCATCCCTTTCCGGTCCGGCCCAGCGAGTTCCTTGCCGACGACGCGTTCCGCATCGATCCACCCGTCCACGACGCCCCCGCCGAACGGTGAGGTCTCACTTGTCCAATGCGCCACGGGCCGAGCCGAACTCTCGGTCCGCACCGATCTTGGCCCGTCGGCCCGCCCGATCCCCCGCCTTGCGGGCCGCCTCGGAGTAGCCGGCCGACGCGCTCGACGGCCGCCAGGTGCCGCGCGCCTTGGATTCCGCACGATAGAAGTCGGTGACCTCGATCTCCTTGTTGCGCAGGGCCAGCGCGGTACCCGACGGTCGGTCCGCGTCGTCGGTGTCGGCGGTGAGCGCATCGGCCCGGGCCTGTTCGCGGGCCTCGTTCAGCCGCTTGCCGATCCGTTCGGCGAACGCGGACTGGAAGTTGAGCCGGGCGGTGATCGGCGAGAGCGGCTTGGTCTCCACGACCCGCCGCGTCCGCCACCCCGATCCGCGGCTGACCACCCGCGAGAACTCCTCACCCTTGTAGGCGCCCGACCGCAGGTAGGCGTCGCTGGCCGCGACCATCTGCACCACCAACGACGTGTAGAGGGTCTCGCAGGTGTCGATGTCGGCGGCGTAGCCGTAGGCCATGACGAACGTGGAGTTGCCGGCCACGTCGACGGTGATGTCGTTCGCCCGTGCGATCGCCACGAACAGCTGCACGTACGTCTTGAGCCCACGTTTGCCTGCCGCACCGATGGTGATCTGCCGCGAGATCGGTGTGGTCTTCTGCCGGCCCGCCGGGTCGTGCGCCCGGGCGACGGCCAGGTCGATCGACGCCGTGGTCGCCAGACGTTGCGCGGCCTGCATGAACGTCTCGGCCTCGTGCGGGTTGTCGGTGCCCTCGGCCTGTCGCAGCAGCGCCGAGATCTTGGAGAGCAGCTTGTCATCGCGCATATGGATCAGACTATCCAGCGGCCCGTTTGGTTCCGTTCCGTCGCGAATTCGTCGCAGGGCGACACGATTGCCACGGTGCCACTGGTTGAACAGTCCACGGCCTCCGACACGGCTCAGGAACCGTCAGGCGCCCACCGGGAGAGGTCGTCGTCGGTGATGTCCCGATCCGTGGCGGCGCGTTGGGTCATCCGGATCTGGTTGCCGAACGGGTCGCGGAATGCACAGTCGATGCCGTACGGCTGGTCTTCGGGTTCCTGGGTGAACTCGACGCCCTTGGCCAGCAACTCGGCGTAGGTGCCACGACAGTCGTCGGTGGTCAGAATCGTCGTCCCCAGCGCACCCCGGGTCAGCAGATCGCGAACGGTCCCGGCCGCGTCGTCGGAGATCGAGGGCGGGCCGGGCAGCGACAACAGGATCTCGCGGTCGGGCTGACCGGGCGCGGCGATGGTCAGCCACCGCATGAAGCCCATGTCGACGTCGGTGGTCACCACGAATCCGAGTCTCCCGACATAGAACTCGAGTGCGGCGTCCTGGTCGAGGACGTAGATGGAATGGATGCTGATGCCGTTGATCATGTGCCCGACGATACGACGATCGGACGTGGCCCGGCTTCTCCGAAACTGCTCGGATCCGCTCGGCTCGGATCGTGTCGGGGGCGGGTCCAGTCCCTCACGAAGCACGACGGCACCGGCGCAGGCGCCGAGTTCCGGCGGTACTCCGTCGGACTGCGCCCGATGATCGCGGTGAACGTGCGTCCGAAGGTGCCGAGACTCTCGTATCCGACGGCGCCGGCCACCTCGGTCACCGGGAGTTCGGTGTTGCGCAGCAGCGCGCAGGCCCGTTCGATGCGCCTGCGCTGCAGGTAGCGATGCGGCGTCTCGCCGAACACGTCCCGAAACCGTCGGGTGAAATGCGCCGGGGAGCTCAGCGCGATGCGCGCGAGGGTCGCGACGTCGAGAGGTTCGGCGTATGCGCGGTCGATGGCATCCCGCGCACGCAGGAGTCGCCGGTTCTCGTCCTCACGTGGGGTGAACACACCATTCAGTGTTGCTCACAGGTCAGTGTCGCTCGCAGGCGATGCCGTCGTTGTCCCCGTCGTGCGACGATTCCTGACTGTAGAGATTGTCGTTCACCGTGAAGTTCGTGACCGGTGTCCCGGATGTCGAGTCCACGGCCCCGGACTTTCCGACACCGTGCGGGTAGTCGGCGTTGAGGGCCTTGCAGTTGCTATACGCCGATGCCTCCGCCGGCGCTGCGACCGCCAACGGTGCCACGACGAGTGTTGCCGCGGCGAGCATTCCGACAAAGATCTTCCGTGAGCACCGCATGATTGCCTCTTCCCACATTCCTCGATGAATGCGGTGACGGTAGCCCCGCCCGCGGCGTCCCGGGTCCCGAATCGAACCGGGTTACTCCGAACGACCGAACGGCTAGAGCCCGAACTTCGCCTGCATCCCCCGCAGGGTTTCCGCCGAACGCATCAGACCCGACAACTCGTCGTCGGACATCGGCATCTCCAGGCGGGTCCGGGCTCCCCCGCGGTCGACGATCGTCGGCAGCGAGAGGCAGACGTCGTCGAGGCCCTCGTAGCCCGTGGCGACCGTCGACACCGGCAGCACCCGGTGCTCGTTGTTCAGCACCGCCTCGACAATACGGGTGGCGGCCAGACCGATCGCGTAGTTGGTCGCGCCCTTGCCCTCGATGATCTTGTACGCGGCGTGGACCACCTCGTGGTGGATTCGTTCGCGAGCCGCCGCATCGATGGCCTCCCCCGAGCCCAACGGCTTCCAGTGCAGCAGTGGCACGCCGCCGATGCTCGCCGAACTCCACAGCGGGATCTCGCTGTCACCGTGTTCGCCGACGATGTAGGCATGCACGTTCTGCACCGCGACGTCGCAATGCTGCGCGATCAGGAACCTCAGTCGTGACGAGTCGAGCACGGTGCCCGAACCGAACAGCTGACTATTCGGCAGACCACTGTATTTCAGCGCCGCATAGGTGACGATGTCGACCGGGTTGGTGACCATGATGTAGACGGCGTTCGGGGCCACCTCGAGCACCCCGGGCATGATCTTCTTGGTCAAACCGATGGTGGCCTCGGCCAATTCGAGTCGCGACTGCCCGGGCCGCTGCTTCGCCCCGGCGGTGAAGACCACCACGTCGGCGTCGGCGCACACCGACACGTCGTCGTCGCCGATGATGTCGGCGCGCGGGACGAACTCCAGTCCGTGCGACATGTCGAGGACCTCGGCGGTCACCTTCGCGGTGTTGATGTCCATCAGCGCGATCGTCCGTGCCACGCCCCGGATCAACGACGCATACGCGACGGCGGTGCCGACCGCTCCCGCTCCGATGATCGCCAGCTTCGTCGGTCGTACGTCCATCAAGTCACCACCTGATCTCGTTGGCCCGCCCCTGCCGGCGATTATTCCTGCATCGCCAGGGGGTTGCAGCGTTCTGAGCCGACGGTTGACTTTCCCGGCAGGAAAGTGGACGATGACTTTCCAAGTGGGAAAGTCAAACCGGAGGAGGAGCCGATGACCGACATGACGCCCGAACAGGCGCGCGCCGCCCTGGCCGCGGCCGATCGCGCACGACGCGACGTCGCCGAGGAGATCGGGCTGCCCCGGGCCTACTGGTGGGCCATGGCCTGCGGTTGGCTCGTGCTGGGCCTGCTGGGTCAGTTCGCGCCGTGGTGGGTGGTGACCGTGGCGACGGTGGCGTTCGGCGCCGGTCATGCGACGGTTGCCTCTCGCCTGCTGGACGGCCGACGTCGCAGCTCACGACTACAGGTCAGCCGCTCGGTCGCCGATCGTCGGATCCCGTTGATCGTCATCGCGATTCTGCTGACCGCGGTGGCGTTCACCATCGCGCTCGCGTTCGCCCTGCAGGCCGACGGCGCCGGACATCCTTCGTTGTGGGCGGCGGCAATCACCGCGCTCGTCGTCGGGTTCGGTGGCCCTGAGGTGTTCACGAGCACGCGCCGATGGATCGGTGCATGACCGCCGAAGCCGACGGCGCCGCCCGTTTCGACGAGCTGATCCATCCCAGCACCCGCCTGGCACTGGTCGCCACACTCGCCGCGGCCGATTGGGCGGAGTTCGCCTTCCTCAAGGAGCAGCTGGCGCTCTCGGACTCGGCGCTGTCCAAGCAGTTGTCGACGTTGGAGGAGGCGGGATATCTCAGCACCGAGCGCCGCCTCACCGGCCGACGACGAACCGTCCGGGCTCAGCTCAACGCGGCCGGCCGCGACGCCTACACCGGTCACATCGCTGCGCTGCGGGCCATCATCGGCGACACGACCTGACATACGACCCGCGGTACGACAAAAGCCCCCGACCACGACAGTGATCGGGGGCTTTGAGTCTGCGAGCGTCGCGCCCTGAGGAGCGCCCTTCGTGACACTCCGCTAGCGCTCCGTTCCTCAGGGACCGCCACGGCTAGCGCCGCGCCCCGAAAAGCGAGCTTGCGAACGCCCCTCACCCGCCCCCTGAGGAGCGAGCTTGCGAGCGTCTCGAAGGGTCAGCCCTGCGGGGCCTCGGTGAAGTTGCGGGTCACCAGCGGGTCGACCGGGATGCCCGGGCCCGTGGTGGTGGAGACGGTGACCTTCTTGACGTAGCGTCCCTTGGCCGCGGACGGCTTCGCACGCATGATCTCGTCGTAGGCGGCGCCGTAGTTCTCCGCCAGCTTCTCGACGTCGAACGATGCCTTGCCGATGACGAAGTGCAGGTTGGCGGCCTTGTCGACGCGGAAGTTGATCTTGCCGCCCTTGATGTCGTTGACGGCCTTGGTGACGTCGGTGGTCACGGTGCCGGTCTTCGGGTTCGGCATCAGACCACGCGGGCCGAGCACACGCGCGATGCGGCCGACCTTGGCCATCTGGTCCGGGGTGGCGATCGCCGCGTCGAACTCCAGCCAGCCGCCCTGGATCTTCTCGATCAGGTCCTCGGCGCCGACCTCGTCGGCTCCGGCCGCGGTGGCCTCGGCGGCCTTGTCGCCGGCGGCGAACACGATCACGCGGGCGGTCTTACCGGTGCCATGGGGCAGGTTGACGGTGCCACGGACCATCTGGTCGGCCTTGCGCGGGTCGACGCCCAGCCGGACCGCGACCTCGACGGTCGAGTCGGTGTTCTTCGACGACGTGTCCTTGGCGAGCTGCGCAGCTTCCAGCGGGCTGTACAGCTTGCTCTTGTCGACCTGTTCCGCGGCGGCGCGGTAGGCCTTGCTCTTCTGTGCCATTGCTCTGTTCTTTCTCCGTGAATGATGTTCGGGTTAGTGGTTGCTGGGCCGAGCCGGCCCTCCCACGTTTCCCGCCGGTCGAGTAGCCCGAAGCGCTAGCGCAGGGCGTATCGAGACCAGCGGCAGATCGTCAGCCCTCGACGTTGATCCCCATCGACCGTGCAGTACCGGCGATGATCTTCGCGGCCTGATCGATGTCGTTCGCGTTGAGGTCTTCCTGCTTGGTCTTCGCGATCTCACGGACCTGGTCCATGCTGACCTTGCCGACCTTGTTGGTGTGCGGCTCGCCGGAGCCCTTCTGCACACCGGCAGCCTTGAGCAGGAGCTTCGCAGCCGGCGGGGTCTTCAACTTGAAGTCGAATGAACGATCTTCGTACACGAAGATCTCCACCGGGATGACGTTGCCGCGCTGCGACTCGGTCGCCGCGTTGTACGCCTTGCAGAATTCCATGATGTTCACGCCGTGCTGACCGAGCGCCGGACCCACGGGCGGAGCCGGGTTGGCCTGGCCTGCCTGGATCTGGAGCTTGATGATCCCGGCGAGCTTCTTCTTCTTGGGAGGCATCTAATTGTTCCTTGCTTGTCTTCTTGCAGATCCACGCCCGCTGGAGACGTGAAAGTTCGTGGTCGCCCACCGTCGGTGGGCGTTGGTCAGATCTTCTCGACCTGATTGAAGCCGAGTTCGACCGGTGTCTCGCGACCGAAGATCGACACCAGCACCTTGACCTTGCGCTGCTCGGCGTTGACCTCGCTGATGGACGCGGGCAGGGTCGCGAACGGGCCGTCCATGACGGTGACCGACTCGCCCACCTCGAAGTCCACCTCGATGACCGCGGTCGCCGCGGCGGCAGCCGCCTCGACACCCTCGGCCCCGGCCTTGGAGGCAGCGGGCTTCTTGGTCTCGACGCGCGGCATGAGGAACTGCAGCACCTCGTCGAGCGACAACGGCGACGGCTTGGAGGTCATCCCGACGAAGCCGGTCACGCCCGGCGTGTTGCGCACCGCGCCCCACGAATCGTCGTTGAGGTCCATGCGCACCAGGATGTAACCCGGCAGCACCTTGCGGTTGACCTTCTTCGGCTGGCCGTTCTTGATCTCGGTGACCTCTTCGGTCGGTACCTCGACCTGGAAGATGTAGTCGCCGACATCGAGATTCTGCACACGGGTCTCGAGGTTGGCCTTCACCTTGTTCTCGTAACCCGCGTAGCTGTGGATCACGTACCAGTCACCGGGAGCACGACGGAGCTGCTTGCGCAGTTCCTCGACCGGATCGGCGTCCTCGGCGGGTGCTTCTTCGGCAGCGACCTCGTCCGCCACGTCGACTTCGTCTGCGACCGCGTCCTCGATGGCTTCCTCGACGACGGACTCGCCGCCCTCGACGGCTGCTGCGTCATCCTCGGCGGCCTCGACCTGTGCCTCGACACCGGGATCGTCGGTCTCGTCGGCGGTATCCACCGCCGACGTGTCGACCTCACCGATCGACTCTGGGGTCGGTTCGATCTCGTTCTCCGGGGTGCTCACTGCAGCCCACGCTCCTCTTTCGGTTCCGGTTGTCCTTGGCCTGGGCCTGCGCCCCACTGGTCTGGGTGGCGTCAGCCGAACAGCCAGAGAACTCCCTTGGCGAAGGCGATGTCGAGGCCGGAGATGAATGCGGTCATCACGATCACGAAAATCAGCACGACAATCGTGTAGGTGATCATCTCACGGCGGGTCGGCCAGATGACCTTCTTCAGTTCGGCGACGACCTGCTGCAGAAAAACCCACAACCGAACGAACGGATTGCGACTCTCGCCGGCAGGTGCCTTCTTCTTGCGTTCCTTGACCGCGACCGCGGATCCGGTGTCGGAGTCCGCGCCGCCGTCGGTGCTGGAGGCACTTGTCGATGAACGACGACCCCTCGACGAGCGTTTGCCCGACGGACGCAGTTCACCCGACTCCGCGCCGTCGACGTCATCGCGACTTTCGAGCTCCCCCACCGACTCGGCGGAGGTGTCCTCCGCGGCATCTTTGGCGCGGGCAGCTCGATCTCGCTTGCTCACCTTCGAGGTCCTCTCGTCTACGTGTGCCCTCACCAGGGCAGGGGCGACAGGACTTGAACCTGCAACCTGCGGTTTTGGAGACCGCTGCTCTGCCAGTTGAGCTACGCCCCTTTGCGACTGTGCGTGGCTGATAGCCACGGTACAGCTGCCTTCTCGACCTCCTCAGATCGGAAAACTCCCGACAAAACCAACGCGCCACCCTATGGGCAGCGCGCAAGTCTGAGTCAATCCAGACACTTCAGTGTAGATCACTGCCCAGGACAAACCCAAAACGGGTTCCTGCCGCCACCTCAGAGGTTGCTCATCGACGCGGTGGGCGCACCCATCAGCGACCTTCACCCGCGACTACAACGCGCCCGCCAGGATCTCCACCGCTTCCGCGTATCGATCCGGCGCTGCGGCGGCGAAGTTGAGCCGGATGAACGGTCCGGTCGGCTCGGTCGGAAACCATTCCCCGCCGGCCGAGATCGACAGTCCGCGAGCGAGCGTGCGGGCCGCGACCAGCTCGGCGTCGGTCGGTGTCCCGTCGGAGCCCTGGCCGGGCAGGGCGGCCCACAGATTCAGCCCGCCGCGCGGTACGCGTTCCACCTCGATCATCGGCGCACCGGCGGCGAGCTCCCCGACCAATGCGTCTCGACGCGCCTGCAGCGCGCGGCGCAGGCGCAGCAGATGAGTGCGCCACGTGGGCCTCGACACCACATCGAGGGCCACCGACTGCAGGACCGGCGCGACGTAGAGATCCGACACGGTCAACGCGTTCTCGATCCGGGTCCGAGCGGGTCCGCGCGCGAGCAGCGCGGCCACCCGGACCGTCAGCGACAGGCTCTTGGTCAGCGATCGGATGTAGACGACGTGCCCGTCGGTGTCGGAGCAGACCAGTGGTCTGGGACCGGCCTCCATCGCGAAGTCGTGTGCCCAGTCGTCCTCGACGACGAAGGCACGGTGCGCACGGACGACCGCCAGGACGTCGTCGCGCTGGGCCGCCGTCCACACGTCACCGGTCGGGTTCGCAAACGTCGGCTGCACGTACGCGAGGCGCGCTCCCGACGTCGCGAACGCCTCGTCGAGATCGACGGCCGACGGCGCGCCGCCGGTGCGTGGCACGGGGACGATGATCAGCCCGGCCTGGCGCGCCGCCGCGATCGCACCCCAGTAGGTCGGCGACTCCATCACGATGGGATCACCGGGTGCGGCCAGGGCGCGGAACGTCGCCGCGAGCGCCGCCTGACCGCCGGAGGCGATGACCGCGTCGGTGTCCCGCCAACCGTCCGCCTCGAGCTCGTCGACGAACCAGCGGCGCAGGTCGGGTAGCCCGGCCGTCGGTGGGCGATGAAAACTCTCCTCGCGCCGCACAACGCGAGCGAAAGCACTGCGGACCTCACGGACAGGTAGGAGCTCGATGTCGGGGTAGCCGCTGTGCATCGCGATGGTGTCGTGCGGGATCTGACGCATCGTCGAACCGATCGGCGACGCACCCGCACGTTCGGGACCGAGCGCGGCGGTCTGCCACGCAACGTCGGCCCGATCCGAGCCGACGTGTCGTCGCCGCACGAATGTGCCGGAACCGGATCGGGTTTCGACGACGCCCTCGGCCACCAGCTGCGCGAGAGCGCGCTGCACCGTCACCGGGCCCGCGCCGAACCGCGATGCCAGTTCGCGCGTCGAGGGCAGTCGACCACCGGCCTCGGCGGCCGCGGCGACAGAACGGAGGTGTTGCGCGATCCGCTGGCTGCTATCGTCGGACATGAAAGCCAATAGTAGCGCTATCGGCAACCCTCCTCCGGTGCTATCACAGCCGGGGATGCTGTGGGGCCTCTTCGGCGTCGTCGCCTTCTCGTTCACCGTGCCGTTCACCCGGGTCGCCGTTGCGGGACTCGACCCGTTGTTCATCGGTTGCGGTCGCGCCGTCGTCGCCGCCGGCCTGGCCGCGATCGCCCTCGCGCTGGGACGCGCCCGGCTCCCGACCACCAGACAGCTGATGAGGCTCCTGCCGGTGTCGATCGGCGTGGTGGCGGGATTCCCGATCCTCACGTCGCTCGCGCTCCGCGATGTCGGGGCCGGACACTCGGCGGTGGTCATCGGTGTGCTTCCGGCGGTCACCGCGGTCGTCGTGGCGGTGCGTACCCGAGAACGACCCAGCCGTCGGTTCTGGGTGGGCGCCACGCTGGGTGTGGTGGCCACCGGCGCGTTCACCCTCGCCGGACACGGCGCTCTCGGCACCGCGGGCGTCAGCGATCTCTACCTGCTCGGTGCGGTCGCACTCGCGGCGATCGGCTACGCACAGGGCGGTCTGATGTCACGTGAACTCGGGGCGTGGCAGACGATCTGCTGGGCGCTGCTGTTGGCGTCGCCGGTCATGCTGGTCGCCACGGTCATCGTGAGCGATGGTCGATTGCCGCACGCCACGACCGGCCAGTGGGCGACGTTCGCCTACCTCAGCGCCGTGAGCATGTTTCTCGGCTTCTTCGCCTGGTATCGGGGGCTGGCGATCGGCCCGATGACCACGGTCAGTCAGATCCAGCTCGTCCAGCCGGTGCTGACCGTCACGTGGGCGGTACTGCTACTCGGCGAACGGCTGACGGTGTCGCTGGTGATCGGCGGTGCCGCGGTGATCGGTTGCGCCACGTTCACCGTGCGGAGCCGGGTCGTGGCGCCGTCAGCCGACACGACGGCGCGACGCGAGGCGGATGATCCGTCTCGCGCCGCGCTGCGGTGATGTGTGGTCGGGTCCGCTCAGTTGAACTGAACGTGCGCCTGGGCGCGCCCGAAGATCTTGCGGTCACCCTGCTTGGCGACCATGGCGATCACGCCGCGGCGCGTCTCCGGGTCCAGCGACTTGATCTTGCCGGTGAAGTCGACCTGGGCGTAACCCTCCGCGGGCACATAGACCGGGCTGGTGAATCGCACGTTGTACTCGTAGATCGCTGCCGGGTCGCCGACGAAGCTGCTGATGAAGCTCGCGCCCAGACCCATCGACTGCATTCCGTGGGCCACGCAGGTCTCCAGGCCGATCACCTTGGCGACCTCGTCGGAGAAGTGGATCGGGTTGGGATCGCCGGCCACGCCCGCGTAGTTGACGAGGTTGCCGCGGGTGAGGGTCTTGGTGACGGGCGGCAGTTCCTGACCGACGGTCAGATCGTCGAAGTTGATCGCGGCGTATGGCTTCGGTTCCACCTGCGGATCCGGCAGGTCGTAGCGGTCGAACGGGCCGTGCACCGTGTTCGGCATGTCCGGCTCGCTGTCGACCTTCATCATCACGTGCTCGAGCTTGTCGAGGACCTCGGGATCGGCCTCCACCGCGGCACGGGCCACCAGGCTGGTCCAGGTGGTCATCACCGGCTCTTCGCGCTGGTTCCAGATGATGTTCTTGGTGATCATCACGTCGGTGCCGGCCATCTGGCGGAATGAGTCGAGCGAGACGTCGCAGACTAGCTGGTCGCCCACCTTGATCGGCTGGTGGAACACCAGGCGCTGATCGGTCTGCATGATCTGCCACAGGTCGTACCCGGTGACGACGTCCTCGAACAGACGACGCTGGGCGATGATCCCGAGCACCGACACGAACGTGGGCGCGGCGATGAGGGTCTCATGGCCCATTTCCTGGGCGGCCTTCTCGTTCCAGTGGACCGGGTGGTCGTCCTGCACGGCGCGGGCGTGCTTGCGGACCTCTTCACGCCCGACCTCGTAGTAGTCGTCGACCGTGTAGTTGAAGCCCACCATCTCCCTGGTGTGGGCAGCGATCTCCTCTGGACTGAGTTTCACACCCTTCTTCAACGCGTCGATCCGTTCCTGAACCTCGGCCTCGCTGACTGACATCGGATGCCGCTCCTTTGCTCGACCAATCCGCAGATGGTCGGGATCTCGTGGACGGTCCCTCGACTGCCGAGGGGTTCGGGCGTGGTCCACGGCGGTAAGCGTCGCGTGGAGGGCAACTCCCATCGCTACCGCTCGTTGTGTGGTGCCGTTCCTGCTCTCAGGGGGTCCGGTGACGGAGTCCCCTTGCCACGGTAATGGCTGCGGGCCACCTCATCAGAGGTAGCCCGCGTAATTGCCATTTTCCGCTGAACGCTCAGCGCGATTCCTTGTGCGCCTGATGCTTGCCACAGTTCGGGCAGAACTTCTTGATCTCGAGGCGATCGGGATCGTTGCGACGGTTCTTCTTGGTGATGTAGTTGCGGTGCTTGCACACCTCGCACGCCAAGGTGATCTTGGGGCGAACATCTGTTGAGGAGGCCACTTCGTTGCCTTCTTTCGGGTGGTACGTGGCGGGCTCGGCATGCCCTTTGCGTGTCGGGTCCGAGCTGGTCGGCACCGATGTGTAGCGGTGGAGGGACTCGATCCCTCGACCTCACGATTATGAGTCGTGCGCTCTAACCAGCTGAGCTACACCGCCATGTGGACTGGAGGTCCAGCGAGCCCCCTAACGGAATCGAACCGTTGACCTTTTCCTTACCATGGAAACGCTCTACCGACTGAGCTAAGGGGGCGTGCCCGAACGAACCCGTGAGCTGTTCGAGAGCCTTAACGAGGTTACACACGAACCCAGGCGCTCACCAAATCGCTGGTCAGCGACCGGTGGCGAGCGCCAGAGTTCAGCGTGGACCACGTCGTGGCAGGTATAGGATTCGAACCTATGTAGCTTGCGCGACGGATTTACAGTCCGCTCCCTTTGGCCGCTCGGGCAACCTGCCGTGCCGTCCGTCGGGCCGGGTCATCGGCCGTAAGAACAACGCCGTGAAGAATACAACGAACTCTCGGTGTCGACGCAAACCGGCTGCTCAGCACGGCCTCCCAGGTCCGCACCCGGCCTCCTTCGTGGCGGCTCGAGTAGTTGTTCGACCACCGCACCCCACAGGAGCGCACGGCCGGGCCGATAGGGTGTCACCCATGGCTGATTCATCGTTCGACGTGGTGAGCAAGGTCGACCGCCAAGAGGTCGACAACGCCCTCAACCAGGCCGCCAAGGAGCTGTCGCAGCGCTACGACTTCCGCGGCACCAACACCGGGATCGAGTGGTCCGGCGAAGAGAACATCGTGATCACCTCGGACGCCGAGGAGCGCGCGCAGGCCGGCCTCGACGTCTTCAAGGAAAAGCTCATCCGCCGCGACATCTCGCTCAAGGCGTTCGACGCCGGCGAGCCCGCCGCATCGGGCAAGACCTTCAAGATCAGCGGCAAGATCGTCGAGGGCATCGATTCCGAGCACGCCAAGAAGATCTCCAAGAAGATCCGCGACGAGGGCCCCAAGGGTGTCAAAGCACAGATCCAGGGCGAGGAGCTCCGGGTGTCGAGCAAGAAGCGCGACGATCTGCAGGCCGTGATCTCGCTGCTCAAAGGCGAGGACTTCGGGATCGCGTTGCAGTTCGTGAACTACCGCTAGCGGAGGTCCCCGCCCGCCGATCGAGTAGCGGCGACGAAGCAGCCGCGTCCCCCTCCGCCGATCGAGTAGCGGCGACGAAGGAGCCGCGTCCCCTCCGCCGATCGAGTAGCGGCGACGAAGGAGCCGCGTATCGAGATCACCGCACCCGCTACACGATGCCCAACTCGCGCGCCCGCACACCGGCCTGGAACCTCGACTGTGCGCCGAGCGACGACATCAGGTCGGCGACCCGGCGTCGGTAGGTACGCACACCGAGGCCGAGGCTGCGCGCCGCCGATTCGTCCTTGACGCCTCGGGAGAGCAGGTCGAGCACCTGCGGCGCGAGCCGGCGGATGTCCGCGATCCGCGCGTCATAGGTGGCGAGGTCCGTCGCCGATCGCCAGGCGGCCTCGAACAGCGACGACACCCCCTGCACGGTGTCGGCCTGGGTGATGACGCTGTAACTGCGCCCGCCTGCGGTCCGATCGCCGGCGAGGATGACCAGCCGACGGTCCACAATGATCGTCTCGTTGATCTCGTCGGTGGTGACGCGAATCTCCGCGCCGAACTGGTCGCGGCGCTTGGCCAACTCGTGTGCCGCCACCGGATCGAGGAGGGTCCCGGCCTGGTAGATCTTGCGGACCCGCTGATCGGGCCTGCGTTGCTGCGCCGCCGAGTCCGCGAGTTCCCCCGCGCCGTGTGACCATGCGAAGGTCCACAGATCGTTCGCCGCACAGACGACCTCGGCGGCCGACGCGAACAGATGTGCTGTCCGCTGGAGCAGTTCCTCCTCGCCACGCACGACGGTGACGGAATCAGTCCTGTGCATGCCACATATTGTGCGCCGACCCGGCCCGTCTCCGCAGGCGTGGCAGCTTGTTGCCATCGGCTGCCCCGACGTCGGCGGCGGAGCCATGCTGGATTCCATGACCACTGATTCGACATCCACAGCCACCATCCCCACCGCCGACGCAGCCGGAACCTGGCAGCTAGGCGACCGCACCGTCAACCGCATCGGCCTCGGCGCCATGCGCCTGGGCGGTATGCCCTGGGAAGCACCCCGGAGCCGCGACGACGCGCTCGCCGTCCTCCGTCGAGCCATCGAGCTCGGCGTGAACCACATCGACACCGCCGCGTTCTACTTCACTCCGACGCGCTCCTCAAACGAACTGATCAGCACGGCCTTGCAGCCCTACCCGGACCATCTCGTGATCACCACCAAGGTCGGCCCGAGTCAGTCCAGGGACGGTGAGTTCGAGCCGATGGGACGTCCCGATCAGTTGCGCAGTCAGGTCGAGGAGAACATCCGTCAGCTGGGCCTCGAGCAGCTCGATGTGGTCAACCTGCGCTGGGGCACCACCATGGAGAAGACGGAAGGGTCGCTGGCCGACCACCTCGAGGCGCTGGTCGAGCTGCGCGACGCGGGCCTGCTGCGCAACATCGGCATCTCCAACATCACGGCCGACCAACTGACCGAAGCGATGACCATCACGCCGGTGGTCAGCGTGCAGAACCGCTACGGCCTCACCGACCGCGCCGACGACACCCTGCTCGAGCTATGCCGTGAACACGACATCGCATTCGTACCGTTCTTCGCCGTGGCCACCTCCACCTGGGCCTCCCCAGAGGGACCTGACGACACCGGAGAATCCGAGATCGCGACCATTGCCGAAGCACACGGCGCCACCCCGGCGCAGGTCCGATTGGCGTGGACCCTGCAGCGCGGTGCGCATGTGCTCGCGATCCCCGGCACCGGCAACCCGGCCCACCTGGAACAGAACGTCGCGGCCGGCGGCCTCCGACTGACCGCCGACGAGGTCGCCGTGCTCGACCGCATCGCGTCTGCCCGCCGCTAGGGCGACGGGCCGGCAGGGCAGTCCCTGACCTGGGACTAGACTGGCGATGTCGCGGTTGCGGCGAGCATCCGGAAGGTCACCATCAGCAATTCCCCCGCCCCGATCGACGTCCTCCGTGCACCCCAGCAGGAGTCCCTCCACACCGCTGTACGTGCGAAGATCCCCGCCGAGCGCAATCCATGCGAACCCGATGTGGTCCGATTCAACGGCCGCCTCGCGTTGGTGAACACGAGCACCACACCCCACGAAGCGATGGTCGAGGACCTTCTCTTCCTGCGTGACGTCCTCGACCGGGCCGGGATCGGCTACCTGCTGGTTCGCGGGAACGATGAGCGTCCCGTGCTGGCGATCGACTGGGCGCTGCGCAAGCGCTTCAGGTCGGCGTTGACCGCCGCGTGCGCGGATCATCCGTTCTATGCCAAGACCGTGGGTGCGGGACGGGGTCGGCCCGCCCTGGTCGCCGACGGCGCGTTGTCGACGCACCGCAAAGCCCGCGTGTTCCGTCTGTTCCGACCGCGCGTCCACCTCGCCAGCGGCATGACGTTCGGAGCGGCGACCGGCGTGCAGATCGAATTGTGGACGACGGCAGGTGACGATCTGCTGTTGCCCGTGGCCAATTCGTTGACGCGACGAACGGTCTCCTCACGGGAAGCGGTACGCAGCGAGGTCGAGAGGTTCGGGCGCACATGGCCGACCTTCGAGAAGATGTTCGCCCACCAGGCTTCCGACATCACTTTCGACATCGATCTGGTGTTCTCCTGGGTGGACGGGTCGTCGAAGGAATGGCAGGCTCAGCGCGCCAGGAGGATGCAGAGCCATGTGGTCGGCGAGGGTGACGATTCCGAGGCCCGGTTCCGTCAGATCGACGAGTTGCGGTATGCGCTGCGCAGTGTGCACATGTACGCCCCGTGGATCCGGAGGATCTTCATCGCCACCGACTCGCCGAAACCTGCATGGCTTGCCGATGATCCGCGGGTGACGTTCGTGCGCAGTGAGGAGTTCTTCGCAGATCCGTCGGTCCTTCCGACCCACAATTCGCAGGCTGTCGAGTCCCAGTTGCACCGCATTCCCGGTCTCGCCGAACACTTCCTGTATTCCAACGACGACATGTTCTTCGGTCGTTCCGTGAGCCCGCAGATGTTCTTCTCCCCCGGCGGAGTGAGCATGTTCATCGAGGCACCGATCCGAATCGGACTGGGCTCCAACAACGATCAACGCAGCGGATTCGAGAATTCGGCGCGAGTGAATCGCGGGCTCCTCAGAGATCGGTTCGGCCTGGTCACCACCCGCCATCTCGAGCATGCGGCGACGCCGCTGCGCAAGAGCGTGATGGCGGAGATGGAGGCAAAGTTCCCGGCCGAGTTCGCGGCCACCGCGGCCAGCACCTTTCGGGCGGAGACCAACATCTCGGTCACCAACTCGCTCTATCACTATTACGCGCTCATGAGCGGCCGCGCGGTGGTGCAGCGCTCAGCCAAGGTCAAATACGTCGACACCACAGCGAAATCCGGCCTACGACAGATGGATTCACTCCTGACGAAGCGGTCGATGGACTTCTTCTGCCTCAACGATGGCAGCACACCCGACGTCGACCTGGACGTGCGCACCATCAAGGTCACCCACTTCTTGCAGAACTACTTCCCGATCCCGGCACCCTGGGAAGCCGTCTGAGCGGCTGCCTCGGGGCCGGGTATGCGGACCCCCGCCTCGATCAGTCGCCGCTCGGTCTCCGCCGGGCTCACATATTCACCGACCGTGTCGTAGTCGCCGACCGGGACCACTGAGTGGACGACGGTTTCCGGATAGACGTGCACCAGATTGAAGCCCTGGGCTCCGTTGCGGCCACGTAAGGCCCCCGCCGGACCGGTGAGATCCTGTGTGTAGCAGGTGGCCGACGCGACCGAGACGGGAATACCGGCAAACATCGCGGTGGTCGAGTAGTGCAGGTGGCCGGCGAGGATGGAGCGCACGTCGCTGCCCCTCAGAATGTCGGCGAGCCGGTGCTGGTCGCGCAACTCCACCAGTACCGCGAGGTCGAGTACACACGGGACCGGCGGATGGTGCATGGCCAGGATGGTGCCGTGTGGCGCGGGCACCGAGAGTTCGGCCGCAAGCCACTCCAATTGATCCTCGGCGATTTCGCCATGATGGCTCCCCGGCACCGAGGTGTCGAGAGCGACGACACGGAGACCGTCGATGTCGTAGACACGATCGATCGGTGCCGCCGAAGGTGCCTCGTCGAGAAGTTCCGACCGGAAATGCGCTCGATCGTCGTGGTTTCCGATGGACCAGATGACCTGCGCACCAATGGATTCTGCGACTTCGTCGACTATCGACCGCAACTTCCGGTAAGCCGCGACCTCTCCCCGATCGGCGAGGTCGCCGGTGAACAGCAGCGCATTGGGGCGCACGTGTGAAGCCTCGACTTCGGCGAGGATCTGCCGCAGTGTCACCTCGCTGTCGACGGCGCCGTACAGCGGGCCGGCATCGCCGACCAGATGCGTGTCACTCAGGTGCAGGATCAGGTGCGACGGATGGGGGTACTCCGACATCCGGATACCGTCTGGACCCCTGTTGCTCATCGGTCTCCTGCTTCCGCCCGCCCGATGTGCAGAGCCCGATTGGGCGCCTGCCTGTGTCCAACCCTAGACGTGTGTGCCTGAGTCGTGTGCTCGCGCGGGCGCATGATCTGATGAAACACGACACGGGGTGCCGCGCGGGCGGCTGAGACCACACCCGCCGAACCTGTCCAGTTAGCACTGGCGAAGGGATGTCCACATGAATGCGCTCGCTCCTGCAGTCTCCGAGCAGATCGTCCTGGTCACCGGCGGCGCCCGGGGCCTCGGCGCCGCGATCACCAAAGCTTTTGCCGCACAAGGAGCCCGGCTGGTCATCAATTTTCACCGCAGCGCGTCGGCCGCGGCCGCACTCGTCGATGAACTCGGCGGCGCCGGGCGGGCGGTGGCTCTGGGCGCCGATGTGACCGACCGTGACGCGGTGTTCGACCTCGTCGCACGGGCTCGGGAACATTTCGGCGCGCCGGTCTGCACCGTGGTCAACAATGCGCTGGCCGACTTCTCATTCAACGGCGACGACCGCGCCAAGCCCGACACCATCGATTGGCAGGCCTTCGACGCCCAGTTCCGGGGAACCGTCGCGGCCGCGCTCAACACCACGCAGGCGGTCCTCGGCGACATGCGGTCGGCCGGATTCGGCCGCATCGTCAACATCGGCACCAACCTGGTGCAGAATCCCGTCGTCCCCTACCACGACTACACCGCCGCGAAGGCCGCACTCCTCGCCCTGACCCGAACGCTCTCCGCGGACCTGGGCCCCGACGGGATCGCCGTGAACATGGTGTCCGGTGGACTCCTCCGCACCACCGATGCCAGCGCCGCCACCCCGACTGCGGTCTTCGACGCCATCGCCGCGGGCACGCCCCTGCGAACGGTCACGACACCCGACGAATTCGCCGATGCCGTACTGTTTTTCGCGTCGCCGTGGTCGCGGGCGGTCACCGGCCAGAACCTTGTCGTCGACGGCGGGTTGGTCAAAGACTAGGAACAGGACTACGCGACGCCACTACCCCCGGCCCGACCGCCGCGCCATCTCCTGCAAGCGTGCGATGCGGTCGGGTGTCGGCGGGTGGGACGAGAACATCTTCGCGACGTTCCCGCCGCGGAACGGGTTGGCGATCATCATGTGCGACTGCGACTCGATCTTCGGGTCCGGTGGCAGCGGCGCCTGATCGATCCCGCCGCTGATCTTTGCCAATGCCGAGGCCAGCGCCAGCGGGTCACCGGTGAGTTCCGCGCCCGACTCGTCGGCCTGGTACTCACGCGAGCGGGACACCGACATCTTGATCAGCGAGGCTGCCAGCGGTCCCAACAGGCTGATCATCAGCACGCCCAGGATGCCGGGGCCGTTCCCGTCACGGTTACCGCCGCCGAAGAAGAACGCGAAGTTCGCCAGGCCGGTGATGACCGACGCCATCGCACCGGCCACCGACGAGATCAGGATGTCGCGGTTGTAGACGTGCGACAGCTCGTGGCCGAGCACCGCGCGCAGTTCCCGCTCGTCGAGCAGACGCATGATGCCCGCGGTGCAGCACACCGCGGCGTTCTTGGGATTACGGCCGGTGGCGAACGCGTTCGGCGATTCCGTCGGGCTGATGTAGAGCGCCGGCATCGGCTGGCGGGCCGTCGTCGCGAGCTCGCGGACGATCCGGTACAGGACCGGCGCCTCGACCTCGGTGACCGGCTGCGCGTGCATCGACCGCAGCGCCAGCTTCGCGGAGTTGAAATAGACGTAGGCATTCATGCCGATCGCCGCCAGCACCGCCAGCAGCAAGATGGTCGGGCTGCGGAAAAGCGCCCCGATCCCGACGATGATCGCCGACATCAGCCCCATCAGGGCCGCCGTCTTCAGGCCATTGAAGTGCATCTGTCCCTCGTTCTCAGCATTCGACCGGCGCCCGTCGCCAGGTCCTTCATGTACCGAACGGACGACCGGGCGGCAGAGTTTCCTGCGCGACGTCGCGGCCCGCACACCTCGGTGAACTTTCGGGTAGTCAACTACGCGCGACCAGGGCTTCTGCCGCCCATAGCGTTGCTGACATCCACTGGACCACCACCGTGAGGACCCGACCATGTTCACGAAATTCAGTCACACCGGGGAGGTGGCCACACAGGACGAACTACTGTTCACCACACCGTTCGGCTACATGTTCCCCGACGCCGCCCACTCGTCGTCGCGGCTGCTGCCCAATTCCCCCGAGACCCTGCCTGCGCTCAAACAGCTCGGCGACGCGATGGCCACCGACGTGGTTGCCAACCCGAACGACTCGGGCATCCCGGCCGTCTTCACCTATTTCGGTCAGTTCATCGACCATGACCTCACCGCCCGCACCGACCGCGACTCGACCATCTCCACGCTCGGGCGCGGTGAACCGGTGAACCCACGCAACCCGGACGAGGTCACCGCGAGTCTGCGCAACGGGCGTCGTCCACAGCTCGACCTCGATAGCGTTTTCGGCGATGGGCCGTCACTGGCCGCAGGCTCCACCACCGAGTCCGATGATCTGTACGACGCCGATCTCAGACTGGTGGTCTTCAACCCCGCAGGCCGTCGGGACGTGCCGCGTGACACGGCGAACCGCAGCGCCCGAATCGCCGACTCGCGAAACGACGAGAATCCCAACATCTCCGCACTGCACTGCGCGTTCCTGTTGTTCTACAACAAGATCTACGACGCACAGGTCGCCGGCACGCCAGCCTGCAAGCACGTCCGGGCACGCCAGCTGACGCGTTGGGCTTACCAATACGTGGTGGTGCAGGATTATCTCGCCAAGGTCTGCGACCTCGCCGTGGTGATCGACACACTCGCCAACGGGCCCCGCTTCTACGGCAACTCGGCCGGTCCCGGCCAGACGTTCATGCCCCTCGAATTCTCCACCGCTGCTTTCCGTTTCGGCCACACGATGATCCGACCACGCTATCAGCTCAACGGAGCCACGCCCGCGCTCGACGTGATGAAGATCCTCGGCCCGTCGCAGGGGCTCAACAACGACCCGACGCAGTCGAATCCGGACTTCTTCGACGACGCCGATCCAGTGAAGTATCAACTCAAACCCAGTGTGACGCTGGACTTCAACTTCTTCACCGGCACCAGCGCGAACGTGCAGTTCGCGCGCAAGGTCGACTCCAACATCGCCGCGGGTCTGGGTGACCTGCCACTGGGCACCCGCCGGGACGATCCGATCCTGGGACACCTGGCCAAGTCGAATCTCGTTCGCGGCTACAGTCTCTCGGTGCCGTCGGCACAGGCCTGTTGCGAAGCGATGGGTGTGAAACCGATGACGCTCAGCGAGATGGCCGACACGATGAACGGCGAAAGCGCAGCGGTCGCACAGATCTTGACCACCACCGCGCTGGGCCAACGCACCCCGCTCTGGTACTACATCCTCCGCGAGGCGGGCGCCCAGGCGGGCGGCGAGCATCTCGGCGAACTCGGCAGTCGCATCGTCTGCGAGACCATCATCGGTTCCCTGAAGTCCGACCCGAACAGCTACCTCAACGCCAACGATCTCGCGGTGACGCCCTCGGGGGTCGACGTCGGCGGAAAGGTGATCGGGACCCTCACCGACCTGATCAACCACTCGGGAGCGGGGCCGGTCGGCCCGTGACCGCCGCTACCCGGTCCGGTCGATCGTGTACCGCACCAACGACGACAATGCCGTGTGCGCGGGCCCCTCGGGCAACTGTGCGAGTTCGGCCTCGGCCTCGTCGGCGTAGGCACGGAGACGGTCGTGCGCGGCAACCATGCCCGACGACGCGTTGAGCACCTCGATGGCATCGGTGACCACCGCGTCGTCGGTCACCGGCCGCGCCGCGCCGGTCTGCGGATCGCAGAGGAGTTCCCGCAGCCGCGTGGCCGCGGCATCGTCGGCGCGCAGCGCATAGAGCACCGGCAGGGTGTGCACGCCCTCGCGCAGATCGGTGCCCGGCGTCTTGCCGGAGTCACCGGTCGCCGAGCTGATGTCGATGATGTCGTCGGAGATCTGGAAGGCGGTGCCGATGATGTCGCCGAGTCGCGACAGCCGCTCGATGCGGTCGGGCGCCGCGTCCGATGCCATCGCGCCGAAGCGTCCGGCCGCCGCGATGAGCGAACCGGTCTTCTCCCACACGACCTGTAGGTAATGATCGATGGGGTCGCCACCCTCGCGGACCCCCACAGTCTCGCGCATCTGGCCGGTGACCAGTTCGGCGAACGTCTCCGCGATGATCCGCACGGCATCCGGACCCAGTGTCGACACCAGCCGCGACGCACGAGCGAACAGAAAGTCGCCGGAGAGGATCGCCACGCTGTTGGTCCACCGCGCATTGGCGCTGGGTGCACCGCGCCGCAACTGCGCCTCGTCCATCACGTCGTCGTGGTACAGGGTCGCCAGATGGATCATCTCGACGACGGTGGCCGAGGTGATCACCTCCGACCCCCCGGGCCGTGTGCCGAATTGCGCGGCCAGGATCGCGAACATCGGGCGGAACCGCTTGCCCCCGGCCTTGGCCAGATGTGTGGCCGCCTCCGTCATGATCTCGTCGCCTGACGACAGTTCTGCCAGTAGCAGGTCCTCGACCTGCGCCAACGATCCCCGCACGGTGTCGGCGAACTCGTCGGTGCCCAGGTCCAGCCCGGCGAATGTGGACTTCACGCGTTCCACCGCTCCATCTCGTCGTCGGTCTCGAGGGCCGCCGGTCACACTCGGGGCCTGCTGCCGAGCGTAGTCGCTGATGCGGGCCGACATACTGGTCGGGTGAGTAGCGACATACCCCCTCCCCCGATACCGCAGCGCGCCGAGGTCCTCGTCGTCGGTGCCGGGCCGGGCGGATCCGCCGCGGCCGCGCACGCCGCGACGGCGGGACACGACGTGGTCCTGCTGGATGCGGCCACCTTCCCCCGCGACAAGACCTGCGGCGACGGACTGACCCCACGTGCGGTCGCCGAACTCGATCACCTCGGCCTCGGCCGCTTTCTCGACGACCGGCCGCGTCTCGACGGACTCGCCCTGCACGGCTGGGGCGCCTCGCAGCAGATCCGATGGCCCTCGGGTCGTTTCCCCACCTTCGGCAGCGCCGTGTCCCGCGTCGAGCTCGACGAGGAGATCCGCGCCCTCGCGGTGGCCCGTGGCGCACAGATGGTCCAGGGAGCGAAGGCCGTCGACGTGACGATGCGCGACGGCCGGATCGCCGAGGTGGTCGTCGACACCTCCGACGGCGCCCGGTCGATCGCGGTGCGCAACGTGATCGTCGCCGACGGCGTGCGATCCGGACTCGGCAAGGCTCTGGGGCGCGAATGGCATCGCGAGACCGCGTACGGGGTGGCCGCGCGCGCCTACGTGAAGTCGGGGCGGGCCGACGACAACTGGATGGGCTCACATCTCGAACTCCGCGGCCCCGACGGCGCGCTCCTGCCCGGCTACGGATGGGTGTTCCCGCTCGGCGGTGCGGGAGACGGCCTGCTCAACGTCGGCGTCGGCGCCCTCGCCACCGCGAAGCGCCCGGCGCACATGGCATTGCGGCCCATCCTCGAGCATTACACCCGCATGGTCGGCGACGAGTGGGCCATCGAGGGCCCACCGCAACGCCTCACGTCGGCACTCCTCCCGATGGGCGGCGCGGTGACCGGTGTCGCCGGCCCCAACTGGATGCTCATCGGCGACGCCGCAGCGTTGGTCAACCCGCTGAACGGCGAGGGCATCGACTACGCGCTGGAGGCCGGGCGCCTCGCCGTCGAACTGCTCGACGAGACCCGCGGCTCCCCCGACCACACCACCCGCTGGCGCGATGTCCTGATCGGCCAGTACGGCCTGGCGTTCTCCGCGGCCCGACGGCTGGCCGGACTGCTGACGGTCCCCCAGGCAGTCCCCACCCTCGGCCGGCCCGGCATGCGGTCGACACACCTGATGTCGATGGTCGTCCGCGTGATGGGCAACCTGATCACCCCCGACGACGCCGATCTGGTCGCGCGCGCATGGCGCACGGCCGGGCGCCTGTCGTCGCAGATCGACGACCGTCCACCGTTCCGATGACACATTTTCGATGATATGTTTCAACGATGAACGCAGCCAGCATTCCGACCCGGGTGAAACATGCCGTGCAGAACCGCGTGTCGTCCCGCTATCGGCTGCGCGGTGAGATCGACGCGGTCGACTCCGCCGACGACCCGGTGGCCATCTCCGCGTTGCTCGCCACCCGCGAGTTCCCGTGGAGCATCACCCAAGCGCTGAGCTTCGCCCTGTTCCGCACCTACGCGGTGCCGTCGATCGGTGAATTGCTCTTCGACACGCAGCAGTTCACCAAGCAGACGCAAAAGCGATACGACGACACCGTGCTGTTGCTCGACGCACCGATCGAGCACGGCTTCGACAGTGCGGCCGGCCGCGCCGGAGTCCGGCGTATCAATCAGATGCACGCGATGTACGACATCTCCAACGACGACATGCTGTACGTGCTCTCAACCTTCGTGGTGTGCCCGGTGCAGTGGGTGAACTCCTACGAGTGGCGGAAGCTGACCGGCCACGAGGTCACCGGGCTCACCAATCACTACCGCATGCTCGGAAAGCACATGGCCATCAAGGACATTCCGGCCACCTACGAGGAGTTCGAGCAGTTCTACGAGGAGTACGAGCGGCGACACTTCACGTTCAGCACGAAGTCGCTGGCGGTGGCCGATTCGACCCTCGATCTCCTCGGCACCTTCCTGCCCTACCGGCTGCTACCGCGGTGGGTGGTGCGTCGGATGTCGTTCGCGCTCATGGACGATCGCCTGCTGACTGCGTTCCACTACCCGAAGCCGACCGCGGCCGAGCGGGCCGTGGTGCGCGGCGGACTGAAGCTACGCGGCCTCGCCATCCGCTTCTTCGCCCGCCCGCGCACCGAACCGCTCTACGGCCGTCAGACCAAGCAGGTCCGCGGCTATCCGCGCGGATATCGGCTCGAGGAACTCGGCACGTTCACCCCGGGCTGCCCGGTGCCGCACCACCAGCACGCCGACAGCAACCCGGATTCCGTCGACAGCACCACATAAACGGCCCACCGACGGTCGAACAGCCACCAACCGCCAGCCGAGCCCGTCACCAACCGCCGGTCGAACAGCCACCAACCGCCAGCCGAGCCCGTCACCAACCGCCGGTCGAGTAGCCACCAACCGCCAGGCGAGCCCGTTACCAGCCGCCGGTCGAGTAGCCGGCGAGGCGCCAGCCGAGCCGGCGTATCGAGACCCCCGCCCCTCAGCGCACCGCCGAATGAATCGCCGCGATCCCCCCGGTCAGGTTCTGCCAGGCGACATCGGAGAACCCCGCCGTCCGGAGCAGCGCCGCCAGATGCGTCTGGTCGGGCCAGGCGCGGATCGATTCGGCGAGATACACATACGCGGCCGGATTGCTCGACACCTTGGTGGCCACCGCCGGCAGCGCCCGCATCAGGTACTCCATGTAGACAGTCCGGAACGCCCGGAACGTCGGTGTCGAGAACTCGCAGATCACCAGGCGCCCACCGGGTTTCAGAACCCGCCGCAACTCGGCCAGCCCTTTCTGCGCATCGTGGACGTTGCGCAGCCCGAACGAGATGGTGGCGGCGTCGAAGGATTCGTCCGCGAACGGCAGGGCGAGCGCGTCGGCTGCCACCTTGGGCACCTCCCGGTGCGCGCCTGCCTTCAGCATCCCCAAGGAGAAGTCGGCGGCGATGCAGTGCGCCCCCGACGTCGCCAGCTCCGCCGTCGACACCGCGGTACCGGCCGCCAGGTCAAGCACGATGTCGCCGGGACGCAGGTCGAGGGCCTTGCGGGTCTTGCGCCGCCAGCCGCGGTCCTGCCCGAACGAAAGCACCGTGTTGGTCCGGTCGTAGCGCTTGGCCACGCCGTCGAACATCGCCGCGACCTCGGCCGGATCCTTGTCGAGCGTTGCGCGGTCCTGCGGCCCGGTTTCCATGTCGACAACGCTACCGGCCGCCGGGCGAGCAACGAGAACCGATATGGATGCAGTCTCAGCGAGAGCTCCCGGCAATAATCTCCTCGACGGCGCACTCACACCGCATCCATATCCCGTCCGCCGACGCAGGTCAGCCGGCGAGCGGCCGAATCGCCAGGTCGCCGCCGATCACCGCGCGATAGTGCGCAAGCAGTTCGTCGCAGATCACCGGCCACGTGCGGGCCCGGACCGCCGACAGCGCGGCTCGACCCATCTCCGCTCGCAGCGCGTCGTCACGCAGCACCGCGACCACCGCAGGCAGCCGCTCGGCATACTCCGACGGGGGCAGCAGATAGCCCGTCCGGCAGTGGCTGACCAGGTCACGGGGTCCACCGGCATCCGGGCCGACGACCGGCAATCCGCTGGCCATCGCCTCCTGGATGGTCTGGCAGAACGTCTCGTGCTCACCAGCGTGCGCGAACACGTCGAAGCTGGCGTACGCCCGCGCGAGGTGTTCACCGCGGAGCTCCCCGGTGAACACCGCCCGCGGCATCAGTGCCTCGAGCCGAGCGCGTTCGGGCCCGTCCCCGACGATGACGAGTTGCACCGACGGATCGTCGGCCACCGAGGCCAGCCGCTCCACATGTTTCTCGGGCGCGAGCCTGCCCACGAAGCCGACGATCAGCCTGCCTCGGCCCCAGTCGGAGCGCAGTCCCGCATCGGCGTTCGCCGGGTCGAACTGATCGAGATCCACTCCCCTGCCCCAGTGGTGCACGCGTGGCACACCCTGCGCGGCAAGCATTCTCATCGTGTCTGTCGAGGGAGCGAGGGTACGGTCGCACATCTCGTGCAACCGCCGCGTATAGCGCCAGGCCAGTCGCGAGGTGATCGCGAGCCCGTAGCTGGCGGCGAATCCCGCGACATCGGTCTGGAACACCGCGACGGACGGCAGATCGAGGCGTCGAGCTGCGGCGGCGCCGGCCGCGCCGACGACGAACGGCGAGGCCAGATGCACGACGTCGGGGTTCATGTCGCGCAAAGTGCGGTACAGGGTCGGCGTCGGCACTCCGATCGGCAACGACGTCACCTTGGGAACCATCACCGACGGCACCAGGTGCACCGGTGTCCGACGGCCGATCAGTCGTGGTGCCGTTTCCTCACCGCGGGGCGTGTCCGGTGCGATCACCAGGGTCTCGTGGCCGGTGCGTTCGAGGTGCTCGACGACCCGCAGGACGGAGTTGACCACTCCGTTGCACTGCGGCAGGAAACTCTCGGCGACGATCGCGACCCGCATGGCTTCATGGTCGCGGAACCCGTTGTCCGGGGCCGCCGAATCCGAATGATCCGGACACGAACAGCCGGTGAACTTCTCGTCCGATCCGTCACCGTCGATGACAAACTGATCGCATGGCCGAACTCCTGCTGTTGAGTCGATGGCTGGGGGCGGTCCCCGCCTTCCTCGCCGCCCACGCGGCGGTCCCGAGCGCACGCATCGGCTTCGTGCCGACGGCATCGTCGATCTATGCCGACCGGGCCTGGGTCGACCTGGATCGCAGCACCCTACGAGAACAGGGGTTCACCACTGTCGAACTCGACATCGAGACGATGCCAACGACCGAGTTGGCCGGCGCACTCGACGACCTCGACGCAGTCTTCGTGTCCGGCGGCAACGTCTTCCACCTGCTGGCGGCGCTGCGTCGGACCGGGTTCGCCGAGATCCTCACCGAGCATGTCGACGCCGGACTCCCCTACCTCGGTGCGAGCGCGGGGGCCTGCGTCGTCGGCCCCGACATCGAGCCCCTCGCCATGCTCGACGACCCGGCCGAGGCCACCGACCTCACCTCGACGACCGGACTCGGCTGGATCGACGAGGTGGTGGTGCCGCACGCCGACGGCATCGTCAGCGGACCGGCACTCGTCGACGCAGTGCGCACCCGGTTCGCCGATCGGTTCGCCTTGCGATTCCTCGACGACGATCAGGCGTTGCTGGTCTCCGGCGTTTCGGTCTCGGTGGTCGCGTCGTCCTGATCCGGGTCGCCGGTGAGGTCTTGGTCGGTGAGGTCTTCCGATGACGAGCGGGACAGCATCCGGCGATTGATCTCGGACAGCGCGATCATCACCGCACCGACGACGAGCCACCCGACCACGGCGATCGACAGCGCCGGAATGATCGCCAGGGTCCAGCTGCGGCCGGCCGGCCGCGCCAGGTCCGGGTTCGTGACGTCGTACTCGACGCTGATCCGCTGACCCTGGGTCAGCTCCGTCGGGTACAGAAGGCCGAGACGAGGGCTGTGGAACTGCCCGTCGGGGGTCTGGAAATTGACCGCGGCGTGCAGCCGATCCGCCGACACCACGTCGGCCATGACCATCGCGCGGTTCTCGTCGATCTGCCGATCATTCCGATGACAGCCTGCGACGAGGACCAGGCCCATCGTCGTGACCACCACGCCGAGTACAAGCAGCACGATCTGCACACGGCGCAGGATGGTCGGGTTCATGAATGACAGGATATGGCCTACGGCGATTCGAGTCGTAAGCTGCTGAGGTAGCGAACCGATTCCTGGGGGGGAAATGGTTACATTTGCCGAGTTGCGAGACGCCCGACCGGCGCTGTGGGAAACCGCTGCGGACGACATCCTGAACGTCAGCAAGCAGGCCGAACGCACCGCCGACAACATCCACGCCAACGGGGTCGCACCACTGAAGGACGATTGGCCCGACCACACGGGCGCCCAGGCACGCGGAACGCTCACACAATGCGCCAATCGGATGACAAATGCAGGCGTCCTGGCGCGAGGCGTCTCGACCGCACTCGACACACTCGAAGATGCGATCGGCATCGCGCAGCGCATGCTCACGGCAGCGACAACCTTCGCCACGTCGCGCAGCCTGACAGTGGACGGCAGCGGCAGGGTGTCGATATCGCCTGACGCATCAGTCGACGACCCCCTTGGCATCGCACTGTCCCTCGCCGAAGCCCAATCCATGATCGACGACGCCATCGAGGCCGCGTCCCAGGCCGACCAATCCTGTGTCGATGCAATCGCCGCCTGCGCGGTCGACCCGGATTCGGTGTCGACCGACGAGGCACGTACCCGTCAGAGCACAGCGGTGCAGGCTGCCCTGCAGGAGATGCGAAACCTTCTTCCCGACGGACAGTCGCCGGCCGCAGTGCGGGCCTGGTGGGACGGCTTGACCGCGGAGCAGCAGATGCAGTTGAGGCGAGCTGTTCCCGTCGAGTTGCACGATCTCGACGGCGTCCCCGACGACATCAAACAACGACTCACCGATACCGGCCACGGATACAACCCTGTCGAGACCGTACGGTGGGCGATCGCGAATGCACAGAACGAGGACATTGACGTCTTTGGAAACAACTGTGCGAACTTCGCATCGCGATCCCTCGAGGCCGGCGGCCTCGACGAGAAGATGGACGCCTGGGCCGGCAGCCTCGACAGCCGCAATTGGGGCAGGTCCCCCGCGGGCGAAGACGATCTGATCCCCGGGATCGAGGGAAAGACCCACACGAAATCGTGGTACAACTCCGACGCCCAGCGTGAGTTCTTCCTCACCAACGGTGGCCACGAAGTCCCTTCGAACCAGGCGATGCCGGGCGACGTCGTCTACTTCAACTATGCTCAGCCGCACCCGTCCGGGGACGTCAGCCACCACACCGCTGTGGTCACCGGCGTACTGCCCGACGGCCAGGTCCTCTATACACAGCACACACCTGGAGCGGCCAACTTGAGTGTGCAGGACCGACTTCCGATGATCGAACAGAACGAGGGACAACAATCGATCACCATCGTGCGACCATCGGAGATCTGGTGAGCGGATCCGAGATGCGAGCCACCCGCAACCCGAGCTGGATAGCGGCGAGTATCGGGCTGGTGACGCTCGTCGTCGCTTCCGCCTGCCCGGTGATTCTCCAGCTGCGCCGCGACGATTGGGTCCGCGACGCGATACGCACTCAGTGCCGGGACCTCGCCGCGCTTCCGCCGGCCGCGGTTTTCGGAGGCCTCCAGATCACCTTCGCCCTCATCGCTGCTGCCGCCTTCGCCATGTCCTGGCGCCGGGTTCGGACCGACGGCGGCCGAAGCCGGCTGGTCCCGATTCTCGCCGTGCTCGTCTTCGTCGGCGTGGCGGTTGCGATATACGGCGCGCTCATCGTCATCGACGCACCGACGTCGCCGTATTCGGGCGTCGACGGTAGCGGACTGCCCTGCGGCAGTGGCTGAGCCTGTGAAAGAACCAAACGAAAGTGGTCTGTGATGAGCGACAGGATCACCATCGACCCGGGCGCGGTCCGGAACGCCGGAGCTGCCATCGACGCCGAGGCCGGCGAGGCAACGGCCGCACTGACAGCTCTGTTCGATTCGGCTCACCCTGCCGCAGAGGGGAACGTGGGATTCGCCACCGGCGCCAAACTCATCGCTTTCGCGGACGACCTCAGATCGGAGCTGGACGCCACGATCAGCGAATTGTCGACAACAGCCCACAAGATCGCGAACGGTGCAACACAGCTCGAGCGAACGGATGCGGATACGGCGGAAGGAATCAGCCGGATCGCCACCGCCCTCAGCGGTCTTGGCAACGACCCGCTGGCAGGTTAGCCGCGGCGCGAGGGTCGGCGTAGAGGCGCCGCTCCCCCCTACGCCAGCCGCGCCGCGATCGCCGCGTGCACGTCGCGCAACGCCGCACGATCGGTGCTCACCTCGACCACCTCGACGCCACCCGCCGGCGCCGGTTCACCCAGCACCGACGACAGCTCGCCCAGCCCGACCCGACGATGCGGGATGTGGAAACCGGCGCACAGCGACGCGAGGTCGGCGCGGTGCGGCGTGCCGAAGATCCGTTCGTAGGCACCCGCGTAGGGACCGCTGTTGAATCGCGGATCGCCCTGCTCCAGCAATCCGAAGATGCCGCCGCCGTCGTCGTTGGCCACGACGATCCGCAACGACGACGGGCGTGGCTCACCCGGCCCCACCACCAGCCCGGTGACGTCATGGATGAAGGTCAGATCGCCCATCAGGGCAATGGTGTGCGCTCCGGGATCGGACCTGTCCAAAGCCAACGCCGCGCCGATCACCGTCGAGTTGGTGCCGTCGATCCCCGCGACGCCGCGGTTGGAGAGCACCCGCACCCCCTCGGTGACCCGCCCGGCCAGCGCGACGTCGCGGATCGGGTTGCTCGCCCCGACCACCAGCTGGTCGCCGGGTCGCATGGCGGCACTGACGACCCGCGCGACGTGGAGTCCGGTGGCGGCATCCGGATCGTCGAGCAGCAGGCTGTCCAACTCGGCATCCACCGCGCCGAGAACCCGCTGCTGGGCGGCCGCGCATTCCTTGAGCCACTCCTCGCGAGCCTCCCCGATCGGTTCGACGCGCGTGCCGGTGGCGTACACGTTGCCGGACACATCCGGCCAGCGCGGACCGGTGGTGAGCGCATAGACGCGCACCTCGGGGTCGGCCAGCAGTTGCGAGACGCCCCGGTGGAGCGTGGGACGCCCGCAGATGATCGCCTGCTGGGGCCGCAACGATCCGAGCGCCAGCGGATGCAGCGGCGTATGCGCTTGCGGCGCAGTCGGTTCCGCCACCGTCGGGATACCAGCGAGCGCGGGATGAATCCCCGCCCCGTGACCCGAGATGACGACGGTGTCGAGCGACAGGTCGATGGGGATCGGCACGTCGAGCTTGCCGACCGGGGCCTGCGTCCACGGGAGTCCGTCGGGGCGGCCGGCGAAGCTCCCGAGATCATCGTCGGGGCCGGTGCTCGCATCGGGCACCAGCGGCTCCCGCAACGGGATGTCGAATTGGACGGGACCGGCGTTGCCGCTCCGGGCACCGCGGGCGGCCGCCAGCACACGTCCGACTGCCGACCGCCACTGACTGTTGGTGTCGAGGTCCTGCTCGGCCAGGCCGAGGCTGATCGTCGCGCGCACCTGGGTGCCGAAGATGCCGAACTGTTCGACGGTCTGATTGGCTCCCGATCCCAGGAGCTCGTAGGGCCGGTTCGCGCTCACCACCACCAACGGCACCCGGGCATAGTTGGCCTCGAACACCGCCGGGCTCATGTTCGCGACCGCGGTACCGCTGGTCATCACGATCGGTACCGGCTGCCGCGACGACACCGCCAGCCCGAGGGCGAGGTAGCCCGCCGACCGCTCGTCGATCCGCACGTGCAGCCGCAGCCGGCCGGCCGCGTCGGCCGCATGCAGCGCGAACGCCAGGGGCGCGTTGCGCGAGCCCGGGCACAGGACCGCCTCGGTCACGCCGCCTCGGATCATCTCGTCGACGATGACCCGGGCCTGCAGAGTCGAGGGATTCATTCCATCAGCGTAGGACTGCGCCCGGGTGTCATCCGAACAGCCTGACGACAGTGGTGCTCGTCACAGCGCTGCGGCAAGATCGGTGCATGGGCTTCTACGACGACCGCATCCTTCCGCACCTGATCAACCTGACCTGCGGAATGTCGGCGCTGACGCCGTTGCGGCGGCGCACCTGCGAAGGGCTGTCCGGTGAGGTCGTCGAATTGGGATTCGGCTCCGGCCTCAACGTCGACGTGTACCCCGACACGGTGACCCGCGTGTCCGCGATCGAACCCTCCGACGGCGGGTGGCGCATCGGCGCCGACCGCGTCGCGTCATCCCGCGTCCCCATCGAGCGAGCCGGTCTCGACGGCCAGCGCCTCCCCTTCGACGACGACACCTTCGACGCCGCGCTCACCACGTTCACGATGTGCACCATCCCCGATCTGCCCGCCGCGCTGTCGGAGGTCGCGCGGGTGGTGAAGAGCGGCGGCACACTGCACTTTCTCGAGCACGGCAGCGCGCCCGACGCCGCGGTGCGCCGATGGCAGCACCGCCTGGAACCGATCCAGCGCCGGGTGGCCGGTGGCTGCCACCTGACCCGCGACATCCCCGGGGTACTCGCCGACGCGGGCCTCACCGTCACGGCGATCGACCGCTTCTATCAGCCGGGCACCCCGAAGTCGTTCGCCGCGATGAATCTCGGGGTCGCGCGGGTCGCGTGATCTCGATTCACCTGCTCGCTACGCTCGCGGGCTACTCGATCAACGGATGACCCGTCCCGCCGGTTGAGCAACGACTGACCCGTCCCGCCAGCCCGCTTGAACAACGACTGACCCGTCCCGCCCGTTGAGCAACGACGCGCGAGCGTAGCGAGCTCGTCGTGTATCGAAACCGAGTCCGAGACCCAGGCCACACCCACCCCACCACCTACTCTCGACCGAGTGCGTCGCTGGTTCATGTTGGCCCTCCTCACCGCGATCGCGACCTACCTTCTCGAACTCCTCGAAGTGGACGCGGCCGCGCTGTTCGCCGGCCTCGTCGTGGCGGGCGCACTGGCCATCGCGGGTTTCGCCCCACGACGAAGGTCCGCACCGCGTGAGGCTGACGACGCCGACCCCGCCGACGACTCCGCCCCACCCGCGATACCGCGACCGGCGATGCTCGCCGCGCAGGGCGTGCTCGGCGTCTACATCGGCACCATGGCCGATCCCGAGACCCTCTCCGGGCTCGGGTCGTCGTGGATCCCGGTGCTCGCCATCGGTCTGGGCACGCTGGCGCTCTCGGTGATCGGCGGCGCACTGCTCGGACTGCATCGTCTGGTCGACCCGTTGACCGGGTCTCTGGCCCTGGTGGCCGGCGGCGCGTCCGGCCTCGTCGCGCTGACCAGGGAGCTCGGCGGTGATGAACGCATGGTCGCGGTGATCCAATACCTGCGGGTCGCGCTGGTCACCATCACGATCCCGCTGGTGGCCTCGGTGGTCTTCGATGCGCAGTCGTCGAACGCCACGGTCCCGTCCCCGAGCGGCGGCGACCAGGCCTGGGGACTCCTGCTGCTCGCGGTCGGCCTCGGTATCGGCATCCCGGTCGGGCGCCTCATCCACCTGCCCGCGGCCGGACTCCTCGGCCCGATGGCCGTGGCCACCATCGCCGAACTGACCGGCTTGGCCGGCGACGCCGCGGTGTCCACGATTCTGCTGACCGTGGCCTACGCGGTGATCGGATGGCAGGCCGGCCTCGGATTCACGATGGACCGTCTGCGGGCCATCGGCCGTGTCCTGCCGGCCGCGCTCGTGCTGATCCTGGCGATCGGTGTGGGCTGCGCACTGCTCGGGGTGTTGCTGTCGGCGTGGACCGGCGAATCGATGTTCGACTGCTACCTCGCCACGACCCCCGGTGGCATCTACGCCGTGCTCGCCGCCGCAACCGCGGCCGGGTCGAATGTCGCATTCGTCGTCGCTGCGCAGATCCTGCGCGTGTTGCTGATGCTGTTCGTGGCGCCGTTCGCAGCCCGTGCCGCTGCCCGTCGGTTGGTGCGCTGACCGGCGACCTCGACCGGGTACCGGCACCTGACTAGAGTCGGGGGCATGAACGGGGACGCCAGCTCACCAGCACCAGGATCGAATGCCCGCGAGTTCGATGTCGTCGTATTCGGTGTCACCGGGTTCGTCGGCGAACTGACCGCCCGATACCTCGCCGAGCACGCGCCGACCGGCACCAAGGTCGCGTTGGCGGGACGGTCGGAGACCAAGCTGGCCGCCACCCGCAAACGGCTGCCGGCCCGCGCGCACGATTGGCCACTGATCGTCGCCGACTCGTCGTCGCCCGCATCGCTCGACGCGATGGTCGCCCGCACCCGCGTCATCTGCACCACCGTCGGACCCTACCTCCGCTACGGCGAGGCACTCGTGGTCGCGGCGGCGAGCGCCGGCACCGACTACGTCGACCTCACCGGTGAGGCTCCCTTCGTCCACTTCTCCATCAACAAGGCGCACGAGACCGCGGTCGCGACCGGCGCACGGATCGTCCATTCCTGCGGGTTCGACTCCGTTCCGTCCGACCTCGGCGCCTACCTGTTGTACAAGAAGATCGCCGACGACAACGCGGGCGAACTCACCGACACGACCTTTGTGGTCAAGTCGTTCAAGGGCGGCATCTCCGGCGGCACCTTCGACTCGGTGCGGGTCATCGCCGAGCAGTCGCGCGACGCCGAGACGCGGAGATTGCTGCTCAATCCCCATTCGCTGTCCGGTGAACCCGGCAACACACCCCGGGTCTCGATGTCGTCGGAGCCCAGCGACATGACGATGATCAGCGCCAAGAAGGTCGATCCGTCGATGCGCGGCACGTTGGCACCGTTCTTCATGGCGGCGTCCAACACCCGGATCGTGCGACGGACCGACGCCCTGCTCGACAACGCATACGGCAAGGACTTCCGGTATGCGGAGACGATGTCGGTCGGGCAGGTCCCCGGGGTGTCCACGCTCATCGCCGGCGTCGTCGCGGTGGGCACGGGCGTCTTCCTCGGTGCGATGAGCTTCGGCCCGACCCGCAAGCTCCTCGACCGCCTGCTCCCCAAGCCGGGCGAAGGACCGAGCGAAAAGGTCCGGGAGAAGGGGTCTTTCGTCACCGAGACCTACACCACCACGACCACCGGCCGCCGCTACCGCTCGCAGATGCGCATGAAGGGCGATCCGGGTTACAAGGCGACCGCGATCATGCTCGGCGAGAGCGCGCTGACGCTGGCCCTCGAACGCGATCGCCTCTCGAGCCTGACCGGCGTGCTGACCCCGGCCGCGGCCATGGGCGACGTCCTCGCCAACCGCCTGCGCGCCGCCGGCGCCACCCTCGACGCCGTCGAGCTCACCTGACCCTCGCCGACGGCAACCGGCATCTCGCCGACGGCAACGTCTTTCGCGCCGACGGCAACGTCAGGCGACGACCGCCACACCCTCGACCGGCTTCACCGCGTCCACGGTCCGCCGCGTGATCGACGGAATCCCGTCCCCGGGCAGCGTGTCGGTCTCGGTGACGGCCGGGCCGGTGGTGGTGCCCTGGGCGACCAGCGTGCCGTAGAGCCTGGGCTCCCCTTCGGCATCCCGCTCGCCCTGCACCGAGGTGAGCGCGTACGCCCCCTCGGGAAGGTCGATCCGGTGTGTCCCACCGGCCTCGACGACGTAGAAGTCGGTTTGCGGCAACGTGTTCGACGCCGCGCCCCCGGTGAACACGGTGACCGCGATGTCCTGGTCGCTGTCGTTGTGGATGGTCAGTCCGCCGGTGTCGGTCGTGTAGTAGACGCCGTCCGCGGCCCCGTCGGCGCCGGTCGCGAAGGTCGGCCACAGGATGCCGGTCGCCAGACCATCCGACGGGTCCCAGAACCGGTCGTCCGGATCGGCGACGGGATCTGCGGTGTCGCGGATCGCCCCACCGAACGGGTTGAAGTTGTAGCTCAGCGTCTGATCATCCTGCACGACGACCATGCCGTAGATGATGGCCCGCCCGGCTGAATCACGTTGCCCCTGCATCACATAGCCGGAGATGTCACCGGAGGCGTCGATCGTCGTCGAGCCGCCCGCAGGGACCACGTACACACCGTCACCGTGCGGGACGTTGAACTGATCCACCGCGATGATCGCGACATCCGTCTCGGTCGTGTTGGTGAACGTGATCGTGTCGGCATCGGCGTCGTAGGTGTAGGTGATGCCGTCGTTGTCGACGATCCGGTAGTTGTCACCGATCAGCACCTGGAAGTCCGAGGGATCGAGATACTGGTTCTCCGGATCGATGCCCGACCACACCAGCCGTGCAGTGAGGACCTTGATCGCCTGGGCCAGCAACGAATCGTCGGTGTCGGCGGCCGCGACCCGGTTGCCCGACGACAATTCCGCGACGGTCCGGGTCGGGATGGTGAACCGTTCGCCCGGTCCCAGCAGACCGACGTAATCGGTGCCGTCGTCGCGGCTGCGCCGGCTGAGCACACCGGCCGTCACGAGACTCTGGTTGAGGAAGATCAGGCTGTCACGTCCGGGTCCGTTCACCAGCCGGTAGAAAACGCCAGAGCCGAGCGCCAGGGCAGGCGCCGCGACGGCGGCAGTGGTGCCCGGCTCGCCGACGAACTCGTCGACGGGCGGGGTCGACGACGATGTCTCGGAACCGGGTGCCACTGCCGCGGCGGGGTCGGGCGACGTCCGTTCCACGGAGGGTGACGTGTCCGCGCGGTGGCGTCCTGCCGACGTCGGGTCGGCACGGTGACGACCTGGGTCGTGGATGTCGGCATGATGCCGTCCCGGCCACTGGGATTGCGAAGGCGTTGTCGATGGCGAGGTCGATGGCGAGGTCGACGGCGATGTGGATGTCGGAGCCGAGGTCTCCTCGGCGGGCTGCTGCTCCGACGTCTCGGGCGCTGCGGTGTCGCCCGACGCCGCGTCGTCGGGGGCGCCTTGGTCTGCCGATCCCGCATCGGCCGCAGGCTCGGTCGCCCCGCCGGCCCCACCCGATGACGCCTCCGTGCTCGGGGCGTCGGGTGCCGGGGTCGATTCGCCGGTCTCACCGGTCGAAGGCACGTCATCCGTTTGACCCGCGCCGGCGTCCGCTGCCTCCGATCCGGAGTCCGCATTCGACGGCGACGAGACGCCGGAGTCGGATCCGGTGCCGTCATCCGCGGCGGCGATCGCGGCAGGCGCGGCGATCACCAGGGCGGCAGCAATGCCCGATGTGGCGACGATTCGCCGGGTCCGACTCAGTCTCTGCACCGACGATCTCGTCATTTCAGCCCCTCAGCGTCACGACCGCACCGAATCCCGCGAAATTGTCGCCGGGATGGTCATGAGTTCGATCGCGATTAAGGCCGGCGACGTTACCGATTCCAGAGGTCGCCGCTGGGGATCGCTATTGCTGGCCGGGATTGAGCTTGATGAACAACGCGTCCATCTCGGCGCACAGCCGGTCACCGTCGTGGATGGTGCCCTTGATGAACACCTTCCGGCCGTCGACCTTCTCGGCCCAGGTCCGGCATTGCAGAGGCGTGTTCAACGGGGTGATCGATCGGTACTGCACGGTGAGATAGGCAGTCCGGCTGACGCCTTCGATCGCCACCGCCGATGCATATCCGCCGAGATCGTCGAACGCCACCGCAACCTGACCACCGTGCGCGGCGTTGTTGCCCCCGAGGTGGAAATCGCGGAAGGTCACGGTCGCAAAGACCCCGTCGTCGTTCACGTCGGTGACCTCGAACGGCGGAAGGGTGATGTTGCCGCGGGCGGGCAGGTCGATGCGCGTTCCGGCAGGTGAATGCCACTCGTCGATCCGAACGGCCGCAAGCTTCTCGTTGACGGCGGCGAGCTGATCGATCAGTTCGTCGGTCAGCTCGGGCGTCGGGCAGGCGTAGCGCGCGCGGTCCATGAGAGTGCGGACCTGCTCGCTGAACTCCCCGTACCGCGGGCCGCCTCGTTCGGTTGTGATGGCCGTGTGCGCGCGGAAGCCGCCCTCGTGGGGATCCTCGATCTCGGTGGTATCGGGACTGACGGCACCATCACTCATGGATCAACCGTATAGAACGGACAAAATGCGGTCGCGACCGACTGTTGCGTTGCTGCACACATCCGAACAGCCGACAACGGCCGACTAGTCAGGACGGTTGAATTCCGACGGCGATCGACCGGCAGACATGGACCGACCGCGGGAGGACTCGTAATGATCTCTCAAATGGACCGCGCGACCGACGACCAGCGCCACGACGAGAGCGATTGTCACCCACACCGTGAGCGCCAACACGATCCCGATCGAAACGGACATATAGTTACTGTTGCAAAGAACGAAATCTCATGCAATGAGTTTAAAGATAAATAACCGGCAACGTTGGGTCACAAATGGCGCGCCCGCTTGCCACCGATCGACCGGCGATACCCTGACCGGATGGACGCCGATCACCGGACAGAAGACCAGCAGCCCTTCGACACCTCGGCCTGGGCACCCATCCGCGCCATCGGCGACTTGACCGACATCACCTACCATCGCCACACCGGCGCCGGCCGCGAGTACGGCATCGTCCGCATCGCCTTCGACCGGCCAGAGGTTCGCAACGCGTTTCGACCGCACACGGTCGACGAGCTGTACCGCGCTCTCGACCACGCTCGCCGCTCCCCCGATGTCGGCACGGTGTTGCTCACCGGCAACGGTCCGAGCCCCAAGGACGGCGGCTGGGCGTTCTGCAGCGGTGGAGATCAGCGGATCCGCGGCCGCTCGGGCTACCAGTACGCCACCACCCACGATTCCGACGTGACCGGCGCCGGCGCCGACACCGTCGACGACGCGCGCGTGAAGGCCGAAGGTGGCCGCCTGCACATCCTCGAGGTTCAGCGACTGATCCGCACCATGCCCAAGGTCGTGATCGCGGTGGTCAACGGATGGGCCGCCGGTGGCGGTCATTCGCTGCACTCGGTGTGCGATCTGACCCTCGCCTCCCGTGAGCATGCGCGGTTCAAACAGACCGACGCCGACGTCGGCTCCTTCGACGCCGGCTACGGCAGCGCCTACCTCGCCAAGCAGGTCGGCCAGAAGTTCGCCCGCGAGATCTTCTTCCTCGGCGAGGCCTACGACGCGGACACGATGTACCAGATGGGCGCGGTCAATCGCGTTGTCGCACATGCCGACCTCGAGAAGACCGCCATCGAATGGGGCCGCAAGATCAACGGCAAGTCACCTACGGCCCAGCGCATGCTGAAGTTCGCGTTCAACCTCACCGACGACGGCCTCATGGGGCAACAGGTCTTCGCCGGCGAGGCGACACGGTTGGCATACATGACCGACGAGGCCGTCGAGGGGCGAGACGCGTTCCTGGAGAAGCGGTCTCCGGACTGGGACGCGTTTCCGTATTACTACTGAACGCGAGCGGCCGGTCAATGAACGATTCGGCGCCTTGCCGACGATCGGTCATCTACCGTGATCACCAGGACCTACTGAGGCCTGCCGAGGGCTACGCGCACACCTGATCGATACTCTCCCGAGCACATCCCACCCTCGCACCAGATGTCGTAAGGTGAGCGGTGACTCGGGGCACCTGACGGCACGTCCTGTTCGGGAGGAACACCGCGATGAGCGACTCCAATCAGCCTAGGCAGGCGGATTCCGGAACCGCCGAACGGCACTTCGTCGAAGCCGGTTCACCCGCCGACGTCTGTGTCGTGATCGTGACCTACCAAAGCAACGACGACATCGACGCCATCATCGACGACCTACGTCTGGAGGCCAGGGATCTACGTCTCCGGATCGTGGTCGCCGACAACAACTCGCCCGATGGAACTCTCGAGAGGGTGCGCACCCATCCGGATGTGATCGCGGTCGACACCGGCGGCAACCTCGGTTATGCGGGCGGGATCAACGTGGCGACCGAGTTTGCCGAACCCTGTGAGACATTGTTGATCCTCAATCCAGACCTGCGACTCGAGCCCGGCGCCGTCGGTGAGATGCTCGCAACCCTTCGAGCAGACCAGCGCATCGGGGCGGTGCTCCCGAAGATCTTCCGGCCAGACCACACGGTATATCCGTCGATACGCTTCGAACCCTCACTGAGTGGTTTGCTCGGAGACGCCGTGTTCGGCAGCGCAATCTGGCTCGGACGACCAACGGCATTGTCCGAATTCGACTATCGCGCACACAGTTACGATGACGCCCACGACGTCGACTGGGCGACCGGTGCCGCGGTGCTGATCCGCTCTTCGGTGGCCCGCGAGGTCGGTCCGTGGAATGAGTCCTTCTTCTTGTATTCCGAGGAGATCGATTACTTCCGAAGAATCAGAGACAGCGGTCACCTGATTCGGTATCAACCGCGCTCCGCAGTCGTGCACACATTGGGCGGCTCCGGCACCTCGCCCGTGCTGGCAGACCTGTTGGCAGTCAATCGTGTGCGGTACCTCGAACTGCACCATGGTCGCCTGTACAGTGCCGCCGGCCGAGCGTCGGTGGCGTTGTCCGAGGCACTCCGGTCCTACGATCGGGACCACAGACGCCGACTCGGCATCGTCCTCCGACGACAACGCTGGGCGCAACTGCCAACCGCCGACATTCCGAAATCCGCCGAATCCATCGCAGTCGACCGAGACCGAGGGACGGTGATCGTTCCGGCCTACAACGAATCAGCGGTGATCGAACGGACGCTGATGCCGCTCAGCCGTGCGGCCGTCGATGGAGTCATCGAGCTGATCGTCGTCTGCAACGGGTGCACTGACGACACCGCCGCGCGCGCCCGAAAGATTCCCGGTGCCCAAGTGATCGAATTGACCACCGGATCCAAGACCCTTGCATTGAATGCCGGCGACGAACTCGCTACGTCCTGGCCGCGTGTATATCTCGACGCCGACATCGAGATCACCCAGCGCGCCGTGCTCGACATCCTCGATCGATTGCGACGCGGCGATATTTTGGCCGCGCGACCGGAATTTCGTTATGGCACCGACGATGCCGGACCAATCGTCCGCAGCTATTACCGCGCACGCTCACGCATGCCAGTCCATCGCGACGCATTGTGGTGGGCAGGTGTGTACGCCCTGACTGAAGAAGGCCACGCTCGCTTCGGACGGTTTCCGGACGTCACCGGCGACGACAAATTCGTGGACACCCAGTTCGCGCCCGACGAGAAGACTGTCGTGTCGACCGATCCGTCGATATGGACGACGCCGACGAACACTCGTGGACTGATCAAGGTGCTCGGACGCCACCAACGAGGCAACGCCGAACTCGCCGAGCACAACCCGGAATCCGCGCGCCCGACAGGCCGCACGACCGCACTTGCGGTGCTGGCGTCCGTTCGTGGTCCACGCACGGCCGTCGACGCACTCGCCTACCTCGTGGTGGCGACATTGTCCCGGTACAAGGCCGGGCGCGGCGAGACCACCTGGGAACGCGACGACACCAGCCGACGACGGCGCTGATCCGGATATCAGCGCACGCCTTGTGCCGCGGCCTGTTTCCCGATGCGGGGAAGTGACTCCGGTTTGTCCGTGCTCCGTTCGTTCTCGTCACTGAGCACAGCCACCAGGCTCCAGAACAATCCGTAGAGCAGGAAGATCAACAGAACCGCCTGCTGAAATGAGAACAGGTCGAATACCGTCGTGGACACCACGATCGCGCCGAATGATGCGGCCAGCGCGAAGACGAGGTCTCTGTCTCCGGGCGTCCGCGTCTCACGCAACGCGCCGGTTATCCCCACCACGCCGCCGACGATCAGGAGGATCAGCGCTACGGCTCCGACGACGCCGCCCATCACGAGAACCTGTAGCCATTGGTTATCGAGGTATCGGGTGTGTTCCGGCACGGTGCTGCCCAAGCCGTGCCCGAGCCAAGGTTTCAAGCGGAACATGTCGCCGACGTACTTGTAGTCGTCCAGGCGTGTGGTGATGCTCGGATCCTTTGCCGCACCGGTAAAGAGATTCTTGACCGCGGCAAACAGATCCGGGGCGGCCACGTAGTACACCGCCGTGATCACCCCGACAGCGGCGACGGAGGCGAATATGACCTTCAGCGGCTGCGCAATCATATAGATCAGCGCGACCACACCCAGCGTCACGATGGCCGACCGCGACACACTGGCCGGCACGGCGACGAGAAGCAGCACGCTGACACAACCCGTGAACAACCGAATTCGTGATGTCGCCCCGAAACGGGTGTAATGCAAAGCTATCGGAAGGAGCGCGGAGACGAGTACCGAGAACTCGATGGGGTGCGCAGCCGTACCCGTCACGCGCGTGAAGCCTTCGCGGATGGCCAGTCCGACCTGGCGGGTCTCGACAAACCCAGGCGGCACCAAGAAGTCTCGATAGTCGACGTTCATCAAGCCTTGTAGCAGCCCGATGCAGACCGATATCGCGGCGCCGGCGAGGATTGACAACAGGACGAGGTCGATCGCTCGTCGAGTCCGCACAGTGGTGATGATGAACAGGCTCAGGCCGACAAATGCAACCGACCCGAGCAGTGATCGGATCTCGGCCGCGACGATGTCAGCGGGAACGGTCGCCGACTTGTCTCCCTGTGTGAACAGCACGCACTGGATCATCAGGTAGACCGCGAGAATCATGACACCGACAAGAATCAGAGGCTGGGCACGAGTCCTCCGCGACAGCAGCTGATTCGATGCGCGTCTCGCCGGCGAGCACAGTGAGAGCGCGACGCAGGCGAACATCAGCAGGCCGAGCAATCGAGCGGGCGAGCCGTTGCCGCGCAACGGTCCGGGCAGCACTGCTTCCGACGGCAATGCGAAGAGGACGAAGCCGAATGCCATGAGCGCGAACGGTAATCGCATGTCACGCGGTTGCTGGTCGCGAACGGGCACGAGCTCGGGGCCGACACTCATCGATGCGAGGACACAGTATGTTCTGGGGTGGAGGGCTGCTCGTCCGGCGCCTCCCCGGACGAGGGCTCGTCGCGGTCGGCCCGACGACTACGCCTTCTCCCGATGAACTCGATGATCGCGTTCACGATGACAGCGGCCAGAGCGGCAATCAGAATGCCGGCGACAACGGTGGCGATCAGTTCGCGGGTCCGTGCCGGGATCGCGCCCACCGGCTGCGACGGCTGCGCGACGACAAATGTCTTCGCCATCTGATCTGGCGGGACACCGGCCGCTTCCTGCAGTGACCTCAACGCCTCATTGGATGCCGCGACCGTCAAGGCGACACTTCGCGCAACCGCATCAGCGTCCTCGCCGGCGGCGCTGATCTCGATGATCGGTAGCTGGCTGCCACTGTCGGAGCTCTTCACAGTGATCGTGACCGGGGCGGTTCCCCCGCCCGCCCGCACCTTGTCGCCCACCTGCGGTTGCAGCAATGCTGTGTCGAGCAGGTTTGCCAGCATACTGGGACCACCGGATTCTTCGAGGCCGTTGCGCGACTGAACGGTGGAGCCGTCCGGACGAGAACCTGCCACCACTTCGACACTCGGCGTCGTGATTCCGATGGTGGCACTCGAGTAGTACTCGATTTTCACACCCGAATAGTTGTTGTAGGCGATCACGAACGTGATGAGGACGATGGGGAGGGTCACCCACCATCTTCGGAGAGCGATCCGGGTGACGTCGAAGAGGTCCATTCGGCCGCAGCCTCCTAATCACAGACCGGCGAACATACCAGGATGCGCCGAGGCACCGCCGACTGTTCCGGTCCCGGCGGTGTGTTCTTCCATATCGACATCGCACTTGATTGTGTTACGTCATCTGCGCACATGATCGCCTCGTCGATACCAGTCCACGGTTTCCCCGATCCCCTTCTCGAGATCGATCTGTTGCGACCAGCCGAGCCCATGCAGCGTGGTGATGTCGAGTACCTTACGCGGCATGCCATCTGGGCGGGACATATCCCATTCGGTCGTGCCGCTGAAACCGGTCAGCTTCGAGACGATCTGCGCGATGTCGGCGATCGACATGTCCTCGCCCGTACCGACATTGACGGGTGCCGTCTCGTCATAGTGCTCGAGCAGGTGGATGCATGCACCTGCCGCGTCGTCGACATGCATCAACTCACGTCGCGGCGTCCCGCTCCCCCAGTTGACCACCGCATCCCGGCGGTTCGCCACGGCATGCGAGTAGCGCACGATCAATGCGGGGACCAGATGGGAGGAATACGGTGAGAAGTTGTCACCGGGTCCGTACAGATTGGTCGGCATCGCCGAAATCCATGGAAGCCCGTACTGACGCCGGACAGCCTGCACCTGGATGAGTCCGGCTATCTTCGCGATTGCATAGGCCTCGTTCGTAGGTTCCAACGGCCCTGTGAGCAGGGCGGACTCCTCGATCGGCTGCAGCGAGTCCCGCGGGTACACACACGAGGAGCCGAGGAAGAGTACCCGCGGCACGTCCACCTCGAGCGCCGCGTCGAGCACGTTCACCTGGATCTGCAGGTTCTCCGACACGAAAGCGACCGGCTCGACGCTGTTCGCCCCGATTCCTCCGACCTTCGCTGCTGCCAGGACGACGACCTCCGGCCGCTCGCGGCGCATGAAGGAGAAGACCTGGTCCCGGTCGCGTAGGTCGAGGTCATCGCGTGTACACACCATCGGATCGATGCCTCGCGCGGTGAGGGCACGCACTATCGCAGAACCCACCAGCCCTCGATGACCAGCGACGAAGACACGACCTGCCGTCCCGAGTGGATGGACGGCAGGACTCACCTGACCACTGACGCTCACACCCACCCCCGGACGTCGGGCCTGTCGATGTACGGCTCGCCCGCACTGTCGAGCGACTTGATATCGGCGTCGACCATGATGGCAGCGAGCCGGGGAGCCGTGATGGTCGGCCGCCAGTCCAACACCCTGTTCGCGCTGCTCGCATCGCCGACGAGATCATCGACCTCGGTCGGGCGGACATACCTCTCATCAAACGCGATGTGATCACGCCAGTTCAGCCCGACTTGCGAGAATGCGGCCTCGGCGAAATCTCCCACGGTATGGCCGGCCCCGGTCGCGAGCACGAAATCCTCCGGCACCGGGGCCTGGAGCATGCGCCACATCCCCTCGACGTATTCTGGCGCGTATCCCCAGTCCCGCACCGCATCGAGGTTTCCCAGATACACGCAATCCTGTTCTCCGCGATGGATTCTCGCGACGGCACGGGTGATCTTTCGCGTGACGAACGTTTGCCCGCGTCGTGGCGACTCGTGATTGAACAAGATGCCGTTGACGGCAAACAGTCCGTAGGCCTCCCGATAATTGCGTGTGATCCAGTGCGCGTAGAGTTTCGCGATCCCGTATGGCGACCGGGGATGAAAGGGCGATTGTTCGTTCTGCGGTGGGGACGTCGATCCATAGATCTCCGAGCTCGACGCCTGATAGAACCGGCATTGCAGTCCGGTCTGCCTGATCGCCTCGAGGAGCCTGGTGGTGCCGATCGCGGTGACGTCACCAGTGTGCTCCGGCTCGTCGAAGCTCACGCGCACATGTGACTGGGCCGCGAGGTTGTAGACCTCATCCGGCCGGATGTCTGCCAGTAGCCGCATGAGCCGAATCCCGTCGGTCAGGTCGCCGTAGTGCAGCAGCAGCCGTGCGTCCGGGTCATGTGGGTCGCGATATATGTGGTCGATCCGCCACGTGTTGAACGATGATGCTCGCCGAACGAGGCCATGCACCACATAGCCCTTGGACAGCAGAAGCTCCGCGAGGTAGGAGCCGTCCTGCCCGGTGATTCCGGTGATGAACGCAGTTGGCAATGTGGGCCATCCCTTCCACCTGTTGGCCATGCGGGACCACCTGATTCTGCGAGAATACGGCCACCCTCATCGCGGAACCGGTCGATCAGTACCAGGTTCGTCTGTACAGATGCATACGGAAAAGCCGCATGGTGCGCGTCCATCCCTCCGCCATCGCACCCGTCGACGATCTTGCGACCAACCAATTGAACACCGAGACGAGCGCGCAGGCCACGAGAAGAACCCAGAAAAACCGCCAGCACAGCCTCGAGGAGTACTGCACGGACAGGAACGCCAGCATGAGCGCGGCGACGGTTCCGGCGTGGCGATACGGCGCAAAGGGTCCGGCATCGAGCAGTCGATACAGCATGCACGGGACCGCCGCGAACACACCGAAGACGCCGAGTTGCCCCAGGATGCCGGCGGCGCCGTACCAGGTACCTGCGAACGAGAGGGGCACCCAGTCCCACGGGAAGTAGCGCTCCAACTCCGCCGAGTTGCCCGACCCGAGAAGCGGATTCGCGTTCTGGATCTGAATGTTCATGGGTACCCCGGCGATGACCGAATGGTCCACGATCGGGTAGGACGCGGCGACCGATGCGACCACCTGGCGGACCGATCTCGCAATCGCCGATGGATCATCGGTCATCGCGGTTACCTTCCCGCCGAAGATGACCCGTGGCAGGAACAGGAGACCGTGGGTGCCATAACGCGCCTCGATAACCCAGCCGAACGTGAGTATGGCGACTCCGATCAGCACCCCGCCCGCGAGGAACATCGGCCGCCGGTACATCGGATCGTGTCGGCCTCGCGCAATGATCATCAGTCCGGCCATCACCGGGATCGTCACGGCGCCACGGGTCCCGATCGCCAGGAGCGACATGAACCAGACCACGGTCAACACGAAGAGCACATTGCGTGGACGTCGGTCGTGACACAGGAACAGCGTCGCGGTGGTTGCCATGGCAGCGAGGGTGCCTCCCGGGGTCGTGGCCCGAAGAAGGATCTGGATGCCATCGGTGTCCAGATAAACCTCGCGGATCAGCAGACTGGGCCCCTGACCCAGACACCAGCAGACGAACACCAGGGCCGACAGACCGGCCACCCACCAGGCCATCTCGGAACTCACCGACCGTGCCGGCTGATCGGAGGAGCGGTGCTGGCCACCGGCGCCGTCGACGCGGAAGCCGCGTGGCATCAGACACGCGATCGCCGACGCTGCCATCGATGCGACAAGCAGTGCGCGCACCCCCACCGAATCGGCGAATGAGACCACCAGGGCGTCCGAGGGCAACCCGGCGCCGAGCGAGGACTTCGACCATGACCACGCCGGGTACCCGAAGACGCTCAGCGCCACAAAGATCAACGACATCCACAGAGCGGGCCACCCTGCCGTGGCCCTCCCGCGGACACGCCAGAACGCGAGGACGAGCAGCCCGAGGGCGGGCACGAGGAGCAGCGCGTTACTCATGGTCGGCCGCGACAGACACGAACTCGCGATCCACCCGCGAAAGTCTGACACACACTGCAGCAGCCAGCGTGCCCACGATCCCGGACAACGCGAGCGCCGTAGCGATGGCCGGGCCGGTACCCCACGACAATCCCGCGTACACACAGGCGATCAGCTGGAACCCGCCGTAGCCGAGTCGAACGGCCAGCAGTCGGGCCGATTGACCATGCGCTTGCAGGACGCTCGAGAAGTAACCGAACCAGGCGAGCGCCGCGTACTCGACTCCCAGGTACGGCATCACATCGACGGCGCGATCCCAGGTATCGCCGAGAACCACGGCCCCCACACTCTGCGGAAGCAACGGCACCCCTACTCCGATCGCGAGTGCCACCACCGACACCGCCGTCACCGCAGCGCCGACCGCCGGCGCCACCCCGCGGACCGTGCCGCGTGAGAGTCTCGGGATGACGGTCAGCGGAAGGCTGCTGATGAGCACGGCCACCGGACCGAACAACGTGCCGGCGCCCCGCACCGCAGCGGCGACCACCGCCCCGGAGGTGACCAGCGCTATGCAGGTGACCAACGCGGCACCCAGAGAATCGAGGGCGTATACCGCCGCGAGGCGCAGCCGCTCTGCGGTGCCGGTCGCCGGGTCGGGGTACTGCAGCGTGCGAACATCCACACGCAGTAAGAGGCTCAACAACACGCCCGCGATCCAGGCCAGTGCGACCCAGATGCCCAGTACCGCCGCGACCGGGACCGAGTGGTTGAATGCGTTCAGGACGAACACACCGGCCATGCCAGACGTCCACAAGCCGTCGGACACGAGGGCTCGGCGTACTTGACCGAGAGCAATCGCGCAGTAGCGCAACATGTCCTGAACGAGCAACGCGGGCAACGCCAGTGAAGCCAGGGCGATCATCGGATGTCCGAGACCGATTCCCACCCCGAGCACGACCGCTGCGCAGAGCGCTGCGTTCAGAAGGCACAACGTCACCGATCGTGCGGCCGCCTGGCGTATCTCCCGAGAGTTCCGGGCCGAGGCGACGAGCAGGGGGACGCCGACGGCGCCACGACCGGCACCGAGGCTCGTCGTCACCACCGCGAAGACCAGTGCCACGACGCCGAACACCGCCGGCGCCGCGACCTGCGCGACACACACCAATGCGAGCGCATTGCCCACACTGGACAGGATCTGGTCGGCGACCGTGGCGGCCGCATTCCGCGAGCCGAGGCGCGTACGTGTAGACGTCATCGAAATCTGCTTCGTCCTCGCCTCCCTCTCGGCCGGGGGGTGGCGTAGATCTGCTCGAGCGTGTCGATGACACCGCCCATCCCGTACTTCTCGCGGGCGCCGGTCAGCGCGCTGCTCGACATCTGATCCAACCGCGTGTCGTCGCAGATGATGTGACCGATCGCCGAACTCAGCTCCTCGACAGACTCGCCGACCACGACACCTGCGCCGATGTGCTCCACTCCGCGCGCCAGGCCGCAGCTGTCGGTCACAACCACCGGCGTGCCCACCGACATCGCCTCCAGGACGGTCATCGGGAAAGGTTCGTCCACCGACGGGAGGACGTACAGGTCGGCCGCTGCGAGGTAGGCGAGCACGTCGTCAGGCGAAACCGGCGGCTCGAGCACTATTCGGTCCTCGTGCCCGGACTGTGCGATCGCCTCCACAACGTGACGGCGTTCCCCTTCGTCCGGGCCGGCGATCGCGAACTCGGCGTCGACTCCTTGCCGCAGTAGCGCGACGGCGGCTGCCACGAATGCGGTGGGTCGCTTGCGCGGATGCAACCGGGCCAGGAACACGACCCTGGGTCTCACGGCGAGCTGCGGTTGCTTCATCGCGGCCTCGTCAACCGGTACCCCATTGGGCAGCAGACGAACAACGGCTTTCGGTGAGATCTTCGCGATGTCGGCACCTTCGCCTGAGGTGAGACAGAGGACCGCGTCCGCGCCGGCGAGAACACGCCGGGTTGCCAGCACATCGAGCAGCCGAGCGCTGATCCGGCCGGATTCGTCGATCATGCCGTGCGGTTGCAGATACAGGTCTCGGCCGAGCAATCTGGCAACCATTGCGGCCGGCAAGGTGACCAGATCGCGGGCGACGTGCACATGCACGACGTCGTAGCGACGCATGGACCGAGCCAGCCAGATCAGCAGACGCGGCGAGAACAACCCGGCGAAACCCCAGCGGGCGCCGAGTGATCCGACGCGCCAGAGGCGTGCCGGGACATCACCGATCGATTCCGGGGGGCGGGGGTGCCCTCGATATCCGCCGGCGATCGTGACGTCATACCCGCGGCTTCGTAGGCCTTCCGACAGATTCTGCGCCACCGTGATCGGCCCACCGTAGGCACGGTCGGGGCTGACCAGAGTCACCACCTGCAACACGGCGGTCATGGCCCACATCCGTACACGACCTGCCCTGATGCGACATCGGACCGAACCAGCGAATGAGCGCCCACGACGGCACGATCGCCGATCGTGCAGCCTCTGAGTACGGTGCTCCGACAAGCGATCCATACGCCGTCACCGATCGCGATCGGGCCGTTGTCGAATCGGAAGTCACGGGCGAGTCGATCGTGACTTCCGGTGCACAACAACACTTCTTGCGAGACGCATGTGTTCGACCCGATCGTGACGTCTTCGAGATTCAGGATCCACGCGCCCTCACCGATCCACGATCCGTCTCCGACGGTGAGCTTCCACGGCCAATGAATTCGCACCCGGTGCCGGATCACACATCCTTGGCCGATCCGGGCGCCGAACGAGCGCAGCACCGCAATGCGCAGCCGTCCCGGGCACCACCACGACCGGACGACCACACCCGAGACGAGTAGCCACGCAAGCTGCCACCCGACCCCACGGCCTCGCTCGTAACCCTGCGCGGTGAACGCCGACAACTCGAATCGGCTTCGCGGCTGGTCATCTGTGAACATTCACCCCTCGCTCCCGAGCCGAAGCGAGAACCTCATCCCATTGGGTCAGGCATGCGTGTGCCGAGAGAACGCGTCGCGAGTAGGCAAGCCCGTTCTTCCCTCGGCAGTGCGCCTCCCGAGGATCTTCGATCAGACGACGCACCGCCATCACGAACTCGGCGGGATCGGTGTTTGAGACGACAATCCCGGCGCACGAGTCGTTGACTTCCTCCGCAGTGGCGCTGGTCGGATCGACGGCGGCAACGATGGGTCTACCTGCCGCGAAGTACGCCGAAAGCTTGCTCGGCATGGCCATCTCGCGAATCCCGGGTGCCTCGTTGACCACGAGCACACGAGCGCCCTCGAGTAACTGGTGGAACTGCCGGTCCGGCAACAGATCGAGGAAGAGAATGTTCGGGACGCCCTGCGCATACTCTTGGACTGCGCGACGTCTGCTCCCGTCGCCGAGAATCACGAACGTGAGACAGTCGCCGGCGTCGGCCGCGTATCGCGCACAGTCCACGAGGTGCTCGAGGCCCTGCTTGTGACCGATGTTGCCCACGTGCAGAACATAGGCACGGCCGCACAGGTCCGAGAGCGCCGACGGCATCTGCCCGGGCTCGTCCCGGCCGGGGGCCGGTGGTCTGGTCCAGTTCCGAACGGACCTGACGTTCGCGCGCGACACACCGTTCTCGTGCACAACGGACTCGGCAAGGCGTGGATGTGGCACGACGACACGGTCTGCGGCACGCAGCACCGCCGATTCGAGCCTGCGCACCAGGGTTGCCGGCAAGCCGTGCGCAATCCGGGTCTCCGCGGCTCCGTTGCCGTACAGATCCTGCGACCAGACCACCACCGGCTTACGATGCACCCGGGCCGCCACGACGGAGACCGCGCTCGACAACAGCGACGGTGATACTGCGACCACCAGGTCCGCACGCCGCCACGCGGAGAATGCCACCCGAAAGGCGAACGTGGCCTCCATCGCCAGACGCCCCATCAGCGCCGGATGTCGTGGAACGTAGTGACTCTTCCGGCGCACGAGTCCCGAACCACGCCTCTCGATCATCGTTCGGTGTCGGCGGTAGGCGGGATCGCGAACCCACGCAGGGTAGTGGGGCACGCCCACCACCGCCACCACCTCGTGACCGGCCGTCGACAGGTGATCGAACAAGCCGGCCGTATACGGCGCGACGCCAATGGGTTCCGGGTCGAAGTTCAACCCGATCAGCAAGATTCTCAATTCGAGTCCGGATACCTTCCGCCCGGCGCGCATACAATTCCCAGACGGCGTCTCGCGCTGTCCAGCTCAGAGTTCTGCCACCCTACACCCGCCAGACCACCATCAGAGGCCCGGCGAGAATCTTCATCAATCGAACTGCGCCGAGAACAGCCGCACCGACTAGGATGAGCGCCGTGCTCAATTTGCACGACGCTTCGGCTCATTCATCGGCAAATTACAGGGATCGCCGGAGATTATTTCTTTCGTTCGGCAAAATAATTACCCCAGTCGCCATGTTGCTGTGCATTCTTCTCTCCGGATGCGGCGGTGAACCACCGCTCCATACCCCTCTGCGCATCTCGATCATCGGCGATTCCTACACCACCGGCAGTGCCATGGGCGGGTACGGCGACCGCAACTGGACCAAGATCCTGAGGTCGGAGCTGTGGGCGACGCACGGCATCGCACTACAAACCCAAACACTTGCCGCCGGGGGCTCCGGATACGTGAAACGCGGCATCGACGGCACCAGGTTTGCCGACGATGGCGCCCTCGTACACCCCCGGTCTCAGGTGGTGATCGTGTTCGGGAGCCGAAACGACATCGCTGCGGCCGGAGCGGTCGGCAACGCGGCCGACGACGTGTACTCGGCCATCCGCGCCAGGGTCCCCGACGCAAAACTGCTCGTCGTGGGGGCCCCGTGGGTGGATGGAGCAGTTCCCGAACCGATCTCGACGATCAACTCGGAACTCGCGACCGAGGCTGAAGTCGCCGGCGCCGAGTTCGCCGACCCCGCGGCCGCCAACTGGCTCGCAGGGGGCGCCACGCAGGCCGTCGGCGCAGACGGCATCCACCCCACCGACTACGGGCACCGGCTCATCGCCGCCCACATGGAGCACCTGCTGCTCCGCGTCACGAGTGGCATCGAGCGGTGAGGACCGAACCGGAGGCCGCGGAGCCTCGACAATTCACCTCTTCGAACGACAGCAGTGCGCCGCCGCGGCCGGCGGCGAGACGGTATTCTCAGCGTTCACATGACCATCTGATGCGCAACGGTCAGTTCTCGCGCATCGGTCGGAATTCGTCGACGTTTCGCCGGCATTCTCACCAACCAGGGCGGCAGAAATGATCGGAGAATTTCGACCTCCGCGCCGGCCATTCCGGCGACCATCCAAAGAATTCTCGAAAATGTGTAATATCCGCACGTCCGTGGACGGTATACCCCCCGAGATCGAGATATCGGGGAGGTATCTCCCTCACCCCACCGTCCCCTACCGAGGACCGAGATGATGCCTGAACGCATGCGCGCCGCCGTCGTGGGAGCCGGCTACTGGGGGCCCAACCTCGCCCGGAACTTCCACACGTCCACCGATTGGGATCTGGCGGCGATCTACGATCTCGACGCCTCACGCGCCGCCGCCGTCGCTGATCGGGTCGGGGGCGTGCGCGTGGCCGCGAGTCTCTCCGAGGTTCTGAGCGATGACGAGATCGATGCCGTTGCCGTGGCGACACCGGCCCGCACGCACCACGATGTCGTCTGCGCAGCACTCGCAGCAGGCAAACACGTCATCGTGGAGAAACCCCTTGCCGATACGCGTGATCGCGGCGTTGCGATGGTGCGCGCGGCGCGCGAGCGGGAGTTGGTCCTGATGGCCGACCACACCTACTGCTATACCCCTGCTGTCCTCAAGATCCGCGATCTGATTGCCGACGGTGCCATCGGCGACGTCCTGTTCGTCGACAGCGTGCGCATCAACCTCGGACTGATCCAACCCGACGTCGACGTGTTCTGGGATCTTGCGCCACATGACCTCTCGATCATCGACTTCATCCTCCCGAGCGGGCTCGACGCCGAGTCGGTCGCGGCCCACGGCGCCGACCCGCTGCTGACCGGAAAGGCATGCATCGGCTATCTCACATTGCCGTTGGCGAACGGTGGTATCGCGCATGTTCACGTGAACTGGTTGAGTCCCACAAAGATTCGTCAGATCGTCATCGGTGGCACCAAGCGCACCATCGTGTGGGACGATCTGAATCCGCAACAGCGCGTCAGCGTGTACGACCGGGGCGTCGACCTCGAACTCCAGTCGAAGGAGACCGCCGATGCACGGGCGGCGAATGTGTCCTACCGCCTGGGCGACACCTGGGCCCCTGCCCTGCCGGAGCAGGAGGCGCTCGGCAACGTCGTGGCAGAGTTCGCCGCCGCGATCCGCGCCAAACGTGAAGCCCGAACGAGCGGAGAAGCGGGACTGCGGGTGCTCTCCATCCTGGACGCGGCGCAGGCCAGCCTCCGTGCGGCCGGCGCCCCGTGCCCTGTGACCAACGACCATCTCATGAGAGCCATCCGAACATGACCGATCCCGACGGTTCACACATCCTGGTCACCGGCGGCGCCGGGACAATCGCTTCGACGCTGGTCGACCAGCTCATCGATGCCGGCGCCGCCCACATCGACGTCGTGGACAATCTCGTACGTGGCCGTCGCGCAAACCTCGACGGCGCAATCGCTTCCGGCAAGGTGAGCCTGATCGAGGGCGACATCCGCGATGCGGCGCTCGTCGACGAGTTGACCGCCGGCAAGGACCTCGTCTTTCACCAAGCGGCCATCCGTATCACGCAGTGTGCCGAAGAACCCCGACTCGCGCTCGAGGTCCTCGTGGACGGCACGTTCAACGTCGTCGAGGCCGCGGCACGGCACCAGGTGGGCAAGCTCATCGCGGCGTCGAGTGCCTCCGTGTACGGAATGGCGGAGCGGTTCCCCACCGACGAACGTCACCACCACGAGAACAACGACACGATGTACGGGGCGGCCAAGACCTTCAATGAGGGACTGGTCCGAAGTTTCCGCGCGATGGAAGGTCTCGACTACGTCCTGTTGCGCTACTTCAATGTGTACGGGCCACGGATGGATGTTCACGGCCTCTACACGGAGGTACTCGTGCGGTGGATGGAGCGGATCGCCGACGGAAAACCTCCGCTGATCTTCGGCGACGGCGAACAGACCATGGATTTCGTCTGTGTTCCCGACATCGCGCGCGCCAACGTGCTCGCTGCCCGGTCCGACATCGTCGAAGGGACCTACAACATCGCGAGTGGCACCGAAACCAGCCTGCTCGAACTCGCCGAAGCTCTTCTCAAGGTGATGGACGCGACCCACCTCGGCGTCGAGCACGGTCCGGAGAGGGCGGTGAACGGGGTGATCCGACGACTCGCCGATACATCGGCGGCACGACGCGATCTCGGGTTCACGGCGACGATCAGCCTCGAGGACGGCTTACGTCAACTCGTCGAATGGTGGACTCCCCTGCGCGACCAGATAGCCGCCGGCCGGGTTGCGGCACCGTGACCGGCCGCATCAACATCATGGTTCCCTGGCTCGGCCAGGAAGAAGCCGACGCTCTCGCCGAGGCGATCTCCAGCGGCTGGGTGGCGCAAGGGCCTCGCGTGGCGAGATTCGAGCGGGAGTTCGCGGCGGCGATGGAGGCGCCTTACGCGGTGGCGACGACCAGTTGTACGACCGCGCTCCATCTCGCGCTGATCGTCGCCGGCATCGGCCCAGGCGACCACGTCGTGGTCCCCTCGTTCTCCTTCATCGCGACCACGAATGTCGTTTGTCATGTCGGCGCCACACCAGTTTTCGCCGACGTCGACGCAGAATCCGGAAATGTCACGTCCGCTACCGTCAAAGCCGCTCTCACGCCGCAGACAAGGGCGGTGATCGCCGTCGACCAGGGCGGTGTACCGGTGGACATCGACGATATCCGTTCGATCACCGACCCCCTCGACATCGTTGTCGTCGAGGACGCCGCCTGCGGTGCCGGATCGACCTACCGGGGCCGACCGGTGGGCGCTGGTGCCGAGATCGCGGCGTGGTCATTTCATCCGCGCAAGCTCCTGACCACCGGCGAGGGTGGCATGATCACCACGTGTCGACCTGACTGGGCTGAACGCGCGCGGCATCTGAGGGAACACGCGATGAGCATGTCGGCCGCCGACCGCCACCGGTCCGTACTTCCTCCGGCCGAGAGCTACGACGAGGTCGGATACAACTTCCGGATGACCGACCTGCAGGCGGCGGTCGGCCTCGTACAGCTCTCCCGTCTGCCCGAGATGGTGGCACGCCGTCGTCAGCTCGCCGCCAGGTATCACGCGGAGATCGCACCGATCCGAGGCCTGCGTGCTGTTGCCGATCCGGTTCATGGGACCGGCAATTTCCAGTCGTTCTGGGTCCAGGTCGGCGACGAGTTCCCGGTCGACCGCGAGAAGCTGTTGGAACTGCTTGCCATGGCAGATATCTCGGCACGTCGGGGGATCATGGCGACGCACCGTCAGGCCCCCTATCGCGACCTGACACCGCCTACCGGACTGCCGGCGACCGAGTTCCTCACCGACACCACGCTGATCCTCCCGCTGTTTCATTCGTTGGCCGAGGTCGACCAGGATCGCGTCATCCGCGTGCTGCTCGAAGCCGCCGGGGCGGCGCCGTGACGGCGGGACTGCTCCTGCTCGGGGCGGGAGGGCTGACGCGGGAGGTTCTCGCCTCCGGGATCGACGGCGTCGTCGGCATACTCGATGACGATTTCTCGCTGCAAGGCGCCGTGGTGGGTGGCGTTCCGGTGCTGGGAGTCATCGCCTCGGCCGTCGACCGCGACGAGTCGCTGCTGGTGTGCGTCGGCCCCGGTACCGGCCGTCGTGACATCGTGGGTCGGCTCAGATCTCTCGGGATCGAGGAGCGTCGATTCGCCACCTATGTCGCGCCGTCCGCTCGGATCGGCACGACCAGCACTGTCGGGGTCGGCAGCGTCGTCCTCGACAACGTGGTGGTGACCGCCGACGCCGGCATCGGCAGACATGTGGTGCTCATGCCGAACTGCACCATCACCCACGACGATCTGATCGCAGATTTCGCGACGCTTGCGGCAGGGGTGACGCTCGGCGGGCGGGTCCGGGTCGGCGAGGCTTCGTATCTCGGGATGAATGCATCAGTGCGGCAAGGACTCACAATCGGCGGCGATGTCACCGTGGGCATGGGGGCGGTCGTACTGTGCGACGTCCCCGACGAACAGACCTGGGTTGGTATGCCGGCCCGGCCAACGGGGGTCACCGTATGACAGTCCGTGTGCCCTTTCTTGATCTTGCCGCTCAGCAGGCGGAGATCACCGACGAGGTCCTGCCGGTATGGCAGAAACAGTTCACGTCGGCCGCATTCATCGGCGGATCCGAGGTCGCCGCCTTTGAGGATGAGTTTGCCACCTATCTCGGAGTCGACCATGTGGTCGGCGTCGGAAACGGAACGGATGCACTCGAACTCGCATATCGTGCGGTCGGAATCGGGCCCGGCGACGAAGTGATCATCCCGGCGAACACCTTCATCGCCACCGCGGAGGCGGTCACCAGAATCGGTGCCGTCCCGGTCCTGGTGGACGTCGACGAGCATCTCTTGCTCGATGTGTCCGCCGTGGCGGCGGCCATCACCGATCGCACCCGCGCAGTCGTGCCGGTCCATCTTTATGGCCAGACCGCCGACGTACGTGCGCTGAAAACCATTGCCGCACAACACGATCTCGTCATCGTGGAAGATGCCGCACAGGCCCAGGGAGCCTCGTCCACCGATGGCCACGCCGGCGCGATGACACGGATCGCCGCGACGAGCTTTTACCCGGGCAAGAACCTCGGTGCCGCGGGTGACGCGGGTGCGGTGATGACCAATGATGATGACGCCGCGTCGTTTGTTCGCAGCTACGCGGCCCATGGCAGCACGGTCAAGTACGTCCACGACCGTGCGGGCGCCAACTCGCGACTCGATGCGTTGCAGGCACCAGTCCTACGCGCCAAGCTGCGCCGCCTCGACAAGTGGAACAGCGCCCGGCGTACCGCGGCTGAACGCTACGAAACGTTGCTGGCCGGCTTCCCCGGTGTACGCCTGCCCGTCCCACGTCCCGGCAACGAGGATGTGTGGCATCTGTATGTGATCCAGGTCGACGACCGCAATCGGGTGCTCACCGACTTGACCACGGCCGGAATCGGCGCGGCGATCCATTACCCGGTCCCGCTCCATCTCACACCTGCCTATGCGCATCTCGGTTACCGACGCGGTGAGTTTCCGGTGGCTGAGGCTGCTGCCCAGGCCATTCTTTCGCTGCCGATGTTCCCGCACATCACGCACGATCAGCAGGAGATGGTGGCCGCAGGCCTGGCCAAATCCCTGGGAGGTGCCAGTTGAGATTCATGCGCCCCGTTGCATTGAGACAGCAGCCCAGGGTCAGCGTCGTGGTTCCGCACTACAACTACGGCCAGTTCCTGCCGACCGCGGTCGCCTCGGCACTGGACCAGACAGATATCGACCTCGAGGTCATCATCGTCGACGACCGCTCGACCGACGGCAGCGTGGAGATCGCCCGGCAGCTCGCGGCGTCGGATCACCGAGTCCAGCTCATCGAGCATGAGCAGAACATGCGTCACATCCGCACCTACAACGACGGATTGTCACGAGCGACAGGCGAGTACGTGGTCCTCTTGTCGGCTGACGACGCCGTCAGTCCGAACTCGATCTCACGTGCCGTAGGTCTCATGGAGGCCAATCCCGATGTGGGACTTGTCTATGGCCGGGTCGAGTGCTTCGACGGCGACCTCCCCCGCTTTCGCCCGACTCGCCATTGGTGGCAGATGTGGGACGGCGCGGAGTGGATCGAACGTGTCGCCCGCCGTGGACGAAATGCCATCACCAATCCTGAAGCAGTGATGCGAAAGTCGGTGTACGAGGATATCGGGGGATACAACCCTGCATTTCCTCATGCCGGCGACATGCTCATCTGGCTACAGGCCGCAGCACGATCCGACGTCGGTTTCGTCGGAGGACCACGTCAGGGGTACTACCGCGGGCTGCACGGAAACAACATGCACGACATCGACTTCGGCGGTGTGCTCGACGACATCAGTCAGGTACGCGATGTCTTTCAGCAGATCTTCGCTGAAGTCGGCCCCAACCTCCCCGATGCCGACGGAATAGAACCCGTGTGGCGCTCTGCTCTGGCTCGAGAGGCGATACTCAAGGGCACACTGCTCGTCGCGAACGGCGAACCTCGCGACACGCTCGAAAAGTTCCGCGCATTTGCTGAGGAGACATGGCCGCGATCGAGCGACTCGTTGGCCTGGCGATGGTCCGCGCTGGCCGATATCACGAATGCATCAGTTGAGCACGCCCTCCGCACGACGGAGAACCAGAGGTGGACCGCCCGCTATCGCCGTGCCAATTTTCTTGGCCTCTGACGTGAGCGCCGACTCCGGGTCCGAGTGGACGGAAGGGTTGGGTGCCAAGGTTCGGCGTGGCCTCGTCTGGTCGACCCTGAACACCATTCTGCTGCGTACCGCCAACCTTCTCCTCGGGATCATCGTCGCGAGACTCATCAGCCCGGAAGAGTTCGGGGTGTGGGCGGTGTCGCTCACCGTCCAAACCGTGCTGCTCACGCTCGCCGATCTCGGTCTGAGTGCAGAGATCGTTCGCACGGATCGTCTCGCTCAGCGCATGCCGACGGTTGCGACCATCGCGGTGGTCTCCGGAGCAATCCTCACGGTGAGCATGGCGCTGAGTGCACCCTGGATTGCACGGACGCTCAATGCGCCGGATGCCACACCTGTCATCGTCGTGATGTCATCGACGATGCTTCTTGTGGGGTTCGCGGTCGCGCCGCTCGGCTTGCTGCAACGAAACATCCAGCAACGGCGCGTGCTTGCGGTCTCAGCAGCCGACCTCGGGGTCGGGACCATCGCGGCGGTCGCGCTCATCGTGTTGGGTCTTGGCCCCATGGCGCTCGCGATATCGCGTGTCCTCGCTCAGTCGGTGTCAACGGTCCTCGCCTTCGTTCTGAGCCACACGCGCCCACGATTCGGCTTTGACCGCGCGGAGGCCGGACCTGCCCTGCGCTACAGCGTTCCTCTCGCCGCGGCGAACTTCCTGTCCTGGGCGGTTCTGAGCATCGACAACGTCGTGGTGACAAGGGTTCTCGGCCCCGCAGCACTCGGGATCTACGTGTTGGCCTTCAATATCGCAATGTGGCCGATGAACATCATCGGGCAGGCGGTTCGGTCTGTCTCCATGGCGGCGTTCGCACACGTGTCACGCGGGCGTGCCGCAGGAACTGACGACGCGACCGACGCCGGCATCGGCGAACGCGACCAGTCTGTTGCTGTCGGAGTCGCAATCTCGTGGGCCGCCGCGGTGCCCGCAGGCATACTCCTCGGCGCGTTGTCCGGCCCCTTGATCGAGCTCCTCTACGGGACCAAATGGTCCGCCGCCGGGCCCGTCCTGGCCGCACTCGCCTATTTCGGAATACTACGAGTGCTGATCGACATTCTGGCGACATACCTCCTGGCGCGGGGATACTCAAAGCCTGTCTTCTTCGTTCAGGTCATCTGGATGTTGATACTCATACCGACCGTGATGGCAGGGGTCCGCTCGTTCGGAATAGCCGGCGCCGCGTATGCACACCTCATCACCGGCATCGTGGTCGTCGTCCCCGTCTACCTGGTGTACCTGCACGTTGTCGGCGCCGACAACCGGGCGGTCCTGAGGTCCGTCATCGTGCCGGTGCTTGCCGGTATCCCGACCTGGATGGTGGCGACCGCTGCGTGCCACTTCATCCACGCTCCGTTGCCGGCGCTCGCCGTCGGCGGCGGGGCTGGTATCGCGACCTACGCGCTCCTCGTGTACCGCTGGGCCCTTCAGCAACGCAATGTGGCCCGCCGTCTCGAGCAATCGCTGGAGCCCGCCACCGCATCGGCACACGGCGGGCAGAAGACAGAATGAGAGCAGTATGAACAGACATCTGCCAGTTCCATCGGACGTCGGACGTAGGATTCGGCAGGCCCGAAACCTATGGCAGGCGGGCGGTGTGCGTTCACTGACCCAACGAGCGGCACGACGCCTGTATGAAGCGACCGACGCCCGAGAGCTCGACGCTCCGATCAATTGGAGTGAGATCGTCGATCCGCCGAAGCGTATGTCCGTCCCCGAGCAGCGGCCCGCAGCGGGTACACATCTGACGATCGGGTGGATCAGTTCGCCTCCAAGCGCGGGGTCGGGAGGGCACACGACCATGTTCCGTATGGTTGAGGCTCTCGAACGGGCCGGGCATCAGTGCATCCTCTATCTCCACGAGGAGCACGGCAGTCCCATCAGCTTTCATGAGCAGACCATTCGAACATCGTGGCCGAGGGTCAAGGCAACGGTCTCCCACACCGGAGCAGACATGTCGAAATGTGACGCGATTGTCGCAACCACATGGCAGTGTGCGTATGTGCTCGCGTCACGCACACAATCGACGCCCACCCGCCGCCTGTACTTCATCCAAGACTTCGAGCCCTTCTTCGAGCCCAGAGGGTCCGCCTACGCCCTGGCCGAGATGACATACGGTTTCGGCTTCCGCAATGTTGCTCTCGGGGCCATGGTCGGGGACCTGATCGCTGGGTTCGGACCATACACTCAGATCGAATTCGGCTGCGATACAAATACTTACGAGCTAACCGAGGTTGCCAATCGCTCAGGTGTGGTGTGTTACTCGCGTCCGAAAACGGCTCGCCGGGGTACTCAACTCGCGATTCTCGCACTGCAGGAGTTCCATCGCCGCATGCCAGACGAGCCGATTCACATCTTCGGCGATCCGATCGCGGACCTACCGTTTCCGGCGGTCCACCACGGCAAGCTCGCACCGAAGGATTTGGCCAGACTCTACAACGAGTGTGTTGCCGGTCTCGGTCTGTCCTTCACCAACATCTCGCTCGTTGTGGAAGAGATGCTGGCGTGCGGCACCATACCGATCGTCAACGACTCGACCTACGCCCGAGCCGACATGCCCAGTCCATACGTCAAGTGGGCACGCCCGACCCCGGCCGCACTGGGCGCGGCACTGGCAGAAACGGTCCGAACCTTCGACCCCTACATCGCGAAGCGCGCGGCGACCAGTGTCCGATCCGGCAATTGGGAGGACGCACAACAGGCATTCGTGAACATTGTCGAGTCCGAGATCTACGGCAGCAATCAACAGGAGGCCCGATGACTGACTACTTCGTTCACGAACACGGCCTCTGCGAGTCTTCGGATATCGGTGCCCGCACCAGGATCTGGGCGTTCACCCATGTTCTCCCCGGAGCTTCCATCGGATCCGATTGCAACATCTGCGATCACGCCTATGTGGAGGGCGGGGTGACGCTCGGCGATCGGGTGACCGTGAAGAACCGGGCACTGCTCTTCGACGGTGTCACGGTTGAAGACGATGTCTTTCTCGGACCGGGCGTGATCTTCACCAACGACGTCCGCCCGCGCGCCGAGGTCAAGAAGTCAGGCGATGCCCTTGCCACCACACTCGTTCGACACGGTGCCACCCTGGGCGCCGGAGTCACGGTTGTGTGCGGACACGTAATCGGGCCGTACGCCTTCGTCGGTGCCGGAGCGGTTGTCACCACCGATCTGCTCCCCCACGGAATCTACGTCGGGAATCCCGCTGCCCGTAAGGGCTGGGCATGCGCCTGCGGCGACAAGCTTGGACCCGATCTCGTCTGTGTATGCGGACGGTCGTTCGAGGCGCGCGGCACCGATCCCGACACCAGCGGTCTGCGCGAACGTGTTTCGTGAATCGGGAAGGTGTCCCACCACCATGCGCGCCGCACCGAGGTGGATGAGGAACACCGGTATGCCGACGAGATACCGACGCGCCAAACGGTGGGGTTCGAGGTAGAGCCGATAGGCCCACTCCAGTCCCCACCTGCGAACGGCAGCCGGCGCACGATCGACCCTACCTCCCAGGAAATCCAGAATGGCCCCGCCGTTCACCACCACAACCGGATATGTCAGGCGACGGCGTAGCGCGGCGGCGACGGCCTCCTGCTTCGGCATCCCCATGGCGAGGATGACCAATTCGGGTTCGACTCGCTCCGCCAACTCGACATATGTCTCGACCGATGAGTATCCGTCGTGTTCGGCAACGACGGACAGACCTTGGGAGGTCAAGATCTCCCGGGCGTTGTGCAGCCACGGCTCCTGAGTGCCGAACAGGGCGACACGGCGGCCGGCGTAGCACTTCAACAGCCGCGGGATGAAGTCCGTACCGTTCATGTTGAGTCCCACAGGCCGGCCGAACACCCTGAGGGCCAACTGAACACCTACCCCATCGCGCAGCACCAGATCGGACGAGACGAGATCGCGGTACAGCGCCGGAGTCCGCCAGGCCAGATTGGCTGCATGCGCATTGACGAACGACACGACGAACGGACCCGCCGGTCGCCCTAGGGACGCCACGAGTTCGTCATAGGCAGTGTCGGAATCGACGCAGCAGATGCACATGTGCAAGGTGTGGAAGTTGCCCGTGGACCCGACCATTGTCCGGCCGCGGCGAAGCGGTGACACAGCAGCAGATATCCGATCGACGCCAGAACCCATCAAGTTTCCTTTCGCAGGTCCATACAGCGGGCACAGTCCAACCCCCGTCCAGGCATGTCAGGTCAGTGCGTACCTCCTGGCGGCTCGGGACTCGGCAACGTTGTGCAATCGGCCTACCAACGGGGACACCGGAGGAAGCGTCTGTTCCCAGGCGCCCGCCTTGCGCATCAAGGGTCGAATCACCACTCGCGATCCCTCCCTGCACCAAAGGCCCAAAAATGATTGCGGAAACAATCAATATCGACCCACTTGATCACCAATTGGAATATTACGACAGCCGACGTCAAACGAGCAGAAATTCGTTCGACAGGTTTGCATAGACACGCTGCGCAACCGCCTGAACTGCGGAGATAGTTTTCAATATCATCCAATAAACTGCCAGAGGAATTCATTTAGCATTGCGAGCAAAATACTTCACTTAGTTAGCAAGGCAATGAATGTATTTCCGGATGAGCGTAAGACGCAGAGTCAATTGTTTACATTCCGGTTACGCAATGCCGAGACATATTGGGCTATGTCGGCGCTGAAGAATGGCGGCGGGGTGGCGACCACTCATGGCCGCGTCAAAGGAAGACCGAGGCGAAGGAAGACCGGGGGGTCGCGATCACGGAATCGGTGATCCACTGCGCCACAACAGATTTACAATTCTTCGCCAATTCGAGTCGACGGAGCGCAGGGCTCGGGCGACAGCACGACTCGACTCCGGAGCGCCACCTGGAGCCGCGGCGTTCGTGCGCGGCGGGGCGACGCTCACGTTATTCTGCCGTGGCCCAGCCCGATGAACAGGCGTCACCGCGAGCGCACGCGCCCGGCCGTGTGCGGCATGGGCGCCGGCGTCAGCCGGCCGACAAGGGTAGCCGGCCGGCGGACGCTGATGGTTTACAACGCGTCGAGATAGCGGGGACCGTCAGCTTCCGACGATCTCCCGCAACTCCCGCATGTCCTCCACGCGTTCCTTGTGCGACCCTGCCGACGGCGTCCCCAGGATGCAGCCGACCCCGGCGGCACGGAAGGCCTCGACGCGCTCCGCCACCAGCGAGCGCGGACCGATCAGCGACATCGCGCGCACCAGCTCGTCCGGCACGGCGGCGGCGGCCTCTGCCTTCTTCCCGTCGAGGTAGAGGTCCTGGATGATCTTGGCCTCGTCGACGTAGCCATAGCGCTGCGCGAGGGTGTTGTAGAAGTTCTTCCCGCGAGCTCCCATGCCGCCGATGTACAGCGCGGCGTGGTGGCGGACCGCCTGCAGCGCATTCTCGACCTCCTGCTCGTCGTCGGAGATCAGGGTCGCGGCCTGCACCACGATCTTCAGCGGCGGCATCGACGGATCGCGCTTGGCCTTACCGGCGGCCAGCGGTTCGCCGAACGCGGCGTCGACGAACTCGGGATGGAACAGGAACGGCTGGAACTCCTCGAACATCTCGGCGGCGAGCTCGGTGTTCTTCGGGCCGATCGCGGCCAGCAGCATGGGAATCCGCTCGCGGACCGGGTGGTTGATGATCTTCAGCGGCTTGCCGAGCCCGGTGCCGCCATCCTCCTTGGTGAGCGGGAGGGTGTAGTGCTTGCCCTGGTAGTCGGACTTCTCGCGCTTCCAGATCTTGCGGCAGATCTCGGCGTGCTCACGGGCACGGCCGACCGGATAGTCGTACTTGACACCGTGGAAGCCCTCGATGACCTGTGGTCCCGACGCGCCGATGCCCAGCACCGCCCGGCCGCCGCTGATGTAGTCGAGGCCGGCCGCGGTCATCGCGAGGTTCGTCGGGGTGCGTGAGTACATCGGCAGGATCGCGGTCTGCAGTTCCATCTTCTCGGTCTTGGCCGCGATGTACCCGAGCTGACTGACGGCGTCGAAGCTGTAGGCCTCGGGGACCGCGATGCGGTCGACACCGACCGATTCGAAGTCGCCGAGGTTGTTGATGGTCTCGCGGAAGTCGCCCGCGTAGTTGATCGGCATTCCGAGCGTCATCGCAGCAGTCATGGTCGGATTCTTCCACAGCTGTCGTGCGGGTCACACAGCTGCCCGAGCGCTCGATCTGTCCCTCCGCGAATCAGTAAGGACCGGAAGCGGGCTCGCTCGGTGGCGGATTGGCGGCGGCCACATGAACAACGGATGAACATATCGAGATTCTTGGCAAACTCCCAGGTCAAATCGAACATCTCGGGCCCTGGAGGGTTAGGTGGGAGGGGCTGCGGGACCGCATCATATGAACATGACCGGAGAGACGCTGATTCTTGTGCTGCTGGTGATCACAGCACTTGGCTTCGACTTCACCAACGGATTCCACGACACCGGCAACGCGATGGCCACGTCGATCGCCACCGGCGCCCTCAAGCCGAAGGTGGCCGTCGGACTGTCGGCGATCCTGAACCTCGTCGGCGCGTTCCTGTCGGTCGAGGTCGCGGCCACCATCACCAAGGAAGTGCTGAACATCCAGCAGACCTCCGGTGACGACAAGGGCGACATCATCACCGGCCTCACGCCCACCACCGCACTGCTCATCATCTTCGCCGGCCTCATCGGCGGCATCCTCTGGAATCTCTTCACCTGGCTCTTCGGCCTGCCGTCGAGCTCATCGCATGCACTCTTCGGTGGCCTGATCGGCTCGGGCATCGCCGCGCTGGGAATGTCCGGCATCAACTGGCATGGCGTGTTCTCGAAGATCATCGTTCCGGCATTGCTCGCTCCCGTGATCGCGTGCCTGGTGGCCTCCTGCGGCACCTGGATGATCTTCGCGATCACCAAGAGGATCACCGAGAGCAAGAAGGAGGAGGGCTTCCGGTACGGCCAGATCGCCAGCGCGTCACTGGTCTCCCTCGCCCACGGCACCGGCGACGCCCAGAAGACGATGGGCGTCATCGCAATGGCCCTGATCGTGACCGGCCACCTCGATGCGTCGTCGGTCAGCCACGGCCTGCCGTTCTGGATCGTGCTCAGCTGCGCCGGCATGATCGCCCTGGGGACCTATCTCGGCGGCTGGCGCATCATCCGGACCCTGGGCAAGGGCCTGGTCGAGATCAGCTCGCCGCAGGGCATGGCGGCCGAGGCATCGTCCGCGGCCATCATCCTCACCTCCAGCGCCGCGGGCATGGCGCTGTCGACCACACAGGTTGCGACCGGCTCGATCCTCGGCTCGGGTGTCGGAAAGAAGGGCGCCCAGGTCCGCTGGGCCGTCGCGGGTCGCATGGCCATCGCCTGGGTGACCACCCTGCCGGCCGCCGGCCTGGTCGGCGCGCTCTGCTTCGGCATCGCACACGTGCTCGGCAACACTGTCGGCGCACTGGTGATCTTCGGCCTCCTGATCGTCGCCTCGGGCTACATGTACTGGCGCGCACAGCAGAACAAGGTCGACGCCAACAACGTCAACGCCGAATGGGACGACTCCACCAACTCGATCATCCCGGCCGAGACCGTCACCGAAGCCAAGGCCCCGGTCGCCTGACCCCGCCGTCTCACCACTGTCTCCTGACCGGCCGCTGACGCCGTCAGACACGAAAGGACAAACCCCCGATGGACATCGTCGAATCGATCGGCAAGGTTCTGATCGTCGGACTGATCTTCGGTGCCGGCCTGCCCGCCCTGTTCGCATTCGGCCTCCGCTTCCACGCCGAGGGCGCTTCCGAGACCAATGCGGACGGCACTGTGTCACAGGGAAACCCGGCGATGCGGACGCTCGGATACGTGATCTTCGGTGTGGTCGGACTGCTGATCCTGCTCGGTCTCCTGTGGATCACCCGGCAGACCATCTTCTATTACACCGACATCAAGATCTTCCCCTTCGGCTACAAGTAGGCCTACGCGAGAGACACCCCGGAGGTAATGCACCCATGGCTGACGGCACCCCGTTGTTCGAATCCGCGATCACCTGGATCCGCAAGGGCTATCCCGAGGGCATCCCACCGACCGAGTTCCCGCCGCTGCTCGCCCTGCTGACACGCGTCCTCGACGACAACCAGGTCACCGATGTGGTGCTCCGCCTCGCCAGGTACTACGACGTCGAGAATCCGATGACCGAGGACCGCATCCGCGAGGCCATCGCGAAGGTCATCCGTGACGAGCCCAATTCCGAGGAGATCAATCAGGTGGCCAGCCGCCTCGCCTCGGCCGGGTGGCCCCTGGCCTCCGGAGTCTCCTGACCCGACCGCCGCTCGTCTGTTCACCGTCATTGTCGGAATCTTTGCCTGACCACATAGAATCGCGGCAGAAGAGTCTCGTCTGCCGTCGGGGGAGAAAGGGGGCCGCATCCGTGGATCGACCACAGTTCCTCCAGCGAATCGTCGAGTGGCTGCGCGCCGGCTACCCAGACGGAGTGCCGCAGGGGGATTACATCCCACTCGTCGCGCTGCTGCGGCGCCAGCTGACGGAGGATGAGGTCCAGGAGGTGTCCGTCGACCTCATCGCCGAATCCCCGCCGCCCCCGGAACCCATCTCCAAGATCGATGCGGCCGTCCGGATCACCAAGGTCACCCATGAGCTCCCTCACGAGGCGGACATCGCCCGCGTCCGTTCGCACCTCGAGGCATCCGGGTGGCCCTTCGACGACAGCCCTCTGACCTCGGCCACCCCAGACAATCCATCGACGGACCCCAACACCCCGCCGACAGCAACCGAGAATCCGTCGAGCGGGCACACAAATCCGCCGAGCGGGCGCGACGACACCGACGACACCGACGGTGATGAGTCCTGAAGACTCTCCGCGCACTTCATTTACCCGCCAGACCCGAGGTTCTCGACCGCCTCGGTGACCTGTCCGCGGTCCTCGACGGTTCCGCCGCGTACGTACCGGTACCCGACGATGCTCGCGAGGTGGCCGCGCTGCGCGAGGCGCTCGGTGTCGATGAGGTGATCGACGACGATGTCTCCCTGGTGGTCTCGACGTCGGGCACCACCGGCGTACCGAAGGGTGCGCAGCACACCGCCGCCACCCTGGCGGCATCGGCCACCGCCACCGCGACTCGGCTCGGCGGTCCGGGCAACTGGCTGCTGGCGCTCGCCCCGCACCACATCGCCGGCGTGCAGGTCCTGTTGCGTGCCTTGGCATCCGGATTCACTCCCGCCGCCCTCGACGTCACCGACGGCTTCGACCCCGACGCCTTCGCTGATGCCCTCGAGAACCTCGACGGCCCGCGCCGCTACACCTCGCTGGTGCCCACACAGCTGATCAAGGTGCTCGATTCGCCACGGGCCACCGCGGCGCTACGAGAGGCCGACGCGCTTATGGTCGGCGGCGCTGCGACACCGATTCCGTTGCTGCGCAGGGCCATCGACGCTGGAGTCCCGATCACCCGAACCTACGGCATGAGCGAGACCGCGGGCGGTTGCGTCTACGACGGCATACCACTCGACGGAGTCACCGTCCGCATCGACGACCCGAATCCCGAAGGCGTTGGCCGGGTGATCCTCGGCGGGACCGTCGTCGCGCACGGCTATCGCAATCGCCCCGATCATCCCGCCTTCGTCGAACCGGGCTGGTTCCGGACCGATGACCTCGGCCACCTCGACGACGCAGGCGTGCTGTCCATCGTCGGCCGCGCTGACGAGGCGATCTCGAGTGGGGGTTTGACCATCGTGCCGCAGGTGGTGGAGGCGGTGATCCTCGACGACCCGGCCGTCGCCGAGTGTGCCGTCGTCGGCGTACCCGACGATCGGCTGGGCGAAAAGGTCGTCGTGTTCGTGGTCGCTTCTGGTACAACAACTCTCGACCCGAATCGGATTCGGGGTGCGGTTGCCGAGCGACTGGACCGCTACGCCGCGCCGCGGGAGGTCATCGAACTTCCCGATCTCCCGACACGGGGGCCGGGGAAGGTGGATCGTCGCGCCCTGCGCGCCCGATACTCCGGGTGACATACCGCAGGAAGAGATGGTCGTCGTGGGCCACCGAGTGCCGCAACGTCGCCCGCACCGGTACCGGGAGGAGATTGGTGCCCTCCGCCGCAGCGCCGGCGCCCACGCCCGCCGGTTCAGCCGTCAGAACGGGCGCGAGTGTGAGACACAGTTCTTCCACCAGCCCGGCCGCGGTGAGCGCGGCGAGGAGCGTCGGCCCGCCCTCGCAGAGGATTCGGCGGAATCCGCGCGCCCGCAGGCCACCGATGGCTTCGGCGAAGTCGATCTCCTCGTCACCGGCGGCGATGACGTCGGCGTGCCCGGTCACCGATGTCGCGTCGGCTCGCTCGGTGGTGATCACGAGCGGCCGCAGATCCGATTCCGCCGCCAACGCGGTCGCCGGCACCGAGCAGGTGCGGGTGACCATCGCGATGTGAGGGGCCGGCGCCGCAGACGGCCCCAGCTGTCGCTTTCGAAGAGCGGTGAGTTCGTCGTCGAGGATCGCCGGACCGTACTGCTCGACTCGCGCGGTGCCGGCGCCCACCAGGATCACGTCCGCCATCGCCCGGAGGGCGTGGAACAGACGTTGGTCGGTCCGGGACGACAACGGCCGCACCTTCCCTTGGAAGACCGCAGCACCATCGAGACTCATGACCATGTTGGCGCGCACACCTTCGGGCCAGTCCGCGTATCGCTGCTCGGCCAGCGCGACCGCGTCGAACGCGTCGTCGGCTCCGGGCTCGATCACGCGTCACGACCCGGATCGACGTCTTGCACGTCGGAGAACGTCACCCACGCCTGAGTGCGGTTCGCGGAGCTTTGTGAACCGCTGTCGACCGGATCGAGCAGGAAGGCGTCGTGGTCGCCGGCATCGAATCGTCGCAGTGTCTTGCCGACGAACCAGAAGGCGACGCCATCGAGGATCGGCAGCCCGTGCGGCCCCTCCGACCATGCACATTGGGCGAACTTGTCGGTCTCGTATCCGCTGTACCCGCCGAACAGTCGGGCGAGGTCGGTGCGTTCCCGCGGGAGCAGATGTACCGCGAGGTGGTCGGTGTGCTCAGCGACCTCGTGCGTCAGGTTGTTTTTCGAGATCCCGATGAGGAATCGGCGCGGGTCGATGCTGGTCTGGCTGGCAAACCCCACCAGGCATCCGGCGCGTCGGCCGTCGGCCTGTGCGGTCACCACGAACATTGGGTAGTTGATCGCATCGACCATCTCGTCGAAGCCGGTCTGGTCGTCGCCCAACTCGATACTCCCGTCGGTCGTGACTCTGTGTCGACTGCGCGACCCGCGACGTCGATCGATCGCGAGTCTGTTCCAGCATGCCAGAGGTCGGCCGCGGCGCGATCGCGGTTCGCGGCGAGCCCGGACCGCGGGCGGTTGCGTCTACGACCATGCGTCTACGACCGCGGGAAGTCATCGAGCTCACCGAGCTTCCGACGCGCGGACCGGGCAGGGTGGACCGGCGGGCGTTGCGGGCGCGGTACGTCTGACCACGCCGTCGCCGAGCGCCCTTCTCAGTACGCTCCATCTTTGGAAATCACGGCTTTGGATGTGCGCCAGAGGATCACAAGGTCCTGCATGATGGACCAGTTCTCCACATAGGAGAGATCCAGGCGTACCGATTCCTCCCACGACAGGTCCGATCGTCCCGAGACCTGCCAGAGCCCCGTCATCCCCGGCTTGACGAGCATCCGCCGCGCCGCGCGACCGTCGTACTGTTCGACCTCTTCCGGAAGGGGAGGACGCGGGCCCACCAAACTCATGGTCCCACCGAGCACGTTGAACAGCTGCGGGAGCTCATCGATGCTGAACCGGCGAATGAACGCGCCGACGCGAGTGACCCGCGGGTCGTCGCGCATCTTGAAGAGGACACCGCCGGCGCCCTCGTTGAGGCCCCTGAGGTTACTCTTCAACGCGTCGGCGTCGCGCACCATCGAGCGAAACTTCCACATCGGGAAGTGAAGGTTGCCGACCCCGACGCGGTGGGCACGATAGAACACCGGACCGCGTGAGTCGAGCTTGATCGCCGCCGCCACGGCCAGCAACACGGGCAGGATCATCAACACGATGAGCGCGGCGCCTACCCGGTCGACCAGCGCCTTCCGGAATCGGTTGGCGCCGTCATATTGCGGCTTGTCGATATGCAGAAGAGGCAGCCCGGCCACCGGGCGGACCATCATGCGGGGTCCCGCGACGTCGGTGACGCCCGGGGCCACAACCATGTCGACGTCCAGCCCCTCGAGGTCCCACGACAGATTCTGCATGGCTTCATGCCCCAGTGCCTCGGCCGACGTCACCGCGACCGTCGTGGCGTCGCAGACGGTCACTGCGTCGACCACGTCGTCGAACGTCCCGCACACCGGAATGAGACGATCTCCCACCCTGACCTGAGTGCGGTCGGCAGCACGCTCCGGAACGCAGAGGCCGACAACCCGGTAGCCGAGCACAGGTTGCGCCGAGAGACGCTCGATGAGGGGTACCGCAGATTTGAGCCCGCCGATCACGAGCACATTCTCGAGGTTGCGCTGCTGGAGGCGCTGACTCATGAGCCGATGGCGCCATAGCCATCGTGACACGAGCAGCGATATTGTTCCGACGGGGAAGGCGACCACCAGGAAGCCTCGGGCGAGGTCAAGCTTGAACAACAGGTCAACCATGGCGAGCAGGCCGAAGACCGAAAAGCACGCCGTCGTCACCCGGCTGTACTCCTGAGATCCCGACCCGATGATGCGGCGGTCCGCAGTGTGGAAAATTCGTAGCCAGGCGATCCACGCGACGATCAATGACACCGACACCGCGCCCGCCGGCAATGAGCTGCCATTCGGGATGTGGCTACTACTCGGCCCGAACCGGATCCATTGCCCGGCCATCACGGCGCCGGCCACGATCAGAGCATCCGACCAGGCGAGACGAGTCACATAGCCGTCGACCCAGGACCGTGAACGCTCGCGCGCTCGGGAGACCAACAGCAAACGTGACACCACGCTCGGCGGTGCACGTTTGGGCGCCACCGCTTCCATAGCGGACTCACTGGTCACGCTGCCTCCCCTACTCGTCGAGGTCTGACGCGAACCGACACAAACGAAACCGATCCGCTGTGACAGCTGTGCCGTTCTGTCGATCGCAGAACCCGACCTCGACCAACAACGAGAAGACTAAGCCAAGGAACCGACACCAACAACCGCTTATCGACATAAACCACAACGTTTGTTACAGGTGAAATCTCGACGTGCGAAAATCATCAAATCCGATGTAGTCCGAACGGACGAATGCCAGCCAGGCGTTCCACGCGACGACATCTTTAGCAAGGAGAAATATGTTGTTGCGCAACACTACTGGCAGGTCAGTAAGCACGCTCCGAAGCGACGCGTCGCAGCTGAGTCTACCAAGGCGAAAAATACAAAACCCACGCCTGCGACATTAATCAAACGTCAGATAGTACATTTCAGAATGGCACCCGATCACTCGCGAAATCGGACAAATACGAAGTAGAATTCTCCGTCGGGGCGATCGGCACCGAAAAATTCGCCTGACCTCGTTGTGGGGCTACCCCGCACCCGGCCTCCCGTTCCGCGCCTAAGCCGACCGAACGGCCCTTTCATCGCCAGCTAGTGCCAGACCCGAAATCGATGAGCTTCAGCAAGCGTTGAATTTACGGCATCGGAACCGGACCGGCAAACGATATGCCGCCGTCGTTGCACGTAGATATCGATTTTGGCCGAAACGTCCCGTGCTCGGTTGACCCGAGCCTCCGGCAGGCGACCTCCAGAAAAGACCCTCGGCGGGGCGGTATCGACCGCCGCCCTGGAGCGCGCTCGCGCAGATCGGTGCTCCCTCCGCGCGCCGGGCAGGCGTTGCGCGACAGCGTCCCGCCGAGAACCGTACCGCGAGGTCGCCGGCATCCTGCCGGATCGAAACGCCTTGGTGTCACAGCAGATCACGCGGCCGCCACTGCGCCGATAGATGCGTTCACACAGACCTGGTGCGGCGTCAGCCGATCGAACCAATGTCTCTCGATATCGAATCCTGCATGTGAGAAACTGAACTCCGAGTCCGCACCCTGAAGACAGGGCTGCACTACCGCGGGCCAGGGCGACCAGATTACTTAGTGTCTGCAACGAAATTGTCGTGGGATTTGTTGAGAGCGTTGCACAACCAACAATCAGCGGTCTGATGACGATGTCGAACGTCTCGAGAACAGAGCAGCCATGACCACCCGTACCCAAAAAAATCGCCGCCGGCATCGCCGTGTGCGCAGCTGTGTCGATCCCGTTGGCGCCGATCGCGTCCGCGGCGCCAACAGAGGCCACCGCGCCTACGCCCCACGACGCGGCCACCATCTACGTACCAAACCTTCCGGTACCCCTCCTGCCGGTTCCGCTCCTTCCGGTCCCCTTGGTTCCGATCTTCCCGATCCCTGACGCCCCGAAGACGGTCTGCATCACGATCGTCTGCTTCCCGGTTTCCTGACGCCCGTCGAGCTCCGGAGTCGCGGTGACGCGGACGACAAGACGTCAGGAGCGAGAGATGCCCATTCCGAATCTACGACTCGACCGCGCCAACGCCGTCCAACGTCGCACTGGGCAGTTCGGTTTCACGCCGGCCGGGCAGTGGTTCCTCCGAACCATTTCGCCGCGTGTTGATCCGACCCTCATCCGACTCACCCGCGGGCACCTGAGTTCGATCGGTCCGTGGCCGCGGTTCGTTCTCTTGACGCGTACCGGAGCCAAATCGGGAATCGGGCGAACCACGCCACTGATCTACTTCACCGACGCCGATCGGGTCATCCTGATCGCCTCCAACTACGGCGGCGCCCGCCACCCGGCGTGGTATCACAACATCAAAGCGAATCCGGTCGTGCAGATCTACGCGGGCGGTGTCGACGCGACATTCCGCGGTGAGCAGGTGACAGGCACCGAACGCGACCGCCTGTGCGACAACGTCAAACAGGCCATGCCCGGGTATGCCAAATACGAGTCCTGGGCCGGCGATCGCACGATTCCGATCTTGGCTTTCACTCCGATCGGGTAGCCCGGTCCCGACGACACGGTGATGACGTGGATCGTCAATCCGGTTGCGGCGTGGTCACCGCTGTCGTTGACATGGACATCACCTCAGCGGGCCGTCGGACGACATACGTGGTCGACGGCTCTGACAGGTGTTCCATGTGCGGGGCCTCAGATCAGACCGTCCACAGATGCGCCGGCGTCCGCTACTCGCAGGCGACCCCGTCACCGTCACGATCCAAACCGGACCGATAGCCGGGCTGGCCTGCGTGAATCGGCGCAGCGCCGGCCGCCCGCACCGCAGAGCAGTTCCGGTAGTAGGTGCTGCCGCCGTCATCCGCCGCGGGCGGAGGCGCCACGTACACCGGCTGGGTGGTGGTCGGCGGCGGCGTATAGGCGGGCGCGGGTGTCGCTGTCCTCGTCGCGGTCTCTGATAGTTCCGGTGCCGGAGTGGTGGTCGCGACCGGGGTACCGCCGCAGCTGGACAGAATCCGCGCCATCGCGTCCTTCTCCGCTTGCGTCACCCATAGGCGATACAGCACCTTCACGTCAATCTGACGGGATACGTAGGTGCAGCGATACGACTTGTTCGGCGGGAGCCACGTCGCCGCGTCGCCGTCGCTCTTCTGCTGATTCGCCGGTCCGTCGGCGGCCTGCAGGTTGCGCGGATCGTTCGCGAGATTGCGCCGCTCGATCGCGCTCAACTGCTGGGCGCCCTTCTGCCACGCGTCCGACAGCGCCACGACGTGATCGATCTGCACTGCCGACGACGTCTTGATTCCCCGGGCGAACGAAATGGTCTTCCCCGTGTACGGGTCATTCAACGTGCCGGTTTGCACCGCGCAGCCATTGGAACCCGACTTGAAGGTGATCGCCGTCAAGTCGCGACGCAGGATGTCGTTGCGGGTATCGCAGCCGTTGTGTCCGCCGGCCACCGAGACGTCGTCGGTCCACGCCTGTCCGAATTGTTCGCGGGAGTAGCCCGTCTTCGGGGCACGGCCCTTCACGGCCAGCGTCTCCAGTTTCGCAAGCGAGCCGTCGGCGGAGTTGGCTGACACCGTGGTTGCCCCGGCGGCGGCGACAGGCCGCAATGTCGGCTCGCTCGACGGCGTCGTGGTGGTTCTGCTGGTGACGGACGTTGACGACGCCGTGGAGACCGGTTCCGACCCGCCCGGTCCACAGGCTGTGCCGATCACGACGACACCGGCCAACACCGCGACGCCGGCTACGCGCGCCGTCCGACTGTTGCGCGAGATTCCCGACTTCGGTTGCGCGTTCACTTCTTCACCCTTATTCCTTGGCATTCCCCACCCAATGATCGGCGAGCGGTGTGGGGACGTTACCCAACTCCTGGTTCTGGCCGCACCTCCGGTTTCCTGCTCGAAGCCGATCCTGCGGCCAGGATCAGAAGGTGCGGCAGGAACGTCGACTATCGTTGCGGGCCCGGGGGTATCCCGCGACCGCCGACTGTCGATGCGGTTACAGTGATCGACGTTGGTACTTGACCAGCCATTGCGCGGAGCGGTGTTGCGAGTCGATCGCACACGTCAGGAAGTTCGGAAGTCCCTCGGATGTCCACTGTGTTGAAGCGAATCGCCGGATCGGCGCCCCTCTGGGCATGGATTGTGATGGTCGTACTCGTCGTCGGTCTCATCATTTCCGGTAATCGGACAGCTCCGGTCTCGTCGACGGGGGCGCATACCGACCCGACCAGCATGTCGCCGGCCTCGACTCCGGCAACGGCCGGCTTCATCGACGACGCGAAGGCCAACCCGAGTACTCCGAAGACTCTGGTCCTGCTCGGCGACTCGACCGGCGCGGACCGAAAGGGTTGGACACCCGCCCTCGCCACGTCGATCAGTCAGAATCTCGACCGGCCGGTCGCCATACGATTCTGGAACACTTCCGCCGACGCGTACGGTCCCGTCGTCGGAGTCGGCAACGGCACCAACGCCGCGATCGGTTTCTGGAATGCCAGCGCGCCGGGTAAGAGCGTGGCGTATACGGCGCAGAATCTCGACGAGATGATCCCATCCCAAGTGACGCCCGATCTGGTGCTGCTCAATTTTGGGCCGGGCCAGGACGCGTGCAAACCGCTCGCCGCACAGATCCAGCCGTTGATCACCGAAGTACGCAGTAAATACCCGAACGCCCAGATCGCGGTGATCAAGCAGGGGCCTCGGCAGGGGTCGGATGTGTCGCGCCAACTCTCAGACTATGCATCCGCTATGTCGGCTGACGGCATTCAGGTGATCGACGTCTACTCCGCATTCCCCAGCAGCACTGCGGGTCTCGCGGCGGTGATGCGCGACGCGGCCAACCCGAATGCGCGGGAGCAGCAGTTGTGGAGCACGACGGTACTGGCGGCGTTCGGTCTGCCGGCCGGACAATAACGGACAATCAGCGGCGCCGCGCCACCTTCATCTGGAACCGCGGCATCCGCGCCATCGCCCGCTCCCCTCGGCTACCCCGAGCCGGGATGGTTCCGATCTGTCGAGCGAACTCGGTCATGTCCATCACGACGCGGAAATGACTTGCGAGCCCGTCCCGGAACTCGATGATCTCCCGGACGTCGAACTCGACGTCTTTGCCCGTGGCAGCCAGCCCGGCGGATCGAGTGAGCCGGTGTGGGTTCCCACTGCAGTCCAGGCAAAGCTGACGCGCGGCGCGTGCGGGTGAAAGAAGGGGCCGCCGAACCACTGTGCTCAAAGACGACGTCCTCGGTCATCACTGCCGTGAACACGTCGGGGTCGTGCGCATTGAACCGCGGAGGAGTTCTGCGACGAAATCACTGGCTGCGGTTTCATCGACGGGAGTTTGCGGAGTGTCATCGAGCGACATGATTCCACCTGACAAGACTGAGTTTCTTCAGTTGGACAGTACGGTCGCCAGCCTCTCAACGATCCGCCCTTCGAAGAAATTTCGTCTCACTGATCGACGCCGATTGCCTCGGCGAAAGGGCTTGCGCAGACAGTTTTGGCTCTGTTAGACTTCGAACATACGTTCGAACGAATCGGATCGGGGGTCCGCCGCATGAGCGAGTCCGATCCTGGTCATGTGGCCATCGATGACGGTGGGGAGGACGTGGATGTGGCGGCGGTGGCCGGCCAGTGGTTGCCGCAGGGCATGTTTCAGCAACATCATCCGCGCAGTCATGACGAACTGCTCGAGCGGCAGGCCGAATTGGCCACGGCCGCCGCGGCTTCGGTCGGGGTTCTGCCCGCCGGTGAGAATGTGGTGGAGCTCTACCGCGAGTTCCATCACCTGCTCGACCGGATCGCCGGCGTCGACACCACCAGCGCCTCGCCCGCCGATCTGGTGGCGGTGGCCGTCGAACACGAACGTGCCGCCCGGCGGATGAGTTCGATCGGACATCGCCGAGTCATGGATGTCTGCGACCGCGACGCCCACACCGCTGCCGGCTACCGCTCACTGCACAACTTCATGGCCGAAAAGCTGCGCATCGGCGACCTGCGCCACCGCAAAGAACAGATGGCCGCGGTCTCGCAGATGTACAACCTGCACGGCGAATTACTGGCACCACGCCACCCGCAGACCGCCGCCGCGCTGGCCGAAGGTGCCATCGGACCCGACCACGTCCAAACCATCGTGAACGCCATGGCACGCATCCCGGCCGCGGTGGCACCCGATCTGGTGGAGGCGGCCGAGGCCAGTCTGGCCTACTTCGCTCGCGACTTCTCCCCGAAAACACTGACCGACCTCGGGGCCCGCATCCTGGGCCACCTCGACCCCGACGGCACCGTGACCGACCAGCGTGACCGCGCCCGGCAACGCCGCCTACTGCTGAGCAAACAAGACGCCCAGCAGCTCAGCCGGCTGACCGCCACCCTGGACCCGACCACCCGCGCCATGTTCGACGTCGTCCTCGCCGCCTGGGCCGCACCCGGCATGAACAACCCCGACGACAAGCAATCACCCACCGGAATGCGCGAACACGCCGACCCCGACGCCCTCGCCGAGGCCGTCACCCGCGATTCGCGCACCCCCGAACAACGCAACCACGACGCGTTACGCGCCCTGCTCGACTACATCCTGACAAGCGGTGGACTCGGCGCCAGCCACCGCGGACTACCCCCACACCTGATCATCGCGATCACCGAAAGTGAACTGCGCGAACGGGCCGGCCTCGGCTACACCACCACCGGCGCCTCCCTGCCCATCGCCGACATCGTCGAACTCGCCGCCCACGCCGACCTGCACCTGGCCGTGTTCGCCGACCACACCCGCGAAGTCCTGCACCTGGGCACCGCGAAACGATTCGCCAACCAAGCCCAACGGTTCGCGCTCTTCGCCCGCGACGGCGCCTACTGCACCCACCCCGACTGCGACATGCCGTTCAGCCACACCGACATCCACCACGCCGAACAAGACTGGGCCGAAGGTGGCCGCACCGACATCGACGCCCTCGCCGCCGCGTGTCCCACCCACAACCGCATGGTCGGACACAAACCCGGACAATTCACCACCCACATCGTTGCTGACGGACCCGACGCCGGCCGCCCCGCCTGGACCCGCAACACCAACGGCACCGGACCACCCAACCCGCCACGCATCAACCGGCGCAACCACATCGCCGATACCCTCCGACACCACCTGCGAAACCACGGACTCTCAGGTGACACCCCCACGCGCCCAAAAGAAGTGGCCCCACCCGACTACCGATACGCCGGACCCATGCGCTTCACCCGACTCGTACACGACGGAATCACAGTCGAAATCCTCACACCCGACGACCTCGACCTGGTTCAGTAAATGCGACTGCCCACCGCGGTCACTGGATACTGGTGGGATGCGATCGATCGATCCGTTCCACGCGCTTGTCCTCCTCGGGCTGCTCTTCACCAGCGGCGCATGGTGCCTGGCCCGTCCGGGACGATGGTCGGCCGCGGTGCTCATCGTGGTGGCCGGTGCGTGGATCGTGTTCAACGGACCGCTGGAGGGTCGGACGCTGTTCGTGATCAGCGCCCGCCACGGAGTGACCGAAGGGGATGTGCTGGCGGTCGTCGGTTTCGCCATCGCGGGATGGGCGCTCTGGCAGAACGAGACTCGGGCCGGGCGTCGGTGGGCGCACGAGCGGCGAACGCGGCGCAGGTCTCGCTGAGCGAATGGCTCGTGACTCGTCCCGTGTGATCTGCCGGACCACGATCAGCCACTCGTACTCGAGCCGTGCACAATTCAGGAATGGCGGTCAGGCGATCTCGACTCAGATCCATTGCCGCCATCGCTGTCTGTGTGCTGCTCATCGTCGCGGTGACCCTCGCTGGGCTCGGCTATCAGCTGTTCAACAGAGAGCACCAGGACGGTCTGCGACCTGCGGATGCCATCGTCGTCCTCGGCGGCGAGCACGACGGCCGGGAGGATTACGGACTCCGATTGGCGCACGAGGGATACGCGAACACCGTCGTGATCTCCGATCCGTACCGCCCTTACCCACTCCTCGACAAACAGATCATGGACCGCGTCTGCAATGCAGGCACCCCCGACATAGAGGTCATCTGCTTCGCGCCGAATCCATCGACGACGCAGGGCGAGGCCACGTTCATTCAACGCTTGGCGAAGGAGCGTGGCTGGCGATCGGTGATCGTGATCAGCTGGCGCTATCACATGGTGCGCGCCCGGTACATCTTCGGACAATGTTTCGACGGACAGGTGATCATGCGCAGCGTTCCGCGTGACTATTCGCGATCTGTCTTCATGTGGGCGTACCAATATGCCTACCAATACGGCGGGCTCGCCAAGGCTGCCATTCTCGGATGCGCCCGATAACAGTTCTGCCCGTGTCGTCGATGGGCTCGACCGGGCGCCGAGTGCGCAGCAGTTCCTGCGTGGCAGGATCGACCTCGTGGCAACCCCGAAGCAGTGGTTAGAAGGCGCGCGTCCGCGCACGCTGCCCAACGCGATCGCGCCGGTCGTCGTCGGCGTCGGAGCGGTCCGCGACCTCGGCGATGTGGTCTGGTGGAAGGCAGTACTCGCCCTCCTGGTCGCGGTCGCCTTCATCATCGGCGTGAACTTCGCCAACGATTACTCCGACGGGATACGTGGCACCGACGACGATCGCGTGGGCCCGATGCGATTGGTCGGCTCCGGCGCCGCGTCGCCCGGTGCGGTGAAGCGCGCTGCGTTCGCCTGCTTCGCGGTCGGCGCGATATGCGGCTTGGCGCTGGCCGTCAGCACCGCCTGGTGGCTGGTGGTGGTGGGCGCGATCTGCATCGCCGGCGCCTGGTTCTACACCGGCGGCAACAAACCGTATGGGTACATCGGGCTCGGCGAGATCGCCGTGTTCGTCTTCTTCGGGCTGGTAGCAGTGCTCGGCACGCAGTACGTGGTCAGTGACACGGTCGACTGGGTCGGCCTGCTGTGTGCGATCGCGATCGGCTCCATCTCGTCGGCTGTGCTGGTGGTCAACAACCTGCGCGACATCCCCAGCGACACCGAATCCGGCAAGGTGACCCTCGCGGTTCGTCTGGGCGACAAGAAGACCCGCATCTTCTTCGGCGTACTCCTCGCCGTACCGCTGGTGGTGAGCCTGGCACTCATCGCCGCGACACCCTGGGCACTGCTCGGATTGCTCGCCGCTCCGCTGGTGTGGTTCGCCTACAAACCCGTGCGGGCCGGCGCCCTCGGCCCCGGGCTGATCCCGGCGCTCGGCGGCACCGGACAGGCCATGCTCGCATGGGCGGTGCTGACTGCGGTCGGCCTGATGATCGGTTAGCCGGCCGGAGACCCGCCTGATCTCCGCCCATGCGGAGGAGTCGCCTCCGCGGGCCGCAAGGCCCAGCCCGGCACCCAGTGCGTCACCTTCTCCTGCCGGTCCTTGGCGGTGATCGTGTAAGTGACCTTGCCGTACCACTCGCCCCACTCCGAACGCGCCCATGCGGTGAGCACACCGAGGTGCACCGACCGGATCTGCAGACCATCCGGAAAGTACTCGCCGGAGTAGTGCGGGGTCTGCGGATACAGCGCGTTCAGATCGACGAGCACCGCCTTGTGGCCGACCGGGAAGTACACCGGTCGTCGTGGTTGGCCGCTGTCGCCGCCGATCCACTTCATGCTCACCCATCGAACATTAGTTCGAATGACGCACACGGACAAGCCGGCCCCCAAAGCGGTCACAGGGCGGGACCACTCAGGCCGATCAGGCGATACCGAAGCGCGTGATCACGTCGCGCCCCGCGGGCGGCGCCAACGGCAACCGCAATACCCCCGGCTCGCAACAATCGGACCACATCTCTTGCACGACAACATATTCGGAATCACCGGTATTCGCAGATGGTCGCGGCCGACAAGCGTTGCGACGTCCCCGAGACTGACGGCCAATTACCTGCTGAGTTCCGTCCTGATCGCTGCGATCAACTGGTCACTGCTGTTGATCTCACTGTACGGCGCCATCGCGTTGACCCCGTACCGACAGAGATCGGCCGGCCGCCCTCGATCACGAGGTCGACCGGCCGATCATATTGTGCCGCTGGGTATCACACCCAGAGCATCACACCGGCGTCACACGCCGGCATCGACCTCCGGCAGGCTCGCCAGCACGGCGGCCTTGAGATCGTCGGCACTGGTCGCCGACTCGATGACGGCACGCGATGCGTCGTCACCGGCGTCGATGATGCCGATCAGCAGGTACTCGGGACGCAGCCGCGAGTCGCCACGCTCACGCGCGAGTTCCACGGCCTTCCCGAACACCTCCCGAGTCTCGGCGGCGAAGCGGGGGCGCGACCCACGGCCACGCGGTCCGCGTCGTCCGCGTCCCGGCTCCCAAGGGCCCTCGTCGTCGGCGAACGGGCCACCCGGACCGAAGGGTCCCGGGCCGAATCCGCCGCGGCCGAAGCCTTCCGGACCGAAGCCCGGTCCGCCGGGTCCGAAGCCTGGCCCGAATCCACCGGGACCCTCGGGACCGAAACCCTCCGGGCGATGTCCACGACCCCGATGCGGGCCGTGTCCGTGCCGGTGTCCCCGGCCGCGGCCGCGACCCTCTGGACCGCCGCGGCCGCGTCGGCCGTATCCGCGGTCCGGGCGCTCGGCCCAGCCCTCGGATACGTCTTCACCGAATCGGCCGCGGACGGCCTCGCGCACCTTGTCGAGGTCGATGCCGATGCTGCGCAGGGCATCTCGGTCCTCTTCATAGCGTTGCTTCGCCGATTCTTCGACGCCGGCGTCGGTGGCCTCAGCGGTGTCGTCGTGCTCGGCGTGATACTTCTGCGCCGCCTCGCGTGCCGTCGCCAGGGTCAGGCCCTGCTCGCCGAGCAGCGTGAACAGCGGACTCCGGGCGTTGCAGAGCATGCCCAGGATGAGGTGATCGTTGCCGAGTTGCCGGTGACCAAGATCGCCGGCCTCCTGCATGGCGAAAGCCAGCAGCATTCTGTCATCACGGTTGAATCGTTCAAACATTGTTGATGTCTCCTTCTGACCCACTGCCGCGGGCCTCACGTTGTGAATGTTTCTGGTGCACGGCTTGGCGGCTGATCTGCAGAACTTCTGCGATCGACTGCCAGCTCCATCCGTTGGCACGGGCATTGGCGACCTGGACGTCCTCGAGACGGTCGGCCAGGGTCCGCAGCGCCCGTACCGCGGCCAGCCCCCGGGCGGGGTCGCTGCTCGCGGCGTCACCCGCGAGGCCGGCGCCAGTGGCGTCGTCATGTGCCGTATCGGTCGGATTCTGTTCGTCGTGCATGGTGTCAGGTTATGTTGACATCATCCGGTTGTCAAGAATTATTGACAGTCAAGTTTCCGCAGGCTGCCCCGAGCGACTCACCAGGGCAGACGCAGGGGGATGTCCGGGATAGGACCCGGCAGGTCGATGTCGCCGTCGAGCAGATCACCAAGCGGACCGAGACCGTCCGTGATGATCTGCTTGCCGCCTTCGACCACGATGTGGAGCAGCCCCTCGGCGTACGGATCGGTGGGCCGGTCCGGCGCGCGCTCGACGTATGGAGTGGGGTCGTCGCCGTTGATGACCCGGACGACGTTCCGGAACGCGTCGGAGTCCGGGTCGTGCCAGTAGGCACCGTGTGAGCTCGCGCCCTCGAGCAGGGCGCGGTGCCCATTCGCGTCGGGCCCGGTGAATCCGGTGTCCAGCCGGACCACCCCGGCCGCGGTGTCGGGGTCGGAACCGTGTGGGTTGCCGGGCACCGACTGGACGTACTGGATCGGGTCACCCGGGACGGTCAGCGAGTATCGCTCGACCTCGGGGTTCGGGTTGCGCCACGGGCCGTCGAACACGCCGGTACCCGCCGACGACGCGTAGACGACCCGGTCGGCGCGCAGCCCCAGCTGTTCGGCCGATCCGACGACCGAGCCGCCGTAGGAGAAGCCGATGAACGTCGTCTTCGCCTCCGGCGCGTACTGCGCGAGCTCGGCGTCGAGAGCCGTCCCGAATCCGACAAGACGCGGAGCCATGGCCCGGGCGAAACCGGTCTCGACTGCGGAGTCGTCGATCGACTCCGCCAGGCCGGATCCGATACCGAGAAGCCCGGCAACCGCTCCCCTGCCGAGTGCGTCGGGCAACCCCTCGAAGCCGACCTTCTGCGGCAGGTCACCGTCGAGGTAGACGAACACGGGCCCGCCGGTTCGCTGCGCGAGATCCTTCGCAACGCGGTAGGTCTCCGCGCTCCGATTCATCGAGGAGTTGGTCCCCGGGACATAGACGGTGGCGTTGCGGGTGCCCGATCCGATTCCGCCGACCATCTCGACGAATCGCCCGTCGGCGGTGTTGTCGAAGGCGATGAACCGGCGTTCCGCGGTTCCGTCGGGGCTCCGATGCGAGAACTCCTCGAGCACAGCTGCACGCGGACCCGCGGCCCGGCCGGCCTGCCGCTCCTCGATCAGCGCGTTCCGGACGTTGATCTCGTTGGCGTCTGCGCGGGAGTCGAAGTCGACACCGTCGAGGTTGCCGATGGTCTGAGGATCGGCATGCATGACCCGGCGTCGGTCATCGACGGCCATGCGGGACCACAGTTCTCGGCGCCCGACCGCCGTCATGCCCCGCAACATCGCTACCACCTCGTCGGGATTCACAGTGTCTCCGTTGAGGAGCCGGACATCCGGGTGGCCATACCGCATCGCGGCGAGGTCGTCGGCGAGCGCACCCAGGCGCGAGCCGTGGTCGTCGTCGAGTTGGCAGACCGAGTCGAGCGCCGCGATGATCGCCACCTCGAGCTTCTGGGCGTCAGCCTCTTTCGACGTATCGGCGTGCGCGACCCCGCCGAGATCGGTGACGACGAATCCGCCCGCGAGCGCGGCGTCGACCTGTCGGAGCACGCGTTCGCGCGCATAGGTCAGATCGGCGCCGGCATCCTCGGCCTCGTCCGCGATCTGGTTCAGGATGTTGCGGATCTCGTTCACGTGACCGCGTTCCCGAGCCACGCTCAGGTCCGCCGCACAACGGCTCTCGCCACGCCAACCCGACGTCGCGTCGAGTGCACGGATCACCGCATCCATCGCGCCGTCGAGGGTTGCCGCGCCGGTCTCGGCGGATACTCCTGCCTCAGTGAAGCGGTGGGTGTTCCAGTGGCGCAATTCGGAAATCGTCGGACGCATCAGCGTCCGGAGAGGTCGGTGAAAGATGTCGCGGCCGCCCGGTCCTCGATGTCCGAGTCGATCCGCAGGCGATGCAGGATCATGCCCATTGCCTCCAGCCGGTCGGCGAAGGCGGCAGTCGCGTTCCGGGCCGCCGACGCCGCGGCCCGCAAAGCCGACGCCACCCGGCTCGACGGGCACGAAACACGCTCCAGCGCTGCGACATCAACGTCTCGGATCACCACCGACTGAGCACGCCACGCATCCGCCGTCCGCGCGATCTCGTCGGGCCGGATACCGAAGCCGGCAGTTGTCGGGTATGGCCGGTCCGATACCATCGTCGACCTCCTTCGAAGCGGATCGGCGCAACGCCGATGGGGCATGTCTGGAGATACGACGCAGTGCACATCGTCGGGGTTCCATGAGCGCCGGTTGTCCACAGATGCGTCACGGGCACGGTCGGTCGGCACCTCTCAGGTGATACTCATCGCCATGAAGTACATCGGCGTGTACAGCTACGCAGAGTTGATCGCCACCGGACTGACACGCAAAGAGATTCGGCGCCAATGCAAGACGGGTGATCTCATCCGCCTGGGGCGGGATCGGTATGCGGACAAGGCCGCCGACCAGGTCGTGTGCGAGGTGGCCCGTCGGGGGCACGTCGTGAGCTGCCTGACCGCGCTGCGCTATCACGGCGTCTGGGTTCCGGGTACGGCGACGAAAGTGCACAAACGCGGGAACTCGGATGCCTACCGGAAAGCCAACGCGCTCTGCCGGCAGTACGGGCGTCCGGAGTCGCTGCGCAGCGCGGTCGACGATGTTCCGACTGCGCTGCGTCATGCCGCCAAGTGCGTCGATGGCGAAGAATTGGTCGCGGTCTGTGATTCGATCCTCAACAAGGAACTGATGACCATCGACGAGATCCGGACGGAAATGGCATCCGCCCCGCTCGCCAAGCGCCGACTGCTCGACGTCTGCGACGGCCATGCGCAGTCCGGCACCGAGTCGATGGTCCGCTGTCGGCTACGGTCACGACGAATCTCTGTGCGCGTTCAGGTGCAGATCGAGGGCATCGGCCGGGTCGACCTCCTCGTCGGAGACCGGTTGATCATCGAGATCGACAGCGAGGAATATCACCGGACCGCGGAACAGTACGAGGAAGACCGGCGACGCGATCGCAAGGCCGCCGAACTCGGTTACCTCACACTGCGTTTCACCTACGCAGCAGTCACCACCGGGTGGGCGGACGCGGAAGGCCAGGTGCTCGCGATCGTGCGCGAAGGTCGCCATCTACGGCGAGGCACGAAGAAGAAGACTGACACCAGGATCACCTCAGCGAACCCTTGAGCACACTATGTGGCCAACGCCCGGCTGAGGTGATGCTCATGCCACCGGAGCCGACTACTCGGTGAGGATCGACTCGCTGATGTTCATCCGCGAGGCCCGCATGGCCGGCACCAGCGCACCGCCGATGCAGAGCACACAGGCGATCCCGACGAACAGCAGCGTCGACGGACGGGGCGAGTAGGCGATCTCGATCGAGGTTGTCGCGGAGAGGATCTTGTCGGAGAGGAAATGCAGCGCACTGCCCAGCACCAGCCCGGTGACCGAGCCGATCAGCGCGATGCCGGCCGCCTCGGCCACCACCATCCGCGAGATGAACCGGCGAGATGCGCCCATCGCGCGCAGCACCCCGAGTTCGCGTCGACGCTCGATCACGGAGAGCAGCAAGGTGTTCAGCAGTGCGACCGCGGCCGCGAGCGCCACGATCCATTGGATGGCGATGGTGAACGCACCGGCCTGTTGGGCCTGCTCCTGGGCGGCCGACAAGGCCTCCGCGCCGGACTCCACGGTAACGGCCTGTCCGCCGGCCGACGGGTTCGCCGTCGCGATCGCATCGAGCCGCTCCCGGATCTGGGCCTGGTCGGCGTTCGGGTCGGTGGAGACCTGAAGGTACGTGTCATAGGGCCGGTCGAACCAGTCCGAGAGCACCGAGTTCGACATCGCCGCGGTACCCGAGCCCATCGAGATGTAGTTGACGGTCTCGATTACCTGGATGTCGCGGTAGCCGCTCGGGGTGGCCAGCCGCAGGGTGTCGCCCGCGTGCGCGTCCAGAGTCCGGGCCAGCACGTTCGACAGCAGGATGCCGTCGCCGGCCAGAACCCGCTGCAGCGCTTCCGAACTCGCCTTCTTCACAAAGGGCGCCAACGATCCCGGCTCGAGTCCCTGCACGTATACCGCTGCCTCGCCGATGTTGAGGCTCGCCCATTGGGCGCCGACGACCTTCGTCACGCCCGGCACCTTCGCCACCTGGGACTCGATCTCCGACGACATCGGCGGCCCGGTCGGCAGGCCGCCGCCGGGGTCGGAGGACAGGTAGAAGTCGGGGTCCGCCAGCCCGTCAAGCGAATTCGATATCGACCCGACCAGGTTGTCGAGCGCACCCGAGGTGCCCATGCCGACGGCCACGGCGACCGCGACGGTCATCAGGGTGGCCCAGGCACGCCGCGGCGCGCGTTCGGTGTTCACCGCCGCGAGCTGCCCCGGCCCGCGGAACCGGCGCGTCAACATCACGACCAGCGCGACGAGTTGCTTGGTCAGCGCGTAGCAGACCAGCAATCCTCCGACGGCGTAGACGGCCCCGGCGAGAATGGCGGGACGGCCGGGCACGGTGGTCGCGACGAACCACGACGCCACCAGCAGCGCGACCCCGACAACACCGGAGATCCACACGGCGCGTCCGGGTTTCGTCGAGTTGTCGGCGACCTCACCCGCGATCATCGCCTCCACAGGGGACACCGCGAACACCGACCGCGCGGCCAGCGACGTCGCCGCCACACAGGCCACTACGCACGCGACGATCGCGATCACCGGCGCATAGCCGGGCAGGTGATAGCTCACGGCGGTCGCCAACGTATCCGACTCGGCCTCGGGAATCCTGCCGATCGCCCATCGTCCGGCAAGGATGCCGATCGGTACCCCGATCAGTCCGCCGACAAATCCGAACAGCGCCGACTCGCCGAGCAGGTCACCGACGAGATGTCCGCGCCGCGCGCCGAGCGCACGCATCATCGCGAGCGACTGACGGCGCGACGCCACGGCCATGTTCATGGTGTTGAAGACCAAGAAGCCCGCGATGACCAGCGAGATGAGCGAGACGAGGAGGGTGGCGTCACGGGTGACCGAACTGGCCACCTCGGCCTGCTTCGCGCGGAAATCCGGGTCCACGACGACGGCGCGGCCGTCGACGACTCGGGAGACGTCCGACTTCAGGGCCGGGATGTCGGCTCCCGGTTTCGCGACGATGAGGATCGAGTCCACCTTGTCGGCCCGCGACGCCAGTCGCTGCGCGAGGCCCAGATAGGCGAAGATGAAGTTGCCCTTGTTGAGCACCGATGCCTGGTCGCCCTCGACCACCGAGATGACCCGCACCGGAACACCGTTGACGGTCAGTTGCTGATCTTTGTGCAATCCGGTCCCCGCGCCGACCACGATGCCGTTCTCGAGGTCCTGCTGCCCGATACCCGCGGACTGCTGCGCCGAAACCGCCTGCCGCAGTTCGCCGGACAGCGCGGTGACCCGGAAGTCCGAACCCAGCAGGGCGGTTTTGCGGTTGTCGATCACCACCGAGTCACGGATGAGCGGCACCACCGACTTCGCCTCGGGCACATCTCCGCGGATCTCGCCGGCCAGTCCTTCGTCGATGCCCGAATCCGCGATCGACGCAACCTCCACCTGGGCGGTCCCCGTGATGGCCGCATTCACCTGGCGCACCGATTCGGTCAGTGACCCGTACAGGCCGAGTACCGAGATCAGCAGCGCCGACGCGACGATCACCACCAGCAGCGACGTGACGACCCGCAGCCGGTGGGTGCGGATCTCGCGAAGGTTCAGCACCCGGATCCGCGACAACCCGGACGCGATCGAACGGAGCGGACTCGCCGGCCGGCCCGCTGCCGTCCTCACCGGTCGAACATTCACGCGATCTTCCCGTCGCGCACCGTGATCGTGGTGTCGGCGACATCCGCGGCATGCGGATCATGGGTCACCATCACCACCAGACGGTCCGCCGTGTCATGCGCCACCTCCGAGAGCAACGCCAGCACCGAATCGCCCGTCGTCGAATCGAGGTTCCCGGTCGGCTCATCGGCCAGCAGGATCGTCGGATCCATGATCAACGACCGGGCAATCGCCACCCGCTGCATCTGCCCACCCGACAGCTCCGACGGCCGGTGATCGACACGATCGCCGAGCCCTACCCGCTCCAGGAGTTCGACCGCCCGCGGCTTGGCCTTGCGCAACGACTGACTGTCCAACAACCGCGGCAACGCCACGTTCTCCCAGGCCGACATCGTCGGCACCAGATTGAAGAACTGGAACACGAAACCGACCCGATGGCGCCGGAACGCCGAGGCCTGCTCGTCGTCGAGCGAACCCAGATCGACCCCGTCGATCGAGATCGTGCCCGACGTCGGAGAGTCCAAGGCGCCCAGCACATGCAGCAGAGTGCTCTTTCCCGCACCCGACGGCCCCACAATCGACGCGAATTGCCCACCGTCGAGAGCCAGGTCCACACCGTCCAACGCCCGCACCAGCTGATCCCCCATCTGGTACTCACGCACCAGACCAACAGCCTTGACCAGCGGTTCACCCTCGAGATCGCCCACACGCGAATGCTATCCCACGGCGATGAGGTAACCCTAAGTGCGACCCTTCGAGACGCTCGCAAGCTCGCTCCTCAGGGAACAGAGGGGCACGCTCGCAAGCTCGCTCCTCAGGGAACAAAGGGGCAAGCTCGCTCCGCAGCGACGGGTCGCGCGGTCAGGAGACCGCGGCCGTCCACATCCCGGACGCGAGGAACTCGTCGAGCACCGCCGTCGCCTCGGTCAGATCGAATCCGTGCTCGCCGAGCCACTCGTCGTCGAAATAGGTGTTGCCGTAGCGGTCCCCGGAATCGCAGAGCAGGCTGACCACACTGCCGGACTGCCGCTGCGCCACCATGTCGGCGACGATCTGCAGGGCTCCCCACAGGTTGGTCCCGGTCGAGGCGCCGACGCGTCGACCGAGCCGGTCGCTGATGCAACGGGCGGTCGCGATGGACGCGTCGTCGGGAACGCCGATCATCCGGTCGATGACCTGGGAGACGAACGACGGCTCCACGCGCGGGCGGCCGATGCCCTCGATGCGCGAACCCACCTCGGAGGTGAGCGTGCCGTCGGCGGAGTCGTAGGCCGGCAGGAAGACGGAGTTCTCCGGGTCCACCACGGCGAGCCAGGTGGGGTGTCGCCGGTAGCGCACGTAGCGACCGAGAGTGGCCGACGTGCCACCCGTCCCCGCCCCGACCACGATCCAGGTCGGGATCGGATGATCCTCGTCGGCCAGCTGCGCGAAGATCGATTCGGCGATGTTGTTGTTGCCGCGCCAGTCGGTCGCCCGCTCGGCCATCGTGAACTGATCGATGAAATGTCCGTTCAGTTCGGCTTCGAGCCGGAGTGCCTCGGCATACACATCACCAGCGCGTTCCACGAAGTGGCAACGACCGCCCTCCCGCTCGATGAGCGCGGTCTTCGACGGCGACGTACTCGACGCCATCACCGCGATGAACGGGACGCCGATCAGTTTCGCGAAGTAGGCCTCACTGACCGCGGTCGACCCGGACGACGCCTCGATGACGGTGGTGCCCTCTCGCACCCAGCCGTTGCAGAGTGCATAGAGGAACAGCGAGCGGGCCAGTCGGTGTTTGAGCGAACCGGTCGGGTGGGTGCTCTCGTCCTTGAGATAGAGGTCGACGCCGACGTCACTGCCGTCGTCGGCGGTCCACCTCGACCAGTCCGGCAACAGCACGCGATGCAGGTGGGTGTCCGCACTGCGACGGCCGTCCGCCTCGATCAGACGTACCGCGTTCTCCGACCACGTGCGGTCGCCCCGATGGTCGACGATCCTGGTCGGCTTCATCCCGACTCAGTCGGCCTGGCCGCGCAGGCGGGATTGCAGATCGTCGTGTCGTCGCCGACGGGCGTCGTCGACCGCCGCGATCTGTCGGTTCACCCGCAGACGCAGCGACTTGAACAGGACCATGCCCAGCGGCAGGGCGATCAGGACACCGAACACGGCGGCCACCAACAGCGGCACCTGGACGCCGGCGATCGCGCCGCCACCGATGATGATCGCGGCCACCACGACGACCAGCGCCAGCCGCGCGAGGGTGTAAAGCGCCAGCGACAGCGCAACGCTGCCTGCGGTCGCCTCGCGGTCGGTACTCGTGTCCACTGCCTTGTCTTCACTCACGGTGTCAAGGGTACTGCCCGTGAGGTCGCGCATTTTCGCCCAATTACGACGAACCGGGCGTCTCGAATGTCGGTTTTGCACTCTCTTTACCAATTGCTGACCGTTCGAGTACCCGGGCATCCGGCGTGTATCCATGAACGAGACCCCACGTATTTCATCGTTGCAGGTTCATCGTTGCAGGCGAGAGAAGAGGAACACACATGACTGTCATCGACTCAGCCACCCCCGGCATCATCACCCCAGGTCTTGCGAGTCAGCACACCCTGACGCCCGGCCAGGTTGCGTCCATGTTCAACGTCAACCCGAAGACCGTGGCCCGCTGGGCCAGCTCCGGCCTGCTGGGATCGATCCGCACGCCGGGCGGTCACCGTCGCTTCCGTGAGGCCGACGTCGTCGAGTTGCTGAACCGCCGCACTCACTGATCTTGTTGACCGGCGGGGTCCGCCCCGCCCCATGGCAACCTCACGTACGCTTGTACACGGGAGGTTGCCATGACGTTTCTGTTCGCTTTGATCGGCATTGCAGCGATCGGTTTCCTGCTGTGGCGCGCCTTTGGCCCCCAACTCGCCGATCGCGAAGATCACGACGACCGTCCCACCCGGCCGATCGGTCCGGTCGGGCCCGACGACGATCCCGATTTTCTCATCGATCTCGACCGCCGCACGCGGGGCCCCAACGGGTCGGATGCCGACGACGCCTGACACCTCCACGCAATATCCGTCCTGACGTCGCAGAATCCCGGACTTACGCCCGCGTACCCTACTGGCAGGTAGGGTAATCTCTTTCCATCACGCAGTGGGTGCCACCGTGTGGGCCCGGCGAAAGGTGCAGGAGATCAACGAATCACGCGCGGACAACCGACGTTGACGCCCGAGCGGGGGCGCCCGACGCCCGACGACGAGCCCGGCTTCGCACAGAAGCTGGGCTACCTCTTCGAGCATTCGCGGGATGAGAACGGCGTGCCCTACACGGGTAAGAAGATCGCCGAACGGGCCAACGACCTCGGATATTCGCTCTCGGACGCCTACATCTCGCAACTCCGGACGGGCAAGGCCCGGACGCCGTCGTTCCGGACCGTCGAGGCCATCGCGCGGGCGTTCGAGGTCAGCGTCACCTACTTCCTCGCCAATCCCGACGAAGACCTCGAGCGCGTCCGCCAGCAGCGCGACTACGTGGAGATGCTGGCGACCACTGGAACGCATCTGTCCGGGATCGACGTCCGCTCGATCTGCCCGGACACCATCGACGTCGTGATCGCACTGCTCAAGATGGTCAAGGCGCAGGCTGTGGAGACCCAGCGGACGCCTCCCGGCGAAGACAGCGGTCAGAGTCCCGCGTAGGAGTGCAGGCCGGACACCACCAGGTTGATGATGAACAGGTTGAACAGCAGCGCCACAAAGCCCGCGACGTTGATCCAGGCGGCCGCGTTGCTCCGCCAGCCCGCCGTCGCCCGAGCATGGAGATACGCCGCATAGATCACCCAGGCGATGAACGACACCGTCTCCTTGGGATCCCAGCCCCAGAACCGGCCCCATGCCGACTCGGCCCAGATCGCACCGCAGATGACGCCGAGACCGAACAGCGGGAATCCGAAGACGACGCACTTGTAGGCGAGCCGATCGAGCGTGTCCGCGTTCGGGATTCGGTCGATGACCCGTCGCACACCCGCGACGATGCCGGATCCGGCAGCCGCCGGATCGTCGCTCTCCGGGCGACCCCACCGCATCTTGATCAGGTAGAGCGCACTGGCCACGCCCGACACCAGCAGCACGCCCGACGACACCGAGATGATCGAGACGTGAATCGCGAGCCAGTAGGACTTCAGCGCGGGGACCACCGGAGCGGCCTGCGTGTACAGCCAGCGACCGCCGATGAACATCAGCAGCGAAACCGGTAGCAGCACAAAGGTCAGCAACGGCCGGTGTTCGGGCTTGCGCAGCACTACCAGGCCGGCGATGACACAGGCCGCACACGTCAGCGAGATGAACTCGTACATGTTGCCCCACGGCGGACGCTCGGTCGCCATACCCCGCAGCACGATGGATGCCACATGCGCGATCAGTCCGACGACGACCACCGGATAGGCCATGTTGCCGAGCCGGTCGCCGAGATTGCGGCGGGGTGTGTCGGCGACCTTGCCGGGCGCCCGATCGTCCACGGCCACCCCGGACCCACCCGCGGTGACCAGCTGGGCCGTCGACGTCAGCTTGCGGCTACGGGCACCGGCGAGTGCCGCCAGGAACAGGAGCATCGCGAGCACGTAGATGGTGATGGCCGTACCGAACAGCAGATCGGAGTATCGCGCCAGTGTCTCGTCGACGTGTATCGAACCGGTGTTCATCGCACTCGTCCTCTCAGTCGATCCCGCTTACAGACGCCGCACACGTAGCCGACGTACCCGCGAGGTGCGCTCGGCGTCCGGGTCGGCCGGGTCGCGCACCAGGTCGTGGGCCTGCTCCTCGAAACCCTCGCCCCAGCCCGCCTGATCGGTGCGTGCCAGACCGGCAATTTCTACTACAGTACGTCGTTCGCCGGGGTCACCGGAAACCGTACCGGGGACGGGCACGAGTCGGACCCAGATGCGCCGGCGCCGGATCAGCAGCGACACGAGCAGGCCGCCGAGCATCGTGATCGCCGAGACCAGGACCCAGACCTGCGAGGGATCGTGCGAGACCTGCACCGACACCCATCGCTGATAGCCGTCGAATCGCACCGAGGTGCCGTCGGCGAGCGCGTGGGTCTGCCCCTGCGCCAGGTTCACCTGCGCACGCTGCTGCAGGCGTCCCTGCTCGATGAGCGTCTGGTCCAGGGAGTACGCATTCTGCGGTTTGCCGGTGTCGAGCCCGGTGTCGCCCTCGTAGATGCGGATCGCCACCGCCGGGTCCTTGGGAATCGGCGACGACGAGGTCAGCAGGGTGCCGTGGTAATTGGCGGTCGGGGCGAACAGCCCTTCGAGGGCCACCTGATGCGAGCGACGCTCGTCTTCGTTCGGGTAGAGCCCGGCCGGGGTGTCGAAACGCGCCGCCCCCGACGACATCATCGTCTGCATCTCCTCCGGGATGAACAACGCCGTCTGCTGACGCTGTTCACCGTTCGGGAACGTGACCGTGAACGTCGGGGCGTAGCCGTTGCCGAGCACGTAGACGCGGTCACCGGCCACCCGCAACGGGTCGTTCACCCGGATCTTCGTCGACTTCCAGGTCGACGGGTCCGTCTGCTGGACGCCGTCGGTGTAGCGCACCTTGGCCGTGTACATGTCCGGCTGCCCGTTGGGCAGGAAGGTCGCGTCGAAGCCGTCGACGCGGAAACAGAACGGGTCGAGGTCGGTACCGTCGACGAGATTGCCCGCCTTGAACGAGTCATAGACGGCGGTCGAGGTATTGCAGAGGCCTTGCTCGCCGTCGGCGACCAGGCTGCGGGTGCCCTCGTAGCCGTACAGCTTGCCGAAGGCGATCGACACCAGGAGCGCGAGGAGCGCGAAATGGAAGACCAGGTTGCCGAACTCGCGGAGGTAGCCCTTCTCGGCGGAGACCTCCACCACGCCGTCGTCCCTGACGACGGTGGTGCGTCGCCATCCGCGGAGATTGCCGGAGATGCGTCGCGCCAGGCCCTCGGGGTCGCCGTCCACCTCGTGCTCGACGTGTCGCGGCAGACGCTTCAGATTTCGCGGTGCGGCAACGGGTTTGGCCCGCAGGCTGTGGAAGTGCTCGATCATCCGCGGCGTCAGGCACCCGACGAGCGAGACGAACAGGAGTACATAGATGGCGGTGAACCAGGCGCTGGCGAACACGTCGAACAGCTGGAGTCGGTCCATCCACTGGCCGAGCCAGCCGTGTTGATCTATGTAGGCCTGTGTCTTCTGCTCGTTCAGCGGCCGCTGCGGGAGGAGTGCTCCGGGGATCGCGGCGAGGGCGAGCAGGAACAGCAGGACCAGTGCGGTCCGCATCGAGGTGAGCGAGCGCCAGAGATTGCGGAGCGGCCAGAGCACGCGGCGGAAGATCCAATGCGGGCGCGACGGGCCCGGCGTCGGGCCGGACACCTCGGCGTCGGGGGTCACGTCTGTATCGGTCATACGGGCAGCTCCGTGTCGGTGATGAAGGCGTCGCGGACCCAGACGATGAACTGATCCCAGAGCCCGGTCACCAGGGCGACCCCGACGGCGATGAGCATGATTCCGCCGAAGATCTGGATCGCCCGGGCGTGGTTGCGCAGCCAGCCGAGGCTGCGCAGGGCCCAGGCCGACGAGAACGCGAGCACGACGAACGGGATGCCGAGGCCCGCGCAGTAGGCGACGATGAGTGCGACGCCCTTGGCGGCGGTCGCGCCCTCGGTGCCGCTGGCGGTCGCGATGACCGCGGCGAGGGTCGGCCCGAGGCAGGGTGTCCAGCCGAGGGCGAACACCGCACCCAGCAGGGGCGCCCCCACCAGGTTGGACATCTGGCGGGGCGCGAATCGGAACTCGTGCTGCGCCATCGGCACCAGCCCGATGAACACCAGGCCCATCAGGATGGTCACCACACCGCCGATACGTTGCAACACTTCGCGATTCACCACAAATGTGTTGGTGATACCGAGCACGCTCGCGGTGGCCGCGACGAAGATGACGGTGAATCCGAGGACGAAGAGTCCGGCCGCGACCGCGACCCGCGATCGGCCGCGCTTGGCCGGTTCGCCGACGGTGACGGCCGGGGCCTCGGCTCCGACGAGCCCGGCAAGGTAGGACAGGTAGCCGGGCACCAGCGGGACGACGCAGGGTGACGCGAAGGACACCAGTCCGGCGACCACACACGCGGCGAGCGCGAGCAGCAGCGGCCCGCTCGACACCGTGGTGGCGAATGTGTCACCGATGGCGGCCTGGGGTGCGAGTTCGATCATCGTCATGGTCGGCCCGGGGCCGAGGTGGCCGGCGACTGCGGAGCGGGCGAACCCGGAGTGGACGACGCCGGGGTCGACACCGACTCGGCAGCGACCTTCCGGACGGTCGCGTCGAGCTCGTCGGCCGTCACCGCCTTGAGGAACACTGCGGCGGGCCGATGCTGACGGTCCAGGACGACCGTGGTCGGCACCACGGCGGTCGGTGTGGTGAGGCTCGACAGCGTGATGCCGTCGTAGTCGTAGATCGACGGGTAACCGACGTTGCGGTCGGCGACGAAGTCCTTGGCCGACTGCCGATCGTCGCGCAGATTGATACCGAGGAACTCGACACCGAGGTCCTTGGTCTGCTCGTAGACGCGCTCGAGGTCGTCGGCCTCACCGCGACACGGCCCACACCACGAACCCCAGACGTTGATGACGACAGCCTTGTCGCGGAACCGGGCATCGGACAGCGACAGAGGCTGGTCGGTGACGAGATCCGGTCCCGACAGGTCGGCGACCTTCTTGCGGTCGGCGGGCGGATACGTGATCACCGTCTGCCCACCCGGGGAGACGAACTGGAAGGTGTCCCCCTGCGCCACTGCGTCGTCGCCGGTGCCGCAGCCACTGATCACCCCGATCAGGGCCGCCAGTACCGCAACCAGCAGGCAGAACCTTCGCACGCTCGTCCTTACGCTCCCGTTGCCAACGGGTCCGACGCACCGGCCGGCTCGGAGTAGATGATGTCGACGAGGGCGTCGCCCTCGTAGATGAGGCTGGTCAGCGAGGCCAGCGAGCACTGCCGGCGACGCGGGTCGTGCCAGAGCCGCTGGCCCTCCAGGAAGCGACGCAGCGTGTAGACCGGCAACTGATGGCTGACACAGATGGCCTCGTGACCGCGGGCGGCGTCACGTGCCTTGTTGGCGGCGGCCAGCATGCGGTGCGCAAGCTGGATGTACGGCTCGCCCCACGACGGGGTGAACGGGTCACGCATCTTGGGCCAGTGCCGGGGCTTGCCGAGGGCGCCGTCGCCGACCGAGACCTTGAGACCCTCGAAGACGTTGTCGGCCTCGATGAGCTCGTCGTTGGTGACGATGGTCAGCCCATGGGCGCCCGCGATGGGTGTCGCCGTCTCCTGGGCCCGCTGCAGCGGCGACGCGAACACCGCGGTCACATCGTGGTCGGCGAGCGTGTCGGCGACCTTGTTGGCCTGCGCGCGACCGCTGTCGGACAGCCGGAAGCCCGGTAGCCGCCCGTAGAGGATGCCGTCGGGATTGTGCACCTCACCGTGCCGCATCATGTGGACGATCGTGTTGGTCACTGGGACTCCCCCGTTGCACTGGCCGATGCGCGTGCTGCGGCCCGGGCCGCAGCCGGCAACGCGTCGGCGATTCGTGAGAAAGCATCCTCGTCCAGCGCCGCGCTGACAAACCAGGCCTCGAACGCGCTCGGCGGCGGATAGACCCCGCGCTCGAGCAGCGCGTGGAAGAACGGCGCGAACCGCCAGGTCTCGGTGGCCTTGACGCCGGCATAGTCGGTGATCGGGTCGGCCCGATCGGCGAAGAACACGCTGAGCAGATTGCCCGCCTTCTGCACGCGGTGCGCCACTCCCTCGGCGCTCAGCGCCTCGGTGAACAGGGCCGCCAGACGATCCGCGTTGGCATCGAGATCGGTGTAGGTCTGCGCGTCGGCGTGCCGGAGAGTCGCGAGCCCGGCGGCCACGGCGACCGGGTTCCCCGACAGCGTGCCCGCCTGGTACACCGGTCCGGTCGGGGCGAGGTACTCCATGATGTCGGTGCGGCCGCCGAATGCCGCCGCGGGCAGACCGCCGCTCATCACCTTGCCGAAGGTGTAGACGTCACCGGCCACGCCCTCGATGCCGTACCAGCCGGCCGGACTCACCCGGAAACCCGTCATGACCTCGTCGATAATCAGCAGCGCACCGTGCCGGCGAGTCAGTTCCCGCAGGCCGGCGTTGAAACCGTCGTGCGGGGCGATAGCGCCCATGTTGCCGGCAGCAGCCTCGGTGATCACCGCGGCGATCTCGTGGCCGAACTCCTCGAAGGCCTTCGCGACGGCCTTGAGGTCGTTGTAGGGCAACACGAGGGTGTCGTGGGCGGAGGCGCCGGTGACCCCGGGCGAGGTGGGCAGGCCGAGTGTCGCGACGCCCGAGCCGGCATCGGCCAGCAGCGCGTCGACATGGCCGTGATAGCAGCCGGCGAACTTGATGATCTTGGATCGGCCGGTGAATCCGCGCGCCAGCCTGATCGCCGACATGGTGGCCTCGGTACCGGAGTTGACCAGGCGGACACGCTCGACCGGGTCGACCCGGTCGATGATCTCCTCGGCCAACTCGATCTCGCCCTCGGTCGGAGCACCGAACGAGAGTCCGCCTGCGGCGGCCTTCTGGACTGCCTCCACGACGGCGGGATGGGCGTGGCCGAGGATCATCGGCCCCCACGAGCTGACGAGGTCGACGTAGTCGTTGCCGTCGACGTCGGTGAGGTGGCAGCCCTTGGCCGAGGCGATGAACCGGGGATGGCCGCCCACCGCGGAGAAGGCGCGGACCGGTGAGTTGACGCCGCCGGGAGTGGCCGCCGTGGCGCGGCGAAAGAGTTCTGCGGACTTCGCGGCGGCATCAGCGGATCGGGTCACGGCCTCCAGTGTTCCAAACCGCGCCGACGGGGCCCAAATCGTTCAGGCTGCTCTCAGCCTGCGTCAACAGGTCGGTGACGACGGTCACCCGCGGTGAGATTCCGTCGACCATCCGTTGTCGAGCAGATCGACGATCGCCTGCAGGGCCGCGCGGGAGTCCGGCCGGAACCCGGTGAGCCCGGGGATCTCCAGCAGATACCGTGCGAGCGCGCGGATCTGGATGTCGTCGGGCTCGCGGCCGTAGGCATCGGCGAGCACCGCCGCCAGGTCACCTTCGCCGGCCATCCAGAGCTTGCGTGAGTAGTCGGTGAGCGCGGGCGTGTCCATGATCAACCGGGTGCGCTCCGCCCATTCGGCGTCGGGCTCCTCGAGGAACGGGCCCCGGGTGAGCAGGAAATCGCCGACGGCGGCCAGCGCCGAACGATCGGGGGCCCGATCGCGGATCGCCGCGACTATCCCCTCCCGCCGCTCGGTGCCGTCGTCGAAGATCAGGGCCGGCTTGCCGTCGACGAAGTGCTTGAAGACGGTCGCTACCGCCGTGTCGGCCGCCTCGGCCACCTCCGCCACCGTCACGTTGTCGTACCCGCGCTGCCGGAAGAGCTTCATCGCTGCGTCGCTGATCGCCTGACGCGTCTGCGCCTTCTTCCGCTCGCGGCGGCCCATCGCGGCAGATGTTGTCGTCATGGTCACAGTTTACATTCTTGCAGTAAGTCCATTTGTAGAGTTATTCTACTTTCATACTGACTACGAGATGGAGGTCCGCCATGACGACGACATACGACACATCCCCGGCCAGATCCGGGCCGTCCACCCTGCTGATGTGGGCAATCCTTGGCCTGGTGCTCCTGGCCGACGCGTTGGACATGATCGATTCGACGGTGACCAACATCGCGGCGCCGACGATCGCCGACGAACTCGGCGCGGGCGAGGGCCTCATCAAGTGGCTCGGCGCCAGTTACGCGCTGGCAATGGGAGTGCTGCTCGTGGTCGGCGGGCGCCTCGGCGACAAATTCGGGCAACGCCGGGTGTTCCTGGTCGGCATGGCCGGGTTCACCATCGCGTCGGCGGTGTGTGGCCTCTCCCCCGACGCCTTGCTCCTCGTGGTCGCGCGGGTGGCCCAGGGCGCCTTCGGCGCGTTGATGCTGCCGCAAGGCATAGCCATCATGACCAGGACCTTCTCGCGCGAGATGCTCGCCAAGGCCTTCGGGCTGTTCGGACCGCTGCTCGGCATCGCCTCGGTGGGCGGGCCCGTCCTCGCCGGCTTTGTCATCGACTGGGACATCGCGGGGTTGTCGTGGCGTCCGATCTTTCTGGTCAACGTCGTGCTCGGCGTCGTCGGACTCGCCCTCGCCGTTCGCCTGCTACCCCGCGACGACGGCGACCGCGACACCGTGATCGACGGGTGGGGTTCGGGCATCCTGGCGGTCGCGATGTTCGGGCTGATGTTCGGTCTCATCGAGGGTTCGACGGCCGGCTGGGGCCCGGTCCCCATCGCGTCCCTGATCGTCGGCGCCTGCGCCGCAGCATTGTTCGCGTACCGGCAGGCCCACACCGCCGACCCGTTGTTGCGACCCAGCCTCTTCAAGAACCGCGGCTTCACGTCGGGCCTGGTGATGGGACTTCTCGTGTTCGCCGCCACCAGCGGACTCGTCTACGTGTTGTCGCTGTTCATGCAACTGGGCATCGGGGCATCGGCCCGCGAAGCATCGCTCGGCCTGCTGCCGCTGACCCTCGGCATCATCGTCGCCGCCGGCGCGACCATGGGCGGATTGATGACCCGGCTCGGGCGGACCCTCGTCGTGCTCGGTCTGGGCGGGATCGTCGTCGGGGTCGGCTGGCTGCTCGCCCTCGTCGCCGCGTCCGGCACCGATCTCGGTCTCTGGATGATGGCCCCGCCGATCTTCGTGATCGGCCTCGGGATGGGCGCGTGCTACGGCACGATCTTCGACATCGCACTCGGCGACATCGACGCCGACGAGGCCGGCAGTGCCAGCGGTTCGATGTCGGCGATCCAACAGCTGGCCACCGGAATCGGCTCCGCGACAGTGACAACGGTGTTCTTCCAGCTGGCCACCGGCAGTGAGGTCCATGCGATGGAGATCAGCCTCGTGATCGTCCTCGTCGCGGCCGCGATCTGCCTGCCCGTGGTCCGGCTGCTGCCGCGTCGGGCGCCGGCGGAGCTCGCACACTGAGTGGGCGGCCGGTCCGGCCGGGGTCCTGCCGGCCGGACCCCGGCCGGCCGGACAGCGATATGGATGCGGTGTCAGCGGGTGCTCGTGACAATTATTGATCCGAGACCCCGCTGACGCCGTATTCATGTCGCGATACTCCCCCGGCCAGCTTCTTCACGTGCTCACGCCGGCGAACCAGGTCGAGCACCGTTGCCTCCGCCTGTTCCCACTCATGCACCACCCGTTGGTAACTGAACCGCAGGGTGACGTAGCCGAGGCGGGCCGCCTCCTCGTCCCGCCGACGATCCTTCTCGATCTGTTCCGGTGACCGATCGTGGTACTCCACACTGTCGATCTCGATGATGAGACGGTCGCCGACCAACAGATCCACCCGACCCACGCCGATGATCCGTTGCTGCACCCGCACTCTCATGCCGAGGGCGCGCAGGCGAAATCGGACCATCGTCTCGGTACCCGATTCGGCATTCGCGTCGCACCGGTCGAGGAGGCGACGAATGCGGCGAGGAGCGCCGATGAACACCGCGTCGAGGTCGGACCTTTCCAGCAGGTCCTGATGGAGGATCGAGTCGCAGACGACGACGATGCCCTCCTCGTCCAGGCATTTGAGGGCATGCCGGAGTGCGATCCGGATCTCGTCGACGGCATCGACCTCCCGCTCCGGGGGCGCGTACTGCTTGCAGTAGCGATGCTTACCGGATCGATGTGCCGCCTCACGACCGCGAATGTGCATCTTGCTGGGCCCGGGAGGAATCCAGACCCCGTGGATTTTCAGCGCCGACACACAACTGACCACACCACCGGTGGCCACCGCCGCCGCCACCGACGTGTTCGCCGACCGAGTCGCATACCAGCCGCGCCGCAACAACCTGAGATCGCCGTCCGCGCACGCCCGTCGGAGCCGGCTCTGGGTGACATCGAGGCCTCGTAGCTGCGCCCAGGATGCGACTCCGTACGGAATGTGGAGATCACTCAGGTCCATGGAGTCATCGTGGCGCAGAAAGGCGCACAGAATTCGGCAGCGCCAGGCCGGATGGGTGATCTGTGGATTGTTCTGCGACTGTGGACAAGTGGCAGCCGATATGGATGCGGCACCGGCGGACCGTCGTGACAACTATTGATCCGAGACCCTGCTGACGCCGCATCCATAGTGACGAAGGTGACGACCCACGCCGTCTACCGCAGGGCCGCGGCCAGCTGATCGGCGATCGCCTGCTGCCCCAGCTCGTTCGGATGAGCCGGGGCGGCGCCGGTTGCGCCGGTCTGCGGCTCGATCCACCGCGTACCCACCGGTTCGCAGGCGTCGTGCCCCTCCGACACTCCGGACATGTTGACATAGGTAGCGCCCGCCTGCTCGGCGGCCCTCTGCACCGACCGGTTCAGAACTGCTTGCAGTTCACGGAGATACGGGACGTCGCCGGATGCCACACGCATCGTCGGATAGCAGCCCGTCTGCGCCGGCAGGATCCACGGGTAGCCGACCGCCAGCACCTGCGCGTCCGGCGCCTTCGCCCGCACTGCCTCGAATGCCCTCACCAGCGACGGGTACGTGCGCTCCCGGACGATGTCGATGTACTCCGGGCCGTGCGCTGCGCGACAGGGCGACCCACTCGGATCGGTCGCCGCCACGTCGGAGCACGCGCGGATCGCGGTGGTGTACACCGCGCTGTCGTTGCCGCCGATCATCACCGTCACCACGTCGGGAGTGCCGGTGAGGGCATCCAATTGGGCGGGTACACCGGCATATTGGTCCGTGAAGAAGTCCGCGGTGTCGGCGCCGCTACAGCTGACGTCGTCCAGCCGGTAACCGCGCGCAGCCGCCAGCAGGTGCGCGAAGTTGCGCGACGACCGCAGGCACAGCACGGGTGAATCCTCCACCAGCGGTTGCACTCCCGCGGCAGCGCTGTAGCTGTCGCCGAGGTTGACCTGCCGGGGCGCAGACACCGGCGAGCTGTCGGCAGCGGACATGGAGGTGGACGGCTGCGGCTCGTCGGTGGCCGTCGCGCAACCCCCGAGAACCGATACCACCAGCGCCAGAACGACTGCCGCGGCGCGCCTCATGCGTCCGCCCCCAGCAGCATCAACAGCAGCTCTGCCCGGGTCCGCGCATCGGACAGATCCACCTCCAGCATGTCCTCGATCCGCTCGATCCGGTGACGCAGTGTGTGGCGGTGTACCCCCTGCGCCGCGGCGGCCACGCCCCAGTTGCCGTTCGCCTCCAGGAATGCCAGCAGGCTCGCGCGCAGATCCGTGCCGTGCTGGGCGTCGTGCGCCATCACCGGCGAAAGGCGTTGTGCGGATGCGTCGGCCAGCGCCTGCCGCACCGGATTCATCGTCAGCAGTGACCGGCTGCCGCACAGGTCGACGAGCTGCCCGACGGCCGCCGACCGGCACGCCAGTCGCGCCTGCCGCACCGATTCGCCCACCTCGCCCAGCTCGGCCGCCGGACCGATCCCGCCCGACACCGGTGCGCTGCGATTCATCATGGCCAGCAGGCCGACGGCGAACTCCACGTGATCGTCGCCGCGCAACAGGGCGATCACCTCGACGTCGTCCCGATGGACGAACACCGGTCGCCATCGATGATCGAGTTCGTCGACGAGTCGACGATGCCCCTGCGTGGCGGCCTCGGGGTCGGCGAAAGTGAAGACCGCCGCGCGGACCCGACCGGCCCGGTCCGCTGCGCGCCCGAGGATCCGGTGCAGTCCCGGTCCCGCGGGAGAGCCGTCGACCGCGAGGGCGAGCGCGTCGTCGTGCAGGTCCACGATGTCGCGTGTCACCTGACGCGGTTTGGCATGTTCGATGGCGAGCAGCGAGGTGGCGTGGCCGACCAGCATGCGGGCGACATCGTCGAGGGCCGACGTCCCGACGACCCCGAGATGTCCGTAGGTCCGACCACCCGATCCCACCCGGGCCACCGTGATCGTCGCGTCGTCGGTCATCCACACGGCACCCGCGGACGCGGGATCGCGCACCACCAGATCGCGAATCCGATTGAGGTCGGCAGACGGGATGGTGCGCGGTGCCGTCGCCACCACGGAGTGGCCGGTGTCGAGGAGTACCACGTGCTGGTCGATGGCCTCGGCGAGCTCGCGGACCAGCGCCGTGGAACCGCCGGACGCGGCGGCCCGGGTCATCCGCGGCTGCGCCTTGGTGGCCGTGACCAGCCGGGCCGACCGTTGTGCGGCGATCTGATCGAGCACGGCCCGGGTCACCGCGGAGAACGGGATCGGCAGCGGCACCTCGAATAATGGCAGACCCAGCTCGTCCGCGGTCTCCGTCATGTCCCGGGGCACCTCGGCGAACCCGAAGCCGACACCGAGACCGACCGCCGCGACACCCACCTGGTCCAGACCCGCCAGATACGCACGGCGCCCGGCCACCTCGTCGCCGAGCCGCAGCCCGGTGGTCAGCAGCACCTCCCCGCCCGACAACCACTCACCGGCGTCGGCGAGCTCCGACGACACCGCACAGTCGAGCGAGCGCCCCAGCCCGTCGGCCCCGCCACGCAGCGCCAACTGGAGCCTGCGCTGCGCAAGCAGCCACCGGACGGTCGTCACACAGATCACCCTAGCGACGAATGGACATCATGGAGCGAACTCCGCCCGGGCCTGTACAGAATGTCAGGCCACGTCAGCCCGCGTGGAGGCGAACACTGGACCCATGTCCGTGCTGCAGAACTACATCAACGGCGAGTTCGTGCCGTCAGCCTCCACCGAGACCATCGACATCATCAATCCGGTCGACGAATCCGTCGTCGCCGTGTCTCCGGTCTCCACCGCCGCCGACGTGGACACCGCGATGGCGGCGGCCACCGCGGCCTTCGTCGGCTGGAGCACCACCACCCCGTCCGAGCGCCAAAAGGCGCTGTTGAAGCTCGCCGATGCGATCGAGGCCGGGTCGGACAAGCTCGTCGCCGCCCAGGCCCGCAACACCGGCCAGCCCGAGGAGCAGATCGCCGACGAGGAGGTCACCGTGGGGGCCGACCAGGTGCGGTTCTTCGCGGGTGCCGCACGCACGCTCGAGGGCAAGTCCGCGGGCGAGTACATGTCCGGCCACACCTCGTTCGTCCGACGGGAGCCGGTCGGCGTGATCGGCCAGGTGACGCCGTGGAACTACCCGCTCATGATGGCCATCTGGAAGATCGCGCCCGCCATCGCGGCCGGCAACACCGTGGTACTCAAGCCGTCGGACACCACGCCCGAGTCCACCCTCGCGCTGGCCGAGATCAGTCGGGGCATCCTGCCGCCGGGCGTGCTCAACGTGGTGCTGGGCAACGGCGAGACCGGGGCGGCCGTGGTGGGTCATCCCACCCCGAGGATGGTGTCCATCACCGGCTCGGTGCGGGCCGGGATCGCCGTCGCGGTGTCGGCCGCGCAGCAGCTGAAGACCGCACACCTCGAACTCGGCGGCAAGGCCCCGGCGGTGGTGTTCGCCGACGCCGATCTCGACAAGATCATCGAACCGCTCGCGGCGGCCGCGTTCTTCAACGCAGGCCAGGACTGCACGGCGGTCACCCGCGTCCTGGTGCACGAGTCCATCCACGACAAGGTCGTCGACCTGCTCGTCGAGGAGGCGGAGAAGGCCACCGTCCCACCCCTCAACAACATCGACCACTTCGCCAAGGTCACCGCCATCCTGGATGGGATCCCGCCGCACGCGACGGTCGCCACCGGAGGAAAGCGTAAGGGCGACAAGGGGTTCTTCGTCGAGCCGACGATCATCACCGGCGTTCGGCAGGACGACAAGCTGGTGCAGGAGGAGACCTTCGGACCGGTGATCACGGTTCAGCCGTTCTCCGACGAGGAGCAGGCGGTCGAGATGTCCAATGAGGTGGCCTACGGCCTGGCGGCGAGCGTCTGGACCACCGACCACGGGACGGCCATGCGGATGTCTGCCGCCCTCGACTTCGGATGCGTGTGGGTCAACTGCCACATACCGCTGGTCGCCGAGATGCCGCACGGCGGTTTCAAACATTCCGGCCATGGAAAAGACCTGTCGCTCTACGGTATCGAGGACTACACCCGGGTCAAGCACGTGATGAGCAACGTCGAGTGAGGTGAATGCGATGACCACCATGGCCCATCGGCTGCCGCAGAAGCGACATCTGGTGACCGAACTGCCCGGCCCGCGGTCGAGTGCGCTGACCGTCCGCAGGCGAGCCGCGGTGGCGCCCGCCGTGGGATCGGCCGCCCCGGTGTACGCGGTCGACGCCGACGGTGGCGTGATCATCGACGTCGACGGCAACTCACTCATCGACCTCGGGTCCGGCATCGCGGTGACCACAGTGGGTGCCAGCAACCCGGCGGTGGCCGACGCCGTTGCCGCGCAGGCTCATCGGTTCACCCACACCTGCTTCATGGTCACGCCGTACGAGGGTTACGTCGCGGTGGCGGAGAAACTCAATGAACTCACCCCGGGTGATCACGAGAAGCGCACCGTGCTGTTCAACTCGGGCGCCGAGGCGGTGGAGAACGCCGTCAAGATCGCGCGACTGGCCACCGGTCGCGATGCGGTGGTCGCGTTCGATCACGCCTACCACGGTCGCACCAACCTCACGATGGCCTTGACCGCGAAGACGATGCCGTACAAGCACAATTTCGGTCCGTTCGCCCCCGAGGTCTACCGGATGCCGATGAGCTACCCCTACCGGGACCCCCTCGGCGCCGACGGCGTGGCCGCCGCGAATCGGGCGATCACCATGATGGACAAGCAGATCAGTGCCGACAGTCTGGCCGCGGTGATCGTCGAGCCCATCCAGGGTGAGGGCGGATTCATCGTTCCCGCACCGGGATTCCTGCCCACGCTGGCCCAATGGTGCCGTGCCAACGGGGTGGTGTTCATCGCCGACGAGGTGCAGAGCGGTTTCTGCCGCACCGGCGACTGGTTCGCCTGCGACCACGAAGGGGTGATCCCCGACCTGGTCACAATGGCGAAGGGAGTCGCGGGCGGGATGCCGCTCTCGGCAGTCACCGGACGCGCCGAACTGATGGACGCGGTCCACCCCGGCGGGCTCGGGGGCACGTACGGCGGCAACCCGGTGGCGTGCACCGCCGCACTCGCGGCGATCGACCAGATGACCACGCTCGATCTGCCGGCACGCGCCCGGCAGATCGGTGAACTCATCCTGTCGTCACTGTCGGCGACCGCGGCGTCCCTGGCCGGAGAAGGACGCGACGTGATCGGCGACATCCGCGGCCGGGGTGGCATGGTCGCCATCGAACTGGTCCGCCCCGGCACCACCGAACCCGATCCGGAACTGGCCAAAGCCGCGGCCGCACATGCCCTCTCACGCGGCGTCATCGTGCTCACCTGCGGCACCTTCGGCAACATCCTCCGGCTGCTTCCGCCACTGGCCATCGACGACGAACTACTCGGCGAGGGACTCGACATCATCGCCGAGGCACTCGCCGCCGACTGAACTGCACGGCACCGCCGGACAGCACACGTATCCGACAGACAGCACGCGACGAGCAAGGAGACCGCCCATGACGGACACGGCAGCTCAGGCAACCGATTTCGGGCATCCTCTCGATCCGCTCGACGCCGACGAGTTCCGGGCCGTCACCGCCCTTCTCGCGCGTGAGTACGGCGTGGGCGACGGCTGGCGGATCGCCTCGATCGAGCTCGCCGAACCGACGAAGCCCGAGCTCGCGGCGTACGCGGCCGACGGCACCGTGCCGGCGCGCCGGGCCGTCGTCATCTGCCTGGACTCCGGTCAGAACGCCACCTACAAGTCATTCGTCACCCTCGGCGCGGATTCCGACGCACCCGGAACCGTCGACTCCTTCGACCACCTGCCGGGCGTCCAGGCGAACTTCACCGTCGACGAATTCGAGGAATGCGATCGCGTCCTGCGCGCGCATCCCGATGTGCAGGCGGCACTCGCACGCCGCGGCATCACCGACCTCGACAAGGTCTTCATGGACACCTGGACCTACGGCGGCGCAGTGATCCCCACGGAGTTCGAGGGGCGCCGGCTCGGCTGGTCGGACACCTGGGTCAAGGATGCCGACGGCGCGAATCCGTACGCCAACCCCGTTGCGGGACTGCATTGTGTGATCGACGTGAACACCATGGAGCTGTTGCGCATCGAGGACAGCGGCGGATTCGAGCAGGCCGAGGTGATGGGCGAGTACGTGCCCCGACACATCCCGCAGCGCGTCCGCGACGAGTCCCGACGTCCACCTCTGAAGCCGCTCGAGATCACCCAGCCCGAGGGTCCGTCCTTCACCCTCGAGGGCAACCGGCTGACGTGGCAGAACTGGTCGTTGCGGGTCGGTTTCAACTATCGCGAGGGCATGACGCTGCACACCGTCAGCTATCACGACGCCGGCCGGGAACGCAGTGTTGCACATCGACTCTCGTTCGCCGAGATGATGGTCCCCTACCGCGACCATTGCGAGGACCACTACCGCCGCACCGCATTCGACATCGGCGAGTGGGGCCTCGGCTTCATGACCACCTCGCTCGAGCTGGGCTGCGACTGCCTCGGCGAGATCCGCTACCTCGACGCCGTGCTGCACGACAGCACCGGCGAGCCGTTCACCATCACCAACGCCATCTGCATCCACGAGGAGGACAACGCAGTCCTCTGGAAACACGTCGACCACGACGCCGGCGCCGAGGTCCGGCGGATGCGGCGCCTCACGGTGAGTTCCCATGTCACCGTGGCGAATTACGAGTACCTTATCTACTGGCGGTTCTATCAGGACGGCAACATCGAATGCGAGGTGCGGGCCACCGGCATCATGGTCACCACCCCGATGCCACCGGGGGTGACGTCGAACCCGCACGGCACCACCGTCGACAACCGCACCTACGCACCGTTTCACCAGCATTTCCTGGTCGCCCGGCTCGATCTCGACATCGACGGCACCGACAACACGGTGTTCTCGTCGGAGACCGTCGCCGAGCCGATGGGCCCCGGGAACCCGCTCGGGTTGTCGCTGATCCAGCAGAACATCGCGTTGCGAACCGAATCGGAGGGCATGCAGAACATGAACTTCGCGACGCAGCGGGCGTGGAAGATCGCCAACACCAACGTCACCACGACGCTCGGGCACCATCCCGCCTACAAGCTGGTGCCCACCGGCGCGCTCCCGGCCATGTTCGATCCGGCGTCACCCATCTTCCGGCGCGCCACGGTGATCGGCCACACGCTGTGGGTGACCCCGAATCATCCCGATGAGCGTTGGCCGGCAGGCGAGTTCGTGAATCAGTCGGATCACGACACCGGACTCGGTGAATGGACCAAGGCCGATCGTCCGATTCTCGACACCGACGTCGTGCTCTGGTACACCTTCGGCATCCATCACATCACCCGTCCGGAGGACTGGCCGGTGATGCCGGCCGACACGGTGTCGTTCTGGCTCAAGCCATTCGGCTTCTTCGACCGGAACCCGGCACTCGATGTGGAACCCTCGCCCGGGTCGGGCGCCTGTCACGGCGATGACTGATCCGCGCCGCACACCTGCCCGCAAGCAACTGACAAGGATATGAGATCGAATGAGCAACAATGACGTGATGGACCCACAGGCCGTTCTCGACGGCGTCCCGACCGGACTCTGGATCGGCGGAGCGTCGGTGCCGTCGTCGGCGGGCGGCACATTCGCCGTCTACGACCCCGCTACCGAGGAGGAGCTGGTCTCGGTCGCCGACGCGACGGTCGAGGATGCACGCCTGGCACTCGACAAGGCGGTGGCGGCGGCCGACGACTGGGCGGCCACCGCGCCGCGCGAGCGTGGTGAGATCCTCCGTCGGGCATTCGAGCTGCTCACCGATCGCGCCGACGACCTGGCGCTGCTGATGACGCTGGAGCTCGGCCGGGCGCTGCCCGACAGTGCCGCGGAAACCAAGTACGGCACAGAGTTCCTGCGGTGGTTCGCCGAGGAGGCGGTGCGCATCGACGGCCGGTTCACGCGGTCACCCGCGGGCAACGGGCGCATCCTCGTCTCGCACGCGCCGGTGGGTCCGTGCCTGGCGATCACCCCGTGGAACTTCCCGCTCGCGATGGGCACCCGCAAGATCGCGCCCGCTCTGGCCGCCGGGAACGTCATGCTGGTGAAGCCGGCACACGAGACACCGCTCACGATGCTGGCCCTCGCCGAGGTGTTCGCCGAGGCCGGGCTGCCCGGCGGCGTGTTGTCGGTGCTGCCGACGAGCAGCTCGGGCGATCTGTCGACGGCGATCATCACCGATGATCGGATCCGCAAGATCAGTTTCACCGGCTCCACCCCCGTCGGCCGCAACCTGTTGGGGCAGGCAGCCGAACGCGTGCAGCGCACGTCGATGGAGCTGGGCGGCAACGCACCGTTCCTGGTGTTCGACGACGCCGACATCGACGCCGCAGTCGAGGGGGCGTTCGCCGCGAAGATGCGCAACGGCGGGGAGGCCTGCACCGCGGCCAACCGGTTCCTGGTGCAGGCAGGTGTTGCCGAGGAGTTCACCGCCAAGCTGACCGAGAAGATGTCGGCGGCGCGCCTCGGCCCCGGCTACGACTCCGGAATCACGCTCGGGCCGCTGGTCAGCGCCAAACAGCGGGACAAGGTCGCCGAGGCCGTCGACGGCGCCATCGGCGACGGCGCACGAGTCCGGTTGGGCGGCAAGGTGCCCGAGGGCAAGGGATTCTTCTATCCGGCGACGGTGCTCGATCAGGTCGACGCGTATGCCCCGGTGACACGGGGCGAGATCTTCGGTCCGGTGGCCGTGATCAGCACCTTCGAGTCCGAGTCCGACGCTGTGAAGGCCGCCAATTCCACCGAATACGGACTCGCCTCGTATTTCTACAGCCGCGACCTCGATCGCTGCATGCGTGTCGCGGAAGCTCTCGATTCCGGCATGGTGGGCGTCAACAGGGGCGTGATCTCCGATCCCGCCGCGCCGTTCGGCGGCGTCAAGCAATCGGGCATCGGGCGCGAGGGCGGCAGTGAGGGCATCGAGGAGTACCTGTCGGTGAAATACATCGCCCTGACCTGAGGTCAGGGCGCTATTCGCTGGACGTCGGCTGTGTCGTACGGATGCGACTTCCGGCGATGTCCGTACACTCGTGCACATGCGTGTCAGGGTCACCGCCATTCTCGTATCACTCGTCGCCGCACTGGGCCTCACGGTCGCCGCGCCCGCGCAGGCCGCGCCGGGTCCCGGTAGTTCCGACCTGCTGTCGCCGAACAGCCTGTTCCTCTGGCAGAGCCCGCCGACGCGCTACATCGTCGTGCTCGGCGCCAAGATGGGGACCTTCGGACAGACGCCCGGGATCTTGGAGCAGCGGATGAATGTCGCGGCCGGACTTGCCCGGTCGCACCCGTTCAATCGCATGGTCGTCTCCGGGGGAAACACCTGGTGGCTACCGGTGTCGGAGGCGCAGTTCATGAACGTGGGCCTGCTGAAGCGTGGTGTGCCGATCTGGCAGATGGTCAACGAGGGTGCGTCCACCAGCACGGTCCAGAACGCGAGCAACACGGTTGGCATGCTCAAGGCGATGGGCGCCTCGGGCGCACTGATCGTGACCAACGGTTTCCACATGCCGCGCGCCATGAAGGACTTCCGCGACGCGGCCGCGAAGGCGCACGTTCGTCTCGACTTCCGTCCGGCCTACGCCTGACCGCTACCAGGAACCGCACCTCTCGCGACAGACCTTTGGCGCGCGAAAGGTCGTTTGCGAGAAGTGCGGTCTCTGCGTCGCGTGCGCCGCTGATGCAACCGGCGGCCGGTCCGGTGCGTCTGATATCGCATGGACGGTTTCGCATCGCTGCAGGGCGCGGCCACCCGCGCTGAACTGATCTCCGCCGGCTATGCCGACCACGAGCTCCGGGCGGCGGTCCGGACCGGCGTATTGACTGCGCTCGCGGCCGGGGTGGTCATCCCCGCAGAGTTGCTCGACGGTACCCCCGAGCAACAGCATCGCGAGCTCGCACTGGCACGGGCCCGCGGCACGGCGACGCCCGGCCGTGCGCTCGCCGACGCGTCTGCGGCCGCGGTGCTCGGGCTCCCGGTGTGGGGCCTCGACACCAACCGCGTCGCCATGGTCCAGAGCGGCACCAAGTCGCGGTCGAGATCGACCGGCGTCCTGCGTGTGGTGTCGGATCGGCGTCCCGCCGCCACGGTCATGGTCGACGGCGTTCCGGTGCTCGCACCCGCACGGGTCGTCGTCGACATCGCCCGCCATTCGCCACGGATTCCTGCGATCGCACTCGGAGATGCGGCGCTGCATGACGAGTTGTGCAGCCCGGACGACCTGGCGAACGAACTCGACCTGATCACCGGAATGACCGGTGCGGCCCGTGCCAGACGGGTCATCGGTGAACTCGACGGCGTGGCCGAATCGGTTCTGGAATCGCGCAGTCGCATCGAAATCCTCGACGCCGGACTACCCGCACCCGAACTCCAGGTGGACCTCTACGACGCGTGGGGCAATTGGGTCGCGCGGGTGGACTTCTACTGGCCCCGGCATCGGGTCGTCGGCGAGAGCGACGGGAAGTCGAAGTACTCGGGCGCAGACGGCGACGACCGTCTGCGCTACGAGAAGGGACGCACCGATGCGCTCGTCGAGATCGGCAACCGCGTGATCCATTGGGGCTGGGACGATGTCGATCAGCGTGCGCGCCTGATCGCACGACTCACGACGATGCTGTCGGTGTCGAAGGCTTCGTGACGAGACAAAGAAACCTCACCTGGCGCCAGGGACCTTCCGCGTGCCGGCGGTCTGTGGCGACAGGTGAGGTTTCCGGTGTCTGGAAGGATCAGCGCAGCAGCGCGCGACTCATGACGACGCGCTGGATCTGGTTGGTGCCCTCGTAGATCTGGGTGATCTTGGCGTCGCGCATCATCCGCTCGACGGGGAAGTCGCGGGTGTAGCCTGCGCCGCCGAAGAGCTGCACGGCGTCGGTGGTGACCTCCATCGCGACATCGGAGGCGAAGCACTTGGACGCCGCGGAGATGAACCCGAGGTTCTTCTCACCACGCTCGGCGCGAGCGGCCGACGTGTAGACCATCAGACGGGCCGCCTCGACCTTCATCGCCATGTCGGCGATCATGAACTCGACGCCCTGGAACTTGCTGATCGACTGACCGAACTGCTTGCGGTCCTTCACGTATTCGATGGCCTTGTCGAGCGCACCCTGCGCGATGCCGACGGCCTGCGCGCCGATGGTCGGGCGGGTGTGGTCGAGGGTCTGCAGCGCGGTCTTGAAGCCGGTGCCCTCATCGCCGACGATGCGGTCCTCGGGAATGGTGCAATCCTCGAAGTAGAGTTCCGCGGTCGGCGAACCCTTGATGCCCAGCTTCTTCTCCAGCGGTCCGACGGTGAAGCCGGGATCGTCCTTGTGCACCATGAACGACGAGATGCCGCTGGCGCCCTTTTCCGGGTCGGTCACGGCCATCACCGTGTACCAGCTCGACTTGCCACCGTTGGTGATCCAGCACTTGGAGCCGTTGAGCACCCAGCTGCTGCCGTCCTTGCGGGCGCGGGTCTTCATGGATCCCGCATCGGAGCCGGCCTCACGCTCGGAGAGCGCATAGGACGCCATCGCCTCACCGGACGCGATGGACGGCAGCACCTGCTTCTTCAGTTCGTCGGAGCCGTTGAGGATCAGCCCCATGGTGCCGAGCTTGTTGACGGCCGGGATCAGCGACGACGACGCACACACGCGCGCGACCTCTTCGATGACGATGCAGGCGGCGACGGAGTCGGCACCCTGACCGTCGTACTCCTCTGGCACATGGATCGCGTTGAACCCGGACGCGACGAGTGCGTCGAGGGCCTCCTGCGGGAACCGCGAGTTCTCATCGACGTCCGCGGCGTGCGGTTCGATCTCCTTCTCGGACAAGGCACGGATCGCCTCGCGCAGCGCCACGTGCTCCTCGGGCAATTCGAAGACGTTGAATTCCGGGTTACCGAATCCCATGATCACTCCCTTACGAGTCTGTGCACTTGTGCATGACGATGACACTGCGTGCCATCAGATGTGTCCAGGCTAACGCACTGCGGCACTCAGTGCCAACCACGTTCACCGCACTCTCGTTCATTGTCCGCGATGTGGCTGCTGCGCACGCAGTTGTTCGCCGACCTGCCGGGCAATCTCGGCCGGCGACGTCCCGGACGGGTAGGTGACCACCGACACCACGGCCCCTGCCCCTGCCCCGGCCCCCGCCCCTGCCCCAGCCCCTGCCTCAGCTGATCCGGATTCCTCCGCCGGCGCGGACGCGGCGAAGCTTGCGCGCACCCGTCCGAGTTCGGCGCGCAACCGTTCCATCGTGGCGTCGGCGTCGCCGCGGATCATGGATCGCAGGAGAAAGTTGTGCGCGCCGGTGATCGCCGCGGCGTACGCGACCACACGCACCGGCGACTCCCCCCGCAACCGGGCACGCAGGAAATCTTCGAAGAGCCGTTGATATCGATAGGTCGTGACCAGTTCGCGGTCGCGGAGTGCGGGCACCTCCTGCACCACCCGGAACCGTCGTACGGCCAGCTCTCGAGTGTCCCGGAAGTGCGCGAACACCTGTTCGGCGGCCGAGCACACCACCACCCACGGATCGCCGTCGGCGGCCTCGAGATGTGCGGCGACCTGCGCCAGGAGCGCTTCGTGGTCGGCGAAGATGACATCTTCCTTGGCGCCGAACTGCCGGAAGAAGGTGCGCCTCGAGATGCCGGCGGCCACGGCGATCTGCTCCACCGTCGTCGATTCGTAGCCCTGCTCGGAGAACAACCGGATCGACTCGGCGACCACGTGGACACGAAAGTTCGCCGGATCGGGGGTGATCGCATCCGTTGCCATCGACATGGGTTCAGTATCGCCGACGCGCACACCCTCCCGCTGCCGGTCGCACCTTCCATCTCTGGCCGCCCCTTCCCTTTCTGGCCACCCGGCGATCCGTGAGCCGGAACGCGAAGGGTGCGGCCAGAAACACAGAACGCACCTCGGGTAGCAGCCGCCACAAACCCCTCAACTCGCGTCGGTCCGGTACGTAACGTGGAGACATGGCGACATCCACCGAGAGCCCTGCCACCCCGCCCGCCGACGTCACCGACGACCCCGAGGCTGTCACGCCGCCCACCGACGACCTGACGGCCGACGAGCGTGCGCTGCTGGTCGACAACCTCCGGTACGTCCTCGACGGACGGTGGCGCGCCACCCGCGACCTGGTCCGCGAGAGCGCCGACCGTTCCGACCTCCTCCCCGACCCGTCCCGCACTCTCGACGAGGCCCGTGCGCGCATCCTCGCGGAAATGCGCGAACTGGCGCAGAACGGTTTCGCCGCAGCCGGTTTCGCGTCCGACCACGGCGGGACCGGCGACGTCGGGGCGTCCATCACGGCCATCGAGATGCTCGGGTACGCGGACCTGTCGCTGATGGTCAAGGCCGGCGTCCAGTGGGGACTGTTCGGCGGTGCCGTCGAGAACCTGGGCACGGCGCGTCACCATGATCGGTACGTCACCGACATCATCAACCTGGATCTGCTCGGCTGTTTCGCGATGACCGAGACCGGCCACGGGTCCAATGTGCAGGCGCTGGAGACGACCGCGACCTACGACTCGGCGACCGAGGAGTTCGTCATCCACTCGCCGACGCCGTCGGCGCGCAAGGACTACATCGGCGGCGCCGCCGAGCACGCTCAGGTGGCCGCGGTGTTCGCTCAGCTCATCACCGGCGGTCCGGGCGAGGAACCGTCGGGCCGCGGTGTGCACTGCTTTGTGGTGCCGATCCGCGACGAGAACGGCGACCTGCCGGGTGTGACCACCAGTGACTGCGGATACAAGGGCGGACTCGCCGGCGTGGACAACGGCCGGATCATGTTCGACCAGGTGCGCATCCCCGCGGAGAACCTCCTCAACCGTTACGCCGACGTGGAGGCCGACGGCACATACACGTCACCCATCGAGAATCCGAACCGCCGCTTCTTCACCATGCTCGGCACGTTGATCCGGGGCCGGGTGAGCGTGGCCGCCACCGCCGGCGCAGCAGGCCGCAAGGCCCTGACGCTGGCGACGCGATACGGGTTGGTACGCAAGCAGTTCGAGGCTCCCGAGGGAACTGATGAAATCGTCGTGATGGACTATCTGGCGCATCAGCGGAAGTTGCTGCCCCTCATCGCGAAGTCGTATGCGGTCGCCTGCGCGCAGAACGAGCTCACGTCCGAGCTCCACGAGGTGCAGTCCGGCGCGGCGGACGATTCGGATGCCGGCCGTCAGCGACAGCTGGAGAGTGATGCCGCCGGACTCAAGGCGTACGCCACCTGGCACGCGTCACACACCATCAACGAGTGCCGCGAGGCATGCGGCGGCGCAGGCTATCTCGACGAGAACCAGCTCTCGATCATGCGGGGCGACATCGACGTCTTCACCACCTTCGAGGGCGATAACACGGTCCTGACCCAGCTCGTCGGCAAAGAACTACTGTCCGCCTATGCCGAAGACGTGCAGGGTCTCTCGACGGCCGGGTGGGTCCGGTTCGTCGTGGGGATGGCACGCGACGTGGTGGTCGAGAAGACCGCCGCGCGGCAGGTGGTGCAGACCTTGCTCGAGGGCTCCGACGAGGACACCGAGAAGTCGAACCTGACGAACCGCGGCACCCAGATCCGACTTCTGCGCAACCGGGAGGATCACCTGATCCGCACCTGTGCGCAGCGTCTGCGCGTCGCCCTCGACGACGGCAACGATGCGTTCAAAGTCTTCAACAACGCCCAGGACCACCTGCTCAAGGTCGGGCGGGCCCGGACCGAACGCGTCGTGCTCGAGGCATTCATCCAGGCCATCAACGACTGCGATTCACGCTCGGCGGCAGAGGTTCTGGGCAAGGTGTGCGATCTGTTCGTGTACTCGGCCATCGAGGAGGACATGTCGTGGTTCCTGATGCACCGGCACATCTCGGTGGAGCGCGCCAAGGCCATCCGTCGCGGCGTCAACGAATTGTGCACGGAGCTGCGGCCGCACGCGCGGAGCCTCGTCGACGCCTTCGGTGTGCCGGAGGAACTGCTCGGCGCCGCCATGCTGGCGAACGGCTGAGGTAGACCGGGCTCAGCTGTCGTCGCGTTTACCGCGCGGCGGCAGCCCCATCTGCGCGGCCTGGTGCGCGACGGTCAGCTCGTCGCGGAACCGCCCGACGTTGCGGGCCCACGCCTGGGCGAGCCCGCCGTCGGCGAGCTTCACGCCCACCCCCTTGCGGCGGCGGGGCACGGCGGGGAGTTCTCCCAGAGCCCGTGCACTCTCCCACGTCTGGTGCTCGGGGCCGTTGTTCTCCGGATAGATCTTCGCGATGTCGGTCAGCAGCAGCTTTCGCGTGCCCTGCTGCAAGGTCGCCTCGGTGAGTCGAACGCTGACATGGGTGCGGGCCGCGTGGACCTGCACGAGAGAGAAGCCGACCAGGATCACCGCGAAGATCATCATCACCGGCCAGTGGACCTGGCCGGGCCCGGCGATCTCCATCGCGAGTACTGCGCCGATCAGGATCGGGCCGATCGACACCACCCACCAGCTGCCACCGGGTTCGTAGAAGAGGACCTCGCCCTCGTCGATCGGCTCTGTGGGTTCAGGTGCGGCGAGCGAGTCGTCGGCGGCGGGTTCGTCTGACACGTCGGCCACGGTGTCGTCGGCCATGGCTTCATCCGTGGCGCGAGACTCATCAGCGGCTGTGTCCGCGTCGTCGGGGATGTCGTTCGCCTCATCGTCGGGGTGCGACTCGTCTGGTTCGGTCACGTCAGGGCGGCTCACTTCTTGCTGGGCTTCGGCGGATTGGAGGTGGCGTACCAGGCCTCGGATTCCGGGCGGTAGGCCAACAGAGAGCCGAACAGACCGACCAGCGCCGCCACCAACGCGAACGCCAGGATCGGGAGTCCGAAGCTGACGATCAGCAACATGATGACCACCACCAGCGTCAATGCGGAGAGCGATGACCGCCATCGGGCATCACCGACGAAGGCCTTGCTCCCGATGAGGAAGTAGCAGACACCGATGATGGCCACGATGATGCCGACACCGATGGGCAGCAGGGTCGGACCCGACGAGACGATGCCCAGCACGATGAACAGCACTCCGAGCGCTACGAGAAGGCCACCCGACACCGTCCAGCACCGATAAGCCCAGACGACGAGATTCGGTCGTTCGGCGGGATCAGGACTCACCACGTGATTCGTTTCCTTCGTTCGGCTGCGGAGTGGGCTGGGTCTCCGGAGGAGATTGCTGCCCGCCACCATACGGCCACGATTGCGGCGTCGCGCCCTGATGATCTCCCGGCCCCGGCGGCCACTGTGACCCACCTGTGGGAGGCCCCTGCTGGTGGTGAGGCTGCTGTGGATGGTGGGGGTACGGCGAGTATTGGGGATGCTGCGAGTACTGGGGGTGCTGCGGATATTGCGGGTGCTGCGGCGGGCGCTTTCGGTGATCGGCCATCTCACGGCAGTACTGCTCGGACTCCCGACGGAGCAGGAGTACCGACGCGCCGACGCCCGCGACCCCGCTGATGATCATCGGGATCATCACCCATCGCGGCGCGACGTCGCCGAACAGGCTGAACACCAGATTGACCATGATGAACACGCCCATCGCCGCCACGATCATGCGCGCCCAGTTGTAGCCGTTGCGGGCCAACAGGACCAGGCCGGCGGACACGACCGTCAGCGCCACTCCGAAGATCGCGAGCACGACGATGAGGGTTCCGCTCGATGTGAGCAGGTCAACCTGCTCACGCGGGGTGTCGGCGGGCAGGGTGCGGATCTGCCGGTCCCACGCGTCACGCAGTGACGGGTACTGACCGATGAACGCGACGATCTGACCGATGATCACCACCGCCCACAACTCGGTGGCGATGGACATGGCGTCCGGGCGATCGGGACGTGCGCCCTGATCGGGTGGCGCCGGTTGGGTCGGTGCGGTCATGGCTCCAGGGTAATGAATGGCCGAACGTGTTCACCACGTCGTCGAGCCGGGACTCCGGGACTCCGGGACGAGATCGACTCGGTGTCTATGCCAACCGACTCGCGACCTCGGTCGCCCACCGGCCAGACCGGACAGGCCTATGCCAACCGACTCGCGACCTCGGTCGCCCAATACGTGAGGATGATCGAGGCGCCGGCGCGCTTGATGGAGGTCAGCGATTCGAGGATGGCCCCGTCGCGGTCGATCCAGCCGCGCTCGGCGGCCGCGGTGATCATCGCGTACTCGCCGCTGATCTGATATGCCGCCACCGGGACGTCGGCGATCTCGGCGGCATCCCGGACGATGTCGAGGTAGCTCATAGCGGGTTTGACCATCACGAGGTCGGCGCCCTCCTCGAGGTCGAGACGGATCTCGCGCAGCGCCTCGATCCGATTCGACGCGTCCTGCTGGTAGGTCCGGCGGTCGCCTTCCAGGGACGACCCGACGGCCTCGCGGAACGGACCGTAGAAGGCCGATGCGTACTTGGCGGCGTAGGCCAGGATGCCGGTGTCCGTGAGCCCCTCGGCGTCGAGACCGGCGCGGATCGCGGCGACCTGACCGTCCATCATGCCGCTCGGGCCGAGCAGGTGGGCACCGGCGCGCGCCTGTGCCAGCGACATGGACACGTACCGGTCCAGGGTGGCGTCGTTGTCGACCCGCCCCCGGTCGTCGATGACCCCGCAGTGCCCGTGATCGGTGAACTCGTCGAGGCAGGTGTCGGCCATCAGCACGGTCGAGTCGCCGAGATCGTCCGACAACGTCCGCAATGCGCGGTTGAGCACGCCGTCCGGATCATCGGCGCCCGATCCGACGGCGTCCTTGTCGTCGGGGGCCGGGACACCGAACAACATCAGCCCGCCGACTCCGGCCCGGATCGCCTCGTCGGCGGCCTTGCGCAGCGAGTCGGGCGTGTGCTGGACGACACCGGGCATCGACGATATCTCGCGCGGTTCGTCGATGCCGTCGGCGACGAACATCGGTAGGACCAGATCCTGAGGCGCGACGACGGTCTCGGCCACCAGGCGCCGCAGCGCCGGAGTGGATCGCAGTCGGCGGGGACGGATCACTGGTGCCATGGACGCATTCTCCTTTGCTTGCGAGCCCTTCGAGACGCTTCGCTCCTCAGGGAACGAGGATCAGGACCGCGACCGCCGCGACTTCTTGCGCGGAGGCGGCAGCGCACCCTCGGCCCGCAGCCGTGCGGCATGCTCGGCCAGCGCGTCCACCAGTTCGGACACCGAGGCGCTCTCCGGCTGCACGTCCACGCGCAGACCGAATTCCGTTGCGGTCTCGGCAGTCTTGGGACCGATGCACGCAACGATGGTGCGCGCGTGCGGCTTTCCGGCGATACCGACGAGATTGCGGACGGTGGAACTCGAGGTGAAGCACACGGCGTCGAAGCCACCGGTCTTGATCATCTCGCGCGTCTCGGCGGGCGGCGGAGCGGCCCGGACGGTGCGGTACGCGGTGACGTCGTCGATCTCCCAACCACGCTCACGCAGCCCCTCCGAGAGAGTCTCGGTGGCGATGTCCGCACGCGGCAACAGGATTCGGTTGACCGGATCGAAGACGTCGTCGTACGGCGGGAAGTCGTCGAGCAGTCCCAACGAGCTCTGCTCGCCGGAGGGAATGAGCTCGGGCTGGATGCCGAAGGTACGCACCTTCTCCGCGGTGGCCTCGCCGACGCAAGCGATCTTGACGCCGGAGAAGGCCCGGGCGTCGAGGCCGAACTCGGCGAACTTCTCCCAGACGGCACGCACCGCGTTGGTGGAGGTGAACACCACCCACTGGTAGCGGCCGTCCACCAATCCCTTGACGGCCCTTTCCATCTGGGCCGGGCTCCGCGGCGGCTCGACGGCGATCGTCGGCACTTCCTTGGGGATGGCACCGTGCGACTGCAGTCGATCACTCATGTCGCCGGCCTGATCCTTCGTGCGCGGCACCAGCACGGTCCAGCCGTACAGCGCCCGCGATTCCCACCACGAGAGCTTGCCGCGGTGACCGACGACCTTGCCGATGGTCAGGATCAGCGGGCCGACGAGCGCGTTGCCCTGTTCGTTGAGCGAGGCCAGCGTCGACTCGATGGTCCGCTGAGCACAGGTGGTGCCGTTGACGGTGATGGCGACCGGCGTCTGCGGGGCCATACCGTGTTCGGTCAGCGCACTCGCGGTCTCCGCGAGGTGTCCGGCGGTGGCGTGCAGCACCAGCGGGCCGGGGGCTGCAGCCAACGCAGCCCAGTCGACACCTTCCGACCGGACGTCGGCCTCGGTGTGACTGGATCCGAGCGGCATGCCGGCGTAACTCGGCACCACGGACGCGGCGGGGAGTCCGGGCAGAACCTCGAACTGCACCGACGACCGCGCGACGGCATTCACCTCGGCGAGCACCGAGTCGGTGGTCAGGGGATCACCCGAGACCACGCGCACCACGTCGTCGCCGGCCTTGGCGGCCGCGACGAGGGTCTTGGCGACCTCGGCGGGATCGCCGAGTGCCGGATGCACCACCGATGTCTCGTCGGAGTCGCCCTCGACGTCGGAGTCGGCGACCTTCGTGGATTCGGCGTCGGCCGGTTCGGACTTGCCTGCGTCATCCTTGGCGGCGACTTTGGCGACGGTGTCCTTGGCGGCGGCGTCCTTCGTGACGTCCTTGCCCGTGTTCTTGCCCGACCGCGCCGACGACTCGGATTCGACGCGAGTGGCCGCGCCGATCATGTCGACCACACCGGCCGGGACGTCGGGATCGATGTAGGCCGTGGTGGCCTTCTCGATGACGTTTCGGGCGCGCACGGTCAGCAGGTCGGGGTCACCTGGTCCCGACCCGACGAACAGGATCCGTCCCGGATTGACCTTTTTCGTACGGCTCATGAGTTCGCACTCTCCTGCCCCTGTCGGAGCTGCAGTTCTCTCTGCTACCGGAGTCGCGAGGGTGAGTGGGCTCGATTGTCGCGACCCGCTCACCGAGGGCGCCGAGGGCGCCGCTAGGCTTGCGAACCGCGGCCGACGAGCACTCCCGCTCCCAGCTCCAGCAGTTCGGCGGCGAGATCCTTGCCGAGTTGCTCTGCACGATCGATCGGCCCCACCACCGAGGCACGGATCACGTCCGATCCGTCCTCGGCCGCCACTACCGCGCGAAGCGACAGTTCGGCGAAGATGCGCCCGTCGTCGTCGATCGACTCGACCACCTCGGCGATCGCTCCGACCGGGGCGGTGCACCCGGCCTCGAGGGCCGCGAGCACCGATCGCTCAGCGTCGATCGCCGTATGTGTGGACGGGTCGTCCAACTCGGCGAGTATTCTCACCAGTTCGGCATCGTCGGAGCGGCACTCCACGGCCAAGGCCCCCTGTGCTGGCGCCGGTAGCATGACCACCGGCTCCAACGCCTCGCTGACCTCATCAGCCCTGCCGATGCGTACCAGACCGGCTCTGGCGACCACGACCGCGTCGAGTTCACCGCTGGCGACTTTGCCCAACCGAGAGTCAAGGTTGCCTCGTAGGGGGCGGATTTCCAAACCGAGACCCAATGCTCTAAGCTGTGCCACCCGACGGGGCGCCGAGGTCCCCACCGTGGACCCGGGAGGCAGCTCCCCGAGCACCATTCCACCCCTGCTGACCAGCGCGTCTCTGGGATCCACGCGGGGTGGGACGGCGGCGATGGTCAGTCCGGATTCAGGTGCCGTCGGCAGATCCTTGTACGAGTGGATCGCGACGTCGATCTCGTCGTTGTGGAGCGCGACGCGGATCGCCGTGGTGAACACCCCGACACCGATCTCGGCGACCGGTGCCTGCGAGGCGTCACCGGCGGTGCGGATGATGACCAACTCGGCCGGGTGTCCGGCGGCGATCAGCGCATCGGCGACGGTCTGGGCCTGGGTGGTGGCCAGCAACGAGCCGCGGGTACCGATGCGGATCACGTTGCTGTCGGTCCCCGCGCTCACTGCTCGGTCCGGCCGGCGTCGCCCATCTCCGACGCCGAGACCGACTCTGCCGCGCCCGGCCTGAGCTCGAAGAGTTCACGCAACGCTTCGGCGTAGTGGTCGCCGTTCGGGGTGGAGGCGAGTTGCTTCACCCGCACGGTCGGGGCGTGGAGCAGCTTGTCGACGACGCGTCGCACCGTCTTGGCGACCTCATCGCGCTGCGGGTCGTCGAGGCCGGGCAGTCGGGTCTCGAGGCGCAGGATCTCCGCCTCGACGACGTCGGCAGCGCGCTGACGCAGCGCGGCGACGGTCGGGGTCACCTCGGCCTGACGCTGGTGGGTGAGGTAGTCGGCCAGTTCGGCGGCCACGATGAACCGTGCGGCGCTGGTGTCGTTCTCCGCGGCCTGGGTCTCGGAATCTCCGCGCAGCCCCTCGATGTCGACGACGTGGACGCCGGGCAGCCGTCCGGCGGCCGGGTCGACGTTGCGTGGCAGCCCGAGGTCGCAGATGACCAGCGGGCGCGCATCGGTCCGGGCGGCGAGCGCCGAGTGCACCTCACCGACGCTGACCACGGTTCCGACCGATCCGGTGCAGGTGACCACGACGTCGGCAACGGCCATCGCGGCCGGCAGCTCGTCCAGCCCGGCACCGCGGACCGCGATGCCGTGATTGGCGGCGATGTTGCCTGCGAGGTGTTCGGCGTTGGCGACGGTGCGGTTGACCACCACGAGGTCGCGGACGCCCTCGCGGGCGAGCTGTGCGGTCGCGAGGCCGCCCATCGCCCCGGCACCGACCACAACTGCCGAGTGCAGCCCTGAGGTGGCTCCGGTGCCCGCTGAGCTCGACAGGACGGCCTGCGCCCGATGCAGGGCCACCGAGACGACAGAGGCGCCCGCGCGGTCGATCCCCGTCTCGGTGTGGACGCGCTTGCCGACGCGCAGCGCCTGCTGCGCAAGTTCGTGCATGACCCTGCCGGTGGACTGATTCGCATCCGCGTCCAGATAGGCGTTGCGGATCTGGCCCAGGATCTGCTGCTCGCCGACGACCAGCGAGTCGAGTCCGGCGGCAACGGTGAAGAGATGTTCCACGGCCGCTTCCGAGTAGCGGACGTAGGCGTGGCGCGTCATCTCGGTGACGGTCATCCCCGAGTGGTCGCCGAGGACCGCGCCGACCGCCTCGAGCGCGGGGTGGAACGCGTCGACCACCGCGTAGATCTCCACGCGGTTGCACGTCGAGACGAGCATCGCCTCGGAGATCGCCCGCGACGACAACAGTTCGTCGACGAGCTTGGGTCGATCGTGGTCGGAGACCGCCAACCGCTCGAGCACCTCCACGGGTGCACTGCGATGCGAGACCCCGAACAACAAAACACTCACGCCGTCACCGTTTCCTCACCCGTGGGTGAGCCCATTCGATCCATGCGGGTCCCACCCATTGCGGGTTTCCTGTTCGACGCACGCACACCCGCCGTCCGACCGGCCGAAGCCGATCCGGGACGCGTTCGCGTCGCGTTGAACGCCAACACCTGTAGCTCCAAGGCTAGATCAACCTGTCGCACGACAACATCGGAGTCCGTCCTCAGTGTCATCTGAGTGACGTTGAGGAGTTGCCGGACACCGGCCCCCGTGAACGCGTCACACGCGGCCTGAGCGGCGGCGTCGTCGGTCGCAATGACCCCGATCTCGATCGTCTCGGTGTCCTGACCTGCACAGAAATCGGCGATCGTGGACAGCGGCGCGATCACCGGGCCGCCCGGCTCGATGATGCTGCCGATCAGGGTGGGGTCTGCGTCGAACATCGCCGCGACGCGGAATCCGCGACCGTATCCGGCGTGCGCGAGCAGTGCTCGACCGAGCCGTCCCGCCCCGGCGAGCGCCACCGCGTGCGCGCTGTCGTTGTGCAGGGCGAGGGAGATCCGCGCCGTCAGCCGTCCGACGTCGTAGCCGACCCCGCGCACGCCGTTGGCGCCCACATGGGACAGGTCTTTTCGCAGGATCGCCGAGTTGACGCCTGCGGCGGTGGCCAGTTGGACGCTGGAGGCCACCAGCACGCCCTGTTCGGTGAAGGACCGCAGCACGTGAAGGTAGGTCGCGAGGCGGGTCACGGTCGGTTCCGGGATGTCCGGGCTCACCGCAGATGAGTCGTCCGCCGAGGATGCGGACACCGAATTGTCGGATGCGGGGGCCTCAGAGTTTGTCGCGCTGCCGCTCACGGTCTGGTCATCCTCCTCCGGCCGTCGGCGGAAACCACCCGCCATCCCCCATCCAGATCCCCCTACCGGACCTCAGCGTATACCGCCCGACAACCTCTTCCGCCCCGGCCTACCGAGTCCCGTCAACCCCACTGCCCTCAGCTGTCACGCCTTGCCAGATCGGTACGCAGACGAGGCTCGTCGATCTCCCAGTAGCTGTGTTCCTCGCCGTCGAGCAGCAGCACCGGCAGCCGGTCGCCGAACTCCGCTCGCACCGACGGATCGCCGTCGTCGGCGGCCCGATCCACATCCACCTCGTCGAACCCGGTCCCGAGTTCGGCGCAGATCCTCGCCAGGTCGGTGCGGGCGGTGGCACACGCGGAGCAGTCTGCTCTCGTGAGCAACGTCAACGGCATGGCGCCCTGCATCGATCACCTCCATCGCGGCCGTGTGGTCGGCCTTGTTCCGTCAGCCTTCTCCGGTCGGCCTTGTCACAGCGCCAGTGTGACACCCTCACGATCGAGCCCGACTAGTCTGGACCGTGGCTACTGTGGACATCCGGAGACGGAACCGAAGGCGTGGGAGGTTGACCTGTGGGCGAAGCTCCGGACGGCGCCGGGAGCGAAGCGAGCGGGCCAAGTCAACGCGGCGCCGGGAGCGAAGCGAGCGGGCCACACCAGCACGGCGCCGGGAGCGAAGCGAGCGGGCCACATCACGACGGCGCCGGGAGCGAAGCGAGCGGGCCACCGGTCGGCGATGTCGATGCCATCCCCGCCGTGGACGAGACCGCGCTCGATGGTGAGGACTGGGAGACCCACGCCGACAGCATCGATCCGTCCGGAACCGGCGGCGACGACGGGCTCGACGACTCGGGCGGCGACGACACCGTCGACGACGACGAGGACGCCTCCCGGGTCGCCACCTGGATCTCCGAACGTGCCCGCGCCACCAGCGGCCGCTTCCGGCAGACGGCTCACGAACTCCGTCAGGCCCTTGCCGGTGAGGCGAGCGCCCGCGTCGCCGTCGACACGCTCCGCGCCCGGCCACCGTCGGATGAGGAGACCCCGCGGGATCTCACTGCCGCCGCGTTCTTCGACGTCGACAACACGCTCGTCCAGGGCGCATCCATCATTCACTTCGCCCGTGGCCTGGCCGCGCACAAGTACTTCACCTACGGCGACATCCTCGACTTCGCGTGGACGCAGGCGAAGTTCCAGATCACCGGCAAGGAGAACCCCGACGATGTCGCGGAAGGTCGCGAGAAAGCACTCTCCTTCATCGCCGGTCGCCAGACATCGGAGCTGATCCAGCTCGGCGAAGAGATTTACGACGAATACATCGCCGACAAGATCTGGCCCGGCACAAGGGCTTTGGCACAGCGCCATCTGGACGCAGGTCAGCAGGTGTGGCTGGTGACGGCCACCCCGGTGGAACTCGCGCAGACGATCGCCGAGCGCCTCGGGCTGACCGGCGCCCTCGGTACCGTCGCCGAGAGCGTCGACGGCGTGTTCACCGGTCGGCTCGTCGGCGACATCCTGCACGGTCCCGGCAAGGCGCACGCCGTACGCGCGCTGGCCATCCGGGAGGGTCTGAACCTCAAGCGCTGCACCGCATATTCGGACTCGCACAACGACGTGCCCATGCTGTCCCTGGCCGGGACGGCGGTGGCGATCAACCCGGATGCCGACCTCCGCGAAGTGGCCAAGGTGCGCGGGTGGGAGATGTACGACTTCCGTACCGCCCGCAAGGCGGCGAAGTACGGCGCGACCACGGCGCTGGTACTCGGCGCGGCCGGGGCGGGTGCGGCAACCGCGACCAGGTTCTGGCGGCAGGCCCGCGGCTGAGGCCAGGGTTGCTGTCGGCGGGATCCGGGTTGCTGTCGGCGCGAAGTCGGTTGCTGTCGGCGGGATTCGGGTTGCTGTCGGCGGGGGTTACAGCGTCACGACATCGGACATCGGATCGATCAGCACCTTTGCGTGGCGTTCTGCCCCGGCGAGTGCGTCGAAGGCCGCCTGCACTCCGCCGAGTCCGACGGTTGCGGTGATCAACGGACTCGGGTCCACCTTGCCGTCCGCGATCATGTGCAGGGTGTCGCGGAATTCGCCTGGGTCGTAACCGAAGACGAAGCGCAGATCGATCTCCTTGTTGATCGTCATGGCCGGCCGGAAGGTGTCGGGCTGCATACACACGCCGACCACGACGACCCGTGACCGGAACGGCGCATGCGACACGATGTCCTCGATGATGCCGGGTACGCCGACACACTCGAACACCACCGGCCCCTGCGGTGTCGCACCGACGCGTTCGGCGAGCCGCATCACCTTCCACCACGGCACCCCGGGGATTCGTTGCAGTTCGTGCATCGCGCCGAACGCGGTGTCGAACAGGTCGCTCGCGCGCGTCAGGTACTTGCGCTTCTCGGTGCACGCGTCCCACGGCGACTCCGTCGTCGGGTCGACCACCACGTCTGCCCCGCAGCGCCGGGCGAGCGCCCGCCGGCCGGCCGAGAGGTCACTGGCCACCACCCACCGGACGCCTGCCGCCTTCAGCATCAGGATCACTGCGAGACCGATCGGTCCGCAGCCGACCACCACCGCGACGTCGCGCTTGCCGACGTCACCGCGCCGGACCGCGTGGTGCGCGACCGCCATCGGCTCGGTGAGGGCCGCGAGATCCGCCGTCACGTCGTCGGGTACCGGCATCGTCAGGTCCTCGGACACCAGCAGCAGGTCGGCGTAGGCGCCCGGCGCGTGGACGGACAGACCGGTGAGATGGGCGTCGTCGCCGTGCTTGATCATCGGCATCGCCACCACCGACGTCCCCGGCGCCCAACGCTTTCGACAATTGGGCCCGTACGCGACCACGTCACCGGTGAACTCATGTCCCATGACCACCGATTCCGTCGACCGCATGAATCCGCCGTAGCCGACCTCGTCGGCGACGTCGGCGCTGGCGTCGCACTGCGTCCGCGCATGGAGGTCGGACCCACAGATACCCGCGCGGATGACGCGGATGAGCACCTGCCCCGGTCCGGGTGCCGGTATCGGGAGCTCCACCACCGACAGCTCACCGTCGTGGCATGCCACTGCTTTCATCTTCGGTCCCCACCCTTCGTCGCCTCGCTGTCTTCCGGCGACGGCCGGGGTCGATCAGCCGAAGTAGACGCTACCGCGACGACTGAGCATACGGAACAAGGTCTGCTGGATTTCCTCACGGACATGATCGGTCAGGTCGAAGACCACCATCGGATCGTCGGCAGAACTCTCACCGTAGGAGCCGGTGTCGATCGGGCGGCCGAAGTGGATGTGCCACTTCGACGGCAGCGGGACCACCCCCAGCGGACCGAGCCACGGGAAGGTGGGGGTCACCGGAAAATACGGTAGGCCAAGCACCTTCGCGATCGGCTTGAGGTCGGCGAGCATGGGATAGATCTCTTCGGAGCCCACGATCGATACCGGGACGATGGGGGCCGCGTTGCGCAGGGCGGTGGTCACGAAGCCGCCGCGCCCGAACCGCTGCAGCTTGTAGCGGTCCTTGTACAACTTCCCGACGCCCTTGTAACCCTCGGGCCACACCGCGGTCAGCTCGCCGGCCCGCAGCAGCCGGTCGGCGTCGTGATTGCAGGCGAGCGTCGCGCCGATCCGCCGGGCGACCTCGCTGATACCGGGGGTGTCGAATGCCATGTCCGCAGCCAGAACTCGCAGATATCGTCCGGTCGGATGATTGTCCCGCACGGCCAGGGACGTCATGATCGCGTCGATCGGGAGCGTACCGGCGTGGTTTGCCACCAGGAGCGCCCCGCCCTCGGCCGGCAGGTTCTCGATGCCGGTGACCTCGACGCGGAACCACTTCTCGTAGACCTGCCGAATCGCCGGGAACCACACTGACTCGGTGAAGTGCGGATCGAAGCCGAACTCGTCCACCTCGTATTCACCGGTCATCCGTTCCCGGATGAACCCGGCGGTCGCGGTCAGCGAGTCGGCGACCGCACCCCGGAAACCGGACAGCGAGAAGAGCGGGCTCGACCGCGACGGACCCAGGTGCTCGAGGAGCGATTCGGCGGGCAGGCGCACGTCCTCGCTGATCGGCGTCACGCGCGCGGGCGGCAGACCGAAGCCATCCGTGTTGGGGTGTCCGGGTTGTGCGACTTGTCCGGAATTTCGTTGCGTCGTCGAGGTTTTCGCGGCAGGTCGGGCGCCGGCGGGCTGCTGACTCGGGTGGCGCGCACGGCCTTGTTCACGCGCGGCACGACGGCTCGAATGTGGCGGTTCGACACCATCGCCCGGCGTCGCGTAGAGCTGGATCACCTTTGCAGTACGTGCGTCATTGGCGCCACCTGCCAAGAGTCTCACCCCTACGTTCCACGTTGCGTTCGAACCCCGACAGCCACAGATACGTCGCAGCGATTATGCTACGCGCTGATCGGACTGGGTCTGGTGTCCAAGTCTAAGGCCTAGGTCTCGTTCGTGCACAGGTGTGTGCGAAGTCACGCGGTGAGTGTCGGGCACGGCTCCGATTCTCTATTGGAGCTGATGCGCGGCATCGACCACCCGCCGCTCAAGCGTCCGCCACGAGTCGGGTTCGACGACGGCCGACGACCCGCCGCGCTCGATGAAGTCGTCGACGGTCTCCAAGGTCGAAAACCGCGGCGCGAAACCGAGTTCCGTACGCATCCTGGTGGTGTCGAGGACTCGGCCGTACGTCAGGTACTCGGTCTGGCTGGAGCGCAACTTGGCCGACCTGAGATCCTGGAACACGCCCGTGACCGGCGCGAGCAGACTGCTAGGCACCGGGAGTTCGATGTGGCCGATACGCCGGATCGCCTGCGTCAAGGTCACCACACCCTCACCGGAGACGTTGAAAGTACCGGGCTTGCCGGTGAGCGTCACGTGCTCCATCGCCGCCAGCGCGTCCTCCTCGTGGAGGAACTGCAGCCGCGGCTGATACCCGATCACGGTCGGCACGATCGGCAACGACAGGTACGAGCCCATGCGCGTGTTGATCCGTGGCCCCAGCATCGCCTGCGGCCGGACGATGGTGACCTCGATGTCCTGTCGCCGACGCCCCAGCCCGCGGACGTAGCCCTCGATGTCGAGCAGATCCCGGCCGTACCCGCGCTTGGGCTCGCGGCGCGCAGGTGTCTCCTCGGAGAAGTGCGACGGATCGTGTGCACTGGCCCCATAGACCATCGCGGTGGAGCGCAGGATCAGCCGTTTCACCGAGGGACTGCGCTGGCAGGCCGCGCACACCTGCATCGCGCCGACGACGTTGAATTCCTTGATCGCGGCCGAGTGCGGCGCGGTCTCCATGATCGAGGTCGCCGCGTGCACCACGGTGTCGACTTCGTAGCTCGCGATCGCCTTGGCGATCGCCGGCCGCCGGATGTCGAGACGCAGGAACTCGGCGCGACCCATACGCCGCATCAGGTCCTTACGCGGGATTCGCGAGTCGACCGCGAGCACCCGCTCGATGTCGGGGTTGGCCGCCAACCGCGCGACGAGGTATCCGCCGAGGAAGGTGGACGCCCCGGTGACCAGCACCGTGCGCGGCGTCGCGGTGGCCCGCTCGTCTGACATGCCCCAAGGCTAGCGGGCCGTCACGCGCTCCGCTGCGCGCAGCCGATCAGCCCAGAGGTGCGGAAACACGAAGAACCCGCCATGAGCGGGTTCTTCTCGGCAGGTAGCCGGTCCTTGCTCCGACGACTATTTGCCGAGCTTACGACGCTGCACCCGGGTCCGCCGCAGCAATTTGCGGTGCTTCTTCTTCGACATGCGCTTGCGGCGCTTCTTGATCACAGAACCCATCGGGGTGCTTCCTCACGGTTGACGCTTCTATTTCTGACAGTCTGGTGTGCCCAGCCATGCGTGGCGCAGCGCGTAGGCATCAGCACGCGAAGTCCCACATTACCGGCCCGTGGTGGTCAAGCGAAAATCAGGTCGCCAGATGCCACAACTCCCCCGGCCGAGTCGCGCCGATGGGGCGCACTCCGCCGAGGGAGTGGAGATGTCGTTCGGGCCGGATGACGTCCGGCGCCGAGGGGTCGGCGACTAGCCGACGTCGAAGTACGAGGTCTCCAGGTAGTCGTGCACGGCCTTGGCGTGCACCCGGAACGACCGACCGACGCGCACGGCGGGCAATTCTCCGCTGTGCACGAGCCGGTACACCGTCATCTTCGATACTCGCATCAGCGATGCGACCTCGGCCACCGTGAGAAACTGCGAGCCCGAGGCCGCATTGCTCACCGCGCCAGTCCTGTCACCAGGCTTTTCTGCAGGTGCCATGAAATACTCATACCTCCGGTGCACGCGTCGCGGCCGCCGGCTTCCCCTCCGGCGGACATCAGACACGCACGTGCTTAAAGGAGCTTAGCGTGGCTGATGTGAAAAAAGCGACGTGAGTTGTGTGAAAGTTGCGGCAAATTTTGCGTCAACCCCTACATCCTGGGGTTTCGCAGGCCGGCAACCACAAATTCAGGGGGTGTCGGAGTCCGTCCGACGCCCATTCACACTCGACAAACCCTCAACGTCGGGTCGATGTCCGGCCTTGGCGCTCGCCTGTGCGCACGCGCGCGTCGCCTCGTACACGCCGTGTCGAAAGCCGTTGGCCTCGAACTCGCGGATCGCCGCCGCCGTCGTACCGCCGGGCGACGTCACCGCAGCGCGCAGATCGACCGGTGACAGTCCCGATTCGCTGAGGAGCAGACCCGCACCCCTGATGGTCTGCACCGCCATCTCGGTGGCCTGGGGCCGACTCAGGCCGAGAGCCACACCGGCGTCGATCATCGCCTCGGCCATCAGGAAGACGTAGGCAGGCCCGGAGCCGGAGACCGCGGTCACCGCATCCATCTGCTTCTCGGGCACCACCGTGACCTTGCCGACCGATTCGAGGAGCCCCACGACCGCGGCGAGCTGCTCGTCGCCGACATAACGTCCCGCCGACACCGCCGACATCGCCTCGTTGATCAGCATCGGCGTGTTGGGCATCACGCGGATCACCGGGGTCCCGGCCTGCAGGGCATTCTCGTACCGGGAGATCGGGACACCGGCCACCAGGGTCACCGTGACACGCTCGGAATCCGCGCTGTCGTCGGCACTGGCCAGCTGACGGAGCACCGAGTCGACATCGTCCGGCTTGATCGCCAGGAACACGTAGTGCGCACCCTCGGCGGCCGAGGCCACGTCGGTGACGAGGACGCCGTACTCGTCCGCGATCTCCTTGGCCCGACTCGACATCCTCTCGGCGACGACGAGGTTCTTGGTCTGCTTGCCGGACTGGATCAAGCCGGCCAGTAGTGCCTCCCCGATCTTTCCGCCGCCCACGATGGCGATGCGTTCGGTCACGAGTGATGCCTTCCTGAAGTCTGATGTGCGAGCGGGCCGCGGCGGACACCGCGACCCGAGTGCTGCCCCGTGGCCCGAGCCCGGGGTCCGAGCCCAGTGGTCCGGGCTCGATGCTAGGAGCGCTGCGGGATGAGAGCGAGCTGTCGCGACTGCGCGACGACCGTCCCGGTCGAGTCCACCACGAGATGATCCTCCTCGAACATCCCGGGTCCCACCTCGGTACTGGTCGCGGCGAATCGCAGCCACCCCGGTGCCGGATGCCTGCGGATGTACGTAGTCAATTGGACGGTTGGAGCCCAGCCGAACAGCGCGAGGTTCATCACCACCGGTGGCGAGATGTCGCAGACGAGCACGGCGAAGTTCGTGTCCGGCTCCCCACCCTTCGGACGGACCCACCCACGCACCACGGGTTCACCGGTCTCGCCGCGGGCGATCGGAAAGGTCTCGGCGTCGAGCACGAAATCCAGCGCGGGCCCGAGGTGGTTCACCTCGGCGATCGGCGAATCGTCGAGAGCGATACCGCCGGGCGGTGGTTCGACGGGCATTCCGTCGAGCACCGTCGGGGCCGTGTGGTGGGGCGCACCGGTATCGGGCCGCGCACAGGTGATCGACGACGACACCATCGTCCGACCGCCCTGCACGGCGTCGACGGTCATCACGGTCACCGTGCGACCTCGCTTGCGCACCAGCACCTCGAGGTCGATCGCCGCGGCGTCCGGGGCCGCGAGATAGTCGCTGCTGATGGCGACCGGGATCTTCGCGGTTTCCGTGTCGTCGTCCGACGCCCCCGGCAGGGAGCCCGACGCCCCCGGCAGGGAGTCCGACGCCCCCGGCGGGGAGAGTTCGGTCAGCGCCTGCCGGGCGGCATGCGCCACGACCATCTGCAGACTCCCGCCGTGCACCTTCGGTCCGATGGTGAACACGGGGTCCATCACCGCGCGGTAGGTGATCCGGTCGTCGCCCGACCTGCCCACCTCGGTGAGGGCCAACACATCGGTCAGCTTCTGGGTCATCGATCCGCTCTCTGGGTCATGTCGGGCGGACTCGACCGGCGCGTTCACACATGGTCGGTCCGGACCCGTTCGGGGCCGTCCGAGGGCAGCGTCCGTCGGAGATGCTGCCGCGCAAAATCTAGCGAATGTGCCAACAGTGCACTGCGTTCGGGTTTGTTGCGGGCGGAGCTCGTGGTGATCTCGAGCACAACGGCGCCGTCGAAGTCGCTCGCCGCGAGAAGGCGGCAGACCTCGGCACACGGCTGATTGCCGTCGCCGGGGAGCAGGTGTTCGTCGGTGGCTGCGCCGTCGCCGTCGGCGAGGTGCAGGTGATTGAGCTGTGATCCCATCCGGTCGAACATGGCCAGGGCGTCCACGCCCGCAGTCGCGGTGTGGGAGAGGTCCAGGGTGTAGTTGGCGTAGCCGTCGTCGGTCGGGTCGATCGACTTGCCGAACGCGGAAGCCGCGAGCCCGGGGCCACCACCGCGGCCGGCGAGACGTCGCGCCGAGCGTTCACCCGCTCCGAACAGGCGGTCGGCGCGCATCGGGAACATGTTCTCCACCGCGATCGCGATACCGCTGTCCTCCTCGAGTTCCGCGACGAGATCGTCGAAGGCATCGACATAGGCACGCTGCCAGCGAAAGGGCGGATGCACCACCACGGTCTGGGCGCCGAGGTCCTCGGCGGCCTGCACCGACCGCGCCAACTTGACCAGTGGGTCACGACCCCAGACGCGCTGGGAGATCAGCAGACACGGTGCGTGGATCGACAGGACGGGCACCTGGTAGCGCTCGGACAGGTACTCGACGTGCCGGATGTCCTGACTCACCGCCTCGCCCCAGACCATCAGCTCCACGCCGTCGAATCCGAGTTCTGCGGCGTAGGCGAAGGCCGCCTCGGTGTTCTGCGGATAGACCGAGGCCGTCGACAACCCGATGGGGATGTCGCGGGTCTCGGGACGTGTCGGCGATGGCACGGGCTCGGTCACGGTGGTGCTCAGGTGGCCAACAGCACCAGTGGGCCGATCGTGACGATCAGTCCCACACCGAGCGCGAGAAGAGTGGTCGTGAGATCTTTCGTCCGCCGCACGAGATGCGCGAAGGTGACGATCCCGAAGATCACCAGTACGGCCAGCACCAGCGCGAAGTAGACGTTCCACTTCCACAGCTCGGTGAAGCCCCAGAACAATCCGACGCCGATCGCGAGACCGGCGATCGACTGTCCGATCACCAACAGCCACGCCACCGTCGGCGAGTGCTCGCTCCGGCCGGTGCCGCGCTCGGCGTCGGTGTGGTCGTCGTCGGTGTGGCCGTCGGTGACCGCACGTGTGGTCGCCGGCGCGACATCGCGATCGCTGGTCGTCGCCACCGGGTCGAGAGCCTCGGCACGAGCGGTCTCGATCGCCGCGGCGCGGCGACGGCCCGCACGGGTGCTGAGATCGTCGGGGCCGGGGCCGGGGCCGTCGGTCTCGTCGAGGTCGCTGCCTGTGGGCGCGCTGCCGGTCGGCGCGCTGTCGGTGGGTTCGTTGTGGGTGGGTGCGGCGTCGGTGTGAGCCGTGTCGAAATCCGGGCCGCTGGTGAGGTCACCGAGGTATTCGGTCCGGGCCTCGGCGGGGTCCGACGGCTCGGCGACGGCCGGTGCGGCGAACGCGGCGGTACGCCCCACTGACAGACCGTCGACGTCGGGCTCGGGGTCGGTGCCCGCGACGACCTGGTCTGGTTCGGCGAGGTCTGGTTCGGCGAGGTCTGGTTCGGCGGCCGCGACCTGCTCGCGCTCACGCGCCGCCGCGGGACGGGTGGAACGGTCGGACTTCGGTTTGTTCTTGAGCCAGCCGAAGCGTCGCTTCGGGGGCTCGGGCTCCTCACCGATGTCGGCGAACGCACGGTAGGCCTCGAAGTCGTCGACCCCTTCGGGCGCTTCCTCGATCACCTCGGCCGTTCCGGACGGGGACGCCAGGTCGTAGCCGTCGATGTCGTCGGGCTCCACGACCACCAGGTCGTCGTCATCCTCCACCACCGGGATGATCCCGGTCACCGCATTCGCGTTCTCCGAATCGGCGGCCGAAGGACGGCCCCGAGGTGCCGGCGCCGGCCGGTTGGTGCCGGTCTGGGGCGCGAATCGAGCGGCGACCGACGAGGCGCTGAAGTCCCGCGTGGAGGGCGAGGCATATCCGGGCATCCCGCTCGCGGTGGGACCGGACGGCCGGTCGGCCGGCGGCGCCGACGAGTCCGGACCGGGCCTCGGCGACGGGAAGGGCGACGGCGCCCGGTCCGCGACCGAGCGGTCCTCCGCATAGCGACGTGCGACCGGGTTCGCCGACCGCGGGAAGGCGCCTACGTCGTCGCGGCGAGCCTCCGGCGCGGGCGGTTTCGGAGCCGACCGGCGATTGCCACCGGCCTCCGGCTCGGCGGGACCGGCGTCGGCCGGGTCGGCCGACCGGACGCGCGGGATCTCACCGGTCAGTTCCGACACCGACACCGAACCCTCGCGGCCGACGCGACGCCTGCCGCGACCCTCGCGGCCACCGCCGGTGGCGGCACCGCCCTCCTCGCGACTGCGTGCCAGCAACTCCGACACGGAGATCGGCCGTGAGTCCGGTGCATCCGGTTCGTTCGCCATCAGAGTGCGCTCTCCGTCCTCGAGATCAACCCGCCCCCTCGCGGGACATCGTCATGTGTGTGTCCGATGTCCTCCGCGCCTGCGGATCGGGCACACCGGTCATCCAACGCCGCGGTCCACCACCCTGGTTCCCACGGCTCCGTCTCCGATGGACTCCGCCGACTCCGCCGGCTCCGAATCGAGCCGACGCAGGATGACCCCCTCGCGCAGCGCCCACGGACAGATCTCAAGTGTATCGACTGACAGCGCCCGCATGGCCGCCTCCGCCACGAGAGCGCCGGCGACCAGCTGACCTGCGCGGTCAGCGCTCACGCCCTCGAGTTCGGCACGATCGTCACGAGTCATCCGTGAGATGAACGAGATCAGCTGACGCAACCCGCTCGACGTCAGCTGCCGTTTCGCACGGGGGCCGGCACTCGACGGCGCCGCACCGGTCAGCCGCGCCAGACTCCGGAAGGTCTTGGACGTGCCGACGGCAAGATCGGGTTTGCCCGGGTCGATGAGTTCTTTCGCCGCAGGCCGCAACTCGGCGTCGAGCCAGTCCCTCAGCACCGACACCCGGCGGCGGTCCGGCGGGTCGCCGGGCAGCCACTCCCGCGTGAGCCGGCCGGCACCGAGCGGTACCGACAGCGCCACCTCGGGTTCCTCGTCGACCCCGTTGGACATCTCCAGCGACCCGCCGCCGATGTCGAGCGCGAGAATGCGGCCGGCGCTCCAGCCGTACCAACGCCGCACCGCCAACGACGTCAGGCGCGCCTCGTCGGGACCGGAGAGCACCGCGACCTGCACGCCGGTCTTCCGTGCGACCTCGGTGAGCACCTCGTCGCTGTTGCTCGCATCGCGAACCGCCGACGTCGCGAAGGCCATGATCTGCTCGCAGCCCGACGACGATGCGATGTGGGTGAACTCGTCCACCGACTCGATGAGCTTGGCTGCCGCGCGATCGGACAGGCGGCCGCGGTCGTCGATCTGCTCGGCGAGGCGCAGCACGGATTTGGTGGAACTCATCGGGGTGGGATGGCCACCGCGGTGGGCGTCGACCACCAGCAGATGAACCGTGTTGCTGCCCACGTCGAGCACTCCTAGACGCACGTCCTCAAACCCTACTGCGTCGTCGACCACGCCACACCGGAGACCCATGCAGCGGTCCGCGGCGTGGCACGTCCCCGCTCGACACGCGAAGACGGCGCCGACGGTTACCGTGGACACCATGGCCCGCACCGAAGCATCGACGCGCATGAAACCTGCGCCCGAGGTGGATCTCGACTTCCCGCGTGAATGGTACGAATTCATCGATCCCGACAATTCCGAACACGTCATCCGGGCGGACCTGACGTGGTTGCTCTCCCACTGGACATGCGTGTTCGGGACGCCGGCATGCCAGGGCATCATCGAGGGTCGCGAACACGATGGCTGCTGTAGTCACGGCGCCTATCTGTCCGACAAGGACGACCGCCGGAAACTGGCCGAAGGCGTGGCCATGCTGACTGCCGACGACTGGCAGTTCCACAAGAAGGGCTCCGGCAAGGACCCGCTCGGTCCTCGCGGTTATCTCGAAGAGGGCGACCTCGACGACGAACCCGCGCTCAAGACTCGAAAGTACAAGGGCGCCTGCATCTTTCTGAATCGACCTGGCTTCGAGGGTGGGGCCGGGTGCGCATTGCACTCGATGGCGCTGCGGCGGGGGCTCGAACCGCTCACCGTGAAGCCCGAGGTGTGCTGGCAACTCCCGATGCGTCGCGAGGAGAGCTGGGTGGAACGCCCCGACGGCACCGAGATCCTCCAGACCACCATCACCGAGTTCGACCGACGAGGCTGGGGCGAGGGCGGACACGACCTCCAGTGGTACTGCTCCGGATCGCCGGACGCGCACGTCGGCGCCACCCAGGTCTGGGAGTCCTACGGCCCGGAGCTGACCGAGCTGATCGGCCGACGCGCCTACGAGGAGTTGGCCGCCGCGTGCCGACGCCGAAACGGACTGGGCCTGATCGCGATCCACCCGGCCACCGCCGCCGCGACGACCCGGCGGGAGACCGACATCAAATACGAGCTCCTGGAGGACTGAGCTGCGTCTCGAGGCCGAGACACCCACCCTTCGCGCCGACCGTGCGCAGAATTCCGCCGACCGGGTACAGTTTCTCGCCGATCGTGCGGACACGACGACGTCGTGCGCACGGTCGGCGAGATTCTGTGCACGATCGGCGGGGACGCCGAGTCCTCCGCCCGGCGGACTACGGCTCGAACTTGTAGCCCAGACCGCGGACCGTCACGAGGTGTTTGGGAGTGCCCGGGTCGGGTTCGATCTTGGACCGCAGACGCTTGACGTGGACGTCGAGGGTCTTGGTGTCACCGACGTAGTCGGCGCCCCAGACCCGGTCGATCAGCTGCCCACGGGTGAGCACTCGTCCGGCATTGCGCAGCAGGTATTCGAGGAGGTCGAACTCTTTCAGCGGCAACGTGGTCGACTGACCGTCGACCGCGACCGTGTGGCGCTCCACGTCCATCCGCACCGGCCCCTCCTCCAGCACGCCGATGGTCAGATCCTCCTCACCCCCGTCGCCGCCGCGGCGCAGAACCGCACGGATGCGCGCGATCAGTTCGCGCGCCGAGTACGGCTTGGTCACGTAGTCGTCGGCGCCCAGTTCGAGTCCGACGACCTTGTCGATCTCACTGTCACGAGCGGTCACCATGATCACCGGTACCCCGGACCGTGCCCGCAGTGACTTGCAGATCTCGGTGCCCGACATGCCGGGCAGCATCACGTCGAGAAGAACGATGTCCGGGCTGACACGGTCGAACGTGGTGAGCGCCTGGGCCCCGTCGGTGACGACGCTGGCCTCGAATCCCTCTTTGCGAAGCAGGAAGGCCAATGGGTCGGCCAACGATTCCTCGTCCTCGACGATCAATACGTGCGTCACCTATGCAATTCCTTCGGTCGACTCGGATGATCCGATCCGGCGTTCGACGCCGGATCGCGGTGTGCGGGCAGGACGAGATCGTCGTCGAGAAACTCGGGGGTCAGATCCTGCGGAATGCTGAGGGTGAACGTCGATCCGGTGCCGGACTTGCTCCACAAGCCGATGGTGCCCCCGTGATTGGCGGCCACGTGCTTCACGATGGCCAGACCCAGACCGGTGCCGCCGGTGAGGCGCGACCGTGCCTTGTCCACCCGGAAAAATCTCTCGAAGACGCGCTCCTGATCGTCGGGCGCGATGCCGATGCCGCGATCGGTCACCGCCAGGGCGACCATCGGCCGTCCTTCGGTGGTGGTGATGCGACGACTGATGGAGACCGTGGTGTGGGGAGGCGAATACGCGATGGCGTTGACCACGAGATTGGACAGGGCGGTCAGCAGGAGCCTGCGGTCACCGCGCACCGTGAGTCCGGACGGCTCGTCCGCGCGCATGGTGATCGAGGCTGCTTCGGCGGTGGTCGTCGCGGTGTCGATCGCCTCGGAGACCAACTCGTCGACGTCGACCCTGGCGAACTCCGACGTCTCGCCACCCTGCAGCCGCGAGAGGGCGATGAGTTCGCTGACCATGTTGCCCATGCGATCGGATTCGACGAGCACACGACGTCCGAAGTGTTCGACGGACTCCGGGTCGTCGGAGGATTCGAGGAGGGCCTCGGCCAGCAGGCCGATCGCACCGACCGGGGTCTTCAACTCGTGCGAGACGTTGGCGACGAAGTCGCGCCGCGTCGCCTCCACCCGGGAATGTTCGGTGTCGTCGACGCCGAAGACCACGGCGTAGCGCTCGTCGTCGTGCGCGACGAGGCGCACGAGACAGCGCACCGATTCGACATTGCGCGCGGTGGTGCGCCCGGTGGAGATGAAGCCGAGCGACGACTGGGTCGGGGTGAACTCGAAACGTGCCTCCACCTCGGTGTCGAGGACTTCTTTGGCCGCATCCCATACGGCGTCGGCGAGCAGCCGGTCACGGACGACACCAAGTTCGACGGCCTGATGGTTGTAGAGGACGACGTCGCGGAATCGGTCCACCACCGCGACCGCGCTCTCGCTGTTGCGCACGATGAGGCTCAGCAGTCCGGCCTTCGTCATCCGCCCGTCGTCGGTGGTCACATCGACATCGGTGTCGCGCAGCTCGGCCGCCTCGTCCACCTCGCGCGGCGCGTGCGCGGCGTGCACCCGCGATTCGAGCAATGCCGTCGCCACTTGGGCCGAGGTCGCCTGCGGCGAACTCGTCCTGGGGGCGGAGAACGGTCTCCACGCACGGCCGGCGCTCCAACTCCGCCCGCGCCAGCCGAGTCCGACGACCACTCCGCAGACCAGTGCGAGCGCGAAAGCCGCGACCAACAATGCAACGGTCACAATTGCAGCTTACGGCGCAACAAACGCCCACTGCACATTCCCGACCATTGTTCCGCGGCTGTTCACCCGGTGTTCGACCGTTCCGCCACACCGCCGGTAGGTGGTTGCTACGGCGGGCGATCCCATCACCCGTGAACGTCCGGGGCGCCGATCACTGCGGTACCGGAACCGCCATGTCCGCATACTCGGGGTGCTGTGAGATGAAGCGCTGCACATACGAACAGACCGGCATCACCTGCTTGCCGGTCGCGCGGATGTCGTCGAGCACGTACCGAACGAGTTGTCCCGCATAGCCGTGACCGCTGAACTGCTCACGGACGACGGTATGGGTCAGCACCACCTGATACGGCTCCGAGACATAGTCGAGATAGCCGACCATCTCCTCGTCGCCGCTTCCGTCGGCCGCCGGATCCGCAGGCAAGATCGCTTCGTACCGCTCCTGAGCAGGGGAATGGGTGATGCGTAAGGTCCCGACATTCGCCATGGCATCCAATGTAGCGCGCGTCACACCATCGGCACCATGACGATTTTGTTACAGCTGGCCAGAGCTACTTCTGCCCTTGGGCCGCAACGGCTGCGGCGCCCGCAGCGGCGGCTTCCGGGTCCAGATAGGTCCCCCCGGGATTGAGGGGTTTCAGGTCATCGTCGAGGTCGTAGCGCAACGGGTTGCCGGTCGGGATGTTGAGGCCGGCGATGTCGGCGTCGGAGATGTCGTCGAGGTACTTCACCAGTGCGCGCAGCGAGTTGCCGTGGGCAGCGACGAGCACCGTCTTGCCCGCCTTGATGTCGGTCGCGATGCTCTCGGTGAAGTACGGGATCATGCGAGCGACGACGTCCTTGAGGCATTCCGTCAGCGGCACCTCGGCGAGATCGGCATACCGCGGATCGTCGGATTGGCTGTACTCGGCGTCACGCTCGATGGGCGGTGGCGGGGTGTCGTAGCTGCGACGCCACAGCATGAACTGTTCCTGGCCGTACTTCTCTAGGGTGTCCGCCTTGTTCAGGCCCTGCAGCGCGCCGTAGTGACGCTCGTTGAGACGCCAGTCGCGCTTGACCGGAATCCAGTGACGATCCGACTTGTCGAGCGCGATCTGCGCGGTCTGGATCGCCCGGCGCAGCACCGACGTGTAGAGAATGTCGGGCAGCAGGTCGTGTTCGACGAGCAACTCACCGGCACGGACCGCTTCGGCCTCGCCCTTCTCGGTGAGCGCCACATCGACCCAGCCGGTGAACTGGTTCGACGCGTTCCACTCGCTCTCGCCATGCCGCATCAGAATCAAGGTGCCGTTGCTCATGGGAAGAGTTTCGCATAATCAGCACGGGGTCACCCGTCCGCTCCCGAACGGCCACGAACCCGCCTCAGCACGATCAATAATGCGCAATTCGGTCAAATCGGGTCCAGCTTCTCTACAGACCGTCAGCGCGGAAACCGGCGCGCCCGGCGCCGGAGAGTCCGAACAGGCCGAACTCAGACGTGTGCTCGGATGGAAGCTGCTGCTGCTCTTCATCATCGGCGACATCCTGGGAACCGGCGTCTACGCCCTCACCGGCCAGGTGGCCGGCGAGGTCGGCGGCGCGGCCTGGGTACCGTTCCCGATCGCCTTTGCCGTGGCCACCCTCACGGCGTTCTCATACCTCGAACTCGTGACCAAATACCCGCAGGCAGCGGGTGCCGCACTCTACGTACACACGCCGCCTCGCTCCGCTCGGAGGCTACTCGATCAGCGGAGGTGGGCCACTCGAAGACGTGAACCGACGGGAACCATCCAACCAACCGCTGGTCGAGTAGCCGCGACGAAGGAGCGGCGTATCGAGACCACTTGTGCTGCAGGTGATCTCGATACGCCGCCTCGCTCCGCTCGGAGGCCACTCGATCAGCGGAAGTGGGCCACTCGATCAGCGGAAGTGGGCCACTCAATCAGCGGAAGTGGGCCACTCGATCAGCGGAGAGGGCTGTCCGGTCAGCGGCGCAGGTCCTTGCGCAGGATCTTGCCCGACGCCGACTTCGGGATCGCATCGATGAACTCGACAGCCCGAACCTTCTTGTGCGGCGCGACCTTTGCCGCGACGAACTCGATGACGTCGGCCTCGCTCAGCTCGGCGTCGGCCTGCTTCACAACGAACGCCTTCGGGATCTCCTCGCCGTCGTCGTCGTTGACGCCGATGACCGCGGTGTCGGCGATCTCGGGGTGCGTGAGCAACAGCGCCTCGAGTTCGGCCGGCGGGACCTGGTAGCCCTTGTACTTGATGAGCTCCTTGAGCCGGTCGACGATGTAGACGCATCCGGTCGGGTCGACCTGCGCCATGTCACCCGTGTGCAGGTAACCGTCGGCGTCGATGGTGTCGGCGGTGGCCTGCTCGTTGTTGAGGTAACCGAGCATGACGTTCGGGCCCTTCACCCACAGTTCCCCGGGTTCCGACAGCCCGTCCGTCGGCAGGTCGATCTCGTCGCCGGTGGCCGGGTCGACGATCTTGTTCTCGGTGTTGGGAATCGCCCAGCCGGTGGACGAGAGCGGCGGCTCGTCAAGTCCGAGAGCAGCTTTCGTATCGACCGGGATCTGGTGACTGACCGGCGACAACTCGCTCATGCCGTAGCCCTGCAGCATGTGCAGCTTCAGCCGCTTCGCGACCGCCTTGCCGAGCTCGTCGTCGAGGGGCGCGGCGCCCGACATCATGACGCCCAGCGACGACAGGTCGTAGTCGTCGACGATCGGGTGCTTCGCCAGTGCGACCGCGACCGGCGGTGCGATGTAGGCGCTGGTGACCCTGTAGGTCTGGATGTTCTCCAGGAACTCGACGAGGTCGAAGCGCGGCATGATGACCAGGCGGCCGCGGTTGTACAGGGCGGCGTTGAGCAGCACCGTCATGCCGTAGATGTGGAAGAACGGCAGCACCGCGATAACCACGTCGTCGTGGGTCATCCCCTGCAGCGGTTTGATCTGGGCGACGTTGGCCACCAGGTTGCGGTGGCTGAGTGCGACGCCCTTCGGGTTGCCGGTGGTGCCCGAACTGTAGGGCAGCGCCGCCACGTGGGTGGCCGGATCGATCGTGATGTCCGGCGCGGGCAGATTCGGCCCCAGCAGGTCGACCGCGTTCGGATGACCCGAGCTCTTCTGCCCCTCGCCGTCGAGGACGATCAGGTTCTCGTCGGCGATGCCGACCTCCTTGGCGGCCGCGGCCGCCTGCTCGAACATCGGCGAGACGGTGATGAGCATCGTCGCGTTCGCGTTCTTCAGCTGCTTGGCGATCTCCGTCGCGGTGAACAGCGCATTGATCGTCGTCGCCGTGCCGCCGGCACGCAGGATCCCGTGGAAGACCGTCGCGAAGGCAGGAGCGTTCGGCGACAGGACGCCGACCACATCTCCGACCCCGATCCCGCGAGCCGCCAGGGCGCCTGCTGCCGCATCGATCTGGCCGATCAGCCGGCGATAGGTCGTTTCGTCACCCGACTTCGGATCGACCAGGGCCACCCGGTCGAGATCCTCGTCGGCGATCGACCCGAACAAGAAGTCGTAGACACTCACGTTGGGGATCTCGACGTCGGGATAGGGACTCTTGAAGCTCATGACACCTCCGTTGGTGATTTCCGGGCGCAATCGTAGCAATACTCGTTGTCAAGTTCCGCCCGAAGGCAATGTCCACATCGTCCGATTTCACCGCATATGGCGATTCGGGTCTGCGCAGGCACAACTCTACGAGACGACCCCGGTCGCCGGGACCGCGCCCACGCCCTCGGTCGGACGGTCCGGGTCCTCGTCAGTCCAGGTCATCGGCCGAATCGCCCGACCGTTCCCCCACCGCATCGACCGACGTCACGCCCGGCTCGTAGCGGTCCGGCAGCGGCTCGCCGGGTTCGGGCAGCGACTCCTTGTCGATCAGATGCTCGAACGCGAGCAGATTGCGCAGGGACTCGCCGCGCGACACCCGCCACGCCCATTCACGTTGGATCGAGGCGAGGAAGCCTATCTCCAGGAGCGTGTTGAAGTCGCCGTCGGCGGCCTCGAGGACCTGACCGAGTACCCGGTCGAGTTCGTCGGCGCTCAGCGCGTCACCCGAGATGCGGCCGACCAGGTAGATGTCGCCCGTGTTGTCGATCGTGTACGCGACCCCGTACAGCCGTCGGTTGCGCCGGAGCAGGTACCGATAGACGCCTTCGTGGTTCTCGTCCGGGCGCCGGCACACGAACGCCTCCACCCGGACGCCGTGCGGACCCGCGGTCAGCAGCACCGTGGTCGTCAGTTTTCGCTCGCCGGGCAGTTCGAGGACGAGGTGATCGGCCTGGGCGCCGCCGGCATCCTTGCGACTGAACGAGATCTCCCGTTCGGTCAGGGCGGTTTCGAGCACTTCGACGATCTCGGCCTGATTCACTCGATCATCCTTGTCCCACGCTCATCTTGGACCGGCGCCTGCGCCAGCGCCGGGAACCGCGTCGTACCGTGGCCGCTCCGGCGGCCGCCGGGTTCCGGGTGGCGAACGACTGCATCGCGGCCGAATAACTGGAGAGCAGCTGGGTCGAGGTGTGCTCCCACGAGAACTGCTCGGCGTGCGCACGGGTGTTCTGCCGCATCGCCGCCAGGCGGTCGGGATCGGCGAGGAGCCCCCCGAGCGCGTGCGACCAGTCCTCGACGTCGTGCCCGTCCACCAACACCCCGGTCCGGCCGTCCGCCACGGCCACGCTCAGGCCTCCCACGTCGGCGGCCACCACCGGGGTGCCGCAGGCCTGCGCCTCGATGGCGACCAGCCCGAAGCTCTCCGAATAGCTCGGCACGGCAACCAGATCCGAGGCGCGATACACCTGGGCGAGCCGATCGGCGGACTGCGGCGGGAGGAAGGTGACGGAGTCGGCGATCCCCAGGTCCGCGGCCAGATCGATGAGGGCGGTGGGTTGCGCCAGGCCGGTCCCCGACGGCCCGCCGACGATGAGGACCCGGACCGGTCGCCCCTGCCTGCGCGACCGCTCGACGATCGGCGCGGCCGCCGCCAGCAGCACGTCCGGAGCCTTGAGCGGCTGGATCCGCCCGACGAAGGTCAGCACCGTCTCGTCGTCACGGAGACCGAGTTCGGCGCGCGCCCGAGCACGCGGCCCCGGCGAATAGACATCGAGATCGGCGCCGGGCGTCACCACGTCGATACGCGAGCGGTCGGCGTTGTACATCGACACCAGCTCGGTCGCCTCGGTCTGGGTGTTCACCACCATGCGATCGGCCTCGTCGACCACCTGCTGCTCGCCGATCACCCGCAGCATGGGTTCGGCGGTGTCGCCCTTCGCCAGCGACGCGTTCTTCACCGCGGCCAGTGTGTGCGCGGTGTGCACCAACGGCACTCCCCATCGGTCCCGCGCGAGCCAGCCGACCTGGCCGGACAACCAATAATGCGAGTGGATGAGGTCGTAGTAGCCGGGCTTCTGCATCGCCTCGGCGCGCAGGACGCCCGCGGTGAACGCACAGAGCTGAGCAGGCAGATCACGTTTGTCGAGACCTTCGAACGGTCCGGCCACGACGTTGCGGACGGTCACCCCCGGAGCTGCCTGCACGCTCGGCGCGTCCGACGACGACGTCGCGCGGGTGAAGATCTCGACCTCGACCCCGCGACGGGCCATCCGCGTCGCGGTCTGCCAGACGTAGACGTTCATCCCCCCGGCGTCGCCGGTACCCGGCTGCGCCAGTGGTGACGTGTGCACGGAGATGAGTGCCACGCGCCTCGGCAACGGGGGGCTGGTCATCCCTCCACCTTAGAGAAAGTCGACGGAGCCACTCGGCCCGGCCGCGTCGACGTCCCGCGCGCACCCGTCCACTCGTCGAGCGGGCGCAGCTTTCCGCCGAGCGGGCACAGAATTCAGCCGAGCGTGCGCACCGCTCCCCGGGTGCGCCCGGTGGGCGAGATTCTGCGCCCGCTCGGCGAGATTCTGCGCCCGGTGGGCGAGATTCTGCGCCCGCTCGGCGAGATTCTGCGCCCGCTCGGCGAGGTTTTGCGCCCGGTCAGCGAGCGGCGGTTGACACTTCATCCAAAGTGTCTAATCATCGAAACATGTCAACCGAAGTGTCTGAACGCGCAGAGTACGTCTTACGGTCGGGACCCTCGTGGGCGGACCCGCATCCGATGTACGCGGCGCTCCGCGAACGGTCACCGGTGCACCGCGTGGCCGCCGACGCCGGCAACGGCGCCGCAGGCGACTTCTGGGTCCTGACCCGCCACGCCGACGTCATGGCCGCGGCGAATGACACCTCGACCTTCTCCTCCGCACAGGGACTCACGGTCACCTATGGCGAGCTCGATGCCATCGGCATGGCCGACCACCCCCCGATGGTCATGCAGGACCCGCCGTCGCACACCGAGTTCCGCAAGCTGGTTGCACGCGGCTTCACCCCGCGGCAGGTCATCGAGGTGGAACCGAAGGTCCGCGAGTTCGTCACGGAGCGCCTCGACCGACTGCCCACCGATGCTCCCGCCGACATCGTCGGCGAGCTCTTCAAGCCGCTGCCGAGCATGGTGGTTGCCCACTATCTCGGTGTGCCCGAAGAGGATTGGTCCCGCTTCGACGGCTGGACCCAGGCGATCGTGGGTGCCGCATCCGGCGTCGGGGGGATGGCGGCGGCCGGCGAGTCGGCGGGCGCGGCGACCATGGAGATGCTCTCGTACTTCACCGAACTCGTCGACCACCGCAAGCGCCACCCCGCCGACGACACGGTCTCGCAGCTCGTCGCCGCGGGCCTCGCCGACGACCCCGACGATCCCGGCGGCCTGCTCTCCATCCTGGCGTTCACCTTCACCATGGTGGCCGGCGGCAACGACACGACGACCGGCCTGCTCGGCGGCAGCGTCGCGCTACTCCACCAGCACCCGGATCAACGGCGACGGCTCGTCGACGATCCGGACCTGATCCCCGGGGCCATCGACGAGTTCCTCCGCCTCACCTCGCCCGCACAGGGATTGGCGCGCACCACGACCCGCAACGTCTCCTACCCGGCGCCTGATGCGCAACGAGTGGGTCATCTGCCGCCCGATGCGCCCGACGGCACCGTCACGATCCCCGCGGGCCGCAAGGTGCTGCTCTGCTACGGGTCGGCCAACCGCGATCCCGAGGTGTACGGACCCGATGCCGACGTCCTCGACGTCACCCGCCGGCCCCGCAACATCCTCACCTTCAGTCACGGCAACCATCACTGCCTCGGCGCCGCAGCGGCTCGGATGCAGGGACGGGTCGCGCTGACCGAGCTACTCGCCCGCCATCCCGAGTTCACGGTCGATGTCGACGGGATCGTGTGGGCCGAGGGCAACTACGTTCGACGACCGACTTTCGTCCCGTTCCATGTCTGACACGCCGGCGGCCGACTGGCTTGCGCCGGAACGGGCCGAGCTCGCCGCGCAGCGCATCCTCGACATCGCCGAGCGGATGTTCGTCGAGAAAGGGGTGTCCGCGGTGACCATGCGCGACATCGCCTCGGCCACCGGATGTTCGCGTGCCACGTTGTACCGCTATTACCCCGGGAAGTCGGAAGTGCTTGCGGCCTACGTCGATCGGGCGGCCGCCGAGTTGGGGTCAGCGGTCGGTGCGGCCACCCGGCACGAGTCCGATCCGGGTGCCAGGCTGGTCGCCGCGGTGACCACCGCGGTCGGCGGAGTGCGATCGAATCCCGCACTGTCGGCGTGGTTCGTCTCCGATGCCGCTGGTCGGTCGGCGAACCTGGCACTGCTCTCGCCCGCCATCGAGGAGATCGCGGTGGGATTCCTCGGCGACATCGCGCCGGGTACCAATCCGGCCGAGCAACGCGACCGCGCGAGGTGGGTGGTGCGCGTCATCGTGTCGCTGTTGACGAGCCCCGGCGAGACCGCAGCAGAAGAGCGAGAGATGCTGCAGCGATTCGTCGTTCCGGTCGTGACGACCGGGGCACGAGGACCCGTCGACTGATCCGTCCGACGGATGCGTCACCGGCCGCGATACTTCCTCCGGTACTCGTCGTACAGGTCGGCGTTGCGCTCGCGCTCGAGTTTGTTGACCAGGTCGGGATCGAGTCCGTGCTGGCTCAACCGATGTCGCCGGTACACCCGGTTGAGTGCGATCGAGAAGAAGATGTACGGAATGATGATCGGGATCGTCATGGTCAGCCGCACCGACAGGTCGGCCGGCACGAACATCATCGGGGTGATCAGCAGCAGACAGGGGATCGCCCAGCGCACGACCATCCGAACCGTGGCGCCGGGACCCGCCAGATCATGGGCCACCCAGTCGGTCATCGACTGCGGAAGTTTCGCCCCGTAGGCGTATCGCACATACTGCAGGGCCGTCGGGGTCGTGCGTTGATCGGTCATGCGGCACCGCTACGTCGCATCCCGCTGATACGCCGACCCATGTCCGAACTCCTTGTCGCCGATGCCCCGCGGTCCGAGCGTAGTCACAGTGCCTCGCTCCGTCAGAAATTCGATAGTACACGATTAAATCGATGGCGATTCCTCGCCGCAGACCATCGTCGATCCGCCCGATTCGCCGACCGAGCCGGCGCTCACCTACACTGCTGTCGGAAACGATTGTCATTTGCGTGAGCGGAGAACAGATGAGGCGAACACTGGCTGCGACCGTGGCCCTGCTCGGCGCCGGGGCCCTGGCCCTGGCCGGGTGCTCGGGCACCGACGCCGGCAACTCGTCCGGCACACCGACGGTGGTCACCTCGACAAATGTGTGGAGTTCCGTCGCCTCGGCGGTCGCCGGCGACAAGGCCACCGTCACCTCGCTGTACACCAACTCCGAGGGCGATCCGCACGAGTTCGAGCCGTCGGCAGCCGACACCGCCGAGGTCACCGATGCCGACGTCGTCGTGTTGAACGGCGGCCACTACGACGCCTACATGGAGGACGCCGTCAAGGACTCGGAGGCGACTGCGATCAACGCCTACGACGTCCTTGCGGGCGAGAGCCACGAGGGTGGTGACGACGGCGACCACGACCACTCCGATCTGAACGAGCACGTCTTCTACGATCTTTCGGTCGCCGCGCAGGTGGCGACCCAGGTCGGTGACGCACTCGCGGCCAAGGACCCCGGCAACGCCGACACCTTCCGTGCCAACGCGAAGGCCTTCAACGAGAAGATCACCGGTCTGCGTGGGCAACTCGCCGCCATCAAGGCAGCTCACGATGGGACCAAGGTTGCGCAGACCGAGCCGCTGGCGGGCTATCTGCTCGACGAGGCAGGGCTGGTCGACGCGGCACCCGCCGGATTCACCCAGTCGGTCGAAGAGGGCCAGTCACCGTCGGCCGCCGACCGGGCCGCGATGGACGATCTGCTCACTTCGCGCACCATCGGCGCCCTCGTCTACAACACCCAGGCGGTGGACTCGGTCACCGAGAGTGTGCTGGAGACCGCCCAGAAGGCCGCCGTTCCGGTGGTGAAGTTCACCGAGACCCTGCCCGACGGCGTCACCGACTACATCGCGTGGCAGTCCGGTCAGATCCAGGCGTTGAGCGCCGCACTGGGTGAGCATGCCGCACACTGACATCATGGCTGATCCCGACCACAGGGCCGACCCAGCGGCCACGCCGACGACCGCCGTCGGGCCGGAGCCGGTGGCCACCTTCGAGCACGGACGACTCGCCTTCGGCTCGCGGGTGCTCTGGGAGGACCTGAATCTGCGCATCTCGCGCGGCGAGTTCATCGCGGTGCTCGGACCGAACGGTTCCGGCAAGACCTCGTTCCTGCGCTGCCTACTCGGCCAATACCCGCTCGACGCCGGCCGGCTCGAGGTCACCGACGCCATCGGCTATATCCCGCAGCAGCACGCCGACGACGCCGACCCGATGGCCATGCGCGGCCGCGACCTCGTCGGCTTCGGCGTGGACGGCGGCCGGTGGGGCATCGGACTGCGCGGCCGATCGCGTCGCAAGCGGCTCGTGGACGCCGCACTCGCCGAGGTCGGCGCGACCGCCTATGCCGACGCCCCGATGGGGCTGCTGTCCGGTGGCGAGCAACAACGCCTGCGGGTGGCCCAGTCGCTCACCGGCGACCCGACATTGCTGCTGTGCGACGAACCGCTGTCGAGCCTGGACCCGACGAATCAGCAGCTCGTCGTCGAACTCATCGACGAACGACGACGGAAGGCCGACACCGCTGTCGTGTTCGTGACCCACGAGCTCAACCCGATCCTCCCCTACGTCGACCGGGTGCTCTACCTGGTCGGCGGACATTTTCGGATCGGCACCCCCGACGAGGTGATGACCACCGAAACCCTCTCGAACCTCTACGGCAGCGACGTCGAGGTGTTGCGGGTCAACGGACGACTGCTGGTGATCGGCGGCGAGGACGCCCATCACTGCGAGCACCGGCCCGAGCCGACCACGTCCGCAACAGCGCCGTCCGCAACAGCGCCGTCCGCAACCCAGCCGGGCGACGACGGAGGGCGGTCCGGCCTCACATGACCGTCGCAATCCCTCAGGCGGCCGCGGAGATACAGATCAGCAGACTCTGGGATTTCAGCGAGACCGCCGAACTCCTCGGGCGTGGCTTCGTCCAGCAATCACTCATCGCGCTTGCACTCCTGGGCCTGCTCGGCGGCATCCTCGGTCCCCTCATCGTGGCCCGGCAGATGTCCTTCGCAGTCCACGGCATCAGCGAGTTGTCGGTGACGGGCGCCTCGGCTGCCCTCCTGCTCGGCATCAGCATCAACGTCGGCGGGGTGATCGGCGCGGTCGTCGTGGCCGCGGTCTTCGGCTTCATGGGCAACCGTGCGCGCGAACGCGATTCGGTGATCGGCGTGGTGATGGCCTTCGGCCTCGGCCTCGGTGTGCTGTTCCTGTCGCTCTACGGCAGCGCGCGAACAGGTTTCGCGATGTTGACCGGGCAGGTGGTGAGCGTGGGCACCGGCGGCTTGACCGCGGTCGCGATCACCGCCGTCGTGGTCGTCGTCGGCATGGCGGTGATCTATCGCCCGTTGCTGTTCGCGTCGCTCGACCCGCGGGTGGCCCGCGCGCACGGCGTGCCCATCCGGCCCCTGTCGGTGGTGTTCGCCGTGTTGATGGGCCTCGCCTGCGCGCAGGGCGTCCAGATCATCGGCGCCCTGCTGGTGATGTCGTTGCTGATCACGCCGGCCGCGGCCGCCGCTCGCCTCACCGCGAATCCGACGACAGTGCTGGTGCTGTCGGTGGTGTTCGCGGAGATCGCCGCGGTGGGCGGACTGATCCTGTCACTCGCGCCGGGTCTACCGGTTTCGGTGTTCGTCACCACGCTCTCGTTCGTGATCTATGTGGTCTGCCGGTGGGCCGGACACCGACGGCACTTCGCGACCCGCTGATCCCCGCCCGCAGGCCTCACTCCTCCGGGCCACCCGGATTGCACCGGGTCTCGATCATCACCTGATCGGTCACCACGGGTCGCGACGGCTCGAGGTTCCAGCTGGGTTTGTTCGGTTCGACCAGCCGCGCGAACTGCCAATGGCAATCGAACTGGGCTCGCATCCCCGGGGTGTCGGCGTCCGGTGCCTGCGCGAGGACCTCGTGCCAGGCGACATCGGCACCGCGCGGATCGTCGGTGCGCCTGCCCGACGTCGTCGGGTGCACCTGCAGGCTCGGGCCGACCGCCGTCTGCACCCACTCGACATGGTCGACGTAGGGCGGGTCGAAGACCGGTGCCGGGCTCTCGACCGCACCGGGCACCGACGTGGTCGTCGTTGTCGTCTCCGGCGCCGACACCGAATTCCCCGAGACCTCACCGGACGACCCACATCCGGACATCGCGAATGCGACGACCAGGACAGCGCAGACGATTCCGACGATGCTGCCCACGCACCGAGCGGCAGAAACCCGATCGACACCCATGAACCGAACTCTATTGGACAGTTCGACGCGCCGGCCGAACAGAGCCCGGAGGTCCGGTGATCACCGCAGTCTCGCGAGGAGCGCAGCAGCGATCGATGGCGACGAGTTCCGCTGGAAGATGAAGATCGATGCGAGCTGACGATTCGATACGTTCAGCCGCAGGCCGTCGGCGTACTGCTCGATGGCCACGAGCTTGTCATAGCGGAACTCGAGAGTCCGTTTGCGCCCGATGAACACCGCACGACGATCGGTGATCACCAACTGCCCGGTGTCCTGCTCCTTCAGCTCACTCCCGACCACCACGCTGCGGCCACGGACGTCACCCACCCGGTAGGTGAGCCCCTTCGCCAACCGCACCGAGACACCGCGAGAGCCGCCGCGGAATTCACGTACGTCTGTCTCCTTCATGAGGGATACCCGCGGTGCGTAATACGCGACTTCGTCCGGCTTCGTCAGCAGTGGCGCGTCCTCGTCGACCGGAAGCCGGCCATCGTTGATCTGCGCAACCACGAGATCTTCGAGAAGTTCGAAGTCTCGAACCGCGAGATCCTCGTAAGGTACGGCCAGAGCCGAGGCGAGGTCCTCGAGATGCTGTTCCTCGTCGGTGCTGACGATGTCGTCGGCAAGGACATCGTGCGCGGCCACGCGGAACACCTCCCAGGCCTTGTCCTCATACTTCTTCCCCCGGTACAGGTCACGGGCACTCGCCACCATGGCCGGCAGTGCGCGCAACGCCGTGCGGTCGCCATGGGCAGCGCTGACGGCGGTCGTCTCGAAAGCGTCCCTGGCCTCGCGGCGGTCACGCCAGAACGGCCGATGATGGTGGGGCGCGGGCGAGGCGGACCGATCCGGCGCTTCTGGCGCCCTGGTCGGAACACCGGCGGATACCGCCGGACCCGACGGCTCGGTCGACGCGAGGGGATCGATGCCTTGCTGCCCGGCGTCGGCGACGTGCTCGGTCCATGTCTGACCGTTCCAATAACGGAATTGGTGCCGACCTGCCGGGTCCGGATACCAGGCGGGAGGAGCGCTCATCTCGGCCACTGTAACGCCCACCCCCGCGTCGTGCGCTGAAATACCGCGCGCCGAGGAGCAAACTCGGTACCCTCCGCTGGTGGGATGGCTTCGAGCGGTTCCCCGCCTGTGCGCCACCCTGATCGTGGCGTCCGTCGTCGCGACCGGATGCTCCCAGTCGATGTCCGCCCCTTCGTCGTCCGGCCACGATTTCGGCGGTCGCGTCGCCACCACCGACAACGGGCTACTTCTCGACGGGCACCCGTGGTGGCCGACCGGTTTCAACGCCTATCAACTCGGCACCGACTGGTCGGTCAACCGCGGCTGCGGGGCCGAAGTGAATCTCGACGACTACTTCGCCCGACTCCCGCCGCACGCGCTGACCCGGGTCAACCTCTACGCGATGTTCGTCGTCGACAAGAAGACCGGCCTGGTGGACTACGGCCCGCTCGACGCGGTGTTCGACGCCGCCACCCGCCACAGGCAGATGGTGCTGCCGGTCCTGACCGGCAGCTCCGGCGACTGCGAGGACGGGAAGTTCAAGGACCGGGCCTGGTACGGCAACGCTTGGCAGAGCCGCAAATCCCTGGGCGGTATGACATTTGCCGATTGGCTGTCCACCGCGGTGACCCGCTGGAAGGGACGGCCCGTGGTGGCCGGTTGGGAACTCGTCGGTGAACCCGAGGCCGGCGTCTGCAGCACACAGGGATGCAATTGGCAGGTCCGTCAGTGTCCGGCCGGCGGAGCAGACGTGCTGCGCACCTTCTTCGACCAGGCCGGCGAACGACTGCACTCCATCGACCCTCACCGCCCGATCTTCTCCGGTTTCATCGGCGGCGATCAATGCGGACTCACGGGCGCCGATTACGAGAGAGTCGGCGCCTCGCCCCAGATCGACGTGCTCGACTTCCACGACTACGGCGGCGGCCCCACCGATTACGGCCCCGCCGGCAGCGACCTCCCGACCCGGATTCAGCAGGCCCACACGCTACGAAAGCCCATCATGGTCAACGAGATCGGGATCACGGCCGGCAGCTGCCTGCCGGTCGCCACCCGCGCCGATCAGTTTCGCAAAAAGCTCGCCCAGCAACGGTCGGCGGGCACGGCCGGCGGCCTGTTCTGGGCGTTCGTGCCGGATCCTCGACCCAGCGAGTGCACCTACGACATCGGTCCCGACGATCCGGCCTGGAAGGTCGTGGCGGACACCGTCAGTTGACGGTGTCCGCGGGGTCGATCTCGGACTCGGTCAGTTCGGCTGCGGGTGTGACCCGATAGATCCGCCAATCCGGCAGGTCCGCACCCTGATTGCGGGCCTCGAGGACGAGCACTCCGATACCGGCACCGTTCTCGTACAAGGTGGGATACCGGATGTTGAGGGCGTCCGACGCCCCACGTCCGGTCGGCGGAACCGACAGCATCAGCTGGACACCGTGTGCGACAGGGTCGTTGAGGATCGTGGCGAAGTCCTGGTCCGAGGGGATCACGAACCGTTTGGGATGCTCGGACTGTGCGATGACGGCGAACCCGTAGACGGTGTCGCAGAGCACGCTGCCGTCGGGCAGGTTCAGCCGATCGAGATATTGCGCCAATGACCGTTCGGTGGAGAACGAGCGTACGGTGCGCTGGGCGTCGAGAGACTTCTGATCCACCGCATCCGGATTCGGCGTGACCACCTGCGTCAGGGCGTACTCCTGGGGTGCGTACTTCTTGGATGTCATTCCCCACGCGGTCACGGGGACGGCCACCACCATCGTGACGACAGCGGCCACACCCAGCATGAAGTGCCCCCTTGTCCGGGCATCGACCATGTCCGGCATGCGCGCGTAGGCACCGAGCCGCCGGACCGGAGTCGATCGACGAGCCGGATTGGTGATGAACGCGATGATCGTCGCCAACAGAACCACGGTGATGTAGAACCGCAGGAACCCGAACGTGGAACCCCGGGCATAGGTGAAGATCTGGAAGAACAGGACGGAGCCGATCAGCGGAAGCGGCGCGAGTACGGGCCCCATCCGTCCCCACCGCCGCCGGGCGACCAGCACGATGGTCAACAGCAACGGGAAGAGGGGTGCAAGGATGAGGACCTCGACGATCGAGAAACTCAACGCTCGGAACGGCCCTCCCGTGCCGCCGCCGCCGGACTGCTCCAGGATGGCGGTGTTGCCGTATTGCGAGCTCAGCTGCGCGAAGAGGTCACCGGTGATCAGCCAGCTGGTGATGGCCCACACCACGAAGGCGACCGCGCTCGGGAGAGCGATCAGCCCCATGTCGAGGATCGCCCGGGAGAGCCGATTGTCCCGATCGGCGCGTCGGTAGGTGACGATGAAGACCACGATGCCCGCTGCCAGCGCCGCCGCGGCACCGTCGTATCGGGTCAGGTAGGCGAAGCCGAGAGCCATTCCGGCGGTGACGAGTTCGTGCACGTCGTCGGTATCGATCCACCGCATTCCGCGCCGCGCCGCCCATACGAGGAAGAACAGATACGGCGCCTCGCTCATACCGTTCGCCGCGTAGAACACGATCATCGGGTTGGCCGCGTAGCAGATGGTCACCGGGATCACGATGTGCTTCGCGACCCCGCGGTCCCGGGCGATCCCGGACACCTGGATCACCGAGCCGGCCATGAACGCCGACGACATGACCGCCGCTGAGATCGCCGACGTGGTCATCGCGGGGAAGATCGGGGTCAGCGCGGTCAGCGGCAACTGTACGAGCGCCGTCAACGGGGTGAAGATGAAGCCGATCGCCGAGACGTGCGGCTCCCGGCTGAACAGGACGCTCTGCGCGGATTGCACGCGCGAGAGCGAGTCCCCCACATAGAACCGGACATCGGTGGCCAGATAGACACCCACCACGAGGTAGACGACCCAGACGATCGCGAAGAGCGCGATGATCTGCCGGCGACTCATGCCGACCCGCTCTCGGCGGGCTCGGGCACGGAATCGCCGGCATCCAGGGCATCATCAGCACTGCTCGACAGCCCGTGGAAGGTCTTCTCCCAGTACGACGGATTGAACAGCATCTGCCACATGCCCTTGATGGCCGCGACACTCATCAGCACCCAGTATGCAGGCACCATCAGGGCGGACCAGAGAAGCTTGCTCCGGCCGTCTTCGCGGATCGAGACGAGGTTCATGTAGATGGCCGCCCCGTTGCCGAAGATCAACGACACGAGCGACAGGTAATAGATCGGGCCGGGGAAGATCTCCGCGAACACCTTCGGCTGTCCGGCCAGCCAGATCACCATGATCAGCCAGAACACCATGTTCATGCACGCGATCACCGGGGTCCCAGCGATCAGCAGGGTGAACCGGTACCACGCGACCGGACCGAGGATGCGCCACAGCGCCACCGGGCGGCGCATGTGCACCAGCCACGTCTGCATGTAGCCCTTGTACCAACGTGATCGCTGCCGCACCCAGTTGATCGGATCGACGTTGGCTTCTTCCAGGGTCAGCGAATCGAGCACGGCCGTCCGGTATCCGCGTCCGGCGATCCGCACGCCGAGGTCGGCGTCTTCGGTCACGTTGAACGGATCCCACGCACCGATGTCGTCGAGGACGTCACGGAGGAAATGATTCGAGGTGCCGCCCAACGGGATCGGTGCGCGACTGACCATCAGACCGGGCAGCAGGTAGCTGAACCAGATGCCGTAGTCGGCGGTGAACCACTCGGTGAGGATGTTGTCGCGTGAGTTGTGGAAGTTGAGTTTGCCCTGCACGCACACGACCGTGTCGTCCGACGCACGGAACGCCGCGACCGCGCGACGTAACTGGAGCGGATCGGGCAGGTCCTCGGCGTCGTAGATGGTGACGATGTCGCCGGTCGCGAAGTGCAATCCGTAGTTGCAGGCCTTGGGTTTCGTCCGCGGCTGCGCGGGCGGCACCAGGACCACGGTCACCATCTCGTTGTCACCGACGTCGCGGGCGGCGGCGATCGTCGGTTCGTCATCCTCCTCGAGAAGCAGCAGGACCTGGAGCTTGTCGTGTGGATACTCCAGTGATTCCATGGCCCCGATGAGGTCCCCCACGACCTCTGGCTCGCCGTAGGCCGGCACGAGCACGGTGTAGGGCGGCAGGTCGGCGTCGGCGATGGCGCGGGCCTGCTCGTCGGTGATCGCGATCGCCCCACTGACCAATCCTCGCCGGAAGATCGTGACGCGGTCGATGAGCGCCAGGATGTAGACGACGGTGGCGACCGACATCAGAGCCGCCGTGGCGCCGATCGGGAACACCACGACCAACGCCACGATGACCGCGAGGGTGCCGAGGCCGATGATCTTCTGGCCGCGGCTGAACGGCACCGACGCGGTCATCAGCGGGTCCTCGTCACGCAGCCGCTCGACGGCGTCGTACAAGGCGGCCTGGCGATAGTCCTCGTCGGCCATCAGTTCGTCGATGGGGCGACCGCCGCGGGTGCTCATGAGGCTCCCTTTCCGATCGCGTCCACCTGCGCGTTGATGAGGTCCTCGGCGCAGCCGACGAGGAGATCCATGTCCTTGAACTGCGGTTCGAGGTCGGCGGTCACCGAGTTACCCCGGAACAGCACGGTCAGGAAGGTGTTCAGGTTGTGGGCGACAGTGATGTCCGGGGACGGGAACACCGCATCGGGATCGTGGTTGTCGACCGAGACGAGCATGACCTGTTGGGTGTGCTCACCGTCGTTCCAGAGCCAGTAGAGCCTGTTGTAGGTCAGGTAGCTCTCGTCGTCCACCACCGTCTGCAGGCGCGCGGTCACCCCGTGCGGGAGGTCGACGTCGATCGACTTGCTGAACCGGTCGCCGACGAGGTCGGCGAGGAAGAACACCGGATACACCTGGAAGCTCAACGGTTTCGACGTTTCGATCGTGTTCGCCATGATTTTTCGAGGACGTGCGAACTTGTCGAACTCGAGGCTGCCCTTCGACTGGTAGATGTCCTGCGAGGTCATCACCGCATCGCGCCCGTAGAGCCGGGTCACCCAGTCGTAGCCGGTCACCGAGCCCTGTACCCATCCGGGCGGGACGATCAGCGGCGGACGGGTGTCGAGTCCGGGGACTCGTTGGTTCGGGACGTTGCCGTAGGACGGGATCGGTACGAAGAACATCCCGATCGCGAGGACCACCACCACGAGAGCCGGGCGTCCGACCTTCCCCACACAAACCGGGTACATGGGCCTCCCGAGAGGACTCCAGGACGCACCGTGCTGGCGGCGATAGTCGACGTACAGCCACGCACTGGCCACGAGCGCGGCACCCACGGCCGGGACTGTCTGGAACACCACCCGCGGCGCATCCGGGAACAGGGCCCACACCCCGACGAGGGCCAGCATGCCCACGACGCCGGCGATAGCTGCGCCGGCGAGCCCCCGACGTGGGGTCCGTGCGGTCGCGACGGCGGTCGCGGTGGCACCGAAGACGACCATGATCGTGCCGGCGGCGAAGGGACCACCTCCCAGCGGCAAGACCAGCACCCGGTAGGGCACCGGAAAGATCACCAGCAGCAGGAACCACGCCCACCGGTACCGGGCAGCCGGTCGTAAGCCGAACACCAGACAACAACTGCCCAGCAGAAACATCCACAGGCCCAACAGGTCCACATGCGTGGTCAGATAGGCGCCGGAGTACCTGAGGCTCATCGCCTTCAGGGTGATCGAGATGAGGAGGAGGAGGATCCCGACGATGCCATCGGTCTGCCGGTCGTGGATGGGCAATTCGATGCCACGGCGCCACGACACCCCGATGGCCGCGATGATCACCAGGACCACGGCAGCCGGTATGTAGGTGATGATCGTCTGGGCACGCATCTCCGCGATGACGGCCACGAGGGTGGTCCAGAACGCCAGCGTCGTCGCTGCGACCACGAACACCCACCGGAACGCCACGACGGCGGCCGGGTTCTGCGCGATCCGCTCGCGGAGTCCCGGACCGCGCGCCGCGGGCGCCGGTGCGGTGTCGACGGTCATGGGCTGCCTACTGTTTCGGCTGTTGTGCCGGCCGGGCCGCCCGCGCTCGCCGTCTGCGCACGATGATCGTCCCGCCGATCACGATCCCGACCAGTAGCGCAGCACCCACGATGACCCCCGTGATGGTGAACCAGGCCTCCTCCTCGTCGGACGACTCCTGGTCGGCGGCAGCATTCACCTCGTCGGAAGCGACCGCGACCGGATCATGCCCGGGAACCTGAAGAATCGCGTCACCGCTGACCGACGACCACCGCTTGTCGGTCGACATCCACCGCAGCAGGCCGTCGAGGTCACTCGCGTCATCGGTGGAGGTCGCCACCAGCAGACTCCGGTCACCGGATCGGGTCACCTCGAGAGCGCCGTAGTCGACACCCGGATTGAGCGTGACCGAGGACTCCTGGGGATCGTCGCCCTGCGACACGACCTTCAACGTTCGGCCGTCGGACTGCAACGGGAGACCCAGGTCCGGCAATCCCTTCCCGTCGGCAGAGATCAGGATCGCCGGCTGATCGGACGAACCGGCGGTGTCCATCGACACCACGTCGACACCGAACGGCACCGCAGACATCGCCTGCAATCCGGATGCGATCGAGACGGCCCGCGAGACGTCGCCGACATCGCCCTTGGACCACGCGAGTTGGGTACGCGGCATCAGGGCCTGGGGCACGGATTGGAATCCGCTGGGCACCGGCGGATCAGATGCTTCCGACTGGATCTCACCGGCCGAGCTCAGACTCAGCGAGCTGCGGTAGCCGGTGCCGCAGCTCTCGCCGAGGTCGCCGCGCTCGAGGGTCACGGTGAGTTCGGTGTAGCGGGTCACGACGTCCTGAGGCACATCGACCCACGAGTTGAAGGTCCCGCTGCCGTCGTTCTGCAACGTCGCGATCGCCCGATCGCCGACCTTCACCGAGATCAATCCGTCGGCGTCGCGCGGACCGGGGCTGTAGGAGCCCTCCAGCTGCACCCGGATGTTCTTGGACGGCCGTCCCAACCGGGTCTGATCGATGCCAACGGTGACCGAAGGCCACGATGCCGACGTGGCGCTCTGATCCGGGATCCCGATGTCGGAGAGGGTCTGCACGTCGGGCGGGAGTTGCGGTGCCCCGTGCAGGGTTCCGGCCACCGCCGCCGAGCTCAGCGCGATCGGCGAGAGACTGGACGTGAGGAATTGTGTCTGCGTGAGCAGTTCGTCGCCCGACCCACCGATCTCGAGATAGTTGCTGCCGCGGTTGTCGTGCAGGGACAGCCCCGGCGGCGCGTCGGTGCTGATCACGACCTGTCTCTCCAAGGGGCCCGGCACCGTCGGGGGTGTCGCACCGCGTGGCAACGCAACCGTGTCGATCGGCACCGGAGTGGTCCCGTAGTTGGCCACCACAGCGGTCGCGAGATTGACCGCCGCGGCCCCCTCGGCCTGCTGCACATCCTGGGGGACGTAGATCGTCAATCCGCGCAGGACCGGCGGCAAGAAGTCGGCGACGGTGTCCGGGATCGCCTCTCGCCCTGTGTAGGCGACACTGGCATTGACGATGCGCAACGCGTGTTGTGGGTCGAACTGACAGAACCCCTCGATCTGGAGGTAACCGCGCAGGACCAGATCGGCGGCGTTCTTGTCGACGCGGACCCCACGCAGGGACAGCTCGATCGGCGCGTTGGGCGCCGGATTGATCGGTGTCCGAGAGATCAGCCGATCGCCCTGCAGGACATCGATGCTGCCGCCTTTGACGAACGCCGGCAGTTGGGTGTTGCCGCGCAGCACCGACGGTGTGAGGTCCTTCGGGACGGGCAGGGTCAGGCTGACCTCACCCTGCTGTCCCGGGAAGGTGATCGTCGAGGACGAACCCAGGTCTGCCAAGCTCATCGCGGGCGGAGGATCCCCGGGAGCCGCAGTCGCGGTCGGGGCCAGCCCGGAGAGTGCGGCGACCATCCCGACCACGGCCACGACGACTGCCGGAACCACGCCGGCACGACGCAGCGACCTCTGACGAATGTCCATCGGACCCCTTCAATGCGCGCACGTCCTGCGGTCGTCCGCGCCCCTCGGCGAGACGTACTCAGTGTTACTGAAGTGAACCTAATCGACCAGCCGTATACGTGTCAGAGATAACCCCGTTCTCATCTGTGGCCTCTGTCTCGATTGTCCCTGCCCCGATTGTCCCCTGCCCCGATTGTCCCTGCCCCGATTGTCGTTGTGGATTCGAGTCACAACCGTTTCCCGATGGGCGGCGACTTCTGGAACGATGGGCGGAGTGTCGAGCGTGACCGCGGGTGAACAGATCGACGGCGGCGTCTATGTGGACGTCGGCGGACGGCGAGTGTGGCATTTCCACGGTGGCGACCCTTCTGGTCAGGCCATCGTGCTGCTGCACGGGGCCTTCGGGTCGGCAGCCACCTGGGGTGCACAGATCGCCGACTTCACAGGTGTCGGGTTGAACGTCTACGCCCCCGAGCGCAGTGGACACGGCCACTCACCCGATCACGACGGCCCGTTCACCTATGCCGACATGGCCGCCGAGACCATCGACTATCTCGAGAACGTCGTGAGCACACCGGCCCATCTGGTCGGTTGGAGCGACGGCGCGGTGATCGCCCTGCTCGTCGCCCGGCAACGACCCGATCTGGTCAACCGCATGGTGCTGGTGGCCAACTACGTCAACACCGACGGCCAGGAGGCCGCGGAGTTCTTCAGCCTCATCAAACAGCGGAATCCGTCCACGGTGGAGTTCCTGCGCAGCGGATACGTCCCGGTGTCACCGGACGGGCCCGACCATTTCGAGGTCGTGTACGAGAAGACGGTGGCCATGCTCAGTCGCGAGCCCGAATACGATCTCGACGACTTCGCCGAGGTCGCGGCGCCGACGCTGGTGGTCGCGGCCGATCGGGGCGTCGTTCGCATCGAGCACGTGCTGGCACTCTCGCGAGTGCTGCCCCACGGCCGGTTTGCCGTGCTCCCGGGCACGCACATCCTGCCGGTGGAATCGCCCGAACTCTTCAACCCGCTGGTGGTCTCGTTCCTCGCCGCCGATCCGGCGAGTCACTGGGCGCCCTGACCGACCTGCCACCTGGCCACCCGACCACCGCCGACAGCAACCCGTATCTCGCCGACAGCAACCCGCTCCCCGCCGACAGCACCGCCAGTCAGGCCGAGGCGTGGACCTTCTGCCAGGCGGCGCGACGGGCACCCTCCGGATCTGTCTGCACCCGGTCGGGATCGTCGATGATGAGTACCTTGCGGCTGCCGGACTCGTAGGCCGGCCATCCCACCCCGGGAACGCCGCCGGTGGCGAAGGCACCCCAACGATCCTGCACGTCGGCGATCACCCGCCCGGTGGAACGCCAGTCCCCGACCGCGAGGCCGGCACCCAACGCCGTGCGATAAGCACCGAACACCGCGAACAACTCGGTGGCGTGGGTCGCCCCGACGCCGGTCGCGGCCAGGATGCGGGTGTGAAAGTCGTAGCGATAGACGTAAGTCGGCGCCACCCGACTGTGTCCCTCGGCGAACGCCACCATCGGCGCCCAGAACACGGCATCCGCCGCCAGCTGGACGTCATCGCGCTCGCCGCCGTTGTACAGCGCCCGGATCTCGCGACGGTCCTGTTCGTCGCTGACCCGGACCAGTGCCTTCTCGGCGTCCGGCAGTACATTCCAGAACTTGGTGAACAGCTGCCCCTCGTCGTGGTTGCTGCCGATGATCAGCGGCACCGGAAGCGTCGTGCCGGCGGCGGCCGCATCCAGTGGCGAGGCGGGCAGATAATCACCGTCGACGACCGGTCCGTACGGGATCGCGTCGTCGACGCCGGCCGCGGCGGCGAACTTCATCAGACGATCTCCGGCACGAAGGATCTCGTTCGCCGACGACCGAGCGATCAGCGCCTGGGCGTCGGCGGCCGGAATCGGTTCGGCCTCGGTGTCGATCCGCGTCGACCGGCGCTGTGGATCTCGCAGCAAACGCAGGAACTCGTCGGCATAGATCCGTGCGGAGTCCTTGCCGATGACGAGTTCGGTGGCCGGGCTCTCCGCGATGGCCCGGTTGAACAGGCCGTTCGCGGCGGGCGTGCTCAGCAGGCTCACCACCGACGTGCCGCCGGCACTCTCACCGAAGACGGTCACGTTGTCGGGGTCACCGCCGAATGCCGCGATGTTGCGCTGCACCCACGACAATGCCGCCACGTGGTCCTTGAGGCCGAGATTCGAGTCGAACGGACGGTCGTCGGTGGCGTAGGCGCCGAAGTCGAGGAATCCGAACGGGCCGAACCGGTATTGGACGGTCACGACGACGACATCTTGCGCACGGGCGAGCAACGACCCTTCGTAGAGGGGGGTTGCCGCGGTGCCGAGGATGTACGCACCGCCGTGGATGAAGAACATGACCGGTCGCGGCGTCGACGACGGGCGGTCGGGCGCGAACACATTGAGGGTGAGGCAGTCCTCCCCGACCGGCTGATACTTGCCGGGTGCGACCGCAGTGAACTGCTTCTCCTGGATCGCCGCCTTGGCGAATCGGGTGCAGTCGCGGACGCCGGGCCACGGATTGACCGGCTGCGGATCACGAAAGCGCAGGCCGGCCACGGGCGGCGCGGCGAACGGGATGCCTTTCCAGCTGATGGTGCCGCGCCGGGTGCGCTTGCCCCGCGCACCCTCGACGATGCCATCGGTGGTGGTAACCCTGCTATCGATCGATGTCATGTACCCCAACATAGACGACGCCCTGATCCCGCCCGCGGAGCCGGTTTGTCCCGCCGACAGCAACACACTCAACGCCGAGAGCAACCACCTTCTCGCCGACAGCAACGTGCATCGACGCTTCTGGGCCCGAAACCATCCACCGGCGACCTCAGTCTGCCGAGATCGAGATACCGGCCTCCCGAAGTGCGCCGCGGACGGCACGCGCGTGCGCGACGGCACCGGGGGTGTCGCCGTGCAGGCAGACGGACTCTGCGTCGACGGCGATCACCGATCCGTCGACGGCGGTGACCGTGCCGTCGGCGATCAGCCCGACGACACGTCGCGCGATCTCGCCACTGTCGGTCAGCACGGCCCCCGGCTCGGTCCGCGGAACCAGGGTGCCGTCCGGCCGATAGCCACGATCGGCGAAGGCCTCGGTGATGAACGGGATCCCGGCCTGCGCGGCACGTCGCAACGACACCGATCCGGGCAACCCCATCAACGGCAACGATCCACCGAGCTCCACGATCGCCGCCACCACCGCGTCCGCCTGACCCTCATGCTTGACGATCGAGTTGTACAGCGCACCATGCGGTTTCACGTATGAAACCTCGGCACCGACGGCGCGGGCGATGCCGTCGAGGGCACCGATCTGATAGATGACATCGGCAGTCAGGTCGTCGGGCGCGACATCCATGAAGCGCCTGCCGAAACCCGACCGGTCCGGATACGAGACCTGGGCACCGATCCGCACGCCGGCGTCGGCCGCCGACCGGCAGGTCGCGATCAGCTCTGCGGGTGTCCCGGCGTGAATGCCACAGGCCACATTCGCGCTGCTGACGACCTCCAGCATCGCCTCGTCGTCGCCGACGCCCTCACCGAGGTCGGCGTTCAGGTCGATGACGAGATCCGTTGTCCGTCCGCGTCCACCCATACCGCGAAGTCTAGTGGCCGCGGCGGGGCCGAGATACGTCCTACTGCCGTCGCTGACGTGCGAACTCGGCGAGCACGACGCCGGCCGCGACCGAAGCGTTCAGGCTCTCGACATCACCGGCCATCGGGATCGACATGATGGAGTCGCAGGTCTCGCGCACCAGCCGCGAGAGTCCCTTGCCCTCCGAGCCGACCACGATGACGGTGGGCCCCGTGCCGTCGTACTCGTCGAGGGTCACATCGCCCCCGGTGTCGAGACCGACCAGCTGGGCCCCGTCGGCCGCCCAATCCTTCAGCGTGCGGGTCAGATTCGGCGCCTGCGCCACCGGCAGCCGCGCGGCCGCACCGGCGCTCGTCCGCCAGGCGACCGCCGTGACACTGGCGCTGCGTCGTTGCGGGATGAGGACACCGTGGCCACCGAAGGCCGCGACCGAACGGATGACCGCACCGAGGTTGCGCGGGTCGGTGATGTTGTCGAGGGCCACCAGCAGCGGTGGCGTCCCGCTGTCCACGGCGTCGCGCATCAGGTCGTCGGGGTGGGCGTACTGATACTCGGGCACCTGCAGGGCGATGCCCTGATGCATCCCGTTCGACGACAGGCGGTCGAGCTCGTTCTTTCCCACCTCGAGGATTGCGATACCGAAATCGCCTGCCATCTTCACACTCTCGGCGACCCGCTCGTCGGGCTCGGAGTTGGTGGCCAGGTACAGCGCGGTTGCCGGCACCCCGGCGCGCAGGCACTCCACCACCGGGTTGCGACCGAGGACGTACTCGGGGCCGTCGTCTTTGCGGCTGCGGGCACCACCGCGGCCGGTGGTGGTCTTCGCGGCCGCCTTGGCCCGCTTGTGAGCAGGGTGATACGGCCGGTCGACCGCCTTCGGAGTGGCCCCGCGCGCCTCGAGTCCGCGGCGTCGCTGCCCGCCCGAACCGACGGTCTGCCCCTTCTTGCTGCCGGTCTTGCGCACCGCGCCTTTACGTTTGGAGTTTCCTGCCATGTCAGGACGTTCCCTTCAGCGACCACTGCGCACCATCTGGTGTGTCCGTGACCTCGATACCGGCCTCGGCGAGTCGATCGCGGACCGAATCCGCGGTCGCCCAGTCTTTTTCCGCGCGCGCCTGCGACCTGCGTTCCAACTCGGCGCGCACCAGGACGTCGAGCGCCGTGGTGGCCGCGCTCTCGTCCGCACTGTCGTCGGACCAGTGTTCGTCGAGCGGATCCACTCCGAGGATGCCCATCATCGCGCGCACCGACGACGCGGCCGCGAGCGCCCCGGGTCCGTCACCCGACTCGAGTGCGGTATTGCCTTGCCGCACAACGTTGTGCACCACTGCCAGCCCCGCCGGCACGCCGAGATCGTCGTCGAGTGCGTCGGCGAAGTCCGTGGGGACCTCCCCGACCGCGACCTCGCCCACGCGCGACGACACCCGCGTGACGAAGGACTCGACCCGCCGGTATCCCGCGGCCGCCTCGGTGAGAGCGCCGTCGGAGTATTCGAGCATCGACCGGTAGTGCGCACTGCCCAGGTAATAACGCAGTTCCACCGCGCGCACCCGCGACAGCATCGCCGGGATCGACACCACGTTGCCCAGCGACTTGCTCATCTTCTCGCCGCCCATGGTCACCCAGCCGTTGTGCAACCAGTAGCGGGCGAACGGATCTCCGGCGCCGTGCGCCTGCGCGATCTCGTTCTCGTGGTGCGGAAAGATCAGATCCATGCCACCGCAGTGGATGTCGAACTCCGGGCCGAGGAGTGAGGTGGCCATCGCGGAACATTCGAGATGCCAGCCCGGACGTCCTGGCCCCCACGGCGTGGGCCACGACGGCTCGCCGGCCTTGGCCGCCTTCCACAGGGTGAAGTCACGCGAATCCCGTTTGCCGGTACCCGCACTCTCCCCCTGGTGCACGTCGTCGAGTCGATGCCCGGAGAGCGACCCGTACTCGGGCAGGCTCAGCACGTCGAAGTAGACGTTGCCGTCCGATTCGTAGGCATGACCGCGGTCGATGAGCCGCTGCATGTACTCGACCATCTGGGTGACGAATCCCGTGGCCCGGGGTTCGCCCGACGGCGCGATCACGCCCAGTGCGTCGTACGCGGAATCGAAAGCACGCTCGTGGGTCGCCGCCCACTCCCACCAGGGACGACCGTTGTCCTCGGCCTTCCGGAGGATTTTGTCGTCGATGTCGGTGACATTGCGGACGAACAGGACGTCGAGGCCCTGATGTTCGAGCCAGCGCCGCAGTACGTCGAAGGCGATCCCGCTGCGCACATGACCGATGTGGGGCACGCCCTGGACGGTGGCGCCGCACAGGTACACCGATGCGTGTCCGGGGTGCAGCGGAACGAAGTCGCGCACCTCTCGGGACGCGGTGTCATACAGGCGCAGGGTCACGACGAGCAATCCTACCTGGTCAGATTCGCCATTCGGCCCCGGTGGCTCCCGGGTCAGTCGAGCAACGCGGTCGCGACCGCCGCCACGCCCTCGCCTCGACCGGTCATGCCCAGCCCGTCGGTGGTGGTCGCCGACACCGACACGGGTGCGCCGAGCGCCGCGCCCAGCACCTGCTGGGCCTCGTCACGACGAGGTCCGATCTTCGGCTGGTTGCCGATCACCTGGACCGCGGCGTTCACCACGTGGAAACCGGCGTCGGTGACGAGTTGGCGAACGTGCTCCAGCATCGCCGCCCCGGAGACGCCCGCCCATTCCGGACGGCCTGTCCCGAACACCGAGCCGACATCGCCGAGTCCGGCTGCCGAGAGCACCGCGTCACACAGGGCGTGCGCGCCGACGTCACCGTCGGAATGGCCTTCGCAACCGGGCGCATCGGGGAAGTGCAGCCCGACCATCCAGCAGGGCGCATCCGCGTCGACGCGGTGCGCATCGGAACCGATGCCGACTCTCATGAGGGGGGCTCCGTGAGGTGGTCTCGATACGTCTCCTCGCTACGCTCGTCGACTACTCGACCAGCGGGAGGCAACGTCTCGCTACGCTCGTCGACCACTCGACCAGCGGGGGACGTCTCCGCGACGATGTCACGTGCGATCCGGAGATCCCAGGGCGTGGTGATCTTCATGGCCAGCGGATCACCGGCGACCACGTGGACCGGAATCCCGGCACGCTCGGCGAGCCCCGCATCGTCGGTGGCGAGTCCGGAGGCGTCGGCATGAGCCTGCATCAGCGCCGCGCGGGTGAAGCCCTGTGGGGTCTGGATGGCACGGAGACGTTCGCGATCGACGGTTCGGATCACCGGTTCTCCGGTGCCCGGCCCGGCCGCCACCGGTTCGACCTCTTTGAGTGTGTCGGCAACCGGCAGTCCGGGGACCACGGCGAGATGTCCGTGACGCACGGCGGCGACGACCCGATGGAACACGTCGGGCGGCGTGAAGGGACGCGCGGCGTCATGGACCAGCACGATGTCGGAGTCGGTACCGGCGATGCCTGCCCGGACGGACTCGGACCGATGGGATCCACCGGCGACCACCGTGGCGTTCGGGACCAGGCGCGTCGCCTCGTCGATCAGGTGGGCGGGAACCACCACGACGACAGTGTCGGCAACCCCTGCGCGCAGGATGCCGTCGACACAGCGTTCGAGAATGGTCGTTCCGCCACCCAGATCGACGAAGGCTTTCGGGACCGCCTCACCCAGCCGGGTGCCAGACCCCGCGGCCGGGACGACCACACTCACCGTCATTCCGGCGCCGCCGGGATGTCAGTCACGTGCAATTCAGCGGGTCAGGACGCCGCGGCCAGCACCTCGTCGAGAATGCTGGTCGCCTTCTCGTCGTCGGTGTTCTGCGCCAGCGACAGCTCGTCGACCAGGACGCGACGGGCACGGGTCAGCATGCGCTTCTCACCGGCCGACAGTCCACGGTCCTGTTCGCGACGCCACAGGTCACGAACGATCTCGGCGACCTTGATGATGTCGCCCGAGATGAGCTTTTCCTGGTTCGCCTTGAACCGGCGCGCCCAGTTGGTGGGCTCTTCGGTATGCGGGGCGCGAAGCACCTCGAAAACCTCACCGAGCCCCTCTGCGCCGACGACGTCACGAACGCCGACGTATTCCAGCTTTGTCGAGGGGATCTGAACGGTCATGTCACCATCGGCAACTTTGAGAACGAGATATTCGATCTGTTCGCCCTTGATGGTCCGAGTCACGATGTCCTCGACCCGAGCAGCACCGTGATGTGGGTAGACAACGGTGTCGCCAACTTTGAAATTCAATGTTCCGTGCCCCTTTCGAGTAGACCCAGTCTAGCACGGGCGTCCGAGAGGGCCCACACAACGGTGCAGGTCAACGCGCTGTACCGTGCGCTCCGGCCACACCTCGCGGGGCGACGGACCAGCACAAACCGGGCCGTGATCGGCCACACACAGGCACTGCCGAAACCCCCTCCGGCACATCGTCGCACCAACCCCGGCGGCACCAATCCGACACCCGATCGGGCTTTTGCGGTTGCCGCCCACTACGCTGCGTAGTGCAGGGTTCACGCATGTGCGTATCGGCCTTTCGAATACCTGGGAGGAACGGGTGTCAGTGCTTCGGAAAACCGCTCGGCGTTCGGCTGTCCGTACGCGCATGGGGCGTACGACCAAGGTGACCGCGATCGCCGCGGCGGGCATCGCTCTCGCACTCGGCACCACGGCGTGCGGTGCGGGTCAGATCTCGCAGACGGCGAGCCAGGAACCCGCCGTCAACGGCAACCTGGCGAACGTCGGTTCGATGCAGCTGCGGAACGTGCAGATCATGTACCCGACCGACAAGGCCGACGAGGTGTTCGGCAACGGCGGTCCGTTCGAGATCTCGTTCGTGATCAGCAATGTGGACCCCGTCCTCAACGACCGGCTGGTCGCCATCGACGCTCCAGCCGGCGGCAAGGTCACCATCGCCGGTGACACGAGTATCGCTGCGGGACAGGCGCTTCGTGCCGGCAAGCCCGTCGGGCTGCTCGAACCCGAGAACGTCCAGTCCACCGACGAGGAGAAGCGCCTCACGGTGATGCTGTCCGGAGCAGGCGACTCGGTCGCCCCCGGCCTCACGACGCCGCTGAAGTTCCGCTTCGAGAAGTCCGGCGAGGCCACTGTCGACACGCCGATCGACTCGGGCACCACCCTGCCGCGTCAGGACAAGATCCGGCAGGCCGAGGCCCCGCCCGTCGAGCACTGAGCTCTTCTCTCGGCTGTCGCTCTCCTCTCGGCTGTCACGCTTCGCACGGCTGTCGGGGGCCCTCACTAGGCTGACCGGGTGGCCAAACCGAAGTCGTCCTTCCGCTGCAGCGCCTGCGGGCATTCCGTCGCAAAATGGGTGGGTCGCTGCCCGGACTGCGGCGAATGGGGCACGGTCGACGAGGCCGCCACGACGATCGGTGGCCGTGGCAATGCGGTCGGCGGCGTCACGCCCACCAGCCCGGCCCGGCCGATCACCGAGATCGATGCCAACGCGTCGGTGGCGATCCCCACCGGCATCGAAGAACTCGACCGCGTCCTCGGGCGTGGCGTGGTGCCCGGATCGGTGATCCTGCTCGCGGGCGAGCCGGGTGTCGGCAAGTCGACCCTGTTGCTCGAGACGGTCAAACACTGGGCACACCGCGGCCAGAAGGCCCTCTATCTCACCGGCGAGGAGTCGGCCGGCCAGGTCCGGATGCGCGCCGAGCGCACCGACGCGGTCCACGAGAACGTCTATCTCGCGGCCGAATCCGACCTCGCGACCATCCTCGGCCACGTCGACGAGGTGAATCCGTCACTCGTCGTCGTGGATTCGGTCCAGACGGTCGTCGCGACCGGAACCGACGGCGTCACCGGCGGCGTCACCCAGATCCGTGCGGTGACAACGGCATTGGTGTCGATGGCCAAGAACCGCGGGATCGCCGTGGTACTCGTCGGGCACGTCACCAAAGACGGGGCGGTCGCCGGTCCTCGCTCGCTCGAGCATCTGGTCGACGTCGTCCTGTCCTTCGAGGGCGACAAGCATTCCAGCCTCCGGATGGTGCGCGGCATCAAGAACCGCTTCGGCGCCGCCGACGAGGTCGGTTGCTTCGAGCAGCGCGACGACGGGATCCATCAGGTACCCGACCCGTCCGGGATCTTCCTCCATCAGCGCGACGCCGACGTCACGGGTTCGACCACCATGGTCACGATGGACGGCAAACGCGCGCTGGTCGGCGAGATCCAGGCGCTCGCCAACAAGAGCACCATGGCGACTCCCCGGCGTGCCGTCTCCGGCCTGGACTCGGCGCGCGTGGCGATGGTGCTGGCCGTGCTGCAGGCCCGGCTCGGTGCGCCCCTCAACGACCAGGAGGTCTACCTCGCGACCGTCGGCGGGATGCGCGTCACCGAGCCGGCCGCGGATCTCGCGATCGCGCTGTCGGTGAGTTCGGTTCTCGACAACACCCCCATCCCGCACACCACGGTGGCGATCGGCGAGGTCGGGCTCGCCGGCGAGGTGCGGCGGGTGTCCGCGGTGGCGAGGCGGGTGACCGAGGCCCGACGGCTCGGTTTCCGCCACGCGATCATCCCGGCGGGTACCGACGAGAACCTGCCGTCGGGGATCCGGGTCACCCGCGTCGGCGACCTCGAGCAGGCAGTCCGTGCCGGACTGGCGAGTGTGGTCGACGCGCCGTTCTGAACGGGCTCAGGGACGCGACAGTCGTTGTTTGTACTCGTCGGAGAGCTGACTCTTGCCGATGTGCTCGGCGAAGTGTTCGCGGGCGTTGATCGACACGAAGATGGCGTGGGCCGCCGCGACCGGCTGATCGGGGTCACCGATGTGCGCAACGCCCTCGGTGTAGAGCTTGCGGCGTTGCCGCCCGAGCAATGTCGCGCGGAACTCCAGGGTCGATCCGACCGGGATGGGTCGGAGGAAGTCGACCTCGATGTGCACGGTGACCGCCGACGGCCCGACGAGCAGCGGCGCCATCCCCATCACGTCGTCGAAGGCCGTGGTCAGGATGCCGCCGTGCAACACGCCGGGGCCACCCTCGAAGTGGGTCTCGACGGTCATCGACGCGGTGACCGTGAAGTCCTCCCCGGCATACATCTCGAGATGCAGACCGTGCGGGGAATCCTCGCCACACCCGTAACACATCGGGTTGTGCATCCTCATCGGCTCACCCGGCCGGACGGCCTTGGGATGACGCTCGATGGGGTCCAGGTCGGTGGGCACCACAAAACCGCTCTTCACGTCCCGATACCCTAGTCCGTACGCGGTGTCACCCATGCGACGAGGTGGGACCGGAAAGGGCATGATGGCCGAGATCGCGAAGTCGGAGCTGACCAGGGAGACCCTGGCACGGGTGGCCCCGGGTACCGGTCTGCGCGATGGGCTCGAGCGCATCCTGCGCGGCGGGACGGGCGCCTTGATCATCCTCGGCCACGATTCCGACGTCGAGAAGATCTGCGACGGCGGATTCCACCTCGACGTCGAGTTCGCCCCGACACGTCTGCGCGAGCTCGCCAAGATGGACGGGGCCGTCGTCCTCTCCACCGACGGCAAGCGGATCGTGCGGGCGAATGTCCAGCTCGTGCCGGATCCGTCGATTCCGACCGAGGAGTCGGGTACCCGACATCGTGCCGCCGAGCGCACCGCCATCCAGATCGGCCACCCCGTGATCTCGGTGAGTGCGTCGATGTCGATCGTGAGCGTCTACGTCGACGGCGTGCGGCGCGTGGTCGAGAGCCCCGACCCCATCCTGTCGCGGGCCAACGTCGCCTTGGCGACGCTCGAGCGGTACAAGACCCGACTCGACGAGGTCATCGCGGGACTGTCGCGGGCCGAGATCGAGGACTACGTGATGCTGCGAGATGCCATGTCAACCGCACAGCGCATGGAGATGGTTCGGCGGGTGTCGGTCGAGATCGAGGAATATGTCCTCGAACTCGGTGTGAACGGCCGCCAGGTGAGCCTGCAACTCGAAGAGCTGATCAGCGACAACGACACCATGCGCGAACTACTGGTCCGTGACTACTACGCGAGCCCGGAGCCGGCGCGCACCGAGGAGGTCCGGCAGGCGCTCGAGAGCATCGAGCAGTTGTCCGACGCCGATCTCCTCGACCTCACGCTGCTCGCGGGCGCTTTCGGGTATCCGACCACCATCGAGGCCCAGGACACCGCGATGAGCCCGCGCGGTTACCGGCTCCTGGCGCGGATCTCACGTCTGCAGTTCGCGCACATCGACCGTCTGGTGCGTAGCTTCGGGACGCTGCAGGCCCTGCTCGCGACGAGCGCCGCCGACCTCCAGGCCGTCGAGGGCATCGGCAGCATCTGGGCCCGCCACATCCGTGAGGGATTGTCCCGGCTGGCCGAGAGCAGCATCGAGCGATACGAGTAGAGCACGGGCGAACAGCTCAGACGGCGTCGACGAGCGGATCGTGTTCGTCGAGGCGGGGTGGCGCCGACCGGTAGGTCGCCGGGGTCGTGCTCATCCGGATCGGGTTGGCCACCTGCCGGATCGGCGAGTCACGTCGCGGGTCGTCGATGGTCACCACCGGCGCGAGGCCGAGTCGCTCGGCGAGCGCGATCGCGTCGGCGATGTCGTTGAGCGGCCCGCAGGGCACGCGAGCACCGGTGAGCCTGGCGAACCAGTTGTCGGCGGTGTCCTGTGCGAGAAGCGAGTTCAGGATGTCGACGAGCCCGGTGCGATGGGCCACCCGATCGGAGTTGGTGGCGAAACGCGGGTCCGAGGCCAGCTCCGGCCCGCCGAGAACGTCGACGAGCGCGGCGAATTGACGGTCGTTGCCGACCGCGAGGACCAGTGGCCGGTCGGCGGTGTCGAAGACCTCGTAGGGCGCGATGCTCGGATGCCGATTGCCCATGGCGTGCGGCACCACCCCCGCCGCCACATATCCCGATGTCTGATTGACCAGCGCCGAGAGCAACGACGAGAGCAGATTGACCTCGATCCGCTGTCCCTCGCCGGTGCGATCTCGATGGCGCAACGCCGCGAGAATGCCCACCGCAGCATGCAATCCGGTGATGACGTCGACCATCGCGACGCCGACCTTGGTCGGGCGGTCGGGGTCGGGACCCGTGATGCTCATCAAACCGCCGACGGCCTGGATGAGCAGGTCGTATCCGGGGAGCTGATTGTCTCCACCGAACCCCGTCACCGAGCAGTAGACGATGTCCGGGTTGGACTCGCGCACAGCGTCGTAACCCAGACCCAACCGGTCCATCGTCCCCGGCAGAAAGTTCTCGACGACGACGTCGGCCCGCTCGACGATTCGTCGGGCCTCGGAGAGACCGTCCGGGTCGGTGAGGTCGAGGGCGACCGACCGCTTGTTACGGTTCACCGACAGGAAGTACGACGACTCAACAGCTTCCGGACCGCCGACCCATGGCGGCCCCCAGCTGCGGGTGTCGTCGCCCGAGCCGGGTCGCTCGATCTTGATCACCTCGGCGCCGAGGTCGGCGAGCAGCATCGTCGCGTAGGGGCCGGCGAGCACCCGGCCGAAGTCGGCGATCACCAGCCCGCCGAGCGCTCCGCCCGCGTCGTCGCCGAGCGAACCACTCACCGGAAAGCGCCTTCGCCGGTGAGCGCCTTGCCGATGGTCAGCTGATGGACCTCGGAGGTGCCCTCGTAGGTGAGCACGGACTCGAGATTGTTGGCGTGGCGGATCACCGGGTATTCGAGGGTGATGCCGTTGGCGCCCAGGATGGTTCGGCACTCGCGCGCGATTGCGATCGCCTCACGTACGTTGTTGAGCTTGCCGGTGCTGACCTGCTCGGGGGTGATCTCGCCGCGATCCTTGAGGCGGCCGAGGTGATAGGCCAGCAGGTGTCCCTTGCCCACCTCGAGCGCCATGTCGGCGATCTTGGCCTGGGTCAGCTGGTATCCGGCGAGCGGCTTGTCGAACACCTCACGTGTCTGCGAGTAGTCGACCGCGACCTCGAGGCAATCCCGTGCGGCGCCCATGGAGCCGAAGATGATCCCGAAGCGCGCCTCACCGAGACTCGTGAGCGGACCGCGGAGTCCCTGCGCCTCCGGCAGCATCGCCGACTGCGGCAGACGGACACCGTCGAGCACCAGCTCGGACGTGACCGATGCGCGCAGCGAGACCTTCTTGTGGATCTCGGGGGCCGAGAAGCCCGGCGTGTCCGTCGGCACCACGAACCCGCGGATGCCGGCCGCACCGTCGGCGAGATCGGTATGTGCCCACACCACCGCGACGTCCGCGATCGATCCGTTGGTGATCCACATCTTGGTGCCGTTGAGCACCCAGTCGTCGCCGTCGCGTTTGGCGTGCGTGCGCATCCCGGCGGGGTTCGACCCGAAGTCGGGTTCGGTCAGACCGAAGCACCCGATCGCGTCGCCGGCGGCCATCCGCGGCAGCCACTCCTGCTTCTGCTCCTCGCTGCCCCAGTGGTGAATCGAGAACATGGCCAGCGAGCCCTGCACCGAGACGAGACTGCGGATACCCGAGTCGACCGCCTCGAGTTCGAGGCAGGCGAGACCGTAGGTCGTCGCGCTGAGCCCCGGGCAGCCGTAGCCCTCGAGATGCATGCCGAGCGCGCCGAGTGAGCCGAGTTCCTTCGCGATGTCGCGGGCAGGCAGCTTCGCCTCCTCGAACCAGTCCGCGACATACGGACGCAGGCGCTCGTCGGCGAACTTCCGGACCGTGTCCCGGATCGCGATCTCCTCCGGCTCGAGAAGCGAATCGAGGGCGAAGAGCTGGCTCAGGGTCTGCGGTCGGGACATCGGTTCCTCCGGGTTTGCGAGAACGATTGCAAGAACGTTTGCATCGACTAATGTAGGGCTGCCGGGACGAGTTCGTCAACCCACATCCGGCCGGAGGGAGGTGCGTGCGCATGCGTGACGGAAACCGCGCGCCGACGCTGAAGGAGATCGCCGAACGCGCGGGCGTGCATGTGTCGTCCGCCTCCCGCATCCTGCGTCAGACCGAGCCCGCCGACGGATGGTCGGAATCGGCGCTGCGAGTCCGGCGGGTGGCGGCGGAACTCGGCTACCAGCCCAACCTCTGGGCGGCCAGCCTGCGCACGCGCAAGACCACCACCCTCGGAGTGGTGATGACCCGCCTCACCGACGGGGTGGTCGCGACGACATATCAGGGCATCGAGGAGGCCGCGTCCCGTGCCGGGTACTCCGTCCTGCTGTCGAGCCCACCCGACGATCTCGACGCCCAACGTCGCGCCATCGAGCTACTCGTTGGCCGCCAGGTGGACGGCCTGCTGCTGAGCAGCCTGCACAACCCGGGGCGGCCGTTCATCGACGCGCTCCGCATCGGCAACGTCCCGATGCTCGCCGTCACGCGCCACGCCGAGTCCGGACTGCCCTTCGTCGGCGGCGACGACATCACCGGCGGCCGACTGGCCGCCCGGCATCTGCTCGACCGCGGGCACACCGACATCGCCGTCGTCGCCGGTCCACGCCATGCCACCACCGCGGGCGACCGACTCGAGGGATTCCGGGCCGAACTCGGCAACGCGTCCGTAGAGCTCCGGGCGGACCGGATCATGCACTCCACATTCGAGGTCGACGGCGGCATCGCGGCCGGCCGGGCCCTGCTCGACTCACCCACGCGGCCCACCGCCATCTTCACGGTGTCCGACACCATCGCCATCGGCGTCATGGGTGTCGCCCGCGACCTCGGACTGCGCATCCCCGACGATCTGGCACTGGTCGGCTACAACGACATCCCCGTCGTCGCGCAACTGCCGGTCCCGCTCACGACCGTCCGGTCTCCGGCGCATGAGATCGGTGCGACGGCGGCTCGACGGTTGCTCGATCTGGTGGCCGGCCGGGAGCCGGAGACCGTCCGGCTGCCGGTGGAACTCGTGGTGCGCGCGACCACCTGACCGATTTCGTAGCAATAACCCGCGCTCACCGCGGATTATTGCTACCGAATCGAGGGACTCAGGGCTGCGCCGGCGCCACCACGTTGAACGTGATCGGCGCGGACTCCTTCTCCCCGACCTTCCCGATGGCCTGGTAAGCCCCGACCGCGATCGGCACGCGCGGCTTGTCGCAGCCGGGGCTGCTCGTGGTGCCCGACCAGGTGATGGTGTCGCGCACCTGCTGCGAGGGTTTGAGATTCACGTTGTTGACCGTCTGCAGCGGCGAGCAGTCGCGCGCCGACCAGAGGGTCCGGGTGCCGTCGAGGGTGCGGACCACGACGTCCTGCGCGGCCTTGCCCACGTCGCGGGTGCAGTCGGTGAGTCCGGCGTTGGTGGTGACGATCGTGAAGACCGGCTGGTCACCCGTGCTGTAGGTCGGCTTGTCGGTGTACAGGACCACCGAGATGTTCGCGTCCGGGCACAGTCCGGACGGCGGCACCGGACCCGGAGCCTGCGCGACACCACTCGGAGACGGCACCGACGACGCGGCCACCGATCCACTGGCGCCGGCCGCGGCCTCGCCTGGCACTCCGTTGCTGGAGCTGCTGTCGGTTCCGCCACCGGTTCCGCCGCCGGAGACCTGACCACTCGCCGACGGATCGGACGACTCGGCTGTCGGCTCGCTCGAATACGCCGTGGACGACGCGACCGACGAGGCGGCCGCCGCATTCGACGGATCGTCGCCGTTGCTCCCGGTGGCCCAGATGATGAGACCGATGATCAACGCAAGCGCGACGGCGCCACCACCGATGGCGACGATACGACGTCGCCAATAGATCTCAGGTGGTAGCGGGCCTTGCGGTTCGATCACGGAACCCACGCTAACGGCCCCTGTTGACGCCGTGTCCGACCGCGCTCGGCGTGTCGCACAAACAGCACCTGACCGGCCAAAAGTCTAAAGTCAGGGTTCAGCCCCGCACCCCCCGTCGCGCGCACCGGCCCGACGAGCGCGTCAGGCGTCGACGGTCTCGATACCGTCGAGCTGACCGATCACGCCGCGCACCTGCGCGCGTCCCTCGCCCAGCTGATAGGTCAGCCCCACGATCGCGAGGCGGCCGTCGGCGACCCGATCCGCGATGATGCGGCTGCGTTCCATCAACTGCTTACCGGTCTCCAGGACGTGGCGCGCCTCGAACTCGTCGACACGGGTCAGCCCCTCGCTGCGGCCGGCCAGGATGCTCGGGCTCACCTTCTCGACGAGTTCGCGGATGTAGCCGCCGGGGATCTGCAGGTTGTCGAGGGCGTTGAGGGTGGCCTTGACCGCCCCGCAGCTGTCGTGGCCGAGGATGGCGATCAGCGGCACCTCGAGCACCTCGGCGGCGAACTCCAGCGAGCCCAGCACCGCCGAGTCGATGACCTGCCCCGCCGTGCGGACCACGAACATGTCGCCGAGACCCTGATCGAAGATGATCTCGGCCGAGAGACGCGAATCCGAGCAGCCGAAGAGCACCACATGCGGGTGCTGTCCCGACGTCAGACGCTCCCGATCCTCGATACCCTGTTTGGGATGTTGAGACTCACCGGCAACGAACCGATCGTTCCCTTCCTGCAGGATCTTCCAGGCCTCGGTCGGCGTCACTTGGCTCATGTCCACTAGTGTGCCACCGGCCGTTCTGCTCGGCTGGTTCGACCTCCACGAGCGCGATCTGCCCTGGCGTGAGCCGGGGTTGTCGGGCTGGCAGATCCTGATCAGCGAGATCATGTTGCAGCAGACCCCCGTCTCGCGCGTCGTCGGGCCGTGGCGCGAATGGATCGAACGGTGGCCGGTGCCGTCGGCGATGGCGGCTGCGTCACCCGGCGAAGTGCTCCGTGCGTGGGGCAAGCTCGGCTACCCGCGGCGGGCGCTGCGGCTTCACGAATGCGCGACCGTGCTCGCCGAACAGCACGACGATCGCGTCCCCGACGACGTGGAGACGATGTTGACGCTCCCCGGCATCGGCGACTACACCGCCCGCGCGGTCGCGTGTTTCGCCTATGGGCAGGCGGTTCCGGTGGTGGACACGAATGTTCGGCGGGTCATCGCCCGGGCGGTGCACGGACGCGAACAGCCGGGCAATCCCTCTCGTGGCGACCTCGCCGACGCCACCGCTCTCCTACCGCACAGCACCGACGGCTCCGTCGACGCCGCCGCGCCACGGTTCTCCGCCGCACTGATGGAACTCGGGGCCCTCGTGTGCACGGCCCGCAGCCCGCGGTGCGACGAGTGCCCGCTCCCCGACTGCACCTGGATACGCCTCGGCCGGCCGGCCCACACCGGCCCCGCCCGCAAGGTACAGAAGTTCGCCGGCACCGACCGGCAGGTCCGGGGACTTCTGCTCGACGTCCTGCGCGGTACCGACCATCCGGTGGTCCGGGCCCGCCTGGACACGGTGTGGACCACCGACACCGCCCAACGCGACCGTGCCCTCGATTCGCTACTGACCGACGGACTGGTGGAGCTCACCGACGACGGTCGGTTTTGTCTTGCAGGGGAGGCGAATTGATGACCCAGCCGGCCGAGGTGGTCGGCATTCCGGCCAGAAACGCCTCCACCGCACCGCGATAGATGTCCGGGGCGTCGTCGTGCACCAGGTGTCCGGCGTCCGGCACACGTAGGTACTGCGCTGCGCTGCGGGCCGAACACATGGTCCGCATCTGCCCGGGTGGTGTCACCGAGTGTTCGGCCTCGATCACGAGCGACGGTACCCGCACCGAACTCCATTCCGACCAGAACTCGCGACCGCCCCACTCCTCGGCGATCTCTGACCAGATGGCCAGGCTGCCGTGCAACCGGCCGTCGTCGAAGGCCTCGTAGAAGTAGCGGCCGGCGACCTCGCCGAACATCTCCTGTGCATGCGACATCGATGCGAACCGGTCGGGCCAGCTGTCGAACCAGGGGGTCCAGTTCCGGGTGGTGCGTCCGCGGAAGTCCGGCGCCATGTCTTCGATCACCAACGCCGACACCATCTCCGGGTAGGCGGCCGCGGTGCACCAGGCGTGCAGCGCGCCCATCGAATGTCCCACCAGGACCGCGGGGCCCTGGTCGATCCAGATCAGGACCTCGGCCAGATCGGTGACGAATCGCTCGGTGCTCAGCTCCGCGGGATCGTCGGGCGCCTCCACGTCGGCGCCGGTGTGGAAGGCGGCGTCGAGAGTGAAGACGCGACCGTGGCGACGCAGCCACGGGATCTGTCGTCGCCACGTGCGTCCGCGCCCCATCAGGCCGTGCAGCAGGACGATCGGGCCGACACCGCGGACCGGCTGACCGTCGGAGTCGGTGGGTCCGCCGTGATCGAGCAGGCCGATGTCTGCGGCCCCGGTCTCCGCAGGCGTCGCGGTTCGAGTGGCGGTCACGGCTGAAGGGTATGGCAGCAGCCGCCGATCAGCCCGACGCCGCGTCGACGTCGACCGACACGCGACCCGGATAGAACGCGACATGGTCGGCGATCGGTGCGACGGCGTCGTACGGGGATCGGTAGACCCAGACCGCGTCGGTCAGTACCTCGGCACCGAGGGTGAGGTCGTAGTAATTGCACTCACCCTTGTACGGGCAGAAGGTGGTGGTCGCGCTCTCGCGGAGCAACGACGGGTCCACCGATTGCCGGGGTAGGTACTGCACGGGCGGGTACTCCGCCTCGCGCAGGGTGAGCGCATCCGCCGTCCGTGCGACGACGGTGTCGCCGACCCGGACGACGACACGATCATCCGTCGGCGACACCGTGATCGGGTGATCGGGTCCCGGTTCCAGTCTTCCGCGTGCCATGACACCTCCACTGCGACATATCTGCGGGGCGTTGAACTGTCGATATCCCACTCCAGCATGCCAGTAGGGTGGGTCCCATGGCAGTTGTGAAGATCAATGCGATTTCGGTACCCGAGGGCGCCGGACCGGAACTCGAGAAGCGATTCGCGAATCGTGCCCACTCGGTCGACGGCTCCAAGGGATTCCTCGGATTCCAGTTGCTGCGCCCGGTGAAGGGCGACGACCGGTACTTCGTGGTCACCCAGTGGGAATCCGAAGAGGACTTCCAGGCGTGGGCGTCGGGCCCGGCGAAGGAGGCACACTCGGGCGAGCGTGCGAAGCCGGTGGCGAGCGGAGCCGATCTGCTCGAGTTCGAGGTCGTACTCGACGCCAAACCCAGCGCCTGACAGGCGTGCCGCGCGCCTCGGGCACGCCGATGTTCCCGCTGGGAACCGCGTTGCTGCCCGGTGAGCCGCTGCCCTTGCGGATCTTCGAGCCGCGATACCGGCAGATGCTCGAAGACTGCCTCGACGGCGACGACCAGGAATCGACTGCGGCGACCCCCCGCGACGCGGGATTCGGCGTCGTGCTGATCGCACGTGGCCACGAGGTGGGCGGCGGCGACGTCCGGCACGATGTGGGCACCTTCGCCCACATCGAGAACCTGATGCGCCAACCCGACGGCCGGGCGTCGCTCACCTGCACCGGCGCCGCGCGAATCCGGGTCACCGAGTGGCTCCCCGACGATCCGTATCCGAGGGCCGTCACCGAGGTCCTCCCGGAACCTCGGATCGGTCCCGCCGACCATGCCAGGGTGATCGAACTCGGCCTCGCGCTGCGCGCCTTCGTCGACGAGGTCGCCACCACCCGACCCGAGTCGGTGCCCGTCGGCCTCCCCGAATTCGACGTCGCCGACCTCGCCGAACACGGCCTGTTCGAGTGGGCCATCCGGCTGCCCATCGGCCCGGCCGACCGGCAGCAACTGCTCGAGTGCGACACCGTGCCGGAGCAGATCTCTGTTCTCGACGACGTCGTCGAGGGACTCACGGCGATGATCCGCTTCGGCCGCTGACATCTGCCGGGTGCGAAAATCCGGCTTCGGTCGGCGCAGGTGGCGACCGCCCCTGGCCCCGAAGTTAGAACGTGTTCTAGTATCGGTTGTGGAGTAGTTCACACCACCACTCAGGAGCACATCTATGACCGAGACCGTCGAGTCCCGTCCGGCATCCGACCTGGTCGGCGCCGGCGACCAACCGCAACTGTTCATCGGTGGACAGTGGGTGGATCCGCATTCGACCGAGACGCTCGAGGTGTTCTCGCCCGCCACCGGGGAGCGGGTCGGTTCCGTACCGCTCGCCGACGAGGTCGATGTCGACACCGCGGTCAAGGCCGCCCGGGCCGCGTTCGCGTCGGGTGTCTGGCGCGACACCGCACCGGCCGATCGAGCCGCCGTCCTGAACCGCGCAGCAGATCTGATCAACGAGCGCATGGGCGAGATCAGCAGCCTGGTCTCCGCCGAGATGGGCGCCACCCCCACCGATGTCACCACCCTCCAAGGGCTGGCCGGCACCGGCGTGCTGCAGGGGTACGCTGCCGCGACCACCGAGTTCCCGTGGGAGGAAAAGCGCGCCGGGCTGTTCGGCGAGACGCTGGTGACCCGCGAGGCCGTCGGTGTCGTCGGCGCGATCATCGCATGGAACGTCCCGCTGTTCCTGCTGTGCAACAAGTTCGGCCCGGCGCTCGCCGCCGGCTGCTCGATCGTTCTCAAGCCCGCGCCGGAGACACCGCTCAACGCGAACCTGCTCGCACAGCTCTTCGTCGACGCCGGCGTCCCGGAAGGCGTCATCTCGGTCGTCCCGGGTGCCGTCGCTGCCGGCCAGGCACTCGTGGAGCACCCCGACGTCGACAAGATCACCTTCACCGGCTCGACTGTCGCCGGACGCGCCATCGCCGCGCGCTGCGGTGAGAACCTCAAGCGTTGTTCGCTGGAGCTGGGGGGCAAGTCGGCCGCGATCGTCCTCGACGACGTCGAGCTCGAGGCCAACATCCACATGCTGGTGTTCTCGGCCGGCCTGATCAACGCCGGTCAGGCATGTGTCGCGCAGACCCGTGTCCTGGTCCCCCGGTCCCGCCACGACGAGATCGTCGACGCAATGGTCGAGACCGCCAAGACCTTCACTCCGGGTCTGCCGACCGCAGAGGGCACCGGCCTCGGACCGATCATCACCGCCAAGCAGCGGGACAAGGTCGAGGGTTACGCGGCCAAGGGCAAGGAAGAGGGCGCCACCGCAGTGCTCGAGGGCGGCCGTCCGGAAGGCCTCGACAACGGCTTCTACGTCACCCCGACGATCTTCACCGGCGTCACCAACGACATGACGATCGCGCGGGAGGAGATCTTCGGCCCGGTCATCAGCATCATCGCCTACGACACGGTCGACGAGGCCATCGCCATCGCCAACGACTCCGATTACGGTTTGGCCGGCTCCATCTGGACCGCCGACGTCGAGCGCGGTGTCGAGATCGCGAAGCAGATCCGCACCGGCACGCTCGGCATCAACTGGTACGCCATCGATCCCGCGTCGCCGTTCGGCGGATACAAGAACTCGGGTATCGGACGCGAGAACGGACGCGAGGGACTCGAGTCCTACCTCGAGCACAAGGCGATCCTCATGCCGATGGGATATACCTCCGAATCCTGATCTCTCACAGGGGAATCGGGGCCGGTCGCCGAAGGGTGACCGGCCCCGTTTTTCGTCTGCATGCGCCTGCGTCACAACAGCGGGCCGCAGAAGTGCGAATCAGCTGCCGATCGAGTAGCCCCCGAGCCGACGAGGGCGCGTTTCGAGATCGCCGCAACAGGTCTCGATTCACCTCGTCGCATGCTCCTCGACTACTCGACCGGCAAACGGCGAATCAGGAGTGGGGCGTCAGCCGGCAGGCGGAGCAGACGGGGCAGGCGAGGCGGACGGGGCCGCTGGCGACGGCGACTTGGACGTCGGCAACGGGACAGCGCCGGGCGGCGGTGTGTCCGTCTGCTCGATGCGGCTTCGGAACGAGTCGTCGGTGATCACGTCGATCCCGTTGATCATCCACCGATCACCCTGCTTGACCATGCTGAACGTCAGACGGCTCGGGTCCACGCGGACGAGTTCCTTGTTGTTTCGGGTGACCGACTGGTTCATGAAGATCAGCACCTTGGAGGTGTCCTGGGTGTTGGTCACCACGCCGGCGTCCTGGATGGTCACGGCCGACACCACACCCTGCTTACGCACCTCGGCGGCGAGATTGTTCTTGGTGACCAGGGCGTCATAGGTCGGCTTCGCCGCCCCGGTCAACACCGCCTTCGACTCCGCGACGTGCTGATCGACGTTCTGCGGGGTGTACCCGAACATGGTGGTGGCATAGCCTTTTGCCGCGTCCAGTGACGAATTCCGCGCGTTCTCGGTTGCGCGGTCGTCGAAGAACCGGATACCGAGGAACACCGTCACGGCCGCAGCCGCGACCAGCAGGATGACAAGCGTTGCCGCGACGACGCGGCCGGTGGTGATACGCATCTACGTCACCCACTCGAAGTTCGTCATCTTCAGGTCGCCGTTGATCCGGGTCATCTGCACCCGCCACCGGAACGTCTGAACGATCGTCTCCTCCTTGGGATCCGGATTCTTCATCTGCCACCCGTAGACGACGATCGCCGTTCCCTCGTCCGGTTCCGCCTTGGTGACGGCTTCCGACAGGATCGTGGTCTTGGTGTCGATCTTCTGGTCCTTGACCAGACCGACGGCTTGTTTCATCGAATCCTGCATCTGCTGCTGGGCCTTGCCACTCGTCTTGTCCTGCAACGTCTTCAATGCACCATCGACGTTGTTCGGGTTGAGTGTGGTCAGGTTGACGATCATCTGCGAAGCGAAATCCGAGTACTCGGCTCGCAGGTCGTTCTTCTTGTCATAGCGGTTGATACCGACCGCGAAGATCACCGATACCGCAACACACGCGATGATCACGACGCTGCACACCGAGGCCAGGACGATGCGCTTGGTCCGCGACGAGTCGGTGCCCTTGTATCGGACCGGCGACCCGTCGTCACCGGCGAGACGGTCGTCGCGGCTCCGACGTGCCGCTGCGTTGCGCGCACGCCGCCGCTCCCGATAGGTGAGCTGATCGCCTGCGACCGTGGATTGCTGTTCGGCGTCGCCCTTGCCGGTTTCGTCTGTGTTCTCCACCGCTGCGGCCGCATCCGCCGCCTCGGGAGCACCGGCGGATTCGCCGGTGCTCGAGGTATCGCCGCTGCCCGCAGGATCGTTCGAACCTTCGACCTCGACGGCCTCCGACGACGACTCCTCGGCAGACGCCGCGGGACCTTCCGGTCCGGCCGAACTCGAGGGCCGCTTGCGCCCACGGCCGAGCGGGGCCTTGCGAACGGGTGCGCGGCGAACCGGCGTCGACGGGGCCGACGCCTGTTCCTCCGTGTTTTCCGGGCTGGGGTCGGGCGTGGTGTCCTCGGGCTTGTCCGAGGTCACTTCTGCACCGTATTGCTGATCATGCTCTCCCACGTACTGTCTTGTCCTTGTGAATCCTGTCCCAGACCGGCGTTATACGTCTTGCCGTCGGGACCGATGTAGTCACCCGTCTTCGGATCGTACGGGGTGGCGTACACAGCGGCGCCGGGCGTGTAGCTCGACGGGGTCGCCTGCGTGGCCTGACCGGTCGGCACCTTCGCCGGGGCCTTGGCCGGAGACTTGGCCGATGCGTTCGCCGGCGGCTTGAGCCCGAAGGGCAGGCCTTCCGGGAAGGCCACGTTCTCGCCCTTGGGCTTGTAGCCCGTCCGGCATTCCTCGGGTGTCGGAGCGCGACGACCAGGGAACTCCGCGCACGGGAAGTTGCGGGCACCGCGGACTGCCAGATTCGAATCCTGCGGCACCCGGCACAGCATGCCCGGCGGTATGTCGCGGGGGGTCTGAATCGCGGGCGACCGCCACTGTGAAGCCGGCAAGAAGCCCATCGTGCAGGTCCCCGGGTCCTGGAATCCCAAGGCGAAATCCACGTTGGCGCCGTAATGTCCGTTCTCGGTGTTGAGTGCGGTGATGAGCGCCGCCATCAGACGCGGATAGATCACCACGATCTGCTGGAGATTCGGGTGATAGACCGCAAGTGTCTTCGCTGACACGCCCAGATTCGCGATGAGCATCGGCAGTGTCTGGTCCATCGACGAGAACAGTTCCTGCGTCTGGGACGCGGTGGACGGCCCCTTCTGCAGGATGTCGGTGACCTGCGGGTTGTTGGCCCGCAGCTGATCGGTGAACTTGGTGACATCCGCAGTCCAGGAACGGATCTCGTCGGAGGTCTGCGACTGGGTGGACAGCAGCGGTCCGGACTGGTCGATGAGTTTCATCAACGGCTCGGTGTTCTTCGATGCGTCGCCCACCAGCAAGGTCATCGAGTCGAGCAGACGTTGCAATTGCTCACCGGTGCCGTTGAAGGCCTCGAAGGCCTCGTCCATCACCGAGCGCAGTTTCGTGTCGCCGACCTTGTTCAGCAGCGCGTTCGCCTGGTCGAGCATGGTCGAGATCTCGACGGGCACCTGACCGCTGTCCACCACCGAACCGTCGTAGAGGTGGCCGGACGGTCCGTTGGGCACCGGAGTGAACTCGACGTACTGCTCGCCGATCGCCGACACGCTGCGCACCGCGGCCTGCGACGACACCGGAATGTCGGTACCGCTGTCGATCGAGAGGTCGGCGACCACGCCGTTCTCGGTCAGCTTGACCGCGGTGACCTTGCCGACGTTCACGCCACGGAAACTGACGTTCGCGTTCTGGTAGAGCCCGCCGCTGCTCGGCAGTTTGAGCTCGACGCGGTACTCGCCGATCCCGAACATCGACGGAATCCGTATGTAGAAGATCGCCATCGCAACCAGCGCGACCACCGTGACGATGGCGAAGATGAGCAACTGGATCCGGACAAAGCGGGTGATCTTCATCAGTTGCCCCCGCTCTTGGGTGCCGGCACCGAGGCGGTCGCCGGCTTCTTGCCGTTCGACTGCTTACTTTGCGGCTGCATCCCCTCCGGGCTCAGCGGCGAGGTGAACGGATCGAGACCGCGTTTGGCCGCGCCCGCCTGCTGTCCGACGATGCCTTCCGGTCCGACCAGCCCGACCGAGGAGAGCAGACCGCGCGAGAGCCGTCCGAAGCTCAGGTCGAGCACGAGATCACTGTTCACGTAGTCGCCCTTGACGATCTTCGGGATCGCCGACTCGTAGAAGGGGAAGGTCAGGAAGATGCCGAGCGACTGTGTGAGAGCCGGCCCGGTCGCCTGTAGCTGATCGAGGACCGGCGACAGATTCGACACGATGGTCTTGATGTCCTTGTCGTTGGCATCGATGATGTCGTTGCTCGTCTTGGACAGCTTCCCCAGCGCACCCAGGGTGTCGGTGAACTGTTGCTTCTGCTCGTTGAGGAGACCGAGGATCTGCGGTCCGTCGGAGAGTGCCTTCTCCACCGTCGGGGTCTGCTCGTTGATCGACGCCGCCAGTCTGTCCAGCCCCTCGGTCGCCCGGATGATGTTGGCCTTCTGGTTGTTCAGATCGCCGACCAGGGTGTTCAACCGTGGCACCAGCTTGCTGATGGTGTCCTGCCGCCCGGTGAACACCGAGTTCATCTCGTGCACGATGTCGCCGAACTGCGCCAGCCCACCACCGTTGAGCACCACCGACAACGAACTCAGTACCTGCTCGGTGGTCGGATACGTACACGCGGCGACTTGTTGTGCCGAATTGATGTCCGGCACCGACGGCGCACCCGGACTCGTCGTGATGTTGCTCTGCTCAGGACATTTGGTCAGCGGGATCTCCTCGCCGGCCGACATCACTCCGCCGGTCGGCTTCTCCGGCTGGACGATCTGCAGATGCGACGAACCGAGCACACTGGTCATCCCCACCATCACATGCGAGCCACGCGGCACGGTGACGCCATGGTTGAGACGGATGTCCACGTGGGCGTTCCAGTTGTCGACCGTGATCGGCCCGACGCTGCCGACCGTCGCGTCATCGATCATCACCGGCGCGTTGGACACCAACCCGGCCGCCGTCGGGATCATCGCGGAGATCTCGTACGACCCGTTGCCGGTGCCCTGCGCCCCAGGGATCGCCATGCTGTTGAGCCCCTGAAAGCTGCATGCGGACGCCCCGACCATCACCACCGCCAGGAGCACCGCCAATCCGGCGCGGCGCATCACTTCTCACCTCCGAACGGGACGAGGAGATTGCCGAGAGCATTGTCACCGGTGTTGTCGTTCTTGCGGGTCTGAGCGTCCTGCTCGCGAATCCCGGCCTGTGCACGGGCCTTCACATCGGAATTCTGGTACTGGATCTGGTTGGGCCGCGCGTTGATACCCGTCACCGGGTTGGTGAGGAACGGCGGGTAGTTCATCGAGATCGAGGAGAGGACCGGCGCCATCACGTCCACGCACTTCTCCACCTCTGCCTCACTCTGGCCCGGCCGGTCGTTCGCCTGCATCGACCCGCACAAGAGCGTGATGAGGTTGGCGCCCATACCGAGACCGAAGATGCCGGAGAGCGAACCGGTCATCGGGTTGTAGATGTTGTAGAAATTGGCCAGCTGATGCGGCCCCGAGTGCAGGAGTCCGCGGATCTGTTGGTCTTTGTCTGCCAGGATCTTCGTCGTGTCGGCGAGATTCTTCACCGAACCGGAAAGTGTCTTTCCGTTCTTGTCGATGAAGTCCTGCACGTCCGACATCGCGCTGTCGAGGTTGTGCAACGCGCCGTTGAGTTCGTCGGTGTTGTTGCCGAGCACCTTGCTGACCGACGCGATGCGACCGTTGAACTGAACCATCTGCTCGTGACTGGTCGACAATGCGTCGGTGAGTTTCTGGAGACTCCGAATGGTCGAGAACAGGTCTCCGCGGCCCGCCGACAAAGTACCCATCACGTCGGAGAGTTCCTTGATCGACGCGTTGATGGCCGCCCCGTTGCCGTCGAGGTTCTTGTCGGCGACATCGATCAGCTTGGAAGCCGACCCGGGGTCGGCGCCCTTGGGACCCACCGCCTCGGTCAGCTTCGACAGCTGCTTCTTGATGTCGTCCCATTCGACGGGGACGGCCGTCCGGTTCATCGGGATGTCGGCGTTCTCGGCCATCTTGGGTCCGCCGGCGTAGACCGGTGTGAGCTGGACGAACCTGCCCGACACCAGACTCTGCGCGACGACCACAGCCTTGGCGTCGGCCGGGATCGGGGTGTCCTTGTCCACCTGCATCTTGATCTCCACGTCACCGTCCCGTGGCGAGATCGCGGTCACCTTGCCGACATTCACACCGAGGACCCGTACCGGGTCACCGTTGTAAAGCCCGCCGGCGGACGGGAAGTACGCCGTGATGGTGTTGTTGGTCGCCTTGTTGAAGCCCACGTAGCCGATGACGATCACCAGGATCGCCAGCACCACAGCGGCGATGACCTGCCAAACGCGTTTGCCGATGCCCATGTCAGCCCCCCTGCCCCGGTGTGGTCGCGGGGCCCTTCGGATATTCCAGCTTGGGCGCCTTCGGCTTCGGAGCATTGTTGTCGTAGCCGGGAACCAGCTTGAAACCGTTCGGGTTCAACGGATTCGTGTAGTTGAAGGCCTTCCAGACCTCCGGGTACTTACGTTGCAGGACCTTCATGAACACCGCGGTGTAGTCGCCGAAGGTCGGGATGCCGACCAGCGACGAGAAGTACGGCCCCGAGGACACCGCCTCACCGAGGACGTTTGCGTACGGACCGAGCTCGTCGATGGCCGATTTCAGGCTCGCCTGGTTGTCCGTGAGAATCTTCAGCACTCCGTCGAGTTTGGTCAGCACCGGGCTCAGCTGGGCATTGTTGTCCTTGATGAAGCCGCTGATCTGCGCACTCACATCACGCGTACCGGAGATCAGCGCAGCCATCGCCGCCTGCCGGGTCTGCAGTTCACCGACGAGCGAATTGGCATCCAGCAGAAGCCGATTGATCTGTTCGCTGCGATCGCCGACGATCTTGGTCACCTGATTCGCCTTGCCGAGCAGTCCTCGCAACGCGTCGTCACGGTCGGCCACCGACTTGGAGAGTCGGGCGACACCGTCGACGGCACCGCGCACCTGATCCGGCGTCTGCGAAAACGTGTCCGACATGACATTGAGCGCCTTGTTGAGCTGGTCGGTATCCGTCTCGGCCAAGGTGTCGGTCGCGCCCTCGAGGGCATCGGTCAGCGAATACGGCGCGATGGTGTTCTCGTTGGGGATCTCACCGCCGGGCCGGATATGGTCTGGCCCGTGCGGCAGGATCGTCAGGTTACGCCGACCGAGGACGGTCTCGGTCTTGATCGCGGCCTGTGAGTCGATACCCATCATGACCGTGTCATTCATCCGGAACGTCACCTGCGCCTTGGTGCCACCCTTGGTGTTCGCCAGCGAAACATTCTGCACAGTACCGACATTGACGCCCGAGACGGAGACGATATCCCCCGACACCAGACCGCCGGCGTCGTCGAAGTAGGCCTTGTAGGTACTGATCGGGGACAGGTACGGGAGTTTGTCCACCTGCATGGCCACGATCACCACGAGCGCGGTGATCACCACACCGATCACACCGATCTGGGCGCGACTACGCCCGCCGCGCTTGTCCTCCCGTGCGACCTCTGCGTCGCCCGACGTCGTGCGCTTGTTGCGGAACATTCCGCTGAACGGAAGGCTCATGAGATCGGGCACCTCCCCCCGGGTCCGGTCGTTTGGCCCGTTGCATCGATGTTCGTCCACGAGATCTGTTTGCCGCCCGGACCACTGAAGATGAGCCGAACCTTGCAGAGCCAGATCTGCAGCCACGCACCGTAACTACCGAGGTTGGACAGCTTGTGGAAGTCACCGGGCAGCCGCTGGATCAGGCCACTCACGTAGTCGCCCCCCTTGAGGACCTGCTCGGAGGTCTTGCCCAGGTTGGCGGTCGTGGACTGGATGTCGGGTCGGGTGGCCACGAGCAGATCGGACAGTCCGTTGGTCAGCTTGGATGTCTGGGTCAACGCATTGCCGATCGTGCCCCGCTGCGCGGACAGCCCGGTCACGAGTTGTTGCAGCAGGTCGACACTCTGGTCGAGGCCCTTTCGGTCCCCGTCGAGGGTCGTCAGGGTCTTGTTCAGATTGTCGATGACCTGACCGATCAGTGCATCGCGATCGGCGAGGGCATTGGTGAACTGCGACGTGTTCGACAACAGACTGTTCAGTCCTGCGCCCTGCCCCTGGAACACGTCGATCAACGACGCCGAGAGCTCGTTCACCTCAGCCGGATTCAAGGTACGGAAGAGCGGCTTGAACCCACCGAGGAGCTTGTCGAGGTCGAGCGCGGGTTGGGTGTGCGAGGCCGGGATCTGGTCACCGGGCGAGAGCATCTTGTCGGGGTCGCCGGTGCCGCGCTGCAACTCGAGGTAGCGGTCACCGGTGAGGTTCTCGTACCGCACGAGCGCCTGGACAGAGGTGGGCAGCGGGAACTGCTGGTCGACGCTGAAACCGATCTTGGCCTCGTTGTCGGTGGTGAGTGAGACGTTCTTGACAGACCCCACCTCGACACCGGCGATCTTCACCTTGCTTCCCGGCTTGATCGCCGACGCACTGGTGAACAGTGCCGAATACTCCTCGGACTTGCCCGATCGGTATTGGCTGAACACGACGACGAGCGCCACGAACACCAGGACCATCACGACGGTGAACGCTCCCAGTTTGATGAGAGTTGCGCGGAACGCGCGGGCACGGTTATCCACGGGGCGGTGCTCCGAACAGCAATTGGAAGATCTTCGTCTTGTCGGCCTTGGGGGTGGTGCGGGGCTGGTAGGGCGTACTCGCGGTATCGCTCACATAGAACGGCACGTGCTCGGTCGAGTCCACGTTGCTCAGACCGCCTTCACACGTGGGAGGACCGTTCGCAGCCACCCGCGGGAGATCCTCGGGATATCGGTACGGTTCCTTGCCCGGCAACAGGCCGGCGTTCAACTTCAAGAGGCCGTCGTCGACACCGAAGATCGGTGCCGCCTTCTGGCCACCTTGGGCGACCGCGGTGATGAAACACTTCAGGCCCGGGGCCTGATATCCGAGCAACCGTGCGGTCGGGTTCAGGTTCGACAGCGCCGAGATCAGCGTCGACTTCGACGGCGCCACGATCCCGTTGATCGTGTTGGCCATCCCGGTCGCGTTGATGAGCAGCGCGTCGAGATTGGCGGTGTTGTCCACCAGGGTGTTCCCGACGTAGGTGAAGTTGTCCACCGTGCGCATCAGGTTCGGCATCGAGTCCGCGTACACATTCGTCACAGTGGCGGTTTGCCGGAACAGTGCATTGAGTTCGGGAAGGTGCTTATTGGTGGTGCCGACCAGCTTCGACAACTGATCGACCGCGACGCCGACCTGCTCACCGCGTCCGGACAGCGCGGTATTGATCGCACCGAGCGTCGCGTTCAGCTTCTCCGGCTGCAACTGCGCGAGTACCCCCACCAGCTGCTGATACACCGTGTTGAGCTCGACCACCACGTGGTCGGCGTCGATGGTCTGTCCCGACTGGATGGTCCCCGACGCCCCCGAAGTCGGGACCACCAGGTTCACCGCCTTCGCACCGAAGATGGTGTTCGACTTGATGTCGGCGCTCACGTTGCCCGGGATCTTCGACATCTGGTCGGACGCGATGTCGAGTTTGACCACCGCGTTGTCGCCGTTCTCCGAGATCGACGCGACCCGGCCGACCTCCACACCGCGCAACTTGACCTTGGCGTCCGGGTTCATCACCAGCCCGGCGCGCGGTGCCTGCAAGGTGACCGGCTGGGTCGAGGCGAACCAGCCGAGGAACTGGCCGGTGGCCGCCGCGATGACGGCGACCAGCGACACGACCATGACGGTCGCCGCCGTCCGGCGGACCGCTCTGCTGCGCTCCTGACGTCTGACCATGTCCCTTATCCCGCCAAGTTGAACTTGCCGTCGGCGCCATAAATGGCGAGCGACGTCAAAAGTGTGATCACGACCACAACAACGAGCGATGCACGAACTGCGTTCCCCACCGCGACGCCGACGCCCACGGGACCACCCGACGCGTTGTAGCCGTAGTAGGTGTGGATGAGCATCACGGCCACCGCCATGCAGATCGCTTGCACAAAGGACCAGAGGATGTCCGACGGGATGAGGAACGTGTTGAAGTAGTGGTCGTAGACGCCCGGCGACTGTCCGTAGATGAACACCGTGGCGAACCGACTGGCGACGAACGAGGCGAGCGACGCGAGCGCGTAGAGCGGGACGATCGCGATCAGGCCCGCGACGATCCGCGTGCTGACCAGGTAAGGGATCGAGGAGATCGCCATCGTCTCGAGAGCGTCGATCTCCTCACTGACTCGCATCGCGCCGAGCTGCGCCGTTGCACCTGCGCCGATCGTCGCGGCGAGGGCGATACCCGATATCACCGGAACCGCGATACGCACGTTGATGAACGCCGAGAAGAAGCCGGTCAGCGCCTCGACGCCGATATTCGCCAGCGAGCTGTACCCCTGCACGGCGATGGTGCCGCCGGTGAACAGCGTCAGGAAGCCGACGACCACCACGGTGCCGCCGATCATGGCGAGCGCTCCGGTGCCCATCGAGATCTCCGCGATGAGACGCAGGGTCTCCTTCTTGTAATGCTTGATCGCTCGCGGGATCGCGACGATGCTGTCCCAGTAGAAGAGGGCCTGATCGCCGATCTGATCCCAGTCCTCGCCGGCGCGCCTGGCGGCGATCCGGGCAGTGCGGAACCTGGTCGTGAACGGAAGAACCATGTGTCAGCCCGCCGTCGCTTTGAGACCGACCGCGGTCACCACGACGTTGACCACGAACAACGCCATGAACGAATAGACGACGGTCTCGTTGACCGCGTCGCCCACGCCCTTGGCGCCGCCCTTGACGTTGAGGCCCTGGTAGCAGCCCACCATCCCGGCGAACAAGCCGAAGAGCGCTGCCTTGACCATCGAGATCATCAGCTCGCCGAAGCCGGTCAGCAGTGTCAGGTTCGCGATGAACGCGCCCGGGTTCACATCCTGCAGGAACACCGAGAACATGAATCCGCCGCCGATGCCGATCGTGCAGACCAGGCTGTTGAGCAGGATGGCCACCCCGGTGGACGCGATGATGCGCGGGACGACGAGGCGGTGGATCGGGTTGATGCCGAGCACCTTCATCGCGTCGATCTCTTCACGGATGGTGCGCGCACCGAGGTCGGCGCAGATGGCGGTGGCACCGGCACCCGCGACGATCAGCACCGTCACGATCGGTCCGATCTGGGTGATCGTGCCCAACGCCGCGCCGGCACCCGAGAGATCCTGTGCGCCGATCTCGCGCAACAGGATGTTCAGCGTGAAGCTGACCAGGACGGTGAACGGGATGGCGACCAGCAGGGTGGGGACCATCGAGACCCGAGCGATCGCCCACGATTGCTCCACCGTCTCACGCCATTGAAATGGCCGGCGGAACAGCTCCCGTGCGGATTCGACCCCCAGGGCGACGAAGTCCCCAACACCCGACATAGGCGTGGCGAGCTTCTCAAACACCAACACTCCTTACCCCCCGGGGAAACCCCCGTCGCTGTACCCGCCCCGGCGAATACCGCGAATTTATCATGTGGTCAACACACGTTCTGGTCAGTCGACCAATTCACTCGCCGAGAACGTCCGGCTCGCATCACGGTCGGCAAAATAGCTGGTCAGCGTCTTCGCCAGGTCGCCATCTTCCCACGCCGCCCCCACCGCGGTGAAGGTTTCCTCGACCGTCGGAGCGGCCATCAGCATCACCTTGCCGCCATAAACCACAAAGACCTGTCCGGTCACCCTTTCGGCATCGCTTCCTGAAAGGTATTTCACCAGCTTGACCACATGTTCCGGCGCCAGCGGATCGGCGCCGCCCTCGGGGGCATCCCCGAAGACGTCCGAGGTCATCGGCGTACGCGCGCGAGGGCAGATCGCATTCGCGCGGACACCGTAGCGTTCGAGCGCCCGCGAGGCCGACACCGTCAGGGCGATGATCCCGGACTTCGCCGCGGCGTAGTTCGCCTGCCCGCCCGGTCCGAGGAGTCCCGCTTCCGAGGCCGTATTGATCAGGCGCCCGTAGACCGGCCCCCCGGCCGCCTTCGAGGCGCTGCGCCAATGACTCGCGGCGTTGCGGTTGAGCAGGAAATGCCCGCGCAGGTGGACACGGATGACCAGATCCCACTCGTCGTCGGTCATGTTGAACAACATCTTGTCACGGGTGATCCCCGCGTTGCTCATCACGATGTCCAGACCACCGAGGTCCTCGGTGGCGGTCCGCATGATCCCCGTAGCGGTCGCCGACTCCCCGATGTCTCCGGCCACCGGGACTGCCCGACCGCCGGCCGTGGTGATCACGTCGATGACATCACTCGAATCGAGTGATGCCGCAAGGTCGTTCACGATCACGGTGGCCCCCTCGCCGGCCAACCCGATCGCCTCCGCGCGACCGAGGCCCCCACCGGCACCGGTAACGACCGCTACACGTCCGTCCAACGACTGACCCACGCCAGTTCCCTCCTCAAGGCTGCAACAAACTAGAACCTGTTCTAGCACGAACGCGCTCAGACCGGAACCGGTTGGTCAGATTCCCGTCGTTCGGCTCATTCCAGGGAGAGCGCGGACTTGGGGCAGCTGGCCACCACCTGCCGCATCTCCTCCTCGCGCTCGGCGGGCACCTCTTCGTTGAGAATCACCAGGTAGTCGTCATCATCGAGGTCGAATACATCCGGCGCCATGCCCACGCACACGGCATTGGACTCGCAAAGGTCGAAATCTGCCTTGATTCGCATCCTGGCCACTCCTTCGAGACTGTTCGTCTGGTTGACGGGCTGTGTCATTCAGGTTAGAACGTGTTTCAGAAGTTGGCGAGTACCACCTCGCCATCCCCGGTTGATCACTGTGACATATCGCCGGTACGCCCCACCCGCCCGAGGACACGGAGAGCCCGATGCGCATCGCCTACACCGACCAGCAGACAGACCTTCGTCGGGAGTTGCGATCCTACTTCGCGGCCCTGATGACCGATGAGCGCCGAGCCGCCCTGACCGGCGGCGAAGGCGAACTCGGCGAGGGCGACGCGTACCGCGACGTGGTCGCCCAGATGGGCAGCGACGGGTGGCTCGCCCTCGGCTGGCCGACCGAGTTCGGCGGCCAGAACCGGTCCATGATGGACCAGCTGATCTTCACCGACGAGGCGGCGATCGCCGGGGCGCCGGTCCCGTTCCTGACCATCAATTCGGTGGCGCCGACGATCATGCACTACGGCACCGAGGAGCAGAAGGCGTTCTTCCTGCCGAAGATCGCGGCAGGACAGTTGCACTTCTCCATCGGCTACTCGGAGCCGGGCGCCGGCACCGACCTGGCGGCGCTGCGGACCACGGCCATCCGTGACGGCGACGAATACGTGATCAACGGCCAGAAGATGTGGACCAGCCTGGTCCCCTACGCCGACTACATCTGGCTCGCCTGCCGGACCGATCCGAGCGCGTTGGAACCCGGCGGGAAGAAGCACAAAGGCATCTCGATGATCATCGTGCCGGCCACCGCGGAGGGCTTCAGCTACACGCCGGTGCACACGATGGCCGGCGTCGACACCAGCGCCACCTACTACCAGGACGTCCGGGTGCCCACGTCTGCACTGGTCGGCGAGGAGGGCGGCGGCTGGCCGCTGGTGACTAATCAGCTCAACCACGAGCGCGTCGCGCTGTGCAGCGCCGCGCCCATCCAGACCGCACTGCGGGAGACGATCGAATGGGCACAGAACACCAAGACCGGTGACGGGCAGCGGGTTATCGACACGCCGTGGGTCCAGAGCAATCTCGCGCGCGTCCACGCCAAGGTGGAGTTCTTGAAGTTGATCAACTGGAAGATCGCGTCGATCGCCGCATCCGGCGCCTCCCCCAGCCCCGCCGACGCGTCCGCGACCAAGGTCTACGGCACCGAGTTCGCAACCGAGGCATATCGATTGCTCATGGAGACGGTCGGCCCGGCGGCGACCCTGCGTCGCGGCAGCACCGGGGCACACCTGCAGGGCCGCCTCGAACGGTTCCAGCGGTCCTCGCTGATCCTCACGTTCGGCGGCGGCACGAACGAGGTCCAGCGCGACATCATCGGCATGCTCGCCCTCGGACTGCCGCACCAGCGCCGATAGTCCGCCGGCCGCCCCACCAACCGCTGGTCGAGCAACCGCCCCACCAACCGCCGGTCGAGTAGCCGCCCACCAACCGCTGGTCGAGTAGCCGCGACGAAGGAGCGGCGTATCGAGACCACTACCACCCACCACCGAAAGCAGCGCACGAACAATGGATTTCACACTTCCCGAATCCGGCGAGGACGTCCGCGGGCTCGCACGCGACATCGCCACCAAGATCAGCACCCCGGAGCGGGTGGCGGAACTCGAGATCGCCGACGCACCGATCGACGCCGACCTCTGGCGCGAGCTGGGCGCCGCCGGACTGCTCGGCCTGGAGTTGTCGACCGAACTCGCGGGTGATCGTGGCGGCGACCTGTCGGCGATCGAGAACTCCCTCGTCGCCGAGGAACTCGGTCGCGTCCTCGCACGCGTTCCGTTCACCACCCACGCGTGCGCGGCGCTCCCCGTCATCGCGACCCGCGGTGCCGCCGGCCTGCGTCAGTCGGTCGTCGTGCCGGCCGCCGCTGGCGACATCGTCCTCACCGTGGCGTTCGAAGAAGACCTCGGCAGCGACGTCACCACCCCGACCACCACCGTGACACGAGCGGGCGATCGCCTCGCCCTCAGCGGCACCAAGGTCAACGTGCCTTATGCCGGGGCCGCGAACACGCTCGTGGTCAATGCGATCGGCCCCGACGGCCCGGTCGTCGTCGTCGTGTCCGCCGACGATCCGGGAGTGCAGATCACCGCCACCGCGTCGACGGGCAAGATCCCCACCGGTCAGATCGACTTCACCGATGTGACGATCGTCGCCGATCGCATCCTCGACGGCGGGGTCACCGCGGTCCACGATGTCGCCGATCGACTGACGTTGGCGATCTGCGCGGAACAGTCCGGAATCGTTTCTCGCGCACTCGAACTCACTGCCGAGTACGCCCGCGAGCGCGAGCAGTTCGGACGCGCGATCGGCTCGTTCCAGGCCGTGGCGCAGCGCCTCGCCGACGGCTATATCGACTCACAGGGCCTCTCGCTCACCACCACTCAGGCGGCGTGGATGCTCGCGAACCTCCACGGCGATGCGCCGACCGGCAACGAGTCCGATCTGCGGACGGCGATCAACACCGCCAAGTTCTGGGCGACCGAGGCAGGCCACCGCGTCGCCCACACCACCGTGCACGTCCATGGTGGTGTCGGCCTGGACACCAGCCATCCGATACACCGGTACTTCCTGCGCGCCAAGCAGAACGAGTTCACTGTCGGGTCGTCTCCGGTCGTACTCGCGTCAATAGGCGCCGTGCTCGCCGACACACCGGTGTGACTCTCGCCGAGCTGCTGTCCGCGCTGTCCGAGGTGGACGATCGCGGCCTTCGCCACGACGACGAGTTCATCTCGTGGCGGTCCCACGTCGCCGCGTCGACCGCACGAGGTACCGCCCTGCGAGATCTGTTGCCTGCGGATCGTCCACCGCACGTGGGCGTGCTCATGGAGAACTCCCCCGAGTTCAGCTATCTACTCGGCGCCGCGGCGCTGGGTGCGTTCGTCCTCGTCGGACTGAACACCACCAGGCGCGGGGCCGGACTGGCCGCGGATGTCGCACGTGCGGACTGCCAGGTCGTGCTCACGGACGACCGGACACGACATCTGCTCGACGACGTCGACCTGGGTGACGTGCCGGTGATCGACGTCGACGATGAGGGCTGGGTGATCTCGATACGCGACTCACTCCGTTCGCCGCTACTCGATCAGCGGGAGGAGTGCGACGAACCAGCCGCATCCCCCCGCCAGTCGAGTAGCCGCGACGAAGGAGCGGCGTATCGAGACCACCCCCCGGCGCCCGACGACCTGATGATGCTGATCTTCACCTCGGGCACCACCGGGGACCCGAAGGCCGTCCGGTGCACACAGCGAAAGTTCGCCGAGAGTGGCCGGATGCTCGCGGAGCGATTCGAGATCGGTTCCGACGACGTCGTGTATCTGGCGATGCCGATGTTCCATTCCAACGCGGTCATCGCCGGCTGGTCGGTCGCACTTGCCGGCGGCGCGTCGATCGCTCTGCGTGATCGATTCTCCGCCAGTGGTTTTCTGCCCGATCTCCGTCGCCACGGGGTCACCTTCGCGAATTACGTCGGCAAGCCGCTCAACTACATCCTGGCAACGCCGGAGCGTCCCGACGACGCGGACAACACGCTCCGCATCATGTACGGCAACGAGGCGTCCGCGCGGGACCGAGTTCGCTTTGCCGAGCGCTTCGGGTGCCGCGTCGTCGACGGATTCGGCTCCACCGAAGGCGGTGTCGCGATCACGCGGACCCCCGACACTCCCCCGGATGCGCTCGGCCCGCTCCGCGCCCCCACCGCACTGATCGATCCGCACACCGGCGATCCGGTGGCCACCGGTGAGATCGGCGAGATCGTCAACTCTTCCGGTCCGGGATTGTTCAGTGGGTACTACAACGACCCGGAGGCATCGTCTGAGCGCCTCCGCGGCGGTGTCTACCACACCGGAGACCTCGCCTGGGTCGACGACGCCGGCTACCTCCACTTCGCCGGCCGGCTCGGCGACTGGCTCCGCGTGGACGGTGAGAACCTCGGCACCGGGCCGATCGAACGCATACTGCTGCGTCATGAGCACATCCGGCAGGTCGCGGTCTACGGGGTGCCGGTCGAGATCGGCGACGAGATCGAAGCGGTGCTCGTGGTCGACGACGAGGCCCTGGATTCCGATGGCTTCACCGAGTTCCTCGAGGCACAAGCCGATCTGGGGCCGAAGCAGTGGCCGCATCGGGTGCGCGTGACCGACGCCCTGCCCGACACGGCAACCTTCAAGACCGTCAAACGCACCCTTCGCGACGTTCAGGCGCCACCCACCTGGGTCCGCGATGGTCACCGCTATCGGTTCCCTGCCGGTACGCCCTGCTGACCCGAACACCGAGAACTCCCACAAACACGCAATGCATACCGTGTTTGTGGGAATTCTGGTAGCACAGAATTCTCGACGGACCCGATCGAGCGGCTGGTGCGTCCAATCTTCATGCATGATTTCCCCACCGGCCGTCACCGGATCACCTTTCGTCGCGACGCCCTGGCTCAGGGCTTCACCGACAACCAGCTCGCACGCGCGGTGAGCGACAAACATCTCGCCAAGATCTGGCCCGGCGCATTCGTTGCGACCGCAGACCTACCGTCGGACCCCGAGCAACGTCATCGCCTGCGCTCGTCGGCTGCCTTCGAGCTCAGCGGCGGCAACTTTGCACTCAGCCATGAATCGGCTGCGCTACAACACAACCTGTCGTTGCTGAAACCTCAGCTGGATCAAGTACATTTCGTCACCGGACTCCGGACCGGTGGACGGGTCGAAAAGCAGCGGCACCTCCACTCGGGTCACCTCGATCCAGCCGACGTGACCACAATCGACGGCCTCGCGGTGACCTCGCTCGAACGGACGGCGATCGACGTGGCGTGTGGCGGCGAGTTCGCGCAGGCGTTGGCAGTCCTCGACTCTGCCTTGCGACGAGGTGCCGATCCCGAAGTTCTCGGCGAGCTTCTCGAGAGCCGTCGCCGGGGGGTCACCCAGGCACGCCGGGCACTCGACCATGCTGACGCGGGTGCGGAGAACGCTGGTGAATCGTGGGGGCGTGCCCAGATCATCGCGGCCGGCCTACCGGTGCCGCGCCTCCAACACGAGTTCTTCGACACGAACGGCGACTTCGTAGGGCGAACCGACTACGACTGGGTGGGCAAGCTCGCCGCGGAGTTCGACGGCATGAAGAAATACGAACGGCATCTCCGCACCGGGGAGACCCCGTTCGACGCCATGCGCCGCGAGAAGGAACGCGAGGATGCCCTCCGACGCCTCGGCGTCATGGTGATCCGCTGGGTGTGGGCCGACCTCCGACACCACCGGGTCGTTCCGATGGTCCGCGAATGGCTCGAGCGCGAAGGGATCGCCACCTGACCCGAACACCGAGAACTCCCACAAACACGCAATGCATACCGTGTTTGTGGGAGTTCTGTGTGTCTGCGAGTGCGCGGAGTCAGGCGACCGGCGACGTCAACGTCGCGTTCATCCGTCCGACCGCCTGCTCGTACTCACTCACGAGATCGGCGATCATGTCGGCGACCGGGGTGATCTCGTTGCACCTCCCCACGATCTGACCGGCCGGCATCGCGACGACGTCCGGATCGTCGGCCGCGGAGATCCGCGCATGAGCCTCCGCGACGAGCAGGTTCTGCAGTGGCATCGGCAGCGGGTCGGGCGCACCGGGCGCATCCCAGGCGTCGGTCCACTTGGTCTTCAGCAGCCGTGCGGGCTTGCCCGAGTAGATACGACGACGCACGGTGTCGCGCGACGTCGCCTTCAGCAGCGCCTTCTGGACTGTCGACGGACCGTCGGCGTCGGGCTCCATGCCCAGTTTGTATTCGGCGGCGGTGAGCCAGTAGGTCCCCATCCACACGCCCTGCGCGCCGAGCGCGATCGCGGCGGCGATCTGACGACCGCTGCCCACACCACCGGCGGCAAGCACCGGCGCCGAATCCTGCACGGCATCAACGAGTTCCGGCCACAGGATCATCGAGGTGACCTCACCGGTGTGTCCACCGCCCTCGTAGCCCTGCGCGATGACGATGTCGACGCCGGCCTCCACGTGATGCAGCGCATGTTCTTTGGCGCCGGCCAGGGCCGCCACCAGCACGCCGTTGTCGTGCGACGTCTGGATCACATCGGCGGGCGGCGATCCGAGCGCGTTGGCGATCAGCTTGATCTGCCCGTACTTACGCGTGTGCTCCATCGCGATGTCCACATGGGACCGGGCCACCGAGTGCAACCAGCCCAGCACGCCGGCATCCACCCGCTCGCCATTCGGCAGCGGCGGCACGCCCAGGTCGTCGAGGGTGCGCTCGACGAACGCACGATGCTCCGGCGAGATCATCGAGTCGAGGTCGACCTTGCTGCCCTCGGTCGGGATCTTCGCGGGCATCACGATGTCGACACCGAACGGCTTGCCGTCGGTGTTCTCGTGCATCCACTCGAGGACCTCGTCGAGTTCCTCGGCGTCGTTGAAGCGGACACAGCCGAGGACGCCGAGGCCACCCGCACGACTGATCGCGGCCGCCACGTCCTGGCTCGGGGTGAACCCGAAGATCGGGTACTCGATGCCGAATCGATCGGCGAGTTCGGTGCGCATGTCAGCTCTTCTCCGGGGCGCCGAGCGCCTCATCTGCGGGACGTTCCTGGGTGATTCCGACACCCCACCGGTAGTCTGGCTTACCTGCCGGGGATCGCTTGATCTCGTCGACGAACCACACGCTGCGGGGGCATTTGTACCCGGCGAGTTCCTTGCGGACCACATCGTTCAGGTCGGCCAGCGCGGGACGCGCATCCCCGCGGGTGGCGATCACCGCAGAGACTCGCTGCCCGAACCGGTCGTCGGGAACACCGACGACGACGGTGTCGAACACATCCGGATGGGCCTTCAGAGCGCCCTCCACCTCCTCCGGGAACACCTTCTCGCCGCCGGTGTTGATGGACACCGAACCGCGGCCCAGCATGGTGATGCTGCCGTCGGCCTCGAGCTGGGCCGAGTCGCCGGGAAGTGAATAACGAACACCGTTGAACTCCCGGAAGGTCTTCGCCGACTTCTCCGGATCATTGTGGTAGCGCAGCGGGATGTGCCCGGACCGTGCCAGCACTCCGACCTCTCCGCTGCCCGGTTCCACCGGTGTCCCGTCCTCGCGCAGGACATGGGTCTCGCTATCGGCGTTCACGCGTGGTCCGCCGGTGTGCGGGGTGTCCTTGGCGACGACGCCGAGTCCACCGAAACCGGTCTCCGAGGACCCGATCGCATCGATGATCACCGAATTGGGGAACCGGTCGAGGAACTGCTCCTTGATGCTCGGCGAGAACAGGCAGGCCGACGACGCGACCGACACCACGCTGGAGAGGTCGTAATCGTCCTTCACCTCCAGCGCCTCGATCATCGGCCGCCCCATGGCATCTCCGGTGATGAAGATGACGTTGACCCCGTGCCGTTCGACGGCCTCCCAGGCGGCCGGCCCGCTGAAGTCCGGGTAGACAACGGCTTTCCCGCCGCCGAACAGCGCCTGGAACACCGCCCACTGCGATCCACCATGGATGAACGGCGGTATCGGGAAGCGCACCAGCTGTCCGCCGTCGGCGCCCGCGCGGGCCAGCTCCCATTCGTCTGCCACGGGTTCGCTTGTGTACCAGTCGATGCCGCCGCCGAGAACACGCCAGACATCTTCCTGGCGCCACACCACACCCTTCGGCTTGCCCGTGGTGCCGCCCGTGTAGAGCATGTACAGGTCGTCCCCGGAACGATCCTCGAAGTCCCGCTTCGCCGATGACTCGGCGATGGCGTCCTCGTAACGGATCGCGTCGCCGTACCCCGCGCAGGAAAGATCGGCGTCGGTTCCGTCCTCGATCACGATCCGGTTCGTGATCGTCGGAGAACTCGGCAACGTGTTGCACACGCGCTCGCAAAACTGGCGCTCGTGGATCAGCACCGACATCCCCGAGTCGGTGAAGATGTGCTCGAGCTCCGCCTCCACGTAGCGGAAATTGACGTTGACCATCACCGCGCGGGCCTTGAAGATGGCGACCATCGCCTCGACGGACTCGATGGTGTTCCTGCTGTACAGCCCCACCCTGTCCCCTGGCTGCACGCCGAGATCGCGCAGTTTGTGGGCGAGCGCGTTGGACCGCGCCTCCAGTTCGGTATAGGTCCGGGACTCCTCACCCGAGACGAGGGCTGTTCGTTCGGGCATGAGATCGACCGCATGCTCGATGAGGTCGGCAATCGTGTAGGCCATGGTTCAAAATTAGAACGTGTTATCGTTTCGGGCAAGCCGCAATCACACACACATTCGCGAGGGACGACGATGACCACATTTGCCGGTTCCGACACTTCCACCGACCGGGGCCCGGATTGCCTCGTCGAGAAGCGCGGGCATGCCCTGATCGTGACGATGAACCGTCCCGAGGCACGCAACGCGCTGTCGGCCGAGATGATGCGGATCATGGTCGAGGCCTGGGATCAGGTCGACAACGATCCCGACATCCGGGTGGCCGTCCTGACGGGTGCAGGCGGCGCCTTCTGCGCGGGCATGGACCTCAAGGCGATGAACCAGAACTCCCCCGGCGACACCGCCGATTCGGGATCGTGGAATCCTGCCAGCCTGCCCGCACTGCTCAAGGGTCGCCGTCTCACCAAGCCGTTGATCGCCGCCGTCGAGGGTGCGGCCATCGCGGGCGGCACGGAGATCCTGCAGGGCACCGACATCCGCGTGGCCGGCGAGAAGGCCAAATTCGGTGTCGCCGAGGCCCGCTGGGGATTGTTCCCGCTCGGCGGCAGCGCCGTTCGGCTGCCGCGTCAGATCCCGTACACGATCGCGGCCGATCTCCTGCTGACCGGCAGGCACATCACCGCCGCCGAGGCCAAGGAGTACGGCCTCATCGGTTATGTGGTGCCCGATGGTTCGGCGCTGGACAAGGCACTCGAGATCGCCGAGACCATCGCGGCCAACGGCCCGCTCGCCGTGCAGGCGATCCTGAAGACCATGCGCGACACCGAGGGCATGCACGAGCTCGATGCCTTCGAGATCGAGTCCAAGCTCGGCATCTCCGTCTTCAAGAGCAAGGATGCCAAGATCGGCCCGAAGGCCTTCGCCAACAAGGAGAAGCCGGTCTTCACCGGCGAGTGAGCCGATTTCGTAGCAATAATCCGCGGCACGCGCGGATTATTGCTACGAAATCATGTGTTGAGCGCGAGCTGCCGTCGCGGCTCGAGGCCGAGTTCGAAGTCCCGCGGCACCATCGTGAGCCGTTCGTCGACCGCGAGTTCGTAGTCGGGATCGCCGGTCAGGTCGTACCGATGGAGCAGGCACGCCAAGACCAACACCGCTTCGTGGATCGCGAACTGCCGGCCGATACACGCCCGCAGGCCGCTGCCGAACGGCTTGTAACTGTGTGCGGGACGCTGCTTGATGTTCGCCGGCAGGAAGCGATCCGGATCGTAGACGTCGGGGTTCTCCCAGACGGCGGGATCACGGTGCACTTGACCGAGCACGATCACCGCCCAGTCCTCCGGCTGCATCCGGTATCGATCCGCCAGCGTCGTCTCCGACCGCGGGCTCCGCGCGAACGCCGGCACCGTGGGCCAGATTCGGAGCGCCTCATCGAGGCATCGGCGGATGTAGCGGAATTTGGGTACCTGCTCGAAGGTCGGTGTCGCGCGGGGATCCGCGCCGAGGATCTCATCGGCCTCACGCTGCGCGGCCGCGAGCACTTCGGGATTCCTGGAAAGGTAGTAGAGAGTGAACGCCAATGCACCCGAGGTGGTTTCGTGCCCCGCCACCAGGAAGGTCAGGATCTGATAGCGGATGTTCAACGGGGACAGCCGCTCTCCGGTCTCCGGATGCGAGACGTTGAGCATGATGCCGAGCAGGTCGTGCTGATCGGTCGACCCGGTGCGTTCGGCGATCAGGTCGTCGAGGAGCCGATCCACATACGCCTGCTGGTCCGCGTTGCGATGATCGAGGTAGCGTCCGAGCAACCGACCACCCGGGGCGGTCAACAATCCGCCTTTGCGCCGGCCCGTCTCCAGCGCACGGATCATCGCCCCCACGAACGGATGCGGCTCAGATGTGGTGAACGACCCGAAGTCGTGACTGAACGCGGCACGGCTGAGCGTCTCCATGGTCAGCTTGGTCATCGACCGGGTGACGTCCACCGGGCCGCTCTGCCGGTCCCAGTAATCGAACAGCTCCCCGGCCGTCTCGAGCATTATCGGGTGGTACGACTGCATGGCCGCCTTTGTGAAGGCCGGCATCAGGAGTTCATGTGCGAGCTGCCAATTCGGCTCGTCGTTGTGGGCCGTGAACAGACCGTCGCCGGCGTACTGACGGAGCGCGGTGATGGCCGGCGGAAGCGCCTTGCAGAAGCGCGACTCGTCGCACAGTTCGGCCGCGAGCTCGGCGTTCGAGACGAACACGAAGTTCTGGCGGAAGATCCGCATCTCGTAGATGGGCCCGAGGTCGGCTCCCCACTCGAGAAGACTCAGCAGGGGATGCCGAGGGTCGGACACGCCGAGATCGCCGATGAAGGGTTTGCGCCGGCCGGCGTGCGGAAAGGACTGCCCCGACCAATCGTTCTTCAGTTTCCTGCCCACGATTCGACGATGCGCGCGCCGACAAAGGATGTCAATCCGCCCATGGGTGGACATTCGCGACCTCAAGGTCCGTTCGCCGCATCTGCTCCGACCGCGACTGCCGGCGCGACCCAACGTCGCAGATAACAGCGCAGGCCCGCTCCCGTCCGGGGCGGCTCGCCGGGATCGACGATGAAAGATTGCAGGGTCCGCAACATGAACTCGACCAACTCATCGAGATCAGCGTCGGTCCAGCCCCGATCACGCCAATCCACGCCGACCTCGTCGAGGATCGATCGTCCGACTGCGATGGCCTCCGGCGAGGTGACCTCGTCGAGATACCGAGATCGGCCGGTGGCGTTGAACAGCAGGGCGAAGCGTTGGTCGGCCCGCAACTGTTCGATCGTGATGGCGATTCCCTCGACCACCGTGTCGACCGGGCCGGCGATCTCACGCAACGCCGTCGAGAGTTCCACGAGGAACTTCGACGCCGCCGATTCAGCGGCCGCCAACACAATCGAATCCGCGCTCGAGAAGTAGCGGTACACGGTCTCGCGGGTCACGCCCGAGCACTGCGCCACACGTCGGACACTGACCGACTCGCCACCTTCGATGAGATCGCCGGCGACCTGGATGATGCGATCGATCGCGTCGGTGTCTACGCACGGCGCAGGGTCTTGTCGTCCGCTATCGGGACCGCTCACGATTGCCGACGCCCGACGGTTGGGGGCGACTTGTCCGACCTCCCAATATATTTCGACATATTCGGCATTGCAGATCAGACCAGTGTGGCGAGCTCGCGGATCGTCCCGGTGTCTCGCGCGGTCACCAGGAGCATGCTGACCCCGGCTGCCTCCCACTGCTTGATCTGGGCGCGGACCTCGTCGGCGGTCCCGACGATCATCGTCTCCCGGACCATCTCGTCCGGCACCGCGGCCATCGCCTCCGCCTTTTTTCCGGCGCGGAACAGCGCACCGATCTCGTCGACCGCGTCGCCGTACCCCATCCGCCGGTAGAGCTCGGCGTGAAAGTTCTTCTCCTTTGCGCCCATCCCACCGACATAGAGTGCCGTCGACGGCCGGTATCGCTCGATGGCGGCGGAGATGTCGTCGGTGATGACCACCTGAGCCGTCGCCGCCACCTCGAAGTCGTCACGACTGCGCCGTGCACCCGGCCGCGCGAAACCTTCGGCGAGCCATTCCTCGTACTGGCCGGCCAGACGCAGACTGTAAAAGATCGCCAACCAGCCGTCGGCGATCTCCGCGGTCTGTGCCACGTTCTTTGGCCCCTCGGCCCCGAGCCAGATCGGGATGTCCGCGCGCAGCGGATGGGTGATCGGTTTGAGCGACTTGCCCAGTCCGGTCGATCCGGGCGCGTCGGCCGGATACGGCAACGGGTAGTGCGACCCGGGGTTGCGCACCGGCGCTTCCCGCGCCAACACGTCCCGCACGACTTGCACGTATTCCCGCGTCCTCGCGAGCGGCTTGGCGAACGGTTGGCCATACCAGCCCTCGACGACCTGCGGTCCCGACACCCCCAGACCCACGATGTGTCGCCCGCCCGAGAGGTGGTCGAGCGTCAGCGCGTGCATCGCCAGGGAGGTCGGCGGCCGCGCGGAGAGTTGGGCCACCGAGGTCCCCAGCTTGATCCGCTCGGTCGCCGCGCCCCACCAGGCCAGCGGCGTATAGGCGTCCGAGCCCCACGATTCGGCCGTGAAAACCGCCTCGAAACCTGCATCTTCGGCCGCCGCGATCAACTCCGGGGCGTTCTCGATGGGCCCCTGCCCCCAATAGCCGAGCTGTAGTCCGAGCTTCATCTGGCGTCCTCCAACGTCGCCCCGGCCATCGCGGGCCCGAGTCTGTGACATGCACCTTGTGCCTCAATACTAGAACGTGTTCTACTCGATGCGTGAGCACCAGCACAACAGCACCCCGTCCGGCCCCGGCCAGCCCCGTTGCGGCGGTACCCGAGCCGGAGTCCCCGATCCTCACCGCTCCCCTGAAGAACTCGTTCGAGTACACGCGTTCGCTGGGGCCGGTCCTGAGTCAGTTCGCACTCGCGTTGCGCGACGGTCGCATCGTCGGCTCCAAGGGCAGCGGCGGCACCGTCTCGGTCCCGCCTGTCGAGTTCGATCCTGCCGGCGGCGCCCCGACGACCGAGTTGGTCGACGTCGCCCCGACCGGCACCGTGATCTCCTGGTCGTGGCAGCAGGAACCGCTCGATCCCCAGCCCCTCGACAAGCCGTTCGCCTGGGCGCTCATCAAGCTCGACGGTGCCGACACGTCGATGCTGCACGTGGTCGCCGTCGATGCGCCCGGCGACATCTCGACCGGCCTTCGCGTGCACGCCGTCTGGCGTCCCGCCCGGATCGGCCGAATCGACGACATCGCGTACTTCGCTCCCGGCGAGTCCGGGGAGGCGGCTCCCGCCAACGAGGCGGAGAATCCCGAGGGTGACCTCGTGGTCATGACGACGCCGATCACCACCGAGATCGCGCACTCCGCAACCGAAGAGGAGTCCTGGTACCTCGAGGGACTCAAGGCCGGCAAGCTCTACGGCTCCCGGATCGGTTCCGGCGTCGACGAGGGACGCGTCTACTTCCCGCCGCGCAAGGTGAGCCCGGCCGACGGCGCCACGGCGGTCGAGCGGGTGGAGTTGGGCAACACCGGGATCGTCACCACGTTCTGCATCGTCAACGTGCCGTTCCAGGGACAGCGGATCAAACCCCCGTATGTGGCCGCGTACGTCTTGCTCGACGGTTCGGACATCCCGTTCCTGCACCTCATCCTGGACTGTGCCGCGGAGGATGTCCGAATGGGCATGCGCGTCAAGGCCGTCTGGCTCCCCGAGGACGAATGGGATCACTCGATCGGCAATATCAGCCACTTCGCACCGACCGGTGAGCCCGATGCCGAGTACGAGACCTACCGCGATCACCTCTGATCGATCATCTGACCCTTCTTCTCTGAAGAACTAGGAGCTCTTGTGACACTCCCCCGGATTGCGATCATCGGGTTCGCGCACAGCCCGAACATCGTCGGGACCCACGGCACCACCAACGGTGTCGAAATGCTGATCCCGTGTTTCCAGAAGCTGTACGCCGACATCGGCATCTCCCGCACCGACATCGAGTTCTGGTGCAGCGGATCGTCGGATTACCTCGCCGGACGCGCATTCTCGTTCATCTCCGCAATCGACTCCATCGGGGCGATGCCGCCGATCAACGAGTCACACGTCGAGATGGACGCCGCCTGGGCGCTGTACGAGGCATGGGTGAAGATCGCCACCGGCGAGGTCGACCTCGCGCTGGCCTACGGCTTCGGCAAATCGACCGCGGGCAACATGGATCAGACCCTCGCCCTGCAGACCGATCCGTACACCGTCGGTCCGCTGTGGCCGGATGCCCGTTCACTCGGCGCCCTGCAGGCCCGTGCCGGTATCGACTCGGGTGCCTGGACCGAGGCCGACATGGCTGCGGTCGCCGCGCGCACCACCGGCAAGTCGGTCGACGATCTGCTCGCCACCGACCTCGTCGCCGATCCGCTTCGCGCTCATGACATCGCGCCGTACACCGACGCCGCCGCCGCGGTGATCATCGCGAGCGAACGACGGGCCCGCGAGCTCGTCGCCAACCCGGCGTTCATCACCGGCTGGGATCACCGCATCGACACACCCAACTTCGGCGCGCGAGATCTGACCGTCTCACCGTCGACGTCGCTCGCCGCCGACACCGCCTTCCGTCATCGCACGCGGGCGGTCGATGTGGCCGAGATCCATGCACCCTTCACTCATCAGGAGCTGATCGTGCGCAACGCGATCGGCCTGCCCGACTCGGTGCGGATCAACCCGTCCGGTGGCGCACTCACCGGGAACTCGTTGTTCTCGGCGGGCCTTCAGCGGGTGGGCTACGCCGCACACGAGATCCTGAGCGGCGAGGCAGAGACCGCGCTGGCACATGCGACGAGCGGCCCGCTGTTGCAGCAGAACATGGTGGTCACCCTGAGCGCAGACGAGAATGCGGGAGACGAGAACTGATGGCACACAACAATCGCGCAGCGGTCCTGGGCACCGGCCAGACCAAGTACGTCGCCAAACGCCACGACGTGACGATGGCGGGTATGTGCCGTGAGGCCATCGACGCCGCCCTGGCGGACGCGAAGGTCTCCATCGACGACATCGATGCGATCGTCATCGGCAAGGCCCCCGACCTGTTCGAGGGGTCGATGATGCCCGAACTGGCGATGGCCGAGGCCATCGGTGCGGTCGGCAAACGGATGATCCGTGTGCACACCGCCGGTTCGGTGGGCGGCTCCACCGCCAACGTCGCCGCGTCCCTGGTGTTCGCCGGTGTCCATCGGCGGGTGCTGGCCGTCGCCTGGGAGAAGCAGTCCGAGTCGAATGCCATGTGGGCGTTATCGATCCCGGTTCCGTTCACCAAGCCGGTCGGCGCGGGTGCGGGTGGCTTCTTCGCACCGCACGTGCGGTCCTATATCCGGCAGTCCGGTGCGCCGTCGAACATCGGCGCCATCGTCGCGGCCAAGGACCGGCGCAACGGCTCCAAGAACCCATTGGCCCACCTGCAGCAGGCCGACATCACCACGGAGAAGGTGATGGAGTCCCAGATGCTGTGGGACCCCATCCGTTACGACGAGACCTGCCCGTCGTCGGACGGCGCGTGTGCAGTGGTGATCGGCGACGAACAGGCCGCCGACGACGCTGCTTCCGCGGGTGATCCGGTGGCGTGGATTCACGCCACCGCCATGCGCACCGAACCACTCTCCTACGCCCACCGCAACGTGGTGAGCCCGCAGGCCGGCCGCGACGCCGCTGCGGCCCTGTGGAAGTCGGGCGGGATCAGCAATCCGCTCCAGGAGATCGACGCCGCCGAGATCTACGTGCCGTTCTCCTGGTTCGAGCCGATGTGGCTGGAGAACCTCGGTTTCGTTGCCGAGGGCGAGGGCTGGAAGCTCACCGAGGCAGGCGAGACCGAGATCGGCGGGCAGCTGCCGGTCAACGCTTCCGGTGGCGTGCTGTCGTCGAACCCGATCGGCGCGTCGGGCATGATCCGCTTCGCCGAGGCCGCGATCCAGGTGATGAACAAGGCAGGCGATCACCAGGTGCCCGACGCCCGCAAGGCGCTCGGTCACGCGTATGGCGGTGGCTCGCAGTACTTCTCGATGTGGCTGGTGGGCGCGGACAAGCCCGCCCACTAGGCGGCGCATTGCCGGTCGAGTAGCCACCGACCCTCCGCCGGTCGAGTAGGTGCCGACTCCGCTGGTCGAGTAGCCACCGAGCCGCCAGGCGAGGCGGCGTATCGAGACCACTCCCGACGAGTGATCTCGATACGCCGCCTCGCTTCGCTCGGTGGCTACTCGATCGACGGGATGGTGCCGACGGCAGGCGCGAAGTTCAGACCCTTGGCTCCGGCAACGCGCACGCCGCACCGTCGGACATACCAGTCGGACGGACACCGAGGGACTGGTTCAGCCGCGCCCGCTGGTTCTCCCAGGCGACGGTCGCGGCGAGTTCGGCGATCTGACTCTTGGTCAGCTGCTCGGACAGCCGGGCACGCAACTCCGCCAGGTCGTCGCCGACGGCCGGCGTCACCGTCATCGCCTCGGCGTAGGCGAGCACCAGCTTCTCCAACTCCGTATACGCCTCGCTGTCCCGATAACGTGGCAGGTCGCGCATCTGCTGTTCCGTGACCCCGGCGCCGCGCGCCAGGGCGGACCCGATGTCGAGGCAGAACTCGCAACTCACGAGACCCGCGGTCTTCAGCTCGGCGAGCTCCTTGATCTTCGGATCGAGGCGATTGCTGAACAGCAGCGCCGATTCGTAGATGCCCGTGGCGGCCAGCAGTTGTGGTCGGCGACCGAGCCATCCGCCCAGATCACCTCGATGTCGTTTCGACGACCCAAAGGCATTGACGTAACCGCGGATACGCTCGATCGCACGCATTGCTCCACCTTCGCAGCAGCTGGTGTGGGGCAATGCGGAAGACGAATCCACCCCACCTCTCGTGATCCACCTTCGTCGGGGACGAGGTGGAAAACAAGAGATGGGGTGGAAAAGTGGTGTCCGCCTCAGGCCGGCCGGACCGACTTGATCGTCTTCTCGACCTCCCAGAAGGCCCGCAGCGCAGCCATCTTCCCGTCGGCATCGGCACGGTAGGTGAACACCCCGTGCGCCTCGGAGACGTGCCCGGCGATGTGCGTGACGATCTTGCCGACGTAGGCGACCTCATCACCGCAGATGATCTCGTCGTCGAACACGAACTCGATGCTCTCCGTGGTGGCGATCGACTTGTCCCAGAACTCCGCGATCTGGTCGTGACCGTGGAAACCCTTGCCCTCGGGGTCGAACATCGACGGCCCGACCGGGTCCTCTACCGACCCCTCGACGGCAAAGTTGTCCAACCACGCCTGCTTGTCGCGGGCCGCGACGAGCTCGCGGGACCGACGACCCGCCACCACCGCGGGATGATTCTCCCGGTCGATGTTGAGGTAGGCGGGCGAGTCGTTCCGTCCGGTCTCCTGCGCGGTCATTTCACGCCGTAGTCGACCTGGAGCTCCTTGACGCCGTTGATCCATCCGTGACGGAGTCGGCGCGGCGCCTGCAGACGACTGATGTCCGGGACCAGATCGGCGAGCGCGTTGAACATCAGGTTGATCTCCATACGCGCCAGGTTCGCACCGATACAGAAGTGCGCCCCGTTGCCACCGAATCCGACGTGCGGGTTCGGGTCGCGCATGATGTTGAACGTGAACGGGTCGTCGAATACGTCCTCGTCGTAGTTCGCCGAGCCGTAGAACATGCCGACGCGTTGACCCTCCTTGATGTCGACGCCACCGATCTGCGTGTCACGCTTGGCCGTCCGCTGGAAGCAGTTGACCGGGGTCGCCCACCGCACGATCTCGTCGACCGCGGTCGCCGGACGCTCCTTCTTGAACAGCTCCCACTGATCGGGGTTCTCCAGGAAGGCGTTCATGCCATGGCTGATCGCGTTACGCGTGGTCTCGTTACCCGCCACGGTCAGCAGGATGAAGAAGAACCCGAACTCCGTCTCGTCGAGGCTCTGACCGTCGATGTCGGCGTTCACCAGGGTGGAGACGATGTCGTCGACCGGGTTCTTGCGACGCTCTTCGGCCATCGTGTAGCCGTAGCCGAGGATTTCGGCGGACGCCATCTCCGGGTCCTCGCCGAACTCCGGATCGTCGTAGTTCATCATGTTGTTCGACCAGTCGAACAACTTCCCCCGATCGACCTCCGGCACGCCCAGGAGATCGGCAATCGCCAGCAGTGGCAGGTCGACGGCGACATCGTGGACGAAGTCGCCGGTGCCCGTCTCCGCGGCCTTGCTGACGATGGTGCGGGCCGCGTTGTCGAGCTTGTCCTCCAGCGCCTGCACCGCGCGCGGGGTGAAGGCCTTGGAGACCAGCTTGCGCAGCCGCGTGTGATCCGGCGGATCGTGGTTGATCAGCAGCGCCTTGGTGACGTCGAGCTGATCTTGGTTCATCTCGTCGTCGAACCGCATGATGACACCGTTGGTCGCGGTCGACCAGTCGTCGTTGTTCTTGGAGATCTCCCGGATGTGGGCATGCTTGGAAGCCACCCAGTAGCCGCCGTCATGGAAGCCGCCACCCTTGCCTTCCAGCTGGGCGTTCCACCACACGGGAGCGGTCTTGCGCAGCTGCGCGAACTCCTTGACCGGAATACCCTGTTCAAGCAGGTCCGGGCTGGTGAAATCCCAACCCTCCTGCTCCATGAACGAACTTGTCGCCTCTGCGCCCCCGATATCGGCGCCTGTAGTCGCACCCTGAGCCTGGGTCACGTCACACCACCTCGCTGTGAGATTTAGAACCTGTTTCAAAACCCATTAGAGCACACTGTGACCCAAAAGACAGTCCCCAACGAGAACTTGTTCTAGTTTTGCTTGCCCGGCAAGCTTGCGAGGTGCGGAAATAATATCAATATTCATTGCCACATCGACGACGCGGGGCCGGTCACGAGGTCAGCCCGGTGCACATCTCGCCCGCGACCACCCAACGCCCTTGCGGGCGAACGCGTTCTGAACACCGCCGTGGCCACAAGCCGCCCCGGCCATAGACGCGAATAGGAACTTGTTCTACTTTGAGGAGGTCGAAGTAGAACAGACCTGAAGAGGAGTTGGGCATGGGTGTGCCGGTTATCGTCGAGGCAGCGCGGACGCCGATCGGCAAGCGAGCCGGGTGGTTGTCCGGCCTGCATGCCGAGGAACTCCTGGGGCTCACGCAGAGCGGCCTGATCGACAAAGCAGGCATCGATCCGAGCATCGTCGAGCAGGTGATCGGCGGCTGCGTGACCCAGGCCGGGGCGCAAGCAGGCAACATCACCCGCAAGGCATGGCTGTCGGCGGGTCTTCCGGAACACGCCGGCGCCACCACGATCGACTGTCAGTGCGGGTCCGCCCAGCAGGCCAACCACCTCATCGCGGGGCTCATCGCCACCGATGCGATCGACGTGGGCATCGCGTGCGGCATCGAGATGATGTCGATGGTCCCTCTCGGCGCGAACGTCGGCACCGACGCCGGCCCCTATCACGCGGATTCCTGGACGGTCGACCTGCCGAACCAGTTCGAGGCGGCCGAACGCATCGCAACGCGACGCGGCATCACCCGGGCCGACGTGGACGCCCTCGGCGAGCGCAGCCAACGTCTCGCCAAGCAGGCCTGGGACGAGGGACGATTCGACCGCGAGGTCCTGGCCCTCAAGGCACCCGAGCGCACCAAGGAGGGTGAGCTCACCGGGAACGTCCTCGACGTCAGCCGGGATCAGGGCTTACGGGAGACCACCCTGGAGTCGCTGGCCGGACTCAAGCCGGTCCTCGACGGCGGCATCCATACCGCGGGCACGTCGTCGCAGATCTCCGACGGTGCCGCCGCGGTTCTCATCATGGACGAGGCGAAGGCCCGCGCTCTCGGTCTGACGCCCCGTGCACGGATCAAGGCCCAGGCACTCGTCGGCGCCGAGCCCCACTACCACCTCGACGGACCGGTCCAGTCGACCGAACGCGTGCTCGCCAAGTCGGGAATGGCGTTGTCGGACATCGATCTCGTCGAGATCAACGAGGCCTTCGCCTCGGTCGTGCTCAGCTGGGCCCAGGTCCACAACGCGGACATGGACAAGGTGAACGTCAACGGCGGCGCCATCGCACTCGGACACCCGGTGGGCAGCACCGGTTCCCGGCTGCTGACCACCGCACTGCATGAACTCGAGCGCACCGACGGCCAGACCGCCCTCGTCACCATGTGCGCCGGTGGTGCACTGTCCACCGGCACCATCATCGAACGAATCTGATGCCGGTCATGGATCCCAATGCACGGCCGAAACAGCTGAGCTCGCCGGCCGTGGCGTCGCTGATCAAGGTCGGCTCTCGCCTCAACGCGAAGGTGTACAAGGCCACCGGCGGGCGGTTGGGCAATACCTGGCGCATCGGCGCCGGTCTACGAAATCCCGTCCCGATGTGCCTGCTCACCACCATCGGACGCAAAACGGGCGAGCCGCGGACGGCACCGCTGCTCTACCTCCGCACGGGCGATTCCTTCGTGGTGGTCGCGTCGCAGGGTGGGTTACCGAAGAATCCGGCCTGGTATCTCAACCTGGTCGCGAACCCCGAGGTGACCATCCAGGTCGGCAAGGAAATCCACGAGTTGACGGCACGGACGGCGACGGATGCCGAGCGCGACGATCTGTGGCCGCAACTCGTCTCCCTCTACGCCGACTTCGACACCTACGCGGCGTGGACCGACCGGGAGATCCCGGTCGTCATCTGCGAACCGCGCTGACCCGGTCCGGCCGCACCCCTCGCCGGGGTGCGGCCACCAGGCCACGTATGGACGCCCCCATCCACGCATCCAGGAACTCCCGGAGAGCGGCCGCCGAACGCGGCGGAGAGCCGGGGTCGATGACCATGGATTGCAGTGTGCGCAAAACGATTTCGACCACGACGTCGAGCTCGCGGTCCGTGTAGCCCGACCCCGCCCAGTCGACGTCCATCCGATCGACCATCGACCGTGCGAAGACGCGGCCGATCTCCGAGGTGATCTCGCCGACGACCGGCACGCTGAGCCGGTCGGTGCGGAACAGGAGCCCGACGTAATCGTCGTCGCGGAGTTCTTCGAGCACGCCCGCAACACCTTCCACCACTGCGTCGTCGGCAGCCGTGATCCCGCGCAACCGCTCGGTCATCCGATCCAGGAGCGCGCCGACGGCATCGAGCGCGGTTGCCGAGAGCAACTCCTCGGTGCTGGCGAAGTACCGATAGACGGTCTGCCGCGTGACATCGAGTTCACGCGCGACATCGGCAATGCTCGTCGACGCCCCTCGTCTGTCGATGATCGTCCGGGTGGCGGCGAGAATTCTCGCGGTGGCCTCGTCGTCGTTGCGAGGCACCCGACCACCCCAACCGTGCGTCCTCATCGGCATGCAACCGTCGACGCGATCCGGACCGGATTCATGGGAACCGACCCTACCTGCCAGGGCGGATGTCGCGCCGAGCCCGGCGGCGGTAGACCATACACATCGGTTGGAGATGTATGATGTAGTGGCGTCGGCCACACCGCGCGTGGTCCATCGCGACCCGCGCCGGCAAGAGCAGGGAGAACTCATGACGGCAACCACCAGCGGAGTCTGTCCATTCGGCGAAGGCTATGACTTCACGAATCCCGATGTGCTCGAGAAGGGCATCCCCCGCGAGGAGTTCGCGCAACTCCGTCGCACCGCGCCGGTCTGGTGGAACGCGCAGCCACCGGGCACCTCGGTGTTCACCGACGGCGGCTATTGGGCGATCACGAAGCATCGCGACATCCGCGAGATCTCGAAGCGCAGCGATGTCTGGTCGACCAACGCGAAGGGCGCCATCATCCGACTGCCGGACTACATGACACCCGATCAGCTCGAGTTCACCAAGGCACTCCTGGTCAATCACGACCCGCCCGAGCACACCCGTCTTCGCAAGATCATCTCGCGCTTGTTCACCCCCAAGGCCGTGGCCGCGCTCTCCGAGGTGCTCACCGACTACGCACGTGACATCGTGACCGAGGCCGCCGCCAAGGACACCGGGAACTTCGTCGACGACATCGCCATTCACCTACCGCTACAAGCGATCCTGGATCTGATCGGCGTTGCCGAAGCCGACCGGTCACGGATCCACGTACTCGTCGACGCCATCATCAACACCGATGACCCGGACCAGACGATCGACCCGACGATGGCCAACGCCGAACTCCTCGGATACGCGTACAACCTCGCCGAGGAACGGCGCAAGAACCCGACCGACGATGTGGTCACCATGCTGGTCAACGCCGACATCGACGGCGAGGCCCTCGACGAGACCGAATTCGGGTTCTTCGTCATCCTGCTGATCACAGCGGGCAACGAGACCACCCGCAACGCGACCACACACGGGATGAACGCGTTCCTGGAGAACCCCGCTCAGTGGGAACTCTTCAAGCGTGACCGGCCCGGCACCGCCGTCGACGAGATCCTCCGCTGGTCGAGCCCGGTCAATGCGTTCCAACGCACCGCCCTGGCCGACACCGAGGTGAGCGGGGTGTCGATCCGCGCGGGCGAGCGGGTCGGATTGTTCTACGCTCGGCCAATTTCGACGAGGACGTGTTCGACGAGCCGTTCACCTTCGACGTCACACGCGATCCGAACCCGCATCTCGCATTCGGCGGGAACGGCCCGCATTTCTGCATCGGGGCCAACCTCGCCCGGCTCGAGCTCAACCTGATCTTCACCGCGATCGCCGACACCCTGCCGGACATCGGCAAGATCGGCGAGATGCGGCGTATCCGCTCCGGTTGGCTGAACGGCGTCAAGGACCTCCCGGTGCGATACGGGGTCTGTCCGGTCTCCTGAGCCGTCACACGAGCGCCTCGCGGCGCGGCATCGAGACCATACATCGTCGAATTGGGTGTAATTTCGAGTGATGTGGGCCACACTCCGGCCACTACCGCGACCCGCGAGGACGACATGACTGCATCGGCCACCCGCAAGTTCGAGGACATCGACTTCACCGACCCCGACCTGCTGGAACGCGGTCTACCGCTTGCCGAGTTCGCCGTTCGCCGTGCAACCGCGCCCGTCTGGTGGAACAAGCAGGCGCTCGGTCCCACCTACTTCGACGACGACGGATTCTGGGTGATCAGTCGGCACTCGGACATCAGATCGATCTCGAAGGACACCGCGACCTGGTCCAACTGGGCCAAGGGCGCGGTGATGCGGGTTCCCGAGCATGCAACGCGCGAGCAGCTCGAGGCATCGAGGTGCTTTCTGCTCAACATGGATCCACCGGAGCACACCCGCATGCGCAAGATCGTGTCCCGCATGTTCACCCCACGGGCGGTGGCATCACTCGAGGAGCAGCTGTCGGCGACGGCACGCGAGATCGTGACGGCCGCGGCCGAGAAGGGCAGCGGAAACTTTGTCGACGACGTCGCCATCCACCTGCCGCTGCAGGCCATCCTCGGCCTCCTCGGCGTGCCGGCCGAAGACCATGACCGTCTCTGCGACCTCGCCGATTCGATGGTCAATCCCGATGACCCCGACTCCAAGTACGACCCGCTCACCGCCAACACCGAGATGCTCGCCTACGCGTACGCCATGGCCGAGGATCGTCGGAAGAATCCTCGCGACGACCTGGTCACCACGCTCGTCGAGGCCGACATCGACGGTCATGCACTGAGCGAGCTCGAGTTCGGTTTCTTCGTGATCCTGCTCGTCATCGCGGGCAACGAGACCACCCGAAACGCGATCTCGCACGGCGTCAACGCATTTCTCGACAATCCCGATCAGTGGGCCCACTATCGAAGCGATCGACCGGCGACCACCGTCGACGAGATCATTCGCTGGGCCACGCCGGTGCACTGCTTCCAGCGCACCGCAATCACCGACACCGAGGTGGCCGGCGTGCCGGTCGCGGCCGGGCAGCGTGTGGGGTTGTTCTACAGCTCGGCCAATTACGACGAGACGGTGTTCGACGACCCGTTCACCTTCGACATCACGCGAGATCCGAACCCACATCTGAGTTTCGGCGGCAACGGCGCCCACTTCTGCATCGGCGCCAACCTCGCCCGGCTCGAGGTGAACCTGATGTTCGGCACCCTCGCCGACATCGTCCCGGACATGTCCAAGATCGCCGAGCCACAACGTGTCCGGTCGGGCTGGCTGAACGGGGTCAAGGAACTACGCGTGTCCTACGGCTCGCCGGTCGAGTAGCCCGCGAGGAACGAGCGTGCGTATCGAGACCACCCGCAACATCCCCCGGGGTCTCGATACGTCACTCGCCTAGCGGCTCGCGACTACTCGACCAACAGGTCGGTAACAGCTCGCGACTACTCGACCAACGAAGTGGCGACGACGACAGTCCTCAGCCGACCCCGCGCTCCGAGTTCTCCCAGAACTTCGCGCGCAGGGCCTTCTTGTCCGGCTTGCCCAGTGCGGTCAACGGAAGCGACTCGACGAAGACAACCTGCTTCGGCGACTGCACCGCGCCCTTGCGGTCCTTCACCGACTGCTGGATCTCCTTGGTCACGAGCTCCTTGGCCTCGTCGCTCTGGTCCGCGTCCCCGCGCAGCACCACGACGGCGGTCACGGCCTCACCCCACTTGTCGTCGGGCACCCCGATCACGCCGACCTGACCGACCGAAGCATGCTCGGCGACAACGTCTTCCACCTCGCGCGGAAACACATTGAAGCCGCCCGTGACGATCATGTCCTTGGTGCGGTCGACGATGTACCAGAACCCGTCCGCGTCCTCGCGGGCCACGTCGCCGGTACGCAGCCAGCCGTCCCGGAAGGTCTCCGCCGTCTGTTCCGGCAGACCCCAGTACCCGCCGGCCAGCAGCGGCCCGGCGACACAGATCTCGCCGGGCTCGCCCTGGGCCACCGGCTTGTCGTCGGGACCGAGCAGCGCGGTCCGCAGGAATGCCGACGGGCGGCCGCAGCTGCTCAGCCGCCGGGTGTCCTCGCCGGGCTTCGGGTGGTCGTTCTTGCCGAGGTAGCTGATGACCATCGGCGCCTCAGACTGGCCGTAGTACTGCGCGAAGATCGGACCGAAGCGTTCGATCGCCTCCGCGAGACGAACCGGATTGATCGCCGACGCACCGTAATACACGGTTTCCAGCGACGAGAGGTCGCGGGTTCGGGAGTCCGGATGATCCATCAGCGCATAGAGCATCGACGGCACCAGCATCGTCGCGGTGATGCGCTCCTCCTCGATCACCCGCAACACCTCGGCGGGATCGAACTTGGCCATGACGACCATCGACCCGCCCTTGATGAGGGTCGGCACGAAGAATGCGGCACCGGCATGGGAGAGCGGCGTGCACATCAGGAACCGCGGGTTCTCCGGCCACTCCCACTCGGAGAGCTGGATCTGCGTCATCGTCGACATCGCACGTGCGGTGCCGATGACACCCTTCGGCTTGCCGGTGGTGCCGCCGGTGTAGGTGATCGAGACGACGTGCTCGGGCGGCAGGTCGGCGGCCACGAGCGGCCGGGGCTGGTAGTTGGCCGCCTCCGCGATCACGTCACGGCCGTAGGCGGCGAGTTCCTCCGGCACCGGCCCCAAGGTCAGCACCTGCTTGAGGCTGTCGACACGCTCCATCAGCGCTGCCGCGCGCTCGACGAACATCGGGACCGGATCGATGACGAGTGTGGTGACCCCGGCATCGGACAGAACGTAGGCGTGGTCGTCGAGGGAGCCGAGCGGGTGCAGCGCCGTGCGTCGCCACCCCTGGGTCTGCCCGGCACCGATCACCAGCAGCACTTCCGGCCGATTGAGTGCAAGCAGCCCGACCGTCGCGCCGGTCCCGGCCCCCATCGATTCGAACGCCTGCTGATAGCGGCTGACGGCGTCGGCCATCTCGCGTCCGGTGAGCTCGGTGTCCCCGAGAAACAGCACCTTGCGGTCGGCGTGGCGGCCCAACGCGGCCACCAGCAGGTCGCCGAGGTGGGTGCCGCCCCGCAGATGGTCGAAGTCGGTCGTCGCATCCTGAACATCAGTCATGGTCACCAACACTAGGACGTGTTACAGACCAAGGGAAGCACCGGACCCATATTTGCCGCCATGACATGGCGATATCCCGACCTTGAATCCGGCAACACCGACATAGAACACGTTTCAGTTTTGGGTCGTCGGCGGATACGTCTCCCACGCACGCGCGCATCCACTGAACTACGATCATGCTCATGACCGATCTGGATCTGGCGACCACCCGCCGCGACATCACCGACGCCCTCCTGACCGCCCTGGAGCGGCGCCACGAAGTCCTCGACGCCATCGTCGACGCCGAGAACCGTGCCGAGGCCGTCGACGCCGTCGCCACATTGCTCGACAAATCGAAACTAGGTGCCGAGGCGATCCTCGGGATGTCCCTCGAGCAGCTCACCAAGGACGAGCGCCGGAAGAACCAGGCGGAGCTCGACGATCTGAACAACGCGCTGACCTTCACCCTCGCCGAGCGCCCGGCCAGCAGTGGCGACACGCTGGAACTCCGCGCGTTCACCGGCGACGACGCAGACCTCTTCAAAGTCCGCACCGAGGAGTTGAAGGTCGCCGGCGACGGTTCGGGCAGCCCCGCGGGCGCCCTGTCCGACGAGATCGCGAAGGCCACCGAGCGCGTCGACAACGAGGACGCCGTCTGGTTGGTCGCCCTGGAAGGCAGCACCAAGGTCGGACTCGTCTTCGGCGAGCTCATCAACGGCGAGGTGGACGTCCGGATCTGGATCCACCCGGACCACCGCAAAAAGGGATACGGCACCGCGGCGCTTCGCAAGTCACGTTCCGAGATGGCGGCGGACTTCCCCGGTGTGCCGATGGTGGTGCGGGCACCGAGCGCCTGACCCGCACCCGCCGACCGGACACGCTTTCCCGCCGACCGGGCACAGCTTTTCGCCGATCGGGCACAGTTACCCGCCGACCGGGCCGTCCCACCGACAAGCGAGAGCTGGTCGGCAGCCAGACTGCACGGTCGGCGGAATTCTGTGCCCGATCGGCGAAAAGCTGCGCACGATCGGCGCGCGTCACTTCACTTACGTCGGGGCACCCCGAACCGGGCCACGATCGCCCGGATCTTGTTGTCCTCGTCGACGACGAAGGACTCGGTCACCTGCGCGGCGAGGCCGAGCGTCTTGGGACGCACATGCACCCAGAATCGCGTCGACACCATGTGCCCGTCCACCTCGGCGGTGAAACCACTGATGCGATGGATGAGCCGGAACTGCGGCCCTCGTGCGAGCCCACGGGCGATGTGAGCTCCGTTGCGTCCCGTCTTCATCCCCATCTCGGTACGTGTGCAATCCGGATGCAAGGCGACCCCCGACGGGTCGTGACTGACGAGCGCGTCCACATAGGCCCGCGCCGACGCGATGAGCTGTGCTTCACGCTCGGGGCCGGCGGTCGGCGTCACGTCTACCGCGCGCCGTAGACGGGTACCGGAACCGGCGACTTCGCCAGGATCTCGTCGACCACGGGCCCGAGTTCACCGGGCGCCCAGCGTGATCCCTTGTCCTGCTCGGCGCTGCGCTGGAATGCGTCGACGACGGTGATCTTGCCGCCCTCCACCTCGAAGACGCGTCCGGTGACCGACGACGACTCCGGCGATCCGAGCCAGACCACCAGCGGCGAGATGTTCGCCGGGTCCATCGCGTCGAACGAGCCGTCCGCCGGCGCGGCCATCTGTGCGGCCATCGCCTCGCCCGCACCCATCGTCATCTGGGTCCGCGCCGACGGCGCGATCGCGTTCGCGGTGACGCCGTAGCCGCCCAACTCCGCGGCCGCCTGAATGGTCAGAGCAGTGATACCGGCCTTGGCGGCAACGTAATTCCCCTGCCCGACCGACCCGAAGAGTCCGGCGCCCGACGAGGTGTTGATGATCCGGGCCGCGCGCTGCTCACCGGCCTTCGACTGCGCACGCCAGTACGCGGCGGCATGGTGCAACGTGACGAAGTGGCCCTTGAGATGAACGCGGATCACCGCGTCCCATTCGTCCTCCGACATCGCGACCAGCATCCGGTCGCGGACGAATCCCGCGTTGTTGACCAGGATGTCGAGGCCACCGAATTCCTTGACCGCGGTCTCGACCAGAGCGGTCCCGTCGGCCCAGTCGGCGACATCGGCCACGCCCGCCACGGCGGATCCACCCGCATCGGTGATCTCACCGACCACGGCGTGCGCCGCATCGGCGTCGAAGTCGTTCACCACGACCTTGGCCCCGTCGGCGGCGAGGGCCAGGGCATGCGCCCGGCCGATTCCCTGTCCGGCACCGGTCACGATCGCGATGCGGCCCTCATTCAGCTTGTCAGCCAAGACTTCTCCCCTTGTGTCGATTGTTCGGTGTCATGGCGTGATCGGATCACACCTGATTGTCTGCGGTGGCGACGGCCAGGAACGCCGGCTTCTCACCACCACCATGCACGGTCAGTGTCGATCCGGTGATGTAACCGGCCAACGGACTGAGCAGGAACGCGACCGCGTTACCCACATCGGCGGGCATCGCGAGCCGACCCATCGGGATGGTCGCCCCCACCGCGGCGACCCCGTCGTCGTCGCCGAGGTGTAGGTGCGCCTGCTCCGTCAGCACTGCCCCACACACCACCGAGTTGACGCGGACCTGCGGTGCCCACTCGATCGCGAGCGAGGTCATCGCGTTGTCCAGCCCGGCCTTCGCCGCACCGTAGGCCGACGTCCCCGGCGACGGCCGATGTCCGCTCACACTGGACACGTTGACGATCGCGCCGCCGGTCTCCTGCTGCCGCATCACCGCGTGGGCGGCGCGCGCCACGGTCAGCGGTGCCAGCAGGTTCAGCTCGACGATCTTGCTCGTGAACCGAGGGGACGCGTCTGCCGCGAGCGCGAACGGCGAGCCGCCCGCGTTGTTCACCACCCCGTCGAGACGGCCATGGGTCTCCGCGATCCCACGGATCATCTCGTCGACCGCATCGGCGTCCCGGACGTCGCAGGCGACGAACTCGACATCCGCGTCGTCGCCGGGGTTGCGTCCACACACGACCGGGACCGCGCCCAGTTCGGCCAACGCCCTCGTGATGCCCGCGCCGACGCCACGCGTGCCGCCGGTGACCAGGACGACCTTCTTGTCGATGCCGAGGTCATGGCCCTGACCTGCGGCCTGCGACTGTGCCTTCATGGGTGCTACCCTACCAAACAACCAAGCACTTGCTTGGTTCCAGCTTGGTTCACAGGCAGTACCCGAGAGGAGCTGGTGTGCCGATCACCACGACACACACCGAGAACGGCATTGTGACCGTCACGGTGGACTACCCACCGGTCAACGCGTTGCCGTCGGCGGCGTGGTTCGAACTGGCCGACGCCATCACCGCCGCGGGCGACGACATGTCCACGCATGTGGTGATCCTGCGAGCCGAGGGACGCGGCTTCAACGCGGGCGTCGACATCAAGGAGATGCAGGCGACCGACGGCTTCGACGCCTTGATCGGAGCCAATCGCGGTTGCGCTGCGGCCTTCTCCGCGGTGTATGACTGTGCGGTCCCGGTGATCGTCGCGGTCAACGGCTTCTGCGTCGGCGGCGGTATCGGACTCGTCGGCAATGCCGACATCATCGTCGCCTCCGACGACGCGGTCTTCGGTCTTCCGGAAGTCGACCGTGGCGCCCTCGGCGCCGCCACGCACCTGGCACGGCTGGTGCCTCAGCACATGATGCGCACGCTGTACTACACGGCGCAGAACGTCACCGCCCAGCAGCTGGAGCACTTCGGCTCGGTGTACAAGGCCGTCCCGCGCGAACAGCTCCTCGACACCGCACTCGAGATCGCCGAGAAGATCGCGACCAAGGACACCCGCGTCATCCGGGCGGCCAAGGAAGCCATCAACCACATCGATCCCGTCGATGTGAAGGCCAGTTACCGCCTCGAGCAGGGCTTCACCTTCGAACTCAATCTCGCCGGCGTCGCCGACGAGCACCGGGACGCTTTCGTCAGTACCGGTAAGACCTTGAACACCAATGGAGGACGCGCCTGATGACGCCCACCCCGACCGACAAGACCAGCTCCCTCGACGACGTCATCGGCGAGCTGCGCGACGGCATGACCATCGGCATCGGCGGCTGGGGCTCACGCCGCAAGCCGATGGCGCTGGTGCGCGCGCTGGCCCGCTCCGATGTCAAGGACCTCACCGTGGTCACCTACGGCGGCCCCGACCTCGGATTGCTCTGCGCCGCAGGCAAGGTCAAGCGTGCCTACTACGGCTTCGTGTCGCTGGATTCCGCACCCTTCTACGACCCGTGGTTCGCGCAGGCACGGACGTCCGGTGCCATCGAGGCGCGGGAGATGGACGAGGGCATGGTCAAGTGCGGCCTCGAGGCCGCGGCCTCGCGTCTGCCGTTCCTGCCGATTCGCGCGGGACTCGGCTCCGATGTCCCGACGTTCTGGGACGGTGAGCTCAAGACGGTCTCCTCGCCCTACCCGGCTGCCGACGGCCGCACCGAGACCCTGATCGCGATGCCCGCGCTACGACTCGACGCCGCGTTCGTCCACCTTGACCTCGCCGACAGTCGCGGCAACGCCGCCTACACCGGCATCGACCCGTACTTCGACGACCTCTACTGCGCGGCCGCCGAGCGACGCTACCTGGAGACCGATCAGCTGGTCTCCACCGAGGTGCTGGTGAAAACCGTTCCCACCCAACGGCTGCTGCTCAATCGCATGAACGTCGATCGGGTGGTGCACGCGCCGAACGGTGCGCATTTCACCTTCGCCGGCACGGCAAGCGAAGCCAGTGGCCCGAACGTCCACAGCGACTACGTCCGCGACGAGAAGTTCCAGCAGTTCTATGTCGAATCCGCCAAGGACCCCGAGAAGTGGGCGGCGTTCTCGCGCCGCTTCCTCGAGGTCGACGAGGCCGACTATCAGCGTGCGGTCACCGAATGGCAGGGCGAGCAGGAGGATCAGCAGTGAGCACCAGTACCAGCGACCCCAAGACCGTTGAGCCAGTCGAAACCACCCGGGCCGAGTACTGCGTCATCGCCTGCGCCGAGATCTTCGCCGGCGCCGGCGAGATCATGGCCTCGCCGATGGCACCGACACCGCTGCTCGGCGCACGGCTGGCACGGCTGACCACCGAACCCGATCTCCTCATCACCGACGGCGAGGCGCTGATCCTGGCCGACACCCCGGCCATCGGCAAGACCGGCCCCATCGAGGGATGGATGCCCTTCCGCAAGGTGTTCGACGTCGTCGCCTCCGGACGTCGCCACGTGGTCATGGGCGCCAACCAGATCGATCGCCACGGCAACCAGAACCTCTCGGCGTTCGGCCCGCTGCAGCACCCGACGCGTCAGATGTTCGGCGTGCGTGGCGCTCCCGGCAACACCATCAACCATCCGACGAGTTACTGGGTGGCCCGCCATTCGTCGCGCGTCTTCACCGATCAGGTCGACATCGTGTCCGGCGTCGGCTACGACAAGGTCGACCCCGACAACCCGGCTTACCGCTACCTGAACATTCCGCGCGTGGTCACGAATCTCGGTGTCTTCGACTTCGAGGGACCCGACCACACGATGCACGCGGTGTCACTGCACCCGGGGGTGAGCGCCGATGAGGTGGCCGAGAACACCGGTTTCGAGATCGCGGGCCTCGAGTCCGCGCCGTCGACCCGCACCCCCTCCGACGAGGAACTGACGTTGATCCGGGATGTGCTCGACCCCAAGGGCGTCCGGAATCGAGAAGTGAAGTGACTTCCCCAGCCAGGGCAGCCGGACTGTCCACGCGGTTCACCGAACTCGTCGGCGTCGAGTATCCGATCGTGCAGACCGGCATGGGCTGGGTGTCCGGGCCGTCGCTGACGTCGGCGACGTCCAATGCGGGCGGTCTGGGCATCCTGGCATCGGCGACGATGACCTACGACGAACTCGAGGCGGCGATCGCCAAGACGAAGTCGTTGACGGACAAGCCCTTCGGGGTCAACATCCGCGCCGACGCCACCGATGCCCCGGAGCGGATCGACCTCCTCATCCGCGAGGGCGTCAAGGTGGCGTCCTTCGCGCTCGCCCCGAAACAGGACCTGATCGCGAAGCTCAAGGATCACGGCGTGGTGGTGATCCCGTCGATCGGCGCGGCGAAGCACGCCGTCAAGGTGGCTTCCTGGGGCGCCGACGCAGTGATCGTGCAGGGCGGCGAGGGCGGCGGACACACCGGCCCGGTGGCCACCACGCTGCTGCTGCCCTCGGTTCTGGATGCTCTCGGCGACAGCGGGATTCCCGTGGTCGCCGCGGGCGGCTTCTTCGACGGTCGCGGCCTCGTGGCGGCGTTGTCCTATGGCGCCGAGGGTGTCGCGATGGGCACTCGCTTCCTGCTCACCTCCGACAGCGCGGTCCCCGACTCGGTCAAGCAGGAGTACCTCCAGCGCGGACTGGGTGACACCGTGGTCTCGAAGAAGGTGGACGGGATGCCACATCGGGTGCTGCGCACTCCACTGGTGGAGGCCTTGGAGAGCGGCAGCCGGGGCAAGGCCCTCTATGCCGCGGCGCGAAATGCCAACGAGTTCAAGCAGTTGACCGGCATGAAGTGGACGACGATGCTCCGCGACGGTCGCACCATGCGGAAGTCGGGCGAGCGCACCTGGCAGCAAGTCATCATGGCCGGCAACACGCCGATGTTGTTGCGCGCCGGGCTCGTCGAGGGCGACACCCGTGCAGGGGTCCTGGCATCGGGTCAGGTGGTCGGCATGATCGACGACCTGCCCAGTTGCGACGTACTGGTCCAATCGATCATGACGCAGGCGCACTCACGGTTGAAGGTGCTGGGTTCGTTGTCCTGATCGTCCGTCGCGATATGGATGCGGCGTCTGAGCGACGGGGACTCAATAATTGACGTGTCGTCTCGCTCTGACCGCATTCATATCGCGGCCAGATCCGCGTGCCGAACGCGGAGATCCTTCTTGAGGATCTTGCCGCTGGGGTTCTTCGGCAGAGCATCCGCGAAGACCACGAACTTGGGACGCTTGAACCCCGCGAGAACCCCGGCGAGGTGTTGCTCGACGGTCTCCTCGGTCAACGTGACACCGTCCTTGGGCACCACGACGGCGGTCACCGCCTCGATCCATTTCGGATGCGGCACACCGAAGACCGCGACCTCGGCCACGCCGTCGAGCAGGTAGATGGCCTCCTCGACCTCGCGGGAGGCCACGTTCTCGCCGCCGGTCTTGATCATGTCCTTCTTGCGGTCGACCACGGCCAGGTAGCCGTCGGCGTCGATCACACCGAGGTCACCGGAATGGAACCAGCCGTTGCGGAACGCGACGGCGGTCTTCTCCTCGTCGTTGTAGTAGCCGAGGCAACTGTGCGGGCTACGGTGCACGATCTCGCCGACCTCGCCGGTCGGCAACGGGTTGTCCTCGTCGTCGACGACCCGGGTCTCCACGTTGAGCGCCGCCCGTCCGGCCGATCCGGCTCGTTCGATCTGCTCATGGGGCTGCAGGATGGTCGCGAGCGGCGACATCTCGGTCTGGCCGTAGAAGTTCCACAGCGCGACGTCCGGGAGACGCTCCGACATCTCGCGGAGCACCTCGACCGGCATCGGCGATGCGCCGTAATAGCCCTTGCGCAACGACGACAGATCGCGGCTGTCGAAATCGGGGTGCCGCAAGAGTGAGATCCACACCGTCGGTGGGCAGAACAGTTTGGTCACCCGCTGCGCTTCGATCGTCGCCAGGATGGCCGCAGGATCCGGGCCGGGCAGGATGATGCTGGTCGCGCCCAGGTAGACGTCGACCGACAGGAAGCAGTCCAGTTGCGCACAGTGGAAGAGCGGCAGCGAGTGGACTTCCACGTCGTCGCCGCTCATGCCGCCGTCGATGATGCACGAGACATACTGGGTGATCAGCGATTTCGAGGACAGCAGCACTCCCTTGGGACGGGACTCGGTGCCGGAGGTGTACATCAGGCGCAGCGGGTCGTCGTCGGCGACGAACACCTGTGGAGGTGTCGGGTCCCCGGACAACATCCACTGATCGACGTCGTCCCAGCCGGCCGCGGGCGTCGAGCCACCCCGGATGACGCCCCGGATCGCGCCGGTGAGCCCCGACAACTCCATGGCCTTCGCGACCGTCGGAATCAAGGTGTCCTCGGCCACCACCGCCCGGGCACCGGAATGGTCGAGGATGAATGCGATCTCCTCGGGCCCGAGCCCGAAGTTCACCGGTACCAGCACCACGCCGAGGCGCGCGGTCGCATAGTGCACCACCGCGAACTGCCAGCTGTTGTGACTCACCAGGGCCAGACGATCGCCCTTGACGATGCCCCGCGCGGCGAGCGCGTTGGCACACCGATTCACCGCGGCATCGAACTCGGCGAACGTAAGCGCCGTGTCCCCGTTGATGATCGCGGTCTTGGTGGGGTTTCGGAGGGCGCTTCGGCGCAGCAGATCGCCGAGTGTGTGTTGGCGGACCGTGTCGATCGCGGCCGTCGTCGGGGGTGTGAAGCGCTCTGCCATGGCTGTCCTTCGCTGCGTTCCTGAACCACTGGAGTTGTTATCCGGGTCACAGTACCGAACGCGCGGATGCAGCCTGATCAGCGCGGCAGGATCCCGTCGAGCACGATCGACAGATATTGGGCGGCGATGTCGTCGGCCGACAAGGCACCGCCCGGACGGTACCAACGCACCGCCACCCAGACCGTGTCGCGCAGAAAGCGATAGGCCAGCTCGACGTCGAGGTCGGCGCGGAACTCGCCGTCGTCGACACCCCGCCGCAGGACGGCGTGCCATAGCCGGCGGAACTCGGTGTTGCGTTCCTCGATATAGGCGAAGCGTTCTTGTCCGGCAAGCCGTTTGGCCTCGTCCTGATAGATCGCGACCGCATTGCGCTGCTCGTCGATGGCCTCGAACGACGAGACGATGAGGCCACGCAGCGTCTCGGTGGCGGTCAGTCCGGCGTCGGCGATCACCCGGTACCGGGCGAAGAGGTCGTCGAGGAAACCCCGGAGGATCTCGTCGACGATGGATTCCTTGGAGTCGAAGTGATGGTAGAGACTGCCGGACAGAATGCCGGCGGCGTCGGCGATGTCGCGCACGGTGGTGGACCGCAGGCCCTGCTCGGCGAACATCTTTCCCGCTGTGGTCAGCAGTTCGTCGCGCCGAGTCGAGCCGGAGACGGTGCTGCGGGGTGCCATGCAGTCACCCTAGCAAGCGCTTGGCCGGTTTTGTGGATCGTCGCGCATGGTCGAGCGATCCCAACGCGAGATCGGCCGGGCACACAGAGTGCGCCCGGCCGATTTCGGTGACAATCAGCGCTTCTTGAGCTTCTTGATGGCGCGCTTGTTCAACCGGCTCCAGAGCTTCATCTGACCGTTGGTCATCTTGGCGTCACGGCTGGTGAACGGCGGCGCCATCATCTCGGCGACCTTCAACGGCATCGTCGACACGGCGATCGCACGCGCATGACTGAACGTGTCGAAGCCCGTCTTGCCGTGATAGCCACCCATACCGCTGCGACCGACACCGCCGAACGGGAGTTCCGCACCGAACATGTGCAGGGCGAAGTCGTTGGCGTTGATCGAACCGCTCCGGGTGCCGTCGGCGAGACGCGCGAGGTTCTCGTTGTCGTCGCCACACCAGTACATGGTCAGCGGGTGCGGATGCGCGGCGATGTAGCGGATGGCCTCGGACAGATCCCGATACGGGTACACGGTGAGTACGGGTCCGAAGACCTCGTCCTCCTCGATCTTCATCCCCGCCTTGACCCCGGTCAGCAGGGTCGGCGCGATCTTGCGCTTCTCGGCATCCGGGAGCGGCTCGCCTGCCGGCACCACCTGGCGGACATCCGCTCCCAATTCTTGGGCGTCCGCGATCAGCCCGAGGATGCGGTCGTAGTTCTTCTGGTTGATCGTCGCCGTGTACTCGGGATTGTTGCGGATCGTGGCGAAGTTGGCCGTCCACCGGGCGACGACCTTGTCGGTGAACTCGCCGACCTTGGCCTCGGGCACGAACACGTAGTCGGGGCACAGGCAGACCTGGCCACCGTTGACCATGCGCGCGTCGGCCAGCATGGTCGCCGCCTTGTCCATGTCGGCATCCGGATCGACGACCGCCGGGTTCTTCCCGCCCAGTTCCAGCGTGACCGGCACCAGGTTCTTCGCGGCCTCCTGGGCCACCGATGCACCGACCTCCGGGGAGCCGGTGAAGAACATGTGGTCGACCTTGAGCTTGGCGAAGTCGGCGCCGCCGCCGTGCTTGCTGGTGATCACGGCGAGCTCTTCGATCGAGAAGTAGTCGGGTGCGTGCTTGGCGATCACATCGGTGGTCCGCGAGGTGATCGACGACGGGCGCATGAGCACCCGGTTACCCGCGGCGAAGGCGGCCCCGGCCGGGACAAAGGTCAGCTGCAGCGGGAAGTTCCACGGCCCCATGATGCCGACCACGCCGAGCGGATCGTGCCGGATGCGCTGCTTGAAACCCAACGCCCCCTGCACCTTTGCGGTGTTGCTCTCCTGCATCCACTTCTCCACACCGCGGCGCTGATGGGTCAGATCGACCATGCAGCCCGCGACGTCGGCGGCGAGGGACAGCTCACGCGGGCGGGTGCCGAAGTCCTCGTTCAGCGCCTCCGCGATCTCCTCGGCGTTGTCGAGGAGCAGCGACGAGAGCCGGGTGATCCGGTCGATACGGGTCTTGGCATCGGGGATGCCGTCCCGCTGAAACGCGGCGCGCTGGATGTCCAGCAGTTCGGACATGGTGTGGGCTTCCGACGACACCCGGCCGGCCGCCGCGGTGTTCACCTCTGCTGGTTTGGTCATCGAGATCCTCCGATAGTGCTGGTGGCGAGCGCCTCAAGAGACGAACTCGCGCCTTTGTTCCAGCATAGTATGCGTCAGATCACAGCGTTCTGGCTACATGCGTGTTCAGATGATCCTCGTCCACGTGGCCAGCCACAATGCGCCGACAGCAACCGATTATTCGCCGAGAGCAACGCATCCGTGGTGCTCTCGGCGAAATTGAGGTTGCTGTCGGCGAGCCCGTCAGGACAGGCGTTCGATGATGGTGACGTTCGCGGTGCCGCCGCCCTCACACATCGTCTGCAGACCGTAGCGGCCGCCGGTGCGCTCGAGTTCGTTGAGCAGCGTCGCGAACAGCTTGGCGCCGGTCGCGCCCAACGGGTGGCCGAGCGCGATACCGCCGCCGTTCGAGTTGACCTTCGCCGGGTCGGCGCCGGTCTCCTTGAGCCACGCCAGCACCACCGACGCGAAGGCCTCGTTGATCTCGATGACGTCGATGTCGTCGATGGACAACCCGGTCTTCTTCAGTGCGTAGGCGGTCGCCGGGATCGGCGCCGACAGCATCATCACCGGATCGGCACCCCGCACCGAGAGGTGGTGGATGCGCGCCCGCGGTGTCAGGCCGTACTCCTTGAGCGCGTTCTCCGAGACCACGAGCGTCGCGGACGCGCCATCGCAGATCTGCGACGCGACGGCCGCGGTCAACCGCGAACCCTCCGCGAGCGGATCGAGTCCGGCCATCTTCTCCAGCGAGGTCTCACGCGGGCATTCGTCGACGACGCAGTCGCCGAGCGAAACCAGCTCCTTGTCGAACCGGCCCTCGGCGATGGCCTGCTTGGCCCGCTGGTGCGACTGCAGCGACCAGCGCTCCATGTCCTCCCGGCTGATGTCCCACTGGGTCGCCATCATGTCGGCCCCGTTGAACTGCGAGATCGCGACGTCGCCGAACCGTTCGCGCCAGCCGACGGATTCCGCAGTCGGAGTGGTGAACCCGAACTCCTGGCCGGCGATCATGGCCTGCGAGATCGGGATCGCGCTCATGTTCTGCACACCACCCGCGAGGACCACATCCTGCGTGCCGCTCAGCACACCCTGCGCGGCGAAGTGGATGGCCTGCTGCGACGACCCACACTGACGGTCGACGGTGGTGCCGGGAATGTCCAGCGGCAGACCGGCGGCCAGCCACGCGGTCCGCGCGATGTTCCCGGCCTGCGGGCCGATGGCATCGACACAGCCGAACACCACGTCGTCGACGACATTCGGGTCGATGCCGGTGCGGTCGATGATCGACGACATGACATGCGCGCCCATGTCGGCGGGATGGGTCTTGGCGAGCGACCCGTTGCGCTTCCCGACCGGCGTCCGGACGGCGTCGACGATGTAGGCCTGAGGTGTGGACATCTGGTCCTCCTGATGGGTGGTGTGTGAAAGTTCTTGCGGGCTAAGCCCTCTGGCTGGAGATCGAGACCACCTCGCCGGTGAGATAGGTGGTGTAGTCGCTGGCCAGCATGGCGATGGTCGCGGCCACCTCCCACACCTCGGCAGCCCGTCCGTAGGCCTCCCGCGATGCGAGCTCGTCGAGGAGTTCGTCGCTGGTGACCTTCGCGAGGAACGGGTGCTTGGCAATCGACGGAGCGATGGCATTGATACGCACGCCGAAGTCGGCGGCCTCCACCGCGGAGCACCGGGTGAGCGCCATGACACCGGCTTTCGCCGCCGCATAATGCGCCTGCCCACGCTGGGCGCGCCAACCGAGCACCGACGCGTTGTTCACGATCACGCCGCCGTGTTCGACGGCTCTGAAGTAGCGCAGTGCGGCGCGGGTGGCCCGGAAGGTGCCGTTGAGCGTGATGTCGAGGACGCGGTCCCATTCTTCGTCGGTCATGTCCGCCACCGGCGTCTCGCCACCGAGCCCGGCATTGTTGACGAGGACGTCGATGCGACCGAGTTCGCCTGCGGCAGCGGAGATGAGCGCGTCGACCTCGGCCGACTCCTGCACGTTGCACACGACCTGCCCGACGGTCTGGTCGCCGAACTCCGACGCCAGCTTGTCCCGGGCCTCCCCCAGCCGTCGTTCGTGCCAGTCGCTGATCACCACGTCGGCACCCTCGAGCAGCGCACGGCGCGCCGTCGCGAAGCCGATCCCGGTGCCGGCGGCCGCGGTCACCACCACCTTGCGGCCGAGTAGCAGGCCGTGCCCGGGGGTCTCCTCCGGCGCCGTGGCCAGTGGTGAACGGTTCTGTGCGACAGTGGTTTCAGACACTAGCGAGCCTCTCGCGGTAGGCCGAGCACCCGCTCGGCGATGATGTTGCGCTGCACCTCGTTCGAGCCGCCGTAGATGGTGTCGGCGCGCGTGAACAAGAAGAGTCGTTGCCAGTCGTCGAGTTCGACGTTGTCGGGGTCGGTGATGTCGTTGACGACGCCCTCGACCGTGGCGGTGGGTCCGATCAGCGACGGCGCCCCGACCACGGCCATCGCCAGCTCGCCGAGATCGCGATGCCAGTTGGCCCACAACAACTTCGCGACCGAGGCCTGACCCGCCTCGGAGACGATGTCACCGGCTAAGGTGCGCTGCGCATGAGCCCGCATCACCTTCAGCCCGATCCAGGCCCGGGTGATCCGCGATGCGATCTCCGGATCCTTCGCGGACCCATTGGATTCGGCGATCTCGATGAGATTGCGCAGTTCCCGGTCGAAGCCGACCTGCTGACCGAGCGTGGAGACACCGCGCTCGAACTGCAGGAGGCCCATCGCGACCTTCCAGCCGTCGCCCGGCTCGCCGACGATGAGGTCGGCGTCGGCGACCGCGTCGTCGAAGAAGACCTCGTTGAACTCCGATGTGCCGGTGAGCTGTTGGATCGGCCGGACGGTCACACCCGGCTGGTCGATCGGGACCAGCAGGAAGCTCAGGCCCTTGTGCCGCGTCGAACCCTTCTCGGTACGGCAGATGACAAAGCACCACTGGGCGACGTGCGCGAGGGATGTCCACACCTTCTGGCCGTTGATGATCCACTTGCCGTCGTCGAGTCGCGCACTGGTGGACACGCCTGCGAGGTCGGAACCCGCGCCCGGCTCGGAATAGCCCTGCGCCCAGAGTTCGGTGACGTCGACGATGCCCGGCAGGAAGCGCTCCTTCTGCTCCTCGGTGCCGTATTCGATCAGCGTCGGGCCCAGCAGTTCCTCGCCGAGGTGGTTGACGCGTGCCGGAGCATTCGCCCGCGCGTACTCCTGATGGAAGATGATCCGCTGTTCCAGCGTCGCGCCACGACCCCCATATCGGGTCGGCCAGCCGAGACACGTCCATCCGGCCTGGGCCAGATGACGGTCCCAGGCCAGCCGGTCGTCGAAGAATTCGTGCTCACTGCCCGGTCCGCCCCGACCCTTGAGGTGCGCGAATTCGCCTGCGAGATTCTCGTCGAGCCAGGCGCGCACCGCGGTAGCGAACGTCTCGGCCGCATCCGGCGACGTTCGCGCCCATTCGCCGAGGTCAACCGACCGATCGGCAAGGTTGATCGAGGTCATGACCGCTAGCATAACTCACCAAGCAAGTGCTAGGTTGGGGCCATGGAGGCGATCCTGACGACCCCGGCTGCCCTGCGCCGGGCCGCACAGACCTGGCCCGACCGAACCGCACTCGTCGACGAGCAGTGGCCGGACCGCCCGACGGTCGACCTGACCTGGTCGGAGTTCGCCGACGCCGTCCGTACGTTCGCGGCCGCGCTCGTCGCATCCGGCATCAATGCCGGCGACCGGGTGGCCCTCTGGTCACCGAACAGCCACCACTGGCCCGTCGCGGCCCTGGGCATCCATTACGCAGGCGCCACGCTGGTTCCGCTGAACACCCGCTACACCAGTGGCGAGGCGGTCGAGATCATCGAACGTTCCGCGGCGCGTGCCGTCGTGGTGTCGGGCGAGTTCCTCGGCGGCAACCACCTGGCCGACCTCCTCGGCGAGCACGCGCAGGCCATGCCCGACGTCGTGGTCGGGGTGACCCTCGGCACGTCGTCGTCGGTGCCCGACGGTGCGGTCGAGTGGTCGGAGTTCCTGACCCGGGCCACCGAGGCCACCCGCGACGAGGCGGATGCACGTGCCGATGCCGTGGCTCCCGACGACATCTCCGACATCCTCTTCACGTCGGGAACCACCGGGAAGTCGAAAGGCGTGCTGGCCGAACATCAGCAGACGATGGCCGGCTCGCAGGCCTGGGGATCCAACGGCCGGCTCTCCGCCGACGACCGGTACCTGATGGTCAATCCCTATTTCCACACCTTCGGCTACAAGGCGGGCATCCTGCCGTGCATGCTGTTCGGCGCGGCGATGCTGCCGCTGGCGGTCTACTCGCCGACCGAGGCGATGAAGCTGGCCGACGCCCAGCGGGTGACGGTGTTCCCCGGAGCGCCGACGATCTTCCAGACCATCCTCGACGACCCGGCCCGCCCGGATTTCGACCTGTCGTCGTTGCGGCTGGTGGTCACCGGTGCGGCCATCGTGCCGGTGGTGCTCATCGAGCGATTGCAGAGCGACCTCGGCGTCGACACGGTGGTCACCGCATACGGACTGACCGAGGCCAGCGGATTCGTGTCGACATGTACCCCCGACGACGACGACCAGACCGTCGCCAACACCTGTGGCCGGGCCTTCGACGGCATGGAGATCCGGCTCTCCGACGAGGGTGAGGTGCTGGCACGCGGCAAGATGGTGATGCGCGGCTACCTCGACGACGAGGCCGCCACCAAGGAGACGATCGACCCCGACGGCTGGCTGCACACCGGCGACATCGGGACCCTCGACGATCGCGGCAACCTCACCATCACCGACCGCCTCAAGGACATGTACATCTCCGGCGGATTCAACGTCTATCCCGCCGAGGTCGAGCAGACCCTCGCACGGCTGGAGGGTGTCACCGAATCCGCCGTGATCGGCGTGCCCGACGAGCGCCTCGGCGAGGTCGGCCGGGCCTACCTGACCCTGCGCGACGGCGTCGATCTGGACGAGGCGGCGGTGATCGTCTACTGCAAGATCCACCTGGCCAACTTCAAGGTCCCGCGTTCGGTGGTGTTCGTGGACGCCTTCCCCCGCAACGCCGCCGGCAAGATCCTCAAACGCAACCTCACCTAACCGCGATTTTGTAGCAACAATCGGCGGCTGATGCGGATTGTTGCTACGGATCGGGAGGTCAGGCGGCGGTCGCCTGCCGGATCGCGGCCCGGATCTGCGCCAGCACCCACTGCGGCCGAGTGGTGAGGTCGTGCCAGGTGAACCGCAGCACGGTCCATCCGTTCGCGATGAGGTCGTTCTGTCGTTCGCGATCGTGCTGGAACGCCTCGGCATCGGAATGGTAGGCGAACCCGTCGATCTCGATGTCGATCTTGTGTTCGGGGAGCGCCAGGTCGAGGATGTATCCGCCGACGGCAGGTTGGTCACCCATCCGGTGACATCCGACCCACGCAGCAGCGCAACCGCCTTACGCTCCGCTTCCGAACGAGCCCCCTCCGACATCGCCGCCACCATGGCCCGGGCACGGGGTGACCCGCGACGTCCCGAGTTGCGTTTCTGCGCCACAAGGAGGTCGTCGAGTTCCACCCGCGCGCGGAGCAGCGCCGAATCCATCACGCGCACACCGATGTCCACGGCTGCATCCAGAACGGTGAGCGGAATCGCCGTGACCGGCAAGCTATCCTTCGACGTCACGTCGACGGGATCCAATGTGCGGTGCCACACGGCGCAGCCGGGAATCCGACTGCCGTGGCGACCGTGGGGCGCGATCACCGTCACCGTCGTCGGCTCGGTGGTGACCAGTGCGTGCCACCACGCGGCCGCCGCACCCGCCAGCGCTGCCCCCGGTCCGGCCTGCAGCACCGCGAGCCGCATCCGCATCCGGATGTCGAGCGTACGGTCGGCCGCCCGGAACACGCCCCGAGCCACGCGGATCCACTCACCCGACCGCACTCGATGGCGTAGCTGATCGCCGGTCACGCCGCACCGGTAGGCCTGAATCGTCGTGAACACACCGTCGTGGTCGGCGAGCATTTTCCGCAGCGCGGCCTGATCCCCCATGCACGTCGGACGCACGCACCGCCGTCGCGGTTCCACGGCCCACCGCCGCCCGCGATTCCGTAGCAACAATCGGCGGCTGGTGCGGATTGTTGCTACGGATCGGGGCTAGATGCGCGGCTTGACCAGCGGGAACAGGATGGTCTCGCGGATACCGAGGCCGGTCAGCGCCATGAGTAGGCGGTCGATGCCCATGCCGGTGCCTGCGGTCGGGGGCATGCCGTATTCGATCGCGGTGAGGAACTCCTCGTCGAGCTGCATGGCCTCGTCGTCGCCTGCAGCCACGAGCCGCGCCTGGTCGACGAAGCGCTCACGCTGGATCACCGGGTCGACGAGCTCGGAATAGCCTGTGGCCAACTCGAATCCGCGGATGTAGAGGTCCCACTTCTCGACCACACCGGGCACCGAACGATGCGAGCGGACCAGCGGCGAGGTCTCCACCGGGAAGTCGCGGACGAAGACCGGCTGCATCAGGTGCTGCCCCACCATGTGCTCCCACAGTTCCTCGACGAGCTTGCCGTGGCCGTAACCCTTGTCCTTGGGGACCTCGAGGCCGACACGTGCGGCGATGGCGAGCAACTCGTCGATCGAGGTCTGCACGGGGACGATCTCCTCCCCCAGCGCCTCCGACAACGACGGATACATCTCCAACGACGTCCACTCGCCCGACAGGTCGTATTCCGTCCCGTCCGCCATCACCGGCGTCAGGGTGCCCAAGGCGCCCATCGACACCTCTTGCACCAGTTCACGAGTCATCACCGCGGCGTCGTCGTAGGTGCCGTAGGCCTGATAGGTCTCGAGCATCGCGAACTCGGGCGAGTGCGTGGAGTCGGCACCCTCGTTGCGGAAGTTGCGGTTGACCTCGAACACCCTCTCGATGCCGCCGACGATGCACCGCTTGAGGAACAACTCGGGCGCGATCCGTAGGAACAGATCCATGTCGAAGGCATTCGAATGCGTCACGAACGGTCGGGCCGCCGCGCCGCCGTGCAGGGTCTGCAGCATCGGCGTTTCGACCTCGAGGAAGTCCCGCTTCGCCAGTGCCGCACGGAGTTCGGAGATGACCGCGATGCGGGTGCGAGCCATCTCCCGCGCCTCGGGACGGACGATGAGGTCGACGTAGCGCTGCCGTACCCGGGACTCCTCGTTCATCTCCTTGTGCGCAACGGGCAAGGGCCGCAAGGCCTTCGACGCCATCTGCCAGCTGTCGGCCATCACCGAGAGCTCGCCGGTGCGGGAACTGATCACCTGCCCGTGCACGAACACGATGTCGCCGAGGTCCACCTCGGCCTTCCACCGCCCGAGGGATTCCTCGCCGACGCCGTTGAAGCTGATCATCGCCTGCAGCTGGGTGCCGTCCCCCTCCTGAAGGGTGGCGAAGCACAGCTTGCCCTTGTTCCGGAGGAAGATGATCCGGCCCGTGACACCGACGATCTCGCCGGTCTCGGACCCGGCCTCCAGGTCGGGGAAGGTGGTGCGAATCTCCGACAGACTGTGCGTCCGCGGGATGGACACCGGATACGCTTCGCGCCCGTCCCCCAGGATGGCCTCGCGCTTCTCCTGACGGATCCGGACCTGTTCCGGTGTGTTGTCGTCGGTCGGATTCGACCCGCTCGCTCCGCTCCCGGCGTCGGAGGCGGCTGCGTCGGGGGTGGTCGGGGTGTTGCTCACCCCCGAGACCCTATCGGAATCATCGATCCGGACCGATTTGTGGTCGCGGTGCCGCCGAAGGAGTCAGAACGGGTACTTTTCGATCTCGGCCTGCATGGTGACCCATTGCAGATCGCAGAACGTATCCAGATTCGCCGAGGTGCCGAAGTGTCCGCCGGTCCCCGACGCCTTGGTGCCGCCGAACGGTGCGACGGCCTCGTCGTCGACGGTCTGGTCGTTGATGTGGATCGCGCCGGAGCGGATCCGATCCGCGAGGTCGAAGGCCTTGAAGGCGTTGGCGGTGAGGATCGACACCGACAACCCGTATTCCGACGAGTTGATGATGTCGATGGCCTCGTCGACGCTCTCGTAGGTACTCACCGGCGCGACCGGACCGAAGATCTCCTGGGTGAAGGCCGGGACGTCGGTCGGGACGTTGCCGAGCACGGTCGGCCGATAGAAGAGGCCCTGGTAGGTACCGCCGGCCTCCAGCGTCGCGCCTGCCAGCACCGACGACTGCACGATCTCGTCGACCTTCTTCAGTTGCCCCTCGTCGATGATCGGCCCGAGGGCGTTGGCGGGGTCGGTGGGATCGCCGACCGGGATGTTGCTGGCCTTCTCGGCCAGCTTCGCGGTGTACTCGTCGGCCAGCGCGGCCGGCACGAGATGACGGCCGGCGGTCATGCAGATCTGTCCCTGGTGGAGGAAGGAGCCCCAGGCACCGGCCGACGCCGCGGCATCGATGTCGGCGTCCGGCAGCACGAGCACCGCGTTGTTGCCGCCGAGCTCGAGATGGACCTTCTTGAGCAGCGGCGCGGCGGCCTCACCGATCTTGCGGCCCGCGGCCGTCGAACCGGTGAAGGAGATGCACGGGATGTCGGGGTGCGCGACGAGCGCGGCGCCGACGTCGGCGCCGCCGGGCAGGACGTGTAGGAGCCCCTCCGGAAGGCCGGCTTCGGCCAGCAGTTCCGCCAGCGCGAGGCCACCCGCGATCGGGGTGCGCGGATCCGGTTTGAGGATCACGGCATTGCCCAGCGCGAGCGCCGGCGCGACCGACCGCATCGAGAGAATGGCCGGGAAGTTGAACGGGCTGATCACCCCGACGACGCCGACCGGGACGTGCCGACCGATCGACATCCGGGGCTTCTGGCTGCGGAGAACCTGACCGTACGGCTGCGACGCCAGCCCGGCCGCCTCGGACAGCTCGGACGTGACGAGCCCGGCCTCGAAGGCCGCCTTGCCCTGACCGGACCCCGATTCGGGTACCAGCCATCGCGTCAGACGGGACGGATCGTCGGTGAGCAGTGCGGCGGCGCGGATCATCACGGCGGCGCGTTCGGTGTAGGGCAACGCGGCCCAGGTGCGTTGGGCTGCGGTCGCGGCGCGCGCGGCGGCGTCTACGTCGTCGCGGTCGGCGGCGCCCACGGTGGCCAGCACCTCGCCGGTCGCCGGTGCGGTGACGTCGAGGGTTCCGGCACCACCCGCGCGCCACCCACCGTCGAAGATCTTTTCGTCCCAGGGATTGCTCGAGGTGCTCATACCTCGACCATAGAGAAGCGGTCGAACATACGGTCCTGGATTCGGACGGCGCCGACCGGGGCGCGATCCCGCCCGTCGATCGTGCGCAGTTTCCCGCCGATCGTGCACAGTTTCACGCCGATCGTGCACAGTTTCACGCCGATCGTGCACAGCGTCACGCCGATCGTGCGCAGCGTCGCAGGGGTGGTGGCCTGCACGGATGTGTGGCAGACTGTGCGCCGTGATCAAGAGCTGTCTGGAGTGTTGTCAGGGCTGAGTACCGCATCTGCGGCCGCCCTTCTTCGACGACCCCCGCTCACCTCGATCACCCTCAGGACCTCTCATGACCGCCGTTCTCGCATCCCTCGATGCCGCCGTTGATTCCTCCCATCCGATCGTCGCAACCTCGACCGACGCTCCCCTGTCGATCCAGTGCGCCGCGTACGCCAAGCATGTCGTCGACGGGGCAACCGCCGTCGACCTACGCAGCCAGCGCAAACGCCAGACCGACGGGGTGCTCACCGGCGCGCTGGCCATCGATCCGACCGACGTTCTCGCACGCCTGACGCCCGGCGATCCGGAGTCGCTGCGCGGTGCCACCACCGACGCGCGCTGGCTACTGGTCAGCGACGACGGGCACGAAGCCGAGTGGCTGGCCTGGCATCTGCAGGCACGTGGCGTCACCGGCGCGGTCTTCGTCGTCGGCGGTTTCCGAGCGTTGCGGCGGGCGCGGGTTGCCGGTCGCTTCAGCGATCAGGAACTCGCCGCCATCTCCGCTCACTGAAACCCGCGGAACTGCGCACGATCGGCGGGAAACTGCGCACGATCGACGGGAAACTGCGCACGATCGGCGGGATGCTGCGCACGATCGACGCGGAACTGGGCCCGATCGGCGGGAATCTGCGCCCGATCGACGGGTGGTGGGGCTAGCGAGCGCGGCCGCGCTGCTGCTTCGACCGCTCGTGGACCAGCCGGAGCCCGTCCAGCGTGAGATAGGGATGGTGGACGGTGAGCGTCTCGCACTCCTCGAACATCAGCGGCGCGAGGTAACCGGTGGCCACCACCGTCACGTCGTCGGAGTCGAAGCCGTCCACGGTATCGCGCACCCGGTCGACGAGGCCGTCCACCTGCCCGGCGAAGCCGTAGAGGATGCCCGATTGCAGCGCCTCCACGGTGTTCTTGCCCAGCACGCTGCGGGGTGGCATCAATTCGACCTTGCGCACCGTGACGGTGTGATCGGACAGCGCCTCGACAGCGAGGTTCACACCCGGCGCGATGGCCCCGCCGAGGAACTCCCCCTTCGCCGAGATCGCATCCACCACCGTTGCCGTCCCGAACGCGACCACGATGACCGGGCCGTCCGGATAATTATGGTGCGCCGCAACACAATTTGCGACGCGATCGGTCCCGACTTCCTTCGGGTTGTCGACGAGTAGCGGAACCCCGGTCCGCACACCCGGTTCCAGAAGCACGTGGTGGTGTCCGTCGCCGTAATAGCGCGGCACCATCACGCGCAGCTCGCGCAGCAACGACGGCACGGTGGACAGCGCGGCGACACCGGTCACCTGCTCCACGTCGGAGCCGAGCAGGCCCCGGAAGAGCAGCGCGAGCTCATCCGACGTCAGATTCGGCTCCGTGTGGATTCGCCAGTCGCGCACCATGGTCGCGTGATCGCCACTGCCGGCGAACACGCCGAGGTGGATGTTGGTGTTCCCGACGTCGACGGTCAGCAGCATGTCAGGCGGGCGCCTGCACGAGTTCGCGCGGATCCCGCAGTCCGGAGCCGTCCGGCACACGCGCCGGATCGGAACCGGATTCGAGAATCCGGTTCCGGTCGTCCACGAAGACCACCGACGGAGAGTACTCGCGCAATTCGGCCTCGTCGAGGATTCCGTAAGCGATTATGATCACCAGATCATCCGGATGAACGAGATGAGCTGCCGCACCATTGATCCCGATGACGCCAGAACCACGTTCACCGGCGATCACATAGGTCTCGAGGCGGGCGCCGTTGTCGATGTCGACGATGGTGACCTGCTCACCCTCGAGCAGGTCCGCGGCATCGAGCAGATCCTGGTCGATCGTCACCGACCCGACGTAATGCAGGTCGGCCTGAGTGACCCGGGCGCGGTGGATCTTCGATTTCATCATGGTGCGGAACATCTGTCGGTTCCCTTCCTGGGTCGATCTCGTGGTCAGTTGACGGTCTGTTCGGGGTCGCGGCCGGCGAATCCGGTGCCGATGGCAACGCCGACGTTGTCGATGAGTCGCGCCGCGCCGATCCGCGCGGCGATCAGCAGGCGGCCGTCGCCGCGTTCCGGCGGTTCCTCGAGCTGCCGGCCGGTGAGCGCCAGATAGTCCACCTCGATACCCGGGTGGGAGTCCAGTACCGACCGTGCCGCAGCGAGTATCGCGTCGCGACCACCGGCCGCGGCATGGGCGCCGGCGAGCAGTGCCGCCGACAACGTGGTGGCGAGCTCTCGTTGGTCGGGATCCAGATAACGGTTGCGCGACGACAACGCGAGGCCGTCGGACTCCCGAACCGTTGGTACGCCGACGATCTCGATGTCCAGATCGAGATCGTCGACCATCTGCTTGATCAGGACCAGCTGCTGATAGTCCTTCTCGCCGAAGAACGCCGCATGCGGTGCCGCGATGTTGAGCAACTTGAGAACCACGGTGAGCATCCCGGCGAAGTGGGTCGGCCGCGCCACCCCGTCGAGGACGGCACCGGCTGGGCCGGGCTGCACCATGGTCCGGCGGCCGTTCGGATACATGCCTGCGGCAGTCGGCGCGAACACCAGCTCCACCCCCAGCGGACGCAGCAGCGCGCAGTCGTCATCGAAGGTGCGCGGGTACGCGTCCAGGTCCTCGTTCTCACCGAACTGCAAGGGATTCACGAAGATCGAGACGATGACGACGGTGTTGCCACGTGACTTGGCGGCTCGGACGAGTTCGAGATGCCCCGCGTGCAGCGCACCCATGGTGGGCACCAGCACCACCCGTTTACCCGCCTGACGCAGCGCCCGGCTCACCCGCTGCAGCGTCGCTGGATCGCGATGCACAGTCAGTTCGCCTGGGGTGTAAGCCTTTTCACTCAGATCAGATGTCATTTCGTCTCCAGCACATCGAGCAGATCGCCCGGGGCGTCGGTGTAACCGGCGGTGCGGCGGGCCAACACGCGATAGGCCTCGGCTATGTCGGTGTCGCCTGCCCGGTCGGCCGGCAGGCCGCGCAGGGCGGCGAGGTGATCGGCGACGGCGGCGGCGTCACCGCGGGCGACCGGGCCGGTCAGCGCGCGCGGTCCGAGTTCGAGCACGTTCTCCAACGCCGCACTCACCAACGGGCCCAGGATGCGCTCCGCAAGGCGGATACCGCTGCCGTCGACGGTCGCGGCGTCGCGCGCGGACTGGCCGTCGGGACCCTCGATGGCCTTGTTGAGTGCGCTGACGGCGTCCGAGATGAGGGTGACCAGGTGGTTGGCGCCGTGCGCCAGCGCGGCGTGGTAGAGGATGCGGTCCGACTCCGCGATGCGCACCGGCTCGCCGCCCATCTCCAGCACCAGGGCCTGCGCGATCGCGTATCCGACCTCGTCGGCAGCGGTGACCGCGAAGGTGGCCTGCCGTAGACGACTGGTGTCCTCGCCGGTCCCGACGAAGGTCATCGCGGGATGGATCGCCAACGGCAGCGCACCGAGTTCGGCCAGCGGCGCCAAGATGCCGATGCCCTTGGCACCGGCGGTGTGCGCCACCAGCGTGTTCGGTCGCAGCGTGTCTGCCCGGGCGACGTCGTCGATCACATCGGCGAGCGTGTCGTCGGGGACGGCGATGACGAGGAGTTCGGAGCGGGCGACCACAGCGGAAAGGTCGAGGATCTCGGATTCGGGCAACCGGTCGGCGACGCGACGACGAGATCCCTCGGACCGCGCGACCACGGCGCCGACCACGTGACCGGCCTGCTCGAGAGCCGCCCCGAGCGCGGTCCCCACACGTCCGGCAGAGATGACACCGACGGTCAGCCGGGCAGGCGCGGGCAGATTGGAGAGACCGGACAGATAGCGCGAATCATCATCGCGACCCATGCCGGGGCCGAGATCATCGCTCGGTGAGGTCACCGCTGTCCTCCGAATTGAAAGTTCCAGTCCCGGCATCGGCTCGGGTACCAGACGTTGCACAGCAAGGTTAGGCCCTGCGAGTGGTCAGGGGCCAACGCCTGTGACAGGCCTCACGGACGCGGTGGGGGCGCAATTCCCTCAGGCGACGGGCGCGGGTGGCTGGATGCTGCGCCCGCTCGACGAGATCCTGCGCCCGCTCGACGGGAAACTGCGCCCGATCGGCGGAGTGCCCGATCGGCGGAGTGCCCGATCGGCGGAGTGGCGGAGCGTGGAGTTACGGGGTGCGTTCAGTCCTCGCGGCGGCGACGGCCACCGCCCGGCGAGCCGGACTGGCGCAGCTGACTCAGCAGCTCGGACACGGGTAGGCCGGCCGAATGGGCGCTGTCGCCGTCGTCATCGTCGCGCCGACGACGCCGTCCCTGCTGCAAGACCGGGCTGCTGCTCTCGCCCGACGACTCGTGCCGGCCCGACGTGGTGAACGCTGCCTCGCCGGTCGTCTCCTCTTCGACGGCCTCGGCCTCGGGCGCGGTGGTCTCGGGCGAAGGTGTCTCGGTCACCAGCGCTTCGGCGGGCGCCGCCTCGGCGACGATGGTCTCCTCCGCGTCGACCGCGACATCGTCGGGGTCGACCGGAGTTCCCGACCGTGCCGCCACCTTCCACTCGTCGGTCGGCGTCTCGTCGACGTACCCGGTGGGTGTCGGCTGGTCCTGAGCAGGCGGTTCCGGCGCGGCGGAGGGGGTCGGCGCGGACGGCGTCGGCGCGGAGGTGGTGAAGAACGACCCGGTCGACGGCGACCGCAGGTCCTCCGGCTCGGCCAACACCGCGTCCTCGACCTGTTCATCGACGGCGTCTTCGGGCACTTCCGTCGCGATCCGGCCCGACATCGGGTCGTCGTCGGTGATCACCGGGATGACCTCGGTCATCTCGTTGGGATCGACGTCGGCGGGCACGTGGCGGCCGGCGCCGGCCGCCGGCGCGGTCGCAGCGAAGTCGCGGGCCGCCAACACACTGTCGTCGGTGCCGAAGCTCTGGCTGTAGGTCGAACTCGTGCTCGGGCGCTCACCGCCGATGCCGGATGCCAGCTCGCGCAACTTCTCGTTCGGCAGGGCGGTCCGTTGCTCGGGGAGCGATTCACCGAGCAGCATCTCCAGGCTCGACCGCAACGCGAGCACCTGCTGCTTGAGCTCGGCGAGTTCCTCGTTGGATTCCGCGCTGACCTCTTTGCGGATGGTGGTCTCGACGTCGAGTTCGTACTGACGGCGCGCAGCGATCTCGCGCTCGAGCTGGAGTTCGTAGACCAGCCGCAGATCCCGGCTCTTCGACTCCGCGGTCTCGGCCTGCCGCCGGAACTTGGTGACCAGGATCGCACCGATCACCGCGGCCCAGAGCGCGGCGATCACCGCGAGCGAACCCGACACGGACAGCTGATCGGTGAAGACCATCAGAATGCTGGCAACCACGGCGAGCACGATGAGCAGACCGAGCAGCCACTGTCCCACCGATCTACCGGATCGTCGTGACTCGGTGGAACGGCCGTTCGAGGTCGTCATGATCGTGAACATACCGCCTGACAGCATCGATGTCGGCGAACCAGGGCGGAGAGTCACCGATTCGCCCTCTGTCGCGAGCGGCGGTCAGGCGGGCCCCGGATGGCCCCCGACCGGGTCGTCGGTCGGATCATCTGGTGCGCGGCAGCAGTACTCGAGCCACAGCGCCGCAGCCACCAGCACCACACCGCCGACGACGCCGACGATCGCGCCGGGCAGGTCGTGATCGGCGGCCGCCAGATCGTGTCGGGTGGCCAGGAAGACCAGCAGACCCGTCCAGACGCCCACCGCGATCGCACCCAGGATGGCCGACGCCTTGGCCAGGGCGAGAACGCGGGCCGCGGTGATCGGGTGCAACTGTCCCCGCGCGCGCCCGACGTCACGCGACGCCACCCGGGCCCGGACGATGAAGGCGATCAGCACCTCGAGGGCCGCCAGGAGGTAGAGCACGATCCCGGCGAGTAGTGGCATCGGCGGGAGGCTGCCGTAGTTGTATCGGACCAGGACGAAGGCCGTCACCGCGACGATGACGGCGATCACCGTCAGATCGCGCAGCCGGGTCGGTCCGAGCCCCGGCTCCTCGTCCTCATCTCGGCGCGGCGGCCGACGTGGCTCGGTCATCGGGGCCTCGCGACCGGCAGCTGCGCCACCGGCACCACTCCGGCGCGTTCGGCCGGGTCGATCCGATCGATCAGGGTCGCCACGGGCTGCACGCCCGCGGGAGTCCACAGGGTGGCGTCGGGTTCGATCGCGAGCCATGGGACCAGGACGAAGGCCCGGTCGGCTGCCCGGGGATGTGGGAGCAGCAGCCGCGGATCGTCGCTGTGCACCACGTCGCCGGCCTCGCTCACGGTGATCACGTCGACGTCGAGCGTCCGCGGGCCCCAGCGGACCTCACGCGTGCGGTCGGCCGCCTCCTCGAGTTCCGCGCCGATCGTCAGCCACTCGTATGGACCGTGCGGCCCCTCGACGATGAGCGTGATGTTGTAGAAGTCCTCCTGCTCGACCCCACCCCACGGCGGCGTCGAATAGACCGGCGACACGGCGACGAGGTCGTCGGCGAACCGCTCGACGACCGAGTTCAGGTGGCCGAGCCGGTCACCGATGTTGGAACCGGCCGACAGCACGGCACGCGTCGCGGTCATCGGGACATGCCCTTCCGGGAGCGCCGCGTCACCACCGCGACGTCGCCGAATTGCAGCGGGATCGGCGCGGACGGCTTGTGGACGGTCACCTCGCACGCCGCGATCCGTTCGTCATCCATGATCGACTCGGCGACCTCGCCGCCGACCGCCTCGATGAGATTCCGCGGTTCGCCTGCGACGATGTCGTGGGCCTTCTGCGCGAGCGCACCGTAGTCGACGGTGTCGTCGAGATCGTCGGTGGTCGCGGCGACGGCGAGGTCGAGCCAGAGCGTGATGTCGAGGATGAATTCCTGACCGTCGCGACGCTCCTGCTCGAAGACGCCGTGATTGCCGCGGACGACGAGTCCCCGCAGTTCGATCCGATCGGCCATCAGTGGCTCACCGCTCCCGTGTCGTCAGCTCCCTGGACTTCGATGTCCTGACCATCGGCCTCGGAGGCATGTGCGGTTCGGCGCTGTGGGCCCGCCCCTCGGCTGCCTCCGCGGCGCCACGCACTCGCCACGGCGACCGCATCGCGACTCTTCTCGACGTCGTGCACCCGCACGGCCCAGGCACCGTCCATCGCGGCCAGCGCCGAGATCGACGCGGTCGCGATCTCCCGGCCCGCAGGTGGACGCAGCTCGCCGTCGTGGGCGAGCAGCCTACCCAGAAACCGTTTACGCGAGGCCCCGACGAGAACTGGGAATCCGAGACCGACAAACGTGGGCAACGCGTGCAGCAGCGCCCAGTTGTGTTCGGCGGTCTTGGCGAATCCGAGGCCGGGGTCGAGGACGATCCGGTTGGGATCGACCCCGGCAGCCACCGCGCTGTCGACCTGCGCCAGCAGTTCACCGGACACCTCGGCCACCACGTCACGGTATCCGCCGACGTCGCCGATACCGTGCGTGAACGCGCTGTCGCGGTTGTCGCGGTCGATGGGCCGCCAGTGCATCAGTATCCAGGGCAGTCCCGCATCCGCGACCACCCGGGCCATGTCGGCGTCGGCGCGTCCGCCGGAGACATCGTTGATCACCGAAGCGCCGGACTCGATGGCCGCCGCCGCGACCGGTGCCCGCATCGTGTCGACCGAGATCGGCACGCCCGCGCCGGCCAGCCCGGCGATCACCGGCGCCACCCGCTTGGCCTCGTCGTCGGGGTCCACCCGACTGGCGCCCGGCCGCGTCGATTCACCGCCGATGTCGATCAGGTCGGCTCCCTGCGCGATCAGTTCGTGCCCGTGCGCGATGGCCGCGTCGTGGTCGAGGTAACGGCCACCGTCGGAAAACGAATCGGCCGTCACATTGATGACGCCCATGACGAGGGTGCGGTCGGCCGGCGAGAGCACGCAGTCCCGTTGTTCTGACGGCATCGGTCGGCGAACCGCGCTCAGGTCCGCGAGATCAGGTCGAGGGCCTCACCGCGGGAGACCGCACTCGTCTTGAACAAGCCGCGCACCGCGGAGGTGGTGGTGGTGGCGCCGGGCTTGCGGATGCCGCGCATGGCCATGCACAGATGCTCGGCCTCGATGATGACGATCACCCCGCGCGGATCCAGACGCTTCACGATCGCGTCGGCGATCTGACTGGTCAGCCGTTCCTGCACCTGCGGGCGCTTGGCGTACAGATCCACCAGTCGGGCGAGTTTCGACAGCCCGGTGACCTGGCCGGACACCCCCGGGATGTAGCCGACATGTGCCACACCGTGGAACGACACCAGATGGTGCTCGCACGTCGAGTACAGCGCGATGTCCTTGACCAGGACGAGCTCGTCGTGGTCCTCGTCGAACATGGTGCCCAGCACCTCGCTGGGATCGGTGTAGAGCCCGGCGAACATCTCCCGATACGCGTTGGCGACGCGCTTCGGCGTGCGCTGCAGACCTTCTCGGCTCGGGTCCTCGCCGACCGCGATCAACAGCTCGTGGATCGCGGCCTCGGCCCGCTCCTGGTCGAAGTGCCTGCCCTGTGGCGTCGTGAGTTCGCTCCCGGCGCCGCTCGAATACGGCCCGCTCGCTTCGCCCCCGGCGCCGGCGTGATTCGGCCCGCTCACTTCGCTCCCGGCGCCGCTCGAATTCGGCCCGCTCGCTTCGCTCCCGGCGCCGTTGACATTCGGCCCGCTCACTTCGCTCCCGGCGCCGGCACCGTCTACTCCGTCGCGATCGTTCACGCGGGCGTCCTGATGTTCACTGACCGTCATCGTTCATCTGATCCGTTCTACGAACGTGTGTACGGGGCGGCCGACCGGGTTCGGCCGGCGCCCTGGTCAACTGCCGGGATTCTCGGGATGTCCGTGGCGACCGGAACCATTCGTTCCATTGCCATTCGTTCCATTGCCATTCGATCCGCCACCGTTGGTGCCCGACCCGTTGGGCCCGCCCGGCGACGGTGTGGAGTCTTGCGGGGGCCACCCCGGCGCCGACCAGTCGCGCGGAGCGCCGTAGTCGGGTCGGGTGCCGTGGGTCGGCTGCCCCGGATAGCCCTGCTGCCCCGGGTGGCCACTCTGCTGGCCCGGATAGCCTCCGCCGCCGTACTGCTGCGGACCGGGCGCCGACTGCGGCGGGTAGGCGGGCGGATATGCCTGTCCCGGAGTCGGATTCGGATAACCCGAACCCGGCTGTCCCGCACCGGTGCCGGCGCCGACGGGCTCGGGGACGGGCTCCGGGGTGACCGGCTCGGGCGGCCATGGCTCGCCCCGCTCGATCGCGAGCTCGCCCGGTGTCTTGACCGGCGGCTTGTCACTCGGCGTACGGTCACCGAACTCGTTGAACGTGGTGATCCGCGGACGCTTCTCGACGCCGGAGAAGATCTTCTCCAGATCCTTACGGGTCAACGTCTCCCGCTCGAGGAGTTCGGTCGCCAGCACGTCGAGGGTGTCGCGGTACTCCGCGAGGATCGCCCACGCCTCGGTGTGCGCGGCCTCGATCAGCCGGCGCACCTCGTCGTCGATCTCGCTGGCGATCTCGGCCGAATACGAGGCCTGGTTGCCCATCGAACGCCCCAGGAAGGGGTCACCTTGTTCCTGTCCGTAGTGGACCGCGCCCAGCTTGGCGCTCATGCCGTACTCGGTGACCATGGCCCGCGCGATCTTGGTGGCCTGGTCGATGTCCGACGACGCGCCCGTGGTCGGCTCGTGGAACACCAGTTCCTCGGCCGCCCGGCCGCCCATCGCCATCACCAGGCGCGCGATCATCTCCGACCGCGTCATCAGGTCCTTGTCCTGTTCCGGCACCGCGAGTGCGTGACCGCCGGTCCGCCCGCGGGCGAGGATGGTGACCTTGTAGATCGGGTCGAGGTCGGGCATCGCCCACGCGGCGAGGGTGTGGCCACCCTCGTGGTAGGCGACGGTCTTCTTCTCGTGTTCGCTGATGATCCGGCTCTTGCGGCGTGGTCCGCCGATCACCCGGTCCACTGCCTCTTCGAGCATCTCGGCGGTGATGGTGTTCTTGTTCTCGCGGGCCGCGAGCAGGGCCGCCTCGTTGACCACGTTGGCCAGATCGGCACCGGACATGCCCGGCGTGCGCTTGGCCAGACCGTTGAGGTCGGCGTCGGAATCGATCGGCTTGCCCTGAGCATGCACCTTGAGGATGGCGCGACGACCCGCGATGTCGGGGTTGCCGATCGGGATCTGGCGATCGAAACGACCGGGACGCAGCAGCGCGGGATCGAGGATGTCGGGGCGGTTGGTCGCCGCGATCAGGATCACGCCGGAGCGGTCACCGAAGCCATCCATCTCCACCAGCAACTGGTTCAGGGTCTGCTCGCGCTCGTCGTGCCCGCCGCCGAGGCCGGCACCGCGCTGGCGGCCGACCGCGTCGATCTCGTCGACGAAGATGATGCAGGGGCTGTTGTTCTTGGCCTGCTCGAAGAGGTCACGCACGCGGGATGCACCGACACCGACGAACATCTCGACGAAGTCGGACCCGGAGATGGTGAAGAACGGCACGCCTGCCTCACCGGCGACGGCGCGCGCGAGCAGGGTCTTACCGGTACCGGGCGGACCGTAGAGCAGCACGCCCTTGGGGATCTTGGCTCCCAGCGCCTGGTAGCGCGCCGGGTTCTGTAGGAAGTCCTTGATCTCGTAGAGCTCTTCGACGGCCTCGTCGGCACCGGCGACGTCGGAGAAGGTGGTCTTCGGCATGTCCTTGGTGAGCTGCTTGGCCTTGGACTTGCCGAAGCCCATCACCCCGCCCTTGCCGCCACCCTGCATGCGGTTCATCACGAAGAAGAACAGGCCGAACAGCAGGATCATCGGAAGGATGAAGATGAGGATCTGCCACAGCGCCGACTGCTGACTGACGTTGGTCTGATAGGGCGCACCCGTGGTGGTGACCGAGTCGAAAACCTGCTCACCGGCCGACGCGGGGTACTTGGCGCTGATCTTGGTGACGTCGTCGCCGTCGACCTTGATGGGATTCTTCAGTTCGATCCGCAGGGTCTGTTCGCGGTCGTCGATGTCGATCCGGTCGGTGTTCTTGACGTTGAGCTGGGTCAACGCGACCGAGGTGTCCACAGACTTGTACTCACGACCCGAGTCACGCATCACGCTCCAGCCCCACAGGGCGAGCACGATGAGCGCCACGATGGCGAGGTTGCGGAAGACTGACTTTCGGTTCATGCCTGTTGGTGGTGGTGGGGCTCGGCTTGTGTCCAGCCCGCGCCTTCCCACTGTCCTTCCCGGTCGACGTCGTGGACAGCCTCAGGTGTCTTCTGTCTGACTGTCCGTATTAGAGGCTACCGGTCAACGAACAGCCAGGGAAAACCGTTCCGTGCCACGCCGGTGGCATCTCGTCCCTGGTAGGACGTCAGTTCTGGTACACCGACGGCCGGAGCCGGCCGATGTAGGAGAGATCGCGGTAGCGCTCGGCGTAATCCAGCCCGTATCCGACGACGAATTCGTTGGCGATGTCGAACCCGACGTCGGCGACGTTCACCGGCGAGCGCACCGCTTCCGGCTTGCGCAGCAGGGTGCAGACCTCGAGCGACTTCGGGTTCCGGGTGGCCAGGTTCTTCATCAGCCACGAGAGCGTGAGCCCGGAGTCGATGATGTCCTCGACGATCAGGACGTCGCGGCCGGCGATGTCGCGGTCGAGGTCTTTGAGAATCCGCACCACACCGGACGACGAGGTGGCCGAGCCGTAACTCGACACCGCCATGAACTCCAACTGCGACGGGATGGGTAGCGCCCGCGCGAAGTCGGTCATGAACATGATCGCGCCCTTGAGCACGCCGATCAGGACCAGGTCCTCGTCGATGTCGGCGTATCGCGAGGCCACCGATTCGGCGAGTTCCGTGGTGCGTTGCTTGATCTGTTCCTCGGTGATGAGGACCGCTTCGATGTCGTCGCCGTACGGGTCTGTGCCGCTGAGACTTGGGGACTGCACGCCTCTAGCTTGTCATGCCAGGCGTGAGCTGCGTCAGCGACCACGTGGCCCGGCGCCCGTCGGAACGTCGGCGATCGCGTCGTAACGGTGTAGGGCGTTCGTACGACATCCCGCGAGAGGACGGTGTGTCGCCGATCACACTCAGATCACGAATGGCAACATTTCTTCACACGCGACACATTTTTCTCCTGAAATGACCGCGAATTTGTGAAGGTGAACTGTCCGCAGAGAAAAGCGATTAAAGGGGGCCTAGTCCTTTGTTCTGCGAACGAAATTCACCAGTGCTGACCATTTCCCCAGGCTCGTGTCGACGGAGCCGATCACGCGAAAGACATCCCCTATGTTCACAGCCCGGCGCACCGGCGCTACCCGGCGACACACACGCCTCCATCTCACCGTTCTGGCAACGATTTCCCTTGCAACCGCATTGATTACGGCCTTCGCCGGATCGGTACAGGCGGCACCGGCGCACGCTGCGCCCACCACGTACGACGTCGCGGTCGGAGCGGGCTCATTCAGCCTCACCGTGCACAACGGATCTATCAGCACCAATTCCGGCGCGCTCGTCATTCGCAATTCCGCCGGCGCCGAAAAGTTCCGGATGCCGCTGGCATATCGCAAGGAATATCAGCAATTCCCCATCGACGCGAGGACCGTTGGAAATACCGCGACGCTGATACCGTCTCGAAATGTTGCGCGGTCGACGCCGGTGAATCCGGTGGAGGTGGAGGCTCTGCGGGTCGCCGCGGCCAACCAGGTTGACGCACCCCGAACGAAACAGGAACGAGATGATCAGGCGCTCGCGCGGTTCAACCAGATGGCTTCCGCCGGGCTGACCATTTCCTCCCTGGTCGGGATCGTGCTCGGTGCAGTTGTTGGCGGAATCCTTGGCTGCATCCCGGGGCTGGCTTTGGCCGGCGTCGGATGCATTCCAGGCTTCCTGACGGGCGCATCGATCGGTTCTGTCGCCGGCCTGATCCTCGGAGGCGGAGGCTCCGTCATCGGCGCAGGCATCCAGTACTTCAACACCATCAACTCGCCGTTCGTCCCACCGCGGCGTTAGAGAACCACCCACCCCGACGGTCCGCCTCAGTGTTCGACGAGGCGGGCCGTCACTCTGTCTCCGATTCGGTAGCAGCAATCCGCACCTGGCGCGGATTGCTGCTACAAATCCGGTTCACCGCGGCACCCGGTCATGGCGTGGATCGGGCTCGGGGAGGATCTGTCCGCCTTCACCCTCATCGGCCTGGCGCTCGGCAGCGGCGCCTGCCCACTCCAGTCCCGAACCGTTGCACCGCAGCCGAACAGGACAGACCATCGAGGGAGCGCGTTCGGAGTCGTCGGTCCGCTGATGGTCTCCAGAACGCCGGCGCCCGCGGTGAGCAGTCATTTCCTCGATCGACAAGTCTGTCATTCATGCCAGTAAAGCCGTTAGATTCCTTCTGCAATGTTCTGGATTCTCGGGTCGCCACCCGCATGGCACCCACCCAACTATCGGGAGACTTGGTGAGACTTTTCCGCGCCATACTTGTGTCACTCATATTGGCTTGTGGTCTGGCAATCCCGAGTGGATTCGTCAGTTCAATCGCCGCTGCCGCGCCGAATTGCGCCACACTGAACAGCCGGATTCAATCGCTGAACACCGAGGCTCAGGGTTATCAACAACGTGTTGATGCACACAACGCCAAGGTTGCTCAGCTGAATGCACAACGATCTTCAGTTGATCGACGAAATTCGGCGGCTGTGGCTGCGTGGAACGCCTCACGGCAACAACTGCTCAACGAGGAGTACGCGCTCCAAACCCAAGGAGCACAGGGCCAACGAGCAGCCTATGCCCTGAAAGAAGAAGCTCGCCAATGCGGCACGGAGGGTTCGACGAAGCCGCCGACGTTCACGCCGCCGTCCGGTCTGGCTCCCGCCCCGGACCCGTCGCGGGAGCCACAGCAACCGGCACCGCCACGCAGGAAGGCGCCGAGCCCGCCGAGCCAGCGGAACTATCCCGAACCTCCGGCGAACTGGCAGTCGAACTGGTCGAAGGGGAAACTCGGCAATACCCGGGCAAACGCACTCACGCACTATGAGAACCATGGTCATGAATTCCGCGGCATCACCTCGCCGGAGCAGTACGCTGCCGCAGCGAACAGTTTCTTGAAGAATCCTCCTCCAGGTACATTCCGGTTCTTCCGATCGAATGGCGATGTATTGCTGTACAACTCTGGTACCAACACATTCCTGTCGGCAATGGGTTCAGGTCAGATCAAGACAATGTTCAAGCCAAACGATCATCTCGACTACTGGCTGAAGCAACTAAAAGGATCCCCGGGAGCCTTACCCGGTATCATCAGCGGCAATATCGCGGATGTACTCGGATGACCAAGAAGATGGGTGTTGTGAACGACGACGAGTTGATGGTTCTCGACCTCACGAGTGCGGAGCGAGACTTCCTCTTCCATGGCCTGATCGAGTGGGGCGGTCCGGGAAGGATGACGGACGCATTGGCAATAGTCATCGGCTTCGATGACGCCGAGGACTTCCGCTCATCCAAGGGCACTCTGGCAGATGCGATTGTGGAAGGTCGGGGACTCAGCCCACATAATTGGCGGCGTGCACTTGCCGCCGCAGAAATCTGCTTCGCGAGTGACACCCTGGGGGTGGGCTTGGAGTGGGAGGACGTCGGCGTCACCTCAGATGAGGAGACGTTCGAGGCGATGCGGTCCGTACAGATCAAAATCACGATGCACGGCATCGGGTAGCCGTTGCTCCAGAACCGATTTTGTAGCAGCAATCCGCGCCTGGCGCGGATTGCTGCTACAAATCCGGATCACCGGGGCGCCCGGCGGACCGTCAACCGCGGCCCGGACCTCTCCACCACGTGCCGTGCCGTCGGGTCGCCACCGATCGCGACCTGAGCGCGGGACCGCCCGTCGATGACGAGATCGTCGACGGCTGAGATCAACCGATGGGTCGGTTCGGTCGCGCCGATGTCGAGCAGCCATCGTCGGAGGACGCGGGTGCGTACCGCCGCCGGCACACCGTGTAGGCCGTCGACATCGAGTTCGCCTGCATGCATCTGGTCGTCGACGGTCGCGCGTCGGTAGAGGTCATCGGCGTAGTGGTCGAGAGCCTCGTTGTCGGCGCGCACCGACGACGCGGTCCGGCCCAACGCTTCCACCACGCCGCCGTGTAGCACGTCGTCGAGCAGGGGCAGCACCTCGGCCCGCAGGCGAACCCGGGTGAACCGCGGATCACGATTGTGCGGGTCGTGGTGTGGATGAAGGCCGAGTTCGGTGCAGGCGGCGAGCGTCTGAGCGCGACGGATTCCCAGCAGCGGCCGTCCCCATGGCGGATTCCACGGACGCATACCGGCGATGGAACGCGCCCCCGAACCACGGGCCAGACCGAGCAACACGGTCTCGGCCTGATCGTCGGCGGTGTGGGCGAGCAGCACCGGAGCGCCGTCGCGAGCGTCGTCGAGTGCGCCGTACCGCGCCTCACGTGCTGCGGCTTCCGGCCCCCCGCTCCGGCCGACCTCCACAGCGAGCACCTGAGGCCGGGCCCCGAGCCGTCGGGCTGCCGCCGCAGCGTCCGCGGCGACGGCGTCGGAGCCGTCCTGCAATGCGTGGTCGATCACCAGCGCCCGCACCGACAACCCGGCCCGGATCGCACATGCGGTGAGCGCCAACGAGTCCGGGCCTCCGGACAGTCCGACACACACATCCGCGCCGGGTTCGAGGTGGGTCGCCGCGAACTGGGCGACCGCGCGGGTCACAGCACCCGTTGCATCCATACCCGCGGCTCGTCGATCTCGTTCGGGCGCGGCATGGTCTCCGGCGACGTCCAGATGGTGTTGAACGTCTCCATCCCGACCGCGCCGACCACCTCGTCGACGAAGGCCTTGCCGCGCACATACTGCGCGATCTTGGCGTCCATACCGATCAGGGCACGAATGATGCGCTGCACCGGATTACGCGGGGTGCCGCGGCGTTGGTCGAAGGCCGCCCGGATGCTCGTCACCGTCGGCACGTGTACGGGTCCGACCGCGTCCATGACGTGGTCGGCGTGGCCCTCGAGCAGGGTGCCCAGCATCATCATCCGGGTGAACGCCTCGTATTGCTCGGGGGTCTGTAGCAACTGCATGGCCCCGAGCACGCCCTTCTCCCGGGGCTGTTCGTCGGAGCCGCGCAGCGTCGAGGTGATCCGCGCGACGATCTCGCTCGTCGATTCGCCGGATTCCGACGTCAGGATCTCCAGATTGTCGACCATGTACTGGCGCAACCACGGATTCGCCGAGAACTGCACGCGATGGGTGACCTCGTGCAGGCACACCCAGAGCCGAAAATCACTGGGCACCACACGAAGTGAACGCTCGACAGAGATGATGTTGGGCGCGACGACCATCAGCACCCCGGGATCGCCGGTGTCGGGATCGGGGGTGAACGGGTCGTATTGGCCGAGGATCGCGCCGGACAGGAAGGCGAGCAGTCCGCCCGCCTGCAACCCGCCGGCCTTCGCGGAGAACCCGGCGAGAGCGGCCTCGATCGCGTTGGGCGATCCGGCGTCATCGGAGTCGCTCGCTCCGCTCCCGGCGCCGAGCCCATCCGGCCCGCTCGCTCCGCTCCCGGCGCCGAGCCCATCCGGCCCGCTCGCTCCGCTCCCGGCGCCGAGCATCGACTGCATCGACTGCGCGGCCGCATCCACCCATTCCCTGCGATCGAGGATGCGGGTGGTCGGCACCCGCAGGCCGTCGGCGAGACCGGTCACCTCACGGACCGGCGCCTCGGCCCGGGTGGCCGCGTCGGCCAGTTCCGCGTAGGCGGCGTCGAGGGTGTACGCGGTGGTCTTCGGCCCCGGGCGCGCCAGGCGCTTTCCGGTCGCGGCCGCCAGCCCCCAGTCGATCCGTGCGCCGATCGACTCGGCGTCGTCATGCTCGTGATCCACCCTGGTCACATCACTGCTGGTCACATCACTGCTGGTCAGATCGCTACTGCTCAGCTCGCTGCTGGTCATCGGCACCCACATTCCCTCAGCTCGCCGGCCACGTTGTCGAGCGCGGGCCGAGCGTCGGCCGGAGATGTTCCGCCCGACATCAGCGCGAACGAGAGCACCCGGCCGTCGATGGTCTGGACTATCCCCGTCAACGAACTCACCCCGGTGAGGGTTCCCGTCTTGGCTCGCACCCACCCGGCACCCGGGTTCGACGTCGGATCGAAGCGGTCCGCCAGGGTGCCGGTGCCGGCAGCAACGGGCAATCCGTCGAGCATGGGCCGCATCAGCGGCTGCGACGGCCCGCTGGCCCCGGCCATCAACTTGTCCAGCAGTGTTGCCGGCACCTTGTTGGCATAGGAGAGGCCCGAGGCGTCATGCAGGGTGACCATCGACATGTCGAAACCGCGCTCTGTCAGCGTGTTCTCGACGGCGGCCACACCTCCGGCGAGTGACGCCGGACCGCCCTTGGCCGCCGAGAGCTCCACCGACAGCGACTCGGCCAGCACGTTGTCGCTGTAGCGCAGCATGTCGTTGACCCGGGTCACCAGCGGCGCCGACGTCACCGAGGCGACGGCTTGCGCGCCGGCCGGTGCGGTCCGCTCGGTGACCGGAGCGTTCACACCGAGTGCCTTGGCGAGGGCCTCACCGGACGTGACGGCCGGGTTCGGCACCCGCGGCGAGTACTCGTCGAGCGGCTCGATCCGGCCGCCGTCGGCGATCAGGGATTCGATCGGCGTGATGTCGCCGCCGGCGATGTCGCGCTTGTCCCAGGTGCTGTCCATCGTCGGGCCGCTGAACGCACTCGTGTCCACGGCCACCGACGTCACGGGGACACCGGCCTTGCGGATCTGGGCGGCGAGGTCGGCGATGCGCGGCGCGTTGGTATAGAAGGTGTCGGCCCCGCGCGGCTGGGCCGAGAGCGTCGGGTCGCCCGCGCCCTTGAGGATCACCTGGCCGTCTGCGCCGACGACGACCGTCGTGGTCAGCCGCTTCTCGTGCGGCAACGCGAGCAACGCCGCGCTCGCCGTCAGGATCTTGGCGTTCGACGCCGGGACCCGCGGCTGGGTCGGCCCGTCCGACCACAACGTCGCGCCGGTGAGGGCATCACTGATCTGTCCGGTGAACTGACCGAGCGCGGGGTCGCGGACCGCCTGGGCGATCTCGCTGCGCACCCCGACCGGAGTCGGCTCGGGGGCATTCGCCGACACCGTCTTGATCTGCGGGTTCACCGCGATCGCAGCCGGTTGCGGCGGAATCCCGGGTGGGAGTTCGTCGGAGTCGTCGAGCCGCAGCGCCACTGCGACCGAGCCGACGGCGATCAGCGCCAGCACCACCACCGAGATGACCGTCCACAGCATCGTGCGTCTGGTCGACCTGCGCCGTGCGCCCACAGAACCTCCGGATCGGTGCCTCGGGGTCCGGCCCGGCCCGGACCCCTCTCGACTTCTCACAGTATCGTTGAGGCGATCTGCGCAGGCGACCCAGCGGTGACGTCGGGCCGCGTGCGATCACCACCAGCGAACACTTGCCAGGAGGAACCGTGGAATTCGATGTGACCATCGAGATCCCCAAGGGCGGACGTAACAAGTACGAGGTCGATCACGAGACCGGAAAGGTCTTTCTCGACCGTTACCTGTACACCTCGATGGGCTACCCGGCCGACTACGGGTACATCGACAACACATTGGGCGAGGACGGCGATCCGCTGGACGCGATGGTGCTGCTCCCCGAGTCGGTGTTTCCCGGCATCATCGTGAAGGCGCGCATCGTCGGCATGTACACGATGACCGACGAGGCCGGCGGCGACGACAAGCTGCTGTGCGTCCCGGCCGGCGACGTCCGCTGGGATCACATCCAGGACATCGGCGACGTCAGCGAGTTCGAGCTGGGGCCGATCTCCCACTTCTTCGAGCACTACAAGGATCTCGAGCCGGGCAAAGAGGTCCAGCCCGGCGGCTGGGTCGGCAAGGACCAGGCCGAGAAGGTCGCCCAGGAAGCCATCGATCGTCTGAAGGCACATCCGCACGAGGCCAACGAGCCGTCGCGCGGCTGACTTCTTTTCGCGCCGACAGCAACACAAAAAGCGCCGACAGCAACCTCCACTGGTTGCTGTCGGCGCTTTTCGTGTTGCTGTCGGCGGGGGGTCAGGCTGCCTCGACGGACTCCGAGGCCCCGATCGGCTTACCCGTGCGCAGCGGCAGTTCCTTCCAGGTCACAGTACCGACGATCGCGAGCAGCGACATGATGGAGACGGCCAGGAACACGGTGTCCATCGAGTTGGCGAAGCCCTCCTTGAGGGGGCGGGCGAGTTCCGTTGGGAGCTCGCCGATCACCGAGGTGTCCGACATGACACTGTCCGACGACCCGGTGGCCTGATCGGGGTTCTGCGCCGCAGCCATCAGGCCTTGGGCGAATTGCGAGACCTTCGGGTTGTCGCTCTGTGCGGCTTCCGCCACCGCCGTCCGATACTCGGGCTGGGTGGCCGCGGTGGTCATCTCGTCGGAGATGTTCGGACCCATCAGGGAGAACAGCAGCGAGAAGAAGACGGCCACACCCATCGTGCCGCCGATCTGACGGAAGAAGGTCGACGTGCCGGTCGACAGCCCCATGTCCTTGGCCGGCAGGATGTTCTGCATCGCCAGCATGATCGGCTGCATGAGGTTGCCGAGGCCGAATCCGAGCAGGGCGGCGATCAGCATCACCAGATACACCGGTGTGTCCACGCCGACGAGATGCATGAGGAACGCGGCCACCGTGACCAGCACGGAGCCGATGATCGGGAAGATCTTGTAGCGGCCGGTCCTGGAGATCAGCTGCCCGGACACGATCGATCCGGTCATCAATCCCAACACCATCGGCAGCATCTGCAGTCCGGCGATCATCGGGCTCGATCCGCGCAGCACCTGGTAGTACTGCGGCAGCATCGAGATGCCGCCGAACATGGCCGCACCGACGATGACGGAGATCACGATGCCCTGGGAGAAGATCGGGTTACGGAACACCCGCAGCGGGATCAGAGCCTCGTCGCCCATCTTGTGTTCGATCCAGATGAACCCGGCGATGCCCACGACTCCGATCGCATAGCAGAGCAGCGACAGGCCCGAGGTCCATCCCCACTCGCGGCCCTGTTCGGCCACGATGAGCAGCGGGGCCACCGCCACGGCCAGTGCCGTCGCGCCCCAGTAGTCGGTGCGGCCGCCCGCACCCTTCTGCTGGTCGTAATTGAGGACCTTGTAGATCAGGAAGAGCGAGAGCAGGCCGATGGGCACGTTGACGAGGAACACCCAGCGCCAGCCGCTGACCCACAGGATCGAGCTCTGCCCGGCCAACAGCCCGCCGAGCACCGGTCCGAGAACGCTCGAGGTGCCGAAGACCGCCAGGAAGTAGCCCTGGTACTTGGCGCGTTCACGCGGCGGCACGATGTCGCCGATGGTGGTCAGTGCCAACGTCATCAGACCACCGGCGCCGAGTCCCTGGAACGCACGGAAAGCGGCCAGCTCGTACATCGACGTGGCGATACTGCAGAGCAGCGACCCGACCACGAAGATCGTGATCGCGACCATGAAGAACGGTTTGCGGCCGTACAGGTCGGAGAGCTTGCCGTAGAGCGGCGTGACGATGGTCGCGGTGACCAGGTAGGCGGTGGTGGCCCACGCCTGCATGTCGTAGCCGTTGAGGTCGTCGGCGATGGTCCGGATCGATGTGGACACGATGGTCTGATCCAATGCCGCCAAGAACATCGCGCTCATCAGGCCGGCGAGCACCGTCAGGATCTGACGATGCGTCAGGCCCGCCCCCGCGGACTCGTCGGGAGCCGCCGTGTCCACAGCGGCCGTTGATTCTGTCATGCCTTTCCTTTCAACAAGTCTGCTATCGAGCGCGACGCCTCACCGGTCTTGGCGCACGGCGGCGCGATCACGGATTCGGCGGCATCGACGAAGCGGCTGAGCAGCCGTACCAACGTCGCGAGCTCGTCGTCGGTCCAGTCCGACATCGCGTCGTCCATCGCGGTCCGGCGCACCATCCGCATGGCCTCGACCCGTTCGCGTCCGGCGTCGGTGATCACGAGCAGGGTCGCGCGACCGTCCGCGGGATCCGCCTCACGCCGCACCAGCCCCAGTTCGACGAGCTGCGCGACGTGGCGGCTCACCGTCGAGGGGTCGGCATTGAGACCTTCCGCCAGCTCACGTGACCGCATGGACTCGCGGGCGAGATGAAAGAGGCCTTTGAACGCGGCCGTCTCGAACTCCCCGTCCGCCGTCTTGAACGTCGTGTGGACCGCACGGTCGCGGAGACGCATGTACCGGGAGAGCGCATCGAACAGATCGTCGACGGCGGTTTGATCGAGCATGCCCCGTACCCTCCCTGAGATCAGCCACTTTACGTTCTCTTTGCAATTAGTTGCTGATTGCAATTAGTTGCTGGCCGCAAGTATGCGCTCGGTCTTCGGGCGAATGCAAACTCGCCTACGATGAGGACCCGTGACTCCCCAGCCGCCGGTCGCCGCGGGCAACCGCCCACATTTCACTTCCATGCCTGACCTGGCACTTCGCGACCTCGGAGGCGCGGTCGTGTGGACCAACGACGATCTGTTCGCGGAGGCGCAGAACCTGATCAAGACGGCGGCTGCCCAGTATCAGCCGGCGACCTTCGGTCACAAGGGACAGGTGTACGACGGGTGGGAAACCCGCCGTCGGCGCGTGGGTGGCGTCGACCAGGCCATCGTGCGACTCGGTGCGCCCGGCGTGATCTACGGCGTCGTGGTCGACACGTCGTGGTTCAAGGGCAACTATCCGCCGTTCATCTCCGTGGAGGCCGCCGCCGTCGAGGGCGTCGTCTCCGTGGATCAACTCCTCGACGACGTCGAGTGGGTGACGATCGTCGAGAAGACGGCCGCCGACGGCGATACCCGCAATCCGTTCACGGTCGACGCCAAGGATCGCTTCACCCATGTCCGGCTGACCATGCACCCCGACGGCGGCGTGGCGCGCTTCCGCGTCCACGGACGCGGCGTGCCCAATCCACACTTCTTCCGGTACGGCCACTTCGACCTCGCGGCACTGGAGAACGGCGGGCTGATCACCGCGTGTTCCAACATGTTCTACAGCTCCCCCAACAACCTGCTGATGCCCGGGCGGGCACGCAACATGGGCGAGGGCTGGGAGACCTCACGCCGTCGCGACGAGGGCAACGACTGGGTGCAGGTCCGCCTCGCCGGGCGCGGGCAGATCAGTCTCATCGAACTCGACACCAGCTATTTCCTGGGCAACGCGCCGGGCGCGGCGATGATCCGGGGCCGCGACGGCGACGACGGCGAATGGTTCGAGATGTTGCCGCACACCGACTTACAGCCCGACACCCGGCACCGGTTCGTCGTCGACCTCGATCGCCCGATGACCGAGGCCCGGATGGACATCTACCCCGACGGCGGGATGGCCCGCTTCAAGCTCTACGGGACGCTGACCCCCGATGCCGAGGCCGATCTCGTCGAACAGTGGGAGCGCGGCGAGGCCTGAGGGCGGGATTCCGGTTGCCGTCGGCGGGATTTCGGTTGCCGTCGGCGGGGAACGGGTCAGGAAACCGTGACCTTGGTGTGCTCGACGGCGTCACCGAGGATCTTGTGCAGGTTGAAGATCGGACGATGTGATTCGAACTGGGTCTCGTACGGGACCTTCATCTGTGCCACGAGTCGGCCGTAGTGGTCGTTGACCATGTCCTGATAGCGCGGGAGGAGTTCGGTGGTCACATACCTCCAGCGCAGGTCGAATACCGACCAGTCCCAATCCGGGATCGGGGTGGCGATCTTCACGGTCCGCCCGTCGGCCATCCGGCCCGCGTAGGTGTAGGAGATGAAGTCGCGCAACGCCGGAACTCCCGCCACCGACGGTGAGCCGGCGAGCGTCATGGCATAGGTCAGCGCCGAGCCGACACCGGCCGACTTGCGGTAATTACGCACATTGTCGAACTGCCGGCCGACCACGTCGTACTGCTCGCGGCGCAGCAACGTCCCGTTGCCCTCGGAGACCCGGGCCGGATCGTTCGACGCGATGTCGTGCCAGGCCGCGGCGACGCCGTCATCGATGATGCCCGCGCGACGGAACTCGTCGATCCCGCCGAGACCGTCCTTGACAAAGGCGACGTGCATCGGCATGAGGTCGGAGAAGATCGCCTTCTGCATCACCAGGATCTGCTTCGAGAACCAGGCCAGATCGGCCGGGGTGATCTCATCGGCGTGATACGCGAGGTTCTGCAACCCTTTCGGGAACCGGCCGATGATGCCCGGGCCGACGACCTGGGTGGCCTTCTCGATGATCTGGGCGGCCAGCGGCTGCAGTCCACGGATGCCGTAGATGTCGCCGGCGAGGACCACATCGGCAGTGCCACCGCCGAAGTCGGCACCGACCATGCCGGCCATACCCGCCCATTGCAGGTTGCGGTGAGCGATCTGGAAGTTCTCGTAGTAGCGGTAGCTCTTGATCATGGTCGCCCGCGTCGCGTGGAATCCCTTGGCGGGATCCCAACCGGCCAGGTCGATTCCGGCGTCGGTGGTCGCCTGCACGAGACGGTATTGAAACAGCAGTGCCGCATAGCGTTTCGGCGCGATACCGCTCGCGCGGGCCTCGCGCACCAGCCGGGCGAGCTGGTGGAGATCGGTGGGAAGCGCGCGATTCACCCCGCCGCCGTGCTGGTCGGCGAACCGATTCGTCAGCGGCAGGTCGAGGTAGCGCGTGACGGTACTGGCCTGCGCCGGCGCCGCCAGCGAGACACCGCCGATCAGCGCACCCATCACCGCAACAACGGCCACCGCCAGGCGGCCGAACCGCGACACAACACTTCCCCGATACATGCGTTCCCCCCTCGCCGGTCATCCCGGTGACCGAGACGGCAGAACCGTACTGACCAGTGAGAAGCAGTGTCAACACAGCCCGGGGTGAGACGAAACACACCACCGGTCTCACCCCGGGCCATCGATGTCGACGCGTCAGGCGACGCGTCCCCGTCCGGGGTCCAGGAGGGGAAGCACCTGTTCACGGACCCGGGCCGTGGTGGCCGAACCGTCGAGCGGCACGATGATGACCGCGTCGGCGATCTCGGCCACATAGATGTCGCGGATCAGCGAGACCAGCCCGTGTGGCGTCCCGACGTACCGGATCGTCTCGGGTTCGTTCGCAACCGCCGGACGGTCGTCGAGATCGGCGGATGCGCGCGCCGATGCCGGATGCGGGGCGATGGCGGCCTCCACTTCGAGCGCGACGACAAAGTTCGCCTGATCATTGACGCCGGCCAGTAGCAGCGATCGCGCCCGCTGCGCATCGCGCAGGGTCGGCCGCCGCACGACGATCGGGAACGCCGACGCCGAGGTGTCCCCTGCCAGGGCGACCTGTAATCGAGGGCGGCCGATGCTGATCGTCGACGACGGGCGTGCGTATTCGATGCTCATCATGTCCTCGCTCTCGTGGTCAGTCTCGCCAGCGCGCCGACGAGGCGGTCGATGTCGCCGGAGCCGGTCCCGAGTCCGAAGCTCGCCCGCACCGCGCCGTCCGGATACCCCAGACGGTTCAACAGCGGGTGCGCGCAGAACTTCCCGTCGCGGACGCCGATTCCCGCACTCTCGCTGAGGAAGACGGCCGCCGCCCGCGGCGTGCAGCCGTCGACGTCGAAGCCCGCGATACCGACCCGGTCGGTCGAGTCCTCGAAGATCCGCAGCTCTGTGACACCGTCGATCGTCGCCAGCCCGTCGTCGAGGCGTGCGCGCAGTAGTTCTTCGTGCAACCCGATGTGCTCGAATCCGATGGCGTCGAGCGCGTCGCATGCGGCCGCGATGGACACGGCGCCGAGCACATTGGGCGAACCCGCCTCGTGACGGGCCGGGCCGGCATGCCACTCGATCGCGGTGTCACCGCCGGTGGCGCCGACCGAGACGCTCGCCGATGCGCCGCCGCCGGCCAGGTAGGGCTCGGCGGCGTCGAGCCAGTCCGGGCGTCCGATCAGCACGCCCGCCCCGAACGGTGCATAGAGCTTGTGCCCGGAGAAGACCAGGTAGTCGATGCCGTGACCGACCATCGACACCCGACGATGGGCGACGAGCTGGGCCGCGTCGATCAGGATGCGCGCGCCGTTGCGGTGGGCGATCGATGCCAGTCGACCGATCGGCAGCACCTCACCGGTGACATTCGACGCCGCGGTGACGGCGAGCAACGCGGCCGGCGCCGCGGCGAGTTCGGCCTCCAGCGCCGCGAGGGTGTCGTCGATGGTCGCGCACGCACCGACCACCCGCACCCGCGACGACCCGTCGCGATCGGGCGCGCACCACGGCAGCAGGTTGGCGTGATGTTCGATGTCGAGCACCACCACGTCACCGCGGGTCGCATGGGCTGCGAGGTTGATGGCGTCGGTGGTGCCGCGGGTGAAGACCACGGCGTCGTCGGCGCGTGCCCGGACGAATCCCCGGATCACCTCGCGGGCCTGCTCGTAGCGGGCCGTGGTGACCTGGGACAGGTGGCCGGCACCTCGGTGGACGCTGGCGTACTGCGACAACGAGCTGGTGACGGTCTGCGCCACCGCGGCCAGTGCCGGCGCGCTGGCCGCGTAGTCGAGGTTGGCGTATCGCACCGTCTCACCGGTCGAGCACGGCACGCACTCGTCGGCACCGACGACCTGCGCCAACGGCGGGATCGTCTCGGTGTCGACGACCGGGGTATGGGGAGCAGGGGTGTTGAAGGGCACTGGGGTGTTGAAGGGCGCCGGGGTGTTGAAGGGCACCGAAAGGACAGCAGTCATGACAAATAGCTCCTGAGGAATCCGCACTTGCCGTGATCACTTCGAACACGGCCGGGTCGTCACCCGGAGCACCCCACCGCGGAGGAGGGTTGCCGACCAGCGAGCCGGGGCTTGTCACTGGCACTCATGACCCACGTCAAGATTCACCGATGGCGCCTCGACGTGTCAATTTTCACTCAGCATGCGCGAAACTCCCGCGATGCTGCGCCGGTAGCGTGAGTGCATGGCGTTTTCCGACGACAGCGTCTCCCCCGTGATGTTCGTACTGTCACGCCCACACGGCACGGTCCGCGGTCACGGGCAGCGGCGTCGGTTCACCGAGGCCGCGGCGGCCGCGCACGCCGTCCGGACCGGAGCGGTCGATGCGATCACCGGGGCGATCCCCTTCGACCAGGACGATCGCGCAGCGCTCGTCGCGCCGGTCACACTCACCCACGATCCGGTGCCATTCGCCGGCACGCCGCCCCGCCACCACGACGTGACCTCGAGGACCCTCCACCCGGACCACGCGATCCATCGCGACCGGGTCACCCACGCGATCAAAACCATCGCCGACGGCACGGTCGACAAGGTGGTGCTGGCGCGGGCGGTCGACCTCTCCGTCACACCGGTCGTCGACATCGACCACCTCATCGGCGCACTCGCGCACGGCAACACCGAGCACAATGCCTTCGCCGTCGACGTCAGCGCGGCAACCGGCGACAGCTCGTGGTTACTCGGAGCCAGCCCGGAGGTGTTGCTGCGCAAGCACGGTCGCGTGGTCACCGCCCAGCCCTACGCCGGGTCTGCACCACGGTCATCGGACCCCGAGACCGACCGCGCCGCCGCAGAAACGTTGGCGTCATCGGGCAAAGATCTCGCCGAGCATGCGTTCGTCGTCGACTATCTGCGCGACCGCCTCGGCCCGATCTGCGCGGACCTGAAAGCCCCGCCGACGCCTGAGATCCGCGCCACCGGTGAGATCTGGCATCTCGCCACGCCCATCCGGGCGACGCTACGCGATGACTCGGTGACCGCGCTGGACCTCGCGTTGCTCCTCAGCCCTACGCCGGCCGTCTGCGGCACACCCAGTGATGTTGCCGCACAGTTCATCCGGGATGTCGAGGAGCCGCGAGGCCTGTATGGCGGTGCAGTCGGCTGGTGCGACGGCGACGGCGACGGCGAATGGATGGTGACCATCCGGTGCGTTCAGGTGGCCGACGATCGGCACACCCTGCGCACGTGGGCGGGAGGCGGCATCGTGGCGCAGTCCGACCCTCAGGCCGAGCTGGACGAGACGACGGCCAAGCTACGCACCGTGATCACCGCACTGGGGATCGACGATGCCCGATGACTTCCTGATCGCACGCAACCCCGAAGAGGGATCGTCGCTTCCCTATCTCGTCCGGATTCCGTTGGGAGCCAACGGGATCATCCTCAAGGTCCGCGACACATGGCCACGCACCACCAAGATCTACTGCCACCGGGCCGAGATCTGGCCGTCGAATCCGGAAATCATCGAACAACTCCCCGTCCGGTCGGTGTCACGCCGGGGCGCGGCCATCGATCTCGTGCTCGATCGGAGCCGTGAGAACCGGTCGCAGTTCGTCCTCACTCGCGCCCGTGGTCGCGAGATGATCTTCTGGCAGTCGCGACGCACCACCAAGCAGGCTCGTCCGAATGTCGCGCTGCCCACCGCGCGGGCCCACGGGAAGGTGCTGGAGATCATCGTCGATTCCGGCGAACGCTACCCGTACGGTTTCACCCACCAGCAGACGACCACCACACGCCGGAAGCTGCCCGCCGGCGACTACGCGGTCACCGACGGTGACACCGTGATCGCCGCCGTCGAGCGCAAGTCGATCGACGACCTGAGCGCCGGACTCACCTCTGGCAAGCTGACCTACCAGCTCGCCGAGCTCGCCGGGCTGCCCCGGGCCGCCGTGGTGGTCGAGGCTCCATACAGTGCGCTGTTCAAGCGCGAGTATGTCGCCGGCGCGACCCTTGCCGAGGCATTGGCGGAGGCTCAAGTGCGGTTTCCTTCGGTGCCAATGGTGTTTTGCGACAACCGAAAACTTGCCGAAGAGTGGACTTTCCGCTGGCTCGGCGCGGCACTGCACGAGTGGCGACTGAGCTCGCGCACCGACGTCATCGTCGCAGATCTGGCCGGGCCGTCGCCCACGCCCGCCGAGATCCGATCATGGGCGACCGCGGCGGGTATCGACGTCCCCGCCAAGGGGCGCATCCCCACCCGTGTGCGTACCGCGTGGGAGAAGCGCAACAACGGCTGAGCTCCGGATATGTTCCCGAGCACCGTCACACCAACGCTCAGCCGAGGGCCTGATCCAGATCCTTCAGCAGATCCTCGACCCCCTCGAGTCCGACCGACAGGCGCACCACCGAGTCGGTGACGCCGATCGACGCCCGGCCATCCGGCCCCATCGCGCGATGGGTGGTGGTCGCGGGATGAGTGATCAGCGACTTCGAATCACCGAGGTTGTTCGAGATGTCCACCACCCGAAGCGCATTGAGCACCTCGAAGGCACGCTTCTTGCCGTCGACGCCGTCGCGGTCGGCGATCTCGAAAGTGACTACCGTGCCCCCACCCGACATCTGCTTGTGCGCGAGCACGTGCTGCGGATGTGATTGCAGGAACGGGTATTTCACCCAGCGAGCCCGTGGGTCGTCTTCCAGGAACTGCGCGATGCGCAGCGCCGAGGCCACCGAGGCATCGAGCCGCAGGCGCATGGTCTCGAGCCCCTTGAGCAGCGTCCAGGCATTGAACGGACTGAGCGCCGGACCGGTGTGCCGCATCAGCATCTGGACGGGCCCGTCGATGAATTCCTTCTCGCCGAGCACCGCTCCGCCCATCACCCGGCCCTGGCCGTCGATGTGCTTGGTGCCCGAGTACACGATCACGTCGGCACCCATGTCGAGGCCGCTCTGCAGCAACGGCGTGGCGAAGACGTTGTCCAGCACCACCTTCGCACCGGCGGCATGGGCGAGTTCCGAGACCCGCGCGACGTCGACGAGTGTCTGCATCGGGTTCGACGGCGTCTCGAAGAACACCGCCGTCGTCGGCTTCGACAATGCCGCTTCCCACTGGTCGAGGTCTTCGCCGTCGACGAAGACGGTCTCGACACCCCACCGGGGCAGGATCTCGTTGCACACCACGAAGCACGAGCCGAACAGGCTGCGGGCGGCGACCAGCCGATCGCCCGCCTTCAGCAGTGCACCCAGCGCGACGAAGACCGCGGCCATCCCGCTGGCCGTGGCGAAGCACGCCTCGGCACCTTCGAGCTGACGCAGCCGCTCCTGGAACATCTCGACGGTCGGATTCCCGTACCGCGAGTAGACGAATCGCTTGTCCTCGCCGGTGAAGGCCCGCTCGGCGGCCTCCGCCGACTCATACACGTAGCCGCTGGTCAGGTACAGCCCCTCGGAGGTCTCGAAAAAGCCGGACCGATCGAGCCCGGCCCGGACCGCCAGGGTGTCGGCCGAAACCCCTTCGGGCAGTTCCCTGCTCACGACTGCCGCCACGGGAGGTCGAGCGCCCGCCAGCCCCGGCCACCGCGGTGGTCGTTCTCGTCAAGCGCGCCCTCGAAGCCGTCGAGCACGTTGTAGGCCGCACCGATCCCGTCGGCGGCGGCCGCCTCCGCGGCGCCGATGGAACGATGTCCCGACCGGCAGATGAAGATGACCTCACTGTCGTCGGTGACGCCGCCGTCACGCAGCTGCTCGACGAAGGCCTCGTTCGGCATGCCCTCCGGGAACGTGGTCCACTCCACGAACAGGGTCTTCTTGCCGATCACCTCGAGGTCGGGAACGCCGACAAAGGCCCACTCGGCCCTGGTCCGGCAGTCGACCAGCACGGTCTTGGGATCGTTCTCCAGTTTCTCCCACGCCTGCAGCGGCGTCAGATCACCCGAATAGCTCACGACGTACACACCTTCCAGTCCCCGTCTTCACGCACCACGACCGTGTCGGTCACCTGTTTCTGGTCGGGCTTGTCATCGAAGTGCCAATGTACCTGCGCCCTCGCCCGGTCTCCCGACACCGCGATACCGGTGATCTCGGGGATGACGATATGTCCGTTCTCATCGAACGACTTCCGGTTCTCGTCCACAAACGTCGATTCGTTCGGGAACGCCGCCGACGACACGTCCGCGGCGCAGGTCGACGCGCGATATTTCTCGTAGTCGACGTCGTTACGGGCGGTGTAGACGTCGTTGATGGCGTGCTGGACCTGCGCGTCGGTGCTCATCCGCTCGTCGGCCGGCCGGATCAGATACGAGATCCCGATCCCCGCGGCGGCGACCACCACGACCGCGAGGGCGACCAGGACGGGCCACGCGTCCTTCCACGACCGTTCGCGGTCCTGCGCGCCCTCTGCCATGGCGGGCAGTCTATCGACCACCGGCGATGCCGGGTCCGCGGGCGCCGACCGAGCGCCTCCCGGCCTGCAGTTAGGGTGGGCTAAGTACCTGGGCTAAGTACCTCCGAATCCTTCCGTACATGTGAGGACCTCATGCGCGCACCTCGAGCACGTCTCTCCCGGCCGATACGTCTGGCCGCCGTGGGCATCACCGCTGCCGCAACCCTGGTCGTCGGCGCCTGCAGTGCCCCCGAGGAGGATTCGACGGCATCGTCGTCGATGCCCACCGCCGAAGCAGGCTCGATCCCCGCGACGATCCAGCACGCATACGGTTCGACGACGATCTCAAAGCAGCCGTCCCGGGTGGCCGCGATGGGTGTCGGCGACGCCGACACCCTGCTCGCGCTCGGGGTCACGCCGACCACCGTCGCGCCGTTCGGCGATCCCCCGGAACGCGGCACGCCATGGAATTCCGAGCTCCTCGGCGACGCGGAGCCGGTGGTGCTCCCGAATGCCGCGGCCGACTTCGGCAGTCAGATCCCCAAAGCCCTCGCGACCGACCCGGAGCTGATCACCGCGATCGGCGCCGCACCCACACCGGAGCAGTACGACGTCCTGACCAAGGCCGCACCGACGATCGTGCGGCCCAAGGAGTATCAGAACTGGCAGATCCCCTGGGACGTGCAGACCGCCGAGATCGGACGGGCCGTCGGGCTGCCGGCCACCGCGCAGCGCAAGATCGACGAGACCGAGAAGTACCTTGCCGACGTCCGGGCGAAGCACCCCGAGTTCGCCGGCAAGACGGCCGCCGTGGTCTCCGGACTGCCCACCGGCGCGGTGTCGATCTACAGCCCAGACGACGGCCGTGGACAGACACTGACCGACTACGGATTCACCTTCCCGGAATCGCTGAAACCGGCCATCACCAACGGTTTCTACGGTGAGATCTCGGCCGAGAACCTCTCGATGCTCAACGACGTCGACGTGGTGGTCGCGGTGGACTGGCAGGGCTCCAACGCCCGGCTGAAGAACGATCCGACGTGGAGCAAGCTGCCTGTCGTGACGCAGGGACGAGCGGTCTATCTGGACCAGCAGGTGGGCAGCGCGATGTCGGTGCCGACGGTGCTGACCCTGCCGTGGGTCGCCGACCAGTCGGTGGGACCGATCTCCCAAGCCGCCAAACGCTGACACCTCGCACATGGCACAAGTGAGGTAATCCTCACAAACAGATTTTGGCCACGCGCGTCGAACGCCTACCGTAGAAGGGATAGGCGCCGCGTAGCGGCCACCACCAGCGACTCTTTCGCCAGAGTCACACAAGAGCCACGGAAAGCACCTACTCCATGAGTGACACCAGCCGCCCGTTGCGGGTTGCCATCGTCGGTGCAGGTCCCGCCGGGATCTACGCAGCAGACGCGTTGATGAAGTCCGACACCGCGAAGGACCTGGCCCCGGGAGCAACGCGAGCGGGCCAACCGATTTCCGGCGTCAGCATCGACCTCTACGAGCGGATGCCCGCCCCCTTCGGACTGATCCGTTACGGCGTCGCGCCCGACCACCCGCGCATCAAGGGCATCATCACCGCGCTGCACAAGGTGCTCGACAAGCCCCAGGTCCGACTGCTCGGCAACATCGACTACGGCACCGACATCACCCTCGAAGAGCTGCGGGATCTCTACGACGCGGTGATCTTCTCGACCGGCGCCACCGACGATCGTGTCTTGGACATCCCCGGCATCGATCTCGACGGCAGTTACGGCGCCGCCCAGTTCGTCGCCTGGTACGACGGCCACCCGGACTTCCCGCGCACCTGGCCGCTCGAGGCGGAGAAGGTCGCCGTCATCGGCGTCGGCAATGTCGCGCTCGACGTCGCTCGGGTGCTCGCCAAGACCGGCGACGAGCTGCTCGCGACCGAGATCCCGGCCAACGTCTACGAGGGACTCAAGGCCAACAAGGCCATCGAGGTCCATGTGTTCGGTCGTCGCGGACCGGCTCAGGCCAAGTTCACGCCACTCGAACTCAAGGAGCTCGATCACTCGCCGAACATCGAGGTCGTCGTCGCTCCCGAGGACATCGAATACGACGAGGGATCGGCCGTCGCGCGTCGCGGGTCGAAGATCACCGACCAGGTCGCCACGATCATCGAGAACTACGCGATCCGCGATCCCAAGCAGGGCGCCATCCACAAGCTGTTCCTGCACTTCTTCGAGAACCCGGTCGAGATCCTCGGCGAGGACGGCACGGTCGTCGGGTTGCGGACCGAACGGACCCAGCTCGACGGCACCGGCAACGTCAAGCCGACGGGCAAGCACACCGATTGGGACCTCGGCGCCGTCTACCGCGCCGTCGGCTACCTCTCCGACAACCTCCCGCAGATCCCCTTCGATCAGCAGGCCGGCGTGATCCCGAACGAGGCCGGCCGCGTCTTCGACGAAGGTCAGCACCTCACCGGCATCTACACCACCGGCTGGGTCAAGCGCGGTCCCGTCGGACTGATCGGCCACACCAAGGGCGATGCCAACGAGACCGTCGACTGCATCCTCGAGGACATGACCAACGAGGCGCTGCTCTCGCCGGGCAAGCCGTCGGAGGACGCCGTCATCGAGCTACTCGAGGGCAAGGGCATCCCGTTCACCACCTGGGACGGCTGGTACCGCCTCGACGAGCACGAGCGCAGCCTCGGTGCGGCCGAGGGCCGCGAGCGCGTGAAGGTCGTCGAGCGTGAGGACATGATCGCGGCGTCCGAGCCGCACAAGGTGTCACGCCCCGGCAGCTGACACCTCCGCCGATCGTGCACGCAATCCCGTCGATCGTGCGCAGTTTCGCGCCGATCGTGCGCAGTTTCGCGCCGATCGTGCGCAGTTTCCCGCCGATCGTGCGCAGTTTCGCGTCGGTCGTGCGCGCAGCGGTTCCCAGGCGGACATCCCGTCGGGATCTGCGCCCGCTCGGCAATGATCTGTGCACGGTCGACGCGAAATTGTGCACGGTCGACGCGAAATTGCGCACGATCGGAGATTTTCTGCGCCCGCTCGGCGAGGATTTGGGCCCGGTCGGCGAGAACAGATCAAGACAGCAAAACGGCGACCGGTGATCCGGTCGCCGTTTTGTCGGGTAGGGGTCCGTGAGGCGAGGTTCCCTCGCCTCACGCGGCCCCTCGGGGTCAGTTCGCTGCGGTGGTGCCCCCGCCGTTGTTTTTACCGCCGTTGTTGTTCGCCGGGGGATTGTCCTGGCGGCGGAAGTTCTGCCAGTAGCCGAAGTTGTTCGTCAGGTTCTCGGCCTCGTTGGAGAACGTGAATCCCGAGATGGACGACGGGAAGCAGCCGAACCAGCGGGTCTCGATCGGGCGGACCCAACGCTGCGCCTTGTTGTCCCACTTGGACAGGGTCTCGCCCGGCTTGAGCTCCTTGACGCGGACCGACTTGCCGTTGACCTCGTTGAGGATGACGTTGTGCATCGTCGTGTCACCGACATTGCGGACGGTCATGTAGCGGTACATGTACCAAGCCTGGTTCCAGGGCTGTCCCCACTGGCCGAAGTGGCATTCGATGCCTCCGACGAGCTCCAGGTCCCCCGGTACCGCAGCCTGTGCGGGCGTGGTCCCGGCGAGGGTGCCTGCCGCGATGCCCACTGTGGCCAATACCGTGGCACCCGCGCGCTTGAGCGATGCTCTCATCAATCTCTCCTACTCCGGTGTCCTCGTGACGTTCTGGTTGGACTATCGACCCATGCCAAGCGAATCGTTACGCACCACACAGCCTCTTCACAGCCACGTATGCCTTTCGTTATGCAAAAGACATCGCCGCCTCGACGCCCTCAGAGGCCACCCGAACACCATTGGTAAGGTAACCCTTCATGCGCCGAATGACCGGGATCCTGCTGCTCATCGCAGTGATCGTGGTGGCGCTCTTCGCCTCGATCGCGGTCGGCACCCGACAACTCGGGATCGGCGAGGTGATCGATGCTCTGCAGGCCGGCGGTTGGCCATCACTGAAAGTCACCGACTTCCACGGCATCCCCTGGATCGTGCTCCAAGCACCGCCGGCACCGCCCGGGGCCTCGGATGTCTACGGCATCGTCTGGGACCTCCGATTCCCCCGGACCGTCCTCGGACTGATGATCGGCCTCGCGATCGGCGCCGCCGGCGCCCTCGCGCAGGGGCACACACGTAATCCGCTGGCCGATCCGGGGATGTTGGGGGTCAACGCGGGCGCCGCCTGCGCCGTCGTCGCGGGTGTCTACCTGCTGGGGATTCAGAGCCCCATCGCATTCATGGCTTTCGGCCTGATCGGTGCGCTCATCGCGGCGAGCGCTGTCTTCGGCCTCGCCGCGCTGTCGGGTGCGAGTCCGCTGACCCTGGTCCTCGCCGGCACCGGCCTCTCCGCGCTGCTGCTGGCGATCACCTCGGCAATCGTGTTGTCGGACAGCGTCACCCTCGACGCCTGGCGGTTCTGGAACGTCGGCGCCACCACCGGCCGAGGGCTCGACGTGTTCTCGGCCGCGCTGCCGTTCATCGTCATCGGCCTCGTGCTCGCGCTGGGCAGCGGCTTCTTCCTGAACGTGCTCAGTCTGGGCGACGACATGTCCAAGGCCCTCGGCTCACGCGTCGTGCTGATCCGCATCATGGGCATCCTCACCATCACTCTGCTCGTCGGCGCGGCGACGGCGGCCTGCGGTCCGATCGTCTTCCTCGGGCTCGTCGTCCCGCACATCGCGCGCGTCTTCACCGGGTCCGACTACCGGTGGATCGTTCCGTATTCGGCGCTGCTGGGCGCGATCCTGGTACTGGTCTGCGACGTCATCGGCCGCGTCATCGCCCGCCCCGGCGAGGTGCAGGTCGGAGTCATCCTGGCGCTCGTCGGCGCACCGTTCCTCATCGCCCTCGTCCGCAAACGGAAGTTGGCCAGCGTATGACCACCGACGTCCGACCGAGCCCGCTGAGCCCCGATCCCGCCGGCCCCGAACCACAAGCACCACAGCGGACCCGGCGTCGCCGCATCCTGCGTGTCGGGTCGTCGTCGTGGGTCGTCCGCCCCCGCATGCTGGTGACGATGGCCGTCGCCGTCGCGATCACCCTGCTCCTGTTCCTGCTGAGCGTCGGGATCAGCGACTACCCGATGAGCCCGATCGACGTGGCGCGTGTCCTGCTCGGTGGTGGCACCCGCATCGAGAACGTCGTGGTCTTCGACGTCTCGCTGCCCCGCGCGCTGGTCTCGCTGCTGGTCGGGTTCGGCTTCGGCATGGCGGGCGCCCTGACCCAGCTGATCGCACGCAATCCGCTGGCCACCCCGGACATCCTCGGCATCACCGCGGGAGCGAGTGCCGCGGCCGTCGCCGCCATCGCGTTCTCGACCTCGTGGGGGGCCTGGCTGGCCGGGCTCGGGGTGCCGGTGGCCGCCCTCATCGGCGGCTTCGCCACCGCGATCGTGATGTATCTGCTCGCCTGGCCGGGCCGGTCGGCGAACATCGGCATCGACCCGTTCCGGCTCGTCATCATCGGCGTCGGCGTCACCTGGATGCTGCAGGCGTTGACCTCCTACATGCTGACGCGCGCTCAGATCGCCGACGCGGCACGCGCGCAGACCTGGCTGGTGGGTTCGGTCTCCCAGGCGACCTGGTCCGATGTCTGGCCGGCCACCATCGCGGTCGGGGTCGGTGTGGCCGTGGTGATCTGGATGTCGCGGGCCATCGGAATCCTCGGGCTCGGGTCCGAGGTCGCCCGGGGGCTGGGCGTCAACGCCGGCCGAGTGACCACGATCCTGCTGATCGTCGCGGTCCTGGTGGCCGCACTCTGCGTCTCGGCGGCGGGCCCGATCGCGTTCGTCGCGCTACTTGCGCCGCAGATCGCGTTGCGTCTGACCGGCTCTCCGCTCCCCACACCGCTCGCCTCCGGCATCGTCGGCGCAATCCTCGTGCTCGGCGGCGACCTGCTGTGCCGCACGCTCCTGCCCGGCGGTCTGCCGGTCGGTATCGTCACCGCGGCGATCGGCGGTCCGTGCCTCATCTATCTCATGATCGCGATGTCCCGAAAGGCCACGGTATGACCCACTCCGACGCGGCGATCACCGAAGCCACCACCCCGCAATCGCGGCTGCGCGCGGCAGGTCTGCAGGTCGGTTACGACGACCGGATCATCATCTCCGACCTCGACATCGCGATCCCCGACGGCGAGATCACCACGATCATCGGCCCCAACGGGTGCGGGAAGTCGACATTGCTCCGCGCGCTGTCCCGGCTGCTGCCGCCGCGATCGGGGACCGTCTACCTCGACGACGCCGACATCAACCGGATGCGTCCGAGGGACGTCGCGCGGCGCCTCGGCCTGTTGCCGCAGAATCCCGTTGCGCCGGAGGGGCTCACCGTCGAGGATCTGGTCACTCGGGGACGACATCCCCACCAGCGGTGGTATCAGCAGGCGTCGGCCGCCGATGAGGCCGCGGTCGCGCTGGCGATGGAACAGACGGCGACCACCGACCTTGCCGATCGCCCGATCGATGCACTCTCCGGCGGGCAGCGTCAGCGGGTGTGGATCGCGCTCACCCTCGCCCAGGAGACCGACCTCCTGCTCCTCGACGAACCCACCACCTACCTCGACCTCGCCCATGCCGTCGAGATCCTCGATCTGGTTCACACGCTGCGTACCGAGCACGGCAAGACGGTGGTGATGGTCCTGCACGATCTCAATCTTGCTGCGCGATACAGTGATTCGCTGTTCGTGATGAGATCGGGCGAGATCGTCGCGCACGGGCGGCCCGACGAGGTGATCACCACTGACCTGCTCGAGGCGGCCTTCGGCCTGCAGTCTCATGTGATGGCCGATCCGGTGTTCGGCGCCCCGATGATCGTCCCCCTGGGTTCGCGCGCGGGCCTGCGCCTGTCCTGATCACCAGATACCCGCGCCCACCAGCCAGATCGCTGTTCCCAGCAGGGCCGCGAACAGCTCGATCCCCATCGTGATCAACGCCGCCTTCGACGCCGACACGGTGCCTCGCCAGGCAGCACCCACGCTGCGCATGCGGATGAGTTCGGCGAGCATGGCACCCAGTACGAACCCGATGAACAGGCCGATCACCGGGATCACGAAGAACCCGACGATGCCGAGCACCCCACCGACCGCGATCGTGGCGTTCGGGATGCCCGCGGCCTTCAACGACCGACCGGCGACCAGATACTTGACGACCTCGCCGAGCAGGATCACCGCCGCCGCGGCACCGAAGATCGCCCATGCCCAGCCTCCGACGATCGCCGACCAGACACCGATCGCAGCGAGAACCAGGAGACCAGCCGGCAGGACCGGGAAGACGATCCCGAGGAGTCCGACGAGGATGACCGCACCGACGAGCAGCTCCCCACCAAGGGACATCGAGGGCCGGCCGGTCTAGTGCACGCTCAGTCGACCGAGGCGCGTGTCGGGTTTCCCGACGGCCGGGGCGGCGGCGGGCCGGCGGGACGACCGCCGGTCGGCGGGACGGGGCGCGGCGGTGGGCCCGCCGGTCGTGCGGGAGCACCGCGTGGCGGTATCGGCCCGCGCGGCGGTATCGGCACTTGCCGCGGACCGGGCGGTGGCGGACCGGGGGGTGGCGGACCGGGCGGCTGCGGCGGCCCGGGGGTGCCGCGTGGCGGCGCGGTGGGCCGCGAGGGCGGCGGAGGCGGCACGGGCCGTGACGGCGCAGGCGGGACGACCGGCTCGGCCATCGGGGCCGGGCTCAACCGCTCGAACGGGCGTCCGGAGACCGGGGTCACCAGCGACGCCGCGTGGACGGCACGCTGCCGGGCGACGGCGACATCGTCCGCGGTGGCGGTGATCACGCCCATCCGCCGACGATGGAAGCTCTCCGGCTTCCCGAACAGTCGGATGTCGGTCTCCGGCACCGTGAGCGCTCGGGCGACGTTCTCGAATCCGATCGCGGGTTCGTCGAGCTGCCCGTAGATCACCGCCGATGCACCCGGCGACGCCAGCGTGACGTCGACGGGCAGTCCCAGGATGGCCCGGGCATGCATCTCGAACTGCGACAGACGCTGCGTGGCCAGGGTGACCAGGCCGGTGTCGTGCGGGCGGGGGCTGACCTCGGAGAAGTAGACGTCGTCGCCCTTGACGAACAGTTCGACACCGAAGACACCCCGGCCTGCGAGCTTTCCGTCGCCGAGACCGGTGGCGATGCGTGCTGCGATGGACGTGGCCGCACCGAGCGCATCGGTCGACATCTCGTGTGGCTGCCAGCTCTCCACGTAGTCGCCGCCGACCTGCTGATGGCCGATGGGCGCGCAGAAGTGGGAGGCCAGACGGCCGGTGGCGGGATCGATCGCCCGGACCGTCAGGAGAGTGATCTCGTAGTCGAACTCGATGAATCCCTCGACGATGACCCGCTCGCCGTGCACACGGGCACCGGTGGTCGCGGTGTTCCAGGCGGGCCCGATGTCGGCCGACGCGCGAACCACGGTCTGCCCCTTGCCCGACGACGACATCACCGGCTTCACCACGCACGGGAAGCCGATCTCCCCGACTGCCTCCTCGAGTTCCTCGTGTGAGGACGCGAAGAGATACGGCGACGTCGGGAGTCCGAGTTCCTCATCGGCGAGACGACGGATGCCCTCACGGTCCATGGTCGCGACCACGGCTCGTGCCGTCGGGATCACCTCGGCCAGTCCGCGCTTCTCCACCTCGACGAGCGCGGGAGTCGCGATCGCCTCGATCTCGGGCACCACGTAGTGCGGCCGATGGCGCTCGATGACGGCCATCAGTGCATCGGCGTCGGTCATGTCGATCACCTCGGCGCGATGTGCCACCTGCTGCCCGGGCGCATCGGCGTACCGATCCACCGCGATCACCTCGACACCGAGGCGCTGGAAGGCGATGATCACCTCTTTGCCCAGTTCACCGGCGCCGAGCACCATCACCTTGGTCGCGGTCGGGCTCAGCGGCGTGCCGAGCACCGCGGGCGGTCCGACCGCGGCATGGCCCACCTCGTGCACCGGCCCGCCCTGCACCGGCGCGGCCTCCTCGTCGGCCGGCACCGACGCCTCGGAAGCACCTTGGCTGTCTGACGTCATGCCCAAATCCTACGTGCAGTTCAGCACAGACCCGCGGGGCCCACGGAACCCTCGCTCAACCCGTGACCTCGTGCACGTAGCACCACCGCCACACCTCTCCGGGCTCGGCCGAACGCATCACCGGGTGGCCGCTCTCGTCGAAATGCGCAGTGGCGTGGCGGCGCGGGCTGGAATCGCAGCATCCGACATGCCCGCATGTCAGGCAGATCCGCAGGTGCGCCCAATGGTGTTCGCCGAGCGCGGTGCACTCCTCGCAGGCGGCGTAGTCACCGGCGCGCGGCTCGGGGTCCGCGTTCGAGTCGATGCCGTAGGTCGCCAACTCCTCACATCGTGATCCGCCGCCCGACGATCCACCCCCACCCATGGTCTCGGATCGGTCGTCGCCACCTCGCCGGAAGATACGCATGTACGCCATTATCCGGATCGTCGCGATCCCCGCGACGGGCGATGCCGGGATAGGTTCTTCGCGTGAGCGCATCGCTGTTGTTGGTGGCGGTGGTTGCCGTGGTCCTCGCCGCACTGTGCCGGCGATACGGATTGTCGGCGCCGCTGATCCTCGTCCTGGTCGGCCTGGGTATCGGCTGGATCCCGGGTACCCCCGAGGTGATGCTGGAACCGGAGCTGGTGCTGTTCCTGATCCTGCCGCCGCTGCTCTATTCGGCCGCGCAGGAGAGTTCCTACCAGGCCATCCGCGCCAACCGGCGGGCGATCGGGCTCCTCGCCATCGGCCTGCCGCTCTTCACCACGGTGATCGTCGGACTGGTCGCCTACGCGACGGTGCCGCACCTGCCACTCGCCGCGGCGCTGGTGCTCGGCGCCGTGGTGGCCCCGCCGGACGCGGTGTCGGCGCAGGCGATCGGGCGGCGCGTCGGACTCCCCCGACGGATCATGACCCTGCTCGGCGGCGAGAGCCTGCTGAACGACGCGACCGCCCTCACCGCCTTCCGGGTGGCCCTGGCCGCCGCGATCGGTGCGACCGCGTCGGTATGGGAAGGGTTGTCCACCTTCGCCATTGCCGCCGTCGGCGGCCTCGTCATCGGGCTGGCGGTCGGATTCGCCGTCTCCTGGCTGCGGCTCTGGCTCACCGACCCGCCGATGGAGACGGCGATCGGCCTGATGGTGCCGTTCGGGACGTATTACGTCGCCGAGGAGATCCACGCCTCCGGCGTGATCGCCGTGGTGGTCGCGGGACTGTTCCTCGGTCAGCGATCGGTGCGACTCGGCTACGCCACGCGACTGCAGGACGACGCGGTCCGCAAATCGATCGACGCGCTCCTGGAATCCTTCGTGTTCCTCCTCATCGGGCTCCAGCTGCCGTTCCTCATCCGCGGTCTCGCCGGTGAGTCGTGGGTCCAGATCGCCATCGATGCCGCCGTCGTGCTGGCCGCGACGATCCTGGCAAGGTTCCTGTGGGTCTATCCCGCCACCTACCTACCCAGGGCGCTCTCGTCCAGGATCCGTCGCCGCGAGGAACGCCCGGCGCCCCGCGCGGTGTTCATCGTCGGGTGGGCGGGGATGCGGGGGGTGGTCTCGCTGGCCGCGGCCTTCGCGATCCCGCTGACCACCGACGACGGCGGGCCGTTCCCGGCGCGCGCCGAGATCCTGTTCCTCACCTTCGTCGTCGTGGTCGGCACGCTGCTCCTGCAGGGCACCACCCTGGGCTGGATGATCCGCCGACTCGGCATCGGCACCGACGACGCCGCGAAGGACCGGCTGGCCTATGCGTCGGCGCAGGATCGCGCGTCCCGGGCGTCGGAACGACGACTCGACGAGCTGGCCGCAGAGCTCGCGGAGAACGACCCGCGTAGACATCAGGTGGGGATGTTGCGGAAGTGGGTGACCACCCAACGCAACGTCGGCTGGGAGGAACTCGGGCGCGGCCCCGAGGACATCGGCGAGAGTCCCACCGCGGCCGGCAACCGGATGCGCATGGAGCTGTTACAGATCCAGCGGAAGGTGTTCATCGAGGAGCGCGACGACGGCCACATCGACGACGAGGTCTTGCGAACCGCGTTGCGCCGGTTGGATTTCGCGGAGGGACAGATGGATCGGGAAGTCGACTGACGTAGCCTGCAGCCAGGTCCGAGCCAACCCCGTTCAGCCCCACCGTCATGCTGCTGACGGTGAGCGTCCTCGCCGAGGGCACCTGACCGTCGCCCCGAGCGCACAGATGACACCAAAGCGCGCCACGGCGACGACATTCGACACGGCGACTCGCTCAGGTGTCATCCGGGTCGGCGATCCGTGCCGCATGGACCACCGTCTCCGCCGTCCGGCCGCGCAGAGTGGTGGCCTCCTGCTGCTCCCATCGCGCGGCCTCCGGCCCGGCCGCCTCGACGGCATGACCGGACGCGAGCGGACGCGCCGGATCCCGTTTGGCCAGTTCCGAGAGCCGTGCGCTCTCGTTGACCGCATCGCCGATCACCGTGTACTCGAATCGTTCGATGGCGCCGACGTTTCCGGCGACGACCCGCCCATAGCTGACGCCGATGCCTGCGGCCAGATCGGGCACGTCCCGTGCGAGGCCGCCGGCGATCTGCCGGGCAGCGGACAGCGCGGCGCCGGCCGGGTCCTCGAGGTCGATCGGCGCCCCGAAGATCGCCAGCACCGCATCACCTTCGAATTTGTTCACCAGACCGTGCCGGCCCTCGACCGCTGCGACGATCACCGCGAAGAACCTGTTGAGGATCTCGACCACCTCGGTCGGGCTGTGTCGCGACGCCAGCGTGGTGGAACCGATCACGTCGACGAACACCACCGCGACGATGCGTTCGGAACCGCCGAGCTCCGGATCTCGTTGCAGCGCAGCGGCAGCGACGTCGCGCCCGACATGCCGGCCGAAGAGATCCTGCAACCGCGCACGCTCCCGCAGCCCGGTCACCATGCCGTTGAAGCCCACCTGCAGGTCACCGAGTTCGGTGCCGTCGTAGACCACCAGATCGACGTCGGTGTCACCGTCCTGGACCCGCTTCATCCCCGACCGCACGCTCCGGATCGGCCCGGTGATACTGACACTGGACAGAACGGTCAGGATCAGCCCGGTCCCCAACGCGATCACCGCCAGCACGGTGACGCCGATGAACAGGTCGAGTTTGTCGGTGTCGTCGCGGAACACGCCGAAGAGCACGACGAGCAGGATTCCGGTGATCGGGATCGCGGAGCCGGCCAGCCAGGACACCAGTGACCGGGCCCGCACACCGCTGCGTTTGCGGCGACCGTATCCGGCGCTGATCACCTCGGCGAGGACCGGCCGCATCGCGAATTCCACCAAGAGGTACGAGTTCGCAACCACCACAACGCCACTCAGTGCGACGACGAAGAAGATCTTGGGAATGAGGGCGGGATCGAGAACCCCGTACATGATCGTGAACATCACGGTGGCGACGCCCCAGAGCATCCCCTGGATGGCGACCAGCCGCCACGGCGCGCGCTGGGTGCGGCGAGCGTCTCGCGCGCTCGGCTGCCGGCCGCGGATCGCCCATCGCAGATCGCGGACCACCACCACGGTGCCGAGTCCGATGCCGACGACGAACGCGGCCCCAACATAGACGGGCAGCACGAGGAAGTTCACCCACCAGAGGCGGGCCTGGAACACCGACGGCTGCGGAATCCCGACGCCGGTCAACAGGATCGCGACGCCGGCGCCGATCAGGTTGGCGACCACGATCATCCCGGTCAGCAGGGTCTGGATACGCAGGCGCTGACGGAAGGAACTCTCGTCGGCGGACCCGAGCAGAATCGACCCGTAATCCCTGCTGCCCTGCGCCGTCATCGAGTCCCCCGCCGGCCCTTCCGCTTACACGATCTCGCGACGAACGATGGTCTGTTCCCGGCCCGGCCCCACTCCGATGCACGAGATATGAGCTCCGGCAAGCTCTTCCAGTCGAAGAATGTAGTTCTGGGCGTTCTGTGGCAGGTCCTCGAAAGTCCGGCACTCCGAGATGTCCTCCCACCAACCGGGCATCTCCTCGTAGACCGGCTTCGCGTGGTGGAAACCGGTCTGCGTCATCGGCATCTCGTCGATGCGTTCGCCGTCGACCTCGTATGCCACGCAGATCGGCACCGTGTCCAGGCCGGAGAGCACGTCGAGCTTGGTGAGGAAGTAGTCGGTGATGCCGTTGACGCGCGTGGCATACCGCGCGATGACGGCATCGAACCAGCCGCAACGACGTGCGCGACCGGTCGTCACGCCGACCTCGCCGCCCGTCTTGGCGAGGTACTCGCCCCACTCGTCGAAGAGTTCGGTGGGGAACGGTCCCGACCCCACGCGGGTGGTGTAGGCCTTGAGGATGCCCAGCACGGTGGTGATCTTGTTGGGACCGATCCCGGAGCCGACGGCGGCGCCGCCGGACGTCGGATTAGACGACGTGACATACGGATACGTGCCGTGGTCGACGTCGAGCAACGTGCCCTGCGACCCTTCCAGCAGCACCGTCTCGCCCTGTTCGAGGGCCTGGTTGAGCAGCAGTCGGGTATCGGCGATGCGGTGCATGAACCCCTCGGCCTGCTCGAGCACCTCCTCGACCACCTGCGCGGGATCGAGGGCACGACGGTTGTAGATCTTCACCAGGATCTGGTTCTTCAGCTCCAGCGCGGCCTCGACCTTCTGCGCCAGGATCTTCTCGTCGAGCACGTCGGCGGCCCGGACCCCGACGCGGGCGATCTTGTCCTGATAGCAGGGCCCGATGCCGCGGCCGGTGGTGCCGATCTTCTTGTTCCCCAGGAACCGCTCGGTGACCTTGTCGATCGCCACGTGGTACGGCATCAGCAGGTGCGCGTCGGCCGAGATGAGCAGACCCGAGGTGTCGACGTCGCGGTCCTCGAGGCCGCCGAGCTCGGTCAGCAGTACCCCCGGATCGACCACCACGCCGTTGCCGATGACGTTCTTCACCCCGGGCGTCAGGATTCCGGAGGGGATCAGATGGAGTGCGAAGGTCTCCCCGTTCGGGAGGACGACGGTATGTCCGGCGTTGTTGCCGCCCTGATACCGAACCACCCACTGCAGCTTTCCGCCGAGCAGGTCGGTTGCCTTACCTTTGCCCTCGTCCCCCCATTGGGCGCCGATAAGCACGATCGCGGCCATGGTCGGATGCTCCTTTGAGTTGGCGCGCTGAACAACAGGCCAACCTTACTTGGTCGACGTCGCATCCAGAGCGGTGGATACGCTATCCGCGTGCCGATTGTCCCGATCACCGAAGCGGCGACGACCGCGGAGAAGCGGGCGATCCGCGCCGCCGTCGCCGATGCCCTGATCGATCCCGACGTCTCGCGGATCGTCGTGACCCCGCTCGACGGGGCCGGGGCCGATGCCTACCTCGCCCAGGTGGTGGCCGCGCTGATGATCGGTGAGCGCCTCGACGTGGAGGTCGCCTACGCGGCGCCGTCGCCGACCCGGGCCACCGTCGTCTACGGACTGCCCCACGGCGTCGGCGCGGCCGCACTCGCCGAGCGGGGCCGGGCGCGGGCGGTACCGCTGATCCGCGACGACGCGGCCACCGTGCTGGTGGGCCGGGCCCGGCACCTCGGCGCCGACGACGCGAAACTGCACGGCGAGACCTATGTGGACAACGAGCGCCTTTTCACCGGCGAGGTCCGCGGGGTGGAGATCGAACCTCTCCGCACCGCGCCCGGTCTCCGGGCGCGGCTCGATCGGCCCCTGATCAGGGGCCGATGGCATCTCGGGCGGGCCGCGCAGACCGGCGGCACCAACATCGTCGTCGAGCGTGAGGGGACGGTCACGCCGCGGGTTCTGAAACGGTCGACGTTTTACCGGCATCATGTGGACATGAACCTGGTGTTGCTGCCATGACCACCACGACCCGCGAGATCGCCCGCGCCGTCCGCCCGGGCCCGGTCTTCCTCGGCCTCGTCGTGGTGGCGGTGATCGGCGGGTGGATCGTGGCCGGTTCCGAGCCCGGACGCAATCTCGAGTCGGTCGGCGGGACCCTGCTCGTCGTCCTCGCCGGCTGGGTCATCTCGCTGTGCCTGCACGAGTTCGCCCACGCGGTCACCGCGTTCCGGTTCGGCGACCGCAATGCCGAACTCCGCGGCTACCTCACCCTGAACCCGTTGCGCTACACCCATCCGGGGCTGTCGCTGGGACTGCCACTGCTGATCATCCTGTTGGGCGGCATCGGTTTTCCCGGCGGCGCGGTCTACGTGAACCAGCACGGGTTCACGCGCGTCCAGCGGACGATCGTGTCGCTGGCCGGCCCGGCCACCAACGCGCTGCTCGGCGTCGCGCTCCTGCTGGCCGTCCGGTTCGCCGCGCCGGACTCCTCCGGCGCCCTGGGCTTCGGCGCGTCGAACGTCCTCTACATCGTCGACGGGCTCAACCTGTGGGCCGCGTTGTCGATGCTGGCCTTCCTGCAGATCACCGCCGCCGTGCTGAACCTGCTGCCGGTGCCCGGTTTCGACGGCTACGGCGCGATCGACCCCTACCTGTCGGATCAGACCCGCGCGTCGGTCAGCAAGATCGCCCCGTACGGATTCCTGATCGTCTTCGCACTGCTGTTCATCCCGTTCCTCAACCGCGCGTTCTTCGATCTCGTCTACTGGCTGTTCGGCCTGTCCGGGGTACCGAGTGCACTCGCGTCCTACGGCTGGGACCTGTTCGTCTTCTGGCGGTAGAGGCCGGCAACCGACGCCGGCAGATCGCCGGGGCTCGCGGTGACCGGCTCGTCGTAGACCACCCGCATCGGGATGTGTCCGGTCCAGCCGTCCGATCCCGCCCCGTCCGATCCCGGCCCGCCCGACCGCGCCTTGGCCAACCACTGCCCGTCGACGATGGGCAGAGCCAGGATCACGGTGGCCGACAACTCCTTGTGCGTGTGGTCGCGGACCTCCACGCTGCGGCCGGGGAGCACCGCGTCGGAGAAGACATCGAGAGCGCGTGCGGCATCGGACGGGTCGACGCGCTCGAGCGTGCCGCGCACCACCACCGACCGGTAGTTCATCGAATGGTCGAACAAGGTAGCGGCGACGACGAGGCCGTCGGCGACGAAAGCGGTGAACGTCGCACGCGCTCCGGCCGCGACCTGCCGCAGCGCCCCCGCCCCCGAGGACCCGTGGATCAGGAGTCGGTCGCCGTCGCGGGCCACGAGCATCGGCACCGACCACGGGAACCCGTCGTCGGTGACGGTGGACAGCACACCGACGTGGGCTTCATGCAGCACCTGGTCGAGGAGTGCACGATCACCGCCCCGATCGGGTTTACGCGTGAGGGAGGCGAGGTCGGCGTCGTCGGACATGGAAGCCAGCATGACCGGACCGCGACGGATTGTCAGCCGGGTTTCCCGCGGCGGCGCTCACCACCGCAGTTCGTCGTGGCACCGCTCCCGCACGTCGTGCGGATCGACCTGGATGGTGGCGTGCTCGAGACCGTGCCGGGTGAGCACTGCCTGGGCGGCGGTCAGCACCTCGCGATTGGATCCGTTGCTGCCCAGGTGGACCGTGGCGACATCCATGCCGGTGGTGAGGGTCCAGACGTGCAGGTCGTGAACATCGTCGACGGAGGGGATCGCGGCGAGTTCCTGTCGCAGTTCGTCGACGTCGATGTGCGCGGGCGCCTGCTGGTTGAGGATGCGGAGCGCCTCGAGGGCCAACCGCACGGCACGCGGGACCACCCACAGGGCGATGAGGACGGCCACCACGACGTCGGCGTAGCCCCACCCGGTGGTCAGCGCGACCACGCCGGCGATCAGCACACCCACGCTGCCGACCGCGTCGGCGAGGACCTCGAGGTAGGCGCCGCGGACGGCAATCGATTCCTGTGCGTCCGCGCGCAGCAGCAGCATCACCGCGAGATTGACGAGCAACCCGATCAGGGCGACGACGATGAGGGTGAGGCCGGGCACCTCCGGGTCGGTGCCGATCCGTTCCACCGCCTCGTAGAGCACGAAGGCCGCGACCCCGATCAGCAATACGGCATTCGCCACGGCGGTGAAGACCTCGGCGCGATGCCAGCCGAAACTGCGGTCGTCGGTGGTGGCACCGTGTTTGGCCAGCAGCAGCGCGACCAGACCCATCACCAGGGCGACGACGTCGGTCAGCATGTGACCGGCGTCGGCGATCAGGGCCAGCGAATCGACCAGCAGGCCCACCACGAGCTCGACGACGAAATAGCCACCGATGATCGCGACGGCAACCGCCATCGGCCAGATCCGGCGATTCGCCACGGATCCGGTCGTGTCGGCGTGCGTGTGTGAGTGTGAGTGGCCCATTTGTCGTCAATATATGCGCGTTTTCGCATATATGACAAGAGGTAACCCTAAGTTGTCGCCGGTTCGCCGTGGTCGGTCCGAGTCAGCGCAACGTGGCCATCGCCGAGGACCGGCGCAGTCCGGCAATCATCAGCATGTCGATCAGCAGCGACCGCAGCTCGGCCATCACGGCCGTCTCCGACAGCGCGCTGCCGGTGACCAGCTCGGCCTTGGCCTTGCGCGCGACCGTGCGGATGACGCGCGCGGCGTCGGCCTGGTCGGGCTCCTCGCCCGGTTTGGCGATCATCATCTCGCGCAGCACCTCGAAGGCTTCCGCGACGTCGGCGATGATGTCCACGATCTCCGGTCGCAGAGGCTCGCCGCGCTGGGTCATGCCGAGCGCCCGTCGCGCGATGATCCGGAAATTCCGGACGGCATTGTCGATCGGATCGGCCGTCGCCGAGATACGCGCGAGGCGTTCCCGCGCGTTCCAGTACAGGGGCGAGAGGGTGCTCACCTCGCGACCGCCGCGCATGTCGGCACGCATCTCGTTGATCGCGTCCTGCGTGCCGCGCGCGGAGACGAGCGCCTCGGTGACGGCGTCGACCTCCATCTCGCGAAGGCCGGTGACCAGGGTGCGGGCCGAGTCGCGCATGGTCGCGAGGAGTGCCGCCGCATCGCGGCGGGCCCGGTGGGCCGGATTGACCGGGAACAGCGCCACGATGATCATCCCGACCACCCCGCCGATGAGAGCGTCGATCGCGCGGTGGAACCCGCCGATGCCTCCGGGCGGGAGCAGCGTCGCCACCAGGACGCCCGACGACGCGGCCTGCATGGGAACGAGCGGCCCGTTGTCGAGGAACACGGCCACCGACATCGCCAGCGCGACGACCACCATGATCTGCCACGTACCCGACCCGATCTGCGAGACCAGGACGTCGCCGATGAGGATTCCCAGCGTGACACCTGCGACGAGTTCGACCGAGCGGCGCCACCGTTTACCCAGCGACAGGCCGAGCGAGACGACGGCGGCGATCGGCGCGAAGAACGGCTGCGGGTGGCCGAAGATGTTCACGGCGATCCACCAGGCGGCGCCCGCCGCGAGTGAACACTGCGCGATGGGCACCAGCGACAACAAGAGTCGCCGAACCCGCTGCCGCACCGGCGGCGGTAATCCGTTCAGCCGTCGGCGCAGCCAGTCGGTCAAGCCAGTCCGAGGTGCTGCGCCGCCGTCGGGTCGCTGTCGTTGAGGAGATCCAGACAGCGCAGGTACTCGTCTTCTTCACCGACCGTCCGCGCGGCGCGCGCCAATGCACCGACACAGCGCAGAAAGCCCTGATTGGGCTCGTGGCTCCACGGCACCGGGCCGAAACCCTTCCAGCCGTGGCGGCGCAGCTGGTCGAGGCCACGGTGATAGCCGGTCCGCGCATACGCGTAGGCCTCGATCACCTTGGGCGTACCGGCTCCGGCGTCCGCCGCCGCCAGGGCGGCATCGGCCAGGTACGCCCACGCGATCGAGGCGGTGGGGTGGACGGCCGCGGTCTCGGCCGGATCTGCTCCGTTGAGCAGGTCCGATTCGGCCTCGTCGTCGCCTGTGAGCAGGACCGGCTGCGGTCCGAGCAGATCTCCGAAGGAAGTCACGCCTACATTGAATCACTCCAGAACCGCAGGAGCGTCCTGGCCGCGTACGGCGTCGACGGCTCGTCGATCACCCGACCGGAGTACGTCACAGCCCACCGAGTACGGCACCCAGGGGGGATTCGCTAGGGTGAGTGGCGCGATCGACCAAGCGCAACCGACTCGGCGGGTGACGGCGGGCAGTCGGGGCGGCGACCACATCGATTCGGGAGAAGGCGGGGTGTTCAACACGATGCCTCCATCACGCGACGACCAGGATTCATTGCTCGGCCGCGCCCGCTCCGCATGGCGCAATCGCGGTAAAGACCACGCGGCACAGACCGGCCGCCGCGGCCCGGATGACTCCTGGGTCGCCAGTACGAAGGACGACGACGCAGCGGTGACCGACGCGACGAACAACGAGGATGCGACCGACACGTCGGCAGACGACGCTGCGACACAGGACTTCGGAGCACAAGACCCTGCGGCGCAAGTCACCGGAGCACAGGACACCGGAGCGCAGGACACCGGCGCGCAGGGCGAGGCGGTCGACGAGACGCCGTCCGACGAGACCGCGGACGAGTCGTCGAGTGACGGCGCGGAGTCCGAGACGGACGACGAGCCCTCCGGAGAAGCCGACGACTCGGCCACAGCGGGCGATTGGGACACAGAGGGCGACTCGGCCACAGAGGGCGATGCGGCAACGGAAGAGCCATCGGCCGAAGGCGACACGGCAGCAGACGCCGGCACATCAGACGACGCCGAGCCCGACGAGGCGCCGGACTCCCCCGACACCGGTACCGACACCACCGCGACAGTGACCGAGGCGGCATCAGGGACCGAGGCGGCAGAGACCGAGGCGGCATCAGGGACCGCGACCGACGAATCGGAACCGGCCGCCGCGGAGGAGTCCACCGAGCAGACCACCGAGGCCCCCAAGGCAGCCCGTCCGAAGCCCAAGGGTGGCCGCGGGATCGACTCGGCCACCAAGGTGATCCGCCGCGAGGACCTGCCCGACATCAGTGAACTCGAGGACCTCGAGAACATCGAGGCCGAGGCCGGTTCCGACGCTGCGGAGACCGCGACCGGCCGCGGTGAGAACACCGGTGAGAACACCGGCGAGAACACCAAGGCGGACAAGCCGAAGACCAAGCGGTCGGGTATCGGTCCGAGCGATTCGGCGACGACGGTGATCCAGCGCGGCGATCTCCCCGATTCCGCAGACCTCGACGACCTGTCCGAAATCGACGCGCTCGGTGCAGGCGGAGGCGCCGCCGCGGGTGCCACTGCTGCGGCCGCTGCCGGCGCGGCCGCTGCCGCCAAGTCCGACCGCACCGACGCCGAGAGCAACACCGATCACGTCGACAGCAACCGCGATCGCGCCGACAGCAACAAGGATCGCGCCGACAGCAACGACGACCAGGACGCGGACGGCTCCACCAAGGCCTTCCCCACCGGCACCGACACCGCAGGGACCGGCACTACCGCGAAGCCGGCGGAGTCCGACGATTCCGACGACTCCGAGACCCGGCCGGTGACCAAGGCTGCCCCAGCAACATCGGCAGCGGGTGCGGGTGCGGCGGCAGGCACCACGTCGGCCGCCCAGGGCTGGTCCACCACCGCCCACAAGCCCACCGTCTACCCCGGCAAGGACGACACGTCGAAGCCGAAGCCCGCCAAGGAGTCCTCCGGTCGCCGGCGCTGGCCGCTGCTCGTCGGTGCCGCCGTGGTCGTCGTGATCGCCGTGATCGGCGGGGTCTTCGCGTACCTGAACCTGCGTCCCCCGGCCCCGGCCGACGAGGCCGCCGACGTCGCGAAGGAGTTCTCCACCGCTCTGTACGAGGGCGATCTGAGCACCCTGCGCTCCACCACCTGCGGTCAACGCAACGAGTTCTACACGACGATCAGCGATGCCGATTTCCAGAAGATCTACGACGGCCAGAAGACCCGGAACGAACTCATCCAGGTCAGTGATGTCAAGGCCGTCAAGGTCACCGGCGACGGTCATCAGGCCGTGGTCGAGGTCTCGGCGCTGCACAGCAGCAAACCGGACGCACCTCAGACCGTGACCATCAACCTGCAGAAGTCCGGCGATGATTGGAAGGTGTGCACGCCTCAGTGACCGGCAACGGACCGACCACCCGACTGCCACACAGCGACACCCGGGCACTTAGCGGCGCCCCGGCACATAGCGATACCTGGGTTCAGCACAACGCCCCACCACCCCGGAGTCCGCACACGCCGTATCCGCTCGACGCGCCGCCGCAGGCCTACTTCGAGCCCGCAACGCATCCACTGCGCATCGAGCGCCGGACCACCCGGACCACACCGCCGCCACGTCTGCACCGACGTCGGATCGACCCCGCCGTCGTGGCCGCCGCGATCGTCATGGTCGCGCTCGCCGTCGGGGTCGTCGTCGGTCTCGCAACGCTCTGACCCGCCACCCCGCCGACAGCAACCGGAATCCCGCCCACAGCAACACGTTTCGCGCCCACAGCAACACGTTTCGCGCTGACAGCACCCCAATCCTGTGCCAGGACACCCCGAGACGCCGACAGCGCCCGGCCGTGAGCCGGACGCTGTCGGTGATGCTCGGCGTCGGTCCGCAGACCGACGGGCGGGCGGGTCGGATCAGGCGCTGATCGACTTGCCCGTCGACTTCAGGTCTGTGCACGCCTCGACGACACGCTCGGACATCGACGTCTCGGCCTTCTTGGACCACACGCGCGGGTCGTAGGTCTTCTTGTTGCCGACCTCGCCGTCGATCTTCAGCACGCCGTCGTAATTCGAGAGCATGTGCCCGGCAACCGGACGGGTATAGGCGTACTGGGTGTCGGTGTCGACGTTCATCTTGACGACGCCGTAGCTCAGCGCCTCCTCGATCTCGCTCTTCAGCGAGCCGGAACCACCGTGGAAGACGAAGTCGAACGGCTTCGCGCCGTCGGCCAGCCCGAGCTTCTTCACCGCGACCTCCTGGCCGGAGTTGAGCACGTCGGGGCGCAGCTTCACGTTGCCGGGCTTGTACACGCCGTGCACGTTGCCGAAGGTGGCCGCCAGGAGGTAGCGGTTGCCCGAGTCGCTGGCGCCGAGTGCGTCCAGGGTCTTCTCGAAGTCCTCGGGCGTGGTGAACAGCTTGTCGTTGACCTCGTTCTCGACGCCGTCCTCTTCGCCGCCGACAACGCCGATCTCGATCTCCAGGATGATCTTGGCCGCGCCCGCCTTGGCGAGCAGATCCTTGGCGATCTCCAGGTTCTCGCCGAGCGGGACCGCGCTGCCGTCCCACATGTGCGACTGGAACAGCGGGTTCTGGCCCGCGTCGACGCGCTCCTGCGACACTGCCAACAGCGGACGGACGTAGGTGTCCAGCTTGTCCTTCGGGCAGTGGTCGGTGTGCAGGCCGATCGTCACGTCGTACTTCGCGGCGACCACGTGGGCGAACTCGGCCAGCGCGACGGCGCCGGTGACCATGTCCTTGACCCCGAGTCCGGAGCCGAACTCCGCACCACCGGTCGAGAACTGGATGATGCCGTCGCTGCCCGCGTCGGCGAATCCCTTGATGGCGGCATTGATCGTCGACGACGACGTGCAGTTGATGGCCGGGAAGGCGTATCCGCCCTTCTTGGCCTTGTCGAACATCTCGGCGTACTGCTCGGGGGTTGCAATCGGCATTTCTCGTCCTCCAACCGGATCGGTTTCGCAGTCGTGGTTCACGCTGTCGGAGCGGTCACTCCCGTTCAGTATGGCAAGTGCCGTCCGCGCGCGTGCGACGCCTGGTGTCCGGCGGATGCGGCACAGCGGTGGGATGTGACGGCGCATGGATGTGACAACGCGCAATGACCGTTATGTCGGATTGTCGGTACGATGGCCCGCAATGTCCACGAACCCGACGACCGCCCCGACGCAGCTTTCCTCCTCGCCCGGGCACGGCGATCCCGCCGATCCCGCCGATCACGACGCCGATGGGTCGCGCCGACCACGAGCCGTCGCCGCCAACGTGGTCCGCGGCGCCCTGATCGGTGTGGCCGAGACCGTGCCCGGCGTCTCGGGCGGCACTGTCGCCCTCGTGTCCGGCATCTACGGCCGGCTCATCGGATCGGTCAAACACGTCCTCGACATCCCGCGAATGTTGGTCACCAGGGGCGACTGGCGCGCGAGCGGACGGCAGGTCGACTGGTGGCTGCTCATCCCGGTCTGTCTGGGCATGGCGGTCACGGTCTTCTCGATCGCGGGCGTCATGGAGAGTTTCGTGACCGATCAGCCAGTCGCCTCCAGGGCCCTGTTCATGGGCATGATCGCAATGTCGGTGGTCGTCCCGTTCCTGGAGATCGAGAACGGGGCGCTGACGCGGCGTCCGGCCAGACTCCGGGCGGTTGGCGTGTTCGCCGCCGCCGCCGCGGTCGCTTTCGCGCTCACCTCGCTGCCCCGCTCCGAGATCGTCGACCCACCGCTCATCCTCACCTTCGGCGCGGCGGCGATCGCCGTCTGTGCCCTGGTACTGCCCGGCGTCTCCGGCTCGTTCTTCCTCCTCGTCGTCGGGATGTACGCGCCGACGCTGGCCGCCGTCGACGCGATGGACATCCGGTACCTCGCCGTGTTCGCTCTCGGTGCCCTGGTCGGCCTGATGTCGTTCGTGCGCGCGCTCGAATGGCTCCTCGCGAACCACCACACGCTCGCCATGGTCGCCGCGGCCGGCTTGTTGTCGGGCTCGCTGCGCGCACTCTGGCCGTGGCAGACCGACGACGGCGGACTGCTGGGTGTCGGCGACGACTGGCCGGTTGCCCTGCTGCTGCTCACGGTGGGCGCGGCGGTCGTGGCCGTGGTCGCGCTGGTACAGCGGCGCCTCTACACCGCCGACGCCTCGGCGGCTGACGCCGAGCATCGCGAGGCCAGGTACTCTGGGGCCCCGTGATCGACTCCGCGCTCGCCCAAACCACGACGAACGTCGCCCTCATGCCGGGATTCCTCGACCCGGTGACCCTCCTCGGGTATTTCGGCGCGTGGGCCTTCTGGGGTCTGCTGCTGGTGATCCTGATCGAGTCCGGAGTCCTCTTCCCCGTCCTCCCGGGCGACTCCCTGCTGTTCGTGGCCGGCATGGTGGTCGCCGCCGGCGGCAAGGAGGGCATCGACCAGTTCGCCTCGCTGTGGCAACTCCTGATCTTCGTCCCGATCGCCGCCATCATCGGCGGACAGATCGGCTACTGGATCGGCCGCTATGTGGGCACCGCCATGTTCAAGCCGGACGCCCGCTTCCTCAAGGAGCGGTACCTGACCGAGGCTCACGAGTTCTTCGACCGGCGCGGACCGGTGACCATCTTCCTGGCCCGCTTTGTGCCGATCGTCCGCACCATCGCTCCCATCGTGGCGGGCGCCGCGCGGATGAAGTACTCCGTCTTCGTCGTCTACAACGTCGCCGGCGCCATCGTCTGGGGCGCGGGGATCGTGCTGCTCGGGTACTGGCTCGGCCGTTTCGAATTCGTCCAGAACCTCATCGAGCCGATCTTCATCGTGATCGTGGTGCTGTCGGTGCTGCCGATGTTCATCGAGTGGTATCGCAGGCGTCGGGCGGCCAAGGTCACCGCCAACGCCGTCCCGGCGGACACCGCCGGCGCTGACACCGATGTGAGCGAGGGACCTGAGACCTACCGCTGATCCACCGTTCTGCCCACACGCCCGGGTGACAACTCACGCGTCCGGACACTCGGTGTGCGGCCGACCCAGTGCCGCGTCCACACCCGCCAGGTACTCGTTCAGGCTCAGCGGTCCGAAGAGCGCGCGGTGGACGATGTAACCCTGCGACACCGCAACCATCCCCCGCGTGATCGCATCGACCTCGGCGACGCGACCGCCCTGTGCGGCGACCCAGCGCGCGACCGCGCCTTTGTAGGCGTCCCGGATCTGGCCGATCGCCTGTTCGACGACGTTGCCGATCTCCACATCGACCGCCGCCTCCGCCCACATCTGCAGGACGACTCGATGCGGCACCTGATCGTCGTCGAGAGCTCCCAGAAAGACACCGAGGATCTCTCGTGGTGTCTGGGGCTCCGGTGTCTCGAAACGGCTGTCGACCAGGGCTTGCGCCCGCGGGCCGATCACCGACGCCGCCACATCTGCCGCGATCTGCGCCTTTCCGCCGAAGTGCGAGTAGATCGATCCCGTCGACAATCCCGACTCGGCCGAGATGTCGGCGATCGACGTACGTGCGACGCCGCGGGTCGCCATCACCCGTAATGCCGCCGCGACGATCTCGTCACGGCGCGACTGTGCGGTTTCCTGGGTCAGACGAGGCATACAAAAAGAATACTCATTCTGTATAGTAGCCGCGAACGAACCCTGATCGATCGCCACGATGGAGTGTTGACATGACACAGACGACCGCGGACACCACGCCGCGACCCACACGTCCGGTGACCACCTGGCCCGCGGCGATGACCATGGCGCTGCTCGCCGCAGTGGCCATCGGCGTGGTTGTCCTGGCCTTCTTGTGGCCGGTCGCGACCTCGTCGGCAAAAGATCTTCCGGTCGGGCTCGTCGGTGAGCCGGCCGCGGTAGCGCAGGTCGAGCAGAACATCGGCACCAATGCGCCCGGCACCTTCGACACGACCACCTACGCCACGCGCGACGAGGCGGTGTCTGCGATCAAGCGACGTGACGCCGACGGCGCGATCATCGTGGGCCGGACACCGGAGGTACTGGTCGCCTCAGCCGCCGGACCGGCCACCGTGACGATCCTCAAGGGTGTGGCCGGCTCGCTACAGCAACAGGCGGGAGCACAAGCGGCAAACGCCGGTGCGGGCTCGGCTCCGGCGACCGTCACGACGACGGACATCGTGCCGCTCGCCGAGTCCGATCCGAACGGCTCGGGCCTGAGCGCCCTCGGCTTCCCGCTCGTGCTGGCCGGACTGCTCGGCGGCATCCTGATCGCGCTGCTCGTCAGTGGTGTGACCCGTCGCCTGGCGGCGCTCGTCGTGGTCGCCGTCGTCGGCGGCATCGGCGTGACCCTGGTGACGCACACCTGGTTCGGCTTTCTGCCCGGCGACTTCCTGCCGCTGTGTGCGGGGATCAGCCTCGCCGTGTTGGGCACCGCGTCATTCGTCGTCGGGATGAACGCCCTCATCGGCCCGGCCGGCATCGGCGTCGCCGCGGTCATCACCATGTTCGTCGGAAACCCGTTGTCGGCAGCGACAATTCCGGTGCAGTTCCTCGCCTCCCCGTGGGGAACCATCGGCCAGTACCTCGTCCCCGGCGCCGGGGCGACCCTGGTGCGCGATCTCGGCTACTTCCCCGAGGCGGATGCGACCCGGTCGTGGCTCGTCCTGACGGCATGGGCGGTTGTCGGTGTCGCGTTGAGCGCCCTCGGACATTTCCGGAACCGCGAGGTGGTGCATGTTGCGGCCTTCGAGGAACCGGCCACCGACTGACGGTCTGGCTCAGGGGGACACCGCGTACGCCGCGGCGAGATCGATGCGCAGCCAGCCGCCGTTGGGACCCGACTGGTCGAGCGGATAGCCCGAACGGATCGCCGTGCGGCGCAGGATGTCCAGCCGTTGTGCGTCGGTCAGGCGCGGGAACCGGCTGCGCAGCAGGGCCGCGGCCGAGGCGGGGATCGCGTTGCGCTGGCCCGGCGACACGACCGGGAATCCGTACGTCATCATCCCGCGGTGCTCGGTGACCGCCTGCTGCGTGGTCAGGTACGGCGTATCGCGGGCGATGAAGTCCTTGAGGGGCACACCGATCGAGCGGCCGAGTTGGGCGCGCAACTGCGCACCTGCCTGGTCGACGAGCCGGCCGAACCGCGGGTCGGCCAGCCGGGCGGCGGCGATGTCGGTGCCCATGATCCGGCCGCCCATCACGTCGAGCGGATAGTGCACGCCGAGGACCATGCGGCTCCGACCGATCTCGCCGGCCCGCGCGATGATCTGCGGTCCCAATTCGGGCAGCCAGTACGCCAGCAACGCGCCCTTCCAATAGGCCATGTTGCTGTGGCCCGAGGGGTAAGAACCGTTGTTCACGAGATCTGCGTAGAGATCGCCGCCGGGCTTGTTGTATTTCTTGATCGACTTGGGCGCCACCACGAACGGCCGCGGATTGTCGTAGTACTCCTTCTCCAGCAGTGTCGTGCCGAGCGGGAGCCCCGCCCGAGCCGTGTCACCGCCGGCCAGCGCGTCGACCTTGGGCAACTTGCCCGCCGCGAGCAGCTGGCGGAAGACAGTCCCCAACCGGTCGCCGAGGGCGTCGGAGAGCGATACCAGCCGGTCGTCGTAGTTGATCGAGATGGCGTCGGCCTGCTGTGCACGGGTTGCGGAATTGTTGATTCCCTTCACCTTCTGCAGGTTCGACGCGATGATGTCCGGACGATCCCGACGGAGCCCCGCGAATCCGTCGAGGACGGGGATGTAGGTGCCCGACGGCGGTACATCGGAGGCGTACGGACCGAAGAGCTCGGCGGGGGTGAACGGGGCCGGGGTGGCCACCGTCGGGGCCGCGGTGGCCACGCCACTCGCGACGAATCCCGTGACGAGGAGAATGGGGGTCAGGACAGAGATGATCGCAGAGCGCAACCGCAGAGTCGACACGGCTCGTAACTCTTCCCCGGTCGTGTTGATTGCGCAAGTGAACGATCCGTTACGGTGTGCGGCACAGCAGCGCGCCTGCGCGGCAGAGCCTGAGGTGATCGATGAGCAGCACAACCGCACATGTCACACAACTGTGGCGTCATCCGGTGAAGTCCATGGCCGGAGAACCACTCGAGACCGCCACCCTCGGCCGCCGCGGAGTGCTCGGCGACCGGTTGTGGGCACTGCACGACGTGGAACGCGACACCACGATCTCGGCGCGCCGACTGCCCGCGGTCCTGCGTTTCGCCGCCCGTTACGTGAGCATTCCCGGCTCCGACGCCGGACCCGGTCGTGCACCGGCCGTGATCGTGACGGCCCCCGACGGCACCGAACACCACAGCGACGATCCCGGCATCCACGCGGCGCTGTCGTCGCGGCTCGATCGTGACGTGCGCCTGGTTCCGTTACCCGACGATCCGCGTGCGCATCGGCTTCCGTGGCGAGAGCGTCTCGGCACCCTGCCCCCGGGTGCCCTCGCCCGCGATCTCGGGATCGCCCCCGACGAGAAGATGCCGAAGGTTTCGGACATGAATGCGAGAGCACTCGCGACCCTCGCCCGGAACGCCACTCCGCCAGGTAGTTTCGTCGACCTCTGCCCGGTGCATCTGATCAGCGAGGCGAGCACGGCCACCATCGCCGACGCCATCGGCGAGGACCACGTGGACCCGCGGCGCTTCCGTCCGAACATCGTCATCGCCGGAACCACGACCGGACTCCCAGAGGCCGAATGGACCAAGGCCACAATCAATCTCGGCAACGCGCGATTGCACGTCGTCATGAAGACCGTGCGCTGCGTGGTGCCGAGTCGCGAGCACATCGACCTGCCACTCGACAAACGGCTGACCCGCGCGGTCGCCTCGACCTCCGACCGCTATCTCGGTGTCTACGCCGACGTCGTGAGGTCCGGTGAGGTCCGCGTCGGGGACACGCTCACCGTGACGCCCCCGCGGCCGCCCAACCGCTTACAGCGCCTCGCGGGCACCGGACGCACTCTCGCACTCGACAGTGCGAACCGGGCCGTCGAGCTCCTGCGTCGCCCCTGATCGTCACCGGGACATAAAGTTCCGACGACCGCCGGCTCACCAGGCCTGACCGAGGTCCGCGTGCTGCCGAACCCAGGCATGCATCGCGATCCCCGCGGCCACACCGGCATTGATGCTCCGCGTCGACCCGAACTGCGCGATGGACACCGTGAGGTCGGCGTGACGTTGCGCGTCGTCGCTCACCCCCGGCCCCTCCTGGCCGAAGAGCAACACGCAATCGCGCGGGAGGTCGGCGGTCTCGAGCGGCCGGGCCCCCGGCGTGTTGTCGACTGCGACGACGGCGACCCCCTCCCCGCGCGCCCAATCGATGAGGTCGGCGACCGAATCATGGTGCATCAGATGCTGATAGCGGTCGGTCACCATCGCCCCGCGCCGGTTCCAGCGCCGTCGGCCGACGATGTGCACGGCGGCCGCGGCAAACGCATTCGCCGTCCGGACCACGGTCCCGATGTTGGCGTCGTGCGCGAAGTTCTCGATCGCCACGTGGAACGGATGCCGACGTGCATCGATGTCGGCCACGATCGCCTCGCGCGTCCAGTAGCGATAGGCGTCGACGACGTTGCGGGTGTCACCGTCGGCGAGTAGTTCGGGATCGTATCGGGGATCGGTCGGTGCCGGACCGCCCCGCTCGTCGGCCCACGGCCCGACACCCACCGCCGGTCCCGACCGTGGCTGCCACTCGGTCGGCCCGGGCTCGTCCACGCGTCAGGCCAGCCCGAGGTCGCTCAACCCGAGCAGCGAGCGGTACGGCACGCCGAGGGCTCCGATCACCTCGTCGGCCCCGGTGTCGCGGTCCACCACGGTGGCCACGCCGACGACCGTCGCACCGACGTCGCGGGCGGCCTCGACCGCGGCCGAGGGCGACGCACCGGTGGTGGACGTGTCCTCGACGATCAGGACGTTGCGCCCGGCGATGTCGGGCCCTTCGATCCGACGCTGCATGCCATGTGTCTTGGCCGCTTTGCGCACCACGAACGAGTCGATCTCACGACCGGCCGCATGCATGATCGAGGTGGCGACGGGGTCCGCGCCGAGGGTGAGCCCGCCGACGGACAGATAATCCCAGTCGGCGGTGAGCTCACGCATGAGGCTGCCGATCAGACGGGACGCCTCGTGATGCAACGTCGCACGGCGCAGGTCGACGTAGTAGTCGGCTTCCTTGCCCGACGACAACGTCACGCGACCGCGCACCACGGCGAGTTCGGTGACCAGCTCGGCCAGTCGGGAACGTCCATCTTCGTTGACGCTGGGCGGCACAGGCGCGGACATGTCACGGCTCATTTCTCGCTGATGGTTTCCGGTGCGCGCCGGACCGTCCGCAGGTCAGTTCCGGCGGTGACGATTCGGGCGATCCGTCGGGGCGTTGGTGCCCGGGGGCATATCGTACGGCCGCGCCGGACGTCCACCGGCCGGTGGTGGCGTCGCGGTGCCCTCCCCCGGATCAGCGGGCGGTCGCGGCCCGCCGGGCGCCTTGGTCGGCGGCTGCGACGGGCGACGTACGGGCATCGGCTGCATCCGCCGGCCGCCGGTCGACGGTGGCCCCGGCTGCGGTGACGACGGCTGCGGTGACGACGGCGGAGCGGAATCCGGCACCGCGCTCCAGGCCCGGGTGGGTGCGGGCGGTGCGGGTTCGTCGTCGGGTGCGTTCCCGGCGGCCGCGATACGCGCACGACGCTGCTTGTCACGCATGTTCTCGGTCTTCTCGTCCGCGAGCTCGGCGCGGGTAGGTCCATGCGGATCACGCGGGTCCGGGGCGTCCTGCGGATCGTTGACCGGCGGCAACACCCGCAGCAGATCCGCGAATCGCCGGACCACCTCGAGCCCAGTGTCGAGGTGATCGGTGTCGGTGGTCAACGGCATCGAGCCGAGCACCCAGTTCCCCTCGTTCCACAGCACCTCGATGTAGGACGGCGTGGTGTTGGCCAGCGCCACCATCCGCCGGTCACACACCCGGCGGGCCACGTCCAGGTTGTTGGAGAACATCACCCTCGGGCCCATGGCACCGAGCAACTCGACGTCTTCCTCGGCCGGGGCGAGCACGTCCTCGTGCCGGAGATCGACAACCACGGACGACGCGACCGAGCGGCGAACCGCCACCACGGTCGCGGTGTCGACGAGATCGAACACCGCCGCCTCCGCACCGGAGTAATGGCCGAATGCAACATCCTGAACCTCGACGTGGTCCGGCACGTTCATCGTCGCGCGATGAAAGACCTTGCGCAGCTTGGTATCCGACTCACGGAACTTGAACTCGTGCTGGTCTCCCCAGACCGCGCGCTGATGCCGCGCAACACTGGAACGCTGGTGATCCAGCCACAACAGGGCGCCGGCACCGGCCAGCGCCAACACGGCGATCACGAAATACACGATGGTCATCGCGCTACAGCCTACTATCGCCGCCGCCGCGCCTCGTGCTCACGACATAACCTCGCTCCTTGTCGACGATGTTTTCCAGCACTTCGGCCGGAGATTGCCCGTCCGCACCGAGGTAGCGGCGCAGATTCGCGAGGAACAGCCGAGCCAGTTCGTCGCGCCAGCCGGCCACGTCACCACTCATGTGCGCGGAGATCGCGACGTTGTCCATCGCCCAGAGCGGACTGGACGGATCGAGAGGTTCGTCGGTGAACACGTCGAGCGACGCCGCACCGATCTCGCCGGCCGTCAGCGCCTCGATCATCGCGGGCTCGTCGACGAGCTGCCCGCGCCCAACGTTGATCAGATGGGCGTCGTCACGCATCGCCCGGAGAACGGTCGCGTCGATCATCCGATCGGTCTGCGGTGTGAGTGGGGCGATCGCCACCACGTTGTCGAAGTCACCCACCACAGAGGCCAGATCCGACGTCGGCAGCACGGAGCCGAAATCGGCGTCGGCGTCACGCGGTGTCCGCCCCGCTCCGGTCACTCGCAGGCCGACCGCGCGCAGCAACCGGGCGGTCGCCCGACCGATCCCCCCGGTGCCGATCACCAACGCGGACGATCCCTCGGTCCGAGCGGTATCCCGATGGCGCCACACCCGTTGCGACTGCAAGGCCTTGGAGACGTGTAACTGCTTGTCCCGAGCCAAGATCGATGCCAGGACGAACTCCGCGATCGGCCGGTCGAAGACTCCCGCGGCGTTGGTGACCACGATGTCGGAGTCATTCAGCTCATCGAACAACAGAGAGTCGACGCCGGCCGCACATATGTGCACCCAGCGGAGATCTCCGGCATGTGGTCCCCAATTGTCCTTCAGCGCACCGGAAAAGAAGTCCCACACGAGCAACACATCGGCGCCGCACAGAGCTTGCGGCAACGTGTCGGCGGTGCAGTGTCGGATGGTCGCGAGGTCGGCGATCTCGTCCAGGTTGGTCGGTGACGGGACACCCGGGGCCCCGAGGAGTGCAATGGTCGGTCGATTGGTGGCCACGCCCCACCGTAACCAGATCCACCCCACCCCGCCGCCGACAGCACCCGGCCCCTCGCCGACCGGGCGCAGTTGCTCGCCGAGCGGGCGCAGTCAGTCGCCGACCGGGCACTCACAACGAGCCCTCGACTCCCTCCACGCCCCGATCCCTGCCCTGACCGCGGCCAACCGCCGGGTCGGCCTGTCCCAGATGACACCTCAGCAGGTCACCGCGTCGAAATGCGCCTCGGCGTGACGCTCAGGTGTCATCTGGGACACCCCATCCGTGGCACCCCGACAATCCACATCCACGGCCCACTGTCGAATTGTTGACAATCCGACGATCGACCGTCACCGTGGACGCATGACCGTCACCGCCGAATCCATGCAGACCGCCCAGACCGCGACGCTCAGCCCCGCGCTCAAACAGGCCACGCCCGTCGTGGTGGACCATGCGCTCGGCTCGTGGATTCATGGCACGGACGGCAACGACTACCTCGACTTCACCACCGGCATCGGCGTCACCAGCACGGGCCACTGCCACCCACGCGTCGTCGCGGCCGCGCAGGAGCAGTGCACCAAGATCATCCACGCCCAGTACACGACCGTGATGCACCCGCCGCTGCTCGAGCTGACCGAGAAGCTCGGACACGTCCTGCCGCTCGGACTCGACTCCGTCTTCTACGCGAACTCGGGGTCGGAGGCCGTCGAGGCGGCGATCCGCCTCGCCCGCATGGCCACCGCACGCCCGAACATCGTCGTGTTCCAGGGTGGGTTCCACGGACGTACCGTGGCCGCTGCCAGCTTGACCACCGCGGGAACCAAGTTCTCCGCAGGCTTCTCGCCATTGATGGCCGGCGTCCACATGTCGCCGTTCCCTTACGCCTACCGGTACGGCTGGGACACCGACACCGCCGTCGACTTCGCGCTGCGCGAGCTCGACTACCTCTTGCAGTCACGTGTCGCGCCCAACGACACCGCCGCCTTCCTCATCGAACCGGTTCTCGGCGACGGCGGCTACCTGCCCACGCCGCCGCGCTTCCTGGAAGGACTGCGTGAGCGCGCGGACCGGCACGGCATCGTGCTGATCCTCGACGAGGTGCAGGCCGGCTTCGGCCGCACCGGCAAGTTCTGGGGTCATCAGCACGCGGCCGACCTCACTCCCGACATCCTCATCACCGCGAAGGGCCTGGCCTCCGGATTCCCGATCTCGGCGATCGCCGCGTCCACCGAGCTGATGAGCAAGGCCTGGCCGGGCTCGCAGGGCGGCACCTACGGCGGCAATGCGGTGGCCGCAGCGGCCGCCGTCGCCACCATCGACGTCATCCACGACGAGAACCTCGTCGACAACGCGCGTATCCGAGGCGAGCAGATGCTCAGCGGGCTGCAGGAGATCGCCACCGGCTTCGACGCGATCGGCGATGTCCGCGGTCTCGGCCTGATGGCCGGCATCGAGTTCGTCACCGGCGGTGACGGCACCACGCCGGTGCCCGATGCGGCCGCCGCCGCGGCCGTCCAGCAGGCCACCACCCGGCACGGGCTGCTGACCCTCACCTGCGGGCCGGCCGGCAATGTCGTGCGGTTGATCCCGGCGCTCGTGGTCACCGAGGACGAGAGCGCGACGGGCCTCGAGCGATTCGCCGCTGCCCTGTCAGACGTACTCCCACGCGATACGCTCGGTTGAGATGACACATGCCCCCACCGCCGGCGGTACGCAGACCGATGTCGCCGGAGACCTCGACGCCCTCGGCGTCGAGGTCGACTCCTCGTCGCGGCGCCTCGCGGAGTACTCCTACGACGCCTCCAACTACCGGATCCGTCCGGTCGCCGTGGTGTTCCCCCGCGACGCCGACGAGGTGGCGCGCACGGTGTCGTACTGCCACCGCCATCACATACCCCTGATCCCGCGTGGGGGCGGCACCTCGATGGGCGGCAACGCCATCGGCCCCGGCATCGTGATGGACCTGTCGCGGTACATGAACCGGGTGCTCTCGGTGGACGCCGAATCCGGGACGGCGGTCGCGGAGTCCGGCATCGTCCTGACGACTCTCGCGGCGCAGGCGCGGGCCGCCACCGACGGCCGGCTCACGTTCGCCCCCGACCCGTCGTCGGCGTCGCGAGCCACTCTGGGCGGGGCCATCGGAAACGATGCGTGCGGGAATCACTCTGTGCGCCACGGCCGTACCACCGACCACATCGACGAGCTCTACCTGGTGAGCGCCGAGGGCCGCCGCCTGACCGCCACCCGCCACGGCATCGAGGCCACCGATCGCACCGACGACGCCGCCGTCGACGCCGCCGCCGAGCTCACCCACCGCCTCCGTGACCTCGCCGCACAGAACATGGCGATCCTGCGCACCGACCTGGAGACCATCCCCCGTCAGGTCTCCGGATACCACCTGGCGAAACTGTTGCCGGAGAACGGCTTCGATGTCGCCCGTGCACTTGTCGGCAGTGAGGGAACCTGCGCCGTCGTGGTGGGCGCGCGGGTCCGGCTGGTACCCGTCGCCGCCTCGCCACTGCTGATCTGCGTCGGCTATCCGACCGTCAGCGACGCCGCGCGCGACATCCCGGCGATCCTGCCGTATGCGCCATCGGCGGTGGAGGGCATCGACCGCAAGATCGTCGCGACGATGGCCGCCCGCCGCGGCCGCGACACGGTTTCGGCGCTACCCGGAGTGACCGACCGCGACTGCACCGCATGGCTGTTCATCGACATCGACGAACAGAGCGCCGCGCGCAAGTCCGAGACGGACGTCGGCGCGACGGCGAAGCTGCTCCTCGACGACCTCCGTTCGAGGGGCCGGATGATCGCGGGTACCACGGTTCCCGATCCGGTTGCGCGCAAGACACTCTGGCGTGTCCGCGAGGACGGTGCCGGCCTGTCGTCGCGGCTCGCCGATCCCGACGACGAGAGCGTCGGCGCCGACTACGAGTCCTGGCCGGGGTGGGAGGACGCCGCCGTCGCACCCGAGCGGCTCGCCGACTACCTCGACGAGTTCACCGACCTCCTCGACCGTCATCACCTCACCGGCGTGATGTACGGGCATTTCGGCGCGGGGTGCATGCACGTGCGGATCACCTTTGATCTACGCAGCGACGAAGGCCGCGCCGTGATGGACAGCTTCTGTACGGATGCCGCGCGACTCGTGGTCGCGCACGGTGGATCGCTGTCCGGCGAGCACGGCGACGGACGCGCACGGTCGGCTCTGCTGCCCATCATGTACGCCCCGGCGATGCTGTCCGCCTTTGCCGAGTTCAAGCAGATCTGGGACCCGCAGGGCACGCTGAATCCGGGTTCCATCGTCGATCCACCGCCGATCACCGACGATCTAGCGCTCGCAGGCGTCCCGGCGCGCGCCTGGCCCACCATGTTCCAGCTGGGTGTCCCCGGCTCCTCCGACCCGGGTGCCGCACCGGAACCGCCGGCACCGGGCGCTCCCGGAAAAGCGGCCCAGAAAGGCGCCCTCGGTACGCCCGCGGATGACGCCGTGTCGACGGCGGCTCCGCAGGGGGCGGATTTCCGGGGCGGTTTTCTGGAGCTCAGCCAGACCACCGGGGGCGCGCACGCGACCTCGCCGGACCCGTTCGTCCACGCGGTCCAAGGATGTATCGGCGTCGGGCGGTGCCGATCCTCGTCGGGTGGTGTCATGTGCCCGAGTTATCGCGCCACCCGCGACGAGAAGGACTCCACCCGCGGCCGCGCGCGCGTCCTGCAGGACATGGTTCGAACCGCACCCGACGTCGAGACCGGCTGGCAGTCAACCGATGTAGCCGATGCACTGGATCTCTGCCTGTCGTGCAAGGCGTGTTCCACCGACTGCCCCACGGGTGTGGACATGGCCACCTACAAGTCCGAGTTCCTCCACCACCACTACCGCGGTCGACGTCGGCCGATGTCGCACTACTCGCTGGGCTGGATGCCCGCATGGCTCGGTGTGGCGGGCACGCTGGCCCCCGCGATCAACGCGGCGTTGAAGAGTCCGCTGCGCCGCCTGGCCGCGCGCACCGGAGGCCTCGATCCGAGGCGGAGCATGCCCCGATTCGCCACCCGGCGTGATCGGCTTGAGCACTTGCGCGCGCTGCCCCCGGTCACCTCGGCCACCGACACGGTGCTGTTCGTCGACTCGTTCACGAAGGCATTCCGCCCGCACGTCGCCACCGCCACCGCCGAGGTGCTCGGGTCGACGGGCGACGTGGTCGGCTGCAGCGCCGACAACTGCTGCGCCCTCACCTGGATCTCCACCGGGCAGCTGACACACGCCCGCAAGGTGTTGTCGCGGACGGCCGAGAACCTCGACGACGGCACCGACCGCCCGATCGTGGTGCCGGAGCCCAGCTGCGCGGCCGCGCTCCGCAAGGATCTGCCGGAATTGGTGCACACCGACGCGGCCCATCGGGTGTCGGCGCGGGTGCACAGTTTCGCCGACCACCTGTCCCGCCTGGTGGAGGCCGGCTGGCGGCCGGCAGGCCTACCCGAAGCCGTCACGCTGCAGACCCACTGCCACGAGCACGCGGTGTTCGGCGCGACCACCGGAGCCGCGGTCCTGCAATCGCTCGGCGTCGAGGTACACACCGCCGACGGCTGCTGCGGAGTCGCGGGGAACTTCGGCTTCGAGCAGGGGCACTACGAGGTCAGCGTGACCGTCGCCGAGCACGCGCTCGCCCCCGCGCTGCGCTCCGCACCCGAACGGCCGGTGATCACCGACGGTTTCAGCTGCGCCATGTCCGTCGACCATCTGACCGCCACCGATCCGGCGATCTCGTCGACAGGTCTGCACCTCGCCGAGCTCCTCACCCGCGGAGCCGCCACCCCCCGCCCGCCGACGGCAACCGAGTTCCCGCCGACGGCAACCGGTTCTCCGCCGACAGCAACACAAGATCCGCCGACGGAAACCACCGCCGAACCCACCGAACCCACCGACCCGCAAGGAGCGTGACCATGACCGCCACCATCTCCCCCACCGCTGCCGCCCAGGTGATCTCGCGCATCCACACCGACCTCTTCATCGACGGCCGATGGTCGCCGGCCGCTTCCGGCGCCACTTTCACCGTCGAGAACCCGGCCACCGGTGAGGCGCTCGCCGAGGTCGCCGACGGCAGCGCCGACGACGCCCGCCGCGCCCTGCAGACCGCTGCCGACCACCAGGCTGCCTGGGCCGCGACCTCACCGCGGTCGCGGAGTGAGATCCTCTACCGCGCCTATCAACTCATCATCGACCGCACCGACGAGATCGCATCAGTGATGACCGCCGAGATGGGTAAACCGTTCGCCGAGGCACGTGGCGAGGTCGCCTACGGCGCCGAGTTCTTCCGGTGGTTCGCCGAGGAGGCCGTCCGCATCGGCGGCGACCACACCGTCACCGGCGACGGCGCCAACCGCGTCGTCGTCAGCAAGCAGCCCGTCGGCCCGTGTGTCCTCGTCACGCCGTGGAACTTCCCACTCGCCATGGGCACCCGCAAGATCGGGCCCGCGGTGGCGGCCGGTTGCACGATGGTCTTCAAGCCCGCCGAACTCACCCCGCTCACCGCACTGCTGCTCACCGAGATCCTCGCCGAAGCAGGACTTCCCGACGGCGTCCTCAACGTCGTCACCACCTCCGATCCGGGAACCGTCGTCGGCGAGTGGATGACCTCGGGCAAGGCCCGCAAGGTCAGCTTCACGGGCTCCACAGAGGTCGGCAAGATCCTGCTCGGTCAGGCGGCCGGCACGGTGATGCGCACGTCGATGGAACTGGGTGGCAACGCACCGTTCATCGTGTGCGCCGACGCCGACGTCGACCGCACCATCGAGGGCGTGATGGTGGCGAAGATGCGCAACATGGGGCAGGCGTGCACCGCTGCCAATCGGATCTTCGTGCACCGCAACGTACTCGACGAGTTCACCGAGAAACTGAGCGCCCGGATGAGCGGCCTCGTCGTCGGCGACGGCAGCCAGGACGGCACGCAGGTCGGTCCGCTCGTCGAGGAGAAGGCTGTCGACAAGGTGACCGCCCTCGTCTCCGACGCCGTCGAGCGTGGCGCCCGCATCGTCTGTGGCGGCGAACGTCCCGACGGCGCAGGCCACTTCTACCCGCCGACCGTGCTGACCGACGTCGACGCCGCCGCCGACCTCATGCACACCGAGATCTTCGGCCCCGTCGCCGCGATCATCCCATTCGGGACCGACGGCGCCGACGCTGCCGCGGGGTCCTCCGACGACCAGGAGGTCGTCCGGCTCGCCAATGACACGCCCTGGGGCCTGGTCGGCTATCTCTTCACCCGCGACATCGACCGCGCCGACAGGCTGTCGACCCAGCTGGAGGTCGGTATGGTCGGCGTGAACACCGGACTCGTGTCGAACCCGGCCGCACCCTTCGGCGGGGTGAAGCAGTCGGGTCTCGGACGCGAGGGCGGCCGCCTGGGAATCGAGGAGTTCCTGGACGTCAAGTACATCGCCCGGCCCATCCCGACGCCGTAGCGTCGCCGTCCCCACCCAGATCAACCAGACAGGAGACACCGGATGTACCTGGGCGCTCAGCTGTTCACCGACAGCGAGTACGAGCAGCGGCTGACCCGTGTCCGCGAAATGATGGACCGGCAGGGACTCTCGGCGATCATCGTCACCGATCCGGCGAACATCTTCTATCTGATCGGCTACAACGCGTGGTCGTTCTACACCCCGCAGATGCTGTTCGTGCCGATCGACGGCGAGATGGTGTTCTTCGCCCGCGAGATGGATGCGCATGGCGCACACCGCACCACGTGGCTGGGCGAGGATCAGATCGTCGGCTACCCGGAGAGTTACGTGCACCGGCCGCACGTCCATCCCTTCGACTGGGTGGCCTGGGCGCTGCGCCAGCGGTTCCTCATCGCACCGGCCTCCAAAGGCTCGGTCGGACTGGAGATGGACTCACACTTCTTCTCCCCCAAGGCCTATCGCGCGCTCTACAACGCCATCCCGGAATGGAAGCTCGTCGACAACTTCGAGTTGGTCAACTGGGTGCGGTCGGTGAAGTCCGATGCCGAGGTGCAGCTCATGCGGCAGGCGGGGATGGTCTGTTCGGAGGCGATGCGCGCCGCGATCGACACCATCGATGTCGGTGTCCGCCAGTGCGATGCCGCGGCGGCCATCTCGCAGGCCCAGATCACCGGCACCGACGACTTCGGCGGCGACTACCCGGCCATCGTGCCGATGATGCCGACCGGCGCGGCGGCCGACACCCCGCATCTCACCTGGCATCAGGGCACCTTCGTCGAGGACGAGGCCGTCGTCATCGAGCTGACCGGCGCGCACAAGCGGTACCACTGCCCGCTGGCCCGGACGGTGTCACTGGGGAAGCCGTCGAACGATCTCGACTACGTCGCGAACGCGACCGCAGAGGGCCTCAACAACGTACTGGACACGGTCCGTCCCGGGGTGGCGACGCGGGAACTCGCATCCACCTGGAACTGGACCCTCGCCAAATACGGGCTGGAAAAGCCCTCGCGCCTGGGATATTCGATCGGTATCGGATATCCCCCCGACTGGGGTGAGCGCACCATCAGCATCCGGACCGAGGACGAGACGATCCTCGAGACCAACATGACCTTCCACATCGTCTGCGGAATGTGGATGGACGACTACGGTTTCGAGCTGTCCGAGTCCGTCCGGGTGAGCCCGACCGGCGTGGAGACGTTCACCAGCTTCCCACGCGAACTGATCCGCAAGTAGAGATCCACAAGCCCCAGCACCGATGAATTGAGGTGACCACGATGACCGCCACCACCGAACCCACCACCCACGATCTACGACGATCGGCGCCCACCCTGCCACTGGCCGGACGAGCCAAAGACCTGGTCGGGTCGATGATCGATTCGTCGACGTCGTTGCTGGCAGCGCAATCCCACGACATCGTGCGATTCGCCATGGGCTCGCCGGCCGACGAGGCGGTACCCGCGGACGAGTTCCGACAGATCGCCGGCGAGATCCTCGACAACTCGTCGTTCACCTACGGCGCCACCGAGGGCGAGCCACGCCTGTTGCAACTGCTCGTCGACTATCTGGCGACCACGCCGGACCCGTCGAGCCATGAGCGACTGGTCATCACCACGGGCGGCATGCAGGGACTCGACCTCGCGTGCAAGCTCTTCGTCGATCCCGGCGACCTGGTGATCGTCGAGTCACCGACGTATACCAACGGCAGCGCGACGGCCCTCTCCTACGGAGCACAACTGCTCGAGGTCCCGGTCGACCAAGACGGCATGCAGGTCGACGCGCTGGAAGATCTCGTCGCGCACACCCGCCTGACCCCCAAGGCCATCTACACGATCCCCACCTTCCAGAACCCGTCCGGCGTCACGCTGTCCGAGGAGCGACGGCGTGAACTGCTGCGGCTGGCACATCAGTGGGGCTCCATGATCATCGACGACGATCCGTACGGCCTGCTGCGGTTCGCCGGCACCGACGTCCCCACCTTCCAGACGCTGAGCCCGCAGGACCCGCTGGTGTTCTCGGTGCGCACCTTCTCGAAGATCCTCGCACCGGGCTGGCGGGTCGGCTGGGTCGACGTCGATCCCTCGTTGCGGCAGTTGCTCATCAACGGCAAGCAGGCCATGGACACCTGCACCAACGTCCCCAATCAGCACATCGTCGCCGAGTACATCGCGCGCGGCGGTCTCGAGGACCATCTGGCCGAGATCCGAACCCTCTATCGTGAGCGCAAGGAGGCGATGATCGACTCGATCCGCCGCCACCTCGGCGACCGCGTCGACACCACCGACCCCGAGGGCGGCTTCTTCCTGTGGGTGACACTGCGCGAGGAGTTCGCCGAGATCGACACCCGCGAACTGTTCGAGGTGGCCCTGGCCGACGGCGTGGCCTTCATCCCGGGTCCCGCGCTGTCGCCCGGCGGCCGGTTCCGCAACGCGCTACGGCTGTGCTTCGCCTCGAGCACCCCGGAGCGGATCGACGAAGGTATCCGCCGCTTGACCACGAGCCTCGAGAAGATGGCTCATACTCCATGAGTGATCGAACGACGACCAACGGATGAAAGGTGATGCGGTGTCGCTGACCGAGGCAGAGGCCGGCGTACTCTCCCACATCAACGCCGACACCATCGCGACGCTCACCGCGTCGCTCGTGGAGGCCTCCAGCGAGAACCCGGGCGGTACCGAGGGCGCCGCGGTCGATGTGCTCCAGAAGGCCTGCCGCTCGGCCGGCTTCACGGTGAGCACCCACGACGTGGCGCCCGAGCGCCCGAACCTCGTGGCGACGCTGCCGGCCGGCGACGGCCCGGGCCTGATGGTCCTCGGCCACTCCGACGTCGTCCCGGCGGGACCCGGCTGGACCTCCGATCCGTATCGCCCGCGGATGTCCGACGGGCGGATCTACGGCCGCGGCACGACGGACATGAAGGGTGGCCTGGCCGCGGCGGTGGTCGCGATGCAGGCGCTGTCACACGCGTCCGCCTACGGGGCCGACCTGTCCGGCCCGGTCCAACTCGTCTGCACCGTCGACGAGGAGGAGCACGGCATCGGCGTCCGCGACTTCGTGACCCGGCAGGCGGAGCATTCCTTCGCAGGATGCATCGTCGCCGAACCCACCGACATGGCCGTCGTCCGTGGCTGCCGCGGCGCCTCCTACATCGAGATCGACATCACCGGCCGTGCCGCGCATTCCGGCCGTCCGGCCGACGGTCGCAACGCCATCGAGGCTGCCGCGTCGATCGTGGATCTCATCCGGCTCGACCACCGACAGCTCGCGATGGACGCCGACGACCTCCTCGGTTCGGGAACCTGGAACGTCGGCACGATCGAAGGCGGACAGGGCATCTCGGTGGTCGCGCCGATGTGCCGTCTCGGTATCGATCGGCGCCTGATGCCCGACGAGAACCCGCACCACATCGCCGAGCGGCTACGCGCGGCGATCCGGGAGTCGGCCATCGACACCGACGGTGTCACCGTGGACGTCCGGGTCACCATGGAGATGCCCGGGTTCGCGACGCCCGCCGACCATCCACTGGTGGCCACCACGGTATCCGCGGTCACCGACGCCGGCCGGACCACGTCGGTGGGCGGCTGGAGCGCGGCCTGCGATGGCGGATTCGTCCACCGCGATCTCGGGATTCCGGCAATCGTCTTCGGCCCCGGCGACATTCACGCCGAGGCCCATCAGCCCGACGAGTCGGTGCTGATCGCGGATCTGGAGAGCGCCGCACGCGCCTACGCACTCACCGCGTTGCGTCTCCTGCGCTGACAACAGTTCCCGCTCCCCCGTTTCGTTCGCGCGTACTCGGTCGAATGCGCGGGAACGGAATGAGGGAGCGGGAAGGTTGAGCGTCAGCGACCGGGTTTCATCCCCTGCAGCATCCGGAAATCATTTTCCTTGCTGGGCGTCTCGGTGCCCCGGATGGACACGCCCGCCGTCTCCTTCAGGAACACCATCGCCACCAGTCCGATTGCGCAGGCGCCCATCATGTACACCGCCGGGAACAGATTCCAGCCCGTGTGCTCGACCACCGCATCGTTCACCAGTGGCGCCGTGCCACCGAACGCAGCGGTTGCCACGTTGTAGGAGATCGCGAACCCCGCGTACCGGACCTGCGTCGGGAACATCGCCGGGAAGGTCGCCGAGATGGTGGCCAGCTGCGGTATGTAGAGCAGACCCAGGATGACGAAACCGACAATCGCCCAGGCGAATCCCTGACCCATGAGCCAATACAGTGGCAATGCCAGGATGAACAGGCCGATAAGCGACCCCCACCACATCGGTTTTCGCCCGGTGGAGTCGGACCAGCGCCCGAAGAACGGGATCATCGCCATCATCGCGACCTGCCCGATGAGCACGACCACGGAACCCGACGTCTCGGACAGCCCGATCGTGTCCTTGAGGTAACTCGGCTGATACGCCAGCAGCGTGTAGTTCACCACGTTGAGCGCGATGACCATCCCGAACATGACCAGGATCGGGTGCCAGTAGTTGGTGAGCAGATCCTTGAACCGGGTCCAGGCACTGCCCTTGATCTCGTCTTCTTGCTCGAGCTCCTGGAACACCGGGGTGTCCTCCATCTGCGACCGCAGATAGAGACCGATGAGACCCATCGGCAGAGCGATCAGGAACGGGATGCGCCAGCCCCAGGTCTGCATCTGATCGTCGCTGAGCAGCAACTCGAAGAGCAGGACGATCGCGGTACCGGCGCTGAAGCCGGCCAGTGTGCCGAATTCCAGGAACGAACCGTATCGCCCGCGCTTCTTGTCCGGCGCGTATTCCGCCATGAACGTTGCGGCACCGCCGTACTCTCCACCGGTGGAGAATCCCTGGATCACCCGCAGCAGGATGAGCAGGATGGGTGCCCACACCCCCGCCACCGCGTGGGTCGGCAGCACACCGATGAGTGCCGTGGCCCCCGAGATCAACAGGATCGTCATGGCCAGAACCGATTTGCGACCGATACGGTCACCGATCGGTCCCCAGACCATCCCGCCGAGCGGACGGAGGACAAAGGAGATCGCGAAACCCAGCATGGTGCCGATGCTTCCGAGATCACCGGGGAAGAACGCCTCGGTGAGATATGTCGCCGTGGCGGCGTAGACGCCGTAGTCGTACCACTCCGTCGCATTGCCGATGGCGGATGCGGCGATCGCCTTGCGGAGGAGTGATCTGCCCTCCGGCGACTCCGGATCCGGGGCGAGTTCTTCGTACGTCGCCGGTGAGGATGCCTCAGTCATCTGTGCCTTCCTGAAGGAATTCTTTCGGCCAGTTGTCTTCTAGCTCAACTCACATCGGTGGATAGAGATCGGTGAAGCAGTGGATCAGGCGGTCGAGACGGCCCCCGATGACTCGTCTGCACCGACCAGTCGGTGCAGACCATCCTTCATGTGTTCGATCATCAATGTGTCAGCCGCCGTCGCGTCCCCCGACGCTATGGCGTCCACCAATGCCTGGTGCTCGTCGATCCGCTCCTTCCCCGATGAATATGTTCCCCGCATAGCGCGCAAGCACATCCGCGTTTCCACCAGAATAGTCTCGTGGAGACGTGAAAGTCGCTGACTATGCGCATGTTCCACCAGAATCTGATGAAACTCCATGTCTGCCTCGGCCATTTCGGCACTGTTGGGATCGTCGATGAACCCACGCATCCGCGACACTGCGGCATTGAGGTCGTCGATGGCTGCCTGATCACCGCTGACGATCACCTGTTCGATGGCCGCCCGCTCGATCGCCGTCCGCGCCACGTACATGTCGCGGATGTCGTCCTCCTCCATCGACACCACGAACAATCCGCGGTTGCGGTGACTGACCAGCAGCCCCTCGGCGGTCAGTCGCTGCATCGCCTCGCGCAACGGTCCGCGGCTGACCCCGAGGTCGGCCGCGAGGCCGGACTCGGTCAACTGCGAGCCAGGCGGGAAGTTACCGCTCGCTATCGCGTCGTGCAACTTCCGGGCGATGATCGCAGGTGTCGACTCCTGCACCAGTGGTGTCAGAATTCTCTTCCGCCCTTGGCTCTTGTCCTGCGAAACACTCATCGACATTACCTCTAGTTCTTACCCTGATGCACGCGCATAGGACAGTACTTCGCCCCGGGCTCCGCCCATCCAGACGTCGTTGCAGGCCGCGGCGAATTCGTCGAGGCCGGAGACAATGGTCGCGAAGACGTTGCCCGGAACCCACCCGACATCGCCATTGACCAGCAGGTTGTTGCGTCCGTAGAACACCGCGAGATCGATGAGCATCTGATGCTCGCCCGGCGCGGAACCGGACTCGTACCCATACGCCGGATTGGTCAGCACTCCGTCAAAGGTGAAGTAGCAGAGGTCTCCCGGAATGGGCGTCACCGTGGTGTTCTCCGGTCCCGGCTCGGCCGGCGCGAAGGATGGAAACAACGCGTAGATCTCATTTCGGGCAAATTTCCCGTGATACACCTGTCCGCCGAGAGGCAGGGCGTCCCAGACCGCGGCGGCGGTGCGGGGCGCTTCGTCGTCGAGCAGACGTGCCACGGCCGTGACGTTGCGCTGCTCGAGGCGGACGGAGATGAACCGGTCGGTCATCGAACTCCTTCCAGGGTGGCGAATCGCGCCGCGGATTCGTAGGCCGCGGCAATGCGCAGGACCATGTGGTCGTGATGTCGGGCTCCGACGATCTGCAACCCGGTGGGCAGACCCGACCCGTCGTCGGTGTCGTCGAATCCGCTCGGCACCGTGATCGCAGGCTGTCCGGTGAGATTGAACGGATAGGAATACGGTGTCCACGACGTCCAGTCGGGACTTTCGGAATGTGCCGGAACATCAACGCCCGCTTCGAAGGCCACCGTCGGCATCGTCGGGGTGACCAGCGCGTCGAACTCCTCGTGCAGCTTCCCCGTCTCCACGCCCATCGACATCCGCAACGCGGTGGCGTCGAGGTAGTCGGCGGCGGTGAATCCGCTGTGCCGCAACAGAGCCTGCCGGAGTCCAGGGTCGATCTTCTCCATCCCGCCGGGCCCGAACGCGCGCACCACCACCTCGGCACCACTGAACCACAGGATGTGATAAGCCCACGCCGGGTCCTCCCACTGGAGTTCCACCACGGTGACGTCGGCGCCGAGATCACGAAGTGCGACCACTGCGGCGTCGGTGTTCCGTTGGACGGCAGGATCATTCGATCCGAACCCGAGTGTGGAACTGTAGGCGATCCGCACACCGACGAGGTCGGCCGGCGCCTGCGCCAGCAGATCGGCCGTCCGCTGCGTGGGCGTGGGCATCGCCGACCAGTCACGTGAGTCGAAGCCGCTGAGCACGTCGAGCATGGCCGCGCAGTCGCCGACCGTCCGCGTCATCGGTCCGGCATGGGCGAGCGTCCCGAACGGGCTTGCCGGGTAGAGCGGGATGCGGCCGTAGGTCGGTTTGAAACCCACGATGCCGCAAAAGGATGCCGGGATGCGGATGGAGCCACCACCATCGGTGCCCACCGACAGCGTGCTGAGTCCCGCAGCGACCGCGGCCCCGCTCCCGCCGCTGGAGCCGCCGGTCGTCCGGTCGGTGTTCCACGGATTGCGCGTGACGCCGCATCGCAGGCTGTCGGTGACACCCTTCCACCCGAACTCGGGCGTGGTCACCTTGCCGAGCAACACGGCGCCCGCCTCACGCAATCGGGCGACCGCGGGCGCATCGACCGCCCAGTCGAGGTCATCCGGCTCGATCAGCTCCGAGCCACGCAGAGTCGGCCATCCGGCGGTCAGCAGGAGGTCCTTGATGCTGACCGGCACACCGTCGAGCGGCCCCAGCAGACGACCTGCTGCATACCGCTGCGCCGAGGCACGTGCGTCGGCCAGCGCCAGATCGGCGTCGACCAGGCAATACGCATTGATCGCGGGGTTCCCGGCCCCGATTGCATCAAGGTGTTCGGCGGCCACCTCCACCGGCGACAACTCGCCGGAGGAGAATCCGGACACCAGGTCGGCGGCGCTGGACCAGCGTGCGGTCGTTTCCATCAATTCCTTCGGCACATCTCGGCGTTCTTGGTAGATTGTTGACAATCTACTCGGGAGGTGCACGGGTGACAACCAGAACGCCCACAGTCGTCATGCTGTATCCAGGACACGCCGCGGAGGACGATTACCCGCTCGCCGAGAGCGCTCTAGGTGGTGCGGCGTCGTTGCCGGTGATCGTCACCGACATCGAGTCCGACGACCATACGGTCGAGGCGATGCGAGCGGTCGGGGCCGGGCATCGACTTCTCGACGGGGCGCGACAGGCCGCGAAACACCACCCGGATGCGCTGATGTGGGCTTGCACCTCCGGCAGCTTCCTGTACGGCTGGACGGGGGCGCATGAGCAGGTCGCCGAGATCTCCGATGCCACCGGACTGCCGGTGTCCTCGACCTCGCTGGCGTTCGCGGCCGCATGCCAGGAGCTTCGGGTCACCTCGGTCGCCGTGGCCGCGACCTATCCGGCGGCCGTCGCCGACGGATTCAGCACGTTCCTCGCCGATGCGGGCGTCGCGGTGGTGTCCGCGGCGGCGCACGACATCGAGACGGCAACCGAGGCCGGCTCGGTCGACGGGGACAATCTTTTCGAGATGACCCGAGCCGTCGACACCGACGACGCGGAGGCGATCCTGCTGCCCGACACCGCATTACACACGATAAGTTGGATCGACGACCTGGAAAGCGACCTCGGCAAACCGGTGCTGACGGCCAATCAGGTCACCATCTGGCAGGCACTCCGGCTGGTCGATCGACAGGTCCACGCCGAGGGGCTGGGCCGGCTCTTCCGCGATGCCGGCGTCACCGCACGAAGCGGTACCCCATCCCCGATTCGGTGAGGAGGTGCTTCGGATTCGTCGGGTCGTCCTCGAGTTTGCGACGCAGACTGGCCAGATAGACCCGGAGATAGTTGGTCTGCGTGACATACGTCGGACCCCATACCGCCGTCAGGATCTCCCTCTGTCCCACCAGCTTTCCTTCGTTTCGCACGAGGATCTCGATGATCCCCCACTCGGTCGGTGTCAGGTGCACCGCCGCACCATCCCGTGTCACCGACTTCGCCGCCAGATCGACGACGAACCCCCCGGCGTCAACCACCGGGGTCGCGGAACCGTCCACCGAGGCCGCACCGCGTCGCACCGCCGCACGTAGGCGGGCCAGGAACTCCTCCATGCCAAAGGGTTTGGTGACGTAATCGTCTGCGCCGGCGTCCAGTGCGGCCACCTTGTCGGCTGCGTCGGTACGGGCCGAGAGCACGATCACCGGAACATTCGTCCATCCTCGCAGGCCCTCCAGAACGGTCAGGCCGTCGAGGTCGGGCAGACCCAGATCGAGGACCACGACCTGCGGGTCCGTCCGTGCGGCAGCCATCAGCGCGTCGGTTCCGTTCGACGCCGTGGTCACCGCGAATCCCCGGGCGTTCAGATTGATCCGCAACGCGCGCACCAGTTGTGGCTCGTCGTCGACCACCAGCACCCGGACGTGCGCGTTCATCGGGCCGCGTCCACATCGATCCGATCGTCCGACATCGGTAGCGAGACCACCATCGTGGTCCCTCCGCCGGGCGTCTCGGCCGCCTCGAGGGTTCCACCGATCGCGGTGACGAAACCGCGTGCCACCGACAGCCCGAGCCCGACCCCCGACGACGCACCGTTCCGATCTCCGTACTGGTGGAAGGCGGTGAACACCCGGGCACGCTCGTCGACGGGGATGCCCGGACCATGGTCGACGACCCGGATGACGCACCGCGGCCCGTCATCTCCGGTTCCGCCGGGTGGGGTGGGTTCCGCCGACGAATCGTTCGCGCTGCCGATCCCCGCGGACACCGACACCTCACCGCCGCCATGGCGTACCGCGTTGTCGATCAGGTTGGCCAGGGCCCGTTCGAGTAGCCCGGCATCGGTGTAGGCCCAGGCGTGTTCGAGTTCCACGGCCACATTCGGCGAGTCCGGATCTCGCCGATACACGGCAGCCATCGCCCGGTGCACGACCTCGGCCAGGTAGGTGCGATGCAGTTCGGGCCGCACCGCGCCCGCCGCGAGTCGGGAGGAGTCCAGCAGGTTGCCGACCAGCGCGGCCAGTTGATCCACCGATTCCTCGACAGTGGCGAGGAGTTCCGAGGTGTCCTCGACGCTGAAGGTGACATCGGTGCTGCGCAGACTCGAGACCGCGGCCTTCGCCGCCGCCAACGGGGTACGCAGATCATGACTCACCGCCGACAACAGGGCACGCCGCAACTCGTCGGCATGTGCGATCGCGGTGGCCTCGGCCGCCTCGGCCTCGAGCTGATGTCGTTGGACGGCACCGGCCGCCTGGGTCGCGACCGTGGTGAGCACCCGCCGATCGCGACCGCCCAGTTTCGGCCCGGCCAACCACAGTTCGTACTCCCCGCCGGGGACCGGACAGATCGTCACGGCATCATTCTCGACGACCGGTGCGTTCGCCCCGACATCCGAGGCCACCTCGATCACTCCTCGGTCCCGACGACGGATCAGCGCCACCCCCTCCTGGTCGTATGTCTCGCGGACCCGTTCGAGCAGGCCGGGCACGTCAGCACCGCCGAGTACCGCGCTGGAGAACAGCGACAGCAGCTCGGCGTCCCGCCCGGCCCGCTGCGCCTGGACACGTCGTGTCGCGGCCGAGTCCACCAGTGCGGCAACGGCGATCGCGATGATCAGCATCACCAGGATGGTGATCAGGTTGTCCGGCTCGTCGATCGTGAACGTGAAGCGGGGGTCGGTGAAGAAATAGTTGAGAAGCAGGCCCGACACCACCGCCGACAATGCCGCCGGCCCGATGCCGCCGAGCAGCGACACCGCCAGCACCGCGACGAAGAACAGCGCCGACTCGCTGGCGAACCCGAGCCAGCGGTCGAGCCACACGAGGATCCCGGTCACCACGACCGGGACGACGACCGCGGCCAGCCAACTCAGGGGGCGGTGGAAACGGGTGTCGCGGATGTCGAGGCGGTTGCGCCGACGCGTCTCCTCGTGCGTCACCATGTGCACGTCGATGCGACCGCTCTCGCGAACCACGCTGGTACCGACACCTTCGTCCAGGATGCGCTGCCACCGTGGTCGTCGGGACGTACCCAGGACGAGCTGGGTGGCGTTCACCCCGCGCGCGAAGTCGAGCAGCGTGGCCGGGATGTCGTCGCCGACGACGGTGTGGATCTTCGCACCGAACCCGGCGGCGAGCTCGCGGAGGGCGGCCATGTCGACGGGTGCATGATCGGCGAGCCCGTCTCCACGAACCACGTGGACGACCACCAGGTCGGCGCTGGACCGGGAGGCTATCCGGCTGGCGCGGCGCAACAACGTCGACGATTCCGGCCCCCCGGTGATCGCGACCGCCACGCGCTCGCGGGTTTCCCATGTGTCGGTGATCGCATGCGCGGCACGGTAATCTGCCAGATTGTCGTCCACCTGGTCGGCCAGCCACAGGAGCGCGAGCTCGCGGAGGGCGGTCAGGTTCCCCTGCCGGAAGTAGTTCGACAGTGCACCGTCGATCCGCCCGCCCGGGTAGACCTTGCCGGCGATCAATCGTTGCCGGAGAGCTTGCGGTGCGATGTCGACGAGTTCGATCTGATCCGCGGCCCGGACGACGTCGTCGGGCACGGTCTCACGCTGGGTGATCCCGGTGATCTGCGCGACGACGTCGTTCAGACTCTCGAGATGTTGGATGTTGATCGTCGAGAGGACATCGATACCGGCGTCACGGAGTGCTTCGATATCCTTCCAGCGCTTCGCGTTTCGCATTCCCGGCGCATTGGTGTGAGCGAGTTCGTCGACCAGTGCGACCTGCGGCCTGCGGGCGAGGACCGCGTCCAGATCCATCTCCGCCAGGACGGTGCCCCGGTACTCCACGTCTCGCCGGCCGATGACCTCGAAGTCTTCTACGAGCGCTGCGGTGGCCGCCCTTCCGTGTGACTCCACCACGGCGACAACGACATCGGCGCCATCGTCGATGAGCCCACGGGCGGTGGCGAGCATCTCGAATGTCTTGCCAACGCCCGGAGCGCAACCGAGGAAGACCTCGAGTCGTCCCCGAGCATCACCTGCCGCGGCCATGTGGACCAGTGTATCGGCCGGCGACCGGATCGCGGGTCATCGGTGACATGACGGTGCCGTTAGGCCCAGCGCGAGGTTGACCTTCACGACGTTGACCCGGGACTCACCGAGGAAGCCCCACTGCCGTGTACTGGTGTTCTGGTCCACGACCGCCCTCACATGCTGCTCGGACATGCCGTTCTGGCGCGCGACCCGCGGCACCTGCAAGGTCGCATATGCCTGGCTGATGTCGGGATCCAGGCCGGATCCGGAACCGGTCACCGCGTCCGCGGGCACGGCCGACGGGGCCACGCCCTCGCGTCGGGCGATGATGCTGCGCCTCGCATCGATCCATGCCTTCAGGTCCTCGTTGCCCGGGCCCTTGTTGCTCGCGGCCGACGCGGCCGGATTCCCGGGCGCCATCGGGTCGTCGGCTGAGCCCAGCACCCGCGCATGCAGATACGGATCCGGCCGCCCGGGCGGCACCTGTGGGTCGATACCGATCAACGACGAACCGACCGCGCACCCGCGCGCATCGACGAGTTGAGAACCCTCTGCGGAGCTTGCGCCGATGCGGGAAACCGCCCACACCGCCGCCGGATACGCGACGCCGAGCAGCACCGTGAGTGCAAGGAGCACTCCGACTGCCGCGACACACTGGCGCGCGAGGCCTGACACGACCGTTTTCACCGGACTACCCCATTCCCGGGAGAAGACGCACGACGAGATCGATCAACCAGATCCCGAGGAATGGTGTGATCACTCCCCCGACGCCGTAGATGAGCAGATTGCGGCCCAGCAACCTCGATGCCGAGGACGGGCGGTAGCGGACGCCGCGCAGCGACAACGGGATCAGGGCAACGATGATGAGCGCGTTGAAGATGACCGCCGAGACTATCGCCGATTGAGCCGAATGCAACCGCATGATGTTGAGCGCATCCAGTTGCGGATAGATGCCGCTGAAGAGCGCCGGCAGAATGGCGAAATACTTGGCGAGGTCGTTGGCCAGCGAGAATGTGGTCAACGCACCACGGGTGATCAGCAGCTGCTTGCCGATCGCGACGACGTCGATCAGTTTGGTCGGATCGGAGTCGAGGTCGACCATGTTGCCGGCCTCTTTCGCCGCCGACGTCCCGGTGTTCATCGCCAGCCCGACGTCGGCCTGGGCGAGCGCCGGAGCGTCGTTGGTGCCGTCCCCGGTCATCGCCACCAGGCGGCCGCCGGACTGTTCGGTACGGATGAGTGCCAGCTTGTCTTCCGGCGTCGCCTCCGCGACGAAGTCGTCGACGCCGGCCTCCGCCGCTATCGCCTGCGCGGTCAGCGGGTTGTCGCCGGTCACCATCACCGTCCGGATGCCCATCGCACGCAGCTGCGCGAACCGCGCGGCCATCCCCGGCTTCACCACGTCCGACAACCGGATCACGCCGAGCACGCGCGCCACGCCCTCATCCCCGCCGACAGCAACCGATTTCTCGCCGACAGCAACCTGTTCCCCGCCGACAGCAACGCGTTTCTCTGCGACAGCACCGCGGACTGCCACCACCAGAGGCGTCGCGCCCGCCGACGACACCAGCTCCACCTCCTCGAGCACCGCAGCGGGAACCGTCCCACCATGGCCGCACACCCACCGCACGACGGCGTCCGCCGCACCCTTGCGGTACTCGACCGTGCCGCCACGTCCGGGCACGTCGATGCCGCTCATGCGGGTCTCAGCGGTGAAAGCCACCGCCTCGTATTCCGGATGTTCACGCGAGCCCGCGGCCGCCACCGACGAACCGTCGAGCGCCTCGATGCCGTACTCACGGATGCACAGGTCGACGATGCTGCGGCCCTCTGGTGTGTCGTCGGCCAGACTGCACCGATACGCAACGTCCGCGAGTTCGGCTGCCTCCACACCGGGCGCACCGATCAGGTCGGTCGCACGCCTGTTGCCGAAAGTGATGGTCCCGGTCTTGTCCATCAGCAGGGTGTCGACGTCGCCGGCCGCCTCCACGGCCCGTCCCGACATGGCGAGCACGTTGCGCTGCACCAACCGGTCCATACCGGCGATCCCGATCGACGACAGCAGGGCCCCGATCGTGGTCGGGATCAGGCATACCAGCAGCGCGATCAGCTTGATCGGATCGGGCGACTGCCCGGCATATTGCTGCATCGGACCGACCGCGACGACTGCGAGCAGAAAGATGATCGTGAGACTCGTCAGCAGAATGTCGAGCGCGATCTCGTTCGGCGTCTTCTTCCTGGAAGCCCCTTCCACCAACGCGATCATCCGATCGACGAAGGTCTCGCCGGGCGCCATGGTGATCCTGACGATGATCCGGTCCGACAACACGACGGTGCCTCCGGTCACCGCAGAACGGTCCCCGCCGGATTCCCGCACCACCGGGGCGGATTCGCCGGTGATGGCGGATTCGTCGACTGTGGCGATCCCCTCGACGACGTCACCGTCACCGGCGATCACCTCACCTGCCTCGACGACGATGAGATCGCCGATCCGCAACGCGCTACCCGAGACCTCGGTGATGGACCCGTCCACCCCGGTCCGGCGGGCCACGGTGTCGCGCTTGACCTTCCGCAGGCTGTCGGCCTGGGCCCGACCGCGTCCCTCGGCGACCGCCTCGGCCAGGTTGGCGAACACCACAGTGAACCAGAGCCACACCGCCACCGACCAGGAGAACCAGCTGGGCTGCCAGATCGCCAGTGCGGTCGTCACGATCGCGCCCAGATAGACGACGAACATGACCGGATTGCGAGCCTGGGCACGAGGGGTGAGTTTCCGGACGGCCTGCGGGATCGACGCGATCAGCCGACGTACATCGAACGCTCCGGCCGTCACGATCTCTGTTGTGTGTCCCGCGTTCTCCTTGGCCGCGCCATCCGGCCGTCCACTCTCCGAGGCCCGAGCCCCCGAGCGCCTCCGCCCGTCCCCTGAGGAGCGAGCCTGCGAGCGTCCCCCGTCCCCTGAGGAGCGAGCCTGCGAGCGTCTCGAAGGGTCCCGATCATTTTCCACCACAGGATGATTCACAACAATGCCTCTGCAATCGGCCCCAGCGCAATTGCCGGGAAGAAGGTGAGTCCGGCGACCAGCAGAATCGTGCCGAGGAGCAGCACGGCGAACATCGGCCCGTGGGTCGGAACCGTCGATGCGTCGGACTGCGCTGGTGCGGTGAATGTTTCGGACCGAGCAGCGGTCAGGGTCGACGCACCTCCGCCGACTGTCGAGGTGGGCTCGACCGGACCACCGGCCGCGACGACACGATCACCGACCGCTCCGTCCCGCGATCGCGGACGTTGCATCCCGAGCCGTCCCGCCAGCGCCAGCACGAAGATGATCGGCAGAAAGCGGCCCAACAGCATCGCGAGACCCAAGGATGTCTGGAACCAGTCGCTGGTCACCGACAATCCGCCGAAGGCGCTGCCGTTGTTGTTCGCGGCCGAGGCGTACGCGTACAACACCTCGCTGAACCCGTGGATCGACCCCGGGGTGCCCGGATCACCGCTGGTGCCCTGGAATCCCGTGGTGGATCCGAGGATAACGGAGATCGCGGTCCCGGAGAGAACGAGCGCAGGCATCACCAGGACGTACAGCGCGGCCAAGGTGATCTCGTGTTGCGCGACCTTTTTACCCATGAACTCCGGGGACCGCCCGACGAGCAGGCCGCCGACGAACACCGTGATCACCGCCATCACCAGAATGCTGTACAGTCCGGCCCCCACTCCGCCGGGCGCAACCTCGCCGAGCAACATGTTCCAGAGCAGTGCACCGCCACCGGCCGCGGAGAAACTGTCGTGCGCGGAGTTCACCGCGCCGGTCGAGGTGCCCGTGGTCGAGACGGCCCACAAAGCTGACGCCGGAATTCCGAATCGCTGCTCCTTGCCCTCCATCATCGCGCCCGCGGCGTTCGAAGCAACTCCACTGGTACGTGATTCGAAGATCCACACGACCGTGAGCATCGCCGCCCAGATGGTCGCCATCACACCCAGCAAGGTGTGACCTTGGCGCCGGTCCCCGACCATCGTGCCGTAGGTTCGGGTCAGACACACCGGAATCACCAGCAGCGCAAGGATCTCCACGACATCGGACAGCGGTGTCGGATTGGAGAACGGATGCGCCGAGTTGGCCGACAGGGTTCCACCACCATTGGTCCCGAGTTCCTTGATCGCTTCCTGCGATGCGAACGGCCCGAGCATGCTGTGCGCCCGCTGCCCGTCCAGCGTGGTGAAGTCGAAGCCGGTCCGCAGTGATTGGACCGCGCCCTGAGTGAGGAGGATGATTGCGACGATGATGCTCAGTGGCAACAGGATTCGGACTGTGCCGCGCACCAGGTCGACCCAGAAATTGCCGATCTGGCCGGTGCCGCGCCGATTGGCGATGCCACGGACGAGCGCGATCGCCACGGCCATCCCGACCGCCGCCGACAGGAAGTTCTGCACCGCCAGACCGAGCATCTGGGTGAGATTGCTCATCACCACCTCGGGCGAATAGGACTGCCAGTTGGTGTTGGTGACGAACGAGATCGCGGTGTTGAAGGCCATCGACGGCGAGACGCCCGATTTGCCATCCGACCAGGGCAAAATTCCTTGAATCCGTTGCAGAACATAGACAAACACGAACGAGATCAGCGAGAATCCCAGCACCGCGAGGGCGTATCCCACCCAGCTCTGTTGCCGTCGCGGGTCGATTCGGCCGATTCGGTAGAGGAGCCGTTCCCCTCGGAGGTGGCGATCCGAATCGTAGACCCGGGCCATGTAATCCCCGAGGGGGACGTACAGAGCGCCCAGCACGATGATCACCAACGCCAACTGAAGGAGGCCGGCTGCTGTCACGGACATGTCAGAACCTCTCCGGAACGATGAGCGCCACCAGCAGGTAGATGACGACCGCGGCGGCCAGTACGACGAGGAGTACGTTGATCAGTCCGTCGGCGGTCATCGGCCCGTCCTCGCGTCGATACCGCGGACCGTCATCAGGCACACCACGAATCCTGCAATCGCCGCGAGCAGATACAGCAGATCAGCCACTTCGACTCCGCTTTCCAGTGTCGATGCCACGCAGCAGTTTCTGCGTGGCCCAACTGTCAGAATCGCCCTCGATCGCAAGCGGCGACAGAGCCCTTAACGGAATCCATACGGCGCGCACCAACTTCTTGACGGCGCCCATGCGCGCACCGCACGCACCACCCACACCCCCTACGCAACCGCGACGGTTCCCGTCATCCGCGACGGCATTTCGGGGGCGCGGATGACGGGAACCGTCGCGGCTGGGGTGTGAGGGGTGTGAGGGGTGGGTTGGGTGGGGAGAGTTGGGTGGGGAGAGTGGGGTGGGGTTAGGGGGTGGGGTTAGGGGGTGGGGGTTATGGAGAGGCCGACCGTCCCGCTCTTGCCGCGGCGCAGGAGGCTGCCCTTGACCGTCAGCCACCCGAGAATCCCGTACTTGCCGATGATCAGGCCACGGACCTTCTCGGTGCCGGCGTCGTCGAGGATCTCGGCGGTGCCGCTCACCGGTTCGCCGGTGGTCTTGCGACCGCGTGCATCGCAGGCCTGCACGACGACTCGCGGGTCGCGGCGGATGCGTTTGACCTTCCACGAATCCGTGGCGGTCCACATCGTCAGTCGCTCGCCGTCGATCGCCGCCCACAGTGGCGTGGCCACCGACGTGCCGTCCTTGCGAAAGGTGGTCAGCTGCACGTACTTGGCCTTCGCCGCCTCGCCGAACGGCGTCTCGGAACTCTGATCGGTCACACGGGTCAGGCTACCCGGGCGAACAGCGATTGCCCGTCGTTCACCGACAGCGACTCCGCCGCGACACCCGCCTCAGCCAATGTCGCCCACGCCGTGACCTGATTCGCCGACAACACGGGCTTACCCAGTTCGGCCTCCATCACACCCAGGACGTCGTAGGTCCAGAGATTGGTGCAGGAGACAAAGATCGCGTCGGCGTCGGGGTGATCGGCGGACCTGATGAGATCGCAGGTGACCGCATACGGGATCGTCCAGATCTCGTGATCACGACCGAGCCCGGACTGGGCGACCACGCTGCGCCCGGATTCGGACAGAAAGTCGCACAGCAATCCGGTGAGTGCGGACGTGTACGGGGTCGCGACCGCGATCCGCCCGATCCCCATCACGTCCAGCGCCCGAACCAGCGCCTCGGAGGTGGTCACCGCTGCAGGCGCACCGGCCGCCAGCATGCAGTGGGAGAGTTCCTGCGCACCGGCCATGCCATAGACAAAGCTCCCCGAGGCGCAGGCGTAGCCGAACGCCCGCGGTCCCACCGCCAGCACGCTGCGTACCGCTGCGGCGATCTCGGAGTGATTGTTCAGGTCACGGCAGAGGTCGACGTCGACGGGAGCCTCGAGGAAGCCGGTCCTGGTGAAGTACAGCGACACCGAGTCGGGCATCCACCGCCACAACTCGCGGTCGAGAGCCATGTCGAAGGGACACACCATCCCGATGCCCACCTGCTGTTGCGGTGGGTTACCTGGGAATTCGACCGGCTTCATGAAGGAATGATGACATATTGTCAGATTGTCGACAATTGGGCCGCAGTGACGTTTGTGTTACGGAACGAGCCGCAGGTCAGGACCCGATTCCGTAGGCGATGACCCGCTCGGGGTGAATCCGGATCAACGCATCGTCCATGCCCGTGCCGGATGATGTGCCACCGACGACCTGCTCGCCACGCCCACGCATCTCCACCATGCGCACCCGCCATGGTGTGACCGACGCGATGTCGTCGACGACGAAGGCGACGCGGTCGTTGTGCACGAGATTGCGGAACTTCCGACTCCTGGTCAGGTTGTACCCGCCGATGTCGATGGTGCCGAGTTCTCGATTGATCCGGAAGCCGACCGGACTGTTCTGCGGCGCACCGTTCTGGTCGACGGTGGCCAGGCGGCCGAGCCGCTGGGTCCCGAGATACTCGAGGACATCGGCGTTCATCAGTTCGGTGTCGTTCATCGTCGGCCTCATCGGGTCGGCAGGGTGTCGATGATCGGGGTGTTCTGGGCGGCGGCCGGCCACCATCGGCCGTCCCGCTCGACGAGGACGTACATCGCCATCTCCGAGAAGCCCCCGTCGAGCGAATTGCGTCCGATGTGCGCGACGATCACACCGGGGCGGGTGCGATTGTCTGCACGACCTCGAAATTCGAGGCGGGTGCCACCCTCGCCGGCATCATCTGACGATGGATCGAATTGAGTGGTGAATAGCCCTGCAGGACCTGGCCTTTAGGCGTTCCCCAGAGGATGTCGTCGGCGAGACCGTGCTGCAGGCGGCCCCGCAGTTCTTCCACCACGGCGCCGGTGGAGACTGTCTCGTCGTTCAGGTTCGGTGGCGTGCCCATGTGGCCGACGCTAAGACCTCAAGTCCACTTCAAGTCAAGGATTGCTGGGCGAGGGACGTCGGATCGACGACCGTGCCTGCGCCACCAGTGACCGCGTCGCGCACTCGTGGGCGTGATCGTTGACGATGCCGCTCGCCTGCATCAAAGCGAACATCGTGGTGGGTCCGACGAACTTCCAGCCGCGCTTCTTGAGGTCCTTGGACAACGCGACCGACTCGGGTGATGTGGTCTGGGTATGCGGTTCCGGTTCCGACTCCGGCTCGTAACGCCAGAAGTAGGCCGGCAACGAACCCTCGTGCTCGATGAGTTCACCGGCGCGCCGGGCGTTGTTGATCACGGCCTCGATCTTGCCTCGATGCCGGATGATTCCCGCGTCGCCGAGCAGCCGCGAGATGTCCACGTCGCTGAATCGCGCGACCTTTTCGATGTCGAAACCGGCGAACGCCGCACGGAAGTTCTCCCGCTTGGTCAGGATGGTGCGCCAGCTCAGACCGGCCTGGAATCCCTCCAGCGCAACCCGCTCGAAGAACGCGTCGTCACCGTCGAGCGGAAAACCCCACTCCTCGTCGTGGTAGGCCGTCTCCGGCTCCACGGCGGCCCAGCCGCACCGCGTCACACCGTCGTCGCCGGTGATCACAAACGACATGCGCAACTCCTCGGTTCGGTCGACATCCGCACCCTACCGCCGCTCTCCGACAGTCGCGTCCGTCCGCCGGCCCGTCCCACCGCCGGCCGAGTAGCGGTGACGAAGGAGTCGCGTATCGAGGCCCCCGACCTACCCTGGAGACGTGACCCCGCATGAGTACGTCCTCAACAGCCCGGACACCTTCATCACCGACGCGCTGCGCGGTTTCGTCGCTGCTCACCCGTCGATCGCGTGGCAGCCGGACCCCGGCTTCCTCCACCGACGCGACGTCCCGGAAGAACCCCGGGTCGGGGTGATCTCCGGCGGGGGATCGGGTCACGAGCCGATGCACTCGGGGATGATCGGCGCGGGCATGATCGACGCCGCGTGCCCGGGCCTCGTGTTCACCTCCCCCAACGCCCTGCAGATCGCCGGCGCCACGCGCTGGGCCGACCAGGGCAACGGCGTCCTGCACATCGTGAAGAACTACACCGGCGACGTGATGAACTTCCGGATCGCCCGCCACATGCTGCGCGACGACGTCGCGACCGACCACATCATCGTCGCCGACGACGTGGCCACCGAATCCGAAACGGGTCCGGGCAGACGCGGCACAGGCGCCACCATCATCGTCGAAAAGGTGTGCGGCGCAGCCGCAGCGCGTGGTCACGATCTCGACCACCTTGCCGAGATCGGACAGCGCACCGCCGACAACGCACGCAGCATCGCGGTCGCCTATCGAGGCTGCACAGTGCCCGGCGCCGGCGCGCTCACCTTCGAACTCGAGCCCGACGAGATGGAGTTCGGCGTCGGTATCCACGGTGAAGCCGGTGAGGAACGCACCACCCGGGTGGGTGCGCGCGAATTGATTTCCCTTATGCTGGAACGAATTTCGGAGTCCTTGGGCCTACAGAAAGGCGAGCAGGTCATCTGCCTGGTCAACGGACTCGGCTCGGCACACCCGCTGGAACTGTCACTGGTGTTCGGTGAGGTCGCCGCCGAGCTGGATATCCGCGGCATCGCCGTCGAGCGATCGATGGTCGGAACGTTCGTCACCGCCCTGGACATGACCGGCTTCTCGATCACGCTCGTCCGGCTCGACGACGAGGTCCTGTCGCTGTTCGACGACGAGACCGACGCTCCTGCATGGCCATCGACCATTGCGCGTGGCCGCCCCACGGTCTCCGACATCACGTTCGCCGAACCAGACGACTCCGCCGCCGACGGCACGGAATCCGGGTGGCTCTCCGATTTCGTCGGGCGTGTGCTGGACTCGATCGACGATCTGACGGCCCTCGATCAGCAGGCAGGCGACGGCGACTTCGGCACCAACATGAAGGCGGCGCTCGGGCACTTCGATCTGCCACTGCGGGGGACCGATGCCGAGATCCTCACCGCCATCAGCACGTCGTACCTCGTGCGCGCGGGCGGCACGTCCGGCGCCGTGTTCGGCGTGTTGTTCCGTGAACTGGCACAGGCTTTCGGAACAGCGGACCACATCGCGAGCGCTCTACGCGAGGGGACGGCAACGGCGCTTGCCGAGATCAAGGATCTCGGCGGCGCCGACGTCGGCGACAACACGGTGGTTGACGCTCTCAGCCCTGCCGCCAGGGCGCTGTCGGACGAGGAGTCGCTGTCCGCCGTCGCCGACAAGGCCCAGGAGGGCGCCGAATCCACCAGGGACACCACCGCTTCCAAGGGGCGAGCGAGTTACGTCGGTGAGAACGCGCGTGGCGTGGTCGATCCCGGTGCGCTGGTGATCTCGTGGCTCTACCGAGCCGCGGCCGAATCGGCCTGATCTCGCCTACTCGCGCAGGCGGGCACGCGCTCAGACGTTCTTGACGACTTCGCGGAATGTCTCGTAGGTCGCCGCCAGGGTCTCCGCAGCGACTGCCGAATCGGCGAGAGCGCCCGCCTGGTCACATCGCCAGGCGTCCATCGAGAGGTGCATGAGCGACATGTACACCGCGACCACCACCCGCACCCGGCCGTCCTCGGCGGGCAGTTCCATCCGCTCGGCGACCTTATCGGTGATGTTCCGGAACTTCTTCTCGGCAAGTTCGGTGTTGCGGCCGCTCACCGACGGCGCGCTCTGGATGATCCGGTTCATGGTCTCGAATCGGGTCAGATCGACAGAACCAGTCGGACACTCGCCGCAGAAGATCTGAACCTGCGCGTTGACCAGCGCCTCGAAGGGGTTTCCGGTCCGCGGCTGCGCGTCGAGGGATGCGGCCATCGCGGCGATCATGTCCTCGGCCGGCGCCAGGATGACGTCCTCTTTGGTGGCGAAATACCGGTTGAACGTACGCGGCGAGATGTCGGCCGCGTCTGAGATCTGCTCGACAGTAGTCGACTCGAAACCCTGCGTATCGCACAGATCCAGAGCCGCGGCTATCAGCCGGTCGCGCGTCTGCAGCTTCTTGCGTTCGCGAAGACCGGCCTTGAGCTGGCCTGTTCGGGATTCAGCAAGGGTCACGACCAGATTGTAACTCTTCCGGCCAGATATTTCTGCAGTCTGCGCCAATTGACTGATTCAGTATTTTGTCTCTTGACGACTTCTGTCTGGCTCTGCCACTATTGCCAGGCACCGATACTTCACCCCTCCGGATCGAGGACCCCTTGACCACATCGGACACTGCTCTATCGCGAGATCTCCCTGACTCCGCACCCGCATCCCCGCCTCCGGCACACTCACGTCGCTGGTGGGCGCTGGGCATCATCGCCCTGGCCCAACTGATCGTGGTGCTCGACGCCAGCATCATCACGATCGCCCTACCCTTTGCCCAATCCGACCTGGACATCTCCGATGCCAATCGCCAGTGGGCGCTCACCGCGTACACGCTGATGTTCGGCGGACTCCTGCTGCTGGGCGGCCGGATGGCCGACTACCTGGGGCGCCGGCGGATGTTCCTGATCGGGCTCGCCGGTTTCGCCGCGTCGTCGGCGATGGCCGGATTCGCCTGGGACGGCATGTCATTCTTCGCCGGACGTGCCCTGCAGGGGGTGTTCGCGGCAATGCTCGCGCCCGCGGCGCTGTCGCTGATCACCGTCACCTTCACCGAACATCGCGAGCGGGCCCGCGCCTTTGCGGTCTACGGTGCCGTGTCCGGTGGCGGCGCCGCGATCGGCCTGATCGCCGGCGGCGCTCTCACCGAGTTCTTCTCCTGGCGCTGGACCCTGTTGATCAACACCCCGATCGCGATCGTCGCCGCGATCGGCGGACTGGTCCTGGTGATCCGGGACGTGCCGTCCAAACGGACGGGCCACTACGATCTCCCGGGTGCGGTGACCGTCACCCTGGGGCTCGTCAGCCTCGTCTACGGATTCACCAGAGCAGCTGAATCCGGCTGGGGCGCACCATCGACCATCCTGTTGTTCGCGGCCGCCGCAGCGCTGTTGGTCGCATTCGTGATGATCGAGCTGAGAAGCGCCAGCCCTCTGCTCCCGCTGCGTATCCCGGGTGACCTGAACCGCGGTGGGGCCTATCTGGTGGCGTTCATCGTCCCGACCGCCATGTTCGCGATGTTCTTGTTCTTGAGCTACTACTTCCAGAACACGCTGGGCCACACCCCTCTGCAGGCGGGTGTCCTGTTCCTGCCGTTCCCGGCGGGGATCATCGTCGCGGCCGCAGCGGCCAGCTCGCTGCTCCCCCGGTTCGGGCCGCGGCCGCTGATGATGGCCGGCACTCTGTCCGGCACCCTCGGCTACCTCTACCTGGCGCAACTGGATTCGGACTCGACGTGGCTGGCACACATCCTGCCCAGCGAGCTCCTGATCGCCCTCGGGATGGGCCTGGTGTTCGTCTCCATGCAGTCGGTGGCCTTGCACCGTATCGACGAAAAGGACGCCGGTGTGGCCAGCGCGCTGGTCAACACCTCCCAGCAGGTCGGCGGCTCGGTCGGCGTTGCACTCCTGAGCACGATTGTGGCGCAGGTGTTGTCCAACGACAGCCGCAGCGCCATGGCGCTCGATCCGACCACCCGACAGCCTGTTCCGGTGAACCCGGCGGGCTTCATGTCCGCGAGTATCCACAGCTACGACGTGGCCTTCTATTGCGGCGCCGGGTTCATGTTCCTCGCGTTCCTGGTCGTCACCGGCATGATCCGGATGGGACGACACGAGTTGGGCGACGAAACGCAGAATGCGGCGGTCGTCGCGGCCTGATCGCGGGCACACGCCACTGACGGCGGCCGAGAACCCCTGCACCATGTCGGTGCAGGGGTTCTCGGTGTGACTCGCTCGATGTCATGGCGAGATGCCACCATCGGCGACCATGACGACCAAACGCCCGGTGCCGCCGATGAACGACGACGAACGAACCACGCTGGAGGGTTGGCTGGACTTCTACCGCGCGACGCTCGCACAGAAGTGCGACGGTCTCGACGACGAGCAACTCCGCACCGCGTCGACCGAGCCGTCGACCTTGACGCTCCTGGGTCTGGTCCAGCACCTGGCGGAGGTGGAACGGAACTGGTTCCGCCGCGTACTGCTCGGGGAGCAGATCGGCCCGATTTATGACAGCAGCTCTCGACCCGTCGGCCATGATGGCGGATTCGAGCTCGCCGAGGAGTCGTCGTACCGCCGCGCCGAAGAGATCAGGCAGAATGAGATCACCCGGGCGCGGGAGAATTGCGCGACCCGAGAATTGCCCGACACCAGTTCATTTGGTGGTGGTGATGTGAGTCTGCGCTGGATCTACACACACATGATCGCCGAGTACGCGCGACATTGCGGCCACGCCGACTTAATTCGCGAAAGCATCGACGGGGTGACCGGCGTGTGACGACAGCAATCGTCCCCGAGGGGTGGTACCGAGGGGAATACCCCTCGGGCCGCCCTCTCGGGGACGATCTCGGTCACCAGATCAGCCGAGCACCAACGATTCTCCGTCGGCACCGACGTCCACCGGCACGATGTCACCATCGGTGACGTCGCCCGCCAGCAACGCCTTCGCCAGCCGATCGCCGATCGACTTTTGCACCAGCCGCCGCAACGGACGGGCACCGTAGAGCGGGTCGAAGCCACGCTCGGCCAGCCACTCCTTGGCCTTCGGCGTCACCTGCAGTTCCAGGCGGCGCTGTGCCAGCCGCTTACCGAGCTGCGCCAACTGGATGTCCACGATGGACACGAGCTCTTCCGGGCTCAGCGCGTCGAAGATCACCACGTCGTCGAGCCGATTGATGAACTCCGGCTTGAAGGCTGCGCGGACCGCCGCCATCACCTGGTCCTTGTCGCCACCCGAACCGAGGTTCGAGGTGAGGATGAGGATGGTGTTGCGGAAGTCGACCGTTCGGCCCTGCCCGTCGGTCAGGCGACCTTCGTCGAGGACCTGCAGCAGCACGTCGAAGACGTCCGGGTGGGCCTTCTCGACCTCGTCGAACAGCACCACCGTGTACGGACGTCGCCGCACCGCCTCGGTGAGCTGACCGCCGGACTCGTAGCCGACGTAGCCGGGAGGTGCGCCGACGAGCCGCGCGACGCTGTGCTTCTCGCCGTACTCACTCATGTCGATCCGGACCATCGCACGCTCATCGTCGAACAGGAACTCCGCCAACGCCTTCGCGAGCTCGGTCTTGCCGACACCCGTCGGCCCGAGGAACAGGAAAGACCCCAACGGACGGTTCGGATCGGCGACACCCGCCCTGGCACGTCGCACCGCGTCGGAGACTGCCTGCACGGGCGCCTGCTGTCCGATGACCCGTTGTCCGAGTTCGTCTTCCATCCGCAACAGCTTCGCGGTCTCGCCCTCCAGCATGCGGCCGGCGGGGATGCCGGTCCACGCCGACACGACCTGCGCGACGTCGTCGGGCCCGACCTCCTCCTGCAGCATCACGTCCTGGCCGGGGTCGGTGCCGGTCTTCTCCAGCGCCGCCGTGAGTTCCTTCTCGAGGCTCGGAATCTTGCCGTACCGCAGTTCTGCGGCCCGGCCCAGATCGCTGTCGCGCTCGGCCCGATCCGCCTCGCCGCGAAGCCTTTCGAGTTCCTCCTTGGTGTCCCGGACGGCGTCGATGGCGGTCTTCTCCGACTGCCAGCGTGCCGAGAGCTCGTTGAGCTTCTCCTTCTGGTCGGCCAGTTCGCCGCGCAGTTTCTCCAGACGTTCCTTCGACGCCGCGTCGGTCTCCTTCTCCAGGGCGACCTCTTCGACCTCGAGGCGGCGGACGATGCGCTCGACCTCGTCGATCTCGACGGGACGGGAGTCGATCTCCATGCGCAGTCGCGACGCGGCCTCGTCGACGAGGTCGATGGCCTTGTCGGGCAGGAACCGCGAGGTGATGTAGCGGTCGGAGAGCGTGGCGGCCCCCACCAGCGCGGAATCGGTGATGCGCACGCCGTGGTGCACCTCGTAGCGGTCCTTGAGTCCACGCAGGATGCCGATGGTGTCCTCGACCGTCGGCTCCCCCACGTACACCTGCTGGAATCGCCGCTCCAGAGCGGCGTCCTTCTCGATGTACTGGCGGTACTCCTCCAGCGTGGTGGCGCCGACCATCCGCAGCTCACCGCGGGCGAGCATCGGCTTGATCATGTTGCCGGCGTCCATCGCGGAGTCGCCGGTCGCGCCTGCGCCCACGATGGTGTGCAACTCGTCGATGAAGGTGATGACCTGACCGGCCGATCCCTTGATCTCCTCGAGGACGGCCTTGAGCCGCTCCTCGAACTCGCCGCGATACTTGGCGCCGGCCACCATCGAGCCCATGTCGAGGGAGACGACCGTCTTGTTCCGTAGCGATTCCGGGACGTCGCCCGCGATGATCCGCTGGGCCAGGCCCTCGACGATCGCCGTCTTGCCGACGCCGGGCTCACCGATCAGCACCGGGTTGTTCTTGGTGCGGCGCGAGAGCACCTGCACCACACGGCGGATCTCGGTGTCACGACCGATGACCGGGTCGAGTTTGCCCTCACGCGCAGCCGCCGTCAGGTCGGTGGAGTACTTCTCCAGCGCCTGATAGGTCTGCTCGGGGTCGGGCGTGGTGACACGAGCATTGCCGCGCACGGCGACGAACGCCTCCTGCAAGGCCTGCGGCGTCGCGCCCGCGTTGGCCAGCAACTTGGCGGTGTCGGAGTCGCCGGTGGCCAGGCCGACGAGGATGTGCTCAGTCGAGACGTATTCGTCGCTGAGCTCACCGGCGAGCTGCTGAGCTGCAGTGATGGCCGCGATCGACTCGCGGGAGAGTTGCGGGTGCGCGCTCGCACTGGCCACCGTCGGCGCCCGATCCACCAGCCCCTGGGCCTGCGCACGAACGGTCGACGGATCCACGCCGACCGCTTTGAGCAGAGGTGTGGCGATGCCGTCGGACTGATCGAGCAGGGCCACCAGGATGTGTGCGGGACGTACGTCGGAATTACCGGCAGCGGCCGCCGCCTGCAGGGCAGTGCTCAGCGCAGCCTGTGTCTTGGTGGTCGGGTTGAAGCTGTCCACTCGCGTACCTTTCTCTCTTTAGTCCAATAGGCTCAAGTATGAGCCATACGGGAGAGAGAACGCCAGCAGAGTTGAGTGTATTCCGCTCAACTCTGGTCGACACATCGTCGATTTTCCGCTCGGACTGGCGGCACAGGCGGTAGACGAATCGACGGTCGGGACCGCCGGTTCGTCTGATCACCCGTCGGTTCGTCCTATGACAATGCCGTGGCCGACAGATGTGCCGAGGGCTTCACAGACTGTCCGCGAACCGTTTGATGTCGGCAATGGTCGCGTCATGCGCCTCGCGGACCGACGTCGGGAAGATGGTCTCGGCAGCATGGGTGAGGCCCAGGTTCACACGTCCATGGGCGACGACGCCTGCCTGAACAAGCTTCCGGAAATAGGCTCTGCCTTCATCGCGGAGCGGGTCGAGTTCGTTCACGGAGATGACGTGAGGCGGCAGTCCGCGAAGGTCGTCGACACTGGCGAAGTATGGCCAGCACTGCGGATTGTCGGCGTTTCCGAAGTCCGGGTCGTAGGTGGCCGCAAGGACATCGAGTCTCGAGCACGAGGCGAAGTACCCGTCGTTCTCGATCATCGACGGCAACTCCCGCAGCTTTCGTTCGTCGCTCCACGCATAGCCACCGCTGATGAACGGCACCATGGCGTAGACACCGTCGACCATGCCGATCGTCCCGTCGCGGGCCGCTTTCAACGCCGTTGCCAGCGCGAGATTTCCACCACCCGACTCGCCCTGGAGAACGATCGTCGAGACGCCCAACCGCTCCCGCTCGGCATGCACCCAGCCGAGTGCGCTGAGGCAGTCGTTCAGTCCGGCGGGGAACGGGTGAGGACCGCCGACACCGCCGGCATTGCGGAAGTCCACGGCGACCACCACCAGCCCGGCACCGGCGAGCGCCATGCACCAGCCGTTGTGAACGGGGCCGTCGACAGCGAGCATCGTCATGCCGCCACCGTGCAGGTAGATCACCGCCGGCAGCGGCCCGGTGGTCCCGGAAGGTCGAAAGATGTTGAGGGCGATGTCGTTGCCGTCGACACCTCGAACCTCCCCGGTGGTCCGCTCGACGGCGGGACCGCAAGAAGGCGTCTCGTTCAATGCGGCGTAGAAGGTCTCGAAGCCCTGCTCAGTGGTGGCCACCACGGCCAGCCGGTCGGCATGCGAACTGGTGCGATCCACCGTCGACGGTCCACTGTTCGCGGCGAACCCGAAGCGCTTCAGCGTCGCGAGCAGATCAGGGTTCATCCGACTGTCAGTGGAGAGATCCATCGCCGGATCGGACAGGCGCCCTTCCTGCTTCGGCGACGGTCGGGCGTCCGCTTCCGATGTCATCGTTCTGCCCTCATCATTGTCCCCCTCGGTCATGACAGTACAAAACCCTGGTATCCGTTGGCCTCGATCTCACGCAAGCGCCTGCCGTACTCGACCACACCGGCCGGATAGATCCCGAATGAATGACCGGTCGCCCCTTCGACCGCGTTCCAGAACCATCCCGACTTGGTCTCCGCGTAGAGCGTCATACTGACCACCTCCGCCACGTGCGCAGTCCATTCGTCGCACGCGGCCTGCGTCGGCTCGATCCGGCTGAGGCCGTTGTCGCGCATGTGTCGCATCAGCGAGTCGAGGAACAGTGCCTGATGCTCGATACAGCGGGGAATGTTGCCGCCCATGGCCTGTGGCCCTCCGAGCATCAAGAGATTGGGGAATCCGTAAGTCCCCAGACCGGCCACAGTATTCGGCCCCTGTCGCCAGGAGTCGCCGAGTGATGCCCCGTCGCGACCGCGGATGTCAATCCGCTCGAAAGCGCCGGTCACCGAGTTGAACCCCGTTGCGTAGATGATGACGTCGAACTCGAATTCCCTTTCGGTGGTGCGAATCCCGTTCTCGGTGATTTCTGCCAGCGGAGTCTCGGTGGTGTCCACGAGTTCGACATTCGGCTGGTTGTAGACCTCGTAGTAACCGGTCTCGTAGGGCGGTCTCCGCTGCCCGAAGCCGTGGTCGACGGGGATCAGCTTCTTCGCCACTTCAGGATCCTCGACACGCGCACGAATCTTCTCCGCGAGGAACTCCGAGAACTCCGCGTTCAGCTCCTTCGTCCGGATCACCTCGATGAAATTGGTGTACAGGCGGGCGAACCCTCTTCGGCCATAAAGTGTTTCGTACCAATGTCGCCGTTCCTCCGGACTGAAGGAAAGTGCCGAAGCGGTGATCGGACCGTGAATGAAGCCGCCGCGGGTGGTTCGTGTCTTGGTCCAGATCGCCTCGTATTGCCCCTTGATCTCAGCCATCTCCAGCGGGGTGATCGGCTCGTTGTTCAAGGGCGGACACCAGTTCGGGCTGCGCTGAAAGACCGTCAGTGAGCCGACGATCGGCCCGATGGCGGCGATGGTTTGCACCCCGCTCGACCCGGTTCCGATGACGGCCACCCGCTTGTCCTTGAGGTCGAGACCTCCTTTCGGCCACCGGGCGGTGTGCGCCACCGCACCCGAGAACCGTTCCCGACCAGGGATGTTGGGATACTTGGGGTCTGAGAGGATGCCGATACCCGTGATGAGGAATCGGGTGCGGTAACGGTCGCCGTCGGCGGTCGTGACCAGCCAGGTACCGCCGTCGGGATCCCAATGCGCGGAGGTGACGGCAGTACCGAGTTTCATGAACGGGCGCAGGTCGAGCGCGTCGACGACATAGTTGAAGTAGCGCTCATTCTCGGGCTGGCCGCAGAAGTGCTCCGACCAGTCCCAACCGTTCCGGAGCTCCTCGGAGAAGAAATATCCGTAGCTGTAGCTCTCGGAATCGAGCCGCGCGCCAGGATAGCGATTCCAGTGCCACGTGCCCCCTACACCGTCTGCGGCGTCGACCGCGATCGCGTCGAAACCCGCCGACCGGAGCCGGTGAAGCGCTTCGATGCCCGACACCCCGCAACCTACGATGAATGCATCGAGCACAGTCTCGCCGCCGGCATTGGTTGCAGTGACCTGTGTATCCGCTTGTGTCATGGGCTCTCCTTCAATCCTGGTCGATCTGCGGGCGGCGGCATGCATCGGCATACTCGGACCGCAGTTGCTGGACGATCTCGCCGACGGTGGGGATGCCGTCGATGAACTCGATGCTCTGCCCGGCGCTCCAGATGTCGCGCCACGGAGTGATGTCCGCCGGCAGGTGGTCACTGTTCAGCGTCCCCGACGGTTCGGGCAGACAATCGGGGTCCAATCCGACGTCTGCGAGGGAAGTAGCCATCCAATTCGCGGGGACCCCCGAGATCCCGTTCGTGTATCGCAGGTCGGTGGCCGAATCAGACATCAGCAGTTCCTTGTACCGGTCGGTTGCGAGTGACTCCTGCGAGGCGATGAATCGGGTGCCGATGTAGGCCAGATCGGCACCCAGAACCTCGGCCGCGCGGATCGCCGCGCCGTGGCCGACCGCTCCGGCCATGACGATGACACCGTCGAACATCTGTCGCAGCCGCGGCACGAGAACCAGATGGCTGACGGTCCCCGAGTGGCCACCGCCACCTGCACCGATCGCGACAAGACCGTCCACCCCGCCCTTGATCGCGCGCTCGGCGTGGTAGAACGAGGTGACGTCGTGGTAGACGATGCCACCCCAATCATGTACGCGTTCAGCAATTCTCGCGGGATTACCGATCGCGCTCACGATGATCTCCACACCATGACGCCGACAAACCTCGAGATTCTCCGCCAGCTCGGCGTCATCCATCCGCGCCGCGAGGTTGACCGCGATGGGACCGACGCGCGCGTCGGAGTCCTCGGACAGCCGTTCGTCGATCCCCTCGCGAATGGTTCGCAGCCAGGAGTCGAACTCCTCGAGCGTGCGTGCGTTCTGACGCGGCAGCCCGCCGACGATGCCGCTGAGGCATGCCTCCCGAACCAATTCCGGGCCGGTCACCAGGAACATGGGTGAACAGAACACCGGCAACGTGAGCCGATCTCGCACGTGCGAGTCAAGTGCCATGTGAGTCCTTCTCTGTCAAACACTGCCCGACCACTTCTTGACGACTAGTCAACCGGTCGGCTAGTTTCGAAGAGTACTACGAGTCACGAGAGCTTGGCTAGGGTTCATCAAGAGCCTTCTGGAATTATTCCGTTGCGCGCAAGGCTGATTCACGTATCTCGCCAGTCGGGCGCGCACTTGCATCAAGGAGAGCCATGGAGTTCGGATGGACGAGAGCCGAGGAAGAATTCCGCACTCGGATCCACGAAGCGTTCGCCACCCACGCGCGGCCTGGTTGGACTCATCACGACCGCGACATGCCGACCACCAAGGACCGTGACGATTCGATCGCGTTCTGCCAGGCGCTCGCCGGAGAACAACTCCTCACGCCGCACTGGCCGGAGGAGTACGGCGGACGTTCGGCATCCGGCTGGGAACAGGCGATCCTCGGAGAAGAGGCGTGGGGTAGCGGCGAGCCGCGCGGACCTCAGTACATGAACGTCAACTGGATCGGACCGGCGATCATCTACGCCGGCACCCAGGAGCAGAAGGACTATCACCTGTCGCGCATCGGCGAGGGGAGTGTGCTGTGGTGTCAAGGCTTTTCCGAACCGGACGCCGGGTCGGACCTCGCTTCCATGCGCACCGCCGCCGTCCGCGACGGTGACGATTACGTGATCAACGGCCAAAAGTGCTGGACGTCCTACGCCCACCGGGCGGAATTCTGTTTCCTCTTGTGCCGGACTGATCCCAAGGCCGAGCGCCATAAGGGCATCTCGATCTTCCTGGTGCCAATGGAAACCCCAGGCATCGAAGTCCGGGAGATCCCGTCACCTTACGCCGCTCACCTGGTGCACGAGGTGTTCTTCACCGACGTACGAGTGCCGGAGAGCTCCCGACTGGGTCCCGAGAACAAGGGATGGCAGACCATCATGACGGTGCTGGCGAACGAGCGGGCGGGCTGGGTCACGCACGAAAATGCACTCCGGCGCCTCGACACGCTCCTCGAACACCCCGATGTCGATCCCACGAATCCGGATGTGTCGGCAACCGCGGGCCGCGCCTATGCGATGGCCGAGGCGACAAAACTGCTCAATTTCCTCGCTATCGACGAGCGTGAGAACACCGAACACGGCAAGGCACGCAACGTCGCGCCGGTCGGGCAGGCAGCGCTCGGACTTCTCGAACCCGCGGTCGGCTGGGCGATCCACGAGATATCCGGGATGGAGTCGCTGGATCCCGATTCGATCGCCGGGCGCTCGATGGTCAGCATGACCGCCAGTCCAATCGCCGCCGGCGCCATCGAGATCCAGTTCAACCTCATCGCCAAGCAGACCCTACAGCTACCCAAGGAAGGACGTCCGGCATGAAACTCACGCTGACCCCGGACCAGGCCGATATCGTCGACGCGGCGGTCAACGCGGTCCGTCGCGCGACCACCGACACGAGCGACGAAGACCAGGCCCGGCGTACGATCGCCGCGCTTTCGGATGGCGGGTTTCTCGACCTCGCCTCCACCGCGGGACCGCTCGAGGCTGCTCTTGTCACCGAAGCCATTTCACGATCGGGCGTGCTGGCCCCGGTGGGCGCCCGACTCCTGGTCGGCGATGTCTACGGACTGGGTGACGATCCTGTCGTCGTCGGATTGATTGATGGGCGCCGCTCACTGGTGCGGTACGGGGCTGTTGCGGACGTGTTCCTCGGGGTCGACGGAGACAATGCGTTTGTGGCGTACAAGGATCAGGTGACCGTCACGCCCCTCACAGACGGTGTCGGAACGCCGGTGGCGCGCGTGGAGATCAACAATTCGACCCCGCTCCCCACTGCGCAGGCGGCAGCGGTGGCTCGACGATGGCGCATCGCCATGGCCACCGAAGCAGCAGGTGCGATGGCCGGCGCGATCTCGTTGACCGTGCCCTACGTCTCCCAGCGAATCGCTTTCGGGCGCCCCCTCGGCGCGTTCCAGGCCGTCCAGCACCGGCTGGCCCGCGCCCAGGTCTTCGCCGAGGGAACGACCTGGCTGGCGCGCCATGCCGCCTGGGCGGACGACGACTACCTGGCCGCATGCGCCGCAACGTACGCCTGCATGGCAGCTGTACAGGTGTACGAGAACACCCATCAGGTGACCGGTGGCATCGGAATCACCACCGAACATGGGCTCGTCCGGCACACGCGTCGACTGGTCGGCCTGCAACGGGAACTCGGCGGCATGAACGCCCACGCCCGCCGCGCCACCGCGGCCCGTCTGGCCGATCCGACACCAGCGGCGGTGGCCGAAAATGTTGCCTGACAACACCGAGAACCTCGTTCTGAGCAGTCAGGATGGCCTGGTGCGGACCCTGATACTCAATCGTCCGGACCGTCACAATGCGACGACGCCCGCCATGCGACAACGACTCTTCGGGCTCCTCCAGGAGGCCGAGGAAGACCCCGATGTCCGATGCATCGTGGTGACCGGAACCGGCCGGGACTTCTGGCCCGGTGAGGACCGTGCAGAACTCGCGCACCTCGACGTTGCGGATGTCGCGCGCGGGCAGACGAATCCGTCTTACGACTACCCGATGAGCATGACCACACCGATTGTTGCCGCGGTGAACGGCACCGTGGCCGGTGTTGGATTGTCCTTCGTCCTGCAGGCCGATATTCGGGTCGCCGCCACCGGTGCGAAATGGGCGGCACCGTTCGCCAGTCTCGGCCTGGTTGCTGAGGCCGGTCTGTCATGGTTGTTGCAGCGACATGTCAGCCGCGGTGACGCTTTGGAGATCCTCTTGACCGCCGATGCTTTCACCAGTGAGGACGCCTATCGCATGGGTATCGTGCAGCATCTCGAAGATCGCGACGAAGTCCTGGCGACTGCACAGCGGATCGCGGCCCGGGTCGCACGCAACTCCCCGTTCTCCGTTCGCAACATCCGGGAGCAAATGAGGATGGACGCGACACGGCCCTGGGATGAGGCCTACGACGACGGCACGCGCCGGGCACTCGTCAGCCTCGACCGTGATGACTTCCGCAATGCCGTCGCGGCGGCCATCGACAAGCGCGAGATCACTTTCGGAGGAGCTCACCGGTGACGCCAAGAGGTCGAAACCTCGATGCTCTGTTCGCGCCGGCCAGTGTTGCCGTCATCGGCGCGTCAGACAATCCGACGCGCATCGGCGGGCGGGTGCTCGCCAGGTTCCTCGACAACTTCGCCGGTCCGATCTATGCCGTGAACGCCAATCGCGATACCGTGCAGGGCCACCCGGCCGCGCGCTCGATCGCCGACCTTCCTGCTGCACCCGATCTCGCAGTTCTCGCGCTCCCTGCAGACCTCGTGCCCGATGCTATCGACGAGCTCGCTGCGTCGGGATGCCGAGCGGCCATCGTCTTCTCGTCAGGGTTTGCCGAATCCGGCGCTGAGGGCAGAGCCATGCAGGACCGTCTCCGTACCGTGGCGTCCGAGTCCGGCATGCGAATCATCGGCCCCAACTGCGTCGGGACCATGAGCATCCCGTCCGGGGTCCTGGCAACCTTCGCGGATCTCCAGACCGACGTGGCGCCGTCAGCGGAGCCGGGGGTCGGGATCGTCAGTCAGAGCGGCGCCCTCGGCTCGGTCTTCTTCCACGCAGCGCAAGCGCTCGGCCTACATGTTTCGTACATGTGCACCACCGGCAACGAAGCCGATGTCAGTGCGGCCGAGGCCATCGCCGCGCTGGTGGAGCGGCCGGACGTGCAATCCGTCATGGTCTACCTCGAGGCACTCAGCGATCCGGAGGTGCTGTACGCGGCCGGTCGTCGTGCACTCGAGCTCGGAAAACCGATTGTCGCGCTGAAGGCCGGTGCATCCGACTCCGGTGCCAGGGCTGCGGCGAGCCACAGTGGATCGTTGGCGGCACCCGACCGGTTCGCCCAGGCGCTCTTGGACCGGGCGGGCATCATGCGCGCGAGTTCTCCGGTGGAACTGGTAACCGTGACAGCAGCCCTGTCGAGCGGGCGGTTCCCCACCGGAGATCGTGTTGCGGTGATGACCCTTTCGGGTGGCGTGGGCATCATGATCGCCGATGCACTCGATGCCGGCGGACTGTCCCTGCCGCGGACCTGTGAGGAGACCGCGCGGCGCATCGAGAAGCTGATCCCGGACTACGGCTCCGCGCAGAACCCCATCGACTACACGGCCAACGCCGTGAACGATCCGGCGGGCTTTGCCGAGATCCTCGACGCCGTGGTGACCGATGACGACTTCGACATGGTCATTGTCAGCGGGCTGGCGATGGGAACCTTTGACGAGAACCTCGCTGCCATCAAGCGTGTCCGCGACAAGGTGACGAAGCCCGTCGTCTTGTCGGTGTCCGGCCCGAACTCCGTCATCGTCAACAGACGCGGAATCCCGTGTGTCCCGGATGCTGTTCATGCTGCCAACGCGATGGTTGCGCTCAAGACCTACGCAGATCTGCGGGCGCGGCCACCCGTGGAGACACCCCAGTTGAGCGAGGGTAGGTCGCGTGGATCGACACACCGCACTCTCTCCGCCGATGAGACCCGGACCCTACTGTCACGCTTTACCATTCCGGTCGTGCCCGAGATCGGCGTCGTCGATGAGGCCGGTGCCGTACAGGCAGCGGAGACGGTGGGCTACCCGGTGGCCGTCAAACTCGATCCCGCAGTTGCGGAGCACAAGACGGAGGTCGGGGGTATCCGTCTGGATGTACGCAACCCGGCAGAGGTTCGCACGGCGGTTGCCGACATGCGAGCCGCGAGCGGTGTGACCGGAGAAGTTCGGGTGGTGATCCAGCAGATGGTCGGCCGCGGACTGGAACTGACCGTCGGAGCAATCCGCGACAGCACGCTCGGTCCGGCGGTTCTTGTCGGTCTCGGGGGCGTCATGGTCGAGACCCTGAACGAGATCGAGATGTCGCTGGTGCCGGTCAGCCATGCCGACGCCGAACGCATGCTCCGGAAGCTGTGTGGTGGACGATTGACCGCCGGCTCCCGCGGCCTTGACGACGCCGCTGTCAAGGCTGTCGGTGACGTGATCGTCGCTGTGAGCTCGCTGATGGCACAGTGCGCCGACGTGATCGAGGTCGACGTGAATCCGCTGATCGTCGGAGAACTGGGTCCGGTGGCCGTCGACGGCCTGGTCCGGGTTGCCCGTCCGGATGTGTGAGACAAGATTGACTACCATGGATTCCTTGACCGGTCCGGGGAGAAGACGGAGCATTCGGATGTATGTGGTGACGACATGACACCACCGAAGGCCAAGCGTTCGAGGGCGACGGCGACCGAGATCGAGGCCGCTTTCGCACGGAGCTTTCTGGCCCACGGATACCGCGGTACCAGCGTCGATGCGGTCGCAAAGGATCTCGGGATGCCGAAAGGCAGTATTTTCTACCACATCGGAACCAAGGAAGCCGTGTTCTTCCGCGTGCAGATGGCTGGCATGCGCGAGTTCACGGATCGGTTGCGCGAGATCGCCGAATCCGGCGAACCGGCGGAGATCCGTCTCCGCGAGGCGATCCGCGACAGTGTGCGGCGCGTTGATCCGTCCGCGGGACCGTTGTTCGCCATGAGCCGCGACAATCATCACCTGCCTCCTGAACATGCGGCCGAACTCGAGGAGGTTCGCCGTGACTACCAAGCTCTGTTCATCGGCATCATCGAAGACGGAGTCGCAGCAGGGACATTTCGGCCGCAAGAGCATCTGAAGGTCGTGGTGTTCGGCATTCTCCGCTTCATCGGCCTCGTGAAGGACTGGTATCGGTCCGACGGCGAACTCTCGCTCAACGAATTGGCCGACCTCTACTGGTCCTTCACCTGTCGTGGACTCGGTCACGAACCCGAGAACTGAGTTCCGGCCCGCTCTCGCGTCTCCGCTCCATCCCCCCGGCCACAATCGCCGACGTCGCGCGAATTCCTCCTTCCACGGCCGCTACCGCAGGTGCAGCCACCCGTCGACGATCGTCTCGGCGTCGGCGTCGGGGCGCTCCCGTCACGTCGGTCTGCGACGAAGTGTGCGACACCAGGTCGTACCGCCAGGTCCAGCCGCCGAACTCCAGGTGGTCCGGAAGAACTGGCGGCAACACTCGGGCGGCCCGCCGACTCCGCTCGGATAGAGGCCCTCGAGGTGCTCGATGTCCTTCGTGCAGGCGTGTCGACCACCGCCGCGATGGGCATTTGGACGCACGAAAGAACTCCGTTGCGCGACCGCTGGGCATCGCAGCTGCCTGACGGTGTTGTGGGGAAGCTGACAAATCAAGCGGCCCTTGATCGGTGGGCGGCAGACGAGACCGGCGGGCTCATCGACCACTTCCCTCTCGAGATCACCGAGGACACCCGGGTGATGGTGGTCGCGTCCGCACTCGCGACTCGCGTGCGCTGGCGTACACCGTTCGAGAGTTCGCCGCGCGGTGACGGCCCCACGACGGATGCGCCCGATCGGCAGTGGCTTGAGCGGACAACTTACGACCTCGCCGCCGTGGCAGGACTCGATGATTCGGTGACCCGCGTCGTGGTAGAGGGCGACGGTGATCTCGACGTTCACTTGCTGCTCGGCGAGCGACCCGCGGACGTGCTGTCCGCCGGACTGCGCGAACTGGCAGGTGAGGCACGGGTCCAACCGCCGCCGACTTCGAGCGTGACGCACCCGGTTTGACGGTCCGCCTCGAGAAATCCCGCACCCCTGACGACCAGCTAAGCGTGAAGTTACCGTCTTTCGAGATCACCACCCACCACGACCTACTTGCCCAACGGGGCCTTTTCGGGTTGCGGACGTTGACCGACCCCGACACCTCGCACCTGCCGTTGCTGAACCCGGTCCCGCCGTACGTCTCGCAGGGTGTACAGAACGTGTTGGCTCGGTTCTTTGCCGAAGGCTTCGAAGCAGCCGCGGTCACCGACTTCGGTCTGATAGCCAGCGGCGCACCACTCCCGGAGCGGTACCGCGTCAAGGCCGTTCAGGTCACCTTCGACCGTCCGTTCGGCTTCCTCGCAGTACATCGACCCACCGGTCTCGCCGTCGTCGCAGGATGGGTGAGCAGCCCGTTCCATTCGCCCCACTCAGGGGAAAAGATGAGGTAACCAGCGGCGTACGGGCGAAAACCGCTCGTCACGCCCCGGATCTCGCCACCGCGATCTCCGCGAGATGCTGCAACGAATTGGTGAGGTGCTCGGGACCGAAGGGCGGGAATTGGATGTACTCACGAATGGACTCCGGCACTGCCGACCAGTCGTAGGTGAGGGTGACGTCGGTCTGCGACGAGCTGTTCGCCAACAGGTCGTACCGCCAGGTCCAGCCGCCGAACTCCAGACCGCCGTCCTTCTCCTGGCCCGGTTGCCAACCGATGGCGCGTGGCGGGTCCAGCACCTCGACCTGGTTGGTCATCTGATAGTTCCCATCCGCATAGTCCGGGTTCGGGTGGTACATGTCGACCCGAAATGTCTGCCCCACCACGGTCAGCGGCGCCGGATCGACGGCTTCGCGCACCCAGCCGGTGCCGTCGATCGCGGCGTGGGTGTTCGGATCGGCCAGCACCGCGAACACGGTCGCGGCGGGCGCGTCGACAGTCACGGTGGCGGTCACGTTCTCTCGGTCCATAAACGGCTCACTCCTCTGTAATTCACCTCGGGTCTCCCGTCGGCGGAACCGGCGTTCCAGTCAGACTGACCGCACTGCACAGCCGAAGTCATCGGTCATCCTCACCGCCGCCACCGGGCTTCACCCGCCGCCTGGTCGAGCAATCATCTGCTCACGCGGAACCGAGGCCGAGTCTCTACCCACGGCTCAATGACCTAGAGCGGCATGAGGAGATGCTTGCGGGTGTCCCGGGGGCCGTCTTTGTCGGCGAGCATCGCCAGTGCTTTCCTCAATTCGAGCCTGGTCTGCGACGGCTCGATCACCGCATCGATGTAGCCTCGCTCGGCAGCCACCCAGGGGGTCGCGACGGTCGTGTCATAGAGGTCGACCATCTGCTGCCGAACGGCAGCTCGATCCTCCTCGGGAACCGCGGCGAGTTGACGGCGTTGGGTCAGGCCGACGGCGGCTTCGCCACCCATCACGGCGATACGGGCGGTCGGCCAGGCAAGGTTGATGTCCGCGCCGAGTTGCTTGGACCCCATCACCGCATAACCGCCACCAAATGCCTTGCGCACGACGATTGTCGCAATCGGCACAGTCGCTTCCACGACAGCGTAGAAGAAACGGCCGCCACGCTTGATGACCCCGATCCGCTCCTCTTCGACGCCCGGCAGCACCCCGGGCGTATCGACCACGAAGATCAACGGCAGTCCGAACGCGTTGCACAGACGGATGAAATGGGCGGCCTTGTCCGACGCGCGTGCATCGATGGCACCGGCCGCCACCATCGGCTGATTCGCGACCACACCCACACTGCGGCCATCCACGCGAGCGAATGCCGTGATCATGTTGTTGGCCACGCCTTCGCTGATCTCGTGCAGGTCCCCGTCGTCGAACAGTCGCAGCAAGATGTCGAACATGTCGTACCCGACGTGGTGCTCGTCGGGAACCATACTGTCCAGTTCCCGGTCAGAATCGGTGATCTCGGGTTCCAAGCCGGGGTTGACCAGCGGTGCCCGCTCGAAGCAACTCGACGGCATGAATCTCAGATACGCTCGCGCCCAGTCGAACGCGGCCTGCTCGGTCTCGGCAACATGATGAATGTTGCCGTTCTGCGCCTGATTGAAGGCGCCGCCGAGCTCGTCGAGAGTGACTTCTTCGCCCGTCGTCTCCCGGATCACGTCCGGACCGGTGACAAACATGTGCGACGACTTGGTCGCTATCAGCACGTCGGTGTTGATCGGCGAATACACCGCTCCGGCAGCACATTTGCCCAGCATCACCGAGATCTGTGGCACGAGGCCCGATAGGTTGTGCTGCTTTCGACTCACCCACGCGTACCAGGCCAATGACGTCACAGCGTCCTGGATGCGTGCGCCGCCCGAGTCGTTGATGGCGACGAACGGGCACCCGATCGCCGCTGCCGACTCCATGGCCTTCGCGACCTTCCGCCCGAACATCTCGCCAACCGAACCGCCGAAAACAGTTTGGTCATGCGCGATCACCACCACCGGACGGCCATCGACCGTGGCGTGGCCGGTGACCACGCCGTCGCCATACAGGGCGTCCAGGGCCCCGGGTTGCTTGACGAGCGCCCCGATCTCGACAAAGCTTCCGGAATCCACCAGCATCGCGATCCGTTCTCGCGGACTCGGAATCCCCTTCGCCTGGCGCTTCGCGATGCCGGCGTCGCCTGCCGGTTCACGCGCGTCTTCCAGTTTCTTGTACAGATCCGCAAGCTTGTCAGCAGTTGTGCTCGCCACCAGCCCCCCCCTAGTTCGGTATCGCCGAAATCCCCTACGCCGGTGCGGTCGGCAATGGCCACCGAGGGCCACCTCAACAGTCGTGTGAGACAACCCGCCGGAGAAGCTATTTCGATCTACACATCGACAAACGCGCCGCCCCACCACGATGCGCACCACCCCCAGCGCGCCCTTACCAGCCGGTAACCTACGGACGCGTAACGCCACACTATGATATGGACCGCCCGCTGTCCAGAGGCTGAATCGGCGGCTCGGGCCGCATACGCCCAGGCACCCACCTCGTCGGCGTTATCCCGCAGGCCGCCGAGCAGTTGGCCGCATGCATCGGCCGCAGGGATGCACCGCCGCCTCCCATCACGCCCCCGTACGGCGCGCCTGCGATTTCGGTCTGCGACTGTCTGTCGAACCCGTCGGTCGTCCACGACCTGACGGGACCGACACCTCACGGTGGCGTCGGGTCACCCTCGTCATCGCCTCTGTTGTCCCACCCGTGCTCTTCGGCCAGACTCGCCAGATCGAGCTGCCGGCGAACATTCGACAGCGCGGACACCGTCGCGATGCCGAAGGCGCCGTCGCGATCGAACAGGTACGCACTTCCGACCGCGACTCCCTGGCCCATCAACTGGTCGATGGCCAGCAGACCGAAGTCGGCGCTGTGCGGCATACGGGACAGCGCGACGGTGAGATCGGAGTTGATGAACCCGACGCCCTCGGAGCCCCAGTTGCACACCATGCTGGTGTTCTCGGCGACCATGGCGGCCCGCACGAATCCCGACGACTCCTCCCCCTCGATCAGCCGTCCCTGGTCCTGCCAGACACTCTTGCGCAGCGCATTCTGGTTGCTGAGGTAGTCGGTGGACCAGTCCTGTTCGCCACTACGGAACAGTGGGACGTCCCCGCCGTCGCGGGCGGTGCGGTCGGGCGGAGTCAGCAATTCGTCGACCGGGGCATGCCAGGTCTCGCCCCGCGGATCGTCGGCTGCGGCGGCGATCACCGCCGCGGCCCGCGCCCGCGGCTTACCGTCCTGCACGATCTCCGCGTCCACCACCACGATGCGGGAACCCTTCCGCATGACCTCGGTGTCCACGGTGAACGGTTGCTTGAGGACCGGGCTGAACATGTCCACCGTCAGCCGGATGGGGATGAAGTCGGGTGGCACATGTCGTTCCAACGCCCGCGCGAACGCGCCACATACCACCGGCCCGCTGATCTGTTTCTCCGACCACGGGCTGCCGGCCCACTTCGTGGGGGTCAGGGTCTCGCCATCGGTGCTGGTGAAGTATGTCGGCATCCACTGTGTCTATCACCTGAGGCCGGCATACCGCGCGAACCGGTGCGATCCCTACCGCAGCGGGTCGCCCCACTGCACCTGCTCGCGAATCTTCTTCTTCAAGAGTTTTCCACCGGCATTGCGCGGCAACGTTTCTCCGGACACCACCGCGAACTGCGGGATCTTGAAGTCGGCAAGATTCTCTCGGCAGTGCGCCATAATGGCCTCCAGGTCGAGTTCACCCGACTCGGAAACCAGTATGGCGCCGACCTTCTCGCCCATCACGTCGTCGGGCACCGGGACCACCGCGGCATCGACCACACCGGGCGCCGAGAGGAGCACGGCCTCGACCTCGATACTCGACACGTTCTCACCACCGCGATTGATGATGTCCTTGATCCGGTCGACGATGTGCACGCGTCCGGCGTCGTCCACGCGGACCACGTCTCCGGTGTGCAGCCAGCCGTCGACGATCGTCTCGGCGTCGGCGTCGGGGCGCTCCCAGTAGCCGGTCGCGACGTTCGCTCCCCGCACGACGAGTTCGCCGATCGTCGGGTCGTCGGAAATCGGCACGATGCCGATGTCCACCGACGGCACCGCGTAGCCGACCGAGTCGGCATGCTCGACGGCATCCTGGTCAGGCAAAACCGTGACCAGGGAAGCTGTTTCGGTCATTCCGTAGCCATTCATGACGGTGGCCTCGCCGAACCCCGCCTGGATCTCCTGCACCGTCGACGGCGCGATCGGCGCACCGCCGTAACCGACCACGCGGACACCGGAAACCTTTGCGTCCGCGAAGGCCGGGTGGCGGAGCAGGAGCGCGTACACCGCCGGCACGGTGACCATGTAACCGATCTTCTCGGCGACGAGCACATCCACCAGGGCGGCGACGTCGAGCTGCGGCATGATCACCGCCGTACCGCCGACGTAGGTGGCCACCAGGAGCTGCGAGTTGCAGCCGGTCACGTGGAACAGCGGGACCGAGATCAGGGTCCGATAGTCCGCGCCCGCCTCGCGGGAGAGACCGGAACAGCGAATCATGTTCTCGGCGTTGGCAATAAAGGCTTCGTGTGTGGTGGGTACGCCCTTGGGGCGGCCGGTGGTGCCCGACGTGTAGAACAGCGCCGCGACGTCGCCGGCCGTCGCTGCATCGATGGCGTACGGTTCGCCATCCGGAAGCGGAGTGTCCGGAGCCAGGTCCAGGGTGACTCCGGCGTTCTCGAGGACGAACGCCACCTCGGGCTCGGCCGATCGGGTGTTCACCGCGACGGCGATTCCACCCGACAGCACGGTGCCCCAGAAGGCGAGTACCCAGTCGATGCCGGCCGCGTAGCGGACCGCGACTCGATCCCCGTTTGCCACGCCCTGGGCCCGCAGCCCACCCGCGACGCGCGCGGCCGCGTCCCACAGCTCTGCGTAGGTGAGTCGGCGACCACCGAGTTCGACCACGGCCTCGACATCGGGCTGCGCGGCGGCCCGGTCGCGGAGGATGTCGATGAGCGTTGCCGGGACGGCGGCGTATCGCAAGATCCCGGTGGCGTCCCGCACCACCCCGTCCTGGCCGAACGGGTTGTGGTCGCGGCTGATCTCGATGACGGCGTTGTCGGTCATCACCTGTTTGTACTCCGCACCGTTCGCACCAGGCCGGGTGTCGGCCAAATACCCAGGAGCGTCGGCCGATCCGGTCGTCCTCAGTCGATGGACAACCCCCGCGCCGCCTGACCCAGACTGCTCAGCAGAGCCCGGGCCGTCGCCCCACCGCCGTCGCCGACGGCCGACCGCAGAAACGACTCCTCCATCGCGCGGATCTGCCGCTTCACCTCCGCGAGCAACTGCTGCCCGGCAGGGGTCGTCGAGACGGTCACGCGGCGGCGGTCGGTCGATCGAGCCCGCTCGACCAGCCCGCGGTCGGACAATGCGTCGAGAAGGTGACCGAGCCGGGTCGGGTCTCGGCGCGTCCGCTGCGACAAGTCCGCCTGCGAGATCGCGGTGGCGTCGGCGAGCGCATCGAGCACCACGTACTCCCACATCGACAGGCCCGCCTGGTCCAGTATCGGCGTCTCCGCGGCCACCATCGCCCGGGCGAGTGCCCCGGCCGCGGCGCCGAGATCCATCCCACGATCGTCACCCGTCACGCATTGCCCCTTCCAAATTCATCTACCATGGTAGATGATTACCCCATGGCCACACTCACCGAACTCCATCGTCGCGCACTCACCGACGCCGACGACATGATCGACGCACTCACATCAGCCATGATGCCCAACGCAAGCCGCTGCGTGGGCTGGACGATCGAAGATCTGGTCTGCCACATGGTCGGGCAGAACTTCGGGTTCGCCGCCGCGATCGCCGACGGCGATGCCGACCGGTCCACCTATCGGCCCAGGTCTCACACGCTCTGGGACGAGTCGAGGACCGCTGTGGCCACAGCCATCGACGGCGAACCCGCCGCCCGAGTACGCCTGGTCGAGATCAGGCAGGAGGCGATTCCCTTCGATGCCGTCCTGGCAATACACACGCTCGACCTGGCAGTGCACGTGTGGGACGCCGTCGGGGATGCTTACCGTCCATCCCCTGATATCGTGGATCTCGTTCTCGCCCAAGCAGAACGAATCCCGGCAGACCGTGGGGACGACGCAGTTTTCGGGCCGATCCGCGACGTCGAGGACGGCGATGCCTGGCACCGCGCCCTCGGGCTTCTCGGCCGCAGCAGTCAGACGAGTCGCGCGACCACCGCTGGTTGAGTAGCACGAGCGGAGCGAGTCCGGCCCCATCCACCGCTGGTTGAGTAGCGTCGCGCGAGCGGAGCGAGTCCGGCCCCGCCCACCGCTGGTTGAGTAGCGTCGCGCGAGCGGAGCGAGTCCGACGCGTATCGAAACCCGGCCGGCACGCCTCAAAAGCCAGGCGAACCGATCCGACCCTCCATCACGGCCAGAAGATCGTGCCGTTCAGAAAGTCCTGGGCGTAGCGTCCGCCGACCTTGTACTCGCCGCCGAGTGGCACGCCGTAGTACCCGGCGGCACCCTTCTGTGCCTGCCACTTCTTCAGGATTCCGCCGCGCACGACCTGCACACCGCCAGAATCGCTGAAGCAGATGACACCGCCCTGGAAATTGTTCAGGCGACCGCTGCCCACCTTGAGTTCACTGCTCGTCGGGTACCCCATGGCACCGCGTTCCGCTCCCGACCGCTGCCACCGCTGACGGATGGCACCACCCACCTCATGCGCCTTGCCGTCACCGGCCGACGGATGCCAGTAGAACGAGGCGTCGCGCTTGAAGTTCTGGAAACGTCCGCCCTTGGCCGCGGCATGTTCGGGCCCGGTCGGCATACCCCACTTGAGGATGCCACCGCTGAAGACGTAGGCGTCCCCGATCTTGCCTCCTACAGAATGCCCGCCGAGGACCATGTCCGCATTGGCCGGCGCTGCCGGACGCGCGACACCGAGAACGCCCCCGACGGCAGAAACGGCGAGAATCACCGACGCTGCAAAGGCCCGCCGCGTGGTGAACGTGCGCCCGGCCGACCGAGAGGGAGAGATCGCGGAAGGGGTCAGCCGCAGCGAAGTCTGGAGTCTCGACATGTTCCGGAGTCTACGGACGCCACGCGGCGAGCCGGATGCGGGGTGAAATGTCGGATTCAGAAGGTTTGAGCCGCAATAGTATTCGCTGGTCAAGCCGTTTCGACGGTCCGCGCGAGAATTCCGAGCGTTGCCCGGATCGCCGTCTCCGGGATGATCGGGAAGACGCCACGAGCCTCGTCACGCACCCGACTCCAGTCGTAATACGACGTCACCCGTGTGCCGCCGTCCACGGATTCGAGTCGATACCCGTAGCGATGATCCAGCGGGGGCCGGACCATCCCGGCGATCGACCATTCGATCCACTGATCCTGCTCGAAGCCGGTGATGATCACACGGACGTCGTACTTGCCCATGGGGCGATCATTCAGCGACTCACGATCCATGTGGACCAGGAACTCGTCGCCCACCGCTCCCACGGACTCGCCGTCGGCGCTCTGCAGCATCCCCGAGCTGTCGATCGTGATGTGCCCCTCGGGGGAACAGAGCAGCGCGAAGATCTCCGCCTTGTCGGCCTCGATCACCCTGGGCACCTCGAACCGTTCGGTCATCGTCGAAACTCCCTTGTTCGCACCGTCTGTGTTCGCACCGTCTGTGTTCGCACCGTCGCCGCAATTCGCGACTCGCCCCACGCTAGTCCTCGTGGCGCCGTGCACACCTCACGATGCCGCGGCCCGGAAGTCCTCCCGCTCGATCAGCCGGGACACCACCAGCCCGGCGATCAATCCCCAGAATGCCGAACCGATGTTCAAGAAGCTCAGGTCCGAGATCGAGACGAGGAACGTCACGAGCGCACCCATCGTGAACCGCGAGCTGAACGCCGATCGGAAGGCGTTCTGGAGAGCACCCAGCAGCGCCAGCCCGCCGACCGTGGCGATGAAGGCCGCGGGCATCGCGTCCATCACCTCGACGAAAAGCGGAGCGAACAGCCCGACCGCGATTGCGAGCACACCGAACGTGAGTGCGGCGGTGTACTGACGCTGCCGTTCGCCACCGGCGACGAGCAGAGCGTTGGTCGGTCCGGCGAGGCAGCTCGAGATCGCTCCCACTGCCGACGCCAGCATCGACCACACCCCGCACACGACCGTGACGACATTGACCGGCGCCTGGTGGCCGGCCGACTTCAGAACGGCAACACCCTGACCGTTCTGGACGACGATCACGGTGACCACCAGCGGAACAACCAATTCCAGCATGGCGCGGACGCTGAAATCGGGCGCCTGCACCAGCGGGGTGGCCAGCCACGAGGCCGTCTCGTGGCCGAGGTGGAACTTGCCACTCACCGCCACGGCCACCGCGCCGGCCAGACACGCGCCGATGATCGGCGGCATCCACCGGGACAGGGTGCCGTGACACTGCAGAACGAAGAACGCGATCACGATCGGAAGCGCCACAACGGGATCGGCACCGACAGAACGCACCACGTCGATGCCGAACTGGAGGAAGACTCCCGCCACCATCGCCATCACGATCGGTGTCGGCAAGGCCGACATGACTTTTCGCACCCGCCCGGTCAGTCCGATCACGAAGATGAGCACCCCGGTGACCAGAAACGCTCCGAGCACCTCGGCCCATGACAGGTGTTTCAGGGACGCACCGACCAGTACGGTGCCCGGGATCGTCCAGGCAAACGCCAGCGGCATGCGATACACCCAGCTGGCGATCAGGGTCAGGATGCCGTTGAGGACGAACACACCGAAGATCCACGACGACAGGGCCGCGGCGTCGAGCTTCCCCGCAGATCCCGCCGCCAAGATGACCGCAACCGGTCCGGAGGCCGAGAAGATCAGCCCGACGACACCGTTGACGACATATGTGCCACCGAGATCACGTAGTACCTCGCGAGGTCGGAGGAGCCGACCGCTCGGGCGCTCCACGACCCCATGGGTCGAGGGCTCCTCTTCCTCGGTTGTCTCCGCAACGGACTCGGGCGCGGACATGACGTGAGATCTCCTCGTCCCGCCGGTTGCTCGAACACGGCGCTGGGTGGCCGATGTTCGAGCGTAGGTCGAAGATTGTTCCGCGAGAAAGACTCAGTTTCGCCCCATTGATCGACGATGGCTATCGATGGAGGTCATCGCGTCAGACCCCGCCGGTCAGCGCGGATACGTGACGATCTCCTGTCCGGTGCTGGGGTTGCGCCAGGTGATGGTGCGGTCCGTGTGCATGGTGGGGAGCCAGAAGCCTTGGTGTTTACGCTGGTGGTCGGGTCGGCACATGGGCGCGAGGTTTTCGGGCACCGTCCAGCCACCGAGGTGCGGCTCACGATGGTCGAACGGCACCAGGTGATCGATCTCGCACTGATCGGCAGGCATGCCGCAATACGGGTATCGGCAGTGGTGATCCGAGAGCAGGATCTCGCCGCGAACCCGCGTTGACGGCGTGTAGGTGAGCGCTCCCGGCGGCGGAAGGTCGAAGCCGCCGTGCCCGGTCCGATCGACCGGTGGTGCGGGGCCGCGGTCACGGACCAGCAGGCCTGCCGGCCGATGTCGGGCGGTTTCCGGCAGCCGTACGACTCGGGCACGGCCGCTCAGATCCGTCGCCAATGCCGGGTCGATCGCACCGTAACCCCGTAGCCGGGGGACTTCGATGCCGAGGGGATCGAGGACGACGGTCAGTTCGGGCAGCACGAGATCAGACGGCCGTGCCGCTTCGAACGATTCGCCCGGGCCATCCGAATCGCCCGCCCGTCCGATTCGTCACTGCGATCAAAACGATGCCGGGCGGTACCGGAGTCGGCCTCCGCCTGCGAATCGGCGTTGCCGACGCGGCAGCCATCTCCGCCGCAGGTGCAGACGAGCCGGCCGCCCAGGCGGGCCAGTTCGACGAATGCTGCCACGCGTTGTTGGCCTATGGTGCGCCGGTCGTTTCGACACACTCTGGCAGCGATCAAGGCCGCGATCTGTTCCCGCAGGGCCACGCCGTGTTCGGCCGGTACGCAGGCGTCGATGTTCGCGTGTCCGGAGCTGTCATTGGTGATGGTGAGGTTTTGCCACGTCTCGGCAAACCCTTCGCGGGTCTCGGCCGCGGCCACCGGGTCGAGGCTGATGACGAGTGCTTCGAGTTCATCGCGCAACACGGCGTCGGTCGACGGATGCGAGGACAGTTCCAGCGCACGGTCTTCCAGATCACCAGACTCCTCGTCGGCCGACCGATCGGAGTCGAGGTCGTCCGCCTGGGAGTGGCCGATCGAAGCATCGGGGTCAACCGGTGTCTCGGTGTCCGGGGCCGTATCCGACGCGACAACAGGACTCGGCTCTGGCGCCGACTCGAGGGCGTGCACCATCACCGACATCCGGTGGGTGCTCAATTCGCCGGCGAGATAGGCCAGGCGGATCTTGGGGCGACGTTGCAGCGCATCGCCGAGCTTGTACCAGGTGCCCGCTTTGATCCGTGACATCCCGAGTTGCAGCGAGATCTCCCCGACGGCGGCCTTGTCGGCCTGGTTGCGCACCATCATCTGCCGCTCCGCCGACAGCGCGAACAACACCTCGTCATAGGCGGCCTGTCCGATCCGAAAGGCCAACAGCACCGCCCGCGCCTCGGCCTGCCGACTCAACCGCACCAGGTCCCGAGCCGCGTCAGCCACTTGATCAGCACCCAGCGACGAAATAGCGGCATCATCCGCAACGGCATCATCCGCAACGGCATCCGAGAAGGTGAACACGGTGTTGGACTTTCGTGAGATCCTCGCGGCCACGACACCACGAAGGACAAGATCGACAGGACACCAACAACATTCGCCCGTCAACAAGAGAAGCACACCCGCGTCACAACAACTACGACAAGACTAAACCATCCCACCGACAGACTCGGGCACTACGAGATCAGCGCCAGATCATCAGGCCGTTGCCGCCACCGAATCTGTGGCCGGACTACTCCTTGTCACACCCGGGCGCCGGCGCGTCCTCCGACAACGGCTTGCCCAAAGGGAGCAGGTAGAGCACGTCGAGGACCACCGGAGTGGCGCCGAGATTGCGCCCGGCGTGGGTGTTGGCCTGTCCGTGCGGCTCTCGGATGATCTCGCCCGGACGGTAGATCGTGGGGACACAATCGGGGCCTGGATGCGTGAAAGTGCCCGAGCGGATCAGTCCGACGAGATCCCCGTCGTGATAGTGCCAACCGGTTGTCCCGCCGGGCGCGACCGTGATCTCGCGGACCGCGACGTGGACTCCCTTGGGGACAAAGGGCAGGAGTCCGGCGGGGATGTCGCCTTCGGCCAGCGTGACTGCCGAGATACCCGACGACGGCGTCGCCGCCGCCTCCGCGGGCAGAAAACCCGCGACGACGGTCACTGCGACGACACCAACGATGGCCCTGATGAGCTGTTTCATCACTGGACCGTACCGCCGTCACCGGGTGGGACAGCCGATTTCGCACACACACGCCGGGCCGCGCAAGCGACCGGCACCGAGGCCTACGCGCTCTGCCGCTCCTCCAACCGCAGTGCCCTGTCCTCCTGCTGCGACCCTTCGCGCGGCCGTCCCAGACTGTCGAGCACTCCGATTGCGTTGCGCGCGAACACCTGCTGTTCGGTGATGGCCAGCTGGGTCCGGCTGCGGCTGGTGAACGCGAAGAACCAGTCGACGAGTGTCGTGAACCGATTGCGGAAGCCCACCAGGTACAGCAGATGCAGGAAGAGCCATCCCAGCCAGGCGACGAAGCCCGAGAACTCGATGCTGCGCGAGGTGCCCGGGATGGGGATCTTCGCGACCGCACTGAAACGGGCGATGGTGGCCATCGAGCCCTTGTCCCAGTAGGAGAACGGCTTACGCGACGTCGGGTCCGCTCCGCGCAGTCCCGCCCGGATCGCCGCCGTCGCGTACTTCGCCCCTTGGATCGCGCCCTGCGCCATCCCGGGTACACCCTCGACCGCCATCAGGTCGCCGACGACGAAGACGTTCGGCTGCCCGGTCACGGTGAGGTCAGGTCCGACCTTCACCCGGCCCGCGCGATCGAGTTCGACCCCGCTCTGCTCGGCCAGCTGACGACCCAGCGGGCTGGCCGAGACACCGGCGGACCACACCTTGCACTGACTCTCGATCCGCCGCGTGGTGCCATCCTGGTCCTTGACGACGAGCCCGTGGTAGTCCATGTCGACCACCATGGCCCCGAGCTGGATCTCCACCCCGTTCTTCGCCAGACGCTTCGCGGCACGTCGGCTCAGCTTGCCCCCGTAGGGCGGCAGCACCGCAGGCGCGGCGTCGAGGAGGATCACCCGCGACTCGGTCGGATCGATGTTGCGGAACGAACCCCGCAGCGTCTTCGTGGCCATCTCGGCGATCTGGCCGGCCATCTCCACTCCGGTCGCGCCGGCGCCCACCACCACGAACGTGAGCAGGCGCGCGCGTTCGTCCGGGTCGTCGGATAGTTCGGCCTGTTCGAAAGCGCCGAGGATTCGCCCACGCAGCTCGAGGGCATCATCGATGGTCTTCAATCCGGGTGCATACTCGGCGAACCGGTCGTTGCCGAAGTACGACTGATCGGCCCCCGCCGCCACGATCAGACTGTCGAACGACGTCTCGGTGACGCGCTCCAGCAGCCGGGACGTGACACTGCGCCGCTCCAGATCGATGGTCTCCACCTCACCGAGGACGACTGTGGTGTTGCCTTGTTTGCGCAGCACCACCCGAAGCGCAGGTGCGATCTGACCTTCGGAGATCAGTCCGGTGGCGACCTGATAGAGCAGCGGCTGGAACAGGTGGTGGGTGGTCCGGGCGATCACGGTGACGTCGACGTCGGCCTTGGCCAGTTGTCGCGCGGCGGTGAGTCCGCCGAATCCCGAACCGATGATCACCACGCGATGACGTGCGGTTTCGCCGCTGCCGCGGGTTTGCTCGACGCGCTCGTCGTCGATGGGTGTGTCGTCGTTCATGCAGCTGCCCTCCAGAAGAGTTCTCCGGGACACCCAGGCGGACGATGCCTCTGACAGTTGCGCTCCACGCCGGTTGACTCCGGCCTCGCCAGTCGCGATCTCCAGGGTAGCGAAGAACCCGCCGGACGGCGAGCCGTACATCTCCGTGCTGCTCGACCGTCGGTCAGGATGCCGCCAGGATGTTCTTCAATTGGTTGATATCAAGTGTCGCAGCAAGATCCGCAATGGTCACCCCGGCCAGCGACGCCCGCCAGGCCCGCTCGGCGGCGGCCATCACCTTCGCGATACCGCACGCGGACACGCATTGTTCCGGCGGCGCGGCGAGGATGCCCTGCTGCCGGATCTCGGTGCATCGGAATGCCGGCTCCTTGCCGTCCACGGCCTGGACCACGTCGAGCACCGTGATGGTTTCGGGAGCACGCGTCAGGGCATATCCGCCGTCGCGCCCCTCGGCGGGGAGGATAAGGTCCGCACGCGCCAACGCCTGCAGGTGCTTCGCGAGGTAGGTCTTGGACACTCCGTGCAGCTCAGCGAGCCGGGCTGCCGGCACCGGGCGTTCGGACTGGCTCAGCACCACACAGCAGTGCAGAGACCACTCCACGCCGGTCGAGAGCTTCATGGCGTCAGCCTATCGACGCACGCGCATCGAGCCAGTCGTCGAAGGTCGTCGGCGCGATCCAGGCATCCACGCCCGGCGTGGGGACGAGAGCCGCGTTGTCGAGGATCGCTCCGAAATACCCCGCGTCGTGATCACTCTGCACGGATCGTCGATCGCCGGTTGTGGCGAACAACCGTCGGACCAATTCGTCGATACCCACCGCCTCGGGCCCGGCGATCTCGGCGGTCCCGTTGACCGGCGCTCCGAGCACGATGTCGCTCACCCTCTCGACGACGTCGCTCGAGGCGATGGGCTGCAGATGCGCAGGCGTGGCGTGCACCACATCGCCACGCGTCCCCGCTTCGGCGATGCCGGCGACGAATTCGAAGAACTGTGTCGACCGCACGATCGAGTATGGAATCGGCCCGGCCTGGACCAATTCTTCCTGCGCGAGTTTCGCGCGCATGTACCCGGAGTCGGTGAGCCGGTCGGCACCGACGATCGACAGGATCACGTGATGACCGACCTCGGCAGCCTGCTCGGCGGTGAGCAGATTACTCGTCGAGGCACGGAAGAACTCCAGGACGTCGTCGTCCTGCCACGACGGTGAATTGGTGAGGTCGACGACGACGTCGGCGCCCACAACGGCTTCGGCGACACCCTTGCCGGTGATCGCGTCCACGCCGGCGCTGCGCCCCAGGGCCACCACGTCGTGCCCGGCCGCGGCCAGCTTCGCCTCGACCTGACTCCCGATGAGCCCGTTACCGAAAATGACGATCTTCATCTCACACCTTCCCTTCGTTTACTCGGATATTTATAGTCTCAGTTTACTACGACATCGTATATCCGAGTCAATGTCTGTCCGGCCACGGTTGACGCGTCGGATATTTCCGACATATCCTCGCGCCGTGCTCACCTCCGACGACGTGTTCCTGGCGCTGGCCAATCCGGTCCGCCGCCGGTTGTTGGAGTTGCTCGCCGCCGAACCCACGGCTGCCGGCGATCTCAGTGCCCACTTCGTGCTGAGTCGCTCGTCGGTGGCCGAACACCTGAAGGTCCTGAAGGATGCCGGGCTCGTCGCCGACGAGGCTCGTGGCCGCCACCGGATCTATCACCTGACGGCGGCCCCGCTCGCCGACCTGAGCGACTGGCTCCACCCCTTCGAACGCTTCTGGCGTGCCCGACTGTCCGATATCGCCGACATCGCCGACATCGCAGAGGATCTCGTATGACCACCGATTCCACCCACCGGTACGCGGTGATCCGCGTCGATCAGTTCGTCGCGGCCCGCCCTGAAACCGTATGGCGCACCCTCACCGAACCGGACCTGGTGCAGCGCTGGTGGGCGGCCGGCGACATCCGGCCCGATGTCGGACACGAGTTCACTCTCGACATGCCGGGTTTCGGCCTCCAGCCGTGCCGGGTCCTCGAGGCCGATCCGCCCTCCCGGTTCGTCTACACGTTCACCGCCAACTGGACGCTCACCTGGACCCTGATACCGGAGGGAAAGGGCACACGCCTCCTGCTCGAGCACTCCGGGTTCGACCTCGACGACACGCGGATGGCCGCGGCATTCGACCGGATGGGTCCGGGCTGGCGCGACGTCGTCCTGCCGCGGCTCGCCGACCTCGTGCAGGAGATCTGACTCCGTCCGGCCGCGGGAAGGCCGCCGCGCCGATATCCTGACGTGCATCGCGGAGTGACCATCCCCGCCGATCGGAGGCCGCAATGTCATCTGCGTCGATCGATCCGGACGTCCCACCGAGCGGTCCGGGCTGCGTCGAATGCACCAGCGACGGCTCGTGGTGGGTGCACCTGCGTCGCTGCGCGCAGTGCGGTCACGTCGGCTGCTGCGACGACTCTCTGAACCGCCATGCGCGCCGGCACGCGGAGGAGACCGGCCACCGCGTCATCCAGAGCTATGAGCCCGGCGAGGAGTGGTTCTGGGACTTCACCACCGAGGAGTTGTTCGCCGGCCCGGAGCTGGCAGCGCCCACCGAGCACCCGGCCTCGCAGGGTGCGCCGGGTCCGCGCGAGCGACTCCCCGACGACTGGCGCGCCGAGTTACGGTCGCACGAATCCTGATCAGACCCCGTAACCCGCGCTGACCTGCACGGATGTACCTCCACTGAGGTTTCTCCCAGGAACAGTCCGTACACTGCCCGACGCAGGGGAAGGGATCCGATCGGGGAGGTGCGGTTGCAGACCGTCGACGACACCACAGAAAAAGTACATACGGACGCCGGGCCGCCGGGGGGCGGCTCGACCGGCGTCGCGACGGAACCTCGGAGGAAGCCGTCATCGGGCCGCGCGCACACCGCCGACTTCGTGCGCGTCCTGCTCTTCGCCGGCGTGGTCATCGCACACAGCGTCAACGCCATCAACACCTCTCCCGACGTGATCCGCTCGGCCAACCTCGTCGGCACGATCTGTCACCTCACCCGCTACGGCTTCGTCGCGGTGACGTTGTTCGTCCTGGTACTCAGCACCCGCGGCAAACCGATGTCACCCGTCGCGTTCTGGCGACGGCGATTCGGCATGGTGGTCGGCCCCTACCTGGTGTGGACCCTGCTCTACTCCCTGACCGATCACGTGATCATCGCCGACAACCCGTGGCCCACCCCGGCCCGCTTCTTCAGCGATCTCGGTCACGACGTCGCCACCGGCGAGGGCAAGTACCAGCTCTACTTCTTGCTGATCTCGATGCAGATCTACCTGGCGTTTCCCCTGGTCTCATGGATTCTCGATCGCACGGCACACCGACCGTGGCGAGTACTCGGCGTCGCCGCCGTGATCCAGATGGGGTCGTTCGTCTTCTACCAGTACCTCCCCCGCCCGGCCGGGCCGACCTGGACCCTGGTCTACGACAACCTGTGGAAGACGCTGCCGATGTATGCCCTGTTCATCGCGATCGGGGCGCTCGCCGCCGTGCACCACGAGGTGATGAACGAGTGGCTGCGGACCCACGCGGTCGCAGTGATCTCCGCGTGCGGGATCGGTACCGCCTTCAGTGTCGGCGGCTACCTCCTGGCCACCTCCCCCGGCAACGTCCCGCTGCAGGCGAACACCCCGTGGAATCCCGTCAACCTGCCATGGTTCCTCGCCGGACTGACGCTTCTCTGGATGCTGGCGCTGGTCTGGAACGCGCGCCGGGAATCGGGTCGCGTGATGTCGTCGAAGGCGGTGTCATATGCGTCGTTCCGCGCCTTCGGCGTCTTCGCCGTGCATCCGCTGATCCTCGACATCCTCGGCCGGATCGGCTTCATCGGCACACTGTTCGACTGGTTCCCGAACTCCGCGGCGATCCGCACCACACTGCTGACGGCGGTCGTTCTCGCGGCGTCCCTGATTGTTGTCGACATCCTGCTGCGCACCCCGGTCAGCAAGTGGCTCACCGCCAGATCCCGCGTCCCGGTGCGGCGACGGGCAAAGCCCGTCGTCACGACCGTCGTGGAGTCTGCCCCTGACCCGCGGGAGAGCACTGCCGTGAGTGCGGCGCCGGCGCCCTAGCGTGAACACTAGACCGCGAGACGGCCGAAGCCACTCCGGTGAAAGATCAAGGGACTGCCGGACTCCGGATGCTCCACCGCATGGAGTTGCAGTAGCACGATGATGTGATCGCCCGCCTCCACCTCGCGGTAGATGGTGGTGTCGAAGCGGGCGAGCCCATCGTCGAGGGTGACCGCACCGTCGCCGGTGGCCTGGAGCGCGATGTGGTCGAAGCGATGCTCGACCGGGCCCGCCAGCCGGCGACAGACCTCACCGTGATGGTCGGCCAGGATCGTCACCCCGAGGTGTTCGGCACGGCGGAGATCCGGCCATGTCTTGGAGGTATTGGCCACCGAGAAGGACACCAGCGGCGGGTCGAGGCTGACACTGCTGAAAGAACTGGCGGCCAACCCGGTCAATGCCCCGTCCACCTCGGCAGCGACAGCGACCACACCGGTCGGGAACACACCGAATGCCTTGCGCAGCTTGGCCGGGTCGAGATCCTGATTGGTGCGCAGCTCAGTCATGAACGCCCTCCCAGCAGCGCTGTGACCGTCGGCCTGGTCTCGGCCGGCCACTCCGCGTAGGCCTGCGGGTCTTCGTACGCGGAATCCACCACATAGAGCGCGCGGCCCGGCACGGTGCCGCCGATCTCGGTGAGAACCGGTCGCAATGTCAGCTCAGGCGACAGCGAATGGGCCGGACTGCCGCCGAGCATCAGGCGGATCGCCACCTCCGACAGACCGGTACCACCCGCGAAACGGTCGAGGACAGCCGCACCGAGGGTGGCGAGGTCGACGATCACATCGGGCTCGGCGCCGCTGAGCTCGGTGGCGACACAGGTTGCCGCGGTGAGTGTTCGGCTCGCGGGCTTGGGATTTCCGACGACGACGGCGGTGGCGATCATGACGCCGCCGCCCGCGCGGTGGGCGCCGCACCGAACGGCACCGCGGAACGTCCGACGACCGGTGCGGGATGTTCCCAGAGGCCGCGCCGGGCGAGTTCGGGGAGAACACCCTCGCCGAACCAGTACGACTCTTCGAGATGCGGATAGCCGGAGAGCACGAACTCCTCGATGCCGACATCACGATAGGCCTCGATGAGATCGGCGATCTCGGTGAACGAGCCGACCATCGCGGTCCCCGCGCCACCGCGAACCAGGCCGATCCCCGCCCAGAGGTTCGGGTAGATCTCCAGACCGTCCTTCGAACCCTTGTTGAGTGCGAGCATCCGCTGCTGCCCCTCCGACGCCGAACGCTTCAGTCCCGATTGGATACGCGCAACCTCCTCGTCGGAGATGTGCCGGAGTAGCCGATCGGCTTCGGCCCATGCATCGTCGGAGGTCTCTCGCGCGATGGTGTGCAGCCGGATACCGAACGTGAGTTGCCGCCCCTGCTCGGCAGCTGCCTTACGCACCCGATCGAGCTTCTCCGCGACCGCTTCCGGGGGCTCACCCCAGGTGAGGTAGACGTCCGCGTGCTTCGCGGCGACGGCGATACCGGCCGGCGACGATCCCCCGAAGTAGATCTTCGGCAACGGATCCGGGATCTGCGCGAGTGTGGCGTCGGCGACCGACAGATAATCACCGTCGAAGTCGACCGTCGCGCCGGTCCACAGCCGGCGGACGATCTCGAGGAATTCGTCTGCGCGGGCGTACCGCTGGTCCTTGTCGAGGAAGTCGCCGAACATCTGCTGCTCGTGGTCCTCGCCCCCGGTCACCACGTTCAGCAGAAGCCTTCCGCCGGAAAGATTCTGGAAGGTACCGGACATCTGCGCCGCCAGAAACGGCGCGACGACGCCCGGCCGGAAGGCGACCAGGAACTTGAGTCGCTCCGACAGACTGCTGATCATCGCGGTCGATATCCACGCGTCCTCGCACCAGGCCCCGGTCGGCGTCAGTGCCGCCTCGAATCCGAGTTGTTCCGCGCTGCGGGCGATCTGACCCAGATACGGCACCGAGGCCGGCCTGCCCGCGGAGCCGGCCGACACCCCGTGGCCGCCGCCGACCACGTTGCGGCCGTCACCGCCGTTGGTCGGCAGGAACCAGTGAAACGTCAATGCATTCATGTACTTCGTTCTCTTCCTTCGTCTCTCGTGCGGGGGCGTAACTCGTGTTGCGGTCGGTCAGAGTTGACCGGTGCGGGGCGGGAGAATGCCCTCGGCTGCCCAGCGCCCGAGGTGCTGCACCTTCCACGCCGCCGGGTCGTGCAGTGTGTGGGTGCGGGCATTGCGCCAATGTCGATCCAGGGACTCCTTGGCGACCACGGAACGGGTACCGGCGACCTCGAACAGGCGGCTCGCCACGTCGACAGAGGTCTTCGTGGTGGAAGCGCGGGCCGCCGCGACGGCGAGGGTCGCGGCCGCGGCGGTCGCCTCGTCGAGATCCACGTCGGCTCGGTCGACGGCACGGCCCGCCTCGGCGAGCAGTGCCTCGGCACCGCGGACCGCGAGCTCCATCTCGCCGAAGGCGTGCACCACCAACGGATCGTCGGCGGCGCGCTCGACCCCGGCGTCCGGGTGGGGACGGCTCTTGGTGGTCACGAACTCCGCGGCATCCTCGAGCGCGGCGCGCGCGATACCCGCGTCGATCGCGGCGTGGAGCAACTGGGCGAACGCGCCGTAGGTGGTCGGACCCGTGAAGGTGGCCGAGAAGTCGGTGATCAGGTCGTCGGTGACCACCACGTCGGTCAAGCGCACCGTCCCGCTCGCGGTGGTCCGCTGGCCGAGGGCCTCCCAGTCGTCGACCACCTCGACACCGTCGGCATCACGCCGGACCCACGCGACGTGCAGCGGACCGTTCTCGCCGAGATGCGCCAGCGTCGGGATCCAGTCGGCGAACAGCGCCCCGGTGCAGTAGAACTTCGTCCCGCTCAGACGCCAGACACCGTCGCCGGCGCCGATGTCCGGTCGGAGCGTGGTGGCGTAGTCGCGGATGTGCTTGGTGCCACGCTCGGATTGCGCGTTACCGAGGGTCTTGCCCGCGAGGACCTCGGGGAGGATCCGCGCCTGCTGCTCCGGGCTGCCCTGGAGCAGAAGCTGATTGATGAACACGAAGTGGCTGTGCGGGATCTGCCCGATGTTGGGGTCTCCCTTGGAGATGAGACGGATCACCTCGGCTACCGTGCTCGCGGGTAGCTCCGCACCACCGAGTCGGGCGGGAACCGTGATGGCCGCCAAACCACTCGCGGCCAGCTTCGCGACCTGCTCGAACGGCAGAATCCTCGCCCGGTCACGTTCCGCGGCGCCCTTCGCGAACTCGGCGCCGAGTTCGGCCGCAGTGGCGATGGCCTCGCCCCTGCCGAGGACCGGAACCTCACGCATCTCTCACTCCTCGCTCGTCCCCGCCGGATGTCAACCCTCACATCAAACGCCGCCGAGCCCGGGCCGACCACACTTTCTCGCCCGCTGAGTCAAAGATTTGCCGCCCGATCACCTGCGTCACGGAGTCGATGGCACCCGACGTACGCGGTTTGCCCACAATACCCCCCAGGGGTACAGTGTGTCGTGCCGCATCCCCAACCCATGTCGTGCAATTCCTTCAAAGCCGGGATCAAGCGCACCAAGTACAAGGAGTACCAATGCACTCTCACAACGAGGAAGCAAAGTTCATGGCCGACATCAAGGAAGCCGCGCCGGAGATGGTCTCGGCCTTCTTCGGGTTCGACAAAGCCGTGTTCGACAAGAAAACCGGAACCCTCGACCTGGCCACCCGTGAGCTGATCGCGGTTGGGGTGGCCGTGACCACGCAGTGCCCGTACTGCATCGAAGACCACGCCAAACGCGCGGTCAAGGCCGGCGCTTCCAAGGCCGCCGTCGCCGAAGCCGTCATGGTCGCCGCAGCCCTGCGCGCCGGTGGCGGTGTCACCCATGGATGGAAGGCGATGAAGAGCATCGCAGACGACGAGTGACGTCGCGGAAGATCTCGGCGCGATCCTCGTCCGACGGACCGAGCGTCTGCACCGACGTCGTCGATGACCCCCGCGTATCCTGGCGGACGTCATGGGTTACTCGTTCGCACGCGTCACAGCTGCCGCCGACCTGAATCCCCGCCTCCGCCGAATCCGCTTCGAGGTACCCGACCTCGAACAACTCGGGCTGCCCGGTGCCGCGGACGAAGCGGTCGGGATCTATTTCCCTCGCGATGGTGAGTCGGCACCCCCACCCATGCAACTCCGGGATGGCGTGTGGGCATATCACGACATCGATCCGTTACCCGATGCCCGCAACTACTCGGTCCGGGCCGTCGATCCCGAGACCCGTTCGATGACTGTCGATTTCGTGGTCCATTCACACGGTCCCGCCACGGTGTGGGCGCAGCACGCAGAGCCGGGGGACGAGGTGGCGATGTCACACGCGCGCGGCTGGTATCGGCCGCCGGCCTCCGCCGGGTGGCACCTCCTCGTGGCCGACCTGGCAGGCCTGCCGGCGTTGGCCCGCATCCTGGAGGAGCATCGGGGCGCGGCCAAGGTGGTCGCGCTGGTCGAGGTCGCCGCCGACAACGACCTCGCCTACCTCGACCGCTGTTCGACGGATGCCGAGATCGTTCCCCTCGTCGGCAGCGGAAACGGACTGGGGCCGAGCGTTCTCGGCGACTCGATCCGTCGCCTCGATCTTCCCCCGGGGACCGGATACTGCTGGTTCGCCGGGGAAGCGGCCCAGTCACGGGTTACGCGAAAGTACTTGCGCCAGGAGCACCGTTGGCCGCGGGAGAGCTACGACATCATCGGCTACTGGCGTGCCGAGGGTGAGAGGTGGGCCCGTCGCTATGCCGAGCACGGCGACGAGCTCTTTGCCGTATATCAGCGCGCGATCGCCCGGGGTAAGGGCGAGAAGGCGGCGGCCGAGGAGTTCGACGAAGCGCTCGAGCGCGCCGGACTCTGAGCCACCGAACCCCTCCCGGGTGCCCGAAGGGGTAACTCAGCCGGTGGCCTGGTCATTGTCCTTCATCGAACCCCACCCGTGCCAACGGTCGATCTCGATGATCGCCGTCGTGCGGGGCCGTACCCGATCGGGATATGGACCGCCCGCGTAATGACGGGAGATCCGGTCGATGTCGGTGAGGCCGTCGTCGTCGCGGAACTCGATCACGCGGCCGAGCAGCGTGATGTGCGTGTACCAGGTCTCCTCGTCGAGCACCGTGAGGGTGACGCGGGGATCACGCCGCAGGTGGTCGAGGCGCACCCGGCCGTTGTCCATGCTCAACAGCACACGGTCGCCGTCGAGCAGATACCAGGTGGCCGCCGAGACCGGCCCGCCGTCGGAACGCAGAGTCGCCATCACGCATGGATTGGGCTTGGCGAGAAGCTCTTTCGCAGCATCAGGAAGCGGTGGTCGGGACATCAGTCGGCCTTTCCCAGTCGATCGACGAGGGCACGCGCGAGCGGGCCCGAGGATGCCGGATTCTGTCCGGTCAGCAGATTGCGGTCGGTCTCGATGTGCGGCGCCCACGGTTCCCCGGTGACCACCTTCAATCCCGCATCGGTGAGACGATCCTGGAGCAGCCACGGCGCCTTGGCCGCCAGCCCGCCCTGTTCCTCCTCGGCATTGGTGAAGCCGGTGACCGTATGGCCGATGAAGGTGTTCTGGCCGTCAGCGTCGGTTGCCGAGAGCAGGGCCGCCGGCCCGTGACACACGATGGCGACGGGACGGTCGGCTGTGTTGACCGCGGTGAGGATTTTGCCGGCCTCCGGGTCGACGGCCAGGTCCTCCATCGGTCCGTGCCCGCCGGGCACGAAGACGGCGTCATAGTCTTCGACCACCACATCGGACAACGCAATCGGGTTCTGGAACTCGGGAGCACTCTCGACCACGTCGCGGATATGAGCGGCGGCCTCGGCCGAACCGGCACGCTCGGCGGTCAGGCTCCCCTCGTCCACCGGTGGCCGTACGCCACCCGGGGTCGCGACGGTGACCTCGTAACCTGCGTCTTTGAGGATCTCCAGTGGTGCGACGGCCTCCTCGGCCCAGAACCCGGTCGCGTGTTTGCTCCCATCGGTGAGGGTCCAGTGATCCGATCCGGTCATCACGAACAACACTGTGCGTGACATGTCGACCTCCTCAGTCGTTCGGCTCGTCCGATCGAGCGCATTCGTCGGTCCGAGTACAGCGGCCCCCCTCATCGCCAACGTACCCATGTTCCGGTCGCCTCGTGCGAGGTGCGGCCGACGCGGCCGCTCCGTCGCGGCGTCCACGTTCCGCGGAACGCTCACGCTCCCGTCTCGACCGGCCGCCCCGGGTCCGACGACCACTGCGACCACGAGCCGGGGAACAATATGCCGGTGAAACCGGCGATCTCCAGCGCGGCGATCTCGTGGGCCGCATTGACACCCGACCCGCAGTAGGCGATCACGTCGGTGTCGGCACCGATCCCCAAGGTCGAGAAGCGTTCTCGAAGGACATCTGCAGGCAGGAACGTGCCGTCGGGTCCGATGTTGGCCGCGGTCGGCGCGCTGATCGCGCCGGGGATGTGACCGGCACGCGGATCCATCGGCTCGGCCTCACCTCGAAACCGTTCTGCGGCACGGGCATCCAGCAGCTGGGCGGGCGATCCGGGGACGTCGTCGATGTCGACGGTAGGTAGATGGCCGCCGGTCAGAGTCACCGAGCCGGTACGCGGCGTCGCATCGCCCGACGACACCCGGAGCCCGGCGGTTCGCCAGGCACCCAGCCCGCCGTCGAGCATGCGCACATCGGTCAGGCCTGCCCAGCGCAGCAGCCACCACGCCCGGGCCGAGGCGAGATTGCCGATGTCGTCGTAGACCACCACCGAGGATCCGTTGTCGATGCCCCATCGGCGGGCAGCCGCCTGGAGATCGGCGATGTCGGGGAGCGGATGCCGACCGCGCTCGGGTGTCGCCGGCGCGGCGAGCTCGGCGTCGAGGTCGACGAACACCGCGCCCGGGATGTGACCTTCCCGGTAGTGGTCGTGACCGTGGCGGTCGCCGAGTTGCCATCGCACATCGAGAATCACCGGCGGGTGATCGGAGAGCATCGCCTCCGGGAGCTCGTCGGCGCTGATCAATATCGGGGTCGTCGGCATGCTCCCGATCATGCCTGTCCCGCCGAACGAGGACGACCACGGCGGGAACAATCCAGCGGCCCGTAACATCAAACCCGTGAGCGGCCACCGACTGGTGGCGGCACCGCACTCACACCCGATCGGAGGTCATGACATGCAGGAGGAGCCGTCGATCCTGGCTTCACTCGGCATCGACCCCGCCGCCACGTCACCCGAGCCCCCCGCCGGGGTCTGGGAGACCGCACTCCAGGCCGCGTTCGACCCCGACGCGGTCGCCGACCCGGACACCGTGCCCGACATGGACGACACGCTGCCACCCGACGACGATGACGACATCGTCGTGGTGGACGACCATCCGCACGCCGACGACCACGACACGGCCCATCCAGGGGCCACCGATCACGCAGCCACCGATCACTCGCTCACCGGACACGGCGCGGACGCGGACGATCCCGCGCTCGATCACCCGGACCTCGGCGGCGGCGAGCACCATGATCTCGGCCACGATGACATCGACCACGGCGACCACCACGACCACGGCCACGACGGCCACCACGACATCTGAACTTCGGTTGGGGGAGTTGATGGACGAAGCGGTGCTGCTCATGCAGGCACGCGACGGTGATCAGCACGCTTTCGCGCAGCTCGTCGCCGCCCACCGCACCCACGTGTGGGCGGTGTGCCTCAACATCTGCGGAAATCAGCACGACGCCGAGGACGCTCTGCAGAACACCCTCGTCGCGGCATGGCAGAACCTGCACAAGTTCCGGGGCGAGGCCCGCTTCTCCACCTGGGTGCATCGCATCGCCGCCAACAACGCTCTGACCGTGGTACGCCGCCGCAAGAACAACACCCAGATCACCGACTTCACCGATCCCGAACAGCCGATCCAACTCATCGACGACGACGGCGGATCGAGCTTCGACGAGCGGCTCGCGGTGCGCGACGCCGTTCGTGAGGCCATCGCCCGGCTTCCCGACGATTTCCGGGAGGCGGTGGTGCTGCGTGAGTTCGGCGATCTCACCTATGCCGATATCGCTGTCCACCAGGGCGTCGGCGTCCAGACCGTCAAGTCGCGGCTCAACCGTGCCAGGACACAGCTCGCGGAGATCCTGCGCGATCAACGCACCGCAGGCTGACGCGACCGATCGAGGACAGTCGACGACTGGAATGCTCAGTCCGATCAGCTGGGAAATGTCACTGACCGCGGAGTCTCCGGCCGGGTGACCAACCCCGACTATGCGCGAAGAACCTCAGACGGGGGCAAACACCAACGCCGTGCGCCCCGCCCACTGCGGAAAGGGGCGAGGCACACAACGTTTGGTGTTCGCGTATGTCCAGATCACTTGGCGTTCTGATCAGCCTTGGTCAGGATTGTGTACTGTGCCGAAATCTGCTGATAAGCATCGGCTTTGTTGTTGGAGGTGACGGACCCGACATAACGGCCCTTCTGCACGAGGCAGATGAACATTGTCGACTCGTTCACCGCTTTACTCTGACACTTGGCGATCGGAAGGCCCTGCGGACCAGCCACATTGCCCATGCCCTGCGTGCGATTGGCGGCCACAAAGGTATCGACGATCTTCTTGGCGCCGGCATCGTCCCGGGCGCGGTACACGGTGGAACGCTCAACGCCGTTGGCGGTCGAGCCCACCTCCGAGAGCACATTGAAGTCAGTGACCGGGTCAGAGCTGGTCATGGCCATTCCGCGCGGTCCGTACACCGCGCGCATAGAACCGCTCGGCATCCCTGTGGACTTCTTGAGTTCCTCGTCGGAGTACGGCAGCGCGTAGATCAGGACCTTGTTCTGATCTATCATCGGATCCTTCGCCTCGATGCCCTTGGCCTTCGCTTCGGCCTTTGTGGGCGTGGCGGGGAACTGATCGATCAGCTTGCCCTGGAGCGTCACGGCCTTCTTGATGGTGGGTTCCAACAGATCCTGCTGCTTGGTGGTGGTTTGGTACCACTGGTACAACACGTAGGTGTTGTGCGGCGTGTAGGCCATGATCGTCTGCTTGTCACCGTCGTCCTTTTTGATCACGGTGGTGTCGGGCAGGCCGTCGATCTTGGTTGTCGTCGCATTCTCGGCCTTCGCGCTTGCCGCGGCCATCTGATCGGCAGCCTTGCCGGCGTCGGCGGGGGTCAGATACCGGACCACCATGTTGTTGATCGAGCGCTGGTTGCCCGCGCGCAGGCTGGAGTCCGGTGTGCCGGCAGTCGCGACGTAGCCGCCGACGACGGCGTCGTTGGCCGGCACGTCGACGGGCTCCGGTGCCATGACGGCTTTCATGTTGTTCTTGCCGGTGATGACCATCGTCGGCAACTTCGCGTTGGTGAGATCTTGGTCGATCTCGAAGGGCACCACAATGTACTCGGCCATCCGCTGGCCCTCGACCTGCAGAATGTTCGCAGGCGTGGACCGGGGAAACGGTGGCCGTGGGCTGGTCGGGTACTTGCCGGTGTTGAGCACCTTGAGGTCGATCGAGGGTTCGGCGGCCTTGCTGGATGCGGCCGTGTGCTCAGAGGCGGCTTCTCCGTCGCCGGAGCATCCGGCGACGAGCACGGCCGCTGTGGCAGCACCCACCAAGCAGACGGCGGGTTTCCATTTCTTCATATCTCTTTTCCTTCCGAAGGTTGCCCGGTCGCGACCGGATGATCGGCTGCCTGGGCCCGAGGGCGTATCGGCGGCGGGGCGGCGGGGCGCATCAACTATTGAATTGGTAGCTGACGAGAGGACCAGCCCTGATTGGACGCTGCGGACCGGGCATTTGGTTCCCTCGCCGGCCTGGGTCTTTGACGGTGGCCGAGTCAGAGCATGGACAGTGGGCTCGACGCCACGCGGTGACCGGGCTCTGCCACCGCAGCGGTCAGCGGCGGCTGCCACTTGTCCATCGTGAAGAAAGTCCCAACGAGCCCGTGCGACACAGGGGCTCGCCGTCCCCTGGACCAGCAGATGGTCAATCCGCCCTGCAGGTTAATGCAGGAGGCCGACTATCGGTTAATTTGGTCACTCGGTAGAGTGCCGTGTTGGCGCGGACTCAGCCTGGTGCACGTCACCGCGCGAAATGGCGGTGATCGTCCACGACGCTTGTGGCCATGGCCACACTCGAGAACCGGGGGATTCAGAAGATGGGTGAGACTGCGTCACCAGCCGCAGCGGCCACCCATCCGGTTGCCGCCGATTCGGCAGCAACCGAGGTGGTCGAGGCCGCGGTCAAGGTTCTGCGCGCCTACCAGATGGACCGCGTCGCCGACGTCGCGCTCAACAAGCTGCGCAGCGACGACCACACGCGCACGATCGTTGTGGTCGGCGAAGTGCAGCGTGGCAAGAGTTCGCTGGTCAATGCACTGATCGGGCATCGCAACATGTGCCCGGTGGGAGTCGACGTGACGTCCGCGGTGACCGTCAGCGTCACCGACGATGCGGACCTGGATCAGCCCAGTGCCGCCGAACTGTTCTTCCCTTCCGGCGCGAAAACGGTGCCCACCGCCGACCTCGAACAGTGGGTCACCACCGGCGGAGCCATGGTGCGTGACCCACAGGTCGAAGAACTGCCCACCGCGGCAGCCGTCGCTGTCCGCGATGCCCAGATGTCCGACGTCACCATCGTCGACACCCCCGGCGTCGGAGGGCTCGACGTCGGTCTGGCCAAACTGGCCGAACAATCCGCGGAACAGGCGCGCGTGCTGGTGCTGGTGTGCGACGCGTCGAGTCCGCTGACAGCACCCGAGATGGAGTTCGTGCGCCAATCCACGGCGACCGTCGATTCGGTCGTCGTGGTGGTCACCAAGACCGACAAGCATCTGCGACGCTGGCGACAGATCGTCGCCGAGAACGAACGCATCCTCGCCGAGCATCTGCAACGCACAGTGACGGTCGTCGGCGTGTCGAGCCTGCTGGCGGTGATGGCCACCGAAACCACCGACCCACAGCTGCGTGAGCGACTCGACGTCGACAGCGGCATCGGGGCACTCCGCCGGCAACTCGGTCAACGGCTCGACGCCGCTTCCAGCCGACCGCATCTCGACGCAGTCCGCGCCTGCCTGGAAGGACTGCGGGTGGTGCGCACGAAGATCTCCCGCGAACTCGACGCCGTCGAAGCCGGCGCGAAGGCACTCCCCGATCTGACCGCGGACATGAAGCGACTGACCGAGCTGCAGGACCAGGCACGGCAGTGGGAGCAGTATCTCGCGCGTGACCTCACGTTGCTGCGACAGTCGGCGGTCGACGATCTCGAACGGCGCCTCGACGAGATCCGCGACAAGTGGACCAAGTACGTCAATACCCACGGCATGGACGTGTTGCGGCGCAGCGCACAAAAGTTCACCGCCGACATGCAGACCGATCTCCAGTTGGCGATGGCAGAAACCCTGTCGGGGTTCTTGCAGGAGCTGCACGACAAGATCGTCGCGCCCCGATTCACCGATGACCCCGGGGTATGGGAAGAACTCAGCGCACAGATCGTCGCGTCCATGCAGGACAAGAAGATCGAGGCCCACCAGGTCGGCAGCAAACGCCACGGACTGCTCGACCCAACCCTGCTCACCATGGGTGTGGTGGGATCGTCGACCCTCGGCGGGCTGATCGGACTTTCGGCGCTCATGGGGGTCGGTATCGCGGTGGGCACCGTGTGGGTCGGAATCAACCTCGGGTTCAGGGCGATCCGGGCAGGCAAGGCCAACCTGCTGTCCTGGCTACGGGAAACGGTCGTCGCCACCAAGGCCGCGACCGGTCGCCTCCTCGACAGCGCTGTCGCCCAATCGCGACCGGAGATCATCATCCGCTACCGCGAGTACCTGCGCGTCAACATCGAAGACCTCCAGAAGACCATCAACGAGGTGCAGAAAGCGGCATCCGCGGACGCGGCCTCACGCGAAAAGAACACGAAACGACTCTCGAGCAACCTGGCAATCGTCGACAAGCGGATCGCGTCCGCCGAGCAATACCTGGCCGGGGTGTCCCGATGACAACACCCACACCGCGGCGCGTCGACCCCATCCACACCGTGCTCGACCAGGGACTGCACCAGCTCGCCGCGCTCGGCGGCGACCTGGTCGCTCACGCCAACTCGATCGGCACCATCTTGTGGTCACCACCGCGGGTGGTGGTCGTAGGGCGACTCAAAGCCGGAAAATCGACCCTCGTCAACGCACTGATCGGCGCGCCGGTCGCCGAGACCGCTGCCCTGGAGGCGACCAACGTGGTGACCGTCTACCAGGACGGGGCCCCCTCGCGAGCCGAAGTCGTCAGCGTCGGCGGGGCCCGCCACCCCGTGGCGGTACAGCCGAACCAGCGCCCCCAGCTACCGCTTCCGACGCCCGACATCCAGTTCGTCGATCGGTGGCTGCCCTCGGCAGCGTTGCGGCAGCTCACACTGATCGATACCCCGGGCCTGTCCACGCTGACCGTCGCCAACGACGCCGCCACCCGACGGGTGATGATCGACGGATTCGAGCAGACCCGCACCGCCTCCATCGACGCCGACGCCGCGGTGTTCTTGTTCGACGCCGCGCCGCGCCACGATGAGATCGCTTTCCTGAGCCAGCTGCCATTCACACCGTTGAACATGTTGGGCGTGCTCTCGCGCGCCGACTCATTCGGCGAAGGCGCCCTCGGTCAGCGAGACCCCCTCGAACATGCCACCGAACATGCTGGACGACTGGCCACGCAGCTGAAGAACACTGTCTCCGCGGTCCTTCCGGTCTCCGGTCTGATGGCCCAGACCAGCCACACCGGCATGCTCACCGAGCAACTGGCGTCCGCGCTGGCGCGGCTGCAGCCGATGGCACCACTGGATGTGCTGCGCATCTTCGACAACGACGTCGACAGCGTGGTGCCCGTCGCGTTGCGCGAACAGCTCCTCGGCCTGGTCGGTGAGTACGGGGTGTTGCACGGCCGCCAGGTCGCCGTGGGCGGCGCGGCAGCACTCAACAAGTGGCTGACCGAGCGGTCCGGTGTCGCCGCCCTGCACCGGGCGCTGGACGCCTCGACCACCCGCTTCGCGATCTATCATCGCGCCCACCGCATCCTCGCCCGCCTGGACCAGCTGGCGTTCACCCACCCCGCCCGCGACCAGATCCGGTCACTGACAACCGTCTTGCGCATGAATCCCGCGCTACACATGGTCTCCGTCATGGAGGACTACCAGCGGATGCTGCACACCGATCCCCGATCGATCGTCACCGATGAACTACACACGATCCTGACCGCGACCACCGTCGCCGGTCAGGTCGGACTACCCGATGATGCGTCAGCGCACGCGGTGACCGCCGAAGCGCACCGCCGTCTGGGCGTAGCCCAGCAGCGGTCGCTGGCGACCGCATCGGCGGCCGAAGACGCCGCCATCGTCACCCTGATCGACACGTACACGACCGTGATCACCGGATAGGACCCCCAGCACATGTCACCCTCTGCATGGACCTTGGCCATCGACTTCGGCACGTCCAACAGTGCCGCGGCGCACTCCGGCGCGACCAGCAGAGCCGTTGAGCCGCTGTCGTTGTCGCACGCCAGCCACCTGATGCCATCGAGTGTGTACGTCGCGAGTCCCGACAACATCTTCGTCGGCGACTCGGCGATCAACCAGGCCCAACAGGACCCGGCCGGATTCGTCGCCTCCCCGAAGCGGCTGATCACCGGTAAGCCGACGATCATTGTCAACGGGATGGCATTGCAGGCACACGTGCTGGTGACCGCGGTGATGCAAGCAATCATCAACCGCGGCAAGGCCGCACACTCCGGAGAGCCCCCATCTCACGTGGTGCTCACCCATCCCGAGGGGTGGGCAGGGCAGCACAAGCGGATCTTGGTCGACGGCGCCATTCACGCCGGCATCGATCCCACCAGGATCATCACCATCTCTGAGCCGCGCGCCGCGGCCGCCCACTACTCGCGCTCACACTCGCTCGACCCGGGCTCCAAGATCGCCGTGTTCGACTTCGGTGGCGGCACCTTGGACATCGCGGTACTCACCGTCACCGAGGACCACGCGTTCTCGGTCATCGCTGCCCGCGGCGACAATGGGTTGGGCGGCAAGAACTTCGACGCGTTGGTGCAGCAGTGGGTGGATGAACGTCTCGACGAGCGTGACCCGAACCTGGTGGATTGGTTGCGCCGTCAAGCGCCACCAGATGTCACCCAGGCGCTGCAGCAGTCGATCCGCACCGCCAAGGAACTGCTGTCAGAGGCTCCTTCGGCCACGATCACCGTGCCGGGCCCGGCCGGGCGTGTGACGCTGCAGATCACCCGCGACGAGTTCGAAGAACTGATCCGCCCGGCGATCGATCGGGCGATGTCGCTGACCAAGGCCACGTTGCTCGACGCCGGGATCACCCACCCCGGTCAGCTGACCTCGCTGTATTTGACCGGCGGTTCTTCGCGCATTCCGTTGATCCAGCAAAGGCTCGGCGAACTCGGCTCGGTCGCCACCCTCGACGACCCGAAAACCGTTGTCGCCCAGGGCGCATTGGTGACCGCGCTGGCAGAAGCCGCGCCGACCACCAGCCAACAGGCGGCGATGTCGCCGTCGGCGGGCGAGTTGATGCCGTCGTGGCAACAGGGCCAGGACCGTCGGCCCACCGGCGCCTCACCGACCCCGGCGGGCGGGCAGCCCGCCCAGACGCCCGTGGGGCAGGCTTACGGGCGGCGAGTCGGTGGACCCGAGTTCGCCGGCCACGACACCGCCGCCGCGCCCTCAGCAAACCGGAGCGGTCGCCGCTGGGGACTCGTCGGCGGGATCGCTGTGGCCGTCATCGCCATCATCGGTATCACCGTCGGCGTGATCACGATGTCCGGCGACGACAACGGAGGTGACGAGACACCCCCGACGGCGGCCAACGCAGCAAGCGCTGCAGGCAACGCGGCAGACGCGACAGGCAAAGACGGCGGCCGGATCATCACCGACGAGACTCAGCTCGTCGCGGCACTGCCGGGGGCGTTACAGCAGCAACTGGGCACCTGCAACAAGTCCGGATTCGATTCGAATGACGCCCTGGAAATGAACTGCCAGATCAAGGATGGCTCATCGCTGGCCGAACTGGGCAAATCGACTGGATTCTTCATCAGCTTCTCCGTCGACGACAACAAGGCTGCCGGCCGGATCGTCGCCGTCCGCAACGGGACCTACAGCGACGGCAAAGGAACGCTGGTCGAAGACTCCGGCCGCACCGCCGCCGCCGACATCGACAGCGCGATGTCCGGTAGCACCGACAACTACAACATCGACTACGCGAGCACCGCGACGGGCCTGAACATGACCGTCTTCGGGGTGAACTCGATCGCCGACGCCAAGGCGTTCCTGTCGCGATCGGGCCTGATCTCCTGACCGGGAACAATTTGCGAACGTGCTGCATCCAATCCCTGACACCCCGAACTGAGACTTGAGAGAAAGGCGGACAGCATGTCCACTCCGTTGAACCCCGAAGGCGATCTGACCACCAACGATGTCGTGGACACCGACGGTGACGGCCGGCCCGACACAGTGCAGATGACCGACGAGGCGGGCAACAAGATCGACGGCACCGTACAAGACGACGGCACCGTGACCTTCACCCAGAACGGTGAGCCCGCCGGCGAGGTCACCGCCGAACAGCAGCAGGCCGCTGCCGGCGGCGCGGCCGTGCCGCTGCCCGCCGACGTTCCGGCCGACGAGCCCGCAACGGCCCCGCCGGTCGACACCGCTGCCCCGGCCGATGTCCCCGCCGACCCCGCAGCCCCTCCTGCCGCTCCGGCCGCTCCGGCCGACGAACCGGCCGACGCAGCACCGGCCGACGCCGCTCCGGCCGACGCAGCTCCGGCCGATCAGCCGCAGGATGACTCCCAAGGGGAGTTGACCCCCGAAGACCAAGAAGTCCCGCAGGACCCCGACATCACCTCGAACGCACCGTATGACGCGAACCAGGACACTGGCGCGACCGGCGACGATTCAACCGGCGACGATGCGACCGCGTCGCACGAAGCGGCCGCAGACGCCCCGGCCCCGACCGACGCGCCCACCGATGCCCCCGCCCCGACCGATGCGTCCGCCCCGACCGAGGCGCCCGCCGATCCTGCTGCCCAGCCGGACGACAGCGGTGACTCGCTGACCGCAGCCGACCAACAGGTGCCGGAGAACCCCGACATCACCTCGGGCACACCGTATGACGCCGGCCAGGGCGCCACCGGCAGTGACGCCCCCGCCGACCCGGCAGCCCGGGCAACGGGAGAACCGGCAACGGAAGAACCGGCTGCCGCTGCGGCCCCTGATGGCCCGCAGCACACTCCCGACACCCCCGGCGCACCGGACGGCGACGGCATTCAGGTGACCTCAGCCCTCGACACCGACGGTGACGGCAACCCCGACGTCGTGCACGCCATCGACACCGAGTCCGGCGACCATCTCACCGCCCACCTCGATGCCCAGGGCAACGTCACCTTGGTCGAAGACGACGTCGACCACGACGGCAACCCCGACATGATCGCCTACGGTGGACCGAACGGCTCCACCATCGTCGAAGCCGACGTGGACCACAACGGCAGCCCGGACCTGGCGGCCAAGGTCGGCGCCGACGGACAGCTCGAAGAGGTGCACACCCTCGACGCCGCGGGCAACGTGACCAGCGCGACCCTCGACACCAATGGCGACGGATCACCGGATGTGACGCTCGCCGACACCGACGGTGACGGCAAACCCGACGTGCAGGTGCTCGACCAGGACCACGACCAGATCCCCGACACCGTCATCCACATGGACGCCGGCGGCGCAGCCATCTCGACCGAGTACGTCTACGGCGGCCCCGATGGAGCAGACGCCGACCCGGTTGCACCCGGCGAGGAGTTGCCGACCATGCCGCTGACCGAAGAGTTCCACGAGGCCAACCACGGCGCCGACCACGATGTCGCCGACCCGCACGGCGACATGTGACATCGCTGATGAGTTGACGCACTACCCGGACCGGCCGGGTGGGGCGACGCCCGCCGTCGCCGCACCCGGCCAAACCGTATGCAGCACAGCACAACCACCATCTCCACGAGATCGGACCGCACCAGTGATGACGACGATGACGCCGGGCAGCGTGTCTGTCGAGGGGACGCTACGCACGCTGGGGGACCAACCCCGCCTCACCGTGGGTGCGGCCCCCGACAACGACATCGTCGTTGATCATCCGATGGTCGAAGATCACCATCTGCGCATCGAATGGCGTGGCGACCGCTGGTGGATCGCGATCGGCGGGCACGATGCGCGGGTGTTCTCGGCGGGCCGGCTTCTCACCGAGCAGCCGGTCACCGGCACCGCACAACTGCACCTGGGCAGCCCCGGCCGCGGCCCCATCCTGGTCATCGCCCTGGCCGCTGCCCCCGCACCACATCAGCTCGATCCCACGCCACAGGCCGGGATGGTGCCACCCCAACGGCCCTACACTCCACCACCGCTCCCGCCGCAACCGCGACAGCCGCAGATACCGAGCACCTCAGCCTTCGTGATGCCACCGCAGCTGCGCGGGGCGCCACATCTGCAACCCATCCAGCACAACAGCGACGGCAACGAGATCGTCCTGTCCGGCGCGCAGACCATCGGCCGTACGCCGGGCAACGACATCATCGTCGACGACATGCTCGTCTCGCGCCACCACGCCCGTATCACCGCACATCGCACCGGTGTACTGATCGAGGACCTGGGCAGTGTCAACGGCACCCATGTCAATGGAAGCCGGATCAGTACACCCACCGCGCTGACCGACGGCGCCGTCCTGACCATCGGCAACTCCGACTTCGTGCTGGCCGGCCACACCCTGCGCCGCGGCCAGGCCCCGGCGATCACCGGCGGCGGACTACACCTGCAAGGCATCAACCTCGTCGTCGACGGTGACAAGAAGCTCCTCAAAGACATCGACTTCGCCGCCCGACCGGGCACCCTGACCGCCGTCATCGGCCCCTCCGGTGCCGGCAAATCCACCGTGTCGAAGATCGCGGCCGGTCTGAGTAGCCCGACGACAGGTGAGGTCACCTTCGAAGGGCGCAACGTCCACGACGAATACGACGCGCTGCGCACCCGTATCGGCATGGTTCCCCAGCAGGACGTCCTGCACCACAAACTCAGTCTGCGCCAGGCCTTGCGCTACGCCGCCGAACTTCGTCTCCCACCAGACCTGTCCACCGCCGACCGGGACTCGGTCATCGCCGGTGTCCTCGAAGAGCTCCAGCTGACCGAGCACTTCGATACCCGCGTCGACAAACTGTCAGGCGGCCAACGCAAGCGGGCGTCGGTGGCGATGGAATTGCTCACCGGCCCGTCGCTGCTGATCCTCGACGAACCCACGTCCGGGCTCGATCCTGCGCTCGACCGTCAGGTGATGGCAACCTTGCGCCGCCTCGCCGACGCGGGCCGTGTGGTACTCGTCGTCACCCACTCTCTGACCTACATGGCCATGTGCGACCAGGTGCTGCTGCTGGCGCCGGGCGGCAAAACCGCGTTCTGCGGCAATCCTGATGATGTGGCCGGGGCGATGGGGACCGACGAATGGGCAGAAATCTTCGCATTCGTGGCTGCCCACCCGGATGCGGCCTACCAGCAACACCTGCAACGCACCCGTCATACCCCGCGCCCGTCGCGCCCGCCACGGCCCGCCGGTCACGCCAGCTCAGCACCGCAGAGCAGCGGCTGGGATCAGTGCAGCACCGTAGCTCGCCGCCAGATCAGGCTGATCTTCGCCGATCCCGGCTACCTCGCGTTCCTCGCGATAATGCCGATCGTGCTCGGTCTGCTGACACTGGTCATCCCCGGGTCGGCCGGGTTCGGCGCCAACAGTGGCGGCGAGGCCATCCAGATTCTGATCGTATTGGTCATCGGTGCCGCTTTCATGGGGACCGCGCTGACCGTGCGTGACCTCGTCGGCGAACGCGACATCTTCGAACGTGAACGCGCCGTTGGCCTGCGGCCGCACGCCTACCTCGCCGCGAAAATCATGGTGTACTTCGTCACCACCATCATCCAGTCCGCGGTCATGGTCGCGATCGTCTTTGTCGGCAAAGGCACACCCAGCGGCGGAGTGATCGGCTCTGGTCCACTGGAGTTGTTCATCTCCGTCGCCGCACTGGCATGTGTGAGTACCTTGGTGGGCCTTGCCATTTCGGCCACCGTGCAATCCAACGAACAGACCATGCCACCGCTGGTGATCATGGTCATCTCGCAGTTGGTGTTCTCCGGCGGCCTGTTCGAGCTCACTGCGCCCGGGCTGCAGCAGCTGTCGTGGCTGTTCCCCTCCTACTGGGGGTATGCGACCTCCGCGATTGCTGTCGACCTCACCAGAATCTCCGCGATGACACCACAAGCCCAGGACACGAAGCTGTGGGAGCCAGAGCTGAGCAACGTAGTGCTGAGCTACAGTGCGCTGCTGCTCATCTCGATCGTGCTCGTCGTTTACACAGCGTCGCGGTTGCGGCTCAAACGGCATCGCTGAACCATCCGGCCCGGGCCGGATGGTTCAGGTTGCGCACTGCCGAGCACCGACGCTCTAGTTCGCGTTCTAGTTCGCGTTCTGATCCGCCTTGGTGAGGATCACGTATTGTGCCGAGATTGCTTGGTGCACATCCCTTTTGTCCCGCGCGCTGTAGTTGCCGACGTAGCGCCCCTTCTGCACGTAGCAGGCGTACCACGTACCGGTGTCGAGCGTCTTGCTCTGGCACTTGGCGGCGGGCAGCCCGACCGGAACCGCCGCATCGGCCCAGCCCTGGCTTCGGCTCGATGCCAGCGAGATGTCGACGATGGTCTTTGCGCCATCAGGCGTGGACGCCCGGTACACGGTCGATTTCTCGATGGCGTTGGCCGTGGCGCCGACGTCGGTGAGCATGGTGAAGTCGGTCTTGGGATCACTGCTCATCTGCGCCATCCCACGGGGTCCGTAGACCGCTCGGATGCTGCCGCCGGGAAGTGCGGTTTTGACACCCTTCTTGATCTCGTCGTCGGTGTAGGGCAACGCGTAGATCAGAACATGATTCTGATCGACGACGGGTGCACTGCTCCCGGTGATGCCCCTGGCCTTGGCCTCGTCCTTTGTCGGCGTGGCCGGGAACTTGTCGATCAGCGCACTCTGGAGCGCAAGGGCCTTACGGACGGTCGGCTCCAACATGTTCTGCTGCGACGGCGTCGTCTCGAACCACTGATAGAGCACATAAGAGTTGTGCGGCGTGAAGGCCATCATCTGCTTGTTCCCACCGTGGCCTGCCTGCACGACCAGCGTGTCCGGTAGCCCGGGCAGCGTCGTCGGTCGCGCTTTGTCCCCGGCCGCGGTGGCGTCGGCCATCTGCCGGGCGGCGTCCCTTGCGTCAGCGGGGGTCAGATAGCGGAGCACCATGTTGTTGAGGGCCCGCTTGGTCCCGGCGCGCAGGCTCTCATCCGAGGTCGCGGCCGCGTCGACGAAGCCCATCATCATCTTCTCGTTCGCGGGCACCTTCGCGGTGTCGGGAGCGAGCACCATGCCGAGACCGCTCGGCCCGCTGATCACCATCGTCGGCATTTTCGCATTCGTGAGGTCGTCGTCGATCTCGAACGGCACCACCACGAACTGAGCCATCCGCTGCCCCTCGACCTGGAGAATGTTGTCCTGAGTGGCCTTCCCGAAGGCAGGCCTCGGTGTGGTCGGATAGGCGCCGGTGTCGAGGGCCGCGGCGTCCACGGACGGCTCGGACGCCGGACCGGACGCACTGGTCGCCTCTCCCTGAGTGGTGCATCCTGCGATCGCCGTGATCGCGGCGAGAACCCCCACCCAACGCACCACCGGCTGCCGATTCGTCATCGTCCCTGTTCCCCTCGTCGTGTGCAGTCGCGCGGGTTGACCGGTGTTCTGGCCGGGCGCTGGATGCTCAATACAATTGTTCGATGCAACGGCGACCGGAAAGGTTCCCGGGCACGCCTTCACGTCTGTGACTCTCAGGGTGCAGGTTAGTGCAGTACTCAGTTGATCCGTGCATCCACACACTGGGCAAACCTACGACGATGCACCGACGGCGTGCGGGGCGCCGGGGTGGTGGACGGGGCGGTCAAGGTGCTGCGTGCCTACCAGATGGAAGCCCTTGCCGACATCGCGGTGGGCCGACTTCACGCCTGCCTCGCCACCGGTGGGCGCGGGCGATGGAACTGCTCACCGGTCTGTCGCTGCTGATCCTCGACGAACCGACGTCCGGATTGGGCCCGGCGCTGGACCGGCAGGTCATGGCCACACTACGGCGCCTCGCCGACGCCGGCCGGGTGGTCGTCGTGGTCACCCATTCGCTGACCCACCTGTCGATGTGCGATCAGGTCTTGCTCCTCGCACCGGGTGGCAAGACCGCTTTCTGCGGCGCTCCCGACCAGGTGGGCGCCGCGATGGGCACCGGCGACTGAGCCTAGATCTTCGCGTTCGTCGCCGCCTACCCCGACACCGCCCACGAGCAACACCGACGTACCCGGCCGCCGTCACCCGCTGTGCGGACTGGCCATTTCCGCTTCGGTGCGCTCCGCCGAGCAGACGATGCCGCCGATGGTCATCGCCGTCATCTCACAGCTGGTGTTCTGTGGCGGTCTCTTCCGTCTCACCACCCCGGGGCTGCAACAACTCTCGTGGTTGTTCCCGTCGTACTGGGGTCACGCGGTATCCGTCGTCGGTGGACCTCAACACGATCGCACCGCTGGCACCCCAGACCGCCGACGGCCAGTTGTGGGAGCCGTCGACCTCGACCGTCGTGCTCGGGTACAGCGCCCTGCTGTTGACCGCGACGATCCTGATCGGCGTCACCGCCTCGGCCGCTGACTGTCGTTATACGACCGTGACCGACGTCGCGATCGCGTTGCACACCGCGCCCGGCAGCGGCAGGTTGTCCGCATTCGCACTTAGCGTCGAAGCATGACCTCGACCCGACCCGCACACGCACGGACAGACCGATGAGAGTGCTGGTCACCGGTGCCACCGGATATGTCGGCTCCCGTCTCGTGTGTGCGCTGGTCGACCGCGGCGACGACGTCGTCGTGACCAGCCGCCGGCCGGCCACACTGCGACGTTTCGGCTGGTACGGCCGCGTCACGGCCATCGCCATGGACGCCGACGACAGCGAGTCGGCGCACGATGCGGTCGCGAGCGCCGGCGACATCGATGCGCTCTACTTCCTGGTCCACGGGATCGGTCAGCAGGACTTCGACGAAGCCGACACGCGCGCCGCGCACAACGTCGCGGTCGCGGCACGCGCGACGAACGTGCCCAGGATCGTCTACCTCGGCGGCTTCGTACCCGACTGTGACCACGACGACCTGTCCAGACATCTGCGCAGTCGCGCCGAGGTCGGTGCCGCCCTCGACATCCCGGGCGGCCCCGATCTGGTGTGGCTGCGAGCCGCGGTGATCCTGGGCGCCGGCTCGACGTCGTTCGAGATCATCCGGTACGTGGCCGACCGGCTCGCGGTGATCCCGCAACCGGGCTGGGTGGACAACCCGATGGACCCGATCTCGGTCCGCGATGTCATCCATTACCTGGTGGAGGTCATCGACCCGGCCTTCCCGCCGGGTGCCTACGACATCGCAGGCCCCGACGTCGGCACACGGTACGAATCGGTCCTGTCGGAGTACATCCGTGCCATCCGGCAGCCCCGCCTCCGGGTGCCGGTCCCCTTCGTGAACTCGCACCTGGCCGGCCGGGTGACCGGCATGCTCGTCCCGGTGCCGAGCTCGCTGACCGCCGATCTCGTGGCGTCGCTCAGCCAGCCGATGACAGCGACCGAACATTCCATCCGCGACCTGGTTCCGGATCCGCCGAACGGGCTGGTCCCGATGCGAGAGGCCATCGAATCGGCCGTGCACACCACGCCACCCCGCTCGGTGTGTGCGCTGGCCGACCCGCATCATCTCGCCGACACCGACCCGGGATGGGCCGGCGGCGACCTGATGAGGATCCGGCGTGCGGTCACCGGCGGGATCGGTTCGATCGTGGGCTTCACGACGCGTCGGGTGCGAAGCGTGGTATCCCTGCTGTCAGGATGACTGTCACTCTCGACAACCTCAGGCGACGACTCACCGCACCGGCACCGGCGACCCGATTCGACGATCCGGCGACACTGACGCGCCGACGACGGGTGGTCGCGATCTTCCTCGTCCTGGGTGCGGTGGTCCTGGGCTTCTCACTCTCGTCAGAGCCGGGCGATGCTTCCTTCTATCCGTTGACGATCGCGTTGGCGGCGATCTGGATCGTCGGCGGGCTGCTCTCGGGGCCGATTCGACTGGGCCGATTCGGCATTCGAGCCGGATCGGCGACGGGCCGATCGTCGACGATCGGCGCTGCCACCCTCGGCACGGCGATCGGTCTGCTCGTCGGAGCGGCATTCGTGGTCGGGGCACTCATCACCCGGGAGATCCCGGCCCTCGCCGACCTGGTCACCCAGGTCCTCGACCTCGGTGATCGCGGCAGCATCATCGCTGTCACCGTGATCACCCTCGGCAACGGCCTGGCCGAGGAGGTGTTCTTCCGCGGCGGCGTCTACTCGGCCGCGCAGAATCACCACCCGGTGCTGGTGTCGACGGTCCTTTACACGCTTGCCACGCTCGCCAGCGGCAATCCGATGCTCGGATTCGCCGCGCTCATCCTGGGCGTGATCTGTGCGGTACTCCGGCGATGCACAGACGGCGTCTTGGCACCGATCTGCACCCACGTCGTGTGGGGCGTCGTGGTCCTGTTCTGTCTTCCGCCGATCTTCGGGTGACGGCCGGATACCGCCCATCATCGCGTCGGCGTCTGTCCTTCGTTCTCACCCATCGCCTGCGCCCAATCGCGATGTCCGTCGAAACCGTACGATTCCGACCGCCGCGATAGCGTCCTGTCAGCTCCCGAAACCCATCGAGGTCGCCGCGAGCACGATCCAGGAGGGCACGCAGCCGCAACAGCGCGACTGATCGAACTGCCGAATCTTGTTCGGCGCGCACAACTTCCAGACGTTCGATGGCACCCTGCACCTCGGTGAGGTCGTCGTCGGAACCGCGCGCGAGCAGCGAACCGACCAGAACTCCGGTCGCCCACACGCAATATCCCAGCCGGTCCTCCTCGTGCAACTCATCGACCACACGACGCATCATCGGTATCGATGCGACATGACCGTCGCGCCTGGCGACCTCGCGGGCGATCCACAGATCGGCAATCGGGACATCCTGCAGCGCAACATTTTTTCTCGTCCAGGCCCAGACCTCGACCTCCGCTTTCTCAGGCCAGCCAGACCGGGACGCCGGTGTCCGCGTGGTCGGGCAGACGGACCAGTCGCGCCGGGTCGGCGGCAAGATCGTCGGCGGTGAGATCGCCGTCGCCGAAGAGGACGAACGCCACGCCCTCCTCCGACGCACCTTCCCAGAGGCCGGCAGAGCAGGGCGTCGACCACGGTTCGCGGACCAGGATCGAGCGGCCGCGCCCCCAGGTCGCGAAGAACCATCCGTCCCCGGCCTCGATGACGTCGCCGAGCAACGCCCGACCCAGAAGGTCATGGGCCCGGTCGAGGTCGGACACGGTCATTCCGACGATCGACATCTCCCGGTTCGGCGTGCCAGCCCGGGGGAAATCCTCCGGCGCGGTCGAGAACGACCCTTCGGCGACGATGGTCTCGTCGTCGGCCCGGACCACCTGGACGAGGGTGCCGATACCCGATGCCTTCGGATGGATGAAGACCTCGGTCCAGATCGGGTCCGTCCGCGAGTCCCCGAAGGTCGCGAAGCCCCGCCGGCGCAGGTCGGCCAGGGTCTCGTCGAGGTCGGGCACCTTGAAGGTGAGGTGATGCGCCGACGGTCCGCGCTGTTCCAGGAACCGGTCCATGAAACTGCCCGGCTTGTCAGGCGCGATGAACTCCATCCGGAGGCCGTCACCGTAGACGAGCTGGTACGGGGCGTACTCACCGGAGACTCCGCCGTATCCCCACCGCCCGCCGAGCTCGCCGACGAACCGAGGGTAGGCGTCCTCCCAGCGCCGCACGCCCACCGCGAGGTGATCGAGGGTCGGCCAGCGCACATTCGAGACGTTCCGGTCCACTGTCGTGCCGACGCTCTGCGTCGATCCGGATGTCGAGGGCATGGGCTGCTCCTTACTTCCACCGTATGAGGATCTTCGTGAGACAGTAGTACAGTTTCTGCACAACTGTCTAGCATGGACAGGTGGCACCAGTGGCGACTCATATCGCCGCCATAGACTGGCCGGCAATGGCCGACTGCCACTCGAGGCAACAGCGACGAGGAGAATCGGCGTGACGACCGGATTTGAGGATCTCTGGCCCGCACCGGGCCGAGGCGTGACGTCGACGCGGACGACCGAGGCCGACAAGGCAACCGAGGACCGGCTCCTCGAGGCCACCGACCGACTAGTACGGCAGGTCGGGGTTCGACGGCTCAGCATGTCCGAGGTGGCCCGGGCCGCCGGCGTGGCCCGGGGCACGCTCTACCGGTACTACGAGTCCCGCGACGTCCTCCTGGAAGCACTGCGACGCCGGACCACCGAGTGGTTCTTCGACGAGGTCACCGAGGCCCTCACATCGCTGCCCACCCTGTCCGAACAGGTGGGTGAGTTCAGCGAGATCATCGCGCGGACCATCAACCCGCCGCGGGATCAGACGCCACATCGCGCCAGGAGCGGGACCAACCCGGCCGCGATGATCCACATCCTGGGTACACATGGCACCGAGGCCGTGGAGCGAACCGCATCGTTCCTCCTGCCGTACGTCGAGGCGGCACGTGAACGCGGCGAGATCCCGCAGGACACCGACGTCGCCGGAGCGAGCGCATGGTTGGCACGAATCCTGCTGTCGTTCACAATCTTCCAGGTGTCGTCGAACCCCGACGACGACGGCCGGCCGGTGAGCGAGCTGATCGTGCGCTATGCCGTCGAGGGCCTGGCCGGACCACGCGGCGACCGGTGACCATCGAGCACCGCATGCCGTCGGCCGTCGTCTCCCGATGGCTGAACACGTGGTGGCCGAGCACGTCTCGCGACGCGATACCGACCCTCGACCACTCGGCTCCCGGGTGTGCCGTCCTGCAGTGGGCAGGCAGCGGCGGCATGGAGCTGACCGGCGTCTCGTCGGCAGCCCCGCTCATCTCACCCGCCGCAGCGTACGGGGTGCTCGACGTCGCCGTGGGTGAGCTCGCCCGCCTGACCGGCCTCGCCGGCGACGCCGTCCACCTCGACGCCGGGGCCGTGATCGGCGCCCGCGCCGCCCTGCGCGGGTTGCACCGGAACGGCCAGATCTCTGCGGGCGGCATGACCAGGCTGATCCGCGCGGCCGACCAGTGGATCGCGATATCCCTCTGTCGCCCAGATGATGTGGCATCGGTTCCGGCCATCATCGGGGACCGGGGAACCGACGACCCATGGCAGGATCTGACGGACTTCGCCGCCCGAACCGCCGCGTCCGATGTCGTTGACCAGGCGCAACTGCTGGGTGTCGCGGCTGCGGTACTCGACGCTTCTCCAGAACACGCCGAGCAGGCACCACTCCCCTTCCAGGTGACCGACATCGCCTCCCGGACGCCCACTCTCGCCATCAGCGGTGCGACGGTTGTCGATCTCTCGTCCCTCTGGGCGGGCCCGCTGTGTGGCGGCGTGCTGAACCGGGCCGGCGCCCGGGTGATCAAGGTCGAGAGCACCGGGCGTCCCGACGGCGCCCGCATCGGCGACCCGGTGTTCTTCGAGTGGCTGCACCGCGGACAGGAGTTCCGAGCCGTCGACTTCACCTCCGACGAGGGCCGGGATCAGTTGGCGCACCTGATCGATGCTGCCGACATCGTCATCGAGGCCTCCCGCCCGCGCGCCCTCGAGCGGCTCGGGCTCTCGCCCGACCGCCTGACGCACCGACCCGGGAAGATCTGGGTCAGCATCACCGGGGGCGGCCGATCGACGCCCATGCAGGTGAACTTCGGGGACGACGCCGCGGTCGGTGGTGGCCTCGTCGGCTGGCACGGCGACCAACCGGCATTCTGCGCAGATGCGATCGCGGATCCGCTGTCGGGGATCACCGCGGCACTCGCGACGGCCGCGGCGGCGGAAGCGGGCGGCGGCGTTCTGATCGATCTGTCGATGGTCGACACCGTCGCCTCGTTCACCACCGCCGAACTCGCCTGTCCGGGAGAACATGTCGTCCGCGACGACGGCGGTGGCGGATGGGCGGTCGAGTGTTCGCACGAGCGGCGCCACAGTCCCGTCCGCGCCCCCACGGCATCGGGTCTCCCATGCTGATCCGCAACGCCTGCACCCTCGACCGGGGGGTCGTCGATGTCCGCTGCGACGACGGACTCATCACCGAGGTCGACTCGCGCCTGCGCCCCCAGGCAGGCGAGCACGACCTCGACGCCTCGGACTGCTGGGTGATGCCGGGCCTGCACGACCACCACCTCCACCTTCGCTCCCTCGCAGCCACTGCCGGCTCCATCCGGGTCGGGCCGCCGGACGTGCAATCCGACGATGAACTGCGCGCCGTACTGCAGGCCGCGGATCTACGCGCGCTGCCAGGAGAGTGGTTGCGCGCCTACGGCTATCACGAATCCGTGGCCGGCCCACTCACACGCGGAGTCCTCGACACCACGGTCGCCGAACGCCCGGTCCGGGTCCAGCACCGCTCCGGCGCCCTGTGGATTCTGAACAGTGCGGCCTGCCGGGAAGTGGGAGTCGATGCGTGCGCACTCCCCGGCGTGGAGCGTGATGCCGCAGGCAATCCCACCGGCCGCCTCTGGCGGATGGATTCCTGGCTGGGCGACCGGCTCGGCGCCACCATGCCGTCGCCGCCGCCCGACCTGGCAACCCTGAGCCGGCGTGCGGCCGCACGCGGTGTCACCGGGTTCACCGAGGCCACTCCCGATCTCTCGCAGTCGTCGATCGACGCCCTCGCCGCGGCGGTGCGCTCGGGCGACATCGTGCAGCGCGTCCACTGCATGAGCACCCCGGACATCCGGCCGCCAGGCCACCAGACGCCGGGCCGGCCGACAACATTCACCCTGGGAGCGACCAAGATCCTCCTCGATGACGACCGGCTGCCGACGCTTCCCGAACTCACCGAGGCCATGAGGGAGATCCACAGATCCGGGAAACCGGTGGCCGTGCATTGCGTCACGCGTCTACAACTCATCGTCACGATGACCGCTCTGGACGGCGCAGGCGTGCTGCCCGGCGACCGGATCGAACACGGCGCCATCATCCCTGCGGAATGCTTCGACTGGCTGCGCGATCACCGGATACCCGTCATCACGCAGCCGAACTTCCCGTTCGAGAGGGCCGAGCAGTATCGCGTCGAGGTCCCCGCCGACGAACAGGCCGACCTCTGGCGGCTGGGGAGCCTGCTGGCAGCCGGGATCCACGTCGCCGCCGGGACAGACGCCCCGTTCGGCGGCTCGGACCCCTGGACGGCGATCCACGCGGCCACCATCGACCACTCCGGCCGCGACCCACTCGAAACCGTCTCTCCCGCCACGGCGCTCGGCTTGTTCTGGGGCACACCAGAACAGCCCACGGTTCCCCGCGCCATCGAGCCCGGCGCAGTCGCCGACCTGGCCGTCGTCCGCGGCGCACCGGAAGACGTCCGTCGCAACCCGACGTCCGTCGACGTGGTCGCCACTGTCATTGACGGAATCGTCGCGTATCCGTGATCACCCGAATCACTACAACCGATTACCGTAAGGTATACGGTAATCGGCGCGGCGCAAGGCAATTGGCGGAGTTCCCTGTCTGACTACGTTCACACCGTGCGCAGCGACCTTCTCGCCAACCGAGTCTTCGCCGACCTGCTGGTGATCAGGGCCCATCCGATCTCTCGACCCTCGAAGCTCGAAGCACAACACATCGAATGCGCATTGGCGCGACTCGCAGCCGCACAACTGCCTCCCGACGATGCCTGCCGAGTTCTCTCGGCTCTGCGGTTTCACCTCCTTGGTTCCGTCGCGGTGGCTCGTCTTCAGGACAGGCCCAACCTTGCACAAACGGCCATCGAGACGCGCGGACACGCTGAGCACGTCCGGCAGGATCGCACTTTCGAATTCAGCTTGCAGAGCATTCTCGACCACGCCTCACACCTGATCGATCGGGCATCCAGCCCAGCTGACAGCGTCCGGTGACTGATGACCCGCCACGTTACGATTCAACGGTGACATTGCACCTGATCCTGAACACCTCCGCCTTCACACGATCTCGGCGGCCCGGAGGGTACAAATCCCCTCGTCGGATTTCCCGCACGGTCGTTTCCACCACGAAAGCCGGCCGATGAATCTGCTCGTCGAGACCCACAATCGGGTACGCACACTGACATTCAACCGCCCCGACGCCCTCAATGCGTTCGATGAGGCGCTCTACGATGCCACCGCGCAGGCACTCATCGACGCCGCCGACGACCCCGAGGTCGCCGTCGTTCTCCTGACCGGCACCGGCCGGGCCTTCACCGCCGGAACGGATCTGAAGGAGATGGCGCAACGCGTCGGCGATCCCGACTTCGTGCCGGGGCGATACGGATTCCCTGGTCTGATCGACGCGCTGGTCGCGTTTCCCAAACCCCTGATCTGCGCGGTCAACGGACTCGGCCTCGGGCTGGGTACCACCATCCTCGGCTTCGCCGATCTCGCCTTCGTGTCGACCGCCGCGCGGTTCAAGTGCCCGTTCACCAGCCTCGGGGTCGCACCCGAGGCGGCGTCCTCCTACCTGCTGCCCCGTCTGCTCGGTCGGCAAGATGCAGCCTGGGTGCTGATGTCCTCGGAGTGGATCTCGGCCGAGCAGGCCGTGGACATCGGCTTGGCGTGGCGCCTCTGCGCGCCGGAGAAGCTTCTCGACGTCGCGACTGCACACGCCGAACAACTTGCGCAGCAGCCGATCTCCAGTCTGATCGCGGTGAAGCGAACGATGACCGAACCCATCCGGGATCAGATCGATGCGGCCCGTGACCGCGAGAACGCGGCATTCGCCGAGTTGATGGGCGGCCCGGCGAACACCGAGGCGCTCACCGCCTTCGCCGAAGGCCGCTCCCCCGATTTCACCACGTTGCCCGCCGGAACCTGACGCGCGGAGGGCGACCGGCAGGGCGGATCAGTCGTCGCCGATGACGATCCGATCGCCGGGCGCCAGTTCGGTTGCCGCGACACCGTGTTCGACGGCCTCGCGGACAAATTCGGCTCCCGGATCATGGAACAGCCCGGGTCGCATCCGGTCGAGGCCGATCGGCCACAGGGTTCCGTAGTGGATCGGTACCGCTCGTCGTGCACCGATCATCTCGGCGGCGGTCACCGCGCGAACCGGATTCAGGTGCCCGGCCCCCAGAGTCGGACCCCACCCGCCGACCGGGAGCAGTGCCAGATCGGGCTCGCGCACCCAGTCCCCGAGGTCGGCGTAGAGGTCGGTGTCCCCGGCGAAGTACGTTGTCGAGTCGCCGACGACGATATAGCCGAGCGCGGACGTCAGGTGCTGGCCGCGTCGCCAGCGGCGGCCGTCGTGTTCGGCGGGCACCACGCGGATGACGACGTCGCCCATCGGTACCTCGTCGCCCGCGTCGACCTCGATGAGCCGTGCCCCGAACTCCCGAAGCGACGGCAGCGCATCCGGGGCATGACGCGGAAGCACGATCGGGACGTCGCCGTCGAGCATGCGCAACGACGGTAGGTGCAGGTGATCGGCGTGGAGATGGGAGAGCGCCACCACGTCGGCGGCCGCCACCACGGCGTCGTCGGGGATCGGCCCGCGTCGGCGTCGAAGGTGCGCCACCCGGGCCGTCAGGACCGGATCGGTCAGCACCGCCGTCCCACGATCAGAGATCAAGGTGGTCGCGTGCCCGAGCCATCGCATCCAGGACCGATGCCCGGCTCGGTCCTCCGGTGTGCCGTTCATCCCATTACGATCCCAAGGCAAGCGAAAGGACGCCATGCGCAGCACCGCACGAGCCATCGGCATCGCGATCGAGTTGATCGTGCTGTGGCTGACCTCCGCTCTGGCCATGCTGGTCCTCGACATGGCGTTCGGAGGCGTCACACTCGACTCGGTCACCGTGGACGGACACACCACCACCCTGCCGGCCGCACTCGTCCTCGCATTGGTGTTCGGTCTGCTCACCGCGATTCTCTGGCCGGTGATCGTCCGTGCGATGTCGTGGATCGGCCCGGTGGTGCTGTTCCTCCTCGTCTTCGTGGCGAACGGCCTGCTGCTGATGCTGTCGCTGGTGTTGGTTCCGGTGGCAACCGTCGACCGCACCTTCGACCTCTTCGTCATGGCCGCCCTGCTGTCGCTGTTCACATCGGTCGTCGGCGGCATCATCGCCTCACGATCGGATACGTCCTATCGGCTGATGCAGGTCCGTCGGCAGCGATTCCGGCGGCGCCACACGTCCGGGTCGTCGGAGGTGCCGGGACTGCTGTGCCTGCAGATCGACGGCCTCGGACACGAGGTCTTGCGACGTGCGATCGCCGACGGCGTGACCCCGACCATCGCGAAACTGGTTCGGGAGTCCCATCGGCTGGTGCCCTGGCACACCGATTGGAGCAGCCAGACCGGGGCGTCCCAGCTCGGCATCCTGCACGGATCGAATCACAACGTGCCTGCGTTCCGGTGGTTCGACAAGGCGTCCGGGACGATCTCGGTGTTCAGCAATCCCCGGGACAACGAGCAACGTGAGTTCGAACGCGCGGATCTGCCGGGTCTGCTCGCGGTCGATGGCGCCAGTCGCGGCAACCTGTTCACCGGTGGTGCCGACGACAACGTCCTCGTGGTCAGCCGTATGCGCGGTGCGCGGCTAGGCGGCGGGGCCGGCTACTCGTCCTATTTCGTCGACCCGTCGAGCGCCCTGCGCACCGTCGTCCGGATGATCGCCGAGATCCAGCGTGAGCTCCGGCAGTCGTTGCACCAGCGCCGTCGCGACATCCGGCCGCGGGTGCCACGAGGTGGCGTGTATCCGTTCGTCCGCGCCTTCACCACAGTCGTTGCCACCGATGTCACCGTGGCGACGGTGGTCCGCGACCTCATCGACGGCCGCGGCATCATCTACGCGGATCTGATCGGCTACGACGAGGTGTCCCACCACTCCGGCATCTCGCGGCCGGAAACCCTTGCGGTGCTGACCAAGATCGACGAGACGGTGCGCCTGCTGTCTGCCGTGGTCGAGCAGGCCGACCGCGATTACCACGTGGTGCTCCTCTCCGACCACGGCCAGAGCCAGGGCGCCACATTCGCCCACCGATACGGGGAGAGCCTGCCCCAACTGGTGCACCGCCTGTGCGGAGATCCCGCGCATCCGGAGACCGACGACGACTCCCACCGGACCTACGCCGAGGGCCAGCTCTACGCAACCGCGAGCATCCGCCCGCCGAACCTGCCGGAGGAGCCGGTGGTCGACACCGACGCCCCGGTGGTGCTCGGTTCCGGGAACCTCGGACTGCTCAGTTTTCCGGCCATCCCGGGACGTGCCGACACCGCGTCGATCGAGGCCGCGTATCCGGGTCTCGTCGATGCCTTACGCCACCATCCCGGGATCGGTTTCCTGCTGATCTCTCGCCCCGCGGGCGGATCCGTGGTGCTCGGCGACGGCGGGACCGTCGACGTCGCGACCGGCGCCGTGACCGGCATCGATCCGTTACGCGACTTCGGTCCAGACGCCCTCGAGAAGATCAGGCGGACAGATGGTTTCGACAACGTCGCGGACATCATGGTCGGCGGGGCGTACTGGCCCGAGACCGACGAGGTGGCGGCATTCGAAGAACAGGTCGGCTCACACGGCGGCATGGGCGGGCCGCAGAGCACACCGTTCCTGCTCCATCCGGTCGGACTACCCGATCCCCCGAATCCGTTGCACGGCGCCGAAGCCCTGCACCGGGTACTGGCCGGCTGGCGGGACAACACAGCCAACGCACAGCGAGCGAGCAGTTCGTTTCGTTAGCGTGGTGGCATGACGAACACCCTGGACACCGACCCAGTCGCCGCCACGATCACCGGGCTGTACGACCAGGCCACCGCCCAGTTCGCCGATCGACCACCGCGCCGACCCGACGGTCCCCGCGCCGCGCCTGCCGGGACCGCTGCCGAACGCGCCGATGCCGCGCAGGACTGGTACATGCCCGTGAGCCCGATGGCCGGCCGGTTCATGTACTCGCTGATCCGTGCTACCCGACCCGTCACCGTCGTCGAATTCGGGATGTCCTACGGCATCTCGACCCTTCACCTCGCGGCGGCCGTGCGCGACAACGGTGTCGGCCACGTCTACACCACCGAGCTGAACGCGAAGAAGATCGAGACCGCATCGGCGACCTTCGCCGACGTCGGACTCGACGACGTGATCACCGTGCTCGACGGTGACGCGCTCGAAACCCTCGCCACCGTGGAGGGCGAGATCGGTTTCGTGTTCATGGACGGATGGAAAGAGATCTACCTACCCGTACTGCAGCTACTCGAGCCCCGGTTACCAACTGGCGCACTGATCGTCGCCGACAACACCGAGAGCCCCGACACCGCCGACTACCTCGAGAGGGTCCGGCGACCCGAGAACGGCTACACGAGTGTCAATTTCCCCGGCAAGGGACACGACACCATGGAGCTGTCGTGTCGGGTGTGAGGCCGGTCGGGTGTGAGGCCCGACCGGTGCGACATCATCTCTCGCCGGCCGCAGCCGAACTCGCGATCTGCTCGAAGCGAGCGCCCATCTCGCGGGCCAGCGCCTCGGCGGCCCGGAGCGGGCGCACCATCACCATGAAGTCGACGATCTTCCCGTCGTCGTCGAAGTGCAGGAAGTCGCAACCCGTGATGGCCAGGCCGTCGACCTTCGCCTCGAACACCAATGCGTGATCGACCGAGCCCGCGCCGCCGATCTCACGCACGTAATGGAAGTCCTCGAACACCTCGACGACCGCACGCAGGATCGCCGACGTGATGGCCTTGCCCTCGTAGGGCTTGAACGCGACGGGACTGCGGAACACCACGTCGTCGGCGAGCATCGCCTCCACAGCGTCCAGGTCGCGGGCGTCGATGGCCTCACGGAAACTCGGCATCTCGGATCCTCTCGATCGGGTCGGTCGCACCCGCAGATCGGGACGACGTGACAGCTTAGTACTGGGCCACCCGGCCCTCGCGTGGAGCCCGATACATCCTCCACAGGAAGCGTGGAACCGATCGCAACGGCAACGGCCGCGGCCAATCGCCCGGCCGGATGAGCGCATCGGTACCGCCGTCGACGACGATCACGCTCCCGACCAGGAAGTCCGCGGCCGGCGACAGCATCGTCATGACCCATTCGGCGATCTGCTCGGCCGTGCCGAACCGACGACTGGGCAGCGGAAACGCCCGCACCTGCGACCCGGTTCCGCTGTCGAGCTGAGACTGCAGCAGGGGGGTCATCACCGGGCCCGGCGCGATCACATTCAGACGGACACCCGCGCCTGCCCAGCCGTCGCTCACCGCTCGTGCCCGGCACCAGTGCGTCACCGCGATCTTCGACGCGGCGTACGCGACCGGGCCCGAGACACCTCTCCGACGACGGATCTGCCGCACGGCCGCGTCGAGTTCTCCGCCGATCAGGCGACGGACAGCTCGTTTCGGCACCATCGGCGTCGTGGTGGTCGAGTTGGAGCCGAAGACCACGACCTTGGCGTCACCGGCTGCGGCGAACGCCGCCTCCCAGGAGTCGAGGAGTTCAGTGACGCCGAGAACGTTGACCTCGGCGATCATGCGCTCGCGGCCTGCGCCGGGACCGAGTCCCGCTGCCATGACCGCACCGTCGAGGCGCCCACCGGCCAGATCGCCGACCTCGGCGATCGCGGCTCGACGGCCATCCGAGGTCGACAGATCCGCGATCACCTCGACATCTCGCAGGTCGACCCCGATCACGCTGTTGCCCGCCGCACGCAGCCGCTCGGCGCAGGCCTTGCCGATGCCCGACGCAGCGCCGGTCACCACATACGTCCCCATTGACTCCCTCGCGGTCAGTGCGCGTGCTGGCGCGCGGCGTGCTGCTCATCCTGCCGAGCCGTGGTGCGTTCGTAGGCGTCGTTGAACGCCCGGAGCTCGTGCAGCAGGGTATCCGGTGAGCCCGGCGCGAGATCGGCGAAGACGCGGATCAGGCGGTCGGCCCGTCGCATCCCGTCGTGTTCGAACGCGTCGAGGCCTGCGGCAGTGGGCCGGATGAACCGGCTGATCTGCCCCTCGACCTCGAAGCGCTCGAGGTAACCGTGTTTGATCGCCGCGTTCACCTGCCGGTTGACCGTCGACTGTTCGAGATCGAGTTCCTCGCTGAGTTCCCGAAGGGTTCGCGGCCGGTCGTCGGAGAGCACCCACAGAATCGCGAAAGCCGATGCCTCGAGCTGGGTGCCCGGAACGACGTTGGTCTTGCGCCGACCCATCCGCAACAGCTCTTCGGCCAGGTCACGGTAGACGGGCGACGGCCAGAACGATGCGTCACCGGCACCTGACATGTCTCCAACCTTCCGTCCGATATATCGGACAATCTACGCATAATTTGGCGTATGCACCATACATATGTAGGCTACATATCCTACGAGGAGGATGCCACATGACCAGTACTCCCACCGGCGATTCGCCGGGTACGCACGTGGACCCCGAATTGACCGGCGACGACCGCTCGGCCGCCGCGATCGTCGTCGTGTCGATCCTCTGTTTCGGCGGTCTGGTCACCTCGCTGATGCAGACCTTGATCATCCCGATCCAGCCCGAGATACCGCGCCTGCTGAACACCTCGATCTCCAACGCGTCGTGGATCATCACCGCGACCCTGCTCGGTGCGGCAGTCGCCATGCCGATCGCGGGCCGTCTCGGCGACATACTCGGCAAGCAGCGGGTCCTGCTGGCGAGTGCCGCCCTGCTGGTGGTGGGATCTCTCGTCTGTGCCCTCAGTTCGTCGCTCATCCCGATGATCGTCGGACGCACCATCCAGGGACTGGCCATGGGATTCATCCCGCTCGGCATCAGCCTCATGCGCGAGGTGACCCCTCCACGCCTGACGTCGATGGCGGTTGCGGCGATGAGCGCCACAATGGGAGTCGGCGGCGCGATCGGCCTGCCGCTCTCGGCATGGGTCGCACAGCAATGGGACTGGCGTGCACTGTTCTGGGGTTCGGCCGCCCTCGCGGTGGTGGTCACCGTCCTGGTCGCGGTCGCCGTGCCACACGTCGACGACAGCAACGGCGGTCACTTCGACATCATCGGTGCCGTCGGACTCGCCCTCGGCCTGTCCGGTGTGTTGATCGCCGTCTCCAAGGGCAACGACTGGGGATGGAGTTCGGGTACCACCCTCGGCCTCATGTTCGGCGGTGTGGCGATCCTGCTGATCTGGGGCGTCTTCGAGGTCCGCCACACCGATCCCCTCGTGGACCTGCGCACCACCGCCCGACCCGCCGTGCTGTTCACCAACCTGGCCGGGATCGCGATCGGTTTCGGCATGATGGCCCAGGCCATCGTGATGCCACAGCTACTGGAGATGCCGTCGGCGGTCGGCGGCCTGGGACAGACGCTTCTCGCCGCCGGCCTCTGGATGGCTCCCGGTGGGTTGATGATGCTCATCTTCGCCCCGGTGTCGGGCACGTTGATCAACAAGATCGGCGCCAAGCCGACGATGGCCATCGGGGCCGGCGTGCTCGGTCTCGGCTACCTCGGCGCCTTCCTGCTGATGAACGCGCCATGGCAGCTCGCGCTGGCCTCGCTGATCTGTTCCGCCGGCGTGGGGATCGGTTATGCGGCCATGCCCACCCTGATCATGGGTTCGGTCCCGATGCACGAGGCCGGCGCGGCGGTCGGCCTCAACGGTTTGATGCGTTCGATCGGCACCACCACCGCGTCGGCGGTGATGGCCCTGGTCCTGACCAGTTCGACGATCACCTTCGGACCGGCCGAGGTGCCCAGCCATTCCGCGTTCCGGTGGTGCTTCCTGATCGGTGCGGTCGCCGCCTTCGTCGGGGTCGCCATCACCCTGCTGATCCCGATCGTCCGAAACAAGGTCGCCGGCGCGGACGCATCCGCCGACGCCGAGCCGGTGCCCGCCGGCTGAGCGGGCGAGTCTCAGGGCACGTCTTCGCCGGCCAGTTCCTCCAGACCCCGCAGGGCCGGCAGTGCCGCGGCGAGCGCCGAGCGTTGCTCGGTCGGCAGGCTCTCGATGTACTCGCCGATCCGATCGGTCACCTGCCGTCTGCGCTCCACGATGTAGTCCAGCCCCACCGCGGTGAGCTCGATGAGACTGGCACGGCCATCGGCCGGATCGTCGCGACGCGCGACGAGTCCCGACCTCTCCAGAGATGCGATCAACGAGGTCATCGACGGCTGCGTCACGCCCTGGGTGCCGGCGAGGCCGGTGATACGTTGCGGGCCGCGCTGGCGCAGGGCGGTCAACGTGGCTGCCGCGGTCATGCTCATGTCGCGGGGGCGCTGGCGCACGAAGTCGGCCATCAACGCATAGAGCGCATCGGCGGTGTCGTCGACGTTGCCGTTCGAACCGGCCGAGGATGCGAACGTGGCGGACATGTGACCCACTTTATTCGACCTGCAACGATGCTGCATAGGTTTCCTATATAGCGTCGCTAATGGTCGCCGAGGGGGGTTGCGGCAACAATCACCCCTCGGCGACAACGGTCAGATCACCTGTGCGCCAGATGGTCCGGTCGCGGTTGCGGCGCGCCGAACGGCTCCTGCAGAGCATTCGACTTCGCGTTGAAGACCACGAAGAGGTTGCTGCGCGGGTAGGGCGTGATGTTGCCCGACGACGCGTGCATGCAGTTGGAGTCGAAGTAGAGCGCCGAACCGGCGGGCCCGGTGATCGTGTCGATGCCGAAGTCGTCGGTCAGCTCGGTGACGTCGCCCTCCTCCGGCGTACCGAACGGTGGACGGTAGGACACCAGCGACTCCTCGTGGTAGCCGTCGGGCGTCTCGCCCACACAACTGACGAACCGCTTGTGCGATCCCGGCACGATCATCAGCGCACCGTTGTAGGAGTGGTTGGGCGTCAACGCAATCGACACGCTGAGCGCACGAGGGGCGGGCATCCCGTCCTCGGCATGCCACGTCTCGAAGTCGGAGTGCCAGTAGAACGGCCCACCCGCAAAGCCGGGCTTGAGATTCACCCGACTCTGATGGACGTACACGTCGTCGCCGAGGATTTGCCTTGCGACACCGACGATCTCGTCACGTGCACAGATCTCGGCGACCACATCGCTGAGCTGATGCACCGCGAACAGCGACCGGACATCGCCGCTCGACGGCTCGCGGATCACCCGATCGTCCTCCCCGAGACGATCGGTGACGGCGCGCACATCGTCGAGACAGCGCCCGATGTCGTCATCACTGATCACCGAAGACGCGGTGTGGTAGCCGCGCTCGTCGTATCGACGGAGCTCCGGGCCCGACATCGGGCCCGGGGTTCTCATGCCGGCCCAGACCACCGGGTGTGGTCGAGGCTCGATCTGGCTGTGCTCCGACAGACGTGTGCGGTACACATCGACGGAGCGAGTTGCTGTTTGAGTTACCACGATCTACGTTGATCCTTTCCCTCAATTGGCATCTATGGCCGGATGTTGACTTGTCATACGCCCGCGAAATGGGCGCCCACCTGAGGCTTACTCGGATCAGACAGGCTAAGCAAACCCGCTGCGTATCGTGGCGCCACGATCACCGCCCGAGATGCGGGCAGACTGACGACATGCGATTCGTGCCTTCGACCGCCACACCTCGGATACTTCTCGCGCTCATCGTGGGCATCCTGTGCGGTGCCGCGGTCGGGTTGGTCGCGACCGATGCGGGGTCGGCGGTCCTCGTCGCCATCGCTGTCACCGGCGCGGTGTTCGTCGCGCTCGGATGGGCGGCGCTGTGGCCGATGGACGGGGAGCAGACCCGACAGCACGCCGGTCGCGAGGACTACCGGCCGGCGATCGACGAACTCATCGTCGTCGTCGCGACGTTGTCGGCACTCGGGGGAATCGTCGGCCTGTTGATCGAGGGCGGCTCCCACGCGGACTGGTTCCCGGCCACGGTCGCGCTGGCGGGGGTGTTCCTGTCGTGGGGAAGCCTGCACCTCATGTACGCGACGCGGTATGCGTTCCTCTACTACGCGGGCGAACCCGGTGGCATCGACTTCAATTCAGACGCACCTCCGCAGTTCCGCGACTTCTTCTATTTCAGCTACAACCTGGGCATGACGTACCAGGTGTCGGACACCGACGTCTCCGACTCCGGGATCCGGGCGGTCGCGCTCCGCCACTGCATGCTCTCGTACGTGTTCGGCGCCGTGATCCTCGCCACCACGATCAACCTCGTCGCCGGAATAGTCGTCACATGACTGCGCGGCACCGGCTTTCGGTCGCGAGGACCTCGGCCGGTGCCGCGCACGTCGTTGTCGAACTGTCGACTGGGAGCTGTTACTTGAGCGCCCCGGTCTGCAACTGATTCGCGAAGTCCGGGTGCGTGGTCAGCCACTCGTTCACCGCGGCATCAGGATTGTTGCCCTGGTACTTCTGCGTCATCAGATCCTCGAGATCGGAGAGTTCCTGATCGGGGACGATGAGGTTCTTGAACAGCTGGGCAGCCTTCGGATTGGACTCACCGAAGCCCTTGGTGGCGAAGTTCCAGATACCTTCCTTGCCGCCCATCGCTCCCTTCGGATCATCGAGATCCCGAATGTCGAACGCCGAGTAGGCCCAGTGCGGCTTCCACAGCGTGACTGCGACATTGGTCTTCTCGGCCTCGGCCTTCTTGATCGACGCGAGCATCGCGGCGGTCGACGAGGTCGTGAAGGTCATGTTCTGCAGGCCGTAGGCGGGGATCATGTCGTCCTTGACGACGCCGGTCTCACCGGCGCCGGGCTCGATCCCGACCAAGGTGTTGTTGTAGTCGCCACCCATCGACTTCAGATCTTCGATGGACTTCGCCGGTGACGAATTGTTCACCGCGATGGTCAGTTTCGCGTTGTCGTACCAGCAGCCGAGCGGCTCCATCTGGTCGCCGTACTGCTCGATGTAGGTCTTGTGGGTCGTCGGCAGCCACACGTCGGTGATGACGTCGACGTCGCCCTTGGTGGTCGCGGTGAAGGCTGCCGCGGCGTCGAGGGTCTTGACGTTGGCGGTGTAGCCGTTCTTCGCGAGGATGTTCTTCATCAGGTAGGCCGTCGCGGTCGACTCATCCCACCCGCTGAACGCACCGATGGTGATGTTCTTGTCGCCGCTACCCGCGGAAGCACTCGTGGCATCCGCGACGCCGTCGGTGAGCGAGCAGTTCGCGTATTTGCTCGCCGCACCCGATGCGCTGGCCTCGGTCCCGCCGCCGCCCGCCGAATCGGAGTTGGAGTTCGACGCACCGCACCCGCTGAGCGCCAACGCGCCGACCGTGATGGCCGCCGCGAAAATCCCTAGCTTTCTCTTCATCTCGTTCCTACCCTCTTTCACTCCTGCAATGGGTCGTGTGACCCACCGGACGTAACGTGTGGCCGGCGGCGCGGCCGGATCGATGCGACTAGGCGTTCGCCACCCGGCCACGACCCCCGATCGCCGAACTGATCCGGTCCATGTAGACGGCGATGATCACCACCGACAGACCGGCTTCGACTCCCAGCGCCAGGTTCAGGGTCTGGAGCGACTCGTTGACCTGCCCGCCCAGTCCGCCTGCACCCGCGAATCCGGCGATCACCACCATCGACAGTGCGAGCATGATGACCTGGTTGACGCCGGCCATGATCGTGGGCATCGCCAGCGGGATCTGGATCTGGCGCAGAATCCGCGCGGGACTCGAGCCGAATGCCTGACCCGCCTCGACCACTTCCGGATCCACTTGCCGGATCGCGAGTTCGGTGAGCCGGATGCCCGGCGGCATCGCGAAGATGATGGTCGCGACGACACCCGGAGTGGGGCCGATACCGAAGATGATGATCACCGGGACCAGGTAGACGAGACCCGGAAGGGTCTGCATCAGGTCGAGGATCGGCCGGACGACGGCCGAGACCGCCCGGTTGCGAGCCGCCAGAATCCCGATCGGGATCGCGACCACCAGCGCGATGATCACCGCCACGAGGACCAGCGCGATCGTGCTCATCGCATTCAGCCACTGGTCGAACGCGCGGATGAAGTAAAAGCCGATGACTGTGAAGACCGCCAGCGGCCACCCTTTTCGGAGACCACCGGCGAGCAGCGCGAGGGCGGCGAGAATCAGGATCATGACGTAGTAGGGCGGGCTGGACAGGACGTTGTACAACGCGTCGTAGAACCCGTCGATGACGGTCTTGATCGCGTCGAACAGCCAGGAGGCGTGTTCGGTGAACCAGTCGAAGGCGGACTCGACAGCGTCCCCGAGATGGATACGCGGATTCGCGAAACTCACGACGCATCACCGCCTTCGAGATCGTCGACCGATGGTTCGGCGACCTTCTCCCCGTCGGCACTGTCGGATGATGCTGGTGCGGTGTCCCTGGGCGCCATCGAGGCGAGCAGCCCGACCCGCGGGACGACGCCGCGCAGACGCCCGTCGTCATCGGTGACCACCAGCGGCACCGGCGACTCGCTCGACGGCGCAAACAATTCGGCCACCGGAGTCGACCCGTTGACGGAGACGAGTGCATCCTTTCGCAGCAAAGGTGTCAGTTCCTTCTGGTCGTTCTTCACCGCCGCGACCGCGTCGTCGTCGGTGACGTAACCGAGCAGTCGCCGGTCACGGTCGACGACGAGGACGCCCGAGGTCTGGTGCTGTCGCATCTCGTTGACGGCACCACGCGGTCCCGCGGACAACGTGATCACCGCAGTCGCGGGCTCCATGACCGAGCTCGCGGTCAGCACGCGAGATCGGTCGACCTCGGCGGTGAACTTCGCGACGTAGTCGTTGGCAGGGTCGGTCAAAATCTGTTCCGCAGTGCCGATCTGGACGATCCGTCCAGACCTCATGACGGCGATCCGGTCACCCACGTACATCGCCTCGTTGAGGTCGTGAGTGATGAAGATGATCGTCTTGCCGAGGCTGGACTGGAGTTCGATGAGCTGGTCCTGCATCTCACCGCGGATCAACGGATCGAGAGCGGAGAACGCCTCGTCCATCAGCAGGATGTCCGTCTCCGCTGCCAGCGCCCGCGCCAGACCGACACGCTGCTGCATGCCGCCCGACAGTTGCCCGGGCAGGCGATCACCCCAGCCCTCGAGGCCGACGACGCCCAACCAGTGATCGGCGCGTTCGAGCCGTTCGGCCTTGCCGATGCCCTGTTCCTTGAGCGCATATGCCGCGTTGTCCCGGACCGTGCGGTGCGGGAGAAGGGCGAAATGCTGGAAGACCATGGAGACGTGGTCACGACGGATGGCCCGCAGCGCTTTGTCGGAGACCTTGGTGATGTCGGTGTCGCCGATGTGGATGTTGCCCGCCGACGGCTTCCACAGCCCGTTGAGGGTCCGGATCAACGTCGATTTACCGGAACCGGACAGACCCATCACGACGAAGATCTCACCGGACGGCACCTCGAAACTGGCGTCGATGACCGCTGCGGTGCCCATGTCCTTCAGGTCGTCGGGGTCCGCACCGGCACGCAACCGCTTGACCACCTCGTTCTCACGTCGACCGAAAATCTTGTAGACGTGTTCTGCGCGTAGTGCGATGTCGTGGGTATGCGTGCCCGGCTGGGCCGCTTCGCTCAGGGATGGAGTCGCCAAACCCTCACCTTTCCGGGCCTGGCCGTGTCGCTCGTGGCCCGTTCGGAGCCAGCGCCGGCGATCACATTCCGGATCACGCCGGGGCGCATCCGTGGCCTTAATTTGTCGGTCGGTTCGTTTGTCACCTTAGTCAGGTCACTGTGAACGCACAGCATTTGCCTGGTGTTGACCGTGTCTTCGCCAGCGACGACCTCGTCGAAATCGGACAAAACGCCGGTCGCGCAGGTGGCCGACCAGGCACGCCTGCCGGATGCCGGATCAGCGATCAGCCCGCCGCGAGCAACACGTCGCAGGCCCGGGCAACCGCACGATCGGGCGGCGTCAGCCGGTCGGCCAGGTCCGCGGCCCGCTCGGCGACCCCGTCGTCGAGAAGCAGTGTGAGGTCACCGTCATCGAGCTTTCGCAGTCGCCGTCCGCCCCCTACCCCGAGCCGGCGGAGCGAGGCGGTCCACATCGGTTGATCGGCGCTCAGCCAGCCCACCACCGCAGGGATGCCGGCACGTGCGACGGCCGCCGTGGTGCCCGCGCCACCGTGATGCACCGCGCCGCGGCAGTGCGGCAGCAGCGCCTCGTGATCCACCGATCCGCTCACCCGCAGTACGGCGTCGCGCTCCGTGAGGTCATGTGACGTATGTGCGATGACCCGCAGCCCCATGGCGGTCAATGACTCGACGATCCCGTCGATGCGCTCGCGTTCGATCGGCATGCTGCCGAATCCGACGTAGACGGGTCGATCACCGGCATCGGCCCAGTCGACCGCCCGCGCCGTGACCGCGCCGGCGTCGCCGTTGTATGCCATGCGCGTCGGTTCGTCGGGCAGGAGTGCGCCGGTGAACGGCCTGGTGGGACCCCATTCGTCCGCGAGTCCCGGAAACATCAGCGCGTCATACGCCTGGATCTCGGAGCCACCTGCCTCGCGGAGCCGGCGCGGAAGCGGGCCCGTCGCGGTCGCGATGCCGAGACGACGGCGCAGGTCACGGTCGCGACCTCGCACCGTCCACCAGTTGACCTGGTCACCGATCGACCAGAACGCACGGCGAGCCCACCGCGGCGTCGATCCGAGGATCTCGACCGACACATTCGCTCGGATCGGGCAATAGTGCAGCGGCACGAACGAGACCTGTGCGCTTTCGGCGACGGTTGCCGCACGTTCCTGCGCGAGCAATCCGGTCACCAGAACGTCGGCGTCCCGGGCTAGTTCACCCATGACCTGTTCCGACGTCTCCGCACCGAACGACGAGATCTCAGCAAGCGCCTTGAGGCGCACCGAGGGGTTCTTGCTCTTCAGTCGCTCCTTGACGAGCGGACTCTGCAGGAGCTCCGAGTTGTCGGGACAGAGCACTCGGGTCGACAACCCTGTGCGGCTCACCGCCGGGGCGATGTCCTCGGGCGCCGCCACGGTCACGTCGTGACCCCGGTCGGCAAGGGCCTGCGCCACGGCAACACCCGGCTGGACGTCACCTCGACTGCCGTGCATGGCAAAGCCGAATCTCATCGATTCTCCGAACTCCCCTCCACGATCACCTCGACGGCACGCGCGGCGCTCTGGCACGCGCCTTCCATCGTGGTGGTCCAGTCGGTGCGCGTCCAGTCACCCGCCAGGGCCAGGCCTTTCACCGCTGTGCGCTGGTCGGGCCGGACGCCCGCGGTCCCCGGCCGTTGCGCGAAGGTGGATTTCGGCATCCGCACCACATGACTGTGGATCACTGTGGCCCCGACGGCATCCGGGTAGTACCTGCGCAGCATCCCCATCTGGATGTCGGTGATCTCCGTATTCGACTTCGCGGTCAGCTCGTAGGCCGCCGACACCGTCGTCGAATAGAGGTGATGCCGACACGGGTCACGGTCGTGCATCTGCTGGCGATCCCACACCTGCTCGAGCACTCCCTCACCGCCATAAAGGATCTCGCCCCAGTCGGTCATCCCGATCGAGCGGTCGAGGTAGAGGTTGACGCTGACGATCGGGACCGGTGTCAGGTTCTCCACCGCGGCATAGATCTGTTCGTGACCGGGTACCTGGTCGAGCAGCCCCTTGACGTTCCACACCGGCACGGCGCAGATGACCGCATCCGCGGGGATGTGCTCACCGTCGGCCAGGGTGACCCCCGTGACCGTGTCGTCGACCACGTCGACCGATGCGACGACCGCTCGGTGTCTCACCGCGACACCGGCGTCGGCGAAGACCTTCTCGGCGCCGTCGACGAACAAGGTGTCGAGATCGACCGTCGGGTAGCCGATCGAGATCGGCGTCCGGCTCTCGCGTGCCCGCCGGATACCGGTCACCAGCAGATCGGCCGGCACCTTGGCCGACGAGATGTCGGGCTTGTCACCGGTCAACCCGATCACGATGCCGTCCCACAACGCGTCTCGTGCCGACTGCGGCATCCCGATCCGGCGGAACCATTCGTCCGCGGTGATGTCGTCGAGCCAAGGCGGCTGCCGCAATGCCTGCCTGATCAGCGTGGCCTGGGCGCGTGCCGTCCGCCATCGGTCCAGGCCGGTGACGCCGGGCAGATCGCCGATCGCGGCGCGCAGGCCCGCGACGCCACCGAACGCGGAGCGGCGGGTGGCGCCACCGGGCACGCGGACGGTCATGTGACCGGGAAAGGCCACATGCTCTCGTGTCCCGACGCTGTCGAGATATCGCATGAGGTGCTGGTAGCCGCTCGCGAACACGTGCTGCCCGTTGTCGGGAACGTCGTCGACCGCCGCCACCGGCATCGCGATCGTGCGCCCACCGAGCGATCCGCGTCGTTCCAGGAGCGTGACGCGGTGGCCTGCTTCCGCGAGCCACACCGCCGACGCCAGCCCGGCCAGTCCCCCACCCACCACCACGCAGTGCATGCGGCCAGCGTAGCGGTCAGCGCTGACCGGTGCGCTTCGCGAACCACCCGGGAATAGAAGTCCCCGGCACCCGGTTGAACAGCGCGACGGTCTCGGGATCTCTGCCCCGGGCCCCACCCCTTTTCGCCGCTTCGAGCGGCCGTTTGCCGAGAGGCGCATTGTCCGGGACCGTCGACCAACTGCGAAGAGCCGCCACCCGTGATCCGGGTGGCGGCTCTTCGTGTCTTTACCGCAGTGTCATCGGGTCATCGGGTCATCGGGTCATCGGGTCATCGGGATCCGGCGTCCTCCCGCTTGGGTAGTACCCAACCAGCCCTCGGGAAATGGCAGGTGTACCCGGTCGGATAACGGAGCAGGTAGTCCTGATGCTCCGGCTCGGCCTCCCAGAACGGCGCTTGCGGCTCGATGGTCGTCACGGCCTTCCCGGGCCACAGACCCGACGCGTCGACGTCGGCGATCGTGTCCCGCGCCACCTGCTCCTGCTCCGGGCTCAGCGGGAAGATCGCCGACCGATAGCTGGTACCGACATCGTTACCCTGACGATCCTTGGTGCTCGGATCGTGGATCTGGAAGAAGAACGCCAGAACGTCACGGTAGGTCGTCTCCGACGGGTCGAACACGATCTCGACCGCCTCGGCATGCCCGGGATGGTTGCGGTAGGTGGCGTGATCGTTGCTCCCGCCGGTATAGCCGACGCGGGTGTCCAGCACGCCCGGCTGGCGGCGGATGAGATCTTCCACTCCCCAGAAGCAGCCGCCGGCGAGGACCGCCGTCTCGGTGCCGGGGCGACGCGTGATCTGTCCGGTGTCGTTGGTCATTCTGCGTTCTCCTCGGTGATTGTCGGGGTGGTGTCGTCGAACTCGCCGCGATACGCGCCGTAGCCCTGCGCCTCTAGTTCGTCGGCCGGGACGAAACGCAGAGCTGCCGAGTTCATGCAGAACCGCTGCCCGCCGGCATCGCGCGGCCCGTCGTCGAAGACGTGGCCCAGGTGGCTGTCGGCACCTGCCGAACGAACCTCGGTCCGTCGCATCCACAGCTTCCGATCCGACGTGGTGGTCACCGCATCGGACTCGATCGGCTTGGTGAAACTCGGCCAACCTGTTCCGCTGTCGTATTTGTCGGTCGACGAGAACAGCGGTTGTCCGGAGACGACATCCACGTAGATGCCCGGCTCGTGGTTGTCCCAGTACTCGTTGCGGAATGCCGGCTCGGTGCCGTCCTGCTGGGTTACGCGGTATTGCGCGTCGGTGAGGGCACTCACGGTCTCGGTTGTCTTGCGGTATTCGTTGGTCACGTTTCCTCCTGTCGGCGCCGCTGGCTGCGGCGACACCCCTTCCAACAACGGGGTCGTCCGATTTGGTCCCGACCTTTCGTGATGCTCGCAAGCTCGACGCAGTCGGCCGCTACCGCATCGAGGGGTTCAACGAAGGCCGGTTCACCGTCGCGGCCTACCCCGTTGCTCGCGCTCACCGATTTCGTTCCCGCTCATCCTGCCGGGTGAGCGGGAACGAAATGCGTGAGCGCGAGCCGGTTCTACTCAGGCTGAGCGAGCCGGCTGACGAGACCCCGATCCCCGTCCACCCGCACCCGGTCACCGGTCTCGAGCACCTGGGTGGCCACCAGAGTGTTGACGACGCAGGGCAAACCGTACTCGCGGGCCACCACGGCACCATGTGACACCGAACTGCCGATATCGGTGACGAGCGCGGCGATCACGGTGAAGTACGGGGTCCACCCGACGTCGGTGACCGGTGCGACCAGAATCTCGCCGCGCCGCAGTTCACGCGCATCGACAATCGACTTCGCGACGCGCACCACTCCCTCCACCGTTCCCCGGCCGGCGGGGCGACCGACTATCTGGTCGCCGGTGTCGCCTCGCTGCGGCGGGGTGACGAGCGGGGACGGCCGCCCCACCGAGACATCGTCGAACTCGAGGGAGTCCTGGAATGCCAGCGCTTCTCGACGTTTCACGGCGCTGTGCACGAGTCCGGCGACATCGTCGGTACCGACGACGCGGTGCAATTCCGCGCGGTCGAAGAAGAAGACCAGATCGGCGTCGGGCAGCCGTCCCGACCCGGCCAGCACCTCACCCAGGTGGCGGTAACCCAGTTTGAGGCGATGCGCCATCAGCGCCATCTTCGATTTCGTCTGCTCACGCCCGCGAGCGCCACTCTGCGCCCACCGGGCGAGAAGTCGAACAGTCGACGACCGCGGGGCCATCGCCTCGGCAGCGGTCGGCCCGTTGTGGACCGGATCGAGGGCTGAACGCAGCATGACCTGCATCATCGCGCCCAGACCGCCCGGGTCCTCGGCCCAGGAGGGGTCACGCATGCACAGCTCGCGGTAGCCGCGATGTCCATGCCGACCCAAGAACTGCCGCAACGCACTACCGCCCGGGCCACCGTCGGCCCGCAACTCGGTGACCGCATCCTCGGGTGCGGCCGACAGGAACTTCTCGGTGGCCGCATCATCGGCCGCGACGGTGTGCACCACCGCGTCGAGTTCGGAGAGCATGAGCGCGCTCTCGACGTCGGTGGCGCCGGCCATCAGCCGACTCGCCTCGGCCCGGCCGTCGTCCTCACCACGTCCGTCCTTGATCGCCTGCTTCATCAGCACGCTTTCGAGAACATTGGCCGCGACCGCTGCGCGCGACGACGACCGAACGTGCGTCAGGGTGATATCGCAGTACAGATCGACGCCGGATTCCATCTGCCGCATGACAACTCGTGGGTCGTCGCTTGTAGGTATGCGGAAAGTGGCGATCTGCTCGTCCAGCCGGCGGATCGCCGGGCCGGCAGATAATGCGTGCGTGCTGAGCCGGATCGTGTTTCCCAGTTTCCGGGTGAACGGTTGCGGCGGCTTGGGTTTCAGCTCGCCGATGACCCGGCCGCAGATCGAGGTGGAGAACTGCTCCAGGGAGTTGCCCAGGATGCCCGAACTCAGCGCCGTACCCTCGGTCAGGTTGAGGAACATGTGTCCGTAGAAGTAACCGACCTGAAGCCACGGTGTTTCGTAGCTCTCCTGTGCTCGCGCCACCACTTGGATGGTCTGCATCGCGTAGTCGATGGCGTAGCCGGATACCGACGCGGTCAGCGGGCAGAAGGCCCCCGGCATCATCTCGCCGATGTTGCAGCGCGTGTACACGTGGTCGGCGCCCGCAAGCGGCGAGTCCATCTCGTTGAGATCGGCGGGCAGAGTGGTGATCGGCCGCGCCTGCAGCCACCACAGCTTCCCGGACCGGTCGATCGCCCATTCGAGATCCATCGGCCTACCCCAATGCTGAGCAGCGCGTACCGCATCGGAGCGGATCTCCGCGATCTCGTCCGGCGACAAGACCGGCGACGCACCCGTCTCGCTCACGACCGGGTTACCACCGGAATCCAGGATGAGGTGGTCGGGCGAGGCCGTACCGTCGACGAGCGCTTCGCCGAGTCCGGTGACGGCGTCGATCACCAGGAGGTCGCGCCGGCCGGTGGTCGGATCCGCGGTGAACACCACGCCGGCACTGCGCGCGTCGACCATCTGTTGGACCACCAGATGCATGGTGGCGCCGGGTTGTCCGCGGTAGGACGAGGCCCGTCGAGAATGCACGGAGGCAGCGCACTTGCGCACGGCCGCGGCAAAGTCGTCGACGGACTCGACGCCGAGCACGGTGTCGTATTGCCCCGCGAAGGACTGGTCCTCACCGTCTTCTCCGACTGCCGAGGACCGGACGGCGACGGCCGTACCGGCTGCGGCCATCTGGGAAAACCGTTCCGTCACCCTGTCGAGGGATCCCTGCGCGGAAGCATCGGCGATGACGAAACCGCCGGGCACCGAGAGCCCGATGCGTCGCAGTTCCGCGAGTCCGGCTGCCTTGCCGCCGAAGCGGTCGTCGGTGATGTCGTCGAGTTCGATCGTTGTCGGCGCCATGTCGATCACCGCAACGCGTCCACGATCTCGGCGAGCGCGTCGACGGCGATCGGGCCCGGTTGATACAGACAGATCCGGTCGGACACACCGTCGACACGATCCCGGATGTGCGCAGCCACCTCTGCCGGGGTGCCGCATGCGGCGATGGTGTGCAGAATCTCGTCGTCGATCAGCGTGGCCATCTCCTGCCAGCGGCCCTGCTTGGACATCGCATTGAGCTCCGGCTGCAGATCGCCCCAGCCGTGCGCGTCGAGGACCGGCCGGTATGCGGGCGTGGACCCGTAGAACGCCAACAGCATTCGGGTCGAGGCGTGGTCGTCGCCGACCGACACGATGATCTCGGGCACCACCTCGAAGTCGTCCTCGCTCCGTCCGGCGGCCGCCAGCCCTGCACGAACGCCCGGCATCGTCGCCTCGTGCAGGAATCGTTTCGTCCCGAACGGCATCACCAGCAGGCCGTCGGCCACCTCCGCGGTGGCCCTGGTCATCCGCGGGCCCAGCGCGCCGAGATAGATCGGTGGCGGACCGTAGGGATTGGGCCCGGGCACAAAGGTCGGCGTCATCAAGGTGTGCCGGTAGTACTCACCACGGAAGTCCAGACGTTCACCGTCGTTCCACGTCGCGAAGATCGCACGCAGCGCCCCCACCATTTCCTTCATCCTGGCAACCGGGTGGTCGAACTCGGCGCCGTAGCGCTTCTCGATCTGTGCGCGCACTTGTGTGCCCAACCCCAGGATGAAGCGCCCCTCGGACAGCAGTTGCAGGTCATTGGCCTGGTGTGCGAGTTGGATGGGGTTGCGGGGTAACGCGATCGCGACGTTGGTCATCACGTCGAGACCCTTGACCGCCGATGCCGACACCAGCGGTGTGAAGACGTCGTGCGGGCCTTCGAACGTGAACACACCGGAGGCCCCGGCTTCTTTGAGCGCCGTGGCGCGTTCGACCGCACCGGCGGGATTGAACAGCGCTGTCGTGATCTTCATGTCGTCGACCCCTACTTCGCCACGTCGGTCCAGTCGGAGAATCCCGACGGATGATGCGGACCGATGACGCCGTGCTCGAACAACCCGGCACCCTCGCAGGTCCGTCCGTCGGCCTCGGTACACACAGCTGTGGCGACGTGGTCGATGAGGCTGAACGGCGCTCTGGCCATCACTTCCGGATCCGTCAGGTCGAAGCTGACACGCTCAGCGAACGGCCCCTCCTTCCAGGTGCCGTGTGCCCACGACGAGTCACCACCGTAGCCAGACCCGAATGCGATGGGCGCGAACAGCTTCGACTCGACGTCGAGGTGGATCTGGTCCCCCGCCCGGTTCATGAAGTCGACATGGACACCGTGCGGAATCCTGGTTCCGGGGGTGTAGTGGATGGTGACGCGCACTCCGTCGAGTTGTTCGATGCGGCCGTCGCGCCAGCGGCGTGTGCAGTCGTAGAGGCTGCGGTGCCCATCGGGGTCCTCTTGCAGGATCATGAACAGCTGGTAGTCGTCGAAGGCCAGCGGCAGATAGAGCCACCACATGCCACGGAACGCCGCGTCGGGTCGGCCCGACGGTTCTGCCTCACCGACCGGTCGGATACCCCAGGACCGATCGCGACTCGCCACGCTGGAGTCATGATCGACCGCCAGCCGCTCGCCGTCGACGTCGATCCAGCCCTCCCACGTGCCGACCTGGGCAAAGCGGCACGCCTGCAACGTCACCCGTCGCTCGGTCAGCATCTCGTGCGGGCGCTCCAGAGCGGCGGGGAACAGACCTCGCCACGTCAGATCCGCCGAGATGCCTTCGGTATCGGCCAGGGTCAGGTGCATCTCCTGCAACGGCTCCACAACGTCGAGACGGTAGCCGTTGACGCTCTGGTGGAGACGATCGTCATCGATGGCGTCGCTGAGGTGCACCGCGGTCTGGGTGTCGCCACGACGGACGACGAAGTAGGCGTCCTTGACACCCAGGCGCGGGTAGTACCCGATTCCCGTCAGCGCCATGAAGCGACCCTCGCGGTCGAGGACGTTGAAGTACGACCGATCGTAGAAATTCCGATCGGAGGTGGCCGGCCACGAGATCGGCGCCGGCGTCTGATGGATCGGGTACTCGTCGAGTGGGCTCAGTTGCACTGATTCTCCCTATAAATACGATGCATCTTGTATTGGAACTATGCTGTGGTCATGACAGCAGAAACACCCGGCGAAGGCAAGAGGTCTGCACCGTCGCCCGGCCGCCCCCGCGACGGCCGGATCGATGCCGCGATCATCACGGCCACCCGGGAGCTGATTCTCGAAACCGGATACTCCGCGCTGTCGTTATCGGCGATCGCCGCGCGCGCCGGAACCACCACGGCCGCCATCTACCGGCGATGGGCCGGCAAAGCCCAACTCGTGCACGAGGCGGTGCTGTCCGCCGAAGAGATCCCCACGTCGGATGGTTCCGGCGATATCCACACCGACATCCGGGCGCTGGTCGAGACAGTCCGCGAAATGTTCGACAACCCGGAGGTTCGCATGGCGCTGCCCGGCCTGATCGCCGACACCGTCGCCGACCCGCAGGTGCACAGCATGATGATCGAACGGCTCGCCGGCAATCTCGCCTCGTTCGAATCCCGCTTCGGCCAGGAACGCCGGGACGACGACCAGTTGCCGATGCTCGCCGAGGTGGTGGCCGGCACCGCGATCTTCCGCATCCTCATCCGCCGGGACGCCGCCCTCGACGACGCCTGGGTGGACGAGATGACCGAGCTGATCACGGAACGATGGCCCTGAGGGCGGGTGTTCGACCCCTGGGTCCAACCGACCCCCGGTCAGCGTCAGAAAAGCTGGTCGTCCGGGAGTTGACGATGTGGCGCCGAGGTGGCCGCATCGACGGGTGATCCCCTCTGCGATTGCCGTCAGAAACTGAAGAACCAGGGATTCGCAGAGCAGACCAGGTCAGGGTGATGCTCCGGATCGAGGGCATGTAGTGCGATCGAGATGGCCCGCGGTGAGTACGACATCGACAGGTGATCGGAGGTATCTGCTGCACAGCCCTTTTGCAACTCGATGTTCTCCACCTTCCGACCCTTGAGGAAGGTCGATTAGTACGGTGTGACGACCTCGTCGTAGCGGGTTCCCACCACGGTGTAACGGATGCCCGGGTAGGTCTCACGGGACTGATTGAGTTGACGGATGAACGGCGAATCCACCGTCTGATCAATCGCGCCTGCGCCATACACCCAGGAGGAGACGCCGAGGATGTCGAAGCCGGCGTTGCTCATCTGCCGTCCGATCCATGCGAGACCGAGGAGCGTGGTTCCGTGGTTGGGGGTACCGAAGGTGATCAGTGTGCCGATCTTGCGCTTTGGGGGGTGCCCGGCATCGGCGCCGCCGCGGGATTTGATCCACTGCCGGGCGACGAGTCCGCCTTGGGAATGCCCGATCACATCGACCTTGTCCGAACCTGTCGCTCGTCGGACCCGATCGACATAGGCGCCGAACTGGGTGGCGGACCGTGCAATGTCACCGACGCCCACCGTCGACGGCAGGACAACCGCTACGCCACCTCTGTCCACGAACGTAGTCCTGCCGTAATTCGGCGTGAACACGCAGTAACCGGCCCTTTTCAGCGCCGGGGCGAATGCCGCCCAGTTGGCGTATGCGTTCTCGAAGGTGCCATGGACGAGGATGACCGGTCGCTGCCCTGCCTTGGGTTTGCAGGAAAAGTCGTTGGCCCCCGCCGGCGCCTCATTGGGATGGGTGACAGCGTAGCCGTACGCAGACCAGAAGCCTGCTTGGGCGGGCCCGTGCCCGACGGTGTCGACGATCTTCGGGAAGGCTTGGACAGTCGGGGCAGCAGCCGCGGTCGACGTCCCCGCGATCAAGCCCGCGGCCATCCCGGCAATGACTGCTGCCTCCACGGCTTTTCGCAATCGTCTTCGCATCGTTGAACTCCTGAACCTGAGTGGGAATCACAGTCGCCTCGTTCCGCCTCACCCCCTGAGACTGGAGGCGGCACGACATAACGTGCTGAACGGTAGGCGCGCGCGGCCCCGGGTGTCACTGCACTCTGAGTAGAGATTCCCCGCCTGGGTTTGTGTCCGGCGACAAATCCTCGGGCTGTGTCCGCCGCGGAGTCCAGATCACGCACAATGGACAGATGTCGGAGTCTGACGAATCGGCCGCCCTGATCCAGCGGTTGCGTTCGCGGTGGCCTGGGGTCGCAGCGGAGATGCTGGCTGACGGCCTGGAATCCTATGTTCCGGATGGACTTCCCGATGATCACTTCACCCACGATGTGCTGCCGGTGATGGAGATATACGGGTTGACGGTTCTCGACGCCATCGGTTCCGGCCGGGAGTTGTCGTACAACGAGATTCACGCCTTCACGGGCCCCGTCGCCGAGCGTCACGCGGAGGATCGTCTGCCGTTGCAACTCTTGCTGTCCGGAATTCACGGATCGGCAAATGTGCTGATTGCCAACGCAGCCGAACTCGCGACTCCGGACGAGGCGCTTCCGTTGGTGCAGGTGGTCAAGCGCCTTGTGGATGTGCTGTGCAACATCACGTTGTCGGTGGTATCCACGTACACCGAGGTCGAGCAGTCCCTCTATCACGCTGAGCGGGAGGCGCGTCGCGAGTTGTGTGCCGCGCTCGTCGACGGTCGGCCGGTGCAGGCATTGGCAGCTCGGGCCGACATCGCGGTCGCCGACGCCTACCTCGTCATCACCATCAACGTGCCTGGGCAGGCGGTCGATACGCCTGCAACGAACCTTCTCGCACGTCGTCGAACCAGGGTCCTACAGCGCGCTTTTGACGAGCTGACCTCCACCACAACGCCGTTCATGTTCGACGGCCTCTATGGGGTGGCATTGATCGCCGAGATCCCTGTTGCCGAGCAGGATCGAGCCCACGCCAGGTTCGATGAGCTGGCAGCCGCGCTGACGCAGCAGTTCGGGACGCCCGTCTTTCTGGGCGAGATGGCCGAGGTCGCGCCCGACGGCGTGCCGACCGCGGTGCGTGAGACCACAGGCCTCACCGAACTCGCGTGTGCCCTCGGTCGCGCACCGGGCGCCTACCGACTCGACGACCTCCTCATCGAGTATCAGGTGACGCGTCCGAGCCTGGCGCGCGACCGGCTTGCGCAGCGGATCGCGCCATTGCGCGACCACCCGCACCTTGTCGCAGCACTCCGCGCGCACCTGCAACACGGCGCCAACCGCAAGGCCGCGGCCGCGGAGGTGCACGTGCACCCGAACACCTTGTCGTATCGACTCAGAAGGATCCATGAGCTGACCGGCCATGACCCGACGGTTCCCTACGACTCCCGCGTCCTGGCGGCCGCACTCACGGTGGATAGAGTCTGCGATCGCTAGACCGCAAGCGAGATTCATTCGAACCTGTCCGACGGATCAGTGTCGATGCCGAACTGTCCGCGCTAGATGTCTACTGCAGAGCGGCTCCCACCGCGTTCCGCGGAACGCTCACGCCGCGATCGGTTCGGTGCGCTCTCTGGCTTTGAGCGCCCAGATCGCATAGAGGACTTCGGTGGTGTATCCGAGGTCGAGGCGGCCGCCGCCGACCGGCATGGTGGCGCCGACGGAAATGCGAGAGTCCGGGGTCCAGCCGGCGGGCGCCACGATGGTGGGCGCGCGTTCGATCACCGATCCACTCTGGCGGTGAAAGGTGAACTGTTGCCCGCCTTTCGCGGTGATGGTGAACTCGCCGCGATGCAATGCACGATGGTGGGTGCCGCACAACAAGATCAGATTGTCGGGATCGGTGGCGCCGCCGTCGGCCCACGACCGCACGTGATGGACGTGCAGGTGGCGGGTGCGTCCACAAGCCGGGTGCCGGCAGCACCGGTCACGCTGGGTCACGATCCGGATCAATGCGGCGGTCGGCGTCCGGCGTTTGTGACCCCACTTGAGTACGGCGCCGCGGCGGGTGGTGTGGACTTCGCGAACCGCCGCCCCGCAGCGCGCTTCGTCGACCTCCACGTCAAACAACGCGGGTCCGTCATCGAGATGATCATCGGCATGGTCGCCATCGTCGTCTGCGATGTCCTGGCCGTGGGTGTGGGTGTGCACGAGGATCTCCGCACCGGGCGCGGTTTCGGGGATGTCGACGGCGCCATGGAGGGTGTCGGCCATCGCGATCACCGCCGGGGCGATGTCGGCGGGCACATGGCGCCACAGATCTCGCTGCCGGCGTTTGACCTCCGCCGGCCCGAGGTCTTCGGCGTCGTCGGTCGCGGTCTCGTCGGGTTCGAGCGCGTTCCGCGGAACGTCGAGATCGTCTTCGGTACGGGTACGTTCGTACTCGGCTCGCACCGCACCCGCCAGAAACCTCGCACCATCGAGGGGGTTGAGCCGCATGTTCACCGACAGCGATCCGTCATCGTTCCAGCGCCACCGACCCGACGACGCGATCACACCGGATTCCTGTTCTTCGACACCGCGGTCGATGTGCCGCATCGACCGCACCAGCGCATCCACCTGTGCTGCGGTCGCACTCAGCGCCACGTTCAGCAATTCCTGCTCACGCTCCGGGGTGGCCACCCGCGTCAGTGCGCGCACCTTCGAATACGTGACCCGCCCGTCGGCGAACGACTGTGCGATCAGCGGGAGTTCGGTCAACGCGTGGGCAATCCGCAGATGGTCTTGCGCGGTCCGCAACGACAACCCCGTCCGCCACGACAACCAATGCGCACACGACATCACCCCCTCACCACTCCACGCGTGACGATTGTCGAACTCCACCAGCAACCCCAGAAACCGCGCCGTCAGCGCCGCCATCTGACCGGCATACCCGACCACCCGCTCGCGCAACTGACCATCCGACAACTCGCCGACCGGAGTCGTGTCAAAGATGTTGGGCGGCCGGGGCTCGGCCTCGGGCACAGACGAATCAATGGGAACGACAACGGTCACGACAACCCCCGACAGGTCGAGCTGAATCGAACTACCTCAACGATATCGGTGACCACCGACAACATCGGCGTTCCGCGGAACGCCGCGGACCCCTGACAGATCCAGATCGATCCGGACCGTCACCGGCGACACCCCGAGCGCCCGCACGTTCATGGCGTTCCACCAGCGGAGCGGTCGGAGACCGCAGAACTCGCGTTGTCGCGCGAACGGGTCATCGCCGACGAGTACCGTTGCCACACCCTCGATCCAGGTGAACCGGAGTCCGATCCGGATCCGCACACGGACGTCTGGGTTCGCACGGATGTTGACCACGTACCCGGCGCGAAGGCCGTGTTCGGCGACGAGCCAGAACGTGTCGCCCACCCTCCCGTTGCCCACCGGCACGATGCGGGGTCGGCCGGTCCGTCGGCCGGTCGTCTCGACCAGCGCAAAACCGAATGGAACGAATCCGATCCGAAACAGCGCCCGCACCAACGGGTTCACACACCACCGTTGGACAAGTATCACCGCCCGGCGCTTCGTCGCAGGCGCGGCGACCGTCACCATCACATTGGCCACCATCACGCCCGTGATGATCAACGGCTGGATCGGGGATGACGGCGCTGTCGGATCGGCAGCCCACATCGCCCAACTCAGGCCCGCCACGACCACCGCACCGGAACCGACCCATCTGACCACACCAGCCATACGTTCGTATGGTTCCATACATGTGTATGGTTGTCCAGTGGCCTCTCCCCGCACACGTACACCGTTGACCGAAGCCGACCTGGGCGATGCCGTGCTCGCGGTGGCAGCCGAGCACGGACTGGGCGCCGCGACCATCCGGAACGTGGCGACGCACCTCGGCGTGTCCATCGGCGCAGTGCAGCACCACTTTCCGACCAAGGACGCGCTCTACATCTCGGCCTTCACCGCGCTTGTCGATCGCGTATCCGAACGCATCGACACAGTCGGCCAGGACGCGGAGACGGCGTTGGAGGACATCCTCGTCGAACTTCTCCCGATCGATTCCCGACGCCAGGCAGAGGCTCGGGTGATGATCGAATTCTCGGCCCTCGCCACCAGATCGCCCGATCTGGCCGCGATCCAGGAACGAACGCTGGGCCGCATCCAGGCCGGGCTTCGCGATGCCTTGCGCGCTCGCGGCGTCGCCGCACCGGGCCTTCGCGCCGCCGCACTCCTCGCGATGGTCGATGGACTTGCGCTGCATTGGTCGAGCACGACCGGCACCTACCCTCGGCAGCCTCCGGAGTCGGTGTTACGGGACCACCTGACTCTCATCCTCGGCTGACCGGGTGGCCCTCGGTGTCGATCTGCTCCCGGCTCGCCGTCCACGAGGCGATCCCGGTTCATCGGCGTCGTCGTGCGGTGGTCCGTGACGGTCAGCCCTGCGGGTCGAGGCGAAACGTCTCCCCCGGTCCGTGCGGGGCGACGACCGTACCGACGATCTTCGGCCACGACCGCCGGCGAGCGCGCGTCGGAACCAACCGTTGTCCCGCCCGTATGCGGAGCGGATGAAGATGCGGTCGCCCGAGCACCCCCCCCCCCCCCCCAGATCGTGACGAACGGCCGCAGCGTGCCATCCGATCGACAAGAAGACACCTGCAACTCGTCGGAGTCGCTGATCCGGTTGGCGGTGGGAGGTACTCGCAATACTTGGTACGACGAACACTCCTTCAGAAACCGCCATCGGCGTAGCGTGAGGGCATGGCCATACCGCAGATCGAACTCAACAATGGAATCCACATCCCGGCTTTGGGTTTCGGGGTGTACCAGACACCACCCGACGAGACGGCGACCGCCGTGGAGACCGCGCTGTCCACCGGCTATCGCCATATCGACACCGCCGCAGCGTATCTCAACGAATCAGGAGTCGGCGAGGCGATTCGCCGGTCCGGCATCGACCGTTCCGAGCTGTTCATCGAGACCAAGATATGGATCACCGACTACGGCTACGACGCCACGCTGCACGCCTTCGACAAGGCCGCAGGCAAACTCGGCATCGAGCAGATCGACCTGCTCATCCTGCACCAGGCGCTACCCGGCGAATTCGACCTCACCATCGACGCCTACAAGGCGCTCGAACGCCTGCTGGCCGACGGCAAGGTGAAGGCCATCGGTGTCAGCAACTTCATGCCAGACCACCTCGCACGACTTCTCGACGCGACATCGGTGGTCCCGGCGGTCAATCAGATCGAGGTACACCCGTACTTCCGGCAGTCCGCCCTGCTCGATGCCGATGCCGAGCACGGCATCGTTTCCCAGGCATGGTCGCCGATCGGCGGGATCACCTTCTACCGGGACGGCTCCCACGGTTCCACGCTCGAGGACCCGACACTGCAGAAGATCGCTGCCACGCATGGGAAGACGACTGCTCAGGTGATGCTCCGCTGGCACATCCAGCAGGGCCGGCAGGTCATCCCGAAGTCGGTCACCCCGTCACGGATCGCGGAGAACTTCGACGTGTTCGACTTCGAGCTCACCGACGACGAGCTCGCCTCCATCGATGCACTCGACACCGGGATGCGTGGCGGTCCGGAGCCGGAGGTCATCACACGTGAGAAATTCGGCCTGACCATTCCCGAAGCGTAAGGACGGAACATGGACATCGATCAACGCAGACCCACCACCAAGAACCCGCCCGAACAGTTCACCGGCGACGTCTGGCTCGACCCGATCGCGAGCAGCCGAGGATGTTCGGTCCCTGGGGAAATGTGACAGGCTGTCGCGATGATGTGACTTCTCGCGATGAAGTTCTTGGAGACCGGATCGCACGAAAGGGGAACTCGATGACCACGTGGCTCATCACCGGTTGCTCGTCCGGCCTCGGGCGCGCACTTGCCGAATCCGTGCTCGAGCACGGCGACAACGCCGTCGTCACCGCACGCGACGTCTCGAAGGTTCAGGATCTTGTCGACCGCCATCCGGACACCGCCCTGGCGGTCGCCCTCGACGTCACGGACAGCTCGCAGGTCACTGCCGCTGTCAGCGCTGCAACCGAAGGTTTCGGTGGCGTCGACGTCCTCGTCAACAACGCGGGCTACGGCTATCGCGCTGCCGTGGAGGAGGGTGAGGACGGGCCGGTCCAACAACTGTTCGACACACATGTGTTCGGGACGGCGCGGACGATCAAAGCCGTGCTGCCCGGGATGCGGGCCCGCCGCGCCGGCACCATCATCAACATCTCCTCGATCGGCGCCCGGATGTCCCCGGCGGGCTCGGGATACTACTCGGCGGTGAAGGCAGCTATCGAGGCGTTGACGCTGTCGCTGCGCAGAGAGGTTTCTCCGCTGGGTATTCGAACGATCGTCGTCGAACCCGGGGCTTTCCGAACCGATTTCGCCGGTCGATCACTGACCCAGTCGGCCGACGCCATTGCCGACTACGCCGACACCGCAGGCAAACGGCGAATCGAGAACGACACCGTCCACGGCACCCAACCGGGCGACCCGGCCAAGGCGGCCGCCGCTCTCATCACAGTTGCCGAATCTGCCGATCCGCCGTACTTCCTGGCGCTCGGCAGCGACGCCGCGGCAGCCGTCCGTAGCTCTCTCGACGCATTGGCCGTCGACATCGAGAAGTGGGATGAGCTCACCCGGAGTACGGATTTCGCGGAGTGACGAACCCAGCATTCGCCGACGTCATGTTGGTGGAGCGTTCGGGCACAACGCATCCGCTCACCGATGGCCGATGGCGCGGCGACGACGGCGCACCGCTGATGGTGAGCTCGATCAGCGGACTGACTCCGAACGAGATCGACGCCGCCGAGCGATCATTGTGGCGTTACGGCGGAGTCCTCCCGGTCGACCGGAATGTCCGGGTCAGTCTCGGCGAGGGATGGACACCGCTCGTCTCCCTGCCGTGGGGACGCGGGGACATCCGGTTCAAGCTCGAATGGTTCAATCCCACCTCGAGTTTCAAGGATCGCGGGGTGTCCGTGATGATGTCGCACCTGCGCAGCCAGGGGGTGTCGCGCGTCCTCGAGGACAGCTCGGGCAACGGCGGGTCGGCCGTCGCCTGCTATGCCGCCGCCGCCGGCATCCACGCCAAGATCATCGTCCCCGCGGCGACCTCGCCGGCAAAGATACTGCAGGCACGCGCCTTTGGCGCGGAGATCGAACTCGTGCCCGGAACTCGCGACGAGGTGTCAGACGAGGCCATCAGGCAATCCGCGACGATCCCGTACGCGAGCCACAACTGGCATCCCTTCTTTCTGCAGGGCACCAAGACCATCGCCTATGAGATGTGGGAGCAACTCGGCTTCACCGCACCCGACAACGTGGTACTGGTCGCCGGCGCCGGCAGCAACATCCTCGGCTGCGACATCGCCTTCCGCGAGCTTCTCGGGGCCGGGCAGATCGACCGACTCCCGCGACTCCTCGTCGGACAGCCCGAGCACTGGGCGACCATCGCCGACGGGGTCAACGGCATCGACCCGGAAAGCCGTGGGCGCCGGGTGCCCACGATTGCCGAGGGTGCATCGATCGCGCGTCCGGTTCGACTCGCCGAAACAGTTGCAGCGGTGGTCGACTCCGGCGGTTCGGCCGTTGCGGTGTCCGACGACGAGATCCGTGCGGCCGTGGCGGCCCTGACCGCACGGGGCCTCTACGCGGAACCGACGAGCGCAGTCGCGGCCGCGGCGCTCGACCACTTCCTGGCCGACGGAACCATCGGAGGCGATGACACGACGGTCGTCATCCTGACCGGCACGGGGCTGAAGTCCGCCGACTCGATGGCGGCCATCGTCGGGAGAACGCCTGACTGACCTCCCTGTAGCAACCTGCTACACTGGGTTTCACCCTGCTACAGCTCGTACCGTGCCACAGATGGGCTTGCCATGACCAGAGCCGCGGACAAGGTCACCCGCGTCGACGCCGACCTCGTCGACAGCGCGATCGCCGAAGGCCGTCGTCAGCAGCGGACCGGCCGCCAACAACTCGAGTATTGGGCGCGCGTCGGCCGAGCACTCACCACCCACGAGTCCGCATCAGTGCGGCGCGTGCAGGACGCACTGACAGGCACGGTTCCGACCACCGACCTCACACCTGACGAAGGGCGCGCGTTCAACGCCCAGGTCCGGGCCCTGGTGAGCGAGAGTCTGGCAGCGGCCGACTACCGACACGAGCTCACCGAACGAGGTGTCACGACCGTCTCACTCGACGAGGACGGCCGCATCGTCGAATACCGACCGGACGGAACGACCCACGTGCTCGACGTCGAGTGAGACGCCTCGATCTGGTCATCGGCCCGAACGGCTCGGGCAAATCGACGTTCGTCGAGTACACCCTCGGCCCGCTGCTGCCGGGGAGCGTATTTGTCAACGCGGACTCGATCGCACGGCAGCGCTGGCCGGCCGAGGCCGAGGCACGCTCGTATGATGCGGCAAGAATCGCCGCGGACACCCGCGACCGCCTGATCGCCGAGGGTCGCTCATTCATCGCCGAGACGGTCTTTTCGCACGAATCGAAACTCGACCTGATCGACCGCGCGCATGACGCCGGGTACTTCGTCGTGCTCCACGTCTTGATCGTGCCCGAATCCATCGCGGTGCTGCGGGTCCGCCACCGTCAGGTGTCGGGCGGACATTCTGTGCCCGAGAACAAGATCCGCGCCCGCTTCCATCGACTGTGGCCACTCGCGGTCGAGGCGGTCCATCGTGCCGACGAATCGACCGTCTACAACAGCGCACTCGGCCCGGCCCCCACCATCGTCGCGGAGTTCACCGCGGGAGTGCTGGTCGGCGCCACCAGGTGGCCCGAGTGGGCACCGCCCGAACTCCGAAGGGACGGTTGAGGTCTTTGTCGACAACAGAAGGGAGATCACCATCGTGACCGAACAGATCGAGGAGCCGGAGAGCACGGCCGAGCGTGTAGCCCTGTGGCGTGCGATGCATGTCCAGGTGGATCCACCGCCGCACGTGCTGTCCGACGAGATCGGCTTACAACTCGTTGCCCCCGAAGATGATTGGCGCCAGCGGCCGGATATGAATCCGGAGGGAACCAGTGGATTCCGCGCGGCCATCGTGGACCGGGCCCGATTCATCGAGGACCTGGTGATCGAGCAGGAGGCGCGCGGTGTGAGCCAATACGTCATCCTGGGCGCCGGTCTGGACACCTTCGCCCAGCGCAGGCCGGACATCGCCGCGCGACTGCAGATCTTCGAAGTCGATCAACCGGGACCCCAGATGTGGAAACGCAGGCGCCTGGTCGAACTCGGATATGGGATACCCGACTGGTTGCACCTTGTCCCAGTCGATTTCGAAGACGGTGAGAGCTGGTGGGCGAAGCTGTCGGGCGCCGGATTCGATCCGGCCCGACCCGCGGTCGTGGTCTCCACGGGTGTCTCCCACTACCTGACCAGGGAGGCAACCGCCGCGACCCTTCGGCAGGTCGCACGGCTCGCGCCCGGATCAACGCTGGCGATGACCTACCTGCTGCCCACCGAGTTGATCGACGACGCCGACCGCTCCGGTCTCGAGACCAGCGAGGAGGGCGCCAAGGCCTCCGGGACACCGTTCGTCAGCTTCTACACGCCTTCAGAAATCGAAACGCTTGCCCGCACAGCTGGTCTCACGAACATTCGGCATGTGACAGGCACGTCGCTCGGTGAACGATATTTCGCCGGTAGGACCGACAGTCCTCGCCCGTCGAGCGGCGAGGACCTGCTGGTGGCCACGATCTGACGGGGCCATGGTCGATCCAGTTCGGAGGCGCGGCGCCTAGGCGATCCCGACCAGCCGCTCCGACGCCTGCCACAGCCCGTCGATGAGTTCCTGCTTGTGCGCCTGCGAGTTCTGGGGCCCGTTCGCCTTGTGGCGGCTGAAGTACACGCCGTTGATCGCGGGATCGGTGCCACGGTTCGCCAGCGCTATCAGGGGTTCGGCACCCTTCTCGGGCGTGATGGTGGCGACCTTCTTCAGCGGCGTGCGATACAGCAGGCCGACGAAGAACGAATCCCTGCCGAAGCTCGACGCCACCGGACCGGGATGCACTGCGGCGGAGATGATTCCGTCACCATTCCAACGGTCGGCGATACCTCGGGTGAACAAGATGTTCTCCAACTTGCTCGTTCCGTAGCAACGCAATTCCAGCGCACGCCGACGCTCGAAGTCGAGGTCGTCGAGGTCGACCTTGCCGGCGAGGTTGCCGATGCTCGCGGTGTTCACCACCAGCGCACCACCGTCGGCAGAGAGCTTGTCGCGCAGCAGGTTGGTCAGCAGGAAGCCACCGAGGTGGTTGATCTGGAAGTTCGGTTCGTGGCCGTCCGCGGTCCGCTTCTTCGGGTCGAAGGTGCCGCCGGCATTGTTGAGCAGCACGTCGATCGTGCCGACCCGTTCCCGGATCTCGTCGGCAAGACGTCGGACGTCGTCGAGCTTCGCGAAGTCCGCAACGAATGCGGTGGCACCGGTCTCGTCGGCCACTGCCTTGGTCTTCTCGGCCGAACGACCCACTACGACGAGGTCGACGCCGGGTCCGGCGAGTTCCCGCGCAGCGACTGCGCCGATCCCGTCACTCGCGCCGGTGATCACGATGGTCCGTTGGTTTGCCACGAAGTTCAGTCCTTCTATCGGTTGCGGTCGACCTATCTGTTGCCATCGACCTGTCGACCATACGTTGCGTCACCGTCTCCGGTGTCTCACCGAGCGGCGTGCTCCTGGTGATGCTGACGAGCGATGGTCCGGTCATAGGCGTCGTTGAAGGACCGCAACTCGTGGAGCAGCGCATCGGGCGCACCCGGTGTGAGATCGGAGAACACTCGCACCAGTCGTTCGGCGCGCAGCATGCCGTCATGCTCGAACGCCTCGATACCCAGAGCGGTCGGACGGATCAGTCGACTCAGCTGCCCTGACACCTCGAACCTCTCCAGGTAGCCATGTTTGATGGCCGCGTTCACCTGTCGATTCACCGTCGACTGTTCGAGGTCGAGCTCCTCGCCGAGTTCACGCAGGGTGCGGGCCCGGCCATCGGACAACGTCCAGAGAATGCCGAAAGCCGAGGTCTCCAGGCGCGCTCCGGGAAAGACATTGGTGCGCCGCCTGCTCATCCGCAGCAGCTCTTCCGCCAGGTCACGGTAGACCGGTGACTCCCAGAACGAAATGTCGCCGGCATCGGGCATACCCAGGTCCTCCCCACCTCCGATTTCAACGGAGAACATACTCTCGGTTTGGCATGTGCACCATACATATGTAGGGTACATATCTCGAAGGAGGGTGCCCTTATGACCACTACGCCAACCGGCAATGCGACGGCCACGAGCGACGCCGTGCCCGTGGACAGTGAACTGACCGACGACAAGCACACCGGTGCCGCCATCGCGGTGGTCATCGTGCTGTGTTTCGGCGGCCTGGTCGCGTCACTCATGCAGACGCTGATCGTCCCGATCCAGCCGGAACTCCCGACTCTGCTGAACACGTCGATCTCGAACGCATCGTGGGTCGTCACCGCCACGCTGTTGGCCGCTGCCATCGCGATGCCGATCTCCGGCCGCCTCGGCGACATGTTCGGCAAGAAGCGCATCATCTTGGCCAGCACCATCCTGCTGATCGCCGGCTCGCTGGTGTGTGCACTGAGTTCCGAGCTCATCCCGATGATCGTCGGACGCGCCGTCCAGGGTCTCGCGATGGGCTTCATCCCGCTCGGTATCAGCCTCATGCGCGAGGTGACACCACCGCGACTGACGTCGATGGCGGTCTCCGCGATGAGCGCGACCATGGGCGTGGGCGGGGCGATCGGGCTGCCGCTGGCCGCGTGGGTGGCGCAGCAATGGGATTGGCACGCCCTGTTCTGGGTGTCGACCGGACTCGCCGTCATCGTCGCCGCACTCGTCACGTTGCTGGTCCCCCACGTCGAGGACGGCACCGCAGGCGGACGCTTCGACATCGTCGGCGCCGTCGGTCTGGCCATCGGCCTGTCCGGTGTGTTGATCGCCGTCTCGAAGGGCAACGACTGGGGCTGGAGCTCGGGCACCACCCTCGGCATGATGTTCGGCGGGATCGCCGTGCTGCTCGTCTGGGGCATGTTCGAGCTGCGTCACTCCGAGCCGCTGGTCGATCTGCGGACCACGGCGCGTCCCGCGGTGCTGCTGACCAACATCGGGGCGATCGCCATCGGGTTCGGAATGATGGCGCAGATGATCGTCGTGCCTCAGCTGCTCGAGATCCCCGAGGCGATGGGCGGTCTCGGACAGACCCTGCTGGCCGCTGGCCTGTGGATGGCACCGGGCGGTCTGATGATGCTGGTGTTCGCACCCGTCTCGGCCACTCTCATCAACAACATCGGCGCCAAATTCACCCTCGCGATCGGCGCGACCGTCCTCGGCCTGGGCTACCTCGTGGCGTCCATGCTGATGGATGCCCCATGGCAGCTGGCAGTCGCGGCGGTGATCTGCTCGGCGGGTGTCGGCATCGGCTATGCCGCCATGCCGACCCTCATCATGGGCGCGGTGCCGATGTCCGAGGCCGGTGCGGCGGTCGGTCTCAACGGCCTGATGCGGTCCGTCGGCACCACCAGTGCATCGGCCGTCATGGCGCTGGTGCTGACCAGCTCCACCGTGGCCTACGGGCCGGCCGAGGTGCCGAGCCACGCGGCGTTCAAGTGGTGCTTCGTGATCGGCGCGATCGCCGCCTTCGTGGGCGTCGCGATCACCTTGTTCATCCCGATCAAGCATCGTCGCGCCGGTGCCCCTGCGGCCGCCGACGAGACCCCGCCCGTCGACCACGAGGACGCCGTCTCGGTGGAGACACCCGAGCCGGCTGACGAAGCGCCCACCAGCGGCGCCCGTCATCGACTCGACTCCGCGGGTGAGGTCGGATCACGAGATGACCGCCCGCGCATCGCCGGCCGCATCACCACCGCCGACGGCACGCCCCTGGGCGCCGCCGCGATCACCGTCACCGACACTCGCGGCCACCAGGCGGGCAGCACCGCGGTGCACGCAGACGGCACCTACGCCGCGCACGACATCGCCGACGGCACATACACCGTCATCGCCACGGCACCGGGGCGCTCCCCCAAGGCCATGACGGTCTCGGTCGTCGGCGATGCGGTGTTCCGCCGCGACTTCACCCTGGCAGGCGGCTCCGTGCTGCGCGGGCGAGTCCGTGACGTCGCGCGCCCACTCGCCGCCAACCTGATCGTGACCGACCAATCCGGTGCCGTTGTGACGCAGGCGCACGCCGATTCCGACGGGTACTTCACGATCGCGGGCCTGTCCGCGGGCGACACCGTGGCGGTCACCGCATCGGCACCCGGCTATCAGCCGGCCAGCCAACTGGTGACAGTGGACTCCGCGGGCCGGACCACCGACGCCGTCGACATCCTTCTGGTTGCCACCAGCGGTATGCAGGGTTCGGTACGCACCACCGACGGCTCGCCGCTCGAGGGTGCGACCGTGTCGGCGATCGGTCCCGATCAGACGATCGTCGCCTCGGTGACCACCGACTCCGACGGCCGCTACCGCATCGAAGGCCTCACCGAAGGGCTGTTCACCGTGGTGGCGAGCATGTACGAGCCGGCCGCAGTCCAGGTCAATGTGGTTGGCGGTCAACGCAACACCGCCGATATCGGATTGGGATTCGGCAAAGACCCGGCGGTGCCGTGATCGGGTAGCCCCAACTCGCGACCCACGTCGGCCCACCCGGGAAGCCTCGGGTGGGCCGACGCGTTTGCATGTAAGTACTCGCATCCCCAGAGAAAGGTGGACAAGCAGTGGGGGCATGTGGTGCTTGATCCGCGGTTCGTGCTCCTCGGCGCCGCGTTCTCGATGGTCGGGAGCATCAGTTACGCCATCCTCACTGTGCGCGGCCGCGTTCGACCGAACAGGGTGTCGTGGTTTCTGTGGGGCGCCGCGCCGATGATCGCCTTCTTCGCCCAGCTCCACGACGGCGTGGGCCTGCCCGCCATCTCGACACTCGCGATCGGTCTCGGGCCCTTCGTCATTCTTGCGGCGTCATTCGTCAATCGTTCGAGCTATTGGCAGATCACAGCTTTCGACCTGTCCTGCGGTGCGGTCTCGGTGCTCGCCCTGGTCCTGTGGCTGACCTTCGACAACCCGTTGCTGGCGGTTCTCGCCGCTCTCGCCGCCGACGCGATCGGCGGAATCCCGACGATCGTGAAAGCCTGGCGCCGTCCCGACACCGAACGTTCCACGGTCTACGTCGGCACGGCGCTCAACGGCACCATCACCCTGCTCAGCCTTCAGACCTGGACCCTCGCCGAAGCAGCGTTCCCGCTGTACCTCGTGCTCCTGGGAGTGGGGTTGGCGACGACGGTCAAGATGCGAACCACATCAGACCGGCGCCCCGACCACCCGGCGGCATTCACCTCCACACCATAAGCACACCTCGCACCATGTAACGGTCGCGACGAATCCGCTGCTCTGCGCGAACCGTTCCGATGTGAGTTGGCATCGATGGCACCGATACCAACCATTTGTGAGACAGGGTTCCCGTTTACGCGTGCGCCGGAGACAGTGGTGGCACAGCTCACATGGCTGGGGCCGAGCCGTCGCGACATCGCCGATGAAGCACTTCCCGGTCCCGAGACGGCCGAATGGTCAGGGCGATTGGAGAAGGGATGTCATCGATGGTTCCCGTGGACAAGGTCGGGATTGTTGGCGCCGGTGCGGCAGGTCTGACGTTGGCGGTGTTCCTGGCTGATGCCGGGATCGAGGTGGAGGTTCTGGAGAAGGGCGCCGGCTTCACGACGCTGGGATCGGGCATTACTCTGCAGGGCAACGCGCTACGGGTACTTCGGGACATCGGTGTGTGGCCCGAGATGCTGAAGAAGGGGTACCCATCGGACTCGATGGCCATCCGCGCTCCTGATCCGGACGCCACCGTCGTGGTCGAACTGGACGATGTCCGAACGGGCGGTGAGGACCTGCCGGCGTCGTTGGGTATGTACAGGCCCGACCTCACCGAGATCGTGCGAGCACGCGCGGAACGAGCAGGTGCACAGGTGACCTACAGCACCGAGGTCACGGGGGTGGAACAGTCGGATGACGGTGTCACGGTGACCTTCTCCGACGGTGGACAGCGGGTGTTCGACCTCTTGGTCGGCGCAGATGGGATCAACTCGACCGTCCGTCGGCTGATCGGTATCAATGTCACTCCGGCGGGGACGGGAGCAGGTGCCTGGCGGGCGATCGTGCCGCGACCGGCCGAGATCACCCGCAGCGAATTGATCTACGGTGGGCCGCGTTATATCGCCGGCTACTGCCCCATCAGTACTGGCTGGATGTACGCATACATCGTCGAGCCGGCTCAGGACCGGGATGTCGTCACCGACTGGCCTGAACTCGCTCGTCTGGCCGCGCAATACGGCGGTCCTTGGCAGGGGATCGCCGGGGCGATCACCGAGGACACCGCGGTGCATTACACGCAGTTCACGACGCATCTGGTCGAAGGCGACTGGCACCGGGGACGGGTCGTGCTGATCGGCGATGCCGCCCACAACTGTCCGCCGACCATCGCGCAGGGCGCGGCCATGGCGATCGAGGATGCTGCGGTCCTGGCCGCCGAGGTGGTCAAGGCGCACGGGTTCGATCACGAGGTGATGGATCGGTTCCACGAACGCCGGGTACCCCGCGCGAGCTTGATCGTGAGGTCGTCTGTGCAGCTGGTTTCGTGGCTGGTCGACGAAGTTCCGAATCCCGATGTACCAGGCGTCATGCACGAGGTGGCCCAGACCGTCAAGGAGCCGGCGTGACTACACCGATCATCGATGTCCACGCTCATGTGCTACTACCTGAAGTGGAAGCGCTTGTCGACCAGCTGGACTCCGAAGGACTCAGCGCCGCAAAAGATCTTGAAGTGCGCCGCAACGGCGCCGAGTCAATGGCGGCCTCCGGGAAGATGATCCAGTCCCGCTGGCCGCTGCTGACCGATCTGACCAGCCGATTGGCTGCGATGGACGGCGCCGGAGTCGATATCCAAGTGGTGTCACCCTCACCGTCACACTACTACCCGTTCCTCGCCGCCAGACCCGCCGAAGAGATCACGCGCCGCATCAACCGATCTGTCCGTGGCCTCGTGGTCGAGGCACCGAATCGACTGCGGGGCCTGGGTGTGGCACCGTTGCAACATCCCGAACTGATGGCGCCGATGCTCAGGCATGCGGTTGATGAATGTGGTCTGCGCGGCGTCGAAATCGGATCGTTCGGAGCTGCGCCCGACGGCGGGCAGGCAGGCACCGTCGAGTTATCTGATCGGCGCCTAGACGAATTCTGGTCCACTGCTGAGTCGTTGCAGGCCATCGTGTTCGTGCATCCGTTCGGATGCTCGCTGGACGAACGCCTCGACCGCTTCTATCTGGCCAACACGGTGTCCCAACCGGCCGAGAATGCCGTGGCATTGTCTCACCTGATCTTCGCGGGAGTCCTGGATCGATACCCCGATCTCACGATCGTCGCTGCGCACGGTGGCGGCTACCTGCCGACTGCCATCGGCCGCTCCGACCGGGCATGGGCGGTGCGTCCGGAGGCACGGACCTGCGCGCGCCCGCCGTCGCAGTATCTGTCCCAGCTGTGGTTCGACTCGCTGACCCATGACGGTGGTCAATTGCGGGAACTGATTAGAGTAGCCGGCAGCGACAGGATCGTCCTGGGGTCCGACTTCCCCTTCGACATGGGTACGGCGACACCGGTGGAGGATCTGCTCGCATCCGGCTTGACCGACCAGAGAACCATCGAAAATGTGCTGCGCGACAACGCGAATCGGCTCCTCGCCGTGACCAGCGACGCCTCGGGCATCGGCCCGATCGATACCACTCATGGGCGTGACGCCCTTCCGTATTGTCGCGGGCCATTTCAGACTGACTAGCAATTGTCACAACCTCTTTCCCCGACGACCACATCGCTACACCGAGAGGCACTGCCGTGCATAAGTATCTGTCCAACCTGATCCACCTCGAGATCACCAGCCAGGACGTCGATGCGTCTGCGGCCTTCTACGTCGACAAGTTCGGGATGCGTGAGTTCGCGCGCACCGAGGGCCGGGTATATCTGCGGTGCTGGGGTGATTATCAGTCCTACAGTGTGGTGATCGTTCCCGGAATCGAGCCTGCGTTGCACCGCATGGCCTGGCGCACCACGAGTCCCGAGGCGCTCGACGCAGCGGCACAGCGTATCGAGGACGCGGGTATCACCGGGACGTGGTCTGAGGGCGGCTTCGGGTATGGGCGCGCTTACGAGTTCACCGGCCCTTACGGCCATCCGATGCGCCTGGTGTACGAGGTGGACTCCTATTCGGCGGACCCCGATCACGCGTCGATCTATCCGGACCGTCCGGAGAAGCGGTCGGCACACGCCGGCGCACCGAGGTTCCTCGACCATGTCACCATCGCCGCGTCCGATGTGCGTGGATTCTGTGAGTGGCACTCAGAGGTGCTCGGTTACCGAACGATGGGCTACACCGAACTCGACGATGCGCCGATCACCGTCTTCGGGGTGCTCACCACCAACGAAAAGTCTCACGATCTCGGTGTCGTTCTCGACACCTCGTCTCGCGGCGGGCGGATCAACCACATCGCGTTCTGGGTCGACACCTACGAAGAACTCGTCATCTGTGCCGAGGTTCTGCTCGAGCGAGGCACCGCAATGGAATACGGGCCGTCTGTGCACGGTATCGGCGAGCAGAACTTTCTCTACTTCCGTGAGCCGAGCGCGATGCGCGTGGAGCTGAACTCGGGTGGCTACCGTAACTATGTGCCCGACTGGGAACCGCGGATCTGGAAGCCCGCAGACGGTTCGAACAACATCTTCCGCAACAGCTCGATGCCGTTCTCGATGACCGAATCCTTCCCTGCGGCTGAGGGATTCACCGCGACCGAGGAGGGCGTCTCCGATGAGATGAAGGCAGAGCTGCTCAACCCGTACGCCGAGCACGGGCGCGGGTGAACAACCTCACTGACGAGAGAGACTCATGAAGATCGCACGCAGACAGACCGACGGCGGTCCGCGATGTGCAGTCCTAGACGAGCAGAACCTGCTGGTGGACCTGCTGGTCGAGGACTCACTCAGCGAGTTGTTGGCCACCGAGGACGAGCACCGGATACACGAGGTCGCCGAAGAGGCCTTGCGTCGTCGGCGAAGTGTAACCGACCCGGCCGGTGCGGCGTTGCTGGCCCCGCTGCAGCCGCCGACCTTCCGCGATTTCTCCACCTTCCCCGAGCACACGGCGGGGATCGCCAAACTCCTCGACCCCGATGCCACGGTGCCTGAGGCCTTCTGGCAGATCCCGACGTTCTACTTCTCCAATCCGTATGCGATCACCGGTCCCGACGACAGGATCGCGATCTCACCAGGGGCACACGACTTCGACTTCGAGCTCGAAGTCGGCGCCGTCGTCGGCCGCAGCGGCCGTGACCTCAGCGTCGAGGAGGCCGCCGCCCACATCGCCGGGTATGTGGTGATCAACGATTTCTCCGCGCGCGACACCCAGTTCCAGGAGATGCAACTGCATCTCGGGCCGGCAAAGGGTAAGGACTCGGCCACTGCCCTGGGCCGGTTCTTCGTCACTGCCGATGAACTCGAACCCCACGCGTGTGGCCCGTCATTCGACCTGACGATGCAGGTGTTGGTCAATGGCACCACCATCGGTACCGACAACCTGTCGAACATGGCCTGGTCATTCCCGGCATTGGCCGCCTACGCATCCCGTGGCACCTGGATCCGTCCCGGCGACCTCCTCGGTTCGGGCACCTGCCAGGGTGGGTGTCTGGCCGAATTGTGGGGACGTCATGGCCGCGACGCTTACCCCGCGCTGCGGCCCGGGGACGTCGTGTCCACCACCGTCGACGTGCTCGGCGGCTCCACCAACACTATCGCCGAAGCGACTGCGGTACAGCCGATCACCGCCTGGGAGCGTCGATGAGCCTACGCATCCTGATCACTGACCACCCGGGCGCCACGATCGACGTCGAGCGGGACGTGCTGTCGGCGATCGACGCCGAGATCGTGGTTGCGCCCGCCACCGATCCGGCCACATTGGCGACGCTCGCGGGCGATGTCGACGCGATCATCACCTGCTTCGCGCAGGTCACCGCTGACGTCCTCGAGGCCGCAGTCCGTTGTCGCACGGTCGCCCGCACCGGCGTCGGTGTCGACAACATCGACGTCAAGCGGGCCACCGAACTGGGGATGGTGGTCAGCAACGTGCCCGAGTACTGCACCGACGAAGTCGCCGATCACACCCTGATGTTGGTCCTGGCGCTGGCACGCCGTCTGCCTCCGCTGGTCGCCGACACCGCATCGGGCGGATGGAACCGCAATCTCACCGCCGTCCCGACTCGACTCCGCGGCAAGACTCTGGCGTTACTCGGTACCGGCGCCATCGGGCGGGCAGTGACGTCTCGGGCCCAGGCCATCGGGCTCGAGGTCGTCACCGTCGAGCGTGGGCGCCCGGTGCCCGCAGGGGTGCGGACGGTTCCCACGGTGATCGAGTTGCTCCGCACCGCTGACGTGGTGTCCCTACACCTCCCGTTGACTGCAGAGACCGCAGGCATCATTGATCGGGAGGCCCTCACTGCGATGAAACCCACCGCCGTGCTGGTGAACACGGCGCGTGGGGCACTTATCGACACCGATGCGCTGACCGAAGCCCTGGCCGCCGGCCAGATAGCCGGCGCGGCTTTGGATGTCACCGAGCCCGAACCGCTGCCTGCCGGGCATCCACTGCGTGCCCTCCCCACTGCGATCCTCACCCCGCACATCGCGTTCAGTTCCGACGGGTCGCTGGCCGACTTGTCCCGCAAGGCCGCAACGAACGTCCTCGACGCATTGTCTGGGCGCGTCCCCGCCTCGGTCGTCAACCCGGAGATCCAACCCGACAGCGAACGACGAACACAAGCCGGAGAACGATGAACGCAGTCTCGATCACAGACACTGTTGTCACACACCTCGTCGAACGCGGACTGATCAGCGACGACACCGATGTGACGATCTCGGCGCTGACCGGCGGAGTGTCCAACGAAGTCCTGGCAGTGACCGGCCCCGGCGTTGATCTCGTGGTCAAACGCGCGCTGGGGCAACTCCGCACCAGCGAGCTCTGGGAGGCCGACACCGCTCGGCTGCTCACCGAGGGCCGAGCACTGCGTGCCGCCAGGGCGATCCATCCGAAGTCGGCCCCCGCCGTCGTCGACCTGACGCCGCAATTTCTGGTCATCGAACGCGCACCAATACAGTGGAAAACGTGGAAGGAAGCGCTGCTCGACGGCGTGATCGATGTGGGTGTGGCGGCCAGACTGGGCGAGTTCCTCGCCACCTTGCAACGAGACAGTGCCTCCGGAGCCATTCCCACCACGGACTTCAGCAGCCGGCTTGCGTTCGAGCAGCTGCGCGTCGATCCCTTCCACCGTCAGATTGCCGAGCGGCACCCCGACCTGCGACCGGTGATCGACCAGACGATCGATGTCATGGCGTCGTCAAAGTCCTGTCTCGTCCACGGTGACTACACCCCCAAGAACATCATGGTCGGTGAGTCGCCCGACGACGTCTGGGTAATCGATTGGGAAGTAGCCCATGTTGGCGACCCGACCTTCGATCCAGCCTGGATCATCGGGCACCTACTCCTCAAGAGTGTGCATCGACCGGACATGGCACGCGCCTACCGCAACGCCGCCGCCACCTTTGTGGACAGTCATTCCGGCGTCGACGACGCACCGAACCTGGACCACGACCAACTCATCCGTCAGCTCGGGTGCCTGCTGTTGGCCCGTGTCGACGGACGCAGTCCCGTCGAATATCTGTCCCGGCCGGCACAGCACGTCGTTCGACAGCTCGGCCGCGAGGTGCTGCAGACTCCGCCGGACACCATTCTCGACATCTGGAAGGCTTTACATGACTGACACCGCCATCGACACAGCTTTCGCCTGGGAAGCACTCGATTCCCGAGGTAAACCCACCGTCGCGTGTGAGATCACCCTGCGGGATGGCTCGACCGGCCAGGTCACCGTCCCATCTGGCGCATCCACCGGGCGTCACGAGGCCCGTGAATTGCGCGACGGTGGCCTGCGCTACGACGGCAACGGGGTCCGTGATGCCGTGGGCAACGTGAACACCGTTCTCGCCGAGTCGGTCCGCGGCATCGATTCGCTCGACCAGCCTCAGGTCGACGCCGCTCTTCGCGCGGCCGACGGCAGCGATGACCTCGGCCGACTCGGCGCCAACGCGGTCCTCGCAGTGTCCATCGGGACCGCGATCGCCGCCGCTGCTGCCCAGCACCTTCCGCTCTATCGCACGGTGGATGACACCGGGCGCGCCCCATTGCTTCCACTCCCGATGGTCAACATCCTCTCCGGTGGCGCGCACGCCGGACGATCTATCGACATTCAGGACTTCCTGGTAGTGCCCATGTCGGCGACCAGCTTCTCCGATGCCATCGAGATCTGCAGCCGGGTGCGCCGCGGCGCCACCCAGGTGCTCGCCGAGCGCGATCTGCCGGTCGCGCTGGTCGCAGACGAGGGTGGTCTCGGACCGATTCTCCCGTCCAACCGATCGGCGCTCGATGTCATGGTGGCCGCCATCGAGCGCGCAGGACTCACCCCTGGCGCTGATGCGGCCATCGCGATCGATGTCGCCGCCACCCAGTTCCACACTGCCGGAGACTATGTCCTCGCCGCCGAGAACGGCCGCCGCCTCACCTCCACGGAGCTGATCGACGAGCTCGTCGCCTGGTCCGGCGACTATCCGATCGTCTCATTGGAAGATGCGCTGGCCGAAGATGACTGGGACGGTTGGGCCTTGGCCACGGCTCGACTGGGCGGTGTGCAGCTCCTCGGCGATGACCTGTTCGTCACCAACGAGCGCCGGCTACGACGTGGTGTCGCCGACGGTGTCGCCAACGCCGTATTGGTCAAACCCAATCAGATCGGCACGCTCACCGACGCACGTTCGGTGGTGGCGATCGCTCACGCCGCGGGCTACCGGACCGTACTGTCGGCGCGGTCGGGCGAGACCGAGGACAGCTGGCTGGCGGACCTCGCCATCGGGTGGCGCACCGGGCAGATCAAAGTCGGCTCCACCATGCGATCAGAACGCACCGCCAAGTGGAACCGATTGTTACGTCTCGAAGCCGAACTCGGTGATTCAGCCGAGTACGCCGGAGCTGCCGCCATCACTACGGCACCCCACCCCGTCGTGTCGGCCCTCTGAGGCCGCGGACAGCGCCTCGACCACAATCCACCGAAAGAGGAGTCAGCACACATGACACGTTGGATCGACCACTATGGTTTAGGTACGTTCAGCGACCACGACCACACCTTTGCCGGAGTGGTCGCGCATGACTTGGTGCTCGAGATACCAGCGAACGCGCTCACCGACGGACCTGCCACCGTGCTCGGTGTCCTCGACAACTGGGCCGAGGCCCGAACGCAATTGCCCGGCCTCGCACAGTCCGCACTCTCCGGCGGTGCGCCCCTTGCCGAACTGTGTGTGCGGCCGCCAGTTCAGCCGCGGCAGATCTTTCAGGCGGGCGCCAACTATCGCAGCCACGTAGCGGAGATCATCGTCTCCGGCAAAGCCGGAGACGACAATCGCACCGACGAGCAGCTACGTGCGGCCGCCGAGAAAATGCTCGATGAGCGAGCCGCCACCGGCAGCGCATTTCTGTTCGCGGGGCTGCCGTCGGCGATGTGTGGCGCCGACGACGAGGTGATCCTGATCGCGGACTCCACCCAGACCGATTGGGAAGCCGAACTCACCGTCGTCATCGGCAGCGTCACCGACAACGTCGCCCCCGACGATGCCCTCAGCCACGTTGCGGGCTACACGATCGCCAACGACATCAGCGCCCGAGATCTCCAGTTCCCGGCCGAGCACCGGCCGCTGGGCGGGGACTGGCTACGTGCCAAGAACCGGCCCACCTTCCTGCCGGTCGGACCGTTCATCGTCCCCGCAGACGTCGTCGGCGACTACCGCGATCTCGAGCTCACGCTCGACCTGAACGGCAAACGAATGCAACAAGACAAGGCCGCCAACATGATCTTCGACGTGCCCGCCCTCGTCGCGCAGGCATCCCAGATCACGCCGCTGCAGCCCGGCGACCTGATCCTGACCGGAAGCCCTGCCGGCAACGGCGGCAAGTGGCAGCGCTGGCTCCGGCCCGGCGATGTCCTCGAGACGCAGATCTCCGGACTGTCCTCGCTCCGCAACACATGCCGATGACCTCTGGCCTGAAAACCGCACGTCGCAGAAGGAGTCAGCCGAAATGACCTCACACATCTCGTCTATCGACCCCGCCGAGCTCGATCGCGGAGATCCCGAAGCCGCGATCGCTGCCGCCGCGCGACGCTGCTCCAACTGGGGACGGTGGGGACCCGATGACGTTCACGGCACCCTCAATCACATCGGGGACGCCGACCGTGCCCGAGCCGCAGCACTGGTGCGCACTGGTCAAACGCTGAGCTTGTCATTGCGATTCGATATGGACGGCCCGCAAAGCGGATGGCGACGCCGGACCAACCCGATCCACACCATGCTCGACACCGGCTCCGACGCCGAAGCCGGCCGTCAGGGTTTCCCCCACGGCATCGGCGGCGCAGACGACGTCGTCACGATGCCGCTGCAATGTTCCACCCAGTGGGATGGTTTGGGGCACATCTTCGATCATGGTCGCGCCTGGAACGATCGCCCGGCGGGCGAGGTCGTCACCTCCGATGGCGACCGCGTGACCGGTATCGAGACGGCAGCAGACCGGATCATCGGCCGCGGCGTCCTCCTCGACGTCGGCCGACAGTTCGGGACCGACGGTGAACTCCCCGACGGGTTCGCCATCACCACCCAGCACCTGGACCAGACCATCGAAGCGCAGGGCTCGACCGCGACCGTAGGCCGAGGCGACCTTGTCTGTATCCGAACGGGACAGCTGACCCGGGTCCTACGTGACGGATGGGGCACCTACGCGGGAGGTCCGGCACCGGGACTCTCGTTCACCACCGCTGATTGGCTGCGCCACACCGACATCGCGGCCATCGCCACAGATACCTGGGGATTCGAGGTGCGTCCCAACGAGTTCGACGACGCTTTCCAACCACTGCATCAGGTCGCCATCCCACACATCGGGCTCTACCTGGGAGAGATGTGGAACCTCGACGCGCTCGCCGACGCGTGCGCCACCGACCGGCGCTACGACTTCCTTCTCACCGCCGCACCGATCCCCGTCACCGGCGCGGTCGGTGCACCCGTCAACCCGATCGCCATGCGCTGAACATCCAACCGCCCGTCGACCGAGTCTAGGTGGTGATGCGGACAGGATGAGTGAGCAGATCGTCGGTGGTGTCAATTTCGCGGCAGACCCGTTGGATCACCGAGCGGAACCACACGTTGGCCGGGTCGGTCGCTTGCATCGGATGCCAGTACATCGATTCGACGACCGGTATCTCGAGATCCGGGTCGAGCTGGACAGTCGTGATGGCCACATCCTGATGAATCCGTCGGATCAACATGCGTGGAACAAGTGCCACCAGGTCGGTTCCCTCGACGAGCATCGGTGACGCCTGCCATCCAGCCACCCGCGCCGCTACTCGTGGCGTGATCCCCAACTCGGCGAAGAAGCGCATCGGCGGGGTCTGGACACCCGGTCCGAACTCGCCCATCACATGCGGCGCCGCAGCGAGATCATCAACGGAGATCCGTTTCTGCTTCAGAAGAGGGTTTGCGGAGTCCATCACCGCGACGAACTCGTCACGGAACAGCTGTCGCGACACACCCCCGAAGCTCTGACCCACGGGTCCGATCAGCACATCGATGTGATTGAAGGCTTCCAGATCGGGCCGGATCCGGGAGGACGGCATGATGTCGACGCTGACCCGAGCGCCCGCCTCGGCTATCAGATTGCGCAACGGACGCATCACCACGGCCGTCGCATAGTCCGACGCCGCCAACACGAATGTGCGTTCGCTCAGGGCCGGGTCGAACTGCGCATTCAGTCTCATGGCGCCCTGCGCTCGTTCCATGGCGTCATTCACCAGTGGCGCCAGGGTCTCCGCGAACGCGGTCAGTTCGTAGCCGCGGCCGACGCGCACGAGGAGCTCATCGTTGAAGTGCCGACGAAGGCGGCCCAGGTTGTTGCTCATCGCCGATTGACTCAGATGCACTCGTTCGGCCGCTCGCGACACGTTACGCAGCTCCAGCAAGGCCTGCAGATGAGGGATCAGGTTGAGATCGACTTCATTCACGATTGCTGCCCCCGTTTTCACGTTCGAGCGCCTCTCGACGTCAACATATCCTGCCCGAGGCGCGCCAAGGCGCCGCACCAGGGATTTCTGTCTCGCCAGTGTGTCGAGGCGGTCGGGCTCGGTTTCGACAGCGCTGCCGACCTCCTCGACCACACCGATGTACTCATGCCCCATCACCTGGTGGTCGGCCGGCTCAACGCCGCGGTAGGGCCCGACCTCTCCATGGAACCGAATATCCGGGCCGTCTGGCAGGGTCAGATTTTCCCCCGCGACCTACCAAGCGCCACCTCGACGATGTCTTCCTCCGGGACAACTGCCGGAATCTGCGATTCGCCGGCCTGCCGACTTGGGGCCTTCACTTCGTTACTCCGGTTTTGCGACGTGACCCCGATCAGCTCCTGCGGGGGTGCGGAAGGTCGACGACTTCGCCTGCGGCGGTGACCAATCGATGTTCGTTATCGGCGGGCTTGCCGAGTGCCCGGTCGTGCAGCCAGTCGATCGTCAGCCCGCGCCAGCTCGGGCCCAGCGCGGTTGCCGGGCTGTCGGTCATGGAGTGGCGGGCACCGGCGTATCTGGTGATCGAAGAGTGTGCGGGACAGATTCGGGCTAATTCGTCGACCCAGCCAGTGGGCGATAATTCATCGGCCGTGCCCCCGATGATTTGCCACGGAACGTTCATCTCCCTGATCAGCGGGCGCAAATCGTAACCGCCGACCATGTCGTCGAATGCGGCCTCGTCATCGTAGAGCCCGGCCATCCACATATGCCGGGCCTTGAAGGTCGGCGAGGCCTGCTCGAACAAGGTGCGGAGACCGGGTTCAAAGGCAGGCAGAGCAACCGAACAGCCACGGAACACCGGCGAGGTCGCCGCGACCTGGGTCATCCAGTGCGATCCGAAACTGGTGCCGGCACAGACCAATCGGTCGTCGTCGACCTCGGGGCGCGCACGCAGCCAATCGACCAGCACCCGGCCTGCGTCGATCCAGGCGGTAGGGGTGACGTGGACACCCCGGATCGCCGTCTCCCCCTGGCCGGGTCCGTCGACCGCGAGCACCGCGAATCCTCGTGCCAGCCACGGGTCCGCGGCACGGGATACGACGATCTCGCGCGGGGCATCCATGCCGCCACAGGCCAGCACGGTAGGGAACGGCCCGTCGACACCGGCCGGGCGGTGAAACCAGGCCGCGAGCGCGCCGGCGCCGAAAGGGATGTCGACGCGCTCGACATGGTGATCCGAATGTGCGCCCCAGGCAAGATAGGCGACATTCTTGTGGTCGTCGAGCTCACGAACCAGCGCCTCGTCGGTCCATACCGGCCAGCAGGCCAGCGACCACAGTTGGGCCGCGGCGTACCAGTGCACCGCGGCCGTCTGCGGATGCCCGGCATCCTCGGCCTCCCGTGCAAACCGCTCACGGCGTCGCGCTACCCCGGTGACGACCGGGACGTGATCGTCGAGCTTGCGCACCGCGCCACGGATGACGGCCATATCCGCCGGCGCGAGTTCATCGCCGACCGGGCCCAGATGGTAGGCCAGACGTGGCTGATCGAATTCGATGGTCTGCGCTCGGATCGTCTCGTCGACCAGCCAGCGCTGCTCACGAAACCGCCGCGGGCCACTGTGCACGCCGGGCATGGCGCCGCCGGTTACCGGTGTCCGGCCGGTCATGCCCGCACTCCGAACTGCTCGATATGACAGCGCGCCGACGTGGCGATGTTCGGGGTGGCGATTTCGACCTGACTGAGGTGAGCCCTCTGGTGAGACACGAATCTGTCCTTATCGACGACGGTTCGACTGACTGTGGTCCGAGTCACCAGTGTCAGGGCGATTCGCCGAAAGGGGAACCGGATCTCACGAATACGAACTATCCACCGGGCGGATAGTTCTGACTCGACTGAACCCTCGGGGCTCGCCGGTCTCGACCGTGATCCTGGCCTGCTAGGCAAGTTGGTTCCGAGCCGTCCTTGACCGCCACCGATCTCGTCATTTATTGTTTTCCATACAAACACTTGACGAGGTGGCGATGACCAGCGCAAACGGACGCGGAACGCGTGAAGCCGGTAAGGCGACGCGTCGCGCATTGCTGTCCGCGGCCACCGAGGTGTTCGTTGAGCAGGGCGAGACGGCGTCCATCGCGCAGATCTGCCAGCGGGCTGGGGCCTACCCGAACCAGGTCACGTATTACTTCGGCTCCAAGGAGCAACTCTTCGTCGAGGTGGCGTGCGCCGCGGTCCTGCGCGCCGGCCGCCACGCGGAGGACGCCGCCACGTCCGCGACCACGGTGCGCGAGTACACCAACACCCTGGTGAGTTCGCTGCTCGGATCACAGGCCCGAAACGTCGAACTCTTCACCACTGCCATGCTCCTCGTCTCGCGCCGCCCAGATCTCCGGGACGGCATCAGCGATACGCTGCGTACCCTCCACGAACGCGGCGAAGAGGCTCTGATGCGCACCTTGGTCCGGACCGGTTGGCAACTGCGCGCCGAGATCGGCGTGGAGGCAAAAGCGTTCTGGTCGGCGATCTTCGGGCTCATCGTCCAAAAGGCCGCGACCGGGCCCGATTTCGACGACAACCTCGAAGATGCTGTTGCCGTGATCTTCACGAATCTGCAGATACCCGAGCAGGTTCTCGATCGAACTCTGACGGGTGGTCTCGATACGCCACTCACTTCGTTCGCGGCTACTCGACCAGCGGGGTGAGGTTCATGAGGCACTCGAGCCGCGGGATGAAGTCACGGCATTCGACCAGCGGGATGAGGTCAAGGCACTCGACCGGCGACATGAGCCCATGGCACTCGACCAACGAGATGAGAAGGAAATACGATGACGCAGTTCGACACACACACCACACCGCAGCCCCACGTCACACACACGGTTCTCAACCAGTCCGCTCCCCGTCGGGACATCAACGAGTACGAGCTCAACACCGTTCTCCGCGAGGCTGTTCAACGCCACGACGGCGGCTGGGCGGATGACGAGCTGCGCGAGATCGGCGCCTTGGTCGGCAGCGAACAGTTCCAGCACGACGCACACCTGGCCAACACGATCACGCCGGAACTGCACACCTTCGACCGATGGGGCAACCGGATCGACGAGGTCGAATACCACCCCGCATATCACCGGATCATCTCCGCGTCGATCGCCCACGGCTCACATACCCGCTGCTGGGCCGACCCGCAGCCCGGCTCCCATGTGGTGCGGGCCGCCGGATTCATGATGTTCGGTCAGATCGAGCCGGGTCACGCCTGCCCGGTGTCGATGACCCACGCGGTCATCCCCTCGCTGGAGCTGCAACCCGACGTCGCCGCGCAGTGGGTTCCGAAGGCCTTGTCCCGCAGCTACTCCCCCGATCTCTCCGCCGATAAGTCGTCGGCGATCTTCGGGATGTCGATGACCGAGAAGCAGGGCGGCTCCGATGTCCGCGCCAACACCACGGTCGCCAAGCCGGTGGCAGGCGGCGGTCCCGGCGCCGAGTATCTGCTCACGGGACACAAGTGGTTCTGTTCGGCCCCGATGTCCGATGCGTTCCTGGTGTTGGCACAGGCCGAAGGCCCGGCAGGAGAAGGTCTGTCCTGCTTCCTGCTGCCCCGGGTACTTCCGGACGGCACCCGCAACGTCTTCCGCATCCAGCGGCTGAAGAACAAACTCGGCAACAAGTCGAACGCGTCGTCGGAGATCGAGCTCGACGGCACCGTCGCGGTGATGATCGGGGAACCGGGTCGCGGCGTGCGCACCATCATCGAGATGGTCGCACAGACCCGCCTGGACTGCGTCCTCGGCAGTGCATCCGGCATGCGGCAATCCGTCGCCGAGGCGGTCTGGCATGCCCGCCACCGCGCCGCGTTCGGTGCGACGCTCGCCGATCAGCCTGCGATGGCCGCCGTACTCGCCGACCTGTCGCTGGAATCCGAGGCCGCGACGGTCACCGCGATCCGTCTGGCCCGCGCCCACGACGAGGACGCCAACGATCAGGAGCGCGCCTTCCGGCGACTGGCCACCGCGGTCGCCAAGTACTGGATCTGCAAGCGCGGCCCGCACCACTCCTACGAGGCGCTGGAGTGCCTGGGCGGCAACGGTTACACCGAGGATTTCCCACTGGCGATGCGGTACCGCGAACAGCCTGTGATGGCCGTCTGGGAGGGGTCGGGCAACGTGATCGCGCTGGACGTGCTGCGCGCGATGACCCGTGAGCCCGAGTCAGTGGCCGCCTTCGATGCCGAGGTCTCCCTGGCCCGCGGATCGAACCGGATACTCGATGTCCATCTCGACGGCCTCCGCGACCACCTCGGCGAGCTTTCCCGCATCGACACGGCATCCGCGCAACGGCGCGCCCGTTCCGTTGTGGAGTCGATGGCCCTTGCCCTCGAAGCGTCTCTGCTCGTACGGTTCTCACCGGCGCCGGTTGCCGACGCATTCATCGCGGCCCGCCTCGGCGAGGACCGCAACTTCGAATACGGCGCGCTGCCGGACAGCGCCGACCTGTCCGCGATCCTCGAAAGGCACTGACCCGCGACCATTCTCGCTCACCGATCTCGTTCCCGCTCATCCCGCAGGATGCGCGGGAACGAGATGGGTGAGCGGGAACGCCGACCGAAACCACCCGACCCACGGAGGCGTCCCATGAGCACCGAACTCCCACCCACCGACCGCCGCGCCGTCGACCCACGCAAGGGCCAGTTCGGGCAGCTGTCCGAGCTACCGGCCGACCAACCCGTCACCATGCTCAACCTGCTCCGGTTCCGCGATGTCGCCGACTATTCGCAGGCCGACGACCTCGCGCCCGCACAGCCGATCTCCGGCGCCGAGGCCTACCGTCTGTACACCAAGGCGGCCACGGCACACCTCGACAAGACCGGCGCGGAGGTGGTGCTGCACGGCGATTGTGGACCCACCGTGATCGGTCCCGACGACGAGCGCTGGGATTCGATCCTGGTGGTCCGCTACCCCAACCCGAACGCGTTCCGGCAGATGGTCACCACTCCTGACTACCAATTCATCGCTCGCCATCGCACCGCGGCGATCGCGGACTCGCGGCTGATCGCGACGTCCGCGTAGCCTTCCCGATTCCCGCTCACCGATTCCGTTCCCGCGCACCCGGCAGGATGAGCGGGAACGGAATGGCTGAGCGGGACCTGTCCCTGAGCGACTACAGCATCACTCCGGGGTTCAACAGGCCCTGGGGATCGAGCGCACGTTTGATGGTCGCGGTGAGATCCATGACGTCAGGGCCGACCTGATCCGGTAGCCAGTTCTTCTTGAGCCTACCGACGCCGTGTTCGCCCGTGATGGTGCCACCGAGGGAGATCGCCAGATCCATGATCTGGCCGAAGGCCTGCTGCGCGCGGGCGGCCTCGTCGGTGTCTGCCGGGTCGAAGACGATCAGCGGATGCGTGTTGCCGTCGCCGGCATGAGCGATCACCGAGATCAGCACGCGGTTGTCGGCGGCGATCGTTCCGACGCCGTCGATCAACGCGGGTAACTGCGGGAGCGGCACCCCGACATCCTCGAGCAGAAGCGACCCGATCTTCTCGACGGCGGGAATCGCGGCACGACGGGCCGCGGTGAAGGCCTCGCCCTCCTGCGGGTCCTCGGTGGCGAACACCTCGCTTGCGCCGTGAACTTCGAACGCCTGCGAGATGATCTCCACCTCGGCTGCTCCGGCCGGCCCCGGAGCATCCGACTGGGCCACCAGAAGCGCGCCGGCCTCCCGGTCCAGCCCCATCCGCAGCATGTCCTCCACGGCGTTGATGGAGACCGAGTCCATGAACTCGAGCATCGCCGGCCGGATCTGCGACGTGATCGCCAGGACTGCCTGGCTGGCCTCGTGGACCGACGCGAAGGTTCCCACGACGGTGGAGGCCGGCGCCTGCGGCGGCAGCAGGCGCAGGGTGACCTCGGTGATGATGCCGAGCAGCCCTTCGCTGCCGACGAACAGTTTGGTCAGTGACAGTCCGGCGGAGTCCTTCAGCTGCATGCCGCCGAGCCGCACCGCGCGACCATCGGCGAGCACCACCTCGAGGCCGAGCACGTAGTCGGTGGTCACGCCGTATTTCACACAGCACAGACCACCGGCATTGGTGGCGACGTTCCCGCCGATCGAGCAGATCTCGAACGACGACGGGTCCGGCGGATACCAGAGACCGTTGGCCGCGGCAGCCGCCTTCACCTCCGAGTTGAACAGTCCCGGCTGTACCACCGCGGTCCGCGTCGCCGTGTCGATGGCAAGCTCGCGCATCTTCTCCGTCGAGATCATCACCGCCCCGTCGACCGCTGTCGAACCGCCGGACAAACTGGTCCCGGCCCCCCGGGTGATGAGCGGGATGCCGTGCTCACCACACCAGCGCACCGCGATCTGCACCTGCTCGGTGGTCGTCGGGCGGATCAGTGCCATCGGCGTCCCGGCCTGCGGATCCTGCGCACGATCCTGCCGATATGCAGCGAGGATGTCGAGGTCGGTGACCACCATGCCGATCGGCAGCGCGGCGACGAGGGAGTCCGTGGCAACCGTTCGGGCGCCTGGACCGGACGAGGCGGGCTCGGTCATTCGGGTCATGTGTCAACCATAGGTCCGACGACGCGGCAGAATGAGCTGGGTGAGCGACTTTACGGTGCTGGGGGCCGGCGACTTGGTGGCCGGCTACACCATCGATGCGCTCCTCGGCAGCGGCAGCAGCGCCGAGGTATACCGTGCACACCGCGATGGTGACACCGATCCGGTCGCACTCAAGGTGCTTCACACCGGGCCCAACGACCGGCAACGGGTTCGCGAACGGTTCGACCGCGAGTTCACCATCGCATCTCGGCTGCAGCACGCCCACATCGTCAAGATGTACGCACGCGGGGAGATGGATCCGCTCCCGGTGGACGACAAGCACACTGCCCCAGGTGTTCTGTGGATGGCGATGGAGTACATCGGCGGGGTGTCGGCCGGCGATCTGATCGCCCATCGCCCCGCCGAGCCCGACATCACGACGATCGCGAAGATCGGCGCGCAGATCGCCGAGGCACTCGATTTCGCCCACGCCCGCGAGGTTCTGCACCGAGATGTCAAGCCCGCCAACATCATGGTTTCAGCACCTTCCGACGATGTCCATGCGGTCCTCACGGATTTCGGTATCGCCCAGTTGCTCGACGACGCCCGGCCGCTTGCGCGTAACGGCCGAGTCCAAGGATCGATCGCCTATGCCTCGCCGGAATTACTCACCGCTCAACGTCTCTCACCGGCGACAGATCAATACGCGTTGGCCGCCAGCCTGTTCGAACTACTGACCGGCGATCCACCCTTCCAGCGAGCGACGGCTTTTGCCATCACTCACGCTCACCTGCACGATCCGGTCCCACCGCTGACCAGAGCTCGCCCCTGGCTGCCCTCGGCGCTCAACTCGGTGTTCACCAAGGCGCTGGCGAAGGACCCTTGCAAGCGGTACGAGTCGTGCAGCGAGTTCACCGACATCGTGAAACGAGCGCTGCGAGATATCCCGGTGCCGGCCGGAGCCCCGCAGCGGCGCTGGCCGTGGCGTCGAACTTTGTAGTAGAAATCCGCGGGTACCGCGGGTTTATGCTACAAAATCGGCGGGCCCTGGTCGATCCCGTAGACCCGCATCGCGTTGTCACGGAAGACCTTCCGCAACACGTAGTCCCCGCCCTGGGGCTCGAGCAGATCGATGAGTGCACCGATCACCATGTCGAGTGCGGTGTTGGGCTTGTCGATCGGGAAGTTTGAGCCGAAGATCAACCGGTCGGGGCCGAAATGTCCGAAGACGTGTTCGACCAGGGGGCCGACCATCTCCGCGAGGGTGCCGCGGCTCCCGATGTTGCCCCACCGCTCCCGGCCGTAGCCCAGGACCGGCAGCCCGAGACCGGACAGCTTGACCACCACGTTGGGACACGCTGCCAGCGTGGTCATCCGCTCCCGCCACAGGCGCAGGATGTCGGCTCGGGCGCCGGCGGTCGCGCCGGTCCGCGCACCGACCGGACCGAACACCCCGACCGGCGTCCCGAGATGGTCGACCACGATGGTCGCCTCCGGATACTCCCGCGCGAGCGTCACCACGTCGTACAGCTGGTGCGAATAGACAAACGCGTCGAACACGAGGCCACGTTCGGCGACCTCGGCGAATCCGCGGAGGAACGACGTCGAGGCGAGAATCCCGTCAGCGTCAGCGCCGTTACGGATCCGTGGATCGGGGTGCCGGGTGGTGATCCAGCGGACCCCACGCAGGCGGTCGGTGAGCGCCGCGTGCTCGTCGAGCAATTCCGCGAACATCTCGGCGCGCGGATCGGCGTGCGCCACGATGGCGCCCAACTCGGGCGACTGGCCGACCCCGAACGGGAGCTTGGTGACGTACCGGGTCTCCTCCACGGCCGAACGCCCCGCCGGAGTGTCGGTCCGGCCAACGGTGCCGTCGCGGCGCCAATGCGACTCCATGTGCACAACCGTCTCGACCCGGACCCCGGCGACGGTGCGGACGGCCGCCGCATCGGCCAGATACTGCAGGGGTTCGTACACCCGGGCCACGGTGCTCGGTGTGAGCACGTACTCGCGGTCGGCCTGCGACACCACCATCGGAAAAATACGATCACCGAAGGCGGGAAGGAAACTGTAGAGCCGCGACAGTCGATTGGCCGCCCAGGGCGTGCTCCGCGGATTCCACTGGTGCAGATGGGCATCGACTATGCCCGGCACCACGCCATCGAGCGAGCTCACATCACTGAGCCTGCCACACACTGCGCGAACCCGACATCGAATGATGGATCATCAGTCCTCGTCGAACGACCGCTAGGGTGATTAGTCTTGGGCGGGAAAATCCGCGGTACCGGTACAGGGAGGTGACCCCACGACGTGCCCAGCCACTCACGGCATACGCTCCATCACCTACGCACGGTGATCGGGCGCGATCCCGATCGATTCTCCGCAAACGTCTACACCAGGATGTTTGCCATCGATCCCGACCTCCGCGAGCTCTTTCCTGCGGTGATGGCGGGACAGCGGGATGCGTTCTATCACGTCATCGACCACGTCCTCGACGTGGTGCCACGCGAGGACGGACACGACGAACTGATCGAGTTCCTTGCACAACTCGGTCGGGACCATCGCAAGTTCGGCGTGCGGCCCGAGCATTACGGCATCATCTATCAGGCTTTGATCGCCGAGTTCGCATCGGTGCTCGGCGACTACTGGGACGACGAATCCGCGCAGACCGTGACGCAGGCGATGATGCTGACCACGGGTGTCATGCGTGGTGCGGCCGAGACGGCCCCGCATCCCGCGTTGTGGTCGGCCGAGGTGGTGGAGAAGTTCCGGATCACCCGTGACCTGGCGGTGGTTCGCCTGATCACCAAGGCACCGTTGCGCTTCGTCGTCGGGCAGTACCTGGAGGTGCAGATCCCGCAGCGACCTCGGATGTGGCGGAACCTGTCCCCTGCCATTCCGCCGAACCCCGCCGGTGAACTGGAATTCCATGTGCGCGCGGTGGCCGGTGGAACGGTCAGTTCTGCGATCGTCGGGGAGACCCGGAGCGGTGACACCTGGTATTTCGCGCAAGGCCACGGAACTTTACATGTCGAGCGTGATCAAAAGGTGCTCATGGTGGCGGGCGGCACCGGTCTCGCGCCGCTGCGGGCGCTGCTCATCGAGATGTCGAAGCGAGCGGACTCGCCGCCGACGCACATCTTCTACGGGATGCGTCATCCCGGTGAGCACTACGACCTTGCCGTGCTGCGCCGCATCGCCGGCACCAATCCGTGGCTGACCGTCACCGCCGTGTCGGAGGAGACCAGCGACCCGTGGTGGATCACCTCGACGGCGACGCCGGAAGCCCTCGGCATCGAGCACATCATCGGCACGCTGGGAGATGCGGTGGCCCAGACCGGTCCCTGGGATGACCGTCAGGTCCTCATCGCGGGTTCAGCCCAGATGATCGAGGCGACGCGGCGGCGGCTGCTGATCGCGGGCGTCCCGGCGAGCCGGATTCAACACGATCCGGTGACCTGAGCGCGGTCATCCGCGCCGCCGACCCGGGTCCGTTCACCGGCTGGGCTTGTCCTTCGTGTGCTTCGAAGCCCGTGGCGCCCACTTGTTCGCGGAGGCCTCGCCACCACCGCCGAACCTGGTCTCGGTCGTGGTCTCGGTCTCGGTCTCCGTCTCGGTGACCGTGGCCGGGTCCGACGCCGACTCCGTCTCGGTGGTCGTTTTGGTGACCGTCTCCCGATCCCGGGTCACCGTCGAGGTCTCGACGGCGGTCTGGGTCTCCGTGGTCGGCTGCGCCGTCGAGGTGACGGTGATGGTCGAGGGCGCAGCAGTCACCGTCGTCGTGGTCGGCGCCTTCTCCTCGGTTGCGTCGACGCCCGCGAAGACCGCCGACGCTGCGATCGCACCGAGCACCAGGGCACCGGCCATCGCTGCGCCGATCAGCCACCAACGGCGATTCGACGAACCGCGCGGCACCGCTCCGGGCCGCAACGCCAGGATCGCAGCGCCCACCGCGGAGGACAAGGCCGGCTGGTCGGCAGCGGCCACCGGGCGAGCCAATGCGTAACCCAATGCAGCTACCGCACCGGGCACGTCGGCGCCCGGTCCGGTGCACAGCACCGACGTCACCGACGATCCGCCGGGCGCCGCGATCACGGCCTCTGCGACCGAGGTGGCGTGTGCCGGATCGGTCACGGGTCCTGGCGAACCGTAGGCGAACTCCGCGGTCCCGAGCACCTCGCCGGTCGCCGAGTCCAGCGTCACCACGGACGAGCCCGGCGACGGGACGGCGGTCCGATCCAGATCGACGACGGCGATGATGCCGCGGACGCCGGCTGCGCCCCGCGCAACCTCGGCGAGCGCGGCGGGCATGTCGGTGACCGCGACCTTCTCGTACCAACCCGGACGTGACGTCCCGGGCGAGAGGTTCGCCTGCAGATAGCTCTGGGTGGCCGGTCGCGCACACGCGATGCCGATCCGGTCGATGTCGTACGGCACGGAGTCGACCAGCTCATGGATGGCGGTCTGCGCGCTCTGCGCCGAAGGGTCGGAGAGATCGACCAGATTGCTCGCGACGATCTCGCCGTCGGCACCGCGCACGACCGAGACGATCTGGTCTTCGATGACGGAGATGCCGAGCACCGAGCCGGCCGAGATCGAGCTGCCCTGGGTGCGGGTGCTCTGCGTCTCGGCCATGGTCCTGTCCTGTCTCCGGCGACGTTGTCGGGAGTCAGGGTAGCGGGTGGTTCCCGACGGCGATCAGTCGGCTTTGCGCTTGCGACGCGGCTGCCATACCACCAGTGCGCTGGTGCGCGGGACCGGCACGAGCTCGCCGCTGCGGCGGTGCGGAATGTTGTCCACCTCGGTCTGGAGTTCGCGCACCCGCTGTTGCAGAGCGTCGACCTGATTGCTCAGATCGATGATCCGCTTGATTCCTGCGAGGTTGACGCCCTCCTCCTGGGAGAGCCGTTGGATCTCGCGGAGCAAGTCGACGTCGCGCGCCGAGTACCGCCGCCCGCCGCCGCTGGTGCGCTGGGGTGTGACGAGACCGAGCCGGTCGTAGGTGCGCAACGTCTGAGCGTGCATGCCGGCGAGTTCGGCGGCAACCGAGATCATGAAGGTCGCGCCGCCCTCACTCTCGAACTTGCCGGCCATCATCATCGCCCCCACCCGGCGCGCGGATCGAAGCCGCCGGCCTTCTCGGCCTCGGCGTAGCGACGCATGGCCTCGGCCGCCGCGTCGTCGAGCTTGGGTGGCACCGCGACCTTCACGGTGACCAGGAGATCGCCTGCCCCACCGGAACGCTTCGGCACGCCTCGACCACGGACGCGGAGTGTGCGGCCGTCGGTCGTGTTGGCCGGGATCTTCACCCCGACCGTCCCGTCGAGTGTCGGCACGGACACCGTGGCGCCCAGGACCAGCTCCGAGATGCTCACGGGCAGTTGGACCTTGAGGTCATTACCGCTTCGGGTGAAGACCTTGTCCGAACGTACATGGACGACGACGTACAGGTCTCCCGACGGCGCGCCGCGAGGACCCGCCTCGCCTTGGCCCGCGAGCCGAATACGCTGTCCGTCTTCCACGCCCGCGGGAATGCGGACGTTGATGGTCCGCGCACGAACCCTCACGCCGGAGCCGTCGCAGTCGGTGCAGGGGTCGTCGATACGTGATCCGGTGCCCTGGCAATCCTGGCAGGGTTCGCTGAATCCGAACGCTCCCTGATTACGGCTGACGAATCCGGAACCGTTGCAGTTCGGGCAGACTCGTGGGCTCGTGCCGGGCTTTGCCCCGCTGCCGTGACACGTGGTGCACGGCGCCGGGCTGGTCACCCGGAGCGGGACCGTGGTGCCCTGCGCGGCATCCTTGAAGGTCAGCGTGGTCTCGGTCTCGAGGTCGTTGCCACGCTTGGGACGCGTCGCCGTCGACGACCGCGGCCCGCGATTGAACAGTCCCTCGAAGAGGTCGCCGAATCCGCCTGCCGAGTCGGCCGTACCGCCGCCGTTGCCGAACAGGTCGCCGATGTTGAAGTCGGCGCCACCCGTCGTCGTCGTATAGGTTGTGCCGCCGCCCGGGAAGCCGCCGGGAAAGCCGTTGCCGCCGCCACGGAATCGCCCACCGGCGAACATCGCGCGGGTCTCGTCGTACTCTTTGCGCTTCTCGGCGTCGGACAGCACGCTGTGGGCTTCGGACACCCGCTTGAAGCGCTCCTCGGCCGCCGTGTCACCCGGGTTCGCATCCGGGTGCAGCTCGCGTGCGAGCTTGCGGTAGGCCTTCTTGATCTCTTCAGCCGAAGCGTCAGAAGCAACGCCCAGGTCCTTGTAGAAGTCGTGTTCCAACCACTCACGCTGTGGAGCCACCAGACGTCACCTCCTTCGTTGTCTCAGTTGTCTGGATGTAGTTGTCTTCGCTGTCGCTCCGCTCCCCGAGGTGCGAGGGGCCGCCTCTCCGTTCCCTGAGGTGCGAGCGAAGCGAGCCACGAAGGGGCCTGCCGCAGCCGCCCCTTCGTGGCTCGTCGCTACGCTCCTCGCACCTCAGGGAGCGAGGACGGTTGCCTTATTGTGCACCAGTTTCTTCGTTTTCCGGCACTGCTCCGCCCGTGCTGCCGTCGGGGGTCCCGTCGACCGGATCGGTGACCGTCACCATCGCGGTGCGGATCACCCGCTCGCCGAGACGGTACCCACCGCGATACACCGAACCGATGACCGGATGGGCACCCTCGCCCTCGTGCTGGACCGCCTCGTGGAGTTCCGGATCGAACGCGTCGCCGGACTCTCCGAACTTGATCAGCCCTTCGGCACCCAGCGCAGCGCTGAGCTTGTCGGCCATGGTCCGCATGGGTCCGTCTTCGAGGTCGCCGTGCGCACGGGCGCGGTCGAGATCGTCGAGGATCGGGAGCAGCTTCTCGATCAGCACCTGCTTGCCGTAGGCGACCGATCCCTGCTTCTCGTCTGCGGCACGTCGCCGGAAGTTGGCGAACTGCGCGCGTTCACGCTGCAGATCGGTGGTCAACTCGGCGATACGCGCATCGACCTGATCGGCCGCCGCGTCCGCGTCGGTTTCCGCTGACTGGTCGGATTGCTCGTCTGCTGCCGGCTCGGCGTCCGCCGGGCCCGGTCCGGCGCCCGCCGCGTCGCGCACCTCGCCCGTCTCGGGGTCGATGCGTCGACGGTCGGACACCGTGACCGGCTCGTCGGGTCCATTGGGCCCGCTCGCTCCGCTCCCGGCACCCGGATACGTGCCTGCCGGCTCGCCAGCGGTCATTTGTTGTCCCCGGAGTTCGACGGCTCGTCGACAACCTCGGCGTCCACGACGTCGTTGTCGCCGCCGGCGGCCTCACCTTCGGCTGCCTCACCGTTGGGCGACTCCGCAGCCGAGGCGGCATAGATCGCCTGTCCCATCTCCTGGGACTCGGCCGAGAGCTTCTCGACGGCCGACTTGATCGCTGCGAGGTCGGTGCCCTTGAGGGACTCGTTCGCCTCCGCGATGGCCGCCTCGACCTTGTCCTTCACCTCGCCGGGGACCTTGTCCTCATTCTCCTTGAGGAATTTCTCGGTCTGGTTGACCAGCGACTCGGCCTGGTTGCGGGTTTCCGCCTCCTCGCGACGCGTCCGGTCCTCGTCGGCGTGCGCCTCGGCATCCTTGATCATCCGGTCGATCTCGTCCTTGCTCAGGCCCGAGCCCTCCTGGATGCGGATGCTGTTCTCCTTGCCGGTGCCCTTGTCCTTCGCGGTGACGTGCACGATGCCGTTGGCGTCGATGTCGAAGGTCACCTCGATCTGCGGGACACCCTGCGGTGCCGGGGCGATACCACCGAGCTCGAACGAACCGAGCAGCTTGTTGTGCGAGGCGATCTCGCGCTCACCCTGATAGACCTGGATCTGCACGGACGGCTGATTGTCCTCTGCCGTCGTGTAGGTCTCCGACCTCTTGGTCGGGATGGTGGTGTTGCGCTCGATCAGCTTGTGCATCACGCCGCCCTTGGTCTCGATGCCGAGGCTCAGCGGGGTCACGTCGAGCAGCAGCACGTCCTTGACCTCGCCGCGCAGCACGCCGGCCTGCAGGGCCGCGCCGACCGCGACGACCTCATCGGGGTTGACGCCCTTGTTGGGCTCCTGACCACCGGTGAGCTCCTTGACCAGCTCGGTCACGGCAGGCATACGGGTCGAGCCGCCCACCAGGACAACGTGATCGATGTCGCCGACGGCGATGCCGGCGTCCTTGATGACGGCCTGGAAAGGCGACCGGGTCCGCTCCAGCAGGTCCGAGGTGATCTTCTGGAACTCGCTGCGGCTCAACTGCTCGTCGAGGAACAGCGGGTTCTTCTCGGCGTCGACGGTGATGTACGGCAGGTTGATCGACGTGCTCTGCGAAGCAGACAGTTCGATCTTGGCCTTCTCGGCGGCCTCACGCAGCCGCTGCATGGCCATCTTGTCCTTGGTCAGGTCGATGCCGTTCTGGCTCTTGAACTTGTCGACGAGCCAGTCGACGATGCGCTGATCCCAGTCGTCGCCACCGAGGAGGTTGTCGCCCGAGGTCGCACGGACCTCGACCACACCGTCGCCGATCTCCAGCAGCGAGACGTCGAACGTGCCGCCACCGAGGTCGAAGACGAGGATGGTCTGTTCCTTCTCGCCCTTGTCGAGACCGTAGGCCAGTGCGGCAGCGGTCGGCTCGTTGACGATGCGCAGCACGTTGAGGCCGGCGATCTGGCCGGCTTCCTTGGTGGCCTGACGCTGCGAGTCGTTGAAGTAGGCGGGGACGGTGATCACCGCGTCGGTGACGTCCTCGCCGAGGTAGGACTCGGCGTCGCGCTTCAGCTTCATGAGCGTGCGCGCGCTGATCTCCTGGGGGGTGTACTGCTTGTCGTCGACACCGACGGTCCAGTCACCCTCGCCCATGTGGCGTTTGACCGAACGGATGGTGCGATCAACGTTGGTGACCGCCTGATTCTTCGCCGGCTGCCCGACCAGCACCTCGCCGTTGCGCGCGAATGCGACCACCGACGGGGTCGTCCGGGAGCCTTCGGCGTTGGCGATGACAGCGGCTTCGCCGCCTTCGAGCACGGAGACCACCGAGTTGGTGGTGCCGAGGTCGATTCCAACTGCACGAGACATGTGTTCTCCTCCTGGTTCATGGGTTGCACCCAAGTACGTGGCCGGGCCCGAGCCGTTTACTGCACGAACCGCGGATGTTTCGTCGAGACCCGCGTCGGAACCCGAACTTCAGTGCATCCGACTCATGTCCTACTGAACAAACAAGCCGGAGTCAACCTGGGTTGAGCCTACATGACTCAGGTCTCTCGATTTTCTCAACGGACCCACCTGGCGGATTGTTCCCGGATCGGCCAAGAAAGTTGAGCGAGGTGGACTCAATGTGGGGAGGATCTCCCTGCCCGTACCCCATGGTTTGGTACGGCACCGAATACACTCATGCGGCCGGGCGCACGCTCACGCCCCGGCGATTGCGGGCGTGACCTGGGAAATGATGGAGGCGGCGTGACCACGGATCTCGTTGATGGCTGACCGGCGCAAACTTTTCGGCGAGGCCGCACTCGAGGTCATCTCGACCGGAGGACTCCGTGCCCTCACCCATCGCTCGGTGGACGAGGCGGCCGGACTGCCGCTGGGTTCGGTGAACTACTACGCGCCGACCCGGGCCAGACTCGAGGCGTTGGCGCTGACCGAGGCGTACGAGCAGATGTACGCGATCGCCATCCGTACTTTCGGGCCGATCCTGGAGACCGACGTTCCGTCCACCGATCTCGTCCTCGACTGCACCACCGATTTCGTCACAGCGATGTCGGCGGAGACGGGTCTCGTCGCCGCCCGCCATGCGCTCCTCGTCGAGTCCCAGTTCGACGACGTCCTGCGCGAACAGGTGACGACCAATCGCACCGCCTTTGTCGCGTTCACCGAACCGTTTGTGCGATCGAAGGCGCCGAAAAGCCCGGCACGAACGGCCGAACTCATCGTGGCCCTGGTCGAAGGGCTGATCCAACAGCAGACGCTCGTTGCGACAACCAATTTCCACCGCCCGATGATCCGCGCCGCGATCGCACGGATCTTCGGGTTCGCCGGAGGTTGAGCCGTCCGTCAGCGATATGACTGCGGCGTGAGCGCACCGCGGCGACAATTATTGTCGTCACGGCTCGCCCACGCCGCGGTCGTATTCGGATTCCGATCGGTCGGCGGGCACGCGACCGTCAGGCGGCCGAGACCGCCAATTCCTCGACCGGTTCGAGCGCCTGCGTGATGATGTCGGCGACATCGACCATCGGCTTCACCTCGAGCGCCTCGAGGACCTCGGCCGGGACGTCGTCGAGGTCGGGCTCGTTGCGCTGCGGGATGAAGACGGTCCGCAGTCCATTGCGTTGTGCGGCAAGCAGTTTCTGCTTTACACCGCCGATCGGCAGCACCCGTCCGTTCAGCGTGACCTCGCCGGTCATGCCCACCTCGGCACGGACCTTGCGGCCCGTCGCCATCGACACCAGCGCCGTCACCATCGTGACGCCGGCGCTCGGACCGTCCTTGGGCACCGCACCCGCGGGCACGTGCACGTGGATGGTTTTGTCGAGCGCTGCCGGGTCGACACCGAGTTGCTCGGCGTGTGCTCGCACGTACGAAAGTGCGATCTGTGCCGACTCTTTCATCACATCGCCCAGTTGACCGGTCAGCTTGAGACCCGCCTCACCGTCGGTGCCGTTGACCTCGATGAACAGGACGTCGCCGCCCATGCCGGTGACTGCCAGACCGGTGGCCACACCCGGCACCGCCGTGCGCTCCTCCGATTCGGGAGTGAAGCGCGCTCGACCGATGTACTCCTTGAGGTCGGACTCCCCGATCTCGATCGGCGCCTGCGCCTTGCCGGATTCCAGGTTGGTCGCAGCCTTGCGGAGCAACTTGGCGAGCAGCCGTTCGAACTGTCGCACACCGGGTTCCCGGGTGTAGTTCGCGGCGATCTCGCGCAGTGCGTCGTCGGCGACGGCCACCTCGGCATCGGTCAGGGCTGCACGCTCGGCCTGCCTCGGGAGCAGGAAGTCGCGGGCTATCGCGACCTTGTCGTCTTCGGTGTAGCCGTCGATGGTCACCAATTCCATCCGGTCCAGCAGCGCCGACGGGATGTTCTCGACCACGTTTGCGGTGGCCAGGAACAGGACGTCGGAGAGGTCGAGATCCAGATCGAGATAGTGATCGCGGAAGGTGTGGTTCTGAGCGGGGTCGAGGACCTCGAGCAGAGCCGCCGCGGGATCGCCCCGGTAGTCCGAGCCGACCTTGTCGATCTCGTCCAGCAGCACAACCGGATTCATCGATCCGGCCTCGCCGATGGCCCGCACGATCCGGCCGGGAAGGGCGCCGACGTAGGTGCGCCGGTGACCGCGGATCTCCGCCTCGTCGCGCACGCCACCGAGGGCGACGCGGACGAACTTGCGACCGAGAGCGCGGGCGACCGATTCACCCAGCGACGTCTTGCCGACGCCGGGAGGGCCGGCCAGCACCATCACGGCACCCGACCCGCGCCCGCCGACGACCTGCAGGCCACGTTCCGCGCGACGAGCTCGGACGGCCAGGTATTCGACGATGCGATCCTTCACGTCGACCAGACCGTGGTGATCGGCGTCGAGGATCTCGCGGGCACCCTTGATGTCCGTCGAGTCCTCGGTCCGCTCGCTCCACGGGAGGTCGAGCACGGTGTCGAGCCAGGTACGAATCCAACCGGTCTCCGGTGACTGATCGCTGGCGCGTTCGAGCTTGCCGACCTCGCGCAGTGCGGCTTCGCGCACGTTCTCGGGAAGGTCGGCGGCCTCGACGCGACCGCGATAGTCGTCGGCACCTTCGGGCTCGTCCTCACCGAGTTCCTTGCGGATGGCGGCGAGTTGCTGGCGCAGCAGGAATTCCTTCTGCTGCTTCTCCATACCGTTGCGGACGTCGTCCGCGATCTTGTCGCTGACCTCGGTCTCAGCGATGTGCTCGCCGGTCCAGTCGATGAGCAGCGTGAGTCGCTCGGCGATGTCGGGGGTCTCCAGCAGCTGACGCTTCTGGATGTCGGTCAGCCACGACGAGTAGCCCGAGGTGTCCGCCAGTGCGGACGGGTCCGACATCTTGTTGACGCCGTCGATGATCTGCCACGCCTCCCGGCGCTGCAGCATCGCCAGCACGAGCGTCTTGTACTCGGCCGCCAGCGCCTTCACGTCGTCGGTGATCTCGGGGTCGTCGATCTCGGTGACCTCGACCCACAGCGCGTTGCCGTGGCCGGGCGCACCGGTGCCGATCTGGGCCCGGGACTCACCCTTCACCACCGCGGCGGTCTGCCCGCCGGGCATGCGCCCGACCTGCACGATCGACGCGATCACGCCGTAGCTGGGATACCGGTCGTCGAGTCGCGGCGCGACCAGGAGCTTGCCGGATTCGCTGGCCCGGGCCGCGTCCACGGTCGCCTGGGCGGCGTCGTCGAGTGGAATCGGAACCACCATGCCCGGCAGGACGACGAGGTCCGGAACGAACAGAACGGGCACTGAATATGTCTGTGACATTCATCCTCCAAAGTTCAGTCTGACCGACTCAACCCTGGTGGCGGAATGTTTGTTCCCGGGGATATTTCGCCAGGAGCGGAATGGTTGGCTGCGGGCCTTTCGCGGCTCAGCGCTCCTGCACATCGAGGTCGAGTTCGACAAGGAGGCCGATCTCCCCGTGAATGATGACGTCGACCTCCGGAGATCCGAAGAGCAGCGCTTGTTTGTCGAACCGTCGCGGTGCCACCTCGACGTCTCGATATCGGTGGGGTTCTCCCGGCATCAGCTCCCACCGGTCGCCGGCTGGGGCGTGGTATGGGATCGACACCACCTGCATCCGGGCGACCCGGCCCCGGACCACGCTGTCGGGGTTGTAGGACAGCCGGTACCAGTGACACAGACGGCCGGTCAGGGTGACTGGCCCGCTGCGTGGGCGATCGCCGCGCCAGGACGCCCGCCAACCGTCGCCGTAGAGGTCACCGGTCCAGTACCGGTGCTCACCCGACGAATCACGGGCCCTCTCAAAACTAGGGGTGGGGTGCAGGTCGAGAACACCGTCAACCGTCATCGCCTCGCGCGATGGTTCGAATGTCTCTGTGAACTCGAGCACCACAGCGACGATCGAGCCGATCCGCGGAGGGACCATCGCGCCATCGTCGATGAGCAGCCCATCGATCAGAACAGTGAGCGTACGGCGGCTCATGCGCCTTTCTGTCGACTCGACATTGACAGAATGTAGCACCACAGCGGAGGTTGAACTCGAACAATTTGGACAAACCACCCAAACTGCCGGAGACGCTTGAAGTTTCACCGCCGACCACGTCGACTGCCTACCCTGGAAAGATGTCCGAATCCGGAGTTGCCGACGGCAGGACCTCACCTATTCAGTGGGCGCACGCTCACGTGGTGGAACGTCATCTGCGCTCGCTGGGCGCGTTGATCCGCCGGAAACCGCCACTGACCGAAGAGTCCATCACCGTCGTGGACCAGCCGATGCTCAAGCGAGCCATTGCCGCAGCCGCACTGGGCAACACGATGGAGTGGTTCGATTTCGGCGTGTACGGCTATCTCGCCGCCACCCTCGGAAAGGTCTTCTACCCCGACGCTTCGTCGAGCGCCCAATTGCTGGCCACCTTCGCGACGTTCGCGGCAGCCTTCATCGTGCGGCCGCTCGGCGGGTTCTTCTTCGGCCCGCTCGGCGACCGGGTGGGCCGGCAGAAAGTCCTGGCGGTCACGATGATCATGATGGCTGCCGGCACCTTCGCCGTCGGCCTCATCCCGTCCTATGCCTCGATCGGCATCTGGGCGCCGATTCTGCTGCTCGCGGCTCGCATGGTGCAGGGCTTTTCCACCGGCGGCGAGTATGGCGGGGCCACCACATTCATCGCCGAGTACTCGCCGGATCGCCGCCGTGGATTTCTGGGCAGCTGGCTCGATTTCGGGACGTTCATCGGGTATTCGCTCGGTTCATTCCTCGTCACCGTCCTCAACGCTTGGCTCGGCGACGACACGATGACCTCGTGGGGCTGGCGCATCCCGTTCTTCATCGCCGGCCCGATGGGTTTGATCGGGCTGTATCTACGTCTGCGCCTGGAGGACACACCGGCCTTCCGGAAACAACTCGACGAGCACGACGCCCAGGTCAAGAGGGCCGAGAGCGCCAGCCGTGAGATCGGCGCCATCTTCGTGCGGTTCTGGCGACCGCTGCTGGTCTGCATCGGACTGGTGATCCTCTACAACGTCACCAACTACATGATCACCGCATACCTGCCGACCTACTTCACCGACGTCGTCGGGCGCAGCCAACTCAGTTCCGATCTGCTGGTGTTGCTTTCGATGCTCGTGGTGGTGGCGCTGATCGTGATGCTGGGCCGCCTCACCGACTACATCGGACGACGACCCGTCTTCGCCTTCGGCGCCGTCCTCCAGATCATCGTCGCAGTACCATGTTTCGTCCTGTTCGGAATGGACACACTCTGGGCGCCGATCGTCGCATGCGTCGTATTCGGTGCGATTCTGGCGTGTTTCGCCGCGCCGACCGCCTCGACGCTGCCCGCGCTCTTCCCGACGACGGTGCGCTACGGAGCGCTGTCGATCGGCTTCAACATCGCGGTGTCCGCGTTCGGCGGCACCACGCCACTGGTCGCCTCGGCACTGGTCAGCGCCACCGGAAACCATCTGGTACCGGGCTTCTACCTCATCGCGAGCGGGCTGGTGGGGCTCGTCGCGGTGGTGTTCCTGCGTGAGTCGGCGCGGCAACCACTGACCGGTTCGCCACCTCAGGTCGACTCACCGGCCGAGGCTGCTCGCACCTACGCTGCGGCACGCAAATCGGCTGCTGCGGTGAGCGCCTGACCCTCCGCGGTCTACTGGGCACTCCCCCACGGTCGAGTGACGATCTCCTCGACCGAAAGCCGTGACCGCCGCGCCCGCGCAGTATCGCGGCCGCCATTCGAGTCAACCGGCCCGAACAACTCCCGGAAAACAGGTGGACATCCGACCCATCCGAACGCCATCCACGTCCGAACAATGTGCATGAACCTTGAATCCCACAGTTCAACCAGTGCTCTGTCCAGCGTCGGCGCCCGATTGACCGTGTCGTTTCTCTGTTTGTTCGCGGCTGTTGCCGGCGGGGTGGTGATGAACGCTCCTAAGGCATCGGCCGCCACCTGCTCCGACGTCGCGGTCGTCTTTGCCCGCGGCACGGCCGAACCGGCGCCACCGATCGGATTGACCGGTCAGTCGTTCGTCGGGGCGCTCCGGTCGCAACTGCCGGGCAAGTCGGTGGCCGCCCAGGGTGTGAAATACCCCGCGAGCAGCGATTTCAACAATCGTCCGAAGTTCGTCAAGACCGTGGTGGACGGCGTAAAGGAAGCCCAGAACGAAGTGAAGACCATCGCCGCCACCTGCCCGCGAACCCGGATCGTCCTCGGCGGATATTCGCAGGGAGCCGTGGTCGCCGGTTACGCGACGAGCGGCAAGATCACGATCGCCGATCGCTACCGTCAGTACGAGTCACAGGTGCCCGCCCCGCTGCCCGCCAAGGTGGCGAGCCATGTCGCGGCGGTGGTGCTCTTCGCACCGCCTTCGGACCGGTTCATCAGCGACATCGGTGCACCGCGGATTCGCGTCGGTGCCCCCTATGAGCCCAAGACGGTCCGGTACTGCATCCCCGGCGACACCATCTGCAACGGCGCACCGGTGGGACAGCCCAACGCGCTGCACGTGCTGTACACCGTCAACGGCATGCCACTGGATGCCGCCCACTACGTGGTCGGTCGGCTGTAGAGCCTCACCGTCGAACGTTTCTCGCCCACTCCGATGAGTTCCTCGGTCGCGCCTGGTCACAACTGTTGACCGGCGCGATCGAGGAGGCTCGACCATGGGAAAAGTCATCACGCACATGACGATGTCGCTCGACGGCTTCATCGCCGACCCGAACGACGATCCGGGCGAGCTGTTCGCCTGGTACGACGCCGGCGAGACGGCGGTGCCCAGCGCCAATGAGGACATCGGGTTCCACGTCGACGATGCCGACGCGGACGTCCTCGGCGAGTTGACCGGCAACGCCGGCGCGCTCGTGTCGGGTCGACACCTCTTCGACATCACCGATGGCTGGGGCGACCATCATCCGGTCGGGGTCCCGGTCGTCGTCGTCACTCATCATCCGCCGGAGGACGCCACGGCACGGTGGCCGAACACCACCTTCGTCGACAACGTCGCCGCCGCCGTCTCACGTGCACGAGAGATCGCGGGTGCCGGCGATGTGATCATCGCCAGCCCGACGATCATCCAACAGGCTCTCGACCTCGATCTGGTCGACGAGATCTGCGTCAGCCTCGTGCCGGTGCTCTTCGGCGAGGGGATCCGCTACTTCGGCCCGCTCGCGAACGGCCACCGGCTCCTCGCGGACCCGACGGTCGTCCCCGGTCGCCGCGCCACCCACCTGCGTTATGTCACCGCCGCCAGAACAGGTGATGCGTGACCGCACCGCCAGGACTCGGCACGACGTCGCAGTGATAGCGATCGAGCAGCTCGTCGGGTGACTCCCAGAGTCGCACCCCGGACCCGAGCTCGACCTCCTCGGACACCGCCACGTGCAAGGTGTCGACCAGACCGGCGTCGAGGAATTCCCGCACGGTGGTCGCGCCGCCGCCGAGCCGCACATCCTTGCCGTCGGCGGCCGCCTTCGCTTTGTCGAGGGCCGCCGCCGGGTCGTCGTCGACGAAGTGGAACGTCGTATCCGACAGGGTGAATGACGGTCGCAGGTGATGGGTCAGGACGAACACCGGCGTGTGGAACGGCGGCTCGTCGCCCCACCAGCCGAGCCAGCTGTGGTCCTCCCAGGGTCCGCGGTACGGGCTGAACTTGTTGCTGCCCATGATCTCGGCACCGATGTTGTGGGAGAAGTCGCGGGTCAGGTAGTCGTCGAGCCCGCGGCTGCCGCCGGAGTCGGTGCGATTGGGCCAACTCGCGGTCGCGCCCGCCCACGACATCAGCGAAGCCGGATCGGCATGACCGAACGGCCGTTCGAGGCTCTGTCCGTCACCGGCCCCGAAGCCGTCGCGCGACACGGTGAAGTTCTGCACTTTCAGTAGCTGACCCATTCGACAATCCTGCACTCTCGACGTTGCTGACGATGGTCAGACTGCAAGAGCCCGGAGAAATCATCGGCCCGTCACGAGTTCCCTCGCCGCCGCTCGTCGTGGTCCGGCGACGCAGGCCGCGCGAGGGGGTGGTCGGTGGTCTCGAGGAAATCCAGCAACTCGAGAACACTGTCGCGCCGATCGGGCGGGAGCCGAGCGATCGCCACGGCCATCATCCACAGGTCGTGGTCGACCTCGAGCCGCGCGGTCCGGATCTCGTCGCCGGAGGCCGGCGTATCGCCGGCTTCTGCGAAATACTCCGGAGTGACGCCGAACCCGGCGGCGATGGCGATGACGGTCTCCACCGATGGATGCACGATATGACCAGACCGGGCGGCCGACAGCGTGCCGACGTCGAGGTGGTGGCCCCGCTCGCGAGCGCGCCCCACCACTTCCGCAGCCGTCAGGTCCGGCCAGAACTCGAAGAGCGCGTCGATGCGGTCAGGGATCACCGACACTGCCCACCCCCATCGAAGAATTCCCCTCGTCGAATTCCAGCGTGAGGCCAGCAAATCATAGACAGCGGCGTTTAACATCATCGGGGTTGCATCACCTCACTCGGGCCGCAGGTGCGCGAACAGGACGTCGAGCACGGCTTCGAGGTGAGCCGTGTCCCCCGTCGTCCGGAGAACCGTCACCCCTCCCTGGATACCGGCGATCAATGCGGCCGCGAGACCATCGGCGTCCACACCCGGGCGAGCGATCCCACTCGACTGAAGTGCGGTGATCCCCTGTCGCACTTGCCTTTGCCATCGCTGGAGCAACGCCGTCGCCACATCGGCAGCGCCCGGTGCCGCGCCCACCTGACTCATCAGGGCGGCGAGTGGGCAGTGCGGCCCCTGCGCCCGATACCGCGCGACGAGCACCTCCCGCCAGCGCTCCCACGCCTCCCAGGTGTCCAGGGTGCCCAGATACGGTTGCTGGTCCTCCAGCACCCGGTCCGCCTCGTGCCGGGCGACCTCCAACCACAGCTCCTCCTTCCCGCCCGGGAAGTAATGGAAGAGTTGACTCTTGCTGGTCCCGGTGACCGTGCGCACGTCGTCGAGGGTGACGCCGCCGGGGTCGCCCTGCCGCAGGTACGCGGCCGTCTCCTCGACGATCCGTTTGCGGGTCGCCCGCCCCTTCGTCGTCAATGCCACGTGACCCAGCCTACGACGTTTTTGGACTTGCCGGTCCAGAAATACCCGCCTACCGTCGGCGGACATGCAGCGACTCGACGGCAGGACCGCACTGATCACCGGCTCGACCAGCAACATCGGCCGTGCCATCGCCTATCGCTTCGCCGATGAAGGAGCGCATGTCGTCGTTTCCGGTCGAGACCCCGACCGTGGCCGGTCGGTCGTCGAGCACATCCGCGACCGGGGAGGCCGCGCCGATTTTGTCCGGGCGGACCTCGACGGCAGTTCGTCCGCGAGTGCAACACTCGCCCGCGAGGCCGTATCCGCGGCAGGCGGTCGACTCGACATCCTCGTGAACAACGCGGGGATCTTTCCCTCCTCCACCACCAGAACCGTCGACGACGACACCTTTGATCGGGTGTACGGCGTCAATGTGAAGGCGCCGTTCTTCCTCGTGCAAGCGCTCGTACCGACGATGTCCGCCTCCGGGGGCGGCGTCATCGTCAATCTCGGGAGTTGGGTGGCCAGGCTCGGTATCGGTTCGGGAGCCCTCTATGCGTCGAGCAAGGGCGCACTCGAAACCCTCACGCGTGCATGGTCTGCGGAGTTCCGTGCAGACAACATCCGGGTCAACGCGGTCTCGCCCGGCGTCATCCGCACGCCCGATCTCGACTCCGACGCCGTATATCCCGGGGAGGCCTTGATGATCGGTACGCCTGCCGGCCGCGCGGGCCACCCCGACGCGATCGCGGCCGCGGCGGCCTACCTGGCATCCGACGACGCAGAGTTCGTCCATGGCACCGTCGTCGACGTCGACGGCGGACGTGTCGGCGTCGCGGTCGTCACCGGGAGCTGAAATACCCGGCGTGTCAACATGACCGGTCGAGACGCGACGGTGGCGGTCGGCAGGCCGGGCTACCCCGCCTGATCGTCGTACTGCATCGCCCCGATCGGATTGCCGGCCGGATCGGCGAAGAAGATGAGATGGCCGACACCAGCAATGGTGAATCGCTCCATCAGGATCGTTCCACCCGCGTCGCGCACCGACAGCGCGGTGGCGTCTACGTCGTCGACCGCAAACGTGCATTCCAGCCCCAGGGTGGGGCGCCCGTCGACCAGTTCGCGGCGTTGCTGCAAAGCGCCGTCGACGCCGGGTTCGCCGTCGGAACCGGTGTGGATCTTGAAGAAGCCGGGCGGGCCCCATGCGCTGAACCGCCAGCCCAGCACCTTCTCATAGAACGTCTTGCTCTCGTAGACGTCGTCGGCATTGATGGCGAAGTGAGAAAGATTTGCGGTCACGACATGATCGTTGCACCGCGAATCGACGTCGCGCGACGTAATCTTTGCCAGGAAATGTCGAATACCCGACACGAGTCGGAGCCGATGCTCCGCGGTTACGCGGTCACCCATCCCGGTGGGCGCACCGTTGTTCCCGCGCAGGCCGGCTGGGACCGTCTCGTGTACACGGCCGCGGGAACCGTCACCGTCCATACCGCCCGGGACCTCTGGACCGTCCCGCCCCACCGAGCCCTGTGGCTGCCGGACGGCATCGCGGCCACCCTGGCCAATCGCCACCCGGTCGCGATCCGCACGCTGTACTTCGCGGCACACCTCGACGCCTGCCCTCCGACGGCACACGTGGTGGCACTCCACGGATTTCCTCGGGAGTTGTTGCTCCATGTGGTCCGTGTGTGTCCGCTCGACGATTCCCGCGAGATCGATCGGGCGCTGCTGAGCGTTCTGCTCGACCAGTTGCGTGCGCTGCCCCGCACCGGGCTCCATCTGGCGACGCCGCACACTCCGGAGACGCGACGGGCCGCCGACATCATCCGCGCGGAACCCGACGCAACCCTCGACGCGGTCGCACGGCAGGTGGGCGTGAGCCAACGAACGCTCGAACGGCGATTTCTCGGTGAGACCGGTGTCAGCCTCGGCGCGTGGCGGCGACGTGCACACATCCTGGACTCACTCGAGCCCCTGTCCGCAGGCGAGCCGGTCACCCAGGTGAGTGCCCGCGCCGGCTATTCGACCCCGTCGGCCTTTGTCACTGCCTTCACCCGGGAACTCGGCGAGCCGCCGAGAAGGTTCATGTCGGTGCGGCCTCGGCGGTGATGAGTTCGACCAGGATGTCGGCGTGCCCGGCGTGGCGAGCGATCTCTTCGATCATGTGCAGCATGAGCCACCGAACGCTCACGTCCGCACCGTGCGAGTTCTGAAAGGTGTCGGACATGTCGTACGAGGACACGATCTCGCGCGATTCCGCGGCGGCGCTCCGGAACTCGTCGACGACGTCGTCGAGCGACCGGCCGTCGGGGATGGCAAAGCTCGCCTCCCCCGGGGTGGCCGGTCCGCTACAGTCCTCTTTCGCCCGTCCGTCCAGGATGTGCTGAAACCAGAAACGTTCCGCCGCCGCACCGTGTCTGAGGAGGCCGATCGGCGTTGTCGCCGACGGCACGAGTCGCGACCGCGATGACGCGTCCGAGAGTCGGACGACGGACTCGATCAACGCCTCCCGATTGCGGTCGACCATGTTCTCCAGCAGGGCTCGTTCATCTCCGCTGATGATGCGCTCCATCGACTGATCCACTTCGCCGGGGTACGTGACGGCGACCAGCCTAATGCCCTCCCGGACCTACTGGGCCGGCTCCCACACGAAGCCATCGGGGTCGGTGAACGACGCACCGGAGCTGCCAACCAGCAGCCGATGCGACCCACTGCCCTCCGCATCCACCCCGGCATCCTTGGCCGCGGCGCGCCGTCCGTAGAGTGCCAGCTTCACCGAATCGGGCTCGCTTGCGAACTCGACATACTTGCGGCCGAAGCTCTTCGCGACGTCGAGTCCCTGCTCGACGTAGAACTTCTTGCTCGCGGCCACGTCGTCGGCGCCGATGAGGAGCACGATGTCGTCGAGCTGGCGGGCCGGGGCACCGGACGCCTTCTTGTTCGACGTCGCGACCTTCCAGATGGTGCCGTCCGGCGCCTGCACCACGCCGCCGTAGCCCCAGAAGGACTTCTTGGCGGGCTTGATCTCGGTGGCACCTGCGCCTAGAGCAGGCATGATCAGCGAATCGACGACGCCGGGATCGGCGACGACGAGGGACAGGACGAATCCCCGGAAGCCGGCGGTCGGCTGTTCGGCCGTGCGGAACCGGAGTCGATCGCCCAGGCCGAAGGCTTTGTCGTAGAAGGTCTCCGCGGCGGCGGTGTCAGGAACGTCGAGGGTGATGGCGGTGATTGTTGTCATGCGTATGACGTTAGGCCCGAACGTTCCGTAAGACTTCTCGATTCCTGCTCGATCACGCCGAGCGGTGTGCAGCCTCGTCAGTCTGCGAATCCGCTGCGGAACGGTCGAAAGAAGTCCCGGAGTTCCTGCGCGTACAGCTCGGGCTGTTCGAACGGCGCGAAATGCCCGCCGTGTTCCGGCTCCGTCACGCTGACGACATTCGCTGTTCGTTCGAGCCAGGCCCGCGGCGGTTTGAGCACGTCACCGCCGAACAGTGAGAAGCCCGACGGCACGTCCACATGTCGGGTGTACTGATCGAGCGGGATCACCGCATTGGCGTGGTACATCCGCATCGACGATCCGATACTGCCGGTCACCCAGTACTGGGTGAGCAGGGTAAGGATCTCGTCCTTCGTGAACACCGTCTCGAGGTCACCGTTGCAGTCGCTCCATGCACGCAGCTTTTCGACGATCCACGCCGCGAGGCCGGCAGGCGAGTCGGTGAGACCGACGGCGGCGGTGACCGGCTTGGTGCTGTGCATCGCCGCATACGCGCCTTCGGTGCGCGCCCACACCGTCCCCGTCTCGATCCAGGCGCGTTCGGTGTCGTCGAGTTCTTCCGGGTCTCCCCAGTACTTGGGCAATCCGGCATCCATACGATGCACGGCGACGACACGTTCGGGTTGGTCGAGTGCGAGAAACCTGCTGACCTGACTCCCCATGTCGCCACCGGCGGTACCGAACGTGTCATATCCGAGCTCGGTCATCAGTTCCGCCCACAGCATGGCCACCGCGATCGAATCGTACGCATGGGCCGGGTGATCGGAATATCCGAAACCGGGCATGTCGGGCACGATCACGTCGAAGGCATCGGCGGGGTCGCCACCGTGCGCCCCGGGGTTACTCAGCAGCGGAATCACCTTGAGGTAGCGCCAGAACGAGTCCGGCCAGCCGTGGTTGAGCAGCAGGGGCATCACGGGTCCGGCGCGGTCCGGCGCGCGGGCATGGATGACATGTATCCCCAGGCCGCCGACCTTGACCCGCAGGTGCGGGAGCCGGTCGATCTCGGATTGCTGTGCCGACCAGTCGAATTGGTCCGCCCAGTAGCCGATCAGCTTACGTAGGTAGTCGACATCGGCCCCCAGGGACCAACCGGCGGGAGAGTCCGGCCAGCGGGTTGCCCTCAGACGCATTCGGAGATCCTCGATGACCTGCGGATCCGTTCGCAGCGACATCGACTGCGGGCCGGCGCTCACGGCGCAGGCCAGTCCGTCGGCCCGCTCGAGCCGGCCGGGTACTCGTCAATCGGGACCTGATCGGACCGCCAGGCGTCGAGGATCGGCGCGACGATCCGCCAGCATTGCTCAGCGGTGTCGCCCCGCACCGCGAGAGTTGCGTCGCCGTCGAGGATTCCGGACAACACCTCCGCGTAGGCCCGAGGCGACCCGACCCCCAGATCGGCGTCGAGTTCGGTCGCCTTCAGGTCGAACGGGTGCGAACCGTCGTGCACGTTGAGCCGCAACGACATCGTGTCCGGACCGAAGGAGAACCGGAGAACGTTGCTCGCCGCCTCACCGCGAAACTGTTCCGGCAGATGACGGACCGGCCGGAAGGTGAGGGCGATCTCCTTGACCGCGGGTTCGATCGCCTTGCCCGACCGCAGGGTGAAGGGCACACCCGCCCAGCGGGCGGTACGCACCTCGAAGGTTGCCTCGGCGAGCGTCTCGGTGTTGCGCGACGGATCGACGCCCTCCTCGTCGGTGTAGGCCGGCAGCCGATGACCATCCACCTCACCCGAGGTGTACCGCGCCCGATGGGAGGCACGAATGGGATCGCCCTCCCAGACGCGGGTGGCGCGCAGGGCGGCCGCGGTGGCATCGCGCAGATCTCGCTCGCCCAACGACGCGGGGGAATCCATTGCCACCACCGAGAGGAGTTCGAGCAGGTGACTCTGCAACATGTCGACGAACGCACCGGCTTTGTCGTAATAGCCTGCGCGGCCTTCGAGTCCGAGTGTCTCGTCGTAGCGGATGACGACTGATTCGATGTGATCGGCCGACCACACCGGCTCGAACACACGATTGGCGAACCGCACCCCGATCAGGTCCAGGAGGATCGACTGGCCCAGGAAATGATCGACGCGGAACACCTGGTTCTCCGGGACGAGGTGGGCCAGGGTCTGGTTGAAGGCATGCGCGCTCGCCTCATCAGTGCCGAACGGCTTCTCGAGAGCGAGGATGGTGCCGGACGGTACCTCCACGTCCGTCATGGCCTCACACGATGCCTGTGCGATCGCGGGCGGGACGGCGAAGTAGAGGATCGGTCGGCCCTGCGCCGACCCGAGAATCGTTCGAAGCCCGTCGGCGGAACCGATATCCGCCTGCAGATAGGTCGTCGAGCCGGCGAGTCGGGCCGCGGCGGGCGCCGGCTCGTCACCGAACGCGTCGCGGACGCGGTCGCGCCATTGATCGTCGGAGACCTCTCGCCGCCCTACACCGACGAGCCGAACGTCGCGATCCGGCTCGAGAGCAAGGAGCTGCTCGAGTGCCGGCAACAGCAGGCGGGAGGTCAGATCCCCCGTCGCACCAAGGATGAAGAGTGTCGTCTCGGCCATGCCCGACGGTAACGCGCATCGAACTCGCCAGGGCCGAACTCGCCGATACATCGCACGATGGCGGTAAGAATCGATGTATGCGTCCGAACATCGAGGATTACGCCCTGATCGGCGACTGTCGCACCGCAGCGCTCGTGTCGCGTCGCGGCGAGATCGACTGGTTCTGTGTGCCCCGGTTCGACTCGGCGTCGATCTTCGCCGCGCTGCTCGGCGACGAAGAGCACGGCTGCTGGACGCTGGCACCACGGGAGGGATCGGCGCAGTGCAGTCGTGCGTACACGGGGGACACCCTCGTCCTCGTCACGCGATGGGAGACCTCGACCGGCGTGGCCGAGGTGCACGAGTTCATGCCCCTCGACGGCGGTCGGGTCGACCTCGTCCGACGCGTCGTCGGGCTGTCGGGCCACGTCGAGTTCCAGACCGATCTGCGGATGCGCTTCGACTACGCACGGGCGGTGCCGTGGGTCCTGCAGGTCGGCAACGCCGAGGGGCCCGCGCTGCGTGCCATCGCGGGCCCGGACGCGGTGGTCGTGCGGGGGGCGGCGCTGCACGCCGACGGCAACGTGCACCGCGGGTTCTTCACCGTCGAACCCGACGTGACCGTCGACCTCACGCTCACCTGGTATCACTCGCACCGGCCCGAACCCGACCCCCTCGACGTCGACGCGGCGCTCGACCACGCAGTCGGCTGGTGGACCGGATGGTCGAGCCGCATCGACCATTCCGGACCGCACCACGAGCAGATGGTCCGATCGCTGATCACGCTGCGTGCGCTGAGCAATCTCGACACCGGCGGCATCGTCGCCGCCGCGACCACATCACTCCCCGAACAGTTCGGCGGCAGCCGCAACTGGGATTATCGATATGTGTGGCTGCGCGACGCCTCGCTCACCCTGGAGGCGTTGGTGAATCACGGCTTTCTCCGGGTTGCCGAGCACTGGCGCATGTGGCTGATGCGCGCGATCGCCGGCAACACCAAGGAACTGCAGATCATGTACGGCATCGCCGGGGAGCGCGATCTCGAGGAGCGGGAGCTGACGCATCTGCCGGGCTATCAGAACGCCGCACCGGTTCGGATCGGAAACGGCGCGGTGAACCAATACCAGGGCGATGTGATCGGCGAGGTGCTCTGCGGTCTCGAGTCGGCACGGCAGGCAGGACTGCAGGAAACCCCGATGTCGTGGTCGCTGCAGAAGGCGTTGCTCGAGCAGGTCGAGGCGAATCTCGAACGTCCCGACAACGGGATCTGGGAAATGCGCGGGGACCCGCAGATGTTCACCCATTCCCGCGCGATGATCTGGGCGGCCTTCGATCGCGGTGTCCGTGCGTCCGAAGAGTTCGACCTCGACGGCTCACCCGAGCACTGGCGCGAACTCCGCGCCCGGGTCCGGGCCGAGATCGACAGCGCGGGGGTGGATCCGGCGGCCGGGCGATTTGTCCAATACGCCGGGACCGACGAAGTGGACGCGTCGTTGCTGCTGCTCCCACAGGTCGGTTTCTGCGCCGCCGACGACCCCCGGATGCTCGCGACCGTCGCCGAGATCGAGCGGGTTCTGATGCCCGGCGGACTGGTGCACCGGTATCGCACCGGATCCGGGGTCGACGGGCTCGACGGCGACGAACATCCGTTCCTGGCCTGCACCTTCTGGCTGGTCACGCAGTACGCGATGAGTGGACGGCACCACGACGCGGTGACGCTGATGGCCCGTGCGTGTGCCACCGCCAACGACGTCGGACTGTTCTCCGAGGAGTACGACGTCGGCGCGGGCCGCCAGGCGGGTAACACCCCGCAGGCCCTGTCCCACCTCGCCTTCGTGCGGGCGGCCGACGCGTTGGCGTGACCCTTCGAGACGCTCGCGAGCTCGCTCCTCAGGGAACAGGTCTCCCGACTATTGCGCCACCCGGTCGACCGCGCAAGGATGGACTCCAGCGAGGCTTCACCGGGCAACGTCCGCCCGGGTCGTTGGGTGGTGCCGCGCATCCACGATCGTTCGGTGAATTCCCGAGGGAGACAAGACCGATGAAAAGACGATTCATTGCTGTGCTGGCTGCGTGCGCCGCCATTGCCACAATCGGACTGGCCGGCACGGGCCCGGCGACCGCGGCCTGCATGGGCAACGGGATCGACGACCTGACCGCCGAACCCTGCGGCGACTGACCCACCGAGTAGCCCCACTCGTCCCGCCGATCGAGTAGCCCGGAGCGCTAGCGGAGGGCGTATCGAGATCACTGGCGCACCTGCGGGTTCGAGGGCGATGATCTCGATACGGGTCGTCGCTACGCTCCGTCCCTACTCGATCAACGGTGGGACCGGGTCGTCGCTACGCTCCGTCCCTACTCGATCAACGGGGGTCGCTACTCGATCAACAGGGGAGGATCACCCGGCCTGCTGCGCGAGAGCGGCCATCAGGTCGTCGTAGTTACCCTCATGCGCCGAGAAGCGCAGCGGCTTCACCCGATCAACCAGGATCTCGCGGGTCGCGGTCGGCAGCAGCGACACCACCTCGTCGAGGAAATCGTCGAGCGGCATGGCCCAGTCGGCCTCCGCCTGGCCGGGCATCAGGTCGGTCTGCACGGCCGGCGGAACCAGCTCCAGTACACCGATACCCTTGTCGGCCAGCTGAAGTCGGAGACTGTCGCTGAACGAGTGGATCGCCGCCTTGGTCGCGCTGTAGGTCGGTGTACCCGCCATCGGAGTGAACGCCAGCCCCGACGACACGGTCATGATGACCGCGTCCGGTTGTGCGGCAAGGAACTCGGCGAATGCCGCGACGAGCCGCAGCGGCCCCAGGATGTTCGTCTCGACCTCGGCGACTGCCGTGTCGAGAAAGCCCGCATCACTCAAATCCTCCGATCGCATGATGCCGGCCATCGCGATCAGGACATTGGTCTCGGGGAACCGCTTCTGCACTTCGGCGCAGGCGCGTGTGACATCGGCGGCATCGGCGGTGTCGATCCTGATCGTCTCCATCCCCGGATGGTCCGACGCGATCTGTTCCAGCAGCGCGACCCGGCGTCCGCCGACAATGACGCGATTGCCGGCCTCGTGCAATCGGAGCGCCAGGCCGAAGCCGATGCCGGAGGTCGCGCCGGGGATGAAAATGGTGTTGCCGGTGATCTTCATGATGTCTCCTTCGCTCCGATGTACTGCCACCTACGACTTCACCGCGTCCGCGCCCGCACTTCAAGGAATCGGTCATCCTTGGATTGCCGATCCCTGGATGCGGGCATCGCCATGCGGAACAGTGGTGGGTACCCACCACTCAGTACCCACCCCGCAGCCAGAATCGAGGAATGCAGTGATCGATCGGTCCGGGCTCGCCGAGTTCCTCCGGCGACGGCGTGAATCGCTCGCACCTGCCGACGTCGGGCTGCCACCCGGACAACGTCGCAGGACGAGCGGCCTGCGACGCGAAGAAGTCGCGATGATCGCCGGGATGTCGACCGACTACTACAGCCGCCTCGAACAACAGCGCGGGCCGCAACCGTCCGACCAGATGGTGGCGGCGATTGCACGTGCATTGCACCTCACTCTCGACGAGCGCGACCACCTCTTCCGCCTCGCCGGGCACAATGCCCCCGACCGCATGGCCATTCCCGACCACGTCGGTCCGGGCATGATGCGCATCCTCGATCGGCTCGCCGATACGCCCGCGATGGTGGTGAACAGTGCCGGAGAGACGCTCGTGCAAACCGCGCCCGGTGTCGCACTGGTCGGCGACGAGACACAGTTCACCGGCCTTCACCGCAGCATCGCCTACCGATGGTTCACCGATCCGGCCACCAGACAACGTTTTCCGGTCGACGACCACGATCACCATGCACGGGCACACACCGCCCGGCTCCGGGCGGCGGTCACCCGCGAGGGGGCAGGGTCACACGCGGCCGAGGTCGCCGACGCATTACTCGCGGCGAGTCCGGAGTTCGGCGAGATCTGGGGCCGGCACGACGTCGCCACGTCGCTGACCGATCAGCGCAAACGCCTTCTCCATCCGGATCTGGGGCTGATCGAGGTCTTCTGCCAGACCCTCCTCGACCCCGACGGCACGCAGGCCCTGCTGGTCTACACGGCGACACCGGGCAGCGAGAGCCATCAGAAGCTGGCGATGTTGAGCGCAGTGGGGGTGTGAGGGGCGTGGTCGGGTGATCTCGATACGCCTCGTCGCTACGCTCCTCGGCTACTCGATCAGCGGGGCACCGCCTCGTCGCTACGCTCCTCGGCTACTGGATCAGCGGGGCACCGCCTCGTCGCTACGCTCCTCGGCTACTCGATCAGCGGGGCACCGCCTCGTCGCTACGCTCCTCGGCTACTCGATCGGCGAAGATGCGCGGCCTCCCGCCGGTCGAGTAGCCGCGCGAGCGAAGCGAGCCGGCGTATCGAGACCACTCACCGCCCAAACGCGTACGTGACCCCGGTCAGCTCTTCCGCCTTGTCCCACAAACGCTTTCCGAGTTCTCCGTCGAACACCCGGGGACTCGGCACCACCAGCACCGGCGGTCCGCTGAACTGCCCCGGGCCCGACGGACCGAAATACTGGCCACCGATCACACCCGGATCGGTGGAAGCGCGCACGGACGGCAATGCGCCTTCCGGACCCTCCATGATGAAGGACCTGCGCAACCAGTGCAGCGACGGCGTGGTGAACAGCCACTGCAGCAGCCGGCCCGAATCGCGCATCACCCCACTGTGGGTGGCACCCGGATGCGCGGCCACCGAGATCGGCGCGGTGTGGCCGCTCGCCGACAGCCGACGCTGCAATTCCATCGCGAACACCAACTGCGAGAACTTCGCACGTGCGTAGGCACGTGAGGTGCTGAACGAGTGGTCCATCGTCAGATCGTCGAAATCGATGACGCCGGCGCGATGCGCACTGCTGCCGACCGTCACCACCCGTCCCGCATCCGCCGACAACAGGCGCTCGAGGAGCAGGCCCGTCAATGCGAAGTGGCCGAGAAAACTGGTCCCGAAATCCATCTCGAAGCCGTCGGCGGTGAATTCGCGTCGACCGGCCATGACTCCCGCGTTGTTGATCAGGACATCGACCACCGGATGGCTGTTGCCGATCTCGTCGGCCGCCTTGCGCTCCGACGCGAGGTCACCGAGATCGAGCTGCACGATGTCCAGCCGAGCAGCGGGCACACCGGCGAGGATGTCGGCGCGGGCGGCGGCTGCAGCGTCGACGTTGCGGCAAGCCATCAGCACGTGGGCACCCAGCCGCGCCAGGTGGCGCGTGGTCTCCAGGCCGATGCCCGTGTTGGCACCAGTGACCACCACGGTCTTGCCGTCCATCCGCGGCGCATCTGCCGGCGTCCACCCGTTCTTTGCCATCACCCTCACCCTTGTGTCCGTGTGTCCACCACCCCACGACGTTCGTGCCATTCTTCGCCGCTTCAGCCTGCCACAATGCCCGCCGAGCCCGTTCTGGGTGTCCGCTGCCGCGCTGGCATGAGGCACAGGTGAAATGGCGGCCACCGTGGATCACGGTGACCGCCACAAAGGGTTTCAGGGGAGATCAGTGGTGGCTGACCTGCCGTCCGCGTACCGCGAGGTATGCCGCGATCAGGGCGATGGCCACGACGACCCCCACGATGAACGGGATGACCTCCCAACCACCGTTGCTGTTGCTGTAGCCCACCTGATAAGTCAGCCACGAACCGATCAGTGATCCCAATATCCCGAGCACGATCGTCATGATGACGCCGACATTCTGCTTGCCCGGCATGATGAGCCGGGCCAGTGCACCGACGATCAGACCCACAACGATGGCACTGATGATGGTTCCGATCATGTTTCACCTATCCGTTCTTCGAGTGGCATCGACCGCACGAGATGGCCGGGTCAGTGCCCGGTCAACTTGTCCTTGACCTTGCCGGCTGCGTCCTTGACACTCTCGACGCCGTCTTTCACCGCCGACGACGCCTGGTCTCCCTTGCCCTCGTTCTTGAGATCACCGTCGCCGGTCACGCTTCCGGTGGCCTCTTTGGCCTTGCCTTGCAGGTCTTCTGCCTTGTTCGAGATCTTGTCGTCGAGACCCATCGTGTGCTCCTTGGATCGAATGTCGTTTGCGTACACTCTTGATACCCACCGGGCCGGTGGATCAAACATCGTCCCGCGGATGTCGACGACCCGCTCACCTCACGATCGCGTCGATGGTCTTCTTCAGGGCTGACGGCTGTGCGGGTGAGTGCGGCGCCTTCTTCTTCAATTCCAGCAGCTCTTCACCGAGCCGCTGGAGTTCTTTCCGGCCCAGTGTCTTACGCACCTCGGGAAACCATTCGGACTCTTCCTCCTCGATGTGATGCTCCACGTTCTCGATCAGAACGGTGGTCTTGGCATCGAATCGCTCGTCTTCGGGCTTCATCGTGACGAGTTCCATCACCAGCAGGTCGGCCACGTGGTGCTCTTCATACGACTCGAGGATGTCGTCCTCGACGGCGGGCACGGCCTTGCGGACCGCCGGGTACATCCCTTCGTTCTCGATGTAGGTGTGCACGGTGAGGGCGTCGATGATCTTCCCGACGATGTCACCTTTCGTCTTCGTCGCGTTCGGACCTGCGGCACGGAAATCGTTGAACAGCTTCTTGATCTGCTTGTGGTCGTCTTTCAGGATCACGATCGCATCTGTCGACGTGTGGTCTCCTCGAAGTAATGGTGCGATGGGTCGGCGGACGGTGACCAGGGCCGAGGCGCCGCTGCCCGTTCCGACGCTGACGGTGATGTATGCCCGTGGACCGCTCACGTCAAACCACCTGCGCCCGTCAGATCGGCGGAGGTTTGATCCTGATCCATCGCGGGCACGCTGCGAGTGAACCGATCAGAGGAGATCACATGCGCGCAGTCACTTGGCAGGGCACACGAAACGTCGCCGTCGAGGATGTCCCCGATCCGCAGATCCGAGAGGATTCGGACGCCGTCATCCGGGTCACCTCGACCAACATCTGCGGATCCGACCTCCACCTGTACGAAGTCCTCGGGGCATTCATGAAACCGGGCGACATCCTCGGCCACGAACCCATGGGTGTGGTGGAGGAAGTCGGCTCACAGGTCGGCGATCTCGCCGTCGGGGACCGGGTCGTGATCCCGTTCCAGATCTCGTGCGGATCGTGTTACACATGCACGCAGGAGCTGTACACCCAGTGCGAGACGACTCAAGTGCGCGAACAGGGAATGGGCGCGGCGCTCTTCGGCTTTTCGAGCCTTTACGGATCGGTTCCCGGTGGTCAGGCCGAGTACCTGCGCGTTCCGCAGGCACAGTTCACCCACATCAAGGTCCCTGGTGACGCACCGGATTCCCGATATGTCTATCTGTCCGATGTTCTTCCGACCGCGTGGCAGGCGGTCGCCTACGCCGACATCCCGGCGGGAGGATCGGTCACCGTCCTTGGCCTCGGCCCGATCGGCGACATGGCCGCACGCATCGCGGCCCACCACGGTGCCGAGGTGATCGCGGTCGACCGCGTACCCGAGCGGTTGGCACGCATACGGGCACGCGGCATCCACACCATCGATCTCGACGAGGTCGACGACATCGGAGATGCTGTCCGCGAGTTGACGCATGGTCGTGGCACCGACGCGGTGATCGATGCGGTGGGCATGGAGGCACACGGCTCCCCGGTGAACAAGATGATGCAACGGGTTGTCGCGATGCTGCCGGACACTGTCGCCGAGCCGATGATGCGCAAGACCGGTGTCGACCGCCTGTCGGCGCTCTACTCCGCCATCGACATCGTGCGTCGCGGAGGCACCCTTTCCATCATCGGCGTCTACGGCGGAACCGCCGACCCCCTGCCGATGTTGACGATGTTCGACAAGCAGATCCAGATCCGTATGGGCCAGGCGAATGTGAAGAAATGGGCGCCGGACATCATGCCCCTGCTCGGCGACGACGATCCCCTCGGTGTGGACTCCTTTGCCACACACGAACTCCCACTGAACGACGCGCCGCACGCGTACGACATCTTCCAGCGCAAGGCCGATGGCGCCGTCAAGGTGATCCTGAAACCGTAGGCGGTTGCGCACGCCGGTCAGGGTCGGTGGTCCGGGCCCCACTTCTCGGGCAGTGGTTCAGTTCGTCGCGAAGTCGGGCCAGCGTCCGGTTCAGCAGCCGCGAAACGTGCATCTGCGAGATGCCGACTTCTGCGGCGATCTCACTCTGCGACATCGAGTGGAAGAAACGCAGACTCACTATCTGCCGTTCCCGCTCGGGCAGGGTCTCCAAAGCCGGTCGCAGCGCCACGATCTCATCGATTTGAGCGATCCGCTCGTCGTCGGCGCCCAGGGTGTCGATGATCGATCGCCCGTCATCGTCATCGGGCTCGGAATCGATGGACGTGGCGTTGTAGGCAGAACGCGCCATCAGGCCGTCGATCACGTCCGCGACGGGGATGCCGAGGTATTCGGCGAGTTCGCTGGGTCGCGGCGACCTGCCCAACCGTTGGACCAGTTCGTCACTGGCCCGGTTGATACTCAGCGAGGTCTCTTTGGCCCGTCGTGGCACCCTGATCGCCCACATGCTGTCACGGAAATGACGCTTCACCTCACCCATGACCGTCGGCACAGCGAACGACAGGAAACTCCCTCCACGTCGCGGGTCGAAACGGTCGACGGAATTGACCACTCCGATGCGCGCGACCTGGACGAGATCGTCGACCGATTCCCCGCGGCCACTGAATCGGCGCGCGACGTGGTCGGCCAGTGGGAGGCATCGTTCGACGATGTCCGAGCGCATTCGCGCCCTGACCTGGTCGTCGGCGGCCTCGCGCAGCGCTTGGATCGCCGGCGCCACGTCTGCATAGTCGTCCACCCGAGAGTTGCCGGCCGACGTGTCGCGCAGCGCCGAATCGTTCTCGGGTGTCGAGGTCAAGCAATTCCTCCGGAGGGTGGTGTGGCATGCGAGGTCAGTATCACTCCAACGTAGCGGCTACCCGGGTGGTGTCCCTTCTAAACTCCACTTGTCGACGGATGGCCCGCGCCGTACGGTTGGTCATAGCGGTTCAGCCAACAGCTGCAGCAGCGAGACCTCGGAACGCGTGTCTCGCCGCACTCGTACAACTCGGAACGAGGCAGACGCATGAGCCTGGATTCACACATCACTTTTCGCGACTCGCTGGCGCCTGCGGCAGGTGCGAGACCTGCCGTAGGCAATCTCACTGCGGCCAGAACCATTTGTGTACAACAGTTCTCGGGTGAGATCGACCTACAGAGCGTGGCCGACTTCGCCGTGGCGCTGGATCGGCTGACCGGTCGCCGGCCAGAGTGTGTGCTGCTGGATCTGCTGCAGGTGCGTTTCCTCAGCACCTCCGGGCTGGCGGTGCTCGGCAAGTTCTGCGATGACGCCGCTCGACTTCACATACCAGTTGCCGTCGCCTGCGGTCGCGCCGTCGCGCGGCCCGTCGAGGCATGCCGCCTCGACGACGCGATCGATCTCCATGATTCGTTGGCTGAAGCCGGCAGGTCGCTCACCTCGGTCGAGTTCCGCTGAGCAACTTGGCCAGCCGAACCGTGGCATCACGGTGGTGGGCGGTGTCGACGTAGGTGACCGCTTGAGCATCGGTCACCGTCTCCACCACATGCCAACCGAAACCAGCCGTGTCCAATTCAATGGCGGGCTCGATCGCGCCCGCCACCTCGCCGACGAACCCGGCCTCCCCGACATGTAGTGAGACGCGCAGACGACCGGCGTCGACCGACGCCACGATGAGTTGCGAGCAGACCTCGTCGACCGCGAGTTGGATGTCGGCGACGTCGTCGATGGTCCAGTCGTCGGCATAGAGGGTGCCTTCCACCACTGCTCGAACGATCTGGAGTCTGTCGGCGCGTGCAGGCACACTCAACTCCACGGGCGCATCCGCCGACAGCGCGACGTCGTCGATGACACGGTGGTCATCGGTGATGTTGCGGTTCTCGGTCACTGCGTGCTCTCCTCACCCGCGACAATTCATCTCGCCGCAGTCATACCCCCACGTCGCCGGGCTGAAACCTCCGGGCCCGTCCTCCTTCGGTTTGACATGAGCGTCTACTGGGAACAAGAGAGGCATGACGCTCAGCTGTGATGCCCCAGTACCAGGCGGATTGGGACTACCGATCCCTCCTGAAACGGTCTACCGGCCACAGGAAGACTCGCAACTGTTGGTCGACGCAGTCCGGCGGTCCTGTCGTGTCCCCGGGACCCGGGCAGCGGACCTGTGCACCGGAACCGGCGTCGTCGCCATCGAGCTGGCCCGACTGGGTGCCGCCTCGGTGCTCGCAATCGATTCGTGCCCGGGCGCCGCGCAGTCCGCCGCGGCGCGCTGCCAGAAAGTGTCCGACATCGTCACGGTCGAACATCGCGATCTCAACGACCTCACCGGCCGGGACACATTCGACCTCGTGACCTGCAATCCGCCTTATGTACCGACGCCGCCCGACCTAGACGTCACCGACGAGTATGCCTGGCCGCGGAACGCCTGGGATGGCGGTCCCGACGGTCGGTCGGTGCTCGATCCGCTGTGCGCCGGCGCCGCCGAACTGCTCAATCCCGGCGGAACTCTCCTGCTCGTACAATCGGAGTTCGCCGACCCGGCCGAAACTGTCGCGGCACTGCGTCGTACCGGCCTCCATGCCGACGTCGTGGCGCGCCGTCGTGTTCCGTTCGGGCCCGTACTCACCGCTCAGGCCACCTGGTTCGAAGATCTCGGGCTCCTCGAGACCGATCGTCGGGTAGAGGAACTCGTGGTCATCCGCGCCGACCGACCATCCACATCCGCGGCGCCGCGAGGTCATCGATGAGCAGCTCGTCCGAACCGACTCGCGTCCGCATGGTGCGGGGTGGACCGATGCTGGTGTCCGGACCGGTGGACATCGAGATGCCAGACGGATCGCACGTCCGGTCCGACCGGTTCGCGGTCGCTGTGTGCGCATGCGGCCGCAGCCGGCGGTATCCGCTGTGCGACACCAGCCACCGGCGTCGTATCCGAGCCGACAATGCGGGCTGAGACCGTCACACGAGGAGTTCGCCCAGCTCCCAGACGGAACGCAGCCCCCGGTCGAAGGCGTCCTCCACCAACAGGAACCCACGGATTCCGAACACGACATCCGCCTCCAGATTCGGCTCGGCGCGCACGAGTTCGCCCACGACGTCGTGTCGCAGGATCTGCTCGTGGACAGCGTCTGCCTCGACGTGCTCGGCATAGAAGTGTCGGCACGTCTCCGGGGCGTCGAGACGTTCAAGGCCGGACAACAATCGCTGCGAGCCCGGCGGCGACGTGATCTCGGTGGCAGCGAGGTGTCCGACCGTGGCCCCGCGCAGCGATCGATGTAAACCGAAGAGTGACATGAGGTTCACCGGAGCCAGCGCCCATCCGGGCGCACCGTCGAGATAGGCGAGATAATCGGGGCGCAGGTCTGCCGCGGCCAACAGATCCGCGAACAGGTCTTGATGGACCGCTTCCGCACGGCCCCCACCGAATTCATCGAACTCGACCGCGACGAACGCAGCCTTCGCGGCGCCCCGCAGCCGCGGGATGGCCCATGCATGGGGGTCGGCCTCTTTGAGGTGGTACAGCGAGCGCATCGCGAACATGTCACGGAATTGCCGCCAGGAACCGCTGTCGCGCAGGATGAACGAGACGCCGTCGCCGTCGGCGGGCTCGACGCAGAGCCGATTCATTTCGATCTCGGGCGACGAGAAGTCGTCCGCGGGACCAATGTCGGCGCGTACCGCAGCCAGGAAATGCCGCTCGAGCTCTCGGCGGAACGCAAGGATCTGGATATCCCATTCCCGATCGTCGCGTACCCCGGTCCAGCCGGTGTAATGCATCTCGTAAGCGACGTAGAGCGCGAGCTGCAGGTCGTCGCCGTAAGGGTCTGCCTCATCCACGCCGATCGGCAGTTCGAGGGGACGCTCGCCCTCGAGCGCCTCGATCAGTGCTGCAGACAACCGGCCGCGCGATGCCGGCAATTCGGCCGTCACCGCGTGGCCGCGACGATCAGCAAGCATGGATAACCTCTCGCGGGCGGACAGTGGGGCGGACAATGGGCGGCACGTGACTACCCGATCGGGCCGGTCGCCAAACATCACCATCACCGACGCGCCTACGGATCGGACCGTCAATCCGGCGGTTCCGCATCCCCAGCTGCGGGCGGAGCCGGATCGCCGGTTCCCGAGTCGGTCGCCGCGGCCGGATCGACCTGCGGATTCTCATCCGGATCGGGGACGTCTACATGCTCGTCCTCGAGCTCGTCGACCGTTTCACGCGCGCCGCGCACATCGTCGGGAGTGTTATCCCGCATCGTCGACCTCGCCCTTGCGTGCGACCTCCGGGGCGACCTCCCGCGTCGCCATACCGCCGCTGCCGTCGTTGTCGGCGGGTCCCGGGTGGAGCACATCCCGCGTCTCACCCGACGTCGGCTCGGTCGAATCGGTGTCTGGTTCCCTCATCATCGCAACTCTCATTCGGTTGTGGGACCGCGTGGGGACGTCTTCGCCGGACGGCCACCCGAGCTGAACGATTGAACTCCGGCAGCCCGACCCCGCGAGATCACGCGGCACCAATGGCGGCTGGATTCCAGGCATACCCAAGATGCGGCGCCGTCAAACAGGAGGCACGCGCAGCTCGAATGTTTGGCGCCGACCGATAGTGGGCACTCACGCACGGCCAAAGAACGCGGGCCACGCAAACAATTTTGAGAGAAGGCCACTATGGCGGTCACCCCGAAGAAATCGACCAATTCTTCGGGAGCGTCTGACGTGGCGCCGAAGCTCGACTCCAGAACGTCCGACGACGTGGTGTGGCCTGATCCCTCTCCGCTACGCGATTGGTGGACTTCGGTCATGGACTCCGGTCAGGACGCTTCCGACGAGTCCGCTCACGATGTCGGGGAGACAACGTGAATGGTTCGAAATGGTCTGGACCAGACTGCGAGCTTCTGACTTTCGCAACTCAATGGGCGCGGTACGGCGGCGGACCGGCAGACCACATCAGAGACCGGTTCGGCATAGATGAGACCGAGTTCTTCGCTCGCATCCTCGATGTCACCGAGCAGCGTGAGTCCGACCACGACATCGAAGACCACGACATCGCCGAGTTGCGCAGGGTTGCTCGTCGGCGGCTCTGGCTGCACCGAGTCTGAAACCGCGAGCAGGTCGGTACGCGTGCCGGTCACGACCAGCGGCTACCGACGCGGGCAGACACGCTCACAGCTCGGACATCTCGTGCGATGTGTCCAACCAGCCCGCAATGGCTACTGCCCCAGGTGAGCAGCGCGCCACCCAGGAAGTTTCATGAGTGAGAAACAGAAGGTGCAGCAACACCTTCCGGGAACCATGGAGGGGCCGTGACCGAGCTCACGGCCCCGTTCTCGACATCGGAGTGTGGTCCGGGTTTAGACGTCCGCCACACCGGGTAGACCTGAACGCAACCGCGACGATCACCCGGGTGTTTGTCTCGGCCAGATCTCCAAGGTTCTGCGAGCAGCCTTGGAGGTCGCCCCCCTTGCTGCCTCAGTCGACCAGCCGGGATAACAGCAGCCGAAGTGCGTGCTCGACGGTGGCCCTCACGATCTCCGCCGGTTCACCGGCGAAACGCGCTTCGGCACTGAAGGTTTTGCCGTGGTCGAAGATGCCGAAACACACCGTGCCGGCTTCGTCCTCCTGGGGATCGGGCCCGGCCTCACCCGTGACGGCCACCACCAGGTCTGCACCCAGGAGCCGCGCAGCGTTCCGCGCCATTGCCTCGGCAGCCGTCGCACAGACCACCGGGCCGTCCGGAACGTCGAGGAGCCCGAACTTGACCTCAGGGTGGTAGGCGACGATCCCACCCGAGAACCAGTTGCCCGACCCGGACGCACGACTGAGACTGGCGGCGATGTTGCCGCCGGTGAGCGATTCGGCGACCCCGATCCGCATGGTGCCGTCGGCCTCGGCCGCGATGTCCTCACAGATCTGCTCCACTGCGTCGGCAGTCACGCATCACCACGCTACGTGAGCTCGACGCACACGTGATGTGGGTCGAACATCTTCGTCAGTGCGGACGGTTGCGCCGGACATCCCGATCCACCCACCGGCACCTCAGCTCGCGACTTTGTCACTCGCCGAACTGAACCGCCCGGCCGGTTCGAATCGGCCCAGCACATCGCCTGCGGGCTCGCCGGACACCGCGGCGATGAACCCGAGCACATCCTCTCGACTCTCCAGCGTGAGAAGCGGATTCGGCTCCGAGAGCAATCCGAACAGCGCGGACGCCACGTTGGCGTCGACGGCGGCGGCGGGGAACGAGAGTTCAAGGTGGGTGGCGTAGTCCGGATCGCCCAGATAGAGGCGGGTGACCTCGACCGCCGCGCGGCCACGCCGCTCCCAGTGCTTCTCGAACTCGGCTTCGAGCCAGTCGGCACCGAACGCGCCGTCGTGCGCCTTGGCCGCCTTCACCAGTTCGGCGACCTGGATCAGCGAGTTCTGGGCACCCTGGCCTGCGACCGGGTCCACCGCGATCGCGGTGTCGCCGATCGCGGCGACGACATGGCCGCCGCGGGTGGTGGAGACGACATGCCGCACCGTCGGGGTGACCGCACCCGTGAGCCACGACACCGGGTCCGACTCGATCACCTTCAACTGTTCGATCACCGGTGCGTCGTGAGGGAAATACTCGGTGAAGATGTCGACGAGCGCCGAGCGGGCCGACCCGGCATCGTCGACCTCGTCGATCGTCGGTGCCCATGCTCCGTCAGGTTTCGCGAAGACGATGAACGACCAGGTCGCGCCGGCGTCCTTGTGCAGGAACGGGCCGACGAAGATCTCCCCGTTTTCGCTGTCGAGGTTGAACAGGGAGTGATTGCCGCCCCCGCTGCTGCGATAGGCGAACGCGTCGGGTCCGTGGTCGAGGCCGGTGAGCGTCACCTGCAGTAGCTTGCGCTGCGGCTCCCGATAGTGCGTCCGCGACCCGTCGACCGGGAACAACGCCGACAACCCGCCCTTGCCGGTCGCGACCAGGGTGAGGTCGTGGGAGCCGGCGATCTCGTCGAGGCGGTCGACGTCCACCGCACCCACCTCGAAGCGCCCGCCGTGGTCCAGGAACCTGCCGAGCCGGTCGTCGGCGCGCAGGCGGAGGTCGACCGCCTGGGCGACATAGCCGTAGTCGGGGTTGAACTCGAGCACATCGGTGCGGTCGTCACCGCTTCCCGAATGCAGCCGAACGCTGATCCCGGTGGTGTTGCCGACGTCGTAGGTGTCCTCGATGATCTCGGCGTCCCACTCCCGCGATTTGCCGAACAGCACGCCCACCCCGGTGGGCGGCACCTTGTCGCGCAACGATTCCCGGTCCTTGTCGCTGTAAAGCGTCACGTCGAAACCCGCCTCGACGAAGCCGAGTGCCGCACTTGCGCCGGCCAGGCCCGCACCCACCACCCCCACACTCCTGCGTCCCTCGTCTGCCATGCCGTTCCCCTTTGCCTGTCGCTGTCCCGGTGTCTGCGGCGGCCGATGCCGTCGGCGTCAGCGTGCCCGCGGACGCAGTCCGGTTGAAGGGTTAGGCGCAGCGCGCGCATATCGGTGCGCCCACTGTTTGCCGATCTGCCTGGGGCTACACGGCGACTGCTGACCGGAATCACCACCAGAGCCAAGTAGCATCCCTGCCTGTGAGCACGGCCGTAACCACCCCGACAGCGACGCCCAACGAGGACGCCGCGACCGGCAACACGTCCGGTTATCGGCTGGATCTCGACGGCCTGCGTGGGGTCGCGATCGCCCTCGTCGCGATCTTCCATCTGTGGTTCGGACGCGTCTCCGGCGGCGTCGACGTCTTCCTGACGCTGTCGGGCTACTTCTTCGTCGCGTCGTTGCTCAAGCACGTCATCGCCACCCAACCCGCATCGGTGCCGTGGCGGACCGCGATCAACCCGTGGCCGCGGTTCTCGCGCCTCGCGCGCCGGTTGCTCCCCGCGCTGCTGGTGATCCTGGTGGTCGTCACCGCGCTCATCGCCCTGGTGATGCCGAAGACGAGGTGGGGGCCGCTCGGTTCAGAGGTGCAGGCCAGCGCGCTCTACTACCAGAACTGGCACCTGGCGCTCGATTCACAGGACTATCAGGCCGCGGACTCCGCCAACAGCCCGATGCAGCATCTCTGGTCGATGTCGATGCAGGGACAGTTCTTTGTCCTGACACTGCTGTGTGCCCTGGCCCTCGGCGGTCTCCTGCGCGTCCTGTCCCGACGGTTCTCCGCACTGTCGAATCCCTCGGTGATCCGCGGCATCGTCGGGTTCAGCCTCCTCGCGGTCGCCCTGGTCTCGTTCGCCTGGGCCAATCACCGGCACGCGGTGAACCAGCCCTTCAACTACTACGACACCGTCGCCCGGCTCTGGGAACCACTCGCCGGCGGACTCCTCGCGGTCTGGATGCCCCGGCTCGCGCTACGGCCGTGGATGCGCAACGTCCTCGGGGTGTTCGCCCTGGCCCTGATCGTCACCTGTGGCTGGTGGATCGCGGGCGTGCAGGAGTATCCCGGCGTGCTGGCGCTCGTGCCCGTCGGCGCGACGCTGCTCCTGATCTGGACGGGCTCGGCTGTCACCCGGCCCGACTCCACGGCCGGGCCGGGTTCGGTCAGCAGTGTCCTCGCACATCCGCGTCTCGTCTGGCTCGGCTCCATCGCGTACGCGCTCTACCTGTGGCACTGGCCGTTGCTGATCTTCTATCTGGCCTGGCGGTATCAGGACCACGTGAACTGGCTGGAGGGCACAGCCATCCTCGCGATCTCGGTGGTGCTGGCCTGGGCGACCACCAAGTTCATCGAGACGCCCTTGCGTGCCGGGCGGTCGACCGGGCTCGGACCACGATATCGGCGGGCACTTCTCGCGCTCATCCTGATCACCTCCGTCGTCGCGGGTTCCACCGTCGTCATCTGGCAGCGGAACGCGGCCAACGCCACCGTCAACACCGAGAACCTCGACACCCGCCTGTACCCCGGGGCCCGCGCCTACCTCGACGGCGCACCGGTTCCCAAGGTGGACCCGCAGCCGAGCCCCGAGGTGGTCGACAAGGACTGGCCGATCACCTCGTACGACTCGGTCATCAGCGGCTGGAAGGACCCGTCGATCAAGGTCGGGGTCTACGGGGACAAGAACGCCACCCGAACCGTCGCGTTGGTGGGAGGTTCGCACGCCGAATACTGGATCACCGCGCTCGACGCGATCGGGAAGCGACGCGGATTCAAGGTGACCACCTATCTCAAGGTGGGGTGTGCCCTGACCACGAGTCACGTCTTCATCTGGTTCGGTCAGAAGTATTACCAGTGCAACGACTGGTCGAAGCGGGTGATGAACCGACTCGCCGCCGACAAGCCCGACGTCGTCTTCACCAACTCCACCCGACCGGTGGAGGGCAGGGGTGCTCGCGGCGACTACGTCCCGCAGGACTACGAGGACATCTTCGCGCAGTTCCGGGATCGTGGACAACGCGTGATCGCGGTACGCGACAACCCGTGGGCGCACGGCCAGCTCAAGCCGCCGGAATGTCTGGCTGAGGGTAAGAAACCACAGGTCTGTGGAGTGCCACGGGACGTCGCGATGGCACCGACCGACCCGGCGCAGGCCATCGCCCCCCGGTTCCCGAACACCACCTTCCTCGACTACACCGACGCCATGTGCGGGCCGACCTACTGTCCCGCTGTCGTCGGCAACATCGTCGTCTGGCACGACTACCACCATCTGTCTGCGACGTTCGTGCGCAGCCTCACCCCGGCCGTCGAGGCCGATCTCGCAAAGTCACTGCACTGGTGGTGATCCCGGTCACACGACGATGAGTCGCGGCCGTCGCCGGTCAGCATCTCAGGGTGACCCCAGACTGCGCTGTTAAGGTGTCAACCGATGCTCGTGCCGCGGGCGCCCACGCGGGAGGCGCGGGGCCGCGACCGATCGCCACGAGCTCCGAGGACTCACGGGCGAGCCCCTCGGAACCGAGAAATCCATCAACGGTTTGGGGCTGAGACACGCGTGACCACCTTTGCGCCGGAGCGAGGTAGCGCCGCCGACGAGGGCGCGGGCACGATCGCACGCTCCGGACAGACGGTCCGCGGCGTAGGCCGGAAGGCCTACCTCCACCACCTCGACCTGATCCGGGTCACCACGTTCTCGCTGGTCATCTTTGTCCATTGCCTGACGCAGACGACCGATGAATTCACCAGCATGCCGGTCAACACGGCGTCGCTGCTGCTGCATTTCACGCGCAACACCTTCTTCGCGCTGACCGGCTTCGTGCTGATGTATCAGAACTTCGACAAGGCCGACTTCAGTACGACGGGGTTCTGGCGCAAACGCATCAAGCTGGTCATCTTCCCGTACCTCATCTGGTCGGCGATCTACTGGCTCGTGCAGGAGGTGTGGGCGAAGGACCGTATCGGCGACGTCTTGTCGAATCCGGTCGGGAGCCTGGCCGAGTTCGGCAGGCTGGCCGGCTGGGGCCTGTCCGGTTTCCAGATGTACTTCCTGTTCGTGATGCTCCAGGTCTACCTGCTGTTTCCACTGGTGCTGTGGCTGGTCCGGGCGACCGGCGGGCATCACGGCAAGCTTCTGGCAGCCAGCCTCGCCGTGCAGTTCGCGATCACCGCGACCATCACCTTCTGGCAGCCGCCCGCCCCCATCGCGCAGTACTGGTGGCATCACTACGCGACCTTCATCCCGTACCAGTTCTTCATCCTGTACGGCGCGGTGGCCGCGGTTCATCGCGACGCCACCGCCCGATGGCTCGCGGGCAAGGGCTGGTGGCTCTTCGGTGCGCTGCTGGCGACCGGCATCTTCGCCGTCGGCACGTACCTGTCCGGAGTCTGGTTCGGCGGAAAGCCGGTGCACGACAGCAACTCCGCCTTCCATCCGACCCTGATCCCCTTCATCGTCGTGGCCATCACCTGCCTGTACGCAGCCGCCGCGCACTGGGCGAGCACCTGGCGCGACGTCACGCCGCGGTTCGCCCGAGCCGTCTCCTTCGCGTCCAACCGCTCGTTCGGTGTGTTCCTCGGACACGTACTGGTGCTGTACTTCCTGCTCAAGCCGCAGTCCGGCGGCCGGCCCTGGATCCTGGCCACGCTCGGCCAGCCCTGGGGCACGTTGGTCACCTACGTCGCCACCATCGCGGGCTCACTGGTGCTGGTGGAGATCCTGCGCCGCGTACCCGGATCTCTGTACCTCACCGGGCGCCCCCGTCTGCCGCTCACGCTCAACCGCTGACCGGCCTCATCGCTGATTCACCGGCCGCTGATCGTGCCCAGCAACGCTCGCGGACGCGCCAGCATGAGTTCGCGAAGGTGGTTGCGGAGCACTGTCCACTCCGGGCAGTCACAACGGGCCGCCACCCCGGTTGCGTCGATCCCCCGGCTCCGGCACAACGCGATCGCTCGTGACAGGTGGAAGTCCTGCGTGATGATCACCGCGGCATGGACACCGAAATCTTCGTGGGCGCGACGACAACTCGCCTCGGTATCCATGCCGAGCGGGTCGTCGGTGATGTCGTCGGCGGCGACACCGTGTTGCTCGAGATAGTGGCGCATCACTGCGGGTTCATCACCAGCAGCGGCAGACCCGTTGCCCGAGATGATGATCCGGGCGACGCGTCCGGAGCGATAGAGGTCGACTGCGGTGTCGAGACGACCGCGCACATAGTCGCCGGGCTCGCCGTCGTCCACCAGCGATCCGAGTACCAGGGCTGTCGAACCGACCGGCACGTCGCCCTCGTCCAGCACTCGCCCCGACGACGAGATGTACACCCAGGTGGCCGCGATCGTGACGATCAGCTCGACGGTCACGACGACGACGAGAACCGCTCGAGCTGCCGGATGCACGATCTCACGGTAGGCGATCATGGCTCCCCCGACACCGACCGCTGAGTCGTTGATCACCACTTGACCCAATCGGGAGATGGGGGCCGGTCGGAGGCTGATACTGAGACGATCGCACTGCCCGCACGGTGCCCCACCCCGAGATCCAGAGGTCGCCACGATGCCCTATATGCCGGTCACCGAATCCATGTTCCTGATCGCGGAGACCCGCGAGCAACCGATGCATGTCGGCGGACTCCAGCTGTTCGTGCCCAGGGAAGGGCAATCGGGAACCGAACTCGCCGAGGAGATCTTCGAGACCTTCCAGGGTTGCACCGATGTGCGCCGACTGTTCCGCAAGCGACCCGCATCGCCGGCCTCACTGTTCGGCTACGCCGCCTGGTCCCACGACGACGAGATCGACTTCGACTATCACGTGCGGCGGGCCGTGCTCCCGCGCCCGGGACGCATCCGCGAGCTGCTGCGCTACGTGTCGCTCAACCACAGCGCCCTGCTCGACCGCACCCGCCCGATGTGGGAGCTCCACATCATCGACGGACTCGAGGACGGCCGCGTCGCCATCTACACCAAGATCCATCACTCACTGGTCGACGGCGTCTCCGCGCTACGCCTCTTGGAGAATTCGCTGTCCACCGATCCCGACGATCGCAACGGCACCGCGTGGTGGGATCCCCGGCTCGTTCGACGATCACGGACCACGTCGGCGTCGGGCTCACGCATACCGAAGCTCTCGGCGGTGACCGGCCTGGTCGGGCAGGCCGTCGGCGTCGCCGGACAGATCGTCGGGGCGGCGCCGGCCGCGGCCAGGGTCGCGTGGACCGCCGTCACCGACGACGACTTCTCCTCACCGTTCGTTCCGGCACCACGCACCATGCTCGACGTCTCGATCGGCAGCGCACGCCGATTCGCCGCCCAGCAGTGGCCGATGGAACGGCTCCGCGCGATCGCCTCGGCACTCGACATCACCCTCAACGACGTCATCGTCGCGATGTGCGGCGGGGCGCTGCGCTCTTACCTGATCGACCGCGACGACCTACCCGACACACCGCTCGTCGCGGCGATCCCCGTCTCGATGCACACCGACGACGCATCCGAGGGCAATCTGGTCACCGCCATCCTGGCGAACCTGGCGACCGATCAACCCGATCCGGAACGACGCCTGGCCACGGTGGTCGCCTCCACGCGCAAGGCGAAGCAGGTCATCCGTGGACTGTCACCGCTCCAGGCGCTGATGTTCGGCGCCGCGGCGTTCGCGCCACTGGCCCTCGCGCCTGTCCCGGGTTTCGTCCGCTACACGCCGCCCCAGTTCAACCTGATCATCAGCAACGTGCCAGGACCCTCCGAACAGCTCTACTGGAACGGCGCCCGGCTCGAAGGGGCGTATCCGGTGTCCATCGCGATGGAGGGTCTGGCGCTCAACATCACGGTCACGACCACGGCCGATCAGGTGAACTTCGGCCTCATCGGCGCACGCAAGGAACTACCCAGCCTGCAGCGACTCCTGACCCACCTCGACACCGCACTCGAGGAACTGGAGAAGGTCGCGGGAATCGTCGGCTGAGGCCGGATCGCCTCTCGCGCACCTTGTTGCGTGATGCTTCCCACACCGAGCGCACGGATCCCACACCTGACTCGACAGTAAGTTACTCACAAGTATCATCCACTGTGACAGTGGTGGCGGGACCGAGCGTTAGTTAGGTCATCCTTGGCAGCGCAACGCCCCCACAACAAACTACGGTTACCTGTAGTACACGTCGGCCCACGTGCGCCTGAGTCCTGCGCAAATGGGTCCGGCGATGACCTCAGAGAAAGGCCGGTACGCGCCCGTGACCTCCACGACGATTGCCATCGGCACGATCACGACGATCGTCAGCCTGTTCTGCTGGGCGATCTTCTTCCAAGGCATCAGCCGGATGGTCCGCACCATCAGCAAGGGCCAGAAGATCGACCGCTCCCGGATCTTCCCCATCCTGCCGCGCATGAAGACGGTGGTGATCGAGTTCGCGGCGCACACGCGCATGGCGAAGTTCCGCACCGTCGGCTGGGCGCACTGGCTCGTCATGGTCGGCTTCCTACTGGGTTTCATCTTCGTCTTCGAGGCCTACGGACAGGCCTTCAACCCGGACTTCCACTGGCCATGGCTGGGTGTGTGGGGCCCATACGTCCTCGCCGAGGAACTGCTCGGCTGGGCGACGGTGATCGGCGGGGTCGCACTGGTCGTCATCCGGCAGCTGAATCACCCGCGTGTGCCCGAGCGGATGTCACGGTTCGCGGGCTCGAACTTCGGTGCCGCCTATTTCGTCGAGGCTGTCGTCATCATCGAGGGCCTCGGCATGCTCGGCGTGAAGCTGTTCAAGATCGCGTCGGGTATCGAGCATGCACCGATCTGGGCTTCGCCCACACTCCACTACATCGCGATGCCTTTCGAAGGCGTGCCGGAGTGGTCGGTCTCCGCGATGGCCGTCGTCAAGTTGCTGTCGGCGATGATCTGGCTCGCCGTGGTGGGACGCAACATCAACTGGGGCGTCGCTTGGCACCGTTTCGCCGCGTTCTTCAACATCTACTTCAAGCGTGAGGCCGACGGCGGAGTCGCACTCGGCGCACTCAAGCCGATGATCAGCCAGGGGCAGGTCCTCGACATGGAGACCGCGGACCCCGATGTGGACGCATTCGGCGCCGGCAAGATCGAGGACTTCAGCTGGAAGGGCTGGCTCGACTTCACCACCTGCACCGAATGTGGTCGCTGCCAGAGCCAGTGCCCGGCCTGGAACACGGGTAAGCCGTTGTCACCCAAGCTCCTCATCATGTCGCTGCGCGATCACGGCTACGCGAAGGCGCCGTATCTGCTTGCCGGCGGCAAGAAGGACATGGGTGGCGACGAGGTCGGCCTCGTCGATGCCGACGGAAATGTGCTCGAGGACAAACTCGACGCGATCCCAGAGGCCGCGCGCGCAGAGGCCGCCCGCAAACTGGTCGGCGAGAGCAAGGGCGCACTCGGCGGCGGGAACGGCATCGAGGCCACCGACGGCGAGTTCGACCCGTCGGAACTCGGCGCCGTCATCGACACCGAGACCCTGTGGAGCTGCACCACGTGCGGCGCTTGCGTGGAGCAGTGCCCGGTCGACATCGAGCACGTCGACCACATCCTGGACATGCGCCGCTACCAGGTGCTGATCGAGTCCGACTTCCCGACCGAGCTCGCGGGCATGTTCAAGAACTTGGAGAACAAGGGCAACCCGTGGGGCCAGAACTCCTCGGCGCGCACCAACTGGATCGACGAGATGGACATCGAGATCCCGGTGTTCGGCAAGGACGTCGAGTCGTTCGCAGGCTTCGAGTACCTGTTCTGGGTCGGTTGCGCAGGCGCCTACGAGGACCGCGCGAAGAAGACCACCAAGGCCGTCGCCGAACTCCTCGACCTCTCCGCGGTGAACTTCCTCGTCCTCGGCGAGGGTGAGACCTGCACCGGCGACTCGGCTCGCCGCGCGGGCAACGAGTTCCTGTTCCAGATGCTCGCCCAGCAGAACATCGAGATGCTCGGCGAGGTCTTCGCGACCGCGCCCGAACAGCGCAAGAAGATCGTCGTCACCTGTGCGCACTGCTTCAACGCGCTGGGCAACGAGTACCCGCAGCTGGGCGCCACCTACGAGGTGGTCCACCACACCCAGCTGCTGAACCGGCTGGTCCGGGAGAAGCGTCTGGTCCCGGTTGCGCCACTCGGCGAAGGTGTCACCTACCACGACCCGTGTTATCTGGGCCGCCACAACAAGGTCTACGACGCCCCGCGCGAGCTGATGGGTGCGTCGGGATCGACGCTCACCGAGATGCCTCGCCACGGCGAGCGCTCGATGTGCTGCGGCGCCGGCGGTGCCCGCATGTGGATGGAAGAGCAGATCGGTAAGCGCATCAACCTCGATCGCGTGGACGAGGCGCTCGACACCCTCGGCGATCTCAGCGGCCAGGAAACCAAGAAGGTCGCCACTGGCTGCCCGTTCTGCCGCGTGATGCTGACCGACGGCGTGACCGCGCGGACCAGTGGCACCGAGCAGGAGGGCAAGGTCGAGGTCGTCGACGTCGCCCAGCTGCTCCTCGATTCGGTGAAGCGTGGCGCGCCCGAGGTGAGCCGCGGCGGCCGCTATCTGGGTCCGGCGTCGGTGCCGGCCTCGACGGCGTCCGCTGCGCCCGCCGTCGAGGAGAAGGAAGCAGACGCTGCACCGGCTGCTGCTGCGACCGCCACCACGACGGAGGCCAAGCCGAAGCCCAAGGTCGGACTCGGCATGAAGGGGGGCAAGAAGCCCGGCTCCGCAGGGAAGACCGAGGCCCCGGCCGGCGAGAAGGCCACCGAATCGGCACCGGCCGCGACGCCGCCTGCGGAGAAGAAGCCCGCCGCCAAGGGATTCGGCATGAAGGGTGGAGCCAAGCGCCCGGGTGCCGCCAAGCCCGAGGCCGGCTCCGCCGAGCCCGCACCGGCCGAGGCCGAGTCGTCGTCCGCCGTCGAATCTGCTGCGACCGAGAAGAAGCCCGCGGCAAAGGGCTTCGGCATGGGCAGCGCGAAACGTCCGGGTGTGAAGAAGCCGAACGCCGCTGCTGCCGACGCCGGGGTCACGGCACCTTCGGAGAGCAATGTCGCCGAGGCGGAGTCCGCGCCTGAGGCATCGCCGACTGCGGACACCGAGTCCGCCGGCCCGGCGGCCGTCACCGAGGAGAAGCCCGCCAAGGCCAAGGGATTCGGCATGTCGGCCGGCAAGAAGCGGCCGGGCGGAGCCGGCAAGGCAGCTGCCGCACCCGCGGCTGCTGCACCGACGACCGAGGCTGCACCCAGCGAGCCCGCCGAGTCGGCCGAGCCCGCACCTAGCGAGACCGCGGAGTCGTCGGCGGAGCCTGTCGAGGCGTCGAGCGAGTCCACCGCGGCCGCTGTCACCGAGGAGAAGCCCGCCAAGGCCAAGGGATTCGGCATGTCGGCCGGCAAGAAGCGGCCGGGTTCATTCGGCAAGGCCGCTCCTGCCGCAGCAGCTCCTGCCGCCGCACCCGAGTCGACGCCGGAGCCGGAAGCTCCGGAAGCGGAGACCGAGCCGGCGACGGCGACTGAGCCCGAGACGACGACCGAGCCCGAAGGTGGCCCGGAGGAATCGGCACAGTCGTCGAACGGCGGCCGGACGATCGCCGAGGCAGGCTCCTCGAAGGCAAAGGGATTCGGCATCGCTGCGGGCAAGAAGCGGCCCGGACACAGCTGATCCACGATCCCGACCACGTCGACCGCGCCCACAGTGGCGCGGTCGACGTGTTTCTGCGCCCGATCCCCGCTTAACTGACCAGACGTCGCGCAACCCTGACAGACACCCGGAAAACCGGTTTGCGCAGTGCTGTCACAATTGAACTCGTGAGTAGACCGCATGTATCGCATCTGAACCAGAACCTCAAGCCACTCGAGCAGTCGCAGAAGCTGCAGAACGTGTGCTACGAGATCCGGGGGCCGGTGCATGCGCATGCGGCACGACTCGAGGCCGAGGGCCACCGGATCATGAAGCTCAACATCGGCAACCCGGCCCTGTTCGGTTTCGAGGCACCCGATGTGATCATGCGCGACATGATCCACGCCCTGCCGTATGCACAGGGATACTCCGAGTCGGCGGGTGTCCTCTCGGCCCGACGTGCCGTCGTCACCCGATACGAGCTCATCCCCGACTTCCCGTATTTCGACGTCGATGACGTGATCCTGGGCAATGGTGTGTCCGAGCTGATCACGATGACCATGCAGTCGCTGCTCAACGACGGCGACGAAGTGCTCATCCCCTCGCCCGACTACCCGCTCTGGACGGCGATGACAGCGCTGTCGGGCGGGCGCGCGGTGCATTACCGCTGCGATGAGGACAACGGCTGGAACCCCGACATCGCCGACATCGCATCGAAGATCACCGACCGCACCAAGGCGATCGTGATCATCAACCCCAACAACCCGACCGGTGCCGTCTACTCACGCGAGGTCCTCGAACAGCTCGTCGAGCTCGCCCGAGCGCATTCACTGTTGATCATGGCCGACGAGATCTACGACAAGATCCTCTACGACGACGCAGAGCACGTGAACGTGGCATCGCTGGCCCCGGATCTCCTCTGTCTCACCTTCAACGGCCTGTCGAAGGCCTACCGGGTCTGTGGCTATCGCGCCGGCTGGCTGGTCCTCACCGGCCCGAAGGATCATGCGCGGGGATTCATCGAAGGTCTCGGCATCCTCGCCTCCACCCGGCTCTGCTCCAATGTGCCCGGCCAACATGCCATCCAGGTCGCACTCGGCGGCTATCAGAGCATCGACGCCCTCGTCGAACCCGGCGGACGTCTCTTCGAGCAGCGCAATGTCACCTGGGAGAAGCTCAATCAGATCCCCGGCGTCAGCTGCGTGAAGCCGATGGGCGCGCTCTATGCCTTCCCCCGCCTCGACCCCGAGGTACACGAGATCCACAACGACGAACTGTTCGTCCAGGACCTGCTCCTGCAGGAGAAGATCCTCGTCGTCCAGGGAACGGGCTTCAACCTCACCGACCACAACCATTTCCGGATCGTCACCCTCCCCTGGTCCCGCGACCTCGGTGTTGCCATCGAACGAATCGGAAACTTCCTGTCGTCATATCGGCAATGACCTGCGCGGATATAGCTCCGACCGAATACACGTGACGCCGCGTCACGGACACTCTGGTCAATTCATGTGACGCTTGGTAACGTCTAACTCCATTCGATCGTCTCGAAGGAGAGTCGCATGGTCGATTGGCGTAAGAGCAGTGTCAGCAACGACGGGATTCACCTCGCCGTTTTCGAAGTGGCGGGGTCGGCTCGGCCCGACGTCGCGGACCCCCGTCCGACGGTCCTGCTCGTCCATGGATGGCCGGACACCCATCACCTCTGGACCCACGTGGCACCGGCACTGGCCGAGGATTTCCGGGTGGTGGCCTACGACTGCCGCGGATTCGGGGAGAGCGACCGTCCCGACGGCGACGACCCGTACCGGTTGAGCGTCCTCGCCGACGACCTGTTCGCGGTGGCCGAGGCCGTCAGTCCCGATCGGCCGATCCACCTCGTCGCCCACGACTGGGGATCGGTGCAGGCCTGGGAGGCGGTCACCCGACCGGGCGCAGAACAGCGCATCGGATCGTTCGTCTCCGTGTCCGGTCCCAACCTCGACTACCTGGCCGACTGGGCGCGCGACAATCTCTCCCGCCCGACTCCGCGCAAACTGGGACACGCTCTTGCCCAAGCGACTTCGTCGTCGTACACGGTGTTCTTCCAGCTACCAGTGCTGCCGAGGATGTTCTTCGGCGCGGTGGGGACCCCAACGGTGTGGCGCGAGTTCCTCCATCGGGTCGAGGGCACGCCACGGGAGAACGTGGTGGTCGCAGACACATTGGGCGACGACATGATCTCCGGCCTCCGGCTCTATCGGGCCAACATCAGACAGAAGCTGCGCAAACCCGAGTCGCGTCCGACGGCGGTCCCGGTACTCGAACTGGTCAACGAGCGCGACATCGCGCTGCGCCCGGCGATCTTCGACGATACGTACCGGCACGCTCAGCGCCTGTGGCGACACAGCACTGCGACCGGGCACTGGCTCCCGTACACCAGACCCGGGTATCTTGCTGATGTGGCACGAGACTTCATCGCCACTCACTCCACGGGCTCGCGCACCGACACCACGGGCCGGATCGACCGCGCGCGAGTGTTCAGCAGGCCTAACCCCCTGTCCGGCAAGCTCGCCGTGATCACCGGTGCAGGCAGTGGCATCGGCCGTGCCACTGCGCGCGCCCTCGCCGAGCGGGGATGCGAACTCATCCTGGTCGACATCGACACCGCGGCCGTCGAGGAGACCGCCCGGGAGAGCAAGGCCGCCGGCGCCCTGGCGTCGTCGTATGAGCTCGACGTCTCCGATACCGCGGCAGTGGAGGACTTCGCCGGCGTTGTCCGCACCCGGCACGGAGTCCCCGACATCGTGGTCAACAATGCCGGGATCGGTCTGGCCGGTGGTGCTCTCGACGCGACGGACGAACAGGTCGACCGCCTGCTCGACGTGAACCTGCGCGGGGTCGTCTCCGGCAGTAGGGCATTCGGCAGGCAGATGGTCGAACGTGGCGTGGGCGGGCACATCGTCAACATCGCTTCCGCCGCAGCGTTCACACCGCAGCGGACGCTCGGGGTCTATGCGGCCTCCAAGGCGGGCGTGCTGCTGTTCACCGAATCACTGCGAGCGGAATTGGCCGAACACCGGATCGGCGTGACCGCGATCTGTCCGGGCATCGTGGACACCGCCATCGTGGGCAACACCCCGATCGCCGGGTTGGACACGACACAGGAAGTAGCCGAACAAGATCGGCTCGCCGGCCTGTATCGTCGCCGCGGCTTCACCCCGGACAAGGTCGCCGACGACATCGTCCGCGCCATCATCCGGGACAAGGCTGTTGTCCCGGTGACGGCCGAAGCCAAGATCGGCTACCGCGTTTATCGATTCACCCCCTGGCTGTCGCGGTTCGCGGCACGCCAGAAGGTCACCCGCTAAAGAGGATTCGACGATGTCTGCGACCGCACATGCCGACCATCCACATCCGATCAGCGTCGCTCGTGAGCCACGCGATGCGGACGGCTCCGATCCGGGGCCGGTGGAACTCCACGCCCGCAATGTCACCTTCGACTGGTCGGACACACCACTGCACTGGATTCCCGACCACCCGGTCGCGTCCAACTTCATCAGTGTCCTCAACCTCCTGCTGCCCGAAGGGGAACGATGGTTTGTGGAGACCTACAACGAAGCGCTCCCGCTCGTCGCCGACGACGAACTCGCCTCCACCATGCGCGGATTCATCGGGCAGGAGGCGATGCATGCCGAGGCCCACGACCACGTGCTGTGGGAGTTCCTCGACCATCACGGAATCGACCCGAGGCCCTACCAGCGGCAGATGGAATGGATCTTCCGAAAAGTACTGGGCCCCATGCGCAGCGGTAGCCCCAAAGCACGGCAGAAGCACCTCATCGAGCGCCTGTGGCTCATCGCCGCCCTGGAGCACTACACCGCGATCCTCGGCGATTTCGCCCTCAACAACACCTGGGTCGTATCCGGTGCCGATCCGGGGATGACCGACCTGTTCACGTGGCATGGCGCCGAGGAGGTCGAGCACCGTGCGGTCGCCCACGAGGTGGCGATCTATTTCGGCGACGGCTATCTGCGGCGCGGCCGCGCGATGCTGGTGGCTCTGCCCGTGCTGCTGTTGCTGCTCAACCGCGGCTTCCGGTTCATCATGAAGCAGGACACGTCGTTGTCGTACAACTACTTCCAGCGGCAGTACCACTACTTCCGCGGGGTCCATGCCGGCGTGCTGCCGAAGATGCGCAAGATCGTCCTGGCAACCTTCAGCTACTTCCGGCCTGGATTCCATCCCAACGAGATCGGCAGCACCGCGCAGGCCGTGGCCTATCTCGCCACGTCTCCGGCCGCCCGCAACGCCGGCTGACCCGAAGGCCTCCGATGAACCAGCGTGCACACCCACACAGCACCGAGATGACCGCTCCCCCTCCGCATCTGTACGGACGGTGGCGTCACGACCCGTTTCTCACCATGGGCACGGTCATGGCGAAGATGTGGTGGCCGTTCTGGCGGCCCCTCGCGCCGCTGCACCCAACCCCGGCCGACGACGGCGTGACCACTCTGCAGCTCGTCGACCGGGAAGTGGTGGCCGCCGACGAGAATGTCGTCGCGCTGACCTTGGCCGCGCCCGACGGCGACATCCTCGCCCGGTGGCATCCCGGTGCTCACCTCGACCTGCTTCTGCCGTCGGGCCGGATGCGGGAGTACTCGCTGTGCGGAGACCCGGCCGATCGGCACATCTACCGGATCGCCGTGCGTCGCATCCCCGATGGCGGCGGCGGATCCATCGAGGTACACGACGGCCTGCACGTAGGCGACCCGATCTCGATCAAGGGACCTCGCAACGCCTTTCCCCTGGCCATCCCGGGGCACGGGTCGCACGCGCGGTCGATCCGGTTCATCGCGGCCGGCATCGGCATCACCCCGATCCTCCCGATGCTGGCCGCCGCCGATCGATTCGGCCTCGACTGGTCGATGATCTACACCGGACGCACGATCGAGTCGATCCCGTTCCAGGACGAGCTGACCCGGTACGGCGACAGGATCACCATCCGCACCGACGCCGAACTCGGTCTGCCGTCCATGGACGAACTGCTCGGTCCGGTCGATCCCGAGACCGGCCGCGCGCCAGGCGGACTCGCGGTCTACTGCTGCGGGCCGGTACCGATGCTGGAGCGCCTGCGCAGACATCTGGCCGATCGCCCCGACATCGAACTGCACTACGAACGTTTCAGCCCACCGCCCGTGCTGGATGGCCGGCCCTTCACGGTCACACTCGCGTCGACGGGTCAGGAGGTCCCGGTGGCGGCCGACGAGACCGCGCTCGCCGCCATCCGGAAGGTCCTGCCGTCGGTCCCGTATTCGTGTCAGCAGGGCTTCTGCGGAACGTGCAAGGTGAGGATGCTGTCCGGCGCTCCCGATCACCGCGACAACATCCTCACCGAACCGGAACGCACCCAGGGCATGTTCCTCACCTGCGTGTCACGGGCGAACGGCGACCGCCTCACTCTCGACCTCTAGGCCTGCGGCGGCGTCGACGATCGGCGGCGCGTCGGTTTCCGGCCCACTCGGGACACCCCGCAGGAAGTACGCAGCCGCGAGCGCCGCGGCCGCGGTGACCGCGACCGCCACCCAGACGGCACTGTGCAGGCCTTCGACGAACACATCCTGCACCGCAAACCGCACCTGCTGCGCAACCTGGGACGGCGCTCGGGCGGCCACCTCGACTCCCGACATCACCGAGTCCTCCGCGATCCCTGCGGCAGCCCGCGGCACGCCGAGATCGGCGAGCCCGCCACCGACTCCCGAGGTGTACACCGAGGTCAACACGGAACCCAGCACCGCGACGCCGAGCGTTCCGCCGAGCTCACGCGTGGTGTCGTTGACGGCAGAACCGGCGCCCGCCTGCTCAGGCGTGAGTGCGTCCATGATCACCTGGGTGCACGGCCCCGAGATGAACGCGAGCCCCATCGCCATCAGCGACATCGACCAGATGATCAGTTCCCAGTAGCCCGACATCCGCGACGACACCTCGACGAGCGCGAAGCCGCCCGACATCAGCAACGCACCGACCACGGACACCATCCGCGGCCCGAATCGGTGCGACAGCGCCATCGCGACCGGCGAGAAGACCGCCATCACCAATGCGAACGGAAGGGTGCGCAGTCCGGCCTCAAAGGGACCGTAGCCCTTGACCGCCTGGAAGAACTGGGTGATCAGGAAGATGAAACCGAACAGCGCGAAGAACGCGACACTGATCATGCCGGCGGCCGCGGCGAAGTGACGGTTGGCGAACAGCCGAATATTCAGGATCGGATGCTCGATCGCCAGCTCCCGCCACGCGAAGAGCCCCAGCGCAACTCCCGCGACGATCAGCCCGCCGACGGTCCGCGGATCGGCCCAGCCGAAATGCGGCCCCTCGATCACCGAGTAGGTCAGCAATCCGAGACCGATGATCGAGAGCACCAGACCTAGTGCGTCGAAACGGGATACGGACTCCGGACGAGTTCCCGGTACCACCAGAACGATGGCCGGCGCGGCCACCGCCGCCATCGGCAGATTGACCCAGAACACCGACGACCACGAATAGTGCTCGAGCAACCAGCCGCCGAGTACCGGACCGATGGCCACTGCGATGCCCGACGTCGCGGCCCAGATGCCCACGGCCGCAGCACGTTGCCTGGACTCGGTGAAGATCGACATGATGATCGCCAGAGTCGCCGGGAACACCAGGGCGGCGAACAACCCGAGTCCGCCGCGGCTCGCGATCAATTGCCCCAGGGTGTGCGAGGACGCCGCCAGCACCGACACCACGGCGAATCCGGCGATACCGGTCAGCAGCATGCGACGGTGACCGAATCGGTCACCGAGATAGCCGCCGGTGAGCAACAGGCCGGCGAACACGAGCGTGTAGGCATCCACGATCCATTGGAGCCCGGAGATCCCGGCATCGAGATCGCGCGCCATGGTGGGCAGCGCGACGTTGACGATCGTGTTGTCGACCATCACGAGCAGTTCGGCAAAGCAGAGGGCCGCCAGGGCGAGCCAACGAGTCTTCATGACTTCTCCTTCGAATTTTCCGGTCCTGAGCAGCGAGCGTCACGTTTTTCGTTCCCTGAAGAGCGAGCTTGCGAGCGTCACGAAGGGCCGGAGGTCAGAACGCCGTCACATTGCTGTAGCACGTTGTTCTATTCAAGAAGAACACTGTTCTAGTAGGCTGTCAACATGTCGCCGCAGAAAACTGTCCGAACTCCCGCAACCGAAGTGCGCGCGAACCTCGTCTCCGCCGGGCGTCGGCTGCTGGAACGTGAGGGCGCAACCGCGCTGACGGTTCGCGCCGTGGCCACCGAGGCCGGCGTGGCGCCGATGGGCGTCTACAACCATTTCGACGGCAAGGACGGCCTGCTCGACGCCGTGGTGACCGATGGATTCGCCGAGTTCGCCACCACAGTCGCCGCACACGACGGCGATGCGACGACACGACTGCGCAACAGCGGCCGCAATTACCGGGCGTTCGCGGTCGCCAACCCGATCCTCTACGGATTGATGTTCTCGGCCGAGTGCACGGCCGACGACGAGGTGGCCGCCCGTGCCTTCGGGGTGTTGGCGGACATCGTCCGCTACGGCCAGGTGGCCGGGGTGATCCGTTCCGGCGATCCGACACAGCTGGCCGCGCAGATCTGGGCCTGTGTGCACGGCGCGGTGTCGTTGGAGCTCGGCTCGGTGTATCCGCCGTTCGTCGACGCGTCCGGCTCGTACGAGGAGGTCCTCGACCTCATCGCGCGAGGAGTCGCGGCCTGAGCCAAGCGGTCGACCCGATCTGGGACAATGTCGCGGTGACCGAATACCGGATCGACGATCTGGCACGGGCCGCGGGCACCACCACCCGCAACGTCCGTGGCTACCAGGACCGCGGTTTGCTCCCGCGCCCGCTGCGGCGTGGACGCATCGCCATCTACACCGATGCGCACCTCGCGCGGCTGCGGGTGATCAACGATCTGCTCAAACGCGGTTTCACCATCCGCCACATCGGTGACTTCCTCTCCGGGATCCAGCGCGGCGACAACCTCGCCGAGGTGCTGGGCCTCGAGGAAGTGGTGTCCGAGCCGTGGTCGACCGCGACGTCGACCACGATGGCGGCCGACGACCTCAAGGACCTGCTCAACTCCGGAAACCCCGCGCATTTCGCGCGTCTCGCAGAATTCGGCCTGATTGCCCCGAAGGGCGACGAGGCGCACCCAGAGCAGTACACGATTCTCGATCAGGAAACCGTCTCCGCGTACGGCCGCCTGGTGAAACTCGGGTTGCCCCTCAGCGGCATCCTCGACGTCCACGGCCGGCTCGACCAGGAGATGGCAGCGGTCGCAAAGGTGGTGATCTCCGCAGGACGTCGCGCCATCACCGAAGGTCACGAGGACGGCTGGTTGCCCCGTACGCCTGCCGAATCCGAGTGGGCGAAAGAACTTCTCGGTGAGATGCGGCGGGCCGGATCGGTCTCGGCGCACAACGCCCTCGACCGCGCCCTCGATCGAGACCTGGCGCGCCAGCTCAACGATTATCTCGGCCGGGCGCGCCACACGAATGCGGAGAACCCCTCGGTCGACTGACCTATCCCGGCAAGACGATCGGCGGCAGTCCGGGGATCGGATTGGGGAAGACGCGCTGCCGTGGGAGGGGGGGCGGCGCCGGTGCGGGTGCCGGCGCCGGCGCCTGTTGCCGCGGTCGCGGTGGCGGTCGCGGCACGGCCCTCCGCGACTCGCCGGTGCGCTGCCTGCCGGTCGTCGTCTCGTCGGATGACGATCCCTCGCTGGTCGTCTCCGGAGGTGGCGGGGGTGGCGGTACGTAGTTGACCGCCGGTACCCGCGCTTCCGTGAGGTCCGCCGGGTCGGCATAGGTCGAGTCGTTCTGCGACGTGGCCGTCGCGTCGTCGCCCATGGCAGACGGCTTATCGGAGTCCCCGCCACCGGTCACCGCCACCGCGGTCGCGGTACCGATCGCGATGATCGCGCAGATGGTGGCGATGCCGATGAGAGCACGCCTACCCGTCAGTCGCTGCCGCCACACCATCGCGCGGGTCGCCGGTCGCAGTTTCCCGGCGTCCGGCTCGGCCTCCCAGCCGCTCGGTTCGGCGACGGGACGAGGCGCGGGCAGCTGCGGCGGCTGCGACTGTTCCGGGTCCGGTTCCGGTGTGCTCGGTGGAACCGGCTCGGACACAACCAGTTCCGAGGCCAAGGGCGGCGACGCGGGCGGCCGGGTCCCGAGTGGCACCCCGTCGTCGTGGCGCCTTTCGGAGAGATCGGCCTCGGGAGTTCCTGGCGATTTCAACGCGATCACCGGCACCGGCGCCCGCCGTCCGAGCATCGCGGCGAGGCCGGGCCAGGACTCATGGCCGCCGGCGAGCACCAGAGAGGTGATGCGGCCGGGGGCATCTGCGGCCGCCTCTTCGCACAGCACACTCACCGCGTCCGCCTGGTCCGCGGTCGCCTCGTCGAAATCGCGTTGCGCGACGCGGAAGTACTCCACGTGGTCGCGCCCGACGATGAAGGTGCCGTCCGTCGTGGCGAGACGAGTTCGTCCTCGACACGCGAGGTCGAGCAGTTCGACAGACCACTCCTCGGTGGTCGGCTGTGCCACCCGCCCGATCCGGACCAGGTGTGCCGCCAAGAGATGGTCGAGCGCCGCAGGCCGGATCGCGGGGGCCATCAGCGCACTCACCGATGCATCGAGGCGCGGGTCCACCGTGGTGACCCTCAGGCCTTCGTCGGTGACATCGACCAGCAGGAACGGAAGGTCGGCGGGAATGCCCCGGGCCAGTTGTCGAGCGGCCACATCACCGAGGAGTTCATGGCTGACCGGGTGCGCGTGAACGTCGGTCGTGGTGGCCAATGCCCCACGACCAATGGTCGTCGCCTCGTCTGTCATCCGATCTGATGCCCTGCGTCGATGAACCCATCTGATATCCGGAATTCACGACAGTAACATGCAACTAGGGAGAATGCGGCGAAACGTTAGCTGCGACCTGCGGCAACGCCTGCCCGGCCACGCCCGGATGGGCCGTTCTCGGCGCGGTGACGGAACGCATCGGGCCACCGATCGCGTGAAACCGCCATCCCGCCGACCGCCACGCGCCGGCGTCGAGGCAGCGCCGCCCGTCGACGATGACGCGCGATCGCACGACGCCGGACAGCTCCTCGGGACCCATGTGGACGAACTCGGCCCACTCGGTGGCCACCACCACCGCGTCCGCCTCCTCACAGGCCTCCACGGCGCTCGGCGCATAGGACAGCATCGGGTACATCCGCCGGGAGGTCGCGGTGGCCTTCGGGTCGAACACACTCACCGACGCCCCGCGCAATGCCAGCTGTCCTGCGACGTTGAGGGCAGGAGAATCCCGGACATCGTCGCTCTCCGGTTTGAAGGCCGCACCCAGCACGGCGACATTCGCGCCGAGGACGTCGCCGCCGACGGCGTCGGCGACCAGCTCGACCATCGCCGTCCGACGGCGGTTGTTGATCGCGTCGACCTCCCGCAGGAAGCGCAGCGCGTCCCCGGCACCGACCTCGTCGGCGCGTGCCATGAACCCACGGATGTCCTTGGGCAGGCATCCGCCACCGAAACCGAGTCCCGCGTTGAGGAATCGGCGACCGATCCGCCCGTCGTAGCCGATCGCATCGGCGAGCGTCGACACATCCGCACCGACCACCTCGCAGATCTCGCTGATGGCATTGATGAACGAGATCTTGGTGGCCAGAAAAGCATTGGCCGACACCTTCACCAGTTCCGCCGTCGCCCAATCGGTCCGGATGAAGGGCACACCGGTCTCCAGGATCTCCCGGTAGATCTCGGCGGTCACCTGCTCGGCGTTGCCGGTGGCGGCGTCGTCGGGATCGGTCCCCAGCACGATGCGGTCGGGCTCGAGGGTGTCCTCGACCGCGAATCCCTCCCGGAGGAACTCCGGACTCCAGGCCAGTTCGATCTGTGAGCCCGGCGCGGTGAGTACCGACATCCGTTGTGCAAGCGCGGCCGCCGTTCCGACCGGCACCGTGGACTTTCCGATGATCAGGTGCTCACCCCGCAGCAGGGGTGCCAGGGCGTCGACCGCCGACTCCACGTGCGAGAGGTCGACGCCGTAACCGCGACGCTGCTGAGGTGTCCCCACCCCGAGGAAATGCACAGACGCAAACGATGCCGCGTCGCGGTGATCGGTGGTGAAGCGCAGCCGGCCCACATCGAGATTGCGGCGCAACACGTCACCGAGCCCGGGCTCGAAGAACGGCACATCTCCCGCCTGCAATCGCGCGACCTTGTCCGCGTCGACATCCACGCCGAGCACGTCGTGCCCGAGTTCTGCCATGCACGCCGCATGAGTGGCCCCGAGGTACCCGCAACCGATGACTGTCAGCTTCATGCCTTCAGTGAGTACGCGCGGTTTCCTGCGACGACGCATCCATGACATGACCCGTCCCGATCGGGCTGGTGAACACCGAACGGCCAAGGTGAACTGCACGCCAACGCGGCCCGCGTGGGAGCAGTGCTACGGCTTGGTGAAGTTCAGATACGCCTTCGACGGGGTCGGTCCGCGCTGGCCCTGGTACTTCGATCCGACGCTCGCGCTCCCGTACGGATGCTCCGCCGGGCTCGACAGCCGGATCAGGCACAACTGTCCGATCTTCATCCCCGGCCACAGGGTGATCGGCAGGTTCGCGACGTTCGACAGCTCGAGAGTGATGTGCCCGGAGAAACCCGGATCGATGAAGCCCGCCGTCGAATGGGTGAGCAGGCCGAGCCTACCCAGCGACGACTTGCCCTCCAGCCGCCCGGCCAGGTCGTCGGGCAGCGAGCACACCTCGAGGGTCGAGCCGAGCACGAACTCCCCCGGGTGCAGGACAAACGGTTCACCCTCGGGCGGTTCGACGAGGCTGGTCAGCTCGTCCTGGCGTTCTGCGGGGTCGATGTGTGTGTAGCGCGTGTTGTTGAAGACGCGGAACAGACGGTCGAGGCGCACGTCGACACTCGACGGCTGCACGAGTGTCGGATCGAACGGTTCGAGCGCCAACCGCCCACCGGCGATCTCGGAGCGGATGTCGCGATCGGAGAGCAGCACACGTGTGAGGTTAACCGACCGGCCCGGATGAACGCCGAATGGACGGTCGCCGTCGAACCAGATGCAACATGGGCCGAACCATGGTCAAAACGCTCAGGAATCTCTTAGAGTGTGCCCGGGGCCGTGATTCTCGTGTGCTCGCTGTGTGACTGCGACGAGATCCGGCGGGTCGGAACGAGCCGGGGGTGCGTGGGGGTATGTGGGGTCAGAGGCTGTCGGTGTCGATGATCGCGGTGGCGATCGTGACGTGCGTGACGCTGTCGTTCGGCGGGGAGAACGGCCTCGGCGCGGTGGCATCGGCGGCACCGATCGCACCTCACTCGGACTCGCGCAGCGCGTCGAGAAGTGCCGAACCGAAGGAATGCGTCGGATCTCGGTTCGCCACCTTCGGCGCGATCTACGACGCCGTCTTCGATTCACTGAAGCCCTATCTGCCACAAGAGATCCAGCAGAAGTCGACATCGATCAAGGCCGGCGCGCATCGTGACATGTCGCGACTGCGGATCTCCTCGCTGGCGGTGTCGAATCACCCGTACGACCTGGGGGCCGACGACAAGGACCCCATCATGAAGTACCGGGATCCGATCTCGCAGTGGGTGGTCACGCAGTTGGTCGCCGTTCGCGACGGCCGGGCCGGGGAGGCCATCCCGGTCGAGAACCTCACGCTGGCGCAGGCCGTCGAGAGCGTCTGGCTCTACCTCTATGTGACGGTCATGGTCCCGCTCACCGTGCTGCGACGCACCCTGCCGAGCATCGGTCCACTGGCAGGCCCGATCAGCATCGGCACGCTCATCACCCTGCCGATCCTTCTCGGCGTGTTCGCCGCCACCCAGCTCTACAAGTCGATCAGCGAGAAACTGGTCGACTCATGCGTCGTTTCCGTCACGCGATCGCAGAAGGCGAATGCCGGGAAGTCGGTCAAAGACCTCCGCTTCGCCTACGCGGTGCCCGGGATGGTCCGGGACATCGCCGGACAAGTCGCGGTGGCCGACGCGGACACGTGTAGGCCGATCGGCGATCTGCCGCTGACCCGGATCGTGACGCGCACCTCGGACTATCTGCAGGCGATCACCGCGAACCCCGCCACCGATCGACAGATCGCCGGGATGACGACGCGTCTGCAGGATTACCTGCGCACCACACGGGTTCACCAGAATCTGATCCCTGCCGACCCTGCCGACTTCAACACGCCGGAGTACATCCTCTCGCAGGTCGGGGTGCTGATCCCCTACGTCGGCGGCGCCCCGCTCGACGTGATCATCGGACTCAGTCACAACCGCAACAACAAGCAGGATTTTGCGGCGACCGTACCGATGTCGGATCTCACGGTGACCAAGTCGCTCACCGCGGCCTATTACGCCTACGCGCTGGCTGCGCACATGGTGGAGCTGGCCTGGCAGGAGGGCGGCACCGACCCGACGGCCGCGCTCGCCAACGATCTGTTCCCCGGTCTCGGGATCACCACCGACATGCTGCCCAAGTCGACCGGCATCGTCGGGGCGCCGAACCTGTACGGACTCGTCGTGTACCACAACGTACTTCGGTCGATGTGCCTCGCGGAGGACAAGCGTCCCGCGCCGGCTCCGACGTCGAGCAAGCGCGTCCCGGTGTCCGCGGCGCGGTGGTGACAGCCCTACCGCGCTCTCGAAACTCAGCCGGGTAACCGCGGCAGCACGATCGGCGGCAGCCCCGGAATCGGATTCGGGATGACCAGCCTGGGTGGTGCGGATCGTGGCCGATTCGGCTGACCGGGCGCCTGCGGCGTGCCGTCGGAGGAAACGTCGTCGGTGGTCGCCGGTGGCGGTGGCGTGTAATTCGTCGCGGGCTCCCGAGCGGCCGCGAACTCGGCGGGATCGGCATAGCTCGATGTCGGTGACGGTGTGCTCGAAGGGAATTCGAGGCTCGACGGGGGTCGGTGCGGTGAGTCTGCGCCGGTGACCGCGAGCGCAGTCACCGTGCCGGCGCCGATGACGGCGACGACCGCGGCCATTGTGATGGCGATGCGTTTGCCGGGGTAACGCGCGGAGGAGTCGGAGGAGATGGTCTGCTGCGGAGCGAGCGGCGACACGGGCTCGGGAGGGGCCGGCTCGGGAGGGGCCGGCTCGGCCGCCGGCATCGGTGCGGGCATCGGGACCGGCGCCGCGGCCGAGACGCCGGCTGGGACACCGACATCACGGATCCCGTCGACGGGCGGGACCGTGGCGACCACGGGCAGCTGCAGGGACCGCCGGAGGACCGCATCGAGGCCGGGCCAGTCATCGCGGTCGCGGCCGAGGACCACCGAGCCGGCGCGGAATTCTTGGGCCATCTCGCGCAGCACGCCGGAGACCTCGGCGGCGAACGGGGCGGTCGCCTCGTCGAGGTCTCGCCGACTGACACGGAAGAACCGCACGTCGCGCTGTCCCATGACGAACGTCCCGTCCGAGGTCGACAGGCGCTCGCGTCCACGTCCGGCGAGTTCCCGAAGTTCATTCCACCAATCGTCTGTCCCTGGCGTCGGCACACGACCGGCCCGGACCAGGTGTTCCGCGAGGGCCTGGTCGAGAGCGATGGGATGCACTGCCCACAGCACACGCTGGGCGAGGGCCGCTTCGACGGCCGGGTCGACGGCGGTGATCAGCAGTCCGTCGTCAGCGATGTCGACGAGCAGAAACGACTGGTCGGTCGGTACTCCGGAAGCGAGTTGGCGGTCGGCGATCTCGGCCGAGCGCATGGAATCCACGATGGTCACGACCCCCGAGTGCGCTCACGGACATTCAGGCATCAAGCTAGCACGTCGCAACCCCACGAGGTCCGATTCGAAGCTGCCCGACCCTCACCGACGGGCTCTCGGAATGCGGGTGTCCATGCGCAGGCTCGACCACGACGTTTGCTACTCTGTCGATCGCGAGGTCAGCGCCTCGCACGCCGATGTAGTTCAATGGCAGAACATCAGCTTCCCAAGCTGAATACGCGGGTTCGATTCCCGTCATCGGCTCCAGTATCACCGCAGTAGTGCGATGTTGAGCGCTCTGCCACTGTCTGCACTTTCAGTATCGAGCAGTCGCCACCGTTTCGTTGGCGAGCTTCCCATCGGGGCCGTCTCCGTTGATCGCGGGTGGCCCTCGGGTGGACGGTTGTTGTTCCCCGGGCGCAGGACGGGCCCCTCAACGCGCGAGTGTCACCGTGCACCGGATCAGTCCATTCCTGACAGGTGGCTACCGATTGCGCCCCACGGACGAACAGGCTAACTTTATTACAAGTCGAGCTTGTTTTTATTGAAAGGTGCACCATGCCGGACATCTCCCTGGATGTACGCGAGATTCCAAAAGCGCAGCGGCACCCGAAGATCTTCTCCATCTTCGATTCACTGGAGGTCGACGAGGCCCTCGTTCTCATCAACGATCACGACCCACGTCATCTGCATGGCGAGTTCGAAGCGAACCTGCCGGGTGCATACGGTTGGGAGTACCTGTCCCGAGAGAAGGGCGACTACCGGATCCGCATCAGCAGGACTGCACGAGCGTCTGCGCGCAAGCTGGGGAACACCGCCGAGCGCACGGCGGTGTTGGAGTGACCTACGTGATCGCACTGCCATGCGTCGACGTGATGGATCGGGCCTGCGTCGAGGAGTGTCCGGTGGACTGCATATACGAGGGTGGCCGGTCGCTGTACATCCATCCCGATGAATGTGTCGATTGCGGCGCATGCGAACCGGTGTGCCCTGTCGAGGCGATCTTCTACGACGACGACGTGCCCGACGAGTGGTTGGCATACGTCACCGACAACGTCGACTTCTTCGAGAAGACCCTCCCCGGACAAAACGGACCACTCGGCTCACCCGGCGGCGCCATGAAGCTGGGCCCGGTCCCAGCCGACGGCCCCCTCGTATCGACATTGCCTGCACAGAAGACCGAGGGTTGACGTCTGTGCGGACCGCCATTCTCGAGATCGTGCGCTCGGCCAGGTCACCGATGACTGTTGCCGAACTGGCAGACGCGACCGGGATACCCCAGACGACCGTCAGATTTCACCTTCGTTCACTCGTCGCTGACGGCCTTGTCGATTCCGAGACCGCTCAGCACCGAGGACCAGGCCGACCCAGACTGCTTTATCGTCCGAAGGCGGCGATGGATCCGTCTGGTCCTCGGAACTATGAGCTCCTCGCCGAGGTCCTGACCGAGGCGCTCGCATCGGTACCGGATGCCGAACGGTGTGCCGAGCAGGCCGGGCGCATCTGGGGCGAGCAATGCGCCCCGCACGGCGTCGACCCGATCGCCGACCTCCTGGTTGTTCTCGGCGATTTCGGGTTCGCCCCGGAGGCAACAGACAGTGGGATTCGGTTGAATCGCTGCCCGTTTCTCGAACTCGCAAGAGACCACCCCGGGGTCACCTGTGCCGTTCACCTGGGAATCATGCAAGGCGTTCTCGCATCACACGCGAGCCCGGTACATCTGGCCGGCCTGGAAGCCTTCGTCGACGCCGACCACTGTTTCGCCACGGTCACCACAGGAGGCCGTCCGTAGCGCAACATCAGGTAGCTGTCGACGAGCTCGCGCCCGTTGTTCGCAACATCCTGTTCACGGCTTGGCTCGGGGATCGTAACCCTGGCCCCCGGGGCCTTGCCCGTGGCGCGGCGGCCGGTCACCCTGCTCGTGGGGCTGCGGCTCGCGACGGATTCCGTCCCGCCCGACGTCGGGGTCGAGCTTGTCGGCGCGGGCGAACTCGCTGTCCACCTCTTGCCGGGACTCGGAGGCACGCTCCTGATGGGTGTTCGCATGCTCGCTGAGACGCTTGGCCTCAGCAGCCTTTTGGTCGGCTTCGGCCTTGGCCTTGCGTGCCAGCGCGTCGGACTCCTCGGCGACTGCTTCACGGTGGCGCACCTCCGACACCTGCGCGGTGGCGTTCTGCCGAATGTCCTGCGCCTCGATCCGCCGGTGTTGTCTGCGCTGTCGCAGGAACAACACCAATGCCACGAGCAGGATGGCCACGACGACGATGGCGATGATGACCCAGATTGCAGTATCCACGGTTCCGCTCCTTCGATGGCAAGGGACTTGAGAGTCATACCCAGAACAGAGCGAGATCAATCATTCGCAGCTCGATGACCTTGCAGCCGTTCGTCGGAGCCGCGTAAGCCACCTGAGTGACCTCTCAGCTAAGCGGACTAGAGTTCGCTTTAGCTGGACGCCACAATGCATGGAGGAACGACACGATGTCTACTGATGTTTCATCGCGAGCGAAGGCGCTCGATCTGGGGCTGCTGACGCTGCGCACCGCGGTGGGAGCGACGTTGTTCGCCCATGGCGCGCAGAAACTCACCGGCTGGTTCGGCGGGCCGGGCATCGAGGCGACCGCATCCGGCATGGATCAGATGGGCTTCAAGCCGGCCAAGCTGTCCGCGGTCACCGCCGGGGTCAGCGAAGCTGCCGGCGGTCTGGTCGCGTTGGGCGCGGGTACCCGGGTCGCCTCGGCGGCCGGAGCCGCAGCCATGATCGCGGCCGCCGACGTGCACCGGCCGAACGGCTTCTTCGCGCAGAACGGCGGGTTGGAGTACCCGGCGATCCTGGGCATCGCATCGGCAACGCTGGCACTGACCGGCCCGGGCCGCTACTCCCTGGACAGCAAGATGGGACATCGACTCGAGCGTGACCGGGTAGGGGTGGCCGCACTCGCCGCCGCGACCGCGGGCGCAGCAGCTGTGCTGTACCGCCGGAAAAAGGTGACAGCCGCCGCCTGACCTTGTAACCGGCAAGTCGTCCGGTAGCGATGTCGTACATTCGTCACGGATGGCGCATCGACACAAGGGAGACACTGACATGACACCGGACTACGGGGCTTTCCAACTGGAGATCTACCTGGCCGGTACGCAAGGAGTGCTACCCCGCTACCCGGTGGACTCCGAGTCGCTCGAGCGCAAGGCGCAGGAGGTGCTGCCGTCCTGGATCTGGTCGTACGTGGCAGGTGGCTGCGGGAACGAGCGGACCCAGCGCGCGAACGTCGACGCGTTCGAGAAATGGGGCATCGTGCCCCGAATGGGCGTCGGGGCGACCGAACGCGACCTGTCAGTCGAATTGTTCGGGGCCACACTGCCGTCGCCGGTCTTCATGGCGCCGATCGGGGTGATCGGGATCTGTGCCCAGGACTTCCATGGCGATCTCGCCGTCGCGCGAGCCGCCGAGCGCACCGGGGTTCCGGCCGTGCAGTCCACGCTGTCCATGGACCCGATCGAGGAGACCGGCGCGATCCACCAGGAGACGCCGGGATTCTTCCAGCTCTACATGCCCAAGGATCGTGACCTCGCACTGAGTTTCATCCAACGTGCGGAACAGGCCGGATACAAAGGAATCGCCGTCACCCTGGACACCTGGACACCAGGCTGGCGCCCGCGGGATCTCAATACCTCCAACTTTCCGCAACTCCGCGGCATGTGTATCTCCAACTACTTCACCGACCCCAACTTCCTCGGCAAGCTCGCCAAGAGTCCGGACGAGGACCTGCCATCGGCCGTCCTGCAGTGGGCCGTGAACTTCGGCCAGCCGGTCAGCTGGGACGATCTGGCCTGGATCCGTGAGGTCACCGATCTGCCTGTCATACCGAAGGGGATCTGCCATCCCGACGACGTCCGCCGCGCCATCGACGTCGGCGCCGACGCCATCTACTGCTCGAATCACGGTGGGCGCCAAGCCAATGGTGGACTTTCGGCACTGCAGCACCTCCCCGATGTGGTGGCCGCGGCAGGTGACACACCCGTCTTGTTCGATTCGGGGGTGCGCAACGGCAGCGACGTCGTCCTCGCCCTCGCACTCGGTGCCACCGCGGTCGGCATCGGCCGCTCCTATGCCTACGCGCTGGCCGTCGGCGGCGAGGACGGACTGGTCCATCACCTCCGGTCGATCCTGGCCGAGGCCGACCTGCTGATGGCGATCAACGGCTATCCGTCGATTGCCGACCTCCAGGCCGACGGGGCTCTTCAGCGCGCGATGTAGCGGGCGGCCGTGAAAGCCGCGGTCACCCGGCCGCGTACCTGAGCATCGCGACACCGTTGCCGAACGACTTCGCGTCGACAAGCGCCAAGGTCGGTACCTCGTATCCGTCCGGGAACAGCCGCCGGCCGCGCCCCTGCACGCTGGGATACACGAACAGCCGATATTCATCGACGAACCCTGCACCGATCAGCGCGTGGGTCAGCGTGATGCTGCCGGTCACGACGATGTCCTTGCCGTCCTGCTCCTTCAACGCAGCGACGCCCTCGGCCATCGAATCGCCGGGGATGATCGTCGAGTTCGCCCAGTCGGGATCGGTCATCGTCGACGTCACCACGTACTTTTTCACCGTGTTCAGATAGTCGGTGACGCCGGTCTGGTCGTCGTCCTGGTGCGGCCAGTAGCTGCGGAAGTCCTCGAAAGTCTGTCTGCCGACCAACAACGCATCGGCTTCGGCGTCCTGACGGTGCGACTCCTCGATCAGATCCGGGGTCGTGTCGCTCGGATCGAACCAGGATTCCAACATCTCGATCGACCCGTCCAGCGTGACGTTCTGCGTGACCACCAACGTGCGCATGGGTCCTCCTCGTCGAATGACACAGTGTTCCAGATGGGTAGACCAGGTGGCCCGCCACAGTTCATCGCCTGACACCGGGGTGCACGCCCGCGGACGAGGCTCACGAACGATTCTTGTCAGACCGGTTTCGTAGAGTAGTCATCAGCAGGATCAGTTGTTGATGAACCCGAGGTCGGCCCCCACCGGAGTGGCTGATGTTCGAAGAGATATGTGGGAACGGTCCTGTGTTCCCTGGTTTCTTCGTGCGAAAGGTGTTCTCGGTGTCGGGTTCGGCGTGGTCACTGTCGTCGTGGTGGGGTGTCCCCTCGCCGTGGCCCGATGTGGCACCAATGTTCACCGGTGGGGTGCCTGCTGAGGAGATCCACGACGCGGACACCAACGACCTGGTTGGCTCCTTCGTCTCCCTGCAGCGCGGTCAGTCTTTTCTGGCGTGGCAGAAGTACCAGACCGCAGCCGAACTGCATGCCCGCATCGTCGGCACCACCCCGGACCCGCATGCGCTGTTCCTCAAGGACAGCTTCGCCGACTGTGCCGCGCGGATCGCGATGGCGTTGAGCATCTCTCAGCAGGCCGCGGAAAAGGTCATCAATCAAGCTCTCGCCCTACGGGATCGGTTGCCGCAGATCGCCGAACGACTCCGGGACGGGCGGATCTCGGCCGAATTGGTCGCCACGGTCATCTCCCGCACCGATCTGGTTGAGGGTCATGAGTACGCCGTGGCGGTCGACGCAGAGATCGCCGCCGCGCTGGATCTGCACGACGGTGCGTGGTCCCGCGAACGCGTGCAGGACATGGTCGATCGGATAGTGTTCCGCCACGACCCGGACGGGGTACGTGAGCATCGCAAACGTGCGCTCGATGCCCGCGGGGTGTGGGTACACGACGGCAAGGACGGTACCTCGAAGTTCACCGCGACGATGGCGGCAGAGAACGCGCGGATCGCGATGGCCGCGGTCAAGGCACTCGCGGCGACCGCCTGTGAATTCGATGGACGTACGAAACTGCAGCGTGCCTCGGACGCGGCATTCGCGTTGATGACCGGGACTGCGTTCGAATGCCAGTGCAGCCACCCCGAGTGCAGTGCACAGATCCCCGAACCGGCAGCGATGCCGCAGGTCGACAGCAAGGTGATCATCCACGTCATCGCCGACGAATCCACCGTCGCCGGTACCGCCGACAATGCCGGGTTCCTCGCCGGGCACGGCGTCATCTCCGACGACCACGTCCGCGATCTGGTCGCGCGTCCCGATGCGGTGGTCCTACCTCTCGTACCGCCTGGTACGCAGCCGAACCCGGACGGCACCATCACGCTGCCGGCGCATCTGCCATCGGATCCGTACCGGCCGTCGTCAGCACTGGATCTGTTCGTGCGGATTCGTGACGGCTACAGCGTGATCCCCGGCTCCTCGGTGTCGTCATTCGACGCCGACCTCGACCACGTCGTCGAATACGACCACCGCCATCCGATGCGTGGCGGTCAGACGGCCCCGGACAATCTGAACGCCAAAGACCGCTTCGGGCACCTGCTCAAGACGTTCGGCGATTGGGTCGACGATCAGTACCGCGACTACACCGGCCGCCTGCGCATCGAGTTCACCACGCCCGAAGGTCTGATCATCCCGGGCGATCCCGAACATCTCGACGTCCTGTTCCCCGGGCTGCGACGGATCCGATTCGCCGCGCCCGCTCAGGCACCGCCGCGCACCGCAGAAAGTGCGCCGATACCACCTACTCGTTCGCAGAGTCGGGTGTCAGCCAAACACGCCCGCAGACAGCAGGAACGCGAACGCAACCGCAAACGCCGAATCAAGGAGGCTGACGACTAGAAGCCGAGACCCCCTTGCTCAGTACCGCACCGGAACCTCGGTCACGGCCAGATGAGGACTCGTGTACCCGCTGCGGACCCGTTCGGGGAGTTCGATATCCGGCGCAGCGAGAGGCGTGTACGGCACCTGGTCGAGCAAGTGGCCGATGATGTTGAGGCGTCCACGCTTCTTGTCGTCGGTGTTCGCGACATACCATGGCGCCCAACCGGTGTCGCTGTAGCGGAACATGTCGTCGCGAGCTTTCGAGTATTCGTCCCAGTGCGTATACGACTTCACGTCCATCGGCGACAGTTTCCAGTACTTGCGCGGATCGTCGATCCGGCTCTGCAGACGAAGGGTCTGCTCATCTTCGCTGACCTCGAGCCAGTACTTGATCAGCAGAACCCCGGACCGGACCACGGCACGCTCGAACTCGGGGACGTCGGCGAGGAACTGCGTGGACTGTTCCTCCGTGCAGAAACCCATCACCCGCTCCACGCCGGCACGGTTGTACCAACTGCGGTCGAAGATCACCACCTCGCCCGCCGCCGGGAGATGCGGCACGTACCGCTGCAGGAACATCTGGGACTTCTCACGCTCGGTGGGGGTCGGCAACGCCACGACTCGGAACACCCGGGGGCTGACGCGCTCGGTGATCGCCTTGATGACGCCCCCCTTGCCCGCGGTGTCCCGCCCCTCGAAGATCACGCAGACCTTGGCGCCGGTCGCGCGCACCCACTCCTGCATGGCGACGAGTTCGGCGTGGAGCGGCTTCACCAACTCCCGGAACTCCTTGTTCTTCATCGGAGACGCTGGTGCCGAATCTGATTCGAGAACCCTGGTGCGCTCTGGTGCCGACGCGGCGTCGCGGATCGCATTCTTCTTGGCGTGTGACTTCTTCTTGGACTTCTTCTTACCCACGAGCTGCTCTCCTCGATGACGAATGCCCGGTCGACCACCCCGACAAGGTTTCGCAGAATCCTACGCGGGTGCACACTCGGAATATGGAGTCGCAACATGTGTTCGTCACCGGCGAGCGCTCGGGACGATGAGCGGCCGAAACCATCCGTGCCTTACGATCCCCCGGTGACCGTTGGTGCAGAGGATCCGTCTCAGGCCCAGGCCCGGTCCTTGATCGCAGATCTCGAACGAGTGACCGACAGGATCGTCGCCGAGCTGGAATCGACCTCGATGCATCCGTCGAGCGCTAACCGTCGGCGCAGTGAACTCTACGAGGCGCGCGCCCTCATCCGGCTCCTGGAGACGCAATACGGCCTGTCGACGATCACTGCTCGCCGAGATGCGGCGGAACCTTCGCCGGATCTGCCATGACGGCCGATCCGCCCAGTTCCTGATTGGCCCGCCGCTCGACCAGCAACGGCACGAAATCACGAACACGCTTACCGTCGAAATGCCGGTATGCCGCCTCGACGGCGCCGGCCACATCGTCCGACGGGTGGGCCGCGTAGGCCTCCGTCAATCGAGTCCGGACCTCGTTGATCTGTCTGCGTTCGTCATCGTCCCCGGCCATCGCCCCACGCTACGACCGGGTTTGGGCAGCGGCCCGTCGCCCGCCGCGATTGTCACCCACTGTTCACGTCTCCCCGCCCCGGCGACCGGTCCCAATACCCCAAAATTGTCCGAATTGAGCTGATTTGCCCGTCTTTTCGGCGTAGATGTAGCCCAACTCACACCGTCTCGATGCGTGCTCACGCGGAGAACTACTTTAGTCTGGCTAAGTAATTTTCATTTAGCTTTACGAAGCAAGTTGTCCGCGGAGGGAAGTCTGTCTATGGGCGAGGGCGCAGTGGTCGGCCTGTCGTCTGCCGCAACCCTGAGCGACGCCGCCACCATCCATCGTGACCTCATCCGGATAGGGCGTGCGATCCGCGCCAGGTCCGGCGGCGGAGAACTTTCCGCAGGTCAGATGTCTGCATTGTGGACAATTGCCCAGAACGCGCCGATCCGGGCGACCGAACTGGCCGAACGGGAGGGCGTCGCCGCACCGACGATGTCCCGGGTGGTGGCCTCGCTCGAACGACACGGGATGGTCATGCGCACCACCGATCCGCGCGACGGACGGGTCAGTCTCCTGGCCCCGTCGGCCGAGGGGATGGACCACATCCGGGGCGCGTCGTCGCGGAACTCCGAGCTCTTCGAGATGGCCCTCGGCCAGCTCGCCGACGAGGACCGCGTGGCCGTTGAGCGGTCGATGCGCATTCTCGCCAACACCATGTGCGGCCTGGCCGCACCGACCGCAGACAGCCCAGATACCGCGGACAGCGCAACAGTAGAAGGAGGGGGATCCTGATGCAGCCCAACGTCAATGGCCACCGGGATGAGGACGGGATCGAGCCGTCACACACCATCGCCGGCGGAGCGATCCGCGGCGAGATCCGACGCGGAGACGGCGCCACCATCGCCGACGCGACGATCACCGTGATCGACCCGAACGGACGCCAGGCCGCCCGCACGGTGGGAGACGCCGACGGCACGTTCGGGATTGCGGTCCCGGGAGGCGGTCACTACGTCCTCGTCGTCTCGGCAGGCGGCCACGAACCATCCGCGGTGACCGTCACGGTCGGATCGACTCCGATCGATGTCGAGGTGGTGCTCACCTCGATGGCAGCGCTCTCCGGGAGTGTCACAACCTCCGCGACCGGCGAGGCCGTGGCCCAGGCGACGGTGGCCGTCGCCGATCATTCCGGCCATGTCACCGCGACCGCCGTGACGGGCGTCGACGGACAGTGGAGTGTCGCCGGCCTCGCAAACGGGACCTACACCGTCATCGTCACGGCTGCCGGATGCGATCCCGTCGCGGAGACCGTGATGATCAACGGAACAGCTTCTCCCGCTGTCGATGTGGTACTCCGCACGGCGGCGGAACTCGGCGGGACGATCACCGACGGCACCGGAGCCGACGGCGCACCGGTGGCACACAGCCAGGTCGCCCTGCTCAACGACTCGGGTGAGATGGCTGCGAGCGCATTGACCGACGACGACGGTCGGTATCTGTTCGCGAACCTCACACCCGGCGACTACACCGTGATCGCGAACGGGTACTCCCCCGTCGCGGCAACCATCGACATCGAGGCCGGGCGGTTCGTCTCCCACGAGTTCGTCCTGGGAGCAAGGGGGCAGGCATGAGCGCAACAATCACGGCACGCGTCGCGACGTCGAGCGGACGTCCGCTCGACGGTGCGGTCATGACCGTCATGTCGCAGGCCGGCGAGCAACGTGCGATCGCCCGCGCGAACACCGAGGGAGCCGTCGTCGCCGGCGACCTGGACACCGGAACCTACACCGTGGTGATCACCGCCGAGGGCTACCAGCCGACGGCGCGGGTGGCGGTGGTGACCGGATCGAGTCCGGTGAGTCTCGGCGAGATCTCCGCGGCACGGGCCGGGGGCGCGCCCACCCCGCAGCCCGGCCGCTGGGATATCGATCCCGGCCACTCGGTCATCGAGATCAGCGTGCGGCACTTCGGGATCGCCAGCATCAAGGGCCGGTTCACCGATTTCACCGGTCAGATCGAGGTCGGCGAGGACATCGAGCAGTCGTCCGTGCTGGCCGAGATCAAGACTGCCAGCATCGACACCGAGAACGAGACCCGCGACAACCACTTACGATCAGACGCCTTCTTCGACGCCGAGCAGTATCCGGTCGCCGAGTTCCGTGCCGTCCAGGTACGTCCGGCCACCGACGAGACGTGGACGCTGGCGGGATCGCTGACACTGCGCGGCAGCGCGGTGCCGGTCACCCTCGAGCTCTCTTACCTCGGCGAGGTCGAGGACCCGTGGGGTGGTCATCGAGCCGCCTTCCGCGCCACCGGAACGCTGGAGCGCACCGACTTCGGGATCAGCTTCGACGACAAGCTGCTCAGCGGGGTTGCGCAGATCGGCAGTACGGCGAAGGTCGTCCTCGACGTCCAGGCCGTCCGCAGCAGCACACATATTTCTGATTGATCCGAAAGGCACACATGTCGAATCACACAGTGGCGGAGAGGGGCGGGGCCGCGTCGGCGGCGTCCACTCGCCCCTCGCGCCAGAGATCCCTCGAGGAGCTCGGTCCGAACTACAAGTGGATCGCGCTCTCCAACACCACCCTGGGCATGCTGATCGCGACGATCAACAGCTCGATCGTCCTGATCGCCCTGCCCGACATCTTCAAGGGCATTCATCTCAATCCCCTCGAACCCCAGAACACCAGCTACCTGCTGTGGATGATGATGGGCTTCCTGGTGGTCACGGCCGTGCTGGTGGTGAGCTTCGGACGCCTCGGCGACATGTTCGGTCGCGCCCGCATGTACAACATGGGCTTCGCGATCTTCACGATCTCGTCGATCTTCCTGGCCATCACCTGGTTCGACGGCAGTGAGGCCGCCATCTGGCTGATCTTCTGGCGCATCATCCAGGGCGTCGGCGGCGCCTTCCTGATGGCGAACTCGTCGGCGATCCTCACCGACGCCTTCCCCGCCAACCAGCGGGGCCTCGCCATGGGCATCAACGGTGTCGCCGCGATCGCCGGCTCGTTCCTGGGCCTGCTGATCGGTGGTGTCCTCGCCCCGATCCAGTGGCACTTCATCTTCCTGGTGTCGGTGCCGTTCGGCGTGATCGGCACGATCTGGGCGTACCTGAAGCTGCACGACACCGGTGAACGCCGCAAGGCCAAGATGGACTGGTGGGGCAACATCACCTTCGCAGTCGGCCTCATCTCCATCCTGATCGCGATCACTTACGGCATCCAGCCCTACGGCTCGTCGAACATGGGCTGGGGCAACCCCTGGGTCCTCACCGGCCTCATCGGCGGTGTGATCGTGCTGGCCGTCTTCGTGTTCATCGAGACCAAGGTCGACAGCCCGCTGTTCGAACTGTCACTGTTCAAGAACCGTTCGTTCGCGTTCGGCAACATCGCCAACCTGATGGCGTCGATCGGCCGTGGTGGTCTGCAGTTCATCCTGATCATCTGGCTGCAGGGCATCTGGCTCCCGCAGCACGGCTTCGACTACTCGCGTACACCGCTGTGGGCCGGCATCTACATGGTGCCGATGACTATCGGCTTCCTGCTCAGTGCACCGGTCTCCGGGTACCTCTCGGACCGCGTCGGCACCAAGTGGTTCACCACCATCGGCATGCTGATCACCGCGGGCACCTTCGCGGCACTCATCGCGATCCCGGTCGACTTCACCTACTGGGTGTTCGCCGTGATCATGTTGATCAACGGCATCGGCATGGGTTTGTTCGCATCACCGAACCGCGCCGAGGTGATGAACAGTCTCCCGGTCACCTCGCGTGGCTCCGGCGCAGGCATGATGACGACCTTCCAGAACGCCGCCATGGTGCTCTCGATCGGCCTGTTCTTCTCGCTGATGATCGCCGGTCTCAGTACGCATCTGCCGGATGCGATGTTCGGCGGTCTGACGCAGGGCGGTATGCCGCAGGCCCCGGCCAGCGGCATCGCACACCTGCCGACGGTCGGCATCCTGTTCGCGGCGTTCCTCGGCTACAACCCGATCCGCGAGATCGGTGGCCAGGCGCTGCAGGGCCTGCCGCAGGCGAGTGCCGACCACCTGACGGGTCTGGACTTCTTCCCGCACCTGATCAGCGATCCGTTCTCCGACGGACTGACCGCGGCCTTCACCTTCGCGCTGATCTGCTGCGTGCTGGGTGCCATCGCGTCGCTGTTCACCGGTGGGTCGAAGTCGCCGGTGGAATCGCCGGAGACCGTGGGCGCCGAGCTGGCGGCCGTCGCGGCCGATGCCTCCGTGGCCGCTCCTTCGGAACTGATCGACGAGCCGCGCAGCACCGGGCCACGACATCTGTTGACCTCGGCCGGAAGTGCACAGTCCGAGGTCGAACGGCCGAGGATCGCGGGCCGGATCACCGCCTCCGACGGAATACCGCTGGGCAACTCCGCCGTGACCGTGACCGACATCCGCGGCCACCAGGCCGGGGCGACCGCGGTGCACGACGACGGGTCGTATGCGGTGCACGATCTGGCAGACGGCACCTACACCGTAATCGCGACGGCACCGGGACGCTCGCCCAAGGCGCTCACCGTGTCCGTGGTCGGCGACCTGGTGTTCCGCCGCGACTTCGCCCTCACCGGTGGGTCGGTGCTCCAGGGTTCGGTGCGTGACGAACAGCGTCCGCTGCCGGCCAATCTGATCGTCACCGATCAGTCGGGTGCGGTGGTCACCCAGGCACACGCCGATTCCGATGGACGCTTCGCCATCCACGGGTTGTCGGAGGGCGACACCGTCGCCGTCACCGCATCGGTTCCCGGCTACCAGCCGACCAGCCAGCTGGTCACCGTCGATGCGACGTCGCGTGCCGACATCGAGATCGTCCTGGTCGCGACCGGTGGGGTGCAGGGTTCGGTGCGAGCCGTGGACGGATCGCCGTTGGCAGGTGCCACCGTCTCGGCGATCGGCCCCGAGCAGACCATCGTCGCCTCGGTGATCACCGACGCGGACGGCCGGTATCGGATCGAGGGTCTGACCGATGCGCAGTTCACGATCGTGGCCAACATGTACGAGCCCGCCGCCGTGCAGGTGAATGTGGCCACCGGCCAACGGAACACGGCCGACATCGCCCTGGGTTCCGGCAACCAGACCAGTGTTTCCTAGCGCGGTGTCACGGCACATGTTCTAGAAAACCCAGCGTCACAACGCGTTCGGCCCGTGTGGTCCCATGAGGGATCACACGGGCCGTTCTCGTCGGCGAGGAGTAGAACAGAAGTAGCCACGAGAAACTCGACGAGGAGGAACCGTGAAGGCGATCCAGATGGTCAAGCCGGGCAGCGAGCCGGAACTGCGCGAAGTGGACAAACCGTCGCCCGGCCCCGGTGAGGTGCTGCTGAAGGTGACCGCCGCGGGTGCGTGTCACTCCGACGACTTCGTGCTGAACATGCCGGCCGAGGGCTTTCCGTATCCGCTCCCGCTGACGCTCGGCCACGAGGGTGTCGGGGTGGTCGCCGAACTCGGCAGCGGCGTCACCACACTGTCCGAGGGCACCGCGGTCGCGGTCTATGGGCCGTGGGGCTGCGGGGTGTGCCAATTCTGTTCGCGCGGACTGGAGAACTACTGCAGCAATGCCGCCGAACTCCAGATCGCGCCCCCGGGGCTCGGCGCCCCCGGCGCCATGGCCGAGTACGTGATCGTCGACGACCCGCGTCACCTCGTGCCCATCGGCGACCTGGACCCGGTCACCACCGTGCCCCTCACCGACGCCGGGCTCACCCCTTATCACGCCATCAAACCCTCGCTACCCAAGCTCGTCGGTGGCTCCACGGCCGTTGTCATCGGGAGCGGCGGACTCGGGCATGTCGCCATCCAGCTGCTCCGCCATCTCACTCCCTCCCGGGTGATCGCGCTCGACGTGACCCAGGAGAAGCTGGACTTCGCCAGGGAGGTGGGGGCTCACGAGACCGTGCGCAGTGACGCCGACGCCGTCGCCAACATTCGCAAGATCACCGGAAATGACGGGGCTACAGCCGTTTTCGACTTCGTGGGGTACCAGCCCACCATCGACACAGCGATGGGGGCGGTCGGCACGATGGGCGATGTGACGATCGTGGGTCTCGGCGACGGACAGGCAGCGGCCAAGGTCGGGATCTGGGCGCAACCCTACGAAGTGTCGGTGCGTACACCGTACTGGGGATCGCGGAGTGAACTCATCGAAGTACTCGACCTCGCGCGCGACGGCGCGCTCGACGTCGCCGTGCAGACCTTCGGTCTCGACGACGGAGTCGAGGCGTATCGCAAGCTCGCGGCGAATGACCTCCGCGGACGCGCCGTCGTCGTACCGTGATCCGTGTCGCGAGCGTCGTCTCGCTGGTGGTGGTCGCCCTCGCGGCCATCGCCATCGCATCGCTGGGCCCTTGGGGCTGGTGGATCCTGGCAGTCGCCCTGACCGCGATCGCCGGTGTCGGTGTCTACGACCTCATCCAGCGTCGCCACTCCGTGCTGCGGAACTATCCGGTGGTCGGCCACCTGCGGTTCCTGCTGGAGTCGCTGCGACCGGAACTGCAGCAGTACTTCATCGAGCGCAACTTCGACGGCAGGCCCTACGATCGCGACATCCGGTCGCTGATCTACGAACGTGCCAAAGGGACCGCGGCCGAACTGTCCTACGGGACCGAGCGCGACATCGACGCCGATGGTTACGAATATCTGGTCCACTCGGTCGCACCGATCGAACGGCCGTCGGAGCCGTTCCGAGTGCGAGTGGGCGGCCCCGACTGCCGACGCCCCTACGACATGTCACTGCTCAACGTGTCGTCGATGAGCTTCGGTGCGCTGTCCGGAAATGCGCTGCAAGCGTTGAACAACGGCGCCCGCAAAGGCGGATTCGCGCACGACACCGGCGAGGGCGGGCTCACGCCCTACCACCTGGGCGGGGCCGACGTGATCTGGGAGATCGGCTCAGGCTATTTCGGAACGCGAACCGAGGACGGGAATTTCGATCCGGACCAATTCGCCGACAAGGCCGCCGACGATCACGTCAAGGCGATCTCGTTGAAGCTGAGCCAAGGAGCCAAACCCGGTGTCGGCGGGGTACTTCCCGCAGCCAAGGTCAGCACGGAGATCGCCCGCTATCGCGGCGTGCCGGCCGGCGAGAAGTGCGTCAGCCCGGCGAGCCATGCCGAATTCACCACCCCGCGTGAGCTCATCGCCTTCGTCGCACGACTTCGCGAACTCAGTGACGGCAAACCGGTCGGGGTGAAGCTCTGCATCGGATCGAGGGTGGATGTGCTCGCCATCTGCAAGGCGATGCTCGCCGAGCAGATCACCCCGGACTTCATCGTCGTCGACGGCGCCGAAGGCGGAACCGCCGCAGCGCCACTGGAATACGAGGACCATGTCGGCCTACCGCTCACCGACGGATTGATGACGATGCACAACGCGCTCGTGGGCACCGGTCTACGAGACCGAATCCGGGTCGGCGCGAGCGGCAAGGTCGCGTCCGGCAACGACATCGTCAAACGCTTGATCCAGGGCGCCGACTACACCAATGCCGCGCGAGCGATGATGATGGCCGTCGGTTGCATCCAGTCGCAGCGGTGTCATACCAACCACTGCCCCGTGGGTGTGGCCACCCAGGATCCCCGACGTGCCCGCGCGCTCGACGTGGATGACAAGAGCGAGCGCGCCTATCGCTACCACCAGGCCACCGTCGACGAGGCCATGCGACTGATGGCCTCGATGGGCGTCACGGATCCCTCCCAGCTGTCACCCCACCTGCTTCGCAAACGGGTGTCAGCCACCTGCCAACGCTCCTACGCGGAGATCTACGAGTGGCTCCGGCCGGGCCAACTCCTCCACGAGGCCCCGCAGACCTGGGTCGACGACTGGACTCGCGCCGACCCGGATTCGTTCGCGCCCGACGGGACACGCGTTCGGGGGTGACCGCGCTAGCGAGACGGCTTCATGTCCCCGAAGTATCCCGTCCGCCACACCACCCGGTTCTGTAGCTGGGTGATGCGCCAGCCGTCCGGCAGCCGGGTCAGGCTCGCCGTCACCACGCCACCGGCGGTGAACGCTCTGTCGTTCAAGTCGGCGCCCTCGGGCCGGTCCTTCCACAGGTGGATCGCGACGAGATTGAACCGGAGATCGGCGATGTCGCCGGTCACCTGCACATCGTGGCCGGTCAGCAGATGCTGACTGCTCTCGAAACGCGCGAAATTGCGCGCGTGGCTGGCCGCGATGTCGTGCGGGCCGATCGTCTCCGAGCCGTCCGGACGAACGATCGTGGCGTCGTCATGAAAGATCTCGTGGAACCGCCACTCGTCGAAATCCTGTTCGTCGAGCAGGCGGAAGTAGCTGGTCACCAGTCGCACGACTCGCTGGGAATCGAGCCAGTATTCGAGGTCGGAAGGCTGCACGTCCCCATTGTGCGACAACGCCCGGCCGGCGCAAGGTCTACGCCCACCTCGAAGTAACGCGCACTCGCCACGAGCCCGCGCACGTCGCGACGTGCGCGTCATCTCGGGCTCTGCGCGTTCACCTTCGGTAATCCCGCCCACACCGACGCCATCAGGTGCGACGATGTCGGAACCGACCGACTCGATCCCCCCTGAATCGATCCGAGGTGGCAACGCGGTGAGCCTTGATCACGCGTCATCCGCTCCGCCGGCTGCGATCGTGGAGGACCCGCGCTACCTCTCCGATCAACTCCTCACCTACATCGGCAACAAACGGTCGCTGCTGCCCGTGATCGATGCGGCCGCCGAGCAGGTGCAGACACGGCTGGGCCGCCGACTGGTGGTGCTCGACGCGTTCTCGGGGAGCGGCGCCGTGTCGCGACTGTTCAAGGCGCGCGCCAGCCGGGTGATCGCCAACGACCTCGAATCGTATGCGCGGGTGATGAGCGAGTGCTATCTCTCCGACCGGGCCGACGTGGATCCCGACGAGATCGGATCGCTGGTGGAGACCATCAACACCCAAGTCGACCAGGGACTCTCGTTCGACGGATTCATCGAGGAGCTCTACGCCCCCGACGACGACGAGCACATCCGCCCCGGCGAACGGGTGTTCTACACCCGCGACAACGCGCGACGCCTCGATGCCTACGCCACGTTGATCCACCAACTCGACGACCGGGTGAAGCCCTATCTGCTGGCACCGTTGCTATCCCTCGCATCGGTCCACGCCAACACCTCCGGCGTGTTCAAGGGATTCCACAAGGACCGGCGCACCGGCATCGGCAGTTTCGGCGGGTCGGGTCGAGACGCCTTGGTGCGCATCCTCGGGACCATCCGCCTGTCGCCGCCGGTCCTGAGCCGGCACCGCGCCCAGACCCAGGTGCTCCAGATGGACGCCAACGCCCTGCCCGGCCGCGTCGGCCCGGTGGACGTCGCCTACCTCGATCCGCCCTACAACCAGCACCCGTACGGTTCGAACTACTTCATGCTCAATCTCCTCGTCAACTACCTGCGACCGACCGAGATCAGCCCGATCTCCGGCATCCCCGTCGACTGGAACCGCTCGCGTTACAACGTGCGGAAGGATTCGGCCACGCTGCTGCGAGACCTGGTGACCTCCCTCGACGCCCGGTTCCTGATCGTGTCCTTCAACGACGAGGGCTACATCGCCCCGTCCGAGATGGGCGACCTGCTCGCCTCGGTCGGGTCGGTGACCGAGTTCCGGTCCCGGTACAACACCTTCCGCGGCAGCCGGAATCTCCGGGCCCGTGCCGTCCACGTCACCGAGCACCTGTTCGTGGTCGAGAAGGGGTGATGCGAGAATCCACCCGTGCACATCGGAATGACCATGCCGGTGATGGAACCGGACCTCGACACCGACCTCCTGAAGGCCTGGGCGACCGCGATCGACGACGGCCCCTACTCCTCGCTGTGCTGGGGCGAACGCATCGCGTTCGACAACCCGGACTGTCTCACCCTGCTCGGCGCGCTGTCGGCCTGGACCGACCGAGTACGACTGGTCACCACCGTCGTGGTGCCCCAACTGCACGATCCGGTGATGCTGGCCAAGGCGCTGGCCACCGGCGACATGCTGTGTGGTGGTCGGCTGACGGTCGGCCTCGGTATCGGTGGACGCCATGAGGACTACCACGCGGTCGGTGCCGACACCTCCGCCCAGACGATGCGGGGGATGGCCGAGCGTGTCGACATCATGCGCCGGGTCTGGGCCGGCGAGAAGATCACCGAATCGGTGTTGCCGGTCGGGCCGCGCCCCCGTCAGACCGGTGGACCCGAACTCCACGTCGGCACCACCGGACCGAAGACCATCCGCAGCGCCTCGGCGTGGGCCTCGGGCGTCGCGGGTGTCACGCTGGACCTGGACCTGGTCCGGCAGCAGGAACTCTTCGACGTCGCGCGTACGGCGTGGGCCGATGCGGGCAAGCCCGCGCCCCACCTCGCCACATCGTTCTGGTTCGCGCTCGGAACGGGCGACGGCCCGCGCGAACAGGTGCATCGTCACCTGCGCCACTACATGAACTGGATCCCGGCCGATTTCGTCGACGCGATCGCCCCCACCACCGGCTGGGCCGGCACCGAAGACGAGCTGGCCGCGGTGCTCCGCCGCTTCGCCGAGATCGGCACCGACGAGGTCCAGCTCATCCCGACCAGTTCGGATCCCGATCAGCTGCGTCGCGCAACCGAGGTCGCGGCCGAGTTCGCCTGAGCGGGGGCGCGTACGGAACGCACGTTGCAGCGATGTTGCACCGCCTCGACCTCGCCGAACACCAGGAAATCCACGCCCGAACAATTTAGCCTGGGTAAACGTGGCCGTTGTTCGATCGATGTCCGACTCCTCACCACCAGTACCGGCACGCGTAGCGGACATTCGAACGGTGACCGGTGCAGAGGGGCGTACATGCGGATTCTGGTCCTGGGCGGCGACGGCTTTTGTGGATGGCCGAGTGCCCTGCACTTGTCGGCCGTCGGCCACGACGTGACCATCGTCGACAGTTTCGTCAGGCGCAGGATCGACGACGAACTCGGCGTCACGTCCCTGACCCCATCCACACCTTGGCCGAGCGGGTGGATGCATGGCATGAGGTGTCCGGGCGAGAGATCGGCGTGGCCGAGATCGACGTCGCGCACGACTACGCCGCGCTGGTCGAGCTGTTGGCCAGTTCGCGGCCCGAGGCCGTCGTCCACTTCGCCGAGCAGCGCGCCGCCCCGTATTCGATGAAATCGCCTGAGCACAAGCGTTACACCGTCGACAACAACCTGAACGGCACGCACAATCTGCTCGCCGCGATTGTCGAGACGGGCTTGGACATCCACGTCGTCCATCTCGGCACGATGGGGGTCTATGGCTACGAGACGGTGCCGGTGGACCTGCCCGAGGGGTACCTCACGGTCACCTATCCGGATCGAAACGGCGAGACACATACGCGCGACATCCTCTACCCGACCCAGCCCGGCAGCGTCTATCACCTCACGAAGTCGCTGGACCAGTTGCTGTTCCAGTTCTACGCCCGCAACGACGGCATTCGGATCACCGACCTGCATCAGGGCATCGTCTGGGGCACACAGACCGACGAGACCGAACGGGACCCACGACTCATCAACCGTTTCGACTACGACGGCGACTTCGGGACGGTGCTGAACAGGTTCCTGGTGGAGGCGTCGATCGGATATCCGCTGACCGTGCACGGGTCCGGGGGCCAGACAAGGGCGTTCATCAACATCCGCGACTCCATCCGGTGTATCCGGCTGGCCGTGGAATCGGGTTCGGAAGTGACCGAACAGGTCCGGGTGATGAACCAGATGACCGAGACCCACCGGGTCGCCGATCTCGCCCATCTCGTCGCGAATCTCACGGGTGGCGAGGTGGCCGAGGTGTCGAATCCGCGTGCGGAGGCCGACGAGAACCTGCTCGCCGTCCGCAACGAACGACTGCTCGGACTCGGACTGGATCCGATCCGCCTGGACTCGGAATTGCTGAGAGCTGAGATCGAGATCGCCCGGAAGTACGCTGAACGCGTTGACCGGCAACACATACCGTGTACGTCGTACTGGACCGAGACTCGCCGCACCGCGGCGGAGGAGCACGATAAGTGAGCGACGAGAAGCCAGAAGACACTCCGAATCCGACATCGGCTGCCGACGACAAGGACACGAAGAAGAAGGAGTACTTCACCGGCGAACGGGGGCGAACCGTGCCACGCGCGGCCTTGTTGGTCCTCGCCGTCGCTCTGGTGGTCCTCCTGGTGTTCGTGTTCATGCAGCCCAAGTGGTTCACCCGCGACGTCGACGACACGAGTCTCGACGTTCCCGCCGACCGCCACTTCACCAAGACGCTGGAAGGCGCCGGCTACCACGACGGCGCCTGGCTCACCGATGATTCACCATCCACGAGCTACCTCGTCACCTTCCCTGCTGACTCGTCGCGCGACGAGACGCGCCTGCACCTGTCGGGCACCTCGCAGGTCGCCGAGGACAGTGTGGTGTTCATGACGGTGAAGATGGACGGGCAGCAGGTCTACAAGAGCGAACTGCCCCGCGGTGAACACGGCGTCGACACATTTGTCGACGTACCCGACCAGATCGCCGACGACGGACGCGTCCGCGTCCAGGTGATGCTCACCGGAAGCCTCAGCAATCAGACGTGTGTCGCCGACCATTCGACGGGCATGCAGGTCCACCTGGATCCGGGGTCCGTCGTCGAAGCCGCCCTCACCGAACGGGTGCACACGGTCCGCGACGCGGTGGTCTCCTGGAATCGTGACGTCACGATCGTCATCGCCGGCCAGAGCGATGAATGGCGCACCACGGCAGCACAGTTGGGGATCGCACTGACTCGTGCCGGTCATCGGGTCACCTATGTGGACAGCGTGCCCGACTCGGATGTGCAGAACTCCGTCGTCGTCGGGCCGGCGCAGAAACTCGGCGAACTGGGCTGGTCGGCCTCCCAACCGTCCGACGACAGCATCGCGATGGGGACGGTGAACAACACACCCGTCGTCGGCATCGTCAAACCGCAGGGCGATCTCACCTCGAGCTTCCTGACCAGCACATCCGTGACCACCGCCGACTCGGATCAGAATGACCCGCAAACACTTCCGGTGGTCGCGGCGAGCGGAAACGAGGTCGGGCTGGAGACGCTCGGTGCGGGCACATCGGTGACCCAGATCGGCGACAATCACAAGTGGCGAGCGGCGTACGCACTCGCCGACCTGCCGGATGGCCGCCTGCCACAGGCGGTCCGAGTCGGCCTGCAACTGCCCGCATCGCCGGACGACCTCACCTGGATTCTCAACACCGAGCTCAACGGACAGCTCATCGACAGCCGTCGGCTGCCCAGGACCCCCACAACGCAGTCGACCATCCCGTTGCCACCGTCCGCGCAGCTGATGGACAACAGCCTGACGTTGACCGTCCAGCGTGACCGGAACATCGGCGGATGCGATGTGCGGGTGACCAACTATCCGATCCAACTCGAGTCGAGCTCCGCTCTCGTGCTCGGCAACGATCCGGGTGCGGGCTTCACCTCGCTCCCCCGGACCCTCACGCCCGGTTTCGCGGTCTACTGGCCGGATGCGGCCAAGTCGAGTGCCGTCGATGAACTGAACGCCGTGATACCGGCACTCACGAAGTTCGTGCCCGCCGGAACCCAACCCGCCTTCGAGTGGAACGCCCAGCCGGCGCCCGGTAAGCCGTTCGTCCTGGTCGGGCAGAGCCCGGAGGTGAACACGCTGGTCCACAACCAGGACGGGCGCATCGTCGCCGGCCCGGGCTCGTCCGCCCTGGACATCTCGTCGTTCGACAACGGGATGATTCTGCAGACCGCCACCAGCACGAGCCGGGCAGGCGGACTCGCGATCAACTACGCCGGTACACCCGGCCGGATGCGACTCCCCGAGTTCGGCCGCGAACCCGCACAGGTCGTGACCTCGCAGGCGAGCTTCGCGATCGGCCCCGACGGCAAGGTCATCGACGGTCCGGCAGATTCGGGAGCACCGGGATGACCACCTCGGTTCCGAATCCGCATGCCGAGGAGGCGATGACCGATCACTTCCGATCGGTCGACAGTGCACCGGCAGATTATGCCGTGGACCGTCCGGCCAGCGGTGTGAACGGCTTCCTCGTCACGTTCATCGCCTTGACCATCCTCGTCATGTGCGCACGGACACTCATGATCCACACCGGGTATTACGATGCCCCTCGCGATCTCGCACTCTTCACCGAGGGACGCGGAGAGGTCGTCTTCCCGTTGCGGATGTTCATCGTGCTGTTCTTCCTGACCTACGCGCTGTTCGCCTATTCCAACATCTGGCGCCGGGCGTTCCTCGTAGGGGCGCTGCTGGGAAAATTCCTCCTGTTCTGTATTGCCGTCGATACCATCTTCGGCGTGCTACGCGATGCGGGAATCGTGTCGATCTCGGTGTTCGGCGGTCAGATGATCTCGGGTCTCGCCGCACTCGCGATCTTTCCGCACACCATTTTGCGCCAGGCCCAACTCCCCACCCAGGGACCGATGTCCCGTGAACCACGTTTGCCACCGAAGGCGTTCTTCGCCTGGTTCCTCTCCCTCGCTCTGGCCATGGTCGGCGCAGCCATCGCGATCCACGTTCTCTTCAACATCGTCGACACCCTCAAGAACTGGGCCATCCTCGGTGGCATCGGTGCCGGTGTCTTCCTCATGCAGCAGATCCTGGCGGTCGCCACGGCCCTGCTCGGAATCCGCGCCATCAAGAAGTCACGCAGTCACGACTTTGCCCCTGCCACGGCAATTCTCGTGCCGGCGCACAACGAGGCCCACAGCATCGGGGCCACGATCGAATCGGTGGATCGGGCAGCGGAGACCTACCCCGGCAAGATCCACCTCTACGTGATCAACAACGCATCCTCGGATGCGACCCGCGAGGTCGCCGAGGAGACAATCGGCGCCTGCGAGTTCATCACCGGCGAGGTCATCGATTGCCCGACGCCGGGTAAGGCCATCGCATTGAACATGGGTGTGGATCTGATCCGGGAAGAGTTCATCGTCCGCATCGACGCCGACACGGTGATCGGCCCGGGATGCCTGGAAACCGCGATGCGCCATTTCGCCAATCCGGATGTCGGTTGTGTCGGCGGAATCCCGATGCCACTCGAGGAGAAGACCTGGATCGACAAGTCGCGCCTTGTCGAGGTGTACATGCGGCACGGGTTCTTCCAGGTCTCACTCGACGGCTATCAAGGTGTCATGGGGATTCCCGGGATGTTCGCCGTGTATCGCCGCGAACAGTTGATCGAGGTCGGCGGCATGGTGCAGGGCATGAACGGCGAAGACACCGACATCTGCATGCGGCTGACTGCCGCCGGCTATCACAGCATCGCCGACCCGAAGGCCGTGTACTACAGCGAAACCCCCGCCTCCTACGCACATCTGTGGGAACAGCGAACCCGCTGGTTCCGCAGTATTTATCACCTCACCGCGCGTAACCGCGCCATGCTCTTCGACGGTCACACCATGGTCGGGACATTCGTGTTGCCGTTCAATCTGGTCAACGCCGCCCGACGTGCGATGCTCGCACCGTTGCTCATCTTCGCGTCGATCGCCTTCATCGGCTTCCACGCGACGTTCACATCCATGCGGTGGCAGCCAGTGGTGGCCACCCTGCTCGGGATGTCGATGGTCATGACGGTGGCGGTCTGTGCGATCTGGCGTCCTGCCTCGATCAGACACATCCCCCTGTACCTCGGGTTTCGCGTGTTGCGCAGCTACTTCACGCTGGCGTCGGCATTGAGCCTGATCTACCCGCCGATGCAACCACGTATGCCGCGCTTGCGTTCACGACGACGGTCGCGTCGGAAAGCCACCGCGCACCTCACCCCATCGGAGTGACGGTGCCTCGATCGCCACGGTGCTAGATTTCGAGGAAACTCGACAAGGGACACGTCATGGCGCATCGGCCTGAGCGTTTCCGTGGGAGAAAAGGTCTCATGCGATGCTGGCTCTCATCCCCGACTCGCAACGGCGCACCCTCGACGAACTCGTCGAGAAACTCGATCTCTCGACAGGTGACCGCACATCGAAACGGTCGGCGTTCTGGATCATGCTCACGCTGTCGGGGATCATCGCCGTATCCGGCGTGGTTGCCGACAGCACCGCCACCGTGATCGGCGCGATGATCGTCGCGCCGCTGTCGACGCCGATCCTCGGGATCGGCCTGGGTATCGTCACCGCCCGCGGGAAACTCATCCTGGCCAGTGTCGGGTATGTCCTCGCCGGCGTCGTCCTGGTGACGGCGCTGGGTGTGATCCTGTCCCAGCTGTTGCCGAATCCCACGAACGTACTTGCCAATTCGCAAGTCCTCGGCCGCACGTCCCCCACCCTGGTCGATCTGCTCGCAGCCCTGGCAACCGGTCTGGTCGGCGCGATCGCCATCACCCGGCGCGACGTCGGCGACGTACTCCCCGGTGTCGCCATTGCCATCTCGCTGGTGCCCCCGCTCGGCGTAGTCGGAGTCTGTCTGGGATCGGGCGCTCCCTCGCTTGCGCTCGGGGCGTTTGTCCTGTTTGCCTCCAACGTGATCGCGATGATCATCACCAGCGTCGTCGTGTTGACGATCGGTTCCTACGGCCGGGAGGCCGCCGAGCAGTTGGCCGCCGAGACCGAGTCGGCACCGCCTCGCAGACACCGCCGGGCGTATGTGGTGCTCGCGGTCGCGCTCATCGTGGTGGCCATCCCGATGGTCCTCAACTCGTTGTCGTCGCTGTGGTCGCGTCAGATCGCGACCGCGGCCGATTCCTGGCTGCAGGATGCCGGGACGGGTTCGGCCGAGGTGACCGGGGTGTCGTGGACCGGCGGTACCGTGACGGTGAGCGTGCTGGGGCCGCAGCAACTGCCACCGGTCGATGATCTCCAACAGACTGTCGACGACCTCGTACCGTGGGACCCTGAGGTGGTGGTCGTGCACACCGTCGGCGGTAGGCAGGCGGCCGAGTGAGCTGATGTGGCAATCGGTCGGCATGCTCGACGTGGATGCATTGTTCTGAATCAGCGGTTCTCGACATCGTTTGCACCCCGGTGACATACTCGAGAATATGTCGATACCGAAACCAGCCACGCCAGTAATCGTCCAACACCAGCAGGCAGTTCGCGACGCACTACCCTTTGAGGACACTCAGGACTTCGACGACGCCACACGTGGGCTGATCGCCAAACGCCTCCCCAACGCGATCACCGCCGAGGACGGCACAGTGGTGTGGGACAACGATACCTATGACTTCCTCACCGGGGATGCCCCCGACACCGTTAATCCCAGCCTCTGGCGGCAGTCGAAACTCGTGGCCGAGCAAGGCCTGTACGAGGTCGTCGAAGGGATCTATCAGGTTCGAGGTTTCGACCTGGCGAATGTGACCTTCATCGAAGGTGACACCGGCGTCCTGGTGCTGGACCCGCTCGTCACCGAAGAGACCGCAGCCGCAGCGTTGTCGCTGTACCGCGAGAACCGCGGCGACAGGCCCGTCACCGGCGTTCTGTACACCCACCCGCACGTAGACCACTTCGGCGGCGTCAAGGGCGTCACCACCCAGGAGGACGTCGACGCCGGTCGGGTGCCGATCATCGCGCCCGAGGGTTTCACCGAGCACGCGGCATCGGAGAACGTCTACGCCGGCACCGCGATGGCTCGCCGCTCCGCATACATGTTCGGCGCCGCACTCGCCCGAGGGCCGCAGGGCGCGGTCGGTGCGGGTCTCGGACAGACGGTCTCGACCGGCAACATCACCCTCATCGCCCCCACCCTCGACATCACCACGACCGGGCAAGAAGAGACGATCGACGGCGTCCGAATGATCTTCCAGATGGCGCCGGAAACCGAGGCACCTGCGGAGTTCCTCGTGTACTTCCCGGAACACAAGGCCCTTTGTGCAGCCGAAGATGCCACGCACACTCTGCACAACCTCTTGACACTGCGGGGTGCCCTGGTGCGCAACCCACACGCCTGGACGCACTACCTCACCGAGGCAATCGACCTGTTCGGCAATGATCTCGAAGTCGTCTTCGCCTCCCATCATTGGCCCACCTGGGGACGGGAGCGCTGCTTGCGGTACATCTCCGAGCAGCGCGACCTCTACGCCTACCTGCACGATCAGACCTTGCGCCTGATCAACAAGGGCTACACCGGGATCGAGATCGCTGAGCACCTACCTCTCCCGCCCGCACTCGAGAACGCTTGGCACACACGCGGCTATTACGGCTCGGTCAGCCACGACATCAAGGCGATCTATCAGCGGTACATGGGCTGGTTCGACGGCAACCCCGCCCACTTGTGGCAGCACCCGCCTACCGAGCAAGGCAAGCGCTATGTCGAGTTCATGGGTGGTGCGGACGAAGTGCTGGAGAAGGCACGCAAGTCGTTCGACTCGGGGGACTTCCGTTGGGTTGCAGAGGTTGTGAGTCACGTCGTGTTCGCCGAGCCCGACAACAAGGCGGCACGTGACCTGCTCGCGGACACGCTCGAACAGTTGGGATACGGCGCAGAGAACGGCATCTGGCGAAACTTCTTCCTCTCCGGCGCGACCGAATTGCGCGAAGGCCAGTTCGGCACGCCGACCGTGTCGGCATCGGCGGACGTTATCTCGCAGCTGACGCCGCAGATGCTCTTCGACGCGATCGCGATCCAGATCAACGGTCCGGAGGCGTGGGACGAGAAGCTCTCGATTGACGTCGTCCTCACCGACATCGATGAACGCTATCGTTTGTGGCTGCAGAACGGGGCCCTGAGCTACAGCGCCGCGACGCAATCCGGCGACGCCGATGTCACGCTGACCACCACCACGAGTGGCCTGCCTGCGATCGCCACGGGGGCGCTCACACAGGATGCCCTCGCGAAGGCAGGGATCGAATTGAGCGGCGACGCATCGATACTCGGTCGTCTCGCAGCTGCGCTCGATCCGGGTGACAAGGACTTCGCTATCGTTACCCCCTGACTTTCGGCAGATACGGTGCCACGTGCGTCGGCCTACACGGAGGTGGGTGGCACCGTGGTCACCGTGGTCACCGTGCAGAGTGTGCATTGCGATTCGGCGCGGCACGTGATTGGTGTTGGAAACAGTCATGACCGCAAGACAACTGTCGCCCACAACTTTGTGTCCCGGACACGAGTGTCGTGTGTCACGTGCGCCCTACCGTTCCGGGCATGACCACCACAGCAGTTGTCACCGGCGCCGGTCGCGGCATCGGTCTCGCCTTTGCCCGACGTCTCGCCGATGCGGGACACCGAGTTGTCCTGACCGATGTCGACGGCGCAGCGGCTGAGCGCGCCGCGGCCGAGATCGGTCGCGGTGCAGTCGGATTCCAGCAGGACGTCCGAGACATCGCTTCCCACCGGAAGATCGCCGAGGAGGCTGCCGCACTGGGCCGCCTGGCCGTCTGGGTGAACAACGCCGGCGTGCTGTTCGCCGGCGACGCCTGGACCCATCCGGACGAGGAGATCGCCACCATTCTCGAGGTGAATGTGCGTGGCGCGATGGCAGGTTCTGCGGCCGCGGTCGCGCAGATGGGTCCAGCGGGCGGCGCCGTGCTCAACGTCGCGTCCATCTCGGCGCTCACGCCGGTACCCGGTCTGTCGCTGTACGCCGCCACCAAAGCAGCCGTGCTCTCCTACACGACCTCACTACAGGGGGACCTCGACCATGCCGGACTGCCGATCCGAGCTCGCGCGGTGTGCCCCGATGTGGTCGGCACCCAGATGGTGACTTCGCGCGCCAAGGATCCCGGTGCGGCGATGCTGTTCTCGGGACCGAAACCGTTGGACGAGGACACCGTCGCACGCGCGGGTATGGCTCTGATCGACAGTCGCCAGGTGTTCCGGGTGGTGCCGCGATGGCGCGGTGCGCTTGTCCGCGGGATCGACGCCGCACCCAGCCTCGGGCTGCCGCTGCTTCGAGTCATGCGCAAGCTGGGCGACCGCCGTCAGGCCCGTGCCTGACGAACCGTCCGGGGCAGAACCCCCGTGCCGAGCCACTGACAGGCCGTCAGTGCCAGCTCCAGATTGAGTCGGTCATCGTCGAGCGGCCGTCCCCGTGCGTCGAGGGCTTTGTCGACCCGATACTTCACGGTGTTCTTGTGCAGATGCGTCACCTCCGCGGCGGCCACATAGCTACTCTTTGCCTGGAGGAAGGTGAGCAGGGTGTCGCGGAGCTGCGCGGTGTTCTCGTCGTCGTCTGCCAGACCACCGAGCGCGGACGCGACGAGACTCCGTGTGGACTCGAGATCCCGCGCCAGGATCGAGCAGATCTGCACGCCGGGTTCGTCGAAGGTGACGACCCGGATGTCACTCGCGATCGCGGCAACGGCGTGGGCCCGGAGCGCCTCCTGATGGGTGGTCCGGAAGCCGGTCGCGGCGGCATGCGTCCGACCGAGTGCGACGCGGATGCTCGGACCGGTGGCCTCCACCAGGCGCCGGATGGCATCGAGATCGAACCGGTGACCATCCAGCGTGCGTCCCAAGGGAATCCAGCACCACGCCAGACTCCGGTCCTGCGGTAGGAACAACGCTTGCCCCGACGCGTCGACGGATTCCCCGATGGCGCCGACGAGTGACTCGAGCCGTCGCAGCTCGCTCGGCACACCGTCGTCTTCCGCAGTCCAGATCACCATCGCCAGGTGATGCTGGCGCAGCAGATATCCCAGGGCGGACTCCGCCGCCGCGAGGTCGTAGTCCCGCCCGGACAGCACCCTGGTCAGCATCGCGCTGCGGACCGTGTTGCGGTTGGCGAGCCACCGTTCGCGTTCGGACTCATACTCCGCGACGACCTGCTCGGCCACCCGATCCACGTACGCGAACGACATCGTCTGCAAGATTTGCGCCGCGGCGAACGCAACCTCGCGGTCGGGCTCGTTGCGGGCGACCTCGGCGACCACCCAGTCGAGCACTGCGTTCTGCCCCACGCGGTAGGCGCGCAGCAGTGCATTCGCCGAGATCGCACGCTGCGCGAGACGGTGCGCATACTCGGTGGCCGCGGACGGCGGGCGCACCTCGTCGATCGGGATGTCGTGTTGCGCCACGTGGAGGAAGGTCTCGACGTTGCTCTCCGAACTCGCTCGCAGCAACTCCAAGATCACGTCGTCGCCGCGGAGCTCCGGGATGGCGTCGGCGATCTCCGCATGCAGGGCGCTGCCCAGTCGAGGCAGCTCGGACCCCATCGCCCGCGCGACCTCTGCCACCCGGGCCGCAGCCTTGTGCCGGACTTGTTCTGGACTGAGCTGTCCACTCATCACAACGTCCTTCCGGAGCTCGTGCTGTTCTCGGGGACCAACCATCTTTTGGGACACTTGGTCGATGACCTCCCATCCGACCCCCTGATGTGAACTCTGCCACAACGCACGGGTCGAACTTTGTATCGAGAGAACAATCTTCCTGCCCACTGCTGTACCTAGGCTCATCCGCAGTCCTCAACCCGATACTGCGAAGGAAGTCCGATGTCCCACAACCTCCAGGGCAAGACCGCGATCGTGACCGGGGCCGCGCGCGGCATCGGCTTCGAGATCGCCCGCCAGCTCTCCGACGCCGGCTCCAACGTCGTCGTCTCCGACATCGACGAGGCCGCGGCCAAGGACGCTGCCGGTCGGCTGGCGAATGCCACCGCGATCGGCTGCGACGTGCGGGACGAAGATCAGGTCCGGGCACTTGTCGACGGCGCGGTCTCGACCTACGGCGGCCTGCACGTGATGATCCCGAACGCCGGGATCGCCGCGGTGTCCCCCATCGTCGAGATGGATCTGGCCGCGTGGCGCTCGGTGACGTCGGTGAACCTCGACGGCGTCTTCCTCGCCATCCGCTACGCCGCGCCGGCGATCATCGCGAGCGGCGGCGGCAGCATCGTCACGATGGGCTCGGTGACCGCCCTGGCCGGCACGCCCCTCATCTCGTCCTATGCCGCGACCAAAGCCGCCGTCGTCAACCTCACCAAGACGGCGGCAATCGAACTGCGTGCCCACGGTGTGCGGGTCAACGCGGTACTGCCGGGCTTCGCGGCCACCCACCTGGTCACCGATCAGGTAGACGCGTTCGAGGATGCGCTCGGGCTGCCCGCCGGCGGATTCGGCGCGATCATCGAGCAGAAGCAGGGCCGGTTCGGCACGGTCGAGGAGATCGCCAGGTCGGTCCTGTTCCTCGCCGGCGACGACTCGACGTTCTGCTCCGGCTCGGGCCTCGTCCTCGACGGCGGCCTCGACGCCGGACTCTTCTGAGGCGACCCCGATGGAACTCACCTACCTCCCCTGGAACCAGCCGATCGCCCGCGCCGACCGCCCGTGTGTGCGGGACGAGCGGATCGAACTGAGCTACGCGGAGTTCGCCACTCGCGTCGACGGTGCCGCCGAGCAGTTCGCCGATCACGGCGTCGGCCCCCGGTCGGTGGTCGCCGTGATGCTGCCGAACCGCGTCGAGCTCCTCGTCTGCCTTGCCGCGGCGTGGCGGCTCGGCGCGGCGGCAACCCCCATCAACCCGGTGTTCACCGCGTCGGAGGCCGGGTATCAGATCACCGATTCCGACGCGACGCTTGTCGTGACCGCGACTCCGGACACCACTACCGCCGGCCGCCGCAGCCTGGTCGTCGACGACTTGCGGCCCGCACCGCACGGGCACGCGCTACCCGAACCGGCCACCTCCGGGAACGACCTCGCGCTGCTGATCTACACCAGCGGATCGACCGGCCGCCCCAAGGGCGTCGAGCTCAACCACAGCAACATAGCCGCGATGGCGAACTCCATGGTCGAGGCACTCTCACTCACCGACGACGCGCACTGTCTGCTGGTGCTGCCGCTGTTCCACGTCAACGCCATCTGCGTCAGCTACCTGTCGACGATGATCGCCGGTGGGCAGCTCTCGGTGCTCGGCCGGTTCCATCCAGTCGACTTCCTCGGCGCCGTCGAACGTCTGCGCCCGACGTACTTCTCGGCCGTGCCGACGATCTACTCCCACCTGGTGTCGCTGCCGACCGGCGTCTCCGCGCACACCGGGTCGGTGCGCTTCGCGATCTGCGGCGCCGCACCGGCATCCGAAGAACTCCTGCGGGCCACCGAGGAACGCTTCGGCTTCCCGATCATCGAGGGCTACGGACTCACCGAGGGCACCTGCGCATCGACCGCGAATCCGATCGACGGTCCACGCAAGATCGGCACGGTCGGCGTCGCACTGCCCGGACAGGCCGTGGCCATCATGGACGGCGCGGGCAACCTCCTGCCGGCCGGCGAACGCGGTGAGGTGGTCATCAAGGGAGACAACGTGATGCAGGGCTACTTGAACCGGGCCGAGGAGACCGCGGAGGCGCTCGGCGACGGGTGGCTACACACCGGCGACGTCGGCGTCCTCGACGAGGACGGCTATCTCCGACTGGTGGACCGCATCAAGGACATGATCATCCGGGGCGGCGAGAACGTTTATCCCAAGGAGATCGAGACGGTCCTGTACGGCCACCCGGCCGTGCTCGAGGCCGCCGTCGTGGGTGCCCCGCACCCGGTATACGGCGAGGTCCCCGTCGCCTACGTCGCGCTCTACCCCGAGCGTGACGCCGCCGAAGACGAGCTTCGCGATCTGTGCGCACAGCACCTGACCAAGATCAAGATCCCGGTCTCGATCACCATCACGGGCACGCTGCCCAAGAATCCGGTCGGCAAGATCGACAAGCCCGCACTGCGCGCCCTGCTTGCCGCCGACCACGCACAGCAAGGAGTCTGAGATGGGTTTCATCTCCCCGTCGCCGCAGCCGGTTCCTCCGGCGGAGTTCCTCACACTCCCACTGCGCGAACGTATCCGCATCCTCAGCACCAACTGGGCCGACGACGGTTTCGGCACCCCCAAGGCACTGTCGCTGGTCTACGTCATCAAGATGCTCGGCCTGTATTTCGCTGTCGGACTGGCGATCACGGCGTGGACTACGCAATACGTCCACTTCACCGATCCGGGCTCCTGGTTCGACAACATCGTTGTCTATCAGAAGCTCGCGATCTGGCTGATGGTGCTGGAGGTGCTGGGGCTGGCCGGCGCGTTCGGGCCGCTGTGCGGACACTTCGCCCCGATGCTCGGCAACGTCCGATACTGGATCCGCCCCGGCACCATCCGGATGGCCCCGTGGGGCCGCCATGTACCCGGCACCGGAGGTGACACCCGTACCGTCTTCGACGTCGTACTGTTCCTGGCCGTGCTCGCCAGCCTGGTCTACCCGCTGGTGATCAGCGCCGAGCCAGTGCAGTTCCTGCCCGCGGGCACCGGGCCGCAGGAGTTGGTGCCGCCCACCGCCTTCATCCCGATCCTGATCACGATGCCGTTGATGGGCTTGCGCGACAAGGTGATCTTCCTCGCCGGCCGCTCCGAACAATATCTTCCGATCATGCTCTTCTCCGCCGTCTTCGGCGGGATCGTGATGAGCTCCGGAGCCGACGCCGCCGACTTCGTGAACCTGGTGGTGGTCTTCAAGATCATCATCTGCGTCGTGTGGATCGGTGCCGGGGTGTCGAAGTTCGGTGAACACTTCATCAATGTGGTGCCTCCGATGGTGTCCAACAGCCCCGGACAGTTCCGCGCCGTCAAGCGGTTGTTCTACCGCAACACGCCCGACGACATCCGGCCCGGCAAGGTCGCCTGGTTCATGGCCCACATCGCCGGCACCACAGTCGAGCTCGCGATCCCGCTCATCCTGCTCCTCACCACCAACAACACGATCGCGCTGCTCGGCGCCATCCTGATCCTGGCCTTCCACATCTACATCACCTCTACGTTCCCCCTCGCGGTGCCGTTGGAATGGAACGTGTACTTCGGCTACATCGCCATCGTGCTGTGGGTCGGGTTCGACACCTCGGTCTACAACATCTGGAACTTCTCTCAGCCGTGGCTGCTGATCCCGGTGTTCGCACTGCTCTGCTTCGGGCCGGTGCTGGGCAACCTGCGCCCCGATCTGGTCTCCTTCCTCCCGTCGATGCGGCAGTACGCAGGAAACTGGGCATCCGCGGTCTGGGCGATGAAGCCGGGTGTCGAGGAGCGACTCAACGAACTTCCGTTGGTGGAGAACCAGATCGACCAGCTGCAACGGATGATGCTCACCCCCTATGAACGCGACGACGCGGACATGACCCTGCAGAAGACGCTCGCGTGGCGGTCCATGCACAGTCAAGGTCGAGGCCTGTTCTCGGTCCTGCACGAGCATCTCGACGACATCGAGTCCCGCACCGTGCGCGAGGGAGAGTTCGTGTGCAACACCATCCTCGGCTGGAACTTCGGCGACGGGCACATGCATGACGAGCGCCTGATCGCCGCCGTGCAGAAGCGTCTCGGCCTCGCCCCCGGTGACCTCGTCGTCGCGTACTGCGAATCACAGGCCACCCCGTGGAGCAACCCGCCACAGCAATACCGGGTGATCGACGCCGCCCTCGGTGTCGTCGAGCGCGGCTCCTGGAACGTCAGTGACTGCGTCAAGGAACAGCCATGGCTGCCCAATGGCCCGGTGCCGCTGGCGGTGTCATGGACTGCGGACGGCTTTCGACGCCGGGAGACGCTCACCGGCGGTAGGCACCACACCGGCGAAGGTTCGATGGCATGACGACCGCGGTGGTGGTGGGCAGCGGACCCAACGGGCTCGCTGCCGCCATCCGGCTGGCACAGGCCGGCCTCGACGTCACCGTGTTCGAGGCCCAGGACCGGCCCGGCGGCGGCACCCGCAGCGGTGAGCTGACCGTGCCGGGACTGATCCACGACGAATGTGCCGCCTTCCACCCGACCGGGGTGGCGTCGCCGTTCTTCGCTTCGCTGGGACTCGAGCGCCACGGCCTGCGCTGGCTGTGGCCGGAGATCGATCTCGCACATCCGCTCGATGACGGGCGGGCCGGGCTCGCGGGGCGCGACCGGAGTCACACCGCGCGGTCGCTCGGTGCGGACGGGCGTGCGTGGCATCGCCTCTTCGCAAGCGCCACCGGCAATTTCGACGAGCTCATCGCGGAGGTCTTCCAGCCCCTGGCACACGTGCCGCGGCACCCGGTGGTGATGGGCCGGTTCGGTGTGCACGCCCTGGCGCCGGCCACCTGGACCGCTCGACGGTTTCGCGACGACCCGGCACGCGCGCTCTTCATGGGCGTCGCCGCCCATGCTTTCGGCCGCCTCGACACCCCGCTCAGCAGCTCGGTCGGGATGATGCTCACCGCGGCCGCCCATGCCGTCGGCTGGCCGGTCGCCGAGGGCGGGACCGAGAGCATCACCCATGCGCTGGTCGCCGAACTCGCGTCGCTGGGCGGCAAGGTCGTCACCGGCACGGCGGTCACGTCCCTGGACCAGCTCCGGGATCTGACCGGTGGCCGGCCCGACGTCGTCATGCTCGACACGGCCCCCGCCGGGGCCTTACGCATTCTCGGGGACACGCTGCCCGACCACGTCCGACGAGCGCTCGGCAGATACCAATATGGTCCGGCCGCATTCAAGGTCGACTTCGCCATCGAGGGCGACATCCCCTGGCGCAACGACGACTGCGCGCACGCGGGCACCGTCCATCTCGGAGGCACGGCGGAGGAGATCTCGCGGGTGGAAAAGGACACCGCGCGCGGCACGATGGCAGAGCGCCCGTTCGTTCTGCTCGGCCAGCAATACCTCATCGACCCGACACGCTCACACGGTTCGATCAATCCGATCTACGCCTACGCGCATGTGCCGCCCGCCTACTCCGGTGACGCGACCGAGGCGGTGATCGGACAGATCGAACGCTTCGCACCCGGCTTCCGTGATCGGATCGTGGCAACCTCCACGCGTGACCCCGCAGCGCTGGAGGCACACAACGCCAACTATGTCGGCGGTGACATCAGTGCGGGTGCGAACACCGCGCGACAGATCGCCTTCCGCCCCCGGGTTGCGACCAACCCGTACGCACTCGGTGTGCCAGGCGTCCACCTCTGCTCATCGGCAACGCCACCAGGCGCGGGGGTGCACGGCATGGGCGGCCTGCACGCTGCGCAAGCAGCACTTCGAGGACTTCACTGACCCGCCGGCCACCAATCAGTCCTATGGTGGGGCACACCACCGTCAAACAACGAAGGAGAGGACGAATCATGCCGAACGAGGTTGCCGGACCCACTGCTGGTTCTCGGATGCCGAGTGAGTTCATCAAGGCGGTGGGTCGATTCGCGTACATCTGGGGCTGGCCGATGGTGTCGATGATCAACCGCCGCACCGGACTGACGTCGGTGCCGGAGCCCGGGCTACGCGGCGGCGTACTGCCGAACGCGCCGTTGGGTGGGGTCTGCATGATGACCGACTACATCTCCCCCACTCAGCGATTCGTCGCCTGCACCAACCAGGATGTGTTGTACGGCTTCGGTTTCGGCAGCCTTGATGAGCAGCCGGCCGTTTTCCAGATCCCCGATTTCGGCGATCGATTCTGGGTCGCCGCCGCGTGGGATCATCGCACGGATTCCTTTGCGCAACTGGGCAAACAGTACGGCACAAAACCCGGCTTCTACGCTGTTGTCGGACCGAACTGGAAAGGCACACTGCCCGACGGGATCACCGGCAGCTTCCGCTCCCCGACCGCACTGGCGGCCTTCTGTCCTCGCGTGTTCATCGAGGACACGCCGGAAGACCGCGCCGCGGTCGCAGGACTGATCAAGCAGGTCAACATCTATCCGCTCGATCGGTTCGACGGGACGATGCAGAGCTATGACTGGGCGTCGGTGCCGAGCTTCCCCGTACCGGAAGCCGCGGGCAGCGCAGAGATCAGGTGGGTGGAACCGGATGCCTTCTTCGATCAGCTGCCCGAAGTGCTCGACACAGTTCCGCCGCTCCCCGGCGAGGAGGCGATGTATCAGCAGTTCCGCGCACTGCTGGCCGCTGCCGAGAACTCGCCCGAGGTGAAGCAGGCGCTCCTGGAGGCCGCGCGTGAGACCGAGAGCGAGGTCATCACCCCCTTGTTGCGGTGGGAGTTCAACGGGCCGGCCGCGGGCAAGAAGTGGTATTCGCCGAAGAACAATTCGGCATTCGGCACCGACTACCTCACCCGCACGGCTCTGGCGCGCTCGAACATGTTCGAGAACGCACCGCATGAGACCAAGTACATCTTCACCGATACCGATATCGACGGTACTCAGCTCGACGGAACGCACTCGTACACGGTCACATTCGGCGGTGGCGAGTTGCCGCCGGTCAACGGGTTCTTCTCGCTCACCCTCTACAACAAGCACCATTTCTACTACGAGAACGACCTCGGCCGGTACTCGCTGGGCACCAAGAACCCGGACCTCGAGTACGGCGACGACGGATCTCTCACGATCTACGTCAGCACCAACCCACCATCGGATGCTCCGAAGACCAATTGGCTGCCCGCGCCTCCCGACGACTTCTCCCTCTACATCCGTGCGTACTGGCCCGAGCAAGAGATTCTCGACGGCACCTGGAACCCGCCGACCATCGAGCGAGTCGGCTGAGCTCGCCTGCCGTCCGGGTCCGCGTCGACGCCGACCGGCCCTTCGTCAACTGGCGAACGGTCCGTTGGTGGGGAGCACGGGGCCGGTCGGCAGGCCCGTTTCGGTCGGGATCCCGGTCGGAAAGCCGGTTTCGGTCGGTGGGGTCGGCGTCGCGGAGATCTTGTTCAGGAACTCGACCGCGACGTCGTACTGGGGTTCTCCGCAGTTCGGGCATTCGGCGCCGCCGCCGGGGATGTTGAGCCAGTATCCGGTGGCACCGGCGGTCTTGGCGGCGTTGTAGACCTCGATCATGTCGTCGGCGGTCACCTGCCGGCCGTTGGGGTTGGTGCTGACTCCTGCCAATACCGGTGCACCACTGGGATTGGCAGCGTAGGCCGCCTGCACGGCTTCCTTGACGAACGAGGTCGCATACTCGGTCGCCTCCGTGCGCTGCGCCTGGATCTCGAAACCGTCGGCGATCGCAGCACCCGGGGTGACCAACCGGTCGATGAACGCCTGGTAGAGCGCATCCCCCGACAACCCGGGTTCGAGCACGTTCATCAGATCGATGGCGGGCGCGAAGATCACGCCCTTGCCGTAGCGATGGGCCACGTTCTCGGCACGACGCAGCGCGCCGATCGGATCGCGCTGGTCACGTGGCGGTGTCAACGACGACGCCTCCAGATCCAGCAGAACCCAGTGCATCGAATCCGGAATCTCACCGGCCCTCAGTGCACGCGCCAGGTCGGCCGTGCTGCGGAAGTTGAAGGTCGGGGTTCCGTTCGGCAGATAGCTGTTGGTGTAGACATGCTGGACCAACAGCAGCGTTGACGGATCGTTCAGATCGTCGAGCTCCGATTGGGGCAGCCCGGCGTCCACCAGACCGGGTACCGACCCGGAGACCATGATCCAGCGGGGAGCAGGCACCGACTGCGCCGACGGGGCGGCATCCGCGCGCGCCAAAGCGGCGGTCACGGCAGCGGCCACCACGAGCACGGCCACGATCAGACGTCGCTTCGCTACCACCTCATACCCCTAACAATGTCCGGCGAAATGTGCCTTTGCGACAGTGAAGGCGTGCTTTGGTGACGTTACCGGGGTTGCGCGTCGCCGACGGGCGATATGGTCATCCCGGTTGTGCGACATGTCCCGCAGTCCATCAGGATCCGGAAATGATTACCCCAGCCCCGAGATCCCCTTACCGATCAGCACGACCCCGATCACCAGGATCAGCGTCGCCATGACGGTCTTGTTGTTCTCCTGCAGCCAGGCCTTGAGCCGGTCCAACGGATCCCGCAAACGCTCGGCCGCCACCTGATACGCGAGAACGGGAATCACCACCGTCGTCGCGGCCAGTAGCGAGAACACCACCACCGCCACGATGTTCGAGCCGGTGGACAGGGCTGCGCCACCGATCGTCACACCCGCGGCAATACACATCATCAGGTTCTTCGGATTGATCGCGGAGAGGGCGAATCCGAGACCCAGCGCGGTGAACGGTTTCATCTCGTCGATGGCCGCCATCCACTTGGGCGTCGAGTGTTCGGCGCCGCGCGCCCGCCACTCGCGGATTCCCTCGGCGAGCAGCAGCACCCCCAGCGCGAGCTTGATCCAGGCACCGGTCTTCGAATCGGAGTCTCCGGCCGCACCACCGACGAACACGAAAATCGTGGTGGCGATGACGATCCCGGCCAACCATCCGATCGCGAACCCGATGCTCGTCGTCCGGGCGTGCTTGCCGAGCAGCATCAGGATCGCGCCGATGATGGGGATCGGTGAGATGGCCACCCCGACCGCCAGTGGCAGCAGATCACCCAATACCGATCCCACAGAACCTCCTCGGTCGTGCACGGCGACAGTCGTCTCGGTGACCGTATCCCAGAACTGCGGCCAACGTGCTCGCCTACTCGAACGTCGTGAAGTTCTGGGGAAATCGCGGTCGTTGGGTGCGTGGACGTGCGTTCGGACGCCTAGGCTGATCGAGTGTCTGTCGTGAACCGGTTCCGACGTCCCACCATCCGAATCTCGCGCCCGCGTCCTGCAGACGCGATCTCCGGGCTCGTGACCGCGTTGTTCTCTATCCCCGAGGGGATGGCCTACGCCAGCATCGGTGGCTTCAACCCGGTCAGTGGCCTCTACTCGGGGATGGTCTCGACCCTGGTCGGTTCCGTCTTCTCTCGCACCGTGCTCATGGTGACGACGCTGACCAGTGCGATCGCACTCTCCGCGCAGAGCGTGCTCTCGCAGGCAGGCCTCGACCCCCACGACATCGGGAACATCGCGATGCTGACGGTGGCCGTCGGTGCGGTGATGCTTCTGTTCGGCCTGCTCCGCATCGGCGCGATCATGGACTTCGTCTCGGGTGCGGTGATGACCGGCTTCACTGTGGGTATCGCCGTTCAGATCGTCGCAGGCGTGATAAAGGATGTCACCGGCTACAAACCCGATGCCCACAACACGGTGATGAAGTTCGTCGATGCCTTCGCGCACATCTCCCAATGGTCGTCACACGCGGTGCTCGTCGCACTCGCCACGGTCGCCGTCTGGGCGGTGTTCCGCTTCATCAAACCGCTCGAGTCCTATTCCACCCTGATCGCCTTGGTGGTGGTCACCGCCGTCACCGCCGTCATCGGGACCGATGTCGAGACCGTCGGTGACATCGCCGAGGTGCCGAACAGCCTCCCGCCGTTCACCGTCCCAGATCTCTCGGCGTTCCCGGATCTGCTGCTCGGCGCTTTCGCCATCGCCCTGGTGGCGCTGGCGCAGGCGGCCGGAATCTCGGCGGCCGTCCCCAACCCCGACAAATCGCGGCCGAGTGCCTCCGGTGACTTCTCCGCGCAGGGCGCGGCCAACCTGATCGGCGGTTTCTTCGGGTCGCTGCCCACCGGCGGCTCGCTGTCGCGCACCGGCGTCGCGGTGTCGGCGGGCGCCCAGACGCGGTGGGCGGGGATGTTCGCCGGCATCTGGCTGATCCTGCTCGTCCTGATCGCCGGCTCTGCCGCGCAGATCATCCCGATGGCGGTCATCGGCGGACTTCTGTTCGTCATCGGCTTCGAACTCATCCAGGGCCGGTGGTCCGACATCGTGCTGGTGTTCCGCACCGCCAGGTTGAGCGCCGTCGCCTTGATCGTCACGTTCATCGCCACCACCCAGATCCCCCTGCAGGACGCCATCCTCGTGGGCGCGGCGATCTCGCTGATCCTCTACTGCGTACAGGCTGCGCGCGCAGCGCGGTTGGTTGCTCTCGTCCCCGACGAGGGCGGCTGGCGGGTGGTCGACACACCGCAGACCCTGCCGGCCGAGGGCATCACCGTCCTGGACTATTCGGGTGTCGCGCTGTTCGCCGAGGTCCCGCGCATCGCCGAGACCTGGCCGACCATCGGCGACGACAACGGCCGCAGCGCGCTGATCCTCAGCGTGCGCACTCTGCCCGACGTCCCGTCGTCGACGTTGCAGAAACTGTTGCGCGCCCACGCCGACGAACTACGGGCCAAAGGCGGCAGATTCATGCTCGCGGGCGTGCGGCCGCCGCTGATGAAGGGCATCGAGAGCGCAGGTCTCGTCGATGCCATCGGCCGCGACAACATCTTCGAGGCCACCGACCGAGTGTTCGAATCCGTCGACGCCGCCTATGCGGAGGCCAAGCGGTGGGTCGATGCCGCACCGGAGTGACACTCTCATCCGGCCGACAGCCTCGGGCTGTGCTTTCGTGTTCGGGTGACCACGACCCATCTCGGCCAGATCTTCCACGTGGCCGGCCGTCCGGCGGTGACCGAGGCACCTGACGCCCTCGCCTGGATCCCAGACGGCGCACTGGTCCTGGACGGCGCCGGCACCATCGTCTACTGCGGCCCGCGCGACGGCCGGCCTGCCGCGCGCACCCCGGGGTCCGCCGAGCGCATTCACGACCACGGCGACGGGTACCTCATCCCCGGATTCGTCGACGCCCACATCCACTTCCCGCAGACCTACTCGGTGGATGCCTACGGCGGCGGACAGTTACTGGAGTGGCTGGAGACGTGCATCTTCCCGGCCGAGGCCCGCCTGGCCGATCCCGGTTTCGCCCAGCAGATCGCACGGGATTTCACCGCCCGCCGGATCGCGGTCGGGACCACCGCGGCCATGGTGTTCGGTTCGGCGTTTCCGCATGCCCAGGACGCGCTGTTCGACGAGACTCGGCGAGCCGGTCTCCGCCTGGTCAGTGGCCGTGGCATCCAGACCACGGGCGGCCCGTCGGCGAGTCCGCTGCTCACCACCGAGCAGCAGGCGATCGACCTCACGGCCGACGAGATCAACCGCTGGCACGCAGCCGATTCCGGCGACGTCTCCTCGGCACTGCTTCACGTGGCGATCGTGCCGAGATTCTCACTGTCGGTCAGCGCGGACACCCTGGCCGGGCTCGGCGAGCTCTACAGCGAGGTGCGCGAGCGTGGGGTCTACGTGCACACCCATCTCAACGAGAACAATCGCCCCGGCGACGGCGAGATCGACCTGGTGAAGCGCAGTTACGGGGTCGACTCCTACCTCGACACCTACGACGGCCGGTTTCTGCCCGGCAGTCGGGTCGGCGGGAAAGGCCTGCTCGGCCGTCGGACCGTGCTGGCGCACGCCGTGCACTGCACCGACGACGAGCTCACGCGGATGGCCGAGACCGGGACGTCGATCGCACACTGCCCGGTGTCCCAGCTGTTCCTCGGTTCGGGCACCATGCCGTGGAAACGGACCGTCGCCGCCGGGATCACGATCGCTGCCGGGACCGACGTCGGCGCCGGAGACGAATGGTTGATCTCGCGGGTGCTGTCCGACGCCTTCAAGGTTCATCTCAGCGAGCCGGGTGCGGAGAGTGTGGCGATGCACCCGGCCGAGATGTTGTTCACCGCAACGCTGGCCGGTGCACGAGCCCTCGACATGGAGAACCGCTTCGGGAACTTCGACGTCGGCAAGGAGGCGGATTTCCTGGTCATCCGACCCGAGCGGTGGACGCCTCTGGAATCGATGCTGCGCCAGGGCATCCGGGCCGACGACGAGGTCACCGCCCGCGATCAGACCCTGTTCGCGCTCTTGATGGGATTACGAGAACCCGCGATCGCGGAAGTCTACGTGCGCGGGCACCGAGTCCGCACCTGAGCGGTGCTGTCGGCGGGATTCCGGTTGCTCTCGGCGGGATTTCGGTTGCCGTCGGCGGGATTCCGGTTGCTGTCGGCGAGATGATGGGGTCTCACTCCGAGATCCGCAGACCGTCCCACTCGTGGTCGTGCATGAATCCCTCGGCGAGCCCGACCTTGTACTTGTAGCAACTGCGCAGGATGCCGAGGTAGGCGAACGGCAGGAGGAGCGCGGGCCGCTGGTCACCCGGGTGACTGATCACGTCGCTCGACGACCGGAAGGCGCGGAGGAATTCGCGCATGCTGCGCCCCCGGCGCGAGTCCTTTCGCCACCCGTAGAGCAGCATGCCCAAACCGATCATCTTGTCGACATCGGTTCCGGGAGTGATGATCTCATCATTGGTCCCGAAGAATGCACGGTCGACGCCGTCCTCCGGACCGAACATCATGATGCCGCTCGTCGCCCGCGGGTTGCACTCGATGCAGAACAGCCCGCGTTCCGGATCCTCGATGAAATCGAACCCGACCTGACCGGTGAAGTTCATGTCCCGCACGAACTTCGAGATCCATTCGAAGATCCCGTCATGCTGCACCGACTTGAAGTTCAGGCACGAACTCCCGCCGATCGCGTAATCCACCGGATAGGTGGCATGGGCATTGATCTGGCCGTCACGGCAGATCGAGTAGGTGCAGTAGTTCGTCCCGGAGAGCCATTCCTGCGCCAGCCACGGGTTGATCGGATCGAACTCGACCCAGTCCATCGGGTCGCCCGGAGTGACCTTGTGGACCTTCTGCGACCCCCGCGAGTAACACTCCTTGAGGGCGAACGGTGCGTCGAAATCGAGGGCCGCGATGTCGTCGGGACTGCGAACCTGCGCATATTTCAGCGCCGGAATCCCACGGGCGACGAGGAGCTCCTGGAATTCGAATTTGTTGTGGAGGCTGTTCTCGGTCTCGAAATCGGACAGGAACAATTCGCATTCGGGCGGGAAGATGTCGACCATCATCGAGAGGATGTCGGTCTCCTCGTGGATCGGGATGACCATGTCGACCTTTTCGTCGACGACGATCTGCGCGAGCGCGTGGCAATACGCCCGCGGCTCGAACTTGGGCGCCGGGACCCGATGAAAGGCGTCGGCCCCATGGGAGAACCTGCTCACGCCCACCGGGATGCTGTCGACGATGGTCACCCGATGCCCGGCTGCGGACATCAGGCGGGTCAGCTCGAGGGTCAGGAACGACCTCCCGAAGGTGATCAGTACATGCTTTTGTCCGGAAGTCCCCACAGTGCCCACCGGGTCGAGTCTAGGAGAGGGCCGATAGGGTGATCCATCGGCCCGCAGGTGACCTGCCGAAAAAGGAATAGTCGGTCGCCCGAAAGCGTTGCAGAATGCTGTTACGCCGGGTTGACCCGAACAGACAGGCGAGAGAGGCGGGGTTTTCTGATGTTCGTGATCGGCATCATCGCCGCTTGCCTCGCCGCCGTCGCCTACGGGATGTCCACGGTACTACGCGCGCTGGGTGCGCGTCGGGTGGCGACGGCGGCCCGCGACGAGGGCACCGAGGAGAACCAGACCAACGCGGCCGGCGGCCCCTCGCTGCAGTCCACCATGTCGACCTTCGTGGATCCTTCCTTCATTCTCGGCACGATGATGGTGGTGATCGGATTCGCCGGCGGCGCGCTGGCCGCGCGCTTCCTCCCGCTGTTCCTCTCGCAGACCATCGTGTCGGCAAATCTTGTGATCACCGCCCTGCTCGGCACCATCATGCTCAACATCGCGCTGCACACCCGCGACTGGATCGCCATCTGGCTGGTCGTGCTGTCGCTGTGCCTGCTCGGCATGTCCGCCGAGCACCACACCGGCGGCGGCGAGAGCGCCGTCTTCCATTGGGAACTGTTCGTCGCGACCCTGGGACTCTGCGCGATCGCCCTGTTCGGCGTGTACCGGCTGGGCAAGCACGCAGCCATCGTCGGAGGCGCCACCGCGGGGCTGCTGTTCGGCATGATCGCGATCGCGGTCCGCGTCCTCGACGGCGTCGCGCCGTTCCATCTCGTCACCCTGCTCACCGACCCGGCCGCCTGGACCATCGCGGTAGCCGGTGCCGTCGGCTTCTTCGTCCAGACGGTCGCTCTGCAGGTGGGCGCGGTGAACGGGGTGACGGCAGTGCTGGTCGTCGGCGAGACGGCCGGTCCCAGCCTCGTCGGCGTGCTGTTCCTCAACGACACGGCCAAGCCCGGACTCGGGTGGCTGGCCATCGTCGGCTTCATCGGCGCCGTCATCGGAGCGGTACTCGTCGCCTGGTACGGCTCCGGCGACCCAGATCACTTCGGCGAGGCGCCACCGCTGAAGGGCGGATGGCGGCGTGGCCGCGTCGACTCGTCCGGTGCCGACACCGGGGAGATCGACACCGGGTTCTACGGGTCGGATCTGTTCGGATGGTCGTCGTCATCGCGGTCGATCCGCCGCAGCCGCTCCTCCGACGACTCCGAGGGGCCGTCGGAGGACGCGCAGCGCTGAGCCGTTCCAGCGTCAGTCCTTCTTGCGGGTCCCCGGCAACACTCCCGCGTCGATCACGGCCTTCACGTACGGCCGCGTGCGTTCCAGGAGTTCATCGACCCCGGGCTTCGCCCAGGCCTGGGCCGTGATGGCATCGGTCTCGGCCTCGATCGCGCGATAGACGTCCAGGCCGGCATCGGTCAGTCGCTCGCCCGATTCCGCCCGGGTCGCCATTCCACGGCCGATCAGCCGGTCCACCGAGGCATCCCAGTCATCGTCCGACCACCCGCGAGTCAGCTGGATGAGCTTGCGGCCGAGAGTCCGCCGACGGACCGTCGGGTCCGGCAGCTCGGCCTCGTGGAAGATCACCGCGTCCAGGGCATCGAGGTCGTGGTTGACCAGCACCGCGACGTGGTTGTCGCCGCGCCATTCCCGGAGAACGGCGATGGCGTGCCACAGCGCGACATGCGGCTCGTCGGGCGGGGTGGCCGAGGCCCAGGCCGACGCCAGCGGACGACCCCCGAAGGGCAGATCGTCGGCCAGTTCCCGATAGCGGTGTGTCAGCTCGACGATCTCGGCGTCGCCGACCCGCTCGCCCAGGATCGCGCGCAGCTGCTCATCCAGCATCTGCACGCGCCGCGCCGCGACCTTCTCCAGCCCGACCGCCCGGGCGGCATCCCAACTCGTGGCGATGAGGTCGGACGCGAAGTTGTAGAACGACGACGTCACGATCGACGCGTGGCACTCCCCCATCGGGGCGCCGCGAGCACCGACGTAGAAGCCATGGCCGTCGAGGCCGGTGTCCTCCTGCGCCGCGCGCAGGCCGTGGTTGAAGTAGGCGAGCACGTGAAACGGCTCGATGCTCTCGTAGGCCTTGCGGGCGGTCTGGTGGGCGGTGTCATCGGCGATCGAGGTCATCGGTCCACACTTGCGGCCACCGGTTGCCGCTGTCAACTGATTCAGTAGGTCTTGGGCGGCAAGTCGGGTAGATGTTGAACCATGGACGATCTCGACGCGATCAAGCAGCTCAAATACCGCTACCTCCGTGCACTGGACACCAAGGACTGGGAGGTGTTCGAAAGAACCCTCACAGCCGATGTCACCGGCGACTACGGCAGCAGCCTCAAGTTCACCACCCGCGACGAACTGGTCGGCTTCATGCGCAACTCGGTCGGCCCCGGGGTGATCACCGAGCACCGCGTCGCACATCCCGAGATCGACGTGGAGGGCGACACGGCCACCGGACGCTGGTACCTGCAGGACCGGGTCATCGTCCCGGATTTCAAGTTCATGCTCATCGGTGCCGCGTTCTACGAGGACCGCTACCGCCGCACCGACGAGGGCTGGCGGATCTGCGGGACCGGCTACGACCGCACCTACGAGGCCAAGATGAGCCTCGACGACGTGCCGAGCTTCGCTCTCGACGTCGGCCCCGCGATCCGGATCGACTGATGTCGCGGCGCGCAGAGGTCTTCGCCGATCGGCAGGCAGCCGGCCGGGCTCTGGTCGAGCAACTTCGTAGCGCGCCGATTCCGACGCTGTCGATCCCCTCCGTGTCGATCCCCTCCGTGCCGATCCCCTCCGATTCGAGTGCGGGCTCCACGCCCGACCACCTCGTCGTGCTGGGTCTGGCGCGCGGCGGTGTGCCGGTGGCCCGGGTGGTGGCCGATGCCCTCGGTGCCTCACTCGACGCGCTCGTGGTCCGCAAACTCGGGGCACCCGGTCAGCCCGAGTTCGCGATGGGCGCCCTGGCGGCCGGGCAGGTCGTGGTCAACGACGATGTACCCCGCCGGCTCGGTGTCTCACCCGAACAGTTCCAGGAGGTGGTCGACCGCGAGGAGGCCATCCGCACCGACCGTGAGCATCGCTACCGGGGAGGTGCCGAACCAGTAGCCGTCGAGGGTCGCACGGTGATCCTCGTCGATGACGGGATGGCGACCGGATCGACGATGGCGGTGGCGCTGCGTGCCGTGGGTGCAGCAGGCGCCGCCGCCGTCGTCATCGCCGTGCCGACGGCACCCGACGACGCGATCCGGCGCTTCACCGCCGACCCGGCCGTCGACGCCGTGGTCTGTGTGAGCTCACCGGAGCCCTTCCACGCCGTCGGGTTGTCGTATCGCGACTTCCAGCAGGTCGGCGACGATGAGGTCACGCGCTGCCTCCGGCTCAGATGACGCGCCGCATCAAGCCTGCTGCACCCGAGCCTGTTTCGGCGCCAAGGGCCAGAACCTCGTCGAATCCGGCGACGAGGCAGTCGGCGAAGAGTTCCGGATCGGTGATCGAGGCGGCATCGTGGTTCAGCCCCAGGCAGGCGGTGCCGTTGTGGGTGATCATGGTGGCCATCACCGCGCACCCGGGCAGCGGCCCGAACGGGAACATGCGTTCCACCTTCGCCCCGGCAACGTAGGTGTCCCAGGGGATTCCCGGCACGTTGCTGGCCTGCAGGTCGTTTTGCGTTGTCGCACCACTGAACTGAGCGAGAACCTGGCCCGGCAGCCAGGCCAGCACCGAGCCGAGGGTGTTGAAGATGTCCACGGCGGGTTCGGTCCGCGCGGCACGAACCTGTTCGCGGATGGTGAGCACCCGCTCGAACGGATCGGCGATGCCGACGGGACCGGCCATGCGTCCGACCGCGATCCGGTTCCCGCCGGCCGGATCCTCGGGTCGGCGTACGGAGATCGGGATGGCCACCGGGATCGCGTCGACCGGCTGCCCGAGTTTCTCGTGATAGAACCGGAAACCGCCGATCAGCCCGGCGAGATAGACGTCGTTGACCGAGGCCCGGGCGGTGACGCCGGCAGCCTTCAGGTCGGCGAACGGGACCTCGAAGGCACTGAATCTCCACGAGATACTCCGCGCAGCGAGCAGCGGTGAGCCCGGCGGAGACACCAGGCCGGCCACCCGCGGCACCGATCGTCCGTACCGCAGGACGTCGCTCAGCGCCTTCCTCGGTCGGGTCAGCGCACGCAACCCACGCACAGCGCTGTCGACCCGATGCGGGAGTCGTTCTACCTCCTCGCCGAGCTGGCGCCCGACCACGTCGAGCGCCGAGATGTTCACCGGCTCGGGGCTGGGCGGCTGCGGCTTGCCGGGGATCGGATCGCGCGACGTCGAATGCAGCTGCGCCAGACCGAGAATCGCCCCCAGACCGTCGGTGAGAGCATGATGGGCCTTGAGGAAGTACGCTGACCGACCGTCGGGAAGACCTTCGATCAGAGTGCCCTCCCACGGCGGGCGGGCCGGGTCGAGTGCGGTCATCGCGAGTTGCTCACAGGCCGAGAGGAGTTCGCGCATCGAGCCGTCGCCGGCGAGGCGGATCCGTCGGAGGTGGTAGTGCAGGTCGAAGTCGGGATCCACCGCCCAACTCGGGGTGCCGGTGCCGAACGGGGAGTCGACGACGCGCTGCCGGAAACGCGGTGCCATCCGACTGCCCCACTCATGTGCGGCGAGCAACCGATCCCAATCCGGCACGCAATCATAGATTTCCAGCATGCTGATGGTGCCGCGCAGCCGACGATCGGTGTCACCTCGCCACATCAGGGCATCGACCGGGCTCATGTGCGGCTCGTTGGCCCAGTCCAGTGGCTGGTCGGTGCTGCTCACTCCCACACCCCCGTCGCTCGGGTCATCCGGCCGTCCTCAAACGATTCGACCGGCCAGTCGGCCAGTGCGCTGACGAACATCTGCCGGACCTCGTCGGCATGCTTCCCGGCGTCCTCCGGCCGCCACTGCGACGTGTCGACCGGCGGCAACACCTTGACCTCCACCGTGCCGGGTTTGATCAATTGCGAACCACGCCACATCAATTCACCGGTGTTGCGGAGCACCACGGGCACCACCGGTACGCCTGCCTGCATCGCGATGTGAAACGGCCCCTTCTTGAACGGCCCGATCCGCGGTGTCGACGACCGGGTGCCCTCCGGCGCGACCACCAGCGACACACCCTCGTCGCGGAGCTTGCGGACCGCGGGCTGCATCTGCTCGATCGCCTTGCCCGCATCGGCCCGGTCGATGAAGACCAGGCCTGCCGCGTCCAGGATCTGCCCTAGCACCGGCACCCGCTTGACCTCCTTCTTGGCGACGCCGGTCGCGTCGCGGCGGACCAGATGGATGATCACGGGCAGGTCGAGTTTGGACTGATGGTTGAACACGAACACGCATGGGCGGTTCGACGTCAGGTACTCGGCGCCGTCGAGAACGCGCACGCCGACGCCCGCGATGCGCAGCCCGAGATCGTTCCCGGCCGGGATGGCCGACTCCACGAGCACGCTCGGATCCCGGCGAACGAGTCCACCGGCGGCCCCGAGCACCGCCGACCCGATGAAGGAGCCGTAGAACGCGCCGGTCCGCGCCGCCATCGCCAGCCGGTTGTAGCTCGGGTTGCGCAGATCGAGGATCGGCCAGCCCCGCGCCTGGGCCTCCGCGCGCAGGCCATACCGGGGTGAGACCGCCGCCGGATGTCCGACCGACTCCAGGTAGGGGATGTCCTCGTTTCCGTCGCTGTAGGCGAACGACGCGTCGAGGTCCATCTCGTGTTCGCGCGCCAGCGCCCGCACCGCGGCGGCCTTGCCCGGACCCCACAGCGGTCGCCCGAGAATCTCACCGGTGACGATCCCGTCGATCACCTCGACGTCGGTCGCGAGTGCGTGGTCGGCCTCGATCTCGCGGGCGATGGGCTCGATCTGGAATCGCGTGGCCGACGACGCGATGACGATCCGATGGCCCATCTCGCGATGCGCCCGCAGCAGCTGCCACATCTGCGGACGCAGATGCGACGCGGTCTCGTGTCTGAACAGATCGTCGCCGAACGCGACCATCTCGGCATAGGTCTTGCCGGCGAAGGTCGGTCTGGTCGCCTCCAGCACTTCGGCGTAATCCTGCTCGGACTTCACCCCACGCAGCGCGATCAGCAGGAAGCTGCCGAGTTCGCCGAGACCGAACTCGAGACTCTTCACCCGGGCCCGCGTGATCGCGCTCGCGGAGAAGCCCTCGATGAGGGTGCCGTCGTAGTCGAAGAACGCCCCGACCTTCTTCCCGGTGGGCGCCGACCGGATCTCGCGCAGTCGGTCCGCGACCGTACTCATGCGAGCAATCCCGCCTGCTCGGCCTCGATCCAGGCGATTCGCCGCAACCGTTCGCGCATCGAGCGCACCTCGTCGAGCCACTTCTGCCGAGCGGTCGCGAGATCGGTGTCACCGCGACCGACGCCGTCGTCCGGAACGAGTCCCCGGTTCTCGGCCAGCTGATAGGCCGCGTCGTAGAGCTCCGTCGAGACCGAGTCCTTGCTGCGCACGATGCCCTGCAACGACAGTTGCCTGCCCAGGCCGAGGCAGTCGGCGAGCACCTGATCCTTTCCGAGCGAGCCGTCGCCCAGGCAGACGAGCCGTTCGGCCACCACCAGCTGGGCGTCGAAGAACGGCTGCAGGGTGCGGCGTGCGAACAGCGTGCCGGCATGGTCGTGCAGCACCCGATCGGTCCATTCGGGGCTCGGCGACACCTCGCGCCACCCAGGGGCGAGCAGATCGAGCTCGACGCCGAGCCGGTGCAGGAAGACGTCCTTGGTCGGGAAGAAGAACTCGAACTTCAGCAGATCCCGGATCCGCAATGCCTCCTGCTGGGCGGCCGGCAGCAACCCACCCTCGCCGACCACCAGCTCGCCGTCGGCGGTGGCCAGCAATCCCAGTTCGACGATCGCACGATCGACGAAATGGTGCAGCGCCCCGTTCCGGTAGTAGGCCGCGACGGCGTGGTTGTCGGGGGCGATCGACCAGACCGTGTCGGTGCCGCCGTCATAGGTGGTCAACACGCCCGCGTCGGTGAGCTCCCGCAAGGTGCGCCGCAATCCGACACCGCGGCACAACGCGGGATCGGGTCCGGGCAGCTCCCGTCGATCGATGTAGTCGAGCAGCGGCGCGAGGATCGCCTCGATCTCCGCCGCGGTGTACGCGCGATCGCGCGCACCGAGGATCGCGAAGCCGGCGAGCGATGTCGCCGAGATCGGTGTGGCGGCATTGATCTCGTCCATCACCTTGAACGCGACCTTGTCCAGTCTGGCCCGCCCCTCGCCGGCCTCGCGCAGCGCCTGCCGCAGCGAGAACGGTTCTCCGAAGCGAACGCGCGCCTCCCCGAGGTAGCTTCGCTGGGCCTTCGCGTACTTCAGCAGCCAGGTGATGCCCTCCGGCTTCTTGGTGCCGCCCGCGGATTCGGCCGCCATCGCGCCGATCTCGTGCAGCTGGTCGTAGACAATCGAGGTCGGCACCACCATCACGTCGGAATCCTCGAGTTGCTCGACCGCGTCGACGACGTAGGCGAGCAGACCGAGCATCGGCTTGCGCAGCTTGCCGGTCCGGCTGCGGCCCCCTTCGATGTACCACTCGAGGTTGAACCGTTTCTCCACGATGAACGACAGATAGGACCGCATCGCGAACTTGTAGACGGGATCGCCGCCGAATTTGCGGCGGATGAAGATCATCCCGGCCCGGCGGGCGATGGGCCCGACGGGCCAGAACGACAGATTGTTGCCCCCCAGAACGAGATTCGGCGGGAAGTCGTGACCACGCAGGACCTCGGCGAGCACCAGCGGATCGACGTAGGAGCGGTGCGACGGCAGGAACACCAGGCCGTGTGACCTGTTGAGGGTGCGCAGGCGGTTCAGCGTGTCGAGGTCGACCGACACGGTCCAGGTCCGTTCGTGCAGGTTGCTGAAGACCGAGGAGAAGACGTCGTCCATCAGACGGCTCTGGGTGGCGACGAAGTTCGACATCTTGTCGGTCGCCTCCTGCACCACCACCGCGGCCGGGCGACCGAGTTCGGCGGCGAGCTTGGCCGCCTTGGCCTGGAACCGCGCCGACGAGCTGATCTGTTCGGCGACCAGCCTCGGCACCTTGTACCGGTCACCGACGATCTGACGCTCGGCACGCTCCGCCGACAGCGACGCCTGCACGGACACGAATGCGGTGAACGGTTCCCCTTCGGCGAACTCGTTGGCGTAGCGCTCACGCAGGTCGGCCACCGTGGCCGGTTCCCCCTGCACCACGCGCAGCCGATCGGGTCGCCGATTCCTGATCGCCTTCTGCCGTATCGCCATGGGTCGTCGGGGATTGGACAGGACCAGCACGTCCGCCAACGAGACCCGACGCTCCCCCTGCCGCACCGCGGGCAGCCAGACAGCACGTGCGGGGATCAACTCGGTGTCGGGTTCCAGATCGTCGGCGGCCACCTCACGCAGTGCCCGCACCGGGGCGTCGGGATGGGTGGTCGCGGCCCACTCCCGCACCGCCTGCAGCTCACATTCCGTGCGCACCTCCGCGAGCACCAACGAGTCGCCCACGACACACCACCTCTCACGCCTCCCGACCCCGACGATCCGGACCGGTTGCGCTCATTGTGGCCCCAGATCGACCCACCCATGACTGGTTCGACCAGACAGGGTCCAGACCGTGCTCAGGCAGTACCCGCATTCGCCTTGAGCAGCAGGGTGGCGATCTCGGAACGGTCGGCGACGTCGAGTTTCGTGCAGGCCCGATAGATGTGGCCCTCGACCGTCCGCACTGACACCGTCAGGCGTCCGGCGATCTCCTTGTTGGACAGTCCCGCGGCCACCAGATTGGCGATCTCGCGCTCACGGGTGGTCAACGGAAGCGGCTGCGCCGCCTCGACCAGCGCCGGCGTCCGCAGACCGCCACATTCCGCGGCGAGGCGATTGGCGACCGCCGCCGCGGCGACGGTCGCCGCCCGGTGGCCCGCAGCCTCGTGCAGGACACTCGCCTGGGCGGCCGCGTCGGCCGCCGACAGCCGGACTCCGAGCTGTTCGAGTTCGGTTGCGCAGAGATCGAGTTCGACGGCGTCGCCGGCTGCCAGTGCCTCTGCGTGTCGCGCGTAGAGCTCCGCGAGCGGCCCGTCGATCCGGCCGGCCAGCTCCCGCAGGCGTTGCGCACCCGAGGAATCGCCGAAACGGGCCGCCGAGTGGAGCGCTTCGGCCTCGATCGCGTATTGCCCGGACTCCCGCGCTTCGCCGGCCGCCTCGCCCGCCGTCTTCGCCGCCACCGACACCGTGCCCGCGGCCGCCTCCTGCCACGACTTCGCGATCGCGAGCATCGGTCCGAACACCGCGATGTGCCTGCCGAATCGGTCCTGCGCCTTACGCAATGCGCGTTCGGCCCGCTCGGTACGCCCGGCCGCGCTGAGCGCCTGGACCAGATAGAACTGCGCCGGATAGTTCCAGGATTCGGCGGCCCGGCCGCTGTCGAGCGTCGCCAGGGTCTGGTCCATACGCCGGATCACCGCCGAGCTGTCGCCGCGCGCCAGTTCGACCACCGACACCAGGATGCCCGCCATCCCCCAGCCCAGATATTGGCCGACATTCGAGAACGCGACGTACCGCTGCGCCCGGACGTCCGCCTCGTCGAGCCGGCCCGTGAGCGTCAGAGCCAGGATCTCACCCAAACCGGTTGGGAACCTGAGCAATCCGTCGGTTGTGGTCTCCGCGATACGCGCCCGGGCGGCGAGTTCGGCGACCTCGTCGCCGCGACCCGACAGCGCTCGCGACAGGCCCCCGCCGAAGACCGCCCACTCCACCGCCCACGGAGATGGGTTCGGCGAACCGAGGACTTCGTCGGACAATGCGATCGCATCGTCGACTCGATTTCCGAACGCCGCACGCGCAGCGGCGTATCCCTTGACCACCAGCGACAGGTTGGGGTCGGTCACCTTCTCGCGCAACATGTCCAGCACCGGATCGGCACGCTCGGCATCACCGAGCGCCCAGAAGAGATTGCCGAATCGCATTCCGCCCCAGAGCACCAGCTCCAACTCGCTGAGCTCCTCGGGGCGAAACACGGCCAGCACGTTTTCCGCTTCTTCCGCGTATCCCTGCCACATCAGCGCCCGTGCCAACGGTTCGGCCGCCCCGACGCCTCCCTTCCCCTCGGCGGCAGCGGCGCGTGCGAACCGCTCACCGAGCGGGGCGTTGGCGAATCCGAGGGCGTCGCGCGCGGCCGCGCTCATCAGGTCCGCATCGACGCCGACGTCACTCTCCAAGGCGAGGTCGGCGAGACGGATGCGTTCCGTGGGCGTCTCCGCACCCCTCGCGCGGAGGGCCTTGACCAGACGCCCACGCAATCGTCGTGACGATGCCAGCCCGAGCCGGTGCCGAATGACCTCGCCGAACAATGGATGGTTGTAGCGAACCTGCAGGCTGCGGCCATCACGGGAGATGCGGACCAGGCCGGCGATCTCAGCCTCCTCGACCGCCTCTTCGCCTGCCAGCTCGGAGAGGATCTCGATGTCGAGCGGTTCGCAGAGGGCGAGGTACTTCAGCACATTCAGCACCGCGTCATCGAGCTGTTCGATGCGGCTCTCCAACAGCGACGCCAGTTCCGAGGTGATCGCGGCCCGTCCCCGCAGCTGCCACACACCGTTCACCTGACGAAGTGTGTCGGCCTGTCGCGCGCCTTCCACGAGATGCCGGAGGAACAGCGCGTTACCACCCGACGCCTCCCACATCAGGTCGGCCGAGAGTCCCTCCAGTTGTCCGCCCAACACCGACTCGATGAGCTCCACGCTCTGCTGTTTGGTGAACGGCGACAACGTGATCCGTGTGAGGTGATTGTCTTTCCACAGCGAGGTCACCGCATCCGGCACCGACTCGCCACTGCGGACCGTCGCGACGATGTGCACCGCGCGATCGATGGCCAGCTGATGCAGCAGCGTCGCGGACAACTCGTCGAGGAGGTGGGCGTCGTCCACGCCGATCACGACGTTCCCGTCGGCGAGCAGCGATTCGCGCGCCGCAGCCAGATAGGTCACCGGATCGCTGGTCGTGGCCGGTCCCACCAGGTGTGCGAACACCCCGAGCGGGATGCTCCTGGCCGACTCGGTACCCGCGACCCACCGCACGCCGCCGTCGAGCGCAGCCGTGACGTGACGCGCCAGGGTCGTCTTGCCGACCCCCGAATCGCCGGTGAGCACGACACCGCACGCAGCCGTCTCACCGCGCAGCGCGGATTCGATGATGCGGAACTCTTTCTCGCGCTCGACCAGAGGCCAGTTCGAGGACATGTGGGGATTTTAGTCTCATTGCCCGGTCGACAACACCGCGATTCGACCCCTATGCGTCACGGCGCTCGGTCATCACGATCCCGATCACGAAGATGATGACCGCGAAGACGGCGAAGTAGATCAGCGATCCGTAGACGTTCCAGTGGTATTGGGTGTCACCGGCTCCCTCGTTCAGGAAGCGGGAACCGTTGGCGAACGGCAGGAACGGCGCGATGTGCTCGCCCACCTTGGGGAGGATGGACAGGATCGACTCGAGGGCAAGATTCCAGATCAGCACGATCACGATCGCGCCGGCCGTGTGCCGGACGATGGCGCCCACACCGAGTCCGATCAGCACATAGAGCGCGGCGATCACGGGGGTGCCCCAGATCTGGCGCACCACGCCGGGGTCGCCGAGCTCGATGCCGCTCGACGAACCGGCGAGACCGCGCACCAAGAAGATGCCCACCACCGCGAGCACCAGCGTGACCGCCACGGCGAGCGCACCGAACACACCGGCCTTGGCGAGCAGGACGGTGGATCGTTTCGGGATCGCCTGGAAGGTGGTCCGGATGGTGCCGAAACGGTATTCACTGGTCACCGCGAGCACGGCCATGATCATCAGCACCAGCACGCCGAAGGCGTTCAGTCCGATCAGCGCGGTCCATGCGGACTCGCCCGGCGACGGTCCAAGCGGCGCCGTCGAGGTCGCCCCGGTGAGCGCGGCGACGGCGATCGCGAGCACGACGACCACGGCGATGCACCAGTACGGCGACCGCGTGGACGTCAGCTTGATGCGTTCGGCGTTCATGGCGGCGATCATCGCGGACCTCCCTGGATTCGAGGGTCGTTGCCGGGCTGGGCGGGAGGGCCGCCGCCCTGGTACTGGACCGCGCCCGCGGTCATCGACATGAAGACCTCTTCCAGGGATGCACTCGTACCGGTCAGTTCGTGCAACGCGATCCCGGCCTGCCCCGCGAGATCTCCCACCTGATCGGTGGTGACTTCGGCGACGGACAGCGCCGGGCGGCCGTCGGATGCGGTGAGGGGCACGACGTTCAGACCTGCCTCGGCGAGCACCCGGTGCAGGTCTGGTAGTCGAGGGCTGCGGACCCGCACGCTGCTCGAGGCCCGGCTGGTGAATTCACCGACCGAGCAGTCGGCGATCAGCCGTCCCTGGCCGATCACCACGAGATGGTCGGCGGTCAGCGACATCTCGGTGAGCAGGTGGCTCGACACCAGGACGGTGCGGCCCTGCCCGGCCAGATGCCGCATGAAGTTGCGAATCCAGACGATGCCCTCCGGATCCAATCCGTTGACCGGCTCGTCGAACAGCAGCGTGTGCGGGTCGCCGAGCAGGGCACCGGCGAGACCGAGCCGTTGCTTCATGCCGAGCGAGAATCCGCCAGAGCGTTTGGTGGCCACCGACGTGAGACCGACCATCTCGATCACCTCGTCGACCCGGCGCGCTGGGATGCTGCTGGAGGCCGCCATCCACCGCAGATGCGACCTGGCGCTGCGATTGGGATGCACCCACCCGGCGTCGAGCAGCGCGCCGACCTGCCGCAGCGGATGGTCGAGCTCGCGATACGGGCGACCATTGATGGTCGCGGTCCCCGACGTCGGTCGATCCAATCCGAGCATCATGCGCATCGTCGTGGATTTTCCTGCCCCGTTCGGGCCCAGGAACCCGGTCACCACCCCGGGCCGGACGTGGAAGGACAGATCGTCGACGGCACGCGTCCGCCCGAAGTCCTTGGTCAGCTTCTCGACTGTCAGCACACCTCGACCATAGACATCTCGGCACGCACCGGGCGTACTCCACACCGCGGGCCGTCATAGGGTGTGTCCATGCCGACCATGTTCACGGTGCTGCTCTGGCCGGTCACCGGCCAGGAGTCGGAATTGCATGCCTACGAGGACGATGTCCTGCGTTTGGTCGATGAGCACCGGGGTCGCGTGCTCACCCGCGTACGCAACGTCGACGACGATGCCGGCCATCCGCTGGAAACCCAGATCATCGAGTTCGCCGACGAGGCGGCCTTCGGCTCCTACATGCAGGATTCACGCCGGCAGGCAATGGCCCGGCGTCGCGACAGGTGCGTCGCGCGGACGCAGATGTGGCGGGTCGAATCCGCCTGACACCCCGTCCATCGGGTGCAGTTTCTCGCCGATCGGGCACAGTTTCTCGCCGACCGTGCACAGTTTCTCGCCGATCGTGCGCAGCTTCTCGCCGACCGTGCGCCGCATGGTGGTCAGTCGCACGCTCGACACGATTCTGTGCACGATGGACGCAGATCTGTGCACGCTCGGCGAGAAATCGGGCCCGGTCGACGGGCTACGCACGCGCCGGCGACGACGCCTGCGCCCAGAACCGCTTGGGCATCCGGCCCGCGCCGGCGGCGTACCGTCCGGCGATCACGGCATGTCGCATCGCGGTCGCCATCCGCTCCGGGTCGTCGGCGCGGGTGACCGCGGACGCGAGGAGCACCGCGTCACAACCGAGCTCCATCGCCAGTGCGGCGTCGCTGGCGGTGCCGATGCCTGCGTCGAGTACCACCGGGACCTGCGCCGCCTCGACGATCATCTCGATGTTGTGTGGATTCGCGATCCCCAGGCCGGTTCCGATCGGCGAGCCCAGCGGCATGACGGCGGCCACCCCGAGGTCCTGCAGCCGCGCGGCGAGGACCGGGTCGTCGTTGGTGTAGGCCAGCACGGCAAACCCGTCGTCGACGAGAGCTCTTGCCGCATCGATTAATTCGACCGCATCGGGCAGCAGAGTGCGCTCGTCGGCGACCACTTCGAGCTTCACCCAATGCGTTTCGACGGCCTCACGCGCGAGTTGCGCGGTCAGCACCGCCTCGGCAGTGGTGTGGCAGCCGGCCGTGTTGGGCAGGATCGCGATGTCCAGACGGCGGAGCAGCTCGACCATCCCGGTCCGGGACTCGGGACTCACCCGCCGCAGCGCCACGGTGGTCAACTCGGTCCCCGACGCCACCAATGCGCGTTCCAGCACAGCGAGATTGGTGGCACCGCCGGTGCCCATGACCAAGCGCGATGTCAACTCACGGTCGGCGATCCGCAACGGGGTGTCGGCCACGGCCGCGATCCGGCTATCCACCCTGCACCGCCGTCACGATCTCCACGCTCGCGTCGTCGTGCAGGGTCCGGTCCCAGCGGCCACGAGGAACCACCTCACCGTCGATCGCGACTGCGATCCCGCGCTCGGGGAGCCCCAGTTTCGCGACCAGATCCCCGACCGATGCGTCGGGCGCGAGATCGGTCGCCTCGCCGTTGACGACAATCGTCATGATGGCTCAGCTCCTTTCGTGGTGCTGCTGAGTCCGCCTGCAGCGACCCAGCGATCCGTCAGCAGTTCGAGAACCTTGTCGGCGGTGTAGGGCGCCAACAGGATTCCGTTGCGCCCGTGCCCGGTCGCCACGACGACCCGGTCGTCGACGCGCCGGATGATCGGCAGTCCGTCGGCGGTGCACGGCCGCAGGCCCGCGGCCGCCTCGGCGAGTTCATAGGTCCGCAATCCCGGCATCAAGTCGACGGCGTCGGCGAGCAGATCGGTCACGCCACCCACCTCGGGCTTCGCCTCGCTCTCGTCCGGCGGCTCGTATTGGGTTGCGCCGACGACGATCCCGTCGTCGCGGGGGACCAGATAGACCTGCCGTCCATGCATCCGGGCGCGGATCACCCGGGAGGGCTGGGCCACCGACCATCGCGTTCCGCGCAGCCGCAGGATCTCACCCTTTGCCGCGTGGAGTGCCACGTCGGGGACCAGCGAGCGTGTGCCCAGGCCGGCGGCGACCAGGATCTGGTCGGCGTCGACATCGGCGAGATCGGCCACCCGCTCGTCGACGAACTGCGCTCCCGCATCGATGAGGGCGTCGCGAAGGCGGCCCAGCAGCCTGCGGTTGTCCACCGCACCCTCCCCCACCGCCAGGTATCCGCTGTGCAGACGTGAGCTCAGTCCCGGTTCGCGTCGACGGATCTCGGCGAGATCGACCCGCCGGAGATCATCGTGCGCCCGCGGCGCGCGGGACCAGACGAACTCGGCGAGGTTCGACAGATACTCGGCATCTGCCGACGACGCCGCGACAAACAATGACTCGGTGGCGGCCATCACCGTCGGATCGCGTAAACGGGCCACCAGATCCGGCCAGCGTCGCACCGACGCCGACGACAGCGCCAGGAGATCGTCCTCGCCGGGGTGACCCTCGCCGAGGGAACCCAGCATGCCGGCGGCCACCCAGGCCGCGCGATCGGCGGTGCCCGCGTCGTGGACCCTGACCCGGTGGCCGGCGTCGACCGCGCCGAGCGCACACGTCAGTCCGATGACACCGCCGCCGACGACGGCAAGTGTCGGTGCAGATCGGTCGATGCTCGGTGCAGATCGGTCGATGCTCGGTGCCGATCGGTCGATGCTCAAGGGGGACATCCTTCCTTCGCCGGCATTACCCGGATCAGGTCAAACGGTCAGCGGAGGTTCGGCCCGCACTCTCAGCCCGTCGTACCCCGGGCTCCCGTGTCGTGACGCCTAGCCTACCGTTGCCTCCGTGACACCGACTCGAGGCCCGAGATCCGCCCGCCTGTCATCGGCCCGGGTGTATCTGTGCACCGACGCCCGGCGCGAACGTGGCGATCTGATCGAGTTCGTCTCCGCAGCGCTCGCCGGTGGTGTCGACATCGTCCAGTTGCGCGACAAGGGATCGCCCGGTGAGGCGCGGTTCGGCACGCTCGAGGCCCGCGAGGAACTCGAGATCCTCGCCCGGCTCCGCGACCTGACGCGCCGGCACGACGCGCTGCTCGCGGTCAACGACCGTGCCGATCTGGCCGTCCTCGCCGAGGCCGACGTGCTGCACGTGGGTCAGGGCGACCTGCCCGCCGGCCGCGCCCGGCAGATCACCGGCCCCGACGTCGCCATCGGGCTGTCCACCCACGACGAGGTACAGATGCGGGCCGCGGCCGTCGACGACGCGGTCGACTATTTCTGCGTCGGGCCGTGCTGGCCGACTCCGACCAAACCGGGCCGGGCCGCACCCGGACTCGATCTCGTACACGCTACGGCGTCCGTCGATCCGCCCAAGCCGTGGTTCGCGATCGGTGGCATCGACGCCGTTCGACTGTCCGAGGTCCGGGCCGCCGGTGCCGGTCGCGTCGTCGTCGTCCGGGCGATCACCGCCGCCGACGACGCGCAGGACGCCGCGCACGAGCTGCGGACCGCGCTCACTCGCTGACGAACGACACCGCCTCGTCCAGGTCTGCCCGGGTGGTCCGGAAGGTGTTGACCGGGGCGTCGGTGTCCACGTGGGCGAGAAGCGCCTCCCGCAGTCGTGCGGTGCCGTCACCCTGGGTGATCACCGTGTGCCACGGCTGGGTGTCGCACCAGGAAGGGGTACACGTCCACCGTTCGTCCATGAGCTGTTCGAGCACGGCCATGCCCGCCTCGCGATCGACAGTCTGGGTCATCGCCGACATCCCTCCGTCACGACCTGACCCTCGTTCGGTTCCCGACCCGACGCTGGCGGAGTGGACCGAAAGCCGGTTGCCGCGCCCCGGCGGGCGGGTCTATCGTGGTCGGCATCATGTTGTGCATGAAGAGCATTCTCGTAACCCGCCGCAGCGGGGTCTGATCGACCGACCCCCCGCTGCGGGGTCGTTGCGCTCTCTGCTCGTCGGTCACCTTTCCTTCGACCGAAACGTAGACACGAGATGCACAGCCTTCATCTTTCTCAGCAACCCTGTCCGTGTGACGCACCCGACCCCTTCGCACCCGACCCCTTCATTCGCCGATTCGGATGCGCCCTGCCCCGAGGCATGCGTGAGGAGGCAGCCGACATGACGTGGCAAGGATTCACCGACGAATACGCACCCACCGGCGCCATCCGGCTCGGCTCGTTCAGCATCGAGACCGGACGAGAGGACATGGTCACCTGCCGCGCAACCATCGCTTTTGCCGACCGGATCATGACGCTGCACGCCAGCGCGGCCGGACCGATCGGTGCGATGACGTCCATGCTCCATGACATCGGAGCGCCGATACAGATCCTCAGCCTCCACCAGCGCGAGGTCGGCGGCACGGTGACGACATTCCTGCTCTGCGAGGCCGACGACCGGCAGTGCTGGGCCTACGGCGACGGCGCCACCGGCGACGAGGCCAACGTCAACGCCCTGATCGCCGGGGCCAACCGGCTGCGGGACCCGATCATCTCTGGGGATATCAGCTCTGGGGGTCGAGAGCGCTGATGCGCTCTCGCAGTCCCGGCCACGCGTTGCCGAACGCCGGGTGCAGAGGCAGTTCCGCCACGTCGTTCTCGGGAACCCAGCGCAGTTCCGCGGACTCGAAATTGGCCACGGTGCGCACCGGCTCGTCGATATCCGCGATGACCGTGGTGTACGTCCAGCCGCTCGGCGCCTGATGGGTGACGAGCGCCGCGACCACGTGCAGGTCGTCACCGCCGACACCGGCCTCCTCATGCGCCTCACGGACCGCCGTGTCGATCGCGCTCTCGTGCGAATCGCGCGCGCCGCCGGGAAGCCCCCACGTCCCGCCCTGATGTGACCACACCGCGCGATGCTGCAACAGGATCGCCGTGGAACCGTCGGGCAGTGGTGCCCGCAACAGCAATCCGGCTGCCCCGTGACGCCCCCAGTAGCGCGAACCGTCCGGATCGATCACCCATCCGTCGCCGTCTCCGCGCACCCTGCCTCCTGCCGTCGGTTTCCCGTCCGGTGACCCAGACCCTCTCCACGGTATGTGAGTTGCGCGACACAGGCCAGGGAAAGTCATCGCGGATCTGCATCCCACCGACCCGGGGACACGGCCGCTCAAGTCGAGCCGGTCAGGGCGACGAGGACTAGGCTTGAGACCGGTGAGGAACACCGATCCCGACCGGGAGGGAATCGTCGCCGATACCGGAAAACCGGTACCTGAAACGTGTGCGCTGCCCGGTGCGACACACAAGGTGGAGACCGTGAGCCCAACGCCGGCATGCCCGGCACTACCGGAAAGCGACGCCGGAAACATGGAGAATTCGGAAGGACCGTGAGGTGACCGGCGACGTCTCGCACATGCGGACCGCGCTCACCCGCGCGGGCCGGACCATCCGGCCCACTTCTTCCGCCCCACCGATCCGGCAGGTACTCGCAGACCGACGGGATCTGGTCGCCGCCGCGCGTCAGCGCGCGCAGTCGCCGTTGACCACCCTGCGTCACTATGCGGTCACCAGCCCGGGCAAGCTCGTCCTGATCCTGGTGATCCTGGCCCTCGCCTGTCTGACCGCCGGCTTGTACGCATCCAACACCCTGGAGAAGCGCACCCAGACGCTGCAGGAGATGATCGACCGGACCGAGCCGCTCGCGGAGGCCTCGCAGGTCCTCTACAGCTCGCTGTCGATCGCCGACGCCGCGGCGAACTCGGCGTTCATCTCGGGCGGACTGGAATCCCCGGAACTCCGCACGCGCTACTCCGACGCGCTGGCCACGGCGTCGTCGTCGCTGATCACGGCGGCCGGCACCACCCACGACCTCGCCGAATCCGAGAACGCCACCGCACAGCGGGAGTCGAACGCCGATCTGCGGACCCTGGCCATCAACATCCCGGCATACAGCGGACTCATCGAGACCGCGCGCACCAACAACCGGCTCGGCAACCCGGTGGGCTCCTCATACCTGGGTCAGGCCTCGACGATGATGCAGGACAAGATCCTGCCCGCCGCCCAACGACTCTACGAACGTCGCTCCCGATCGATCGCCGATCCGCAGAGCACCCTCACCGTCCCGCCGTGGGGCGTGTACGCCGCGCTCATCGTGCTCATCGTCGGGCTCGTCGCGACCAGCCGATACCTCCGAAGACGTACCCGTCGCCGCTTCAACATCGGCGTGCTCGCCGCCCTCATCGCGGTGATCGTGGGCACGGTCTGGCTGCTGGCGTCGGGTCTCATGTCGGTCGCGGCGACCAACAACGCGCGCATCGACGGCGCCGATCCCCTCCGCGACCTCACGTCGGCGCGCATCATGACCCAGCAGGCCAGGTCCGCGGAGACGCTGTCGCTGGTGCGACGCGGCGATCAGGACGATCTGGACCGGACATTCACGGACGCGACCACGAATATCGGCCGCACCCTCGACCAATTGGGCAAGGATCGCGACGACTCGAGCGCGGTGTCGGCGGGACAGCTCTACAACGCCAACTACGTCCTGGCCCGCTGGAAGGAACTCGACGCGCAGGTCCGGTCGCAGATGAGCTCGGGCAATTTCGCGCGTGCCCGCACGATGACCGTGGGTGATGGCCCCAATTCGACAGCGAAGGCCTACGGCGATCTGGATCGGGCGCTGGTCGACACCATCACCACCACCCGCCTTTCCTTCCGCGACGACATCAACACCGCGCAGCGGGTACTCGGATACACGGGTACCGGCATCCTGCTGCTGACCCTGTTCGCCGGGGTGGCCGTGATCATCGGCCTCATCCCGCGTATCCGGGAGTACCGATGAGGTACCCGGGCACACGCGCGAGGCGACCCGACGACGGGATGGGCAGGTCCCGCGTGGGATGGGTGCGCGCGATGGTCGTCCTGCTGTTCGTCTGCGTCGCCGCCACGGGCTGCGTGCGGTTCCCGGCCCCTCCGTCGCCGCCACCGGTCGCGTTCGGTGTGCAGCCCACCCCGCCGGGCGCGGAGACCGATGCCGCCCGTGAGCCGGCACCGACCTCCGAGACCTGCGACGCGACGGCCAGCCTGCGGCCCGGTCCGATGCCGGTGCCCGCGCAGATGCCTCAGCACACCACCATGGCCGACATCCTCGGTCGCGGACGCCTGATCGTCGGACTCGACATCGGGAGCAACCTGTTCAGTTTCCGCGATCCCCTCACCGGCGACATCCAAGGCTTCGATGTCGACATCGCCCGCGCGATAGCCCAGGCGATCTTCGACGACCCGAACACGATCGAGTACCGCGTGCTGAGCTCCGCAGAACGCACCCAGGCCCTCGTCGACCACAGCGTCGACGTCGTGGTGAAGACCATGAGCATCACCTGCGACCGCGTTCAGGACGTCGCGTTCTCGAGTCCGTACTACATTGCCTCCCAGCGCATCCTCTCCACCCGGACCTCCGGTATCAACGGCCCGGCAGATCTGGCGGGCAAACGGGTCTGCTCCGCGCGCGGGGCCACCTCGATCGGCCGCATCCAGGCAATTCAGCCACGTGCCAGAATGGTCACCACCACCACCTGGGCGGACTGCCTGGTGATGATGCAGCAGGGCCAGGTGGACGCGGCCACCACCGACGACGCGATCCTCGCCGGTCTCGCCGAACAGGACCCGTGGGTGCAGCTGGTCGGCCCGAGCCTCGGCGAGGAGTACTACGGCGTCGGCATCCCCAAGGGCCAGGACGACATGGTGCGCTTTGTCAACGGTGTGTTGAACGAACTGCGCATCAGCGGCCGTTGGCAACAGATGTACGATCACTGGCTGTCCATCCTGGGTCCGGGCAACGGACCGCCACAACCCGTGTACCGCGACTGACCCGACGAGTGACTGCGAGATGAGCGAGCACCAGAAGCGCACCGACACAGCAACTCCCGCCGACGAGGCGGGAGAGGTCGACCTGGGCACGCAAGCGGTCAGCCGCGACGAGTTGATCGACGAGGACTTCGACGAACTCGACGTCGGGACCCAGGCCGCCGACCTCGCCGACCTCGACGTCAGAACCCAGGCTGCGGCGCCGGACTCGGGCAACACCCCGACCGACCGGGTCTCCGGGCGGTCGAGACCGACCATCCCCAACGAGGGAATCGCGGCGTTCGGTTCGTCCCGGCGGCTCATCCCCCGTAATCGGTCGATGGTGCACGACCGCCGGCTCGGCAGCGGTCTCGTCGAACTGCCCAAGATCACCGACATCGAGCCCGAGGATGCGGTGCTGGCCAATCCGGTCATCGCCGAACGCAAACGAACCTGCTGGCGGTGCGGAAAGCCGGTAGGGCGCAGCGCCGGCCGGGGAAAGGGCGATCTCACCGGAGAGTGCCCGCATTGCGGTTCACGCTATTCCTTCGTGCCCGGGCTGGCCCGCGGAACCCTGGTCGCCGACCAGTACGAGATCACCGGCGCGATCGCCCACGGTGGACTCGGCTGGATCTACCTCGCCATCGACCGCAACGTCTCGGACCGGCCGGTGGTCCTCAAGGGCCTGCTGAACTCGTCGGATTCCGAGGCGCAGGCGGTGGCCGTCGCCGAGCGGCAGTTCCTGGCATCGGTCAACCACCCCGGCATCGTCAAGATCTACAACTTCGTCGAGCACGTGAACGAGTACGGGGATCGCTTCGGCTACATCGTGATGGAGTACATCGGCGGTCAGACGCTGAAGCAGATGACGACCGACGAGGGCAGTTCCACGACAAGCGGCCCGACCAGCAGGGGAAGCGGCGACAGCACCCCCACCGGTTCACGCGGGAAAGTCGACACCCACCTGCTTCCAGTCGAGACAGCCATGGCCTACATGCTGGAAGTGCTTCCCGCCGTGGGATATCTGCACTCGGTCGGGCTGGTCTACAACGACGTCAAACCGGAGAACATCATGGTCGGGAGCGACGAGGTCAAGCTCATCGACCTCGGTGCCGTCTCCCCGATCAACGATTACGGCCACCTGTACGGGACGCCAGGGTTCCAGGCACCCGAGATCGTCAAGACCGGACCGCAGATCGCGACCGACATCTACAGCATCGGCCGCACCCTCGCCGCCCTCACGGTGGACCTGCCCAAGGCGGACGGCCGCCACCTCGACGGCCTACCGTCACCGGACGAGAACTCGGTACTGGCTGACAACCCGTCGTATTACCTTCTGCTGCAACGGGCCACCGCCTCCGATCCGGCCGAGCGCTTCGCCTCGACGGACGAGATGACCACGCAGGTCCTCAACGTCCTCCGCGAAATCGTCGCGGCGCACACCGGTGTCCCACGCCCGTCGCTCTCGACGGTGTTCACGCCGCAGCGATCCACGTTCGGCACCGACCTGATGCTGGCACCCGTCGACGGTTTCTTCGATCCGGATCAGGCCGCGTTCTACGACCCCGTCGACATCGCCCGAGCCCTGCCCCTGCCCCTGGTCAATCCGCTCGATCCCGCTGCCGCACTGCTGACCTCGGCAGCGCTGTCCGATCCGCGGCAGACTCTCGACTCGATCCATGCGGCACGCGCCGACGGCTTCGCCTCGCTGCTCGGCAGGCCGACCGACAATCCGCATCCGTCGCTGGAGATCGACCTCGCCGAGGCGCGCGCGCATCTCGAGCTCGACGACGTCGACACCGCACTGGAACTGCTCAGTGATGTCTCCGCACACCACGGGGATTCATGGCGCATACAGTGGTACATGGCCATCTGCGCGCTGATGAACGACGAGCCCGAGCTGGCCTATGAGCGGTTCAGCGATGTCCTGCAGGCGATGCCGGGCGAGGTGGCACCCAAGCTCGCGGTCGCGGGGACGGCCGAGCTCATCGGCCGGTGGTTCTCCGACGAGAACTCGTCGTCGGACGAGCAGGGCAGGCGCATCACCGAATTGTTCGACATCGCCGCGCACCACTACCACGATCTGTGGCTCACCGATCACGCGATCGTCACCGCCGCATTCGGTCTCGCGCGTCTGACGGTCGCCGCCGGCAAGGTGGACGAGGCGATCGAGCCCCTGGACGAGGTGCCACCGACGAGCCGGCATTTCAACACCGCCCGCGCGACGGCGGTCCTGGCGCTGGTCCACGGCAGACCGATGAGCACCATCACCCGCGAACACATCGTCGAGGCGGCGCGACGGGTGGGGGTGATGCCCGAGAGCGAACCCCGTAAGCAGCGCCTGTTGCTCATCGTCCTCGGCACGGCACTCGGCTGGGTCCACGAGAACCCGGACATGGACCCGGACCTCCAGCCGACCGTGCTGCTCGGGTACCCGTTCACCGAACCCGGTTTACGGGCAGGTACCGAGCGCTGTCTGCGCGGGTTGGCCCGGCAGACGCGCATCAACCGGGACCACCGGTTCATGCTGATCGATCTGGCCAACTACGTACGGCCCGACACACTGTTCTGACCGTCCGAGGCATCGTCGCCCTAGAGCTCGGCGACGATCTCCGCCGACTGCCGCGCGATCGCCAGCTCCTCGTTGGTGGGGACGACGAGCACATCGACCTCGCCGGCATCGGCCGAGATACGCCGGGCCTGCTTGGTACGCACGGCGTTTCGCTCATCGTCGATGACGATTCCGTAGTTCTCCAGATTCGCGAGCGCATCGGCACGAACCATCGCCGCATTCTCCCCGACCCCGGCCGTGAACGTGATCGCGTCCACCCTCCCGAGCTCGATCATGTACGCGCCGAGGTAGCGTCGGAGCCGGTGAATGTAGACGTCGTAGGCCTTACGCGCCCCGGCATCACCGGCCGTCATCTTCTCGGTGATGGCGCGGAAATCGTTCTCGCCGCAGAGCCCCTTGAGTCCCGACTGCTTGTTCAGCAGCGTGTCGATCTGGTCCACACCGAGTTTCGCCACCCGGTTCAGATGCATCACGATGCCGGGATCGATGTCACCACTGCGAGTGCCCATCACGAGCCCCTCCAACGGGGTCATACCCATCGACGTGTCGACCGGCCGGCCACCTGCGATGGCCGAAGCCGAGGCGCCGTTGCCGAGGTGCAGCACGATCTGGTTGACCTCGTCGACCGGACGGCCGAGGAACTCCGCGACCTGACCGGAGACGTACTCGTGGCTCGTGCCGTGAAAACCGTAGCGGCGGATGGCGTGCATGCTCGCGACGCCGCGATCGATCGCGTAGGTGGCCGCCGCGTCGGGCAGTGAGTGGAAGAACGCGGTGTCGAACACGGCCACCGACGGAACCTCGGGGAGCAACGCCCGCACCGCCTCGATACCGATCAGGTTCGCCGGATTGTGCAGCGGCGCAAGGGTAGAGATCCGACCGATCTCGGAGATCACCTCGGTGGTGATCAGGGTCGGCTGATGGAAGATCCGTCCGCCGTGGACGACGCGATGACCGACTGCTCGCAGGCCGACGGTGGCGAGATCCGTTCCGCGATCGGCGAAGAACTGCATCGCCGACTCGACCGCCGCCCGATGGTCGGGCAGCGCCCGCACCTCGGTCACCGAGTCGCCGCCCTGTTCGTGGGTGATCGACGAATCGTGCTCGCCGATCCGCTCCGCGATGCCGTCCGCCAGCACCTCTTCGGTATCCGGATGGAGCAATTGGTATTTGAGCGACGACGAACCGGCGTTCAGGACCAGCACCGCGCCTTCGGCGGACTGCGGACTCATCGTGCCTCCCCAGGCGTCGGGGCCTGCTGCGCCTGGATGGCGGTGATCGCGACCGTGTTCACGATGTCGGAGACCAGGGCACCCCGCGACAGATCGTTGATCGGTTTGTTGAGGCCCTGCAGGACCGGCCCGATCGCTATCGCGTTCGCGCTGCGCTGCACGGCCTTATAGGTGTTGTTGCCGGTGTTGAGATCGGGAAAGATCAGCACCGTCGCCTTTCCGGCCACCGCCGAATCGGGCATCTTGGTGGCGGCGACAGTCGGCTCGACGGCCGCATCGTATTGAATGGGCCCTTCCACCAAGATCTCCGGCGACCGTTCGCGTATCAGATCGGTGGCGATTCGCACCTTGTCGACGTCGGCGCCGGAACCGGACTGCCCCGTCGAATAGGACAGCATCGCGACCCGGGCGTCGATGCCGAACTGCTCGGCGGTCTGCGCGGACGAGATCGCGATGTCGGCCAACTGTTCGGCGGTGGGATCGGGGACCACGGCACAGTCGCCGTAGGCCAGCACGCGGTCGGCGAGACACATGAAGAACACGCTCGACACCGTCGAGACCCCGGGGCTGGTCTTGATGATCTCGAAGGACGGGCGGATGGTGTGCGCGGTGGTGTGCACCGCACCCGAGACCATCCCGTCGGCGAGTCCGGTGTGCACCATCATCGTGCCGAAATACGAGACGTCGCGCATGGTCTCGACGGCGCGCTCGAGGTCCATCCCCTTGTGCTTGCGCAGCTCGGTGTAGAGCGCGGCGAACTCGTCGAGCCGATCGGAGGTCGCCGGGTCGATCACGTCCACCTCGTCGATGTCGAGTGCGAGTTCCTGTGCGCGCGTGCGCACCACGTCCTCGTCGCCCAACAGGGTGAGCCGCGCGACCCCGCGCCTCAGCAGTCGGCTCGCCGCGCGCAGGATGCGGTCCTCCTCGCCCTCGGGCAGCACGATGTGCTTACGCTCCGAGCGGGCCTGCGCCACCAGGCGGTACTCGAACATCTGCGGGGTCACCACGGACGGGGCACGGACGTCGAGGACCTTCATCACCGCCTCCGGGGAGAGGTGTTCCTCCATCAGCGCGAGCGCGGCCTCGATCTTGCGTGCCGACCCGACGGCGATCCGACCGCGGGTGTGGGCGGCGGTCCGAGCCGTCTCGTAGGTGCCCTGCTCACACGAGATGATCGGCAGGGTCGGCTTCAGTCCGCTCACCAGTGCCTGGATCATCGGATGCGGGCGCAGTCCGCCGTTGAGGATGATCCCGGAGAGTCGGGGAAAGCCCTGCGCGGTATTGGCATTGACCAACGCGAGCAGCACGTCGGAGCGATCTGCCGGGGTGATGACCACCGTCCCGTCGGTCAGACGCTCCAAGATGTGCTCGACCGTCATGCCGCCGACCATCACCTTGAGCGCTTCCCTGTCGAGGAGTTCCTCGTCGCCGCTGTACACCTCGGCGCCGAGCGCATCCTTCAACTCGGCCATGGTCGGCGCGAACAGGACCGGCGCCTCCGGTAGACACCAGGTCGGCGTGCCCGTCTTCTCCACCTCCTTGCCGATCACCACCATCAGCTCTGGTTCACACCTGTTGACGACGATGGCGGCGGTGGTGGCGTGCACGGCCGATATCTCGGTGACGAGCAGATCTGCGAGCCCGTGGAGTTCGGTGGCGCTCCGACCGGTTGCCTTGATGGCCAGGATGATCGGCGCGGACAGATTGGCCGCGATGCGCGCGTTGTAACTCAGTTCGGAGGGGTTGCCGACGTCGGTGTAGTCCGACCCGATCACCAGGACCGTGTCACAGCGGGCCTCGACGGCGTGGAAGCGCGCGACGATCTCACCGATGGCGCCCTCCGGATCCGCGTGGACCTGTTCGTAGGTGACGCCGATGCAGTCCTCGTACGGCAGATCTACCGAGGCATGGTCGATCAGGAGGTCGAGGATGTAATCGCGTTCGCCGGCGGCAGCGCGCGAGATGGGGCGGAACACCCCGACGCGCCCGCCGGTCGCCGACAGCAGGGCCAGCAGGCCGAGCGCGATCGTGGACTTGCCCGTGTCGCCCTCTGCGGACGCGATGTAGATGCTGTTCGACGTGCCGGTGTCTGCACCCATGTACGCCAGCCTATCGGCAGCCGGTGATTCAGAGCAGGATGCCGGGATTGCAGACACCCGCCGGATCGAGCGTCTCCTTGACCGCACGCAGCGACTCGAGCGCGAGCTCCCCGATCTCGGCGTGGTAGGCATCACGATGATCGCGACCGACCGCGTGGTGGTGGGTGATGCTCGCGCCGGTCGCCCGGATCGCATCGTTGGCGGCGACCTTCGCGGCCGACCACTGGGCGATCGGGTCCTCGGCCTGCGGGCAGACCACCGTGAAGTAGAGCGATGCCCCGGCCGGATAGACATGGCTGATGTGGCACATCACCAACGGCGGTGTACCCGCGCCGGTGAGCGTGTCGGTGAGTGCCGCGGTGACGGCGGCCTTGAGGTCGGCCAGACGCGACCAGTATGTGACGGTCTCGAGGGTCTCCACCAGGACGCCGGCGTCGAGGAGCGGATCGCGCAGGTAGGGCGCCCGGAAACGGCCGGTGCGCCACGCCTCCCCGGGGCCGGTGCCCAGGCCGACGCCGCCGGTGCTCTCGAGAACCCGCGCCGCCGTCGCGCGCCGGCTCTCCGTCTCCTCTCGATGCCCCTCGTATCCGACCACCACGAGGCAGCCACCCTGCGCCGTCGCACCGGCACCGGCATCAGCGGCCGCATCTGCGGCGCCGGCGCCATCCGGGTCGGCGAGGTTGATCGCGGTCTCCGTCTCGTCTGACAGCCGCAGCACGGTGGGCATCGGCCCGTCCTGTGCGAGCGCACGCAGGGCGGCGGCGCCCGATTCGAAGTCGTCGAACCGCCACCCCTCGAACACCCGGTGCGCGGGGGCCGGACGGACGCGCACGGTGACCTCCGTGATGATGCCGAACGCGCCCTCGGAGCCGAGGACGAGTTGGCGCAGATCCGGCCCGGCCGCCGATTTCGGGGCCGTGCCGACCTCGATGGTCCCGCGCGGTGTGGCCAGGGTCAGTCCCTCGACGATCTCGTCGAATCGGCCGTATCCGGCCGAGGATTGACCGGCCGACCGGGTCGCGGCGTAGCCGCCGATGCCGGCACCGGCGTATGACTGTGGAAAGTGACCGAGTGTGTATCCCTTGGCGCGCAACAACTCCTCCGCACGGACCCCGCGGAGACCCGCCTGCAGCGTCGCGGTGCGAGAGATCTCGTCGATCTCGACCAGTCCGTCGAGCCGGGTGAGGTCCACACTGATGACGCCCGCGAACCCGGCACGATCCGGTGCGAGACCACCGACGACCGATGTGCCGCCGGTGTACGGCACCACGGCGACGCGATGGACCGCGCAGATTTCGAGGAGGCGGAGTATGTCGTGGTGTGATCCCGGGGTGACGACGAGATCGGGTGCATCACCGGCGTCGCCCCCGCGCAGCGCCAGGATGTCGGGAGTCGAGTAGCCACGGGTGTGGTCGATACGTTGCCGGTGATCGGCCGTCACGTTCACCTCACCCAGTGCGTCGACGAGGGCCGACCGCGCGGCGCCCGGGATCGCCGGGTCGTCGAGCACCACGTCGTCGGGGTCCACACCCCGTCGCTCGTTTCCCCGCTGCTCGCTGCCGTCCGCGCCGACCAGCGCTGCCGCGGCCGCCGGCAGTTCGCCGGGCGTTTCGGGGTCGCCCCAGCGTGGCCTGCGTAGATGCACGACCGGCAGGGCGGTCTCATCGGTTTTCGGTGAATCGGCGTGGATCTTCATGACGGCCGGCCTCCTCGGGAGCGTTACACATTCACCCTAACTGTCACGGGCATGGCGGCAGGCACGGCCCGGCCGGGCGCCGCCCGACTCACCTGACGATGGCACGCACGACGATGGCACGCACGACGAGGTCGGCGATCTCCTCATCGGACAGAGCGCTGTCGGGGATGAGCATCAACGAGTAGATGGTCCGCACGAGGAACTCGGCCGCCCCCGCAGGGTGCGGGTACAGCTGATCGCCGATCTCCGGTTGCAGGTCGGGGAGGGTTTCCGCCACGATCTGGTGGATCAGGGTCGGCCCACCCGCGTCCTTCGTCGCCACCAGTGCGCGCACGATCTCCTCGGGCTCGTTGCGCAGGACATATTGCAGCGCTTCGTGTTCGCGGATGTAGGGCAGCACGTTGAGGATCTGCGACCGCACCTTGCCTGCGGCGTCGGGCTCGGCGTCGGCCCACTCACGCAACTTGATGCGGAGGGTGGCCACCTCACGCTCGACGATCGCCGCGATGAGGGCGTCCTTGCCGCCGAACATCCGGTAGGCGGTCGCCCTGGCCACGCCGGCCTGCCGGGCCACCGACGTCAGGCTCAGCGCCTTGGCACCGAAGCGCGACACCACTGCCACCCCGACATCCACCATCCGGTCACGATCCATGGATGTCAACGGTATCCGACGTACGACGCAGGTAGGCCGCGCGCGCTGCGATCAGCCGACCGGTGGAGTCGTGGTCGTCGTCGTGGCGGTCGTCGTGGCGGTGGGCGTGGTGGTGGGCGTGGTGGTGGGCGGCGTGTGCGTCGGTGGTTGGAGGGGACGCGCCCGGGTGACGGTCGGCGTCCGCTTCGACGTCGCCGTCGGCGTCACGGTCGATCGGGGACGCACCGACGGTCGGGTTCTGGTCGAAGTGGACCGCTTCGGCGTCGCGCGATCGGGCGAGGAGAAGGTCGCGGTGAAGACGGCGCGACGTGCGACCTCCTTACCTACGGGCACCGCGCTCTGACAATCCACAACGTAGGTCTGTCCGCCCGGCAGCGCCGATGTCGCGCTCAGCACACCTCGCTGTCCCGGCCCCAGGGTGGTGGTGGCCGTGGGTGGCTGCGGGCCCACGCGGCCCAGCGTGCAGATCACCGGCACCGGCCGAATCCCGTTGTTGCGCAACTCGACACGCACTGTGTGGTCGGAAACGCGGGCGCCGCAGTCGGGAGCGGGTCCGGAGCCCTGGAACTGTCCGCACGACGATCGGGTGACAGATGGAGCGGCCGATGTCGGCGACGGATCCGCGACGAGCATGGTGACGCCGCTACCCGCGGCGACGAGCCCGCCTGCAGCGATGAGCACGACAAGTTTTCGCATACGTTCGCTCCTCGACGACGTGGATCAACCCTAGCCCGTTCGGGCAGGTGTCGGCACCTCGTCGTCGGAGATCCGCGGGCGCGATCTGGATGCGCCGCCATCATCGGGTCGCGGGCAGCCAGGCGGCCGACCGCGTCGTGAGTCTGCTGCGGTCGGCCGTCTGACGCCGGATCAGACCGACAGCTTGCGCAGCCGGGGCGCGAGGTCCTTCTCGAAGTTCTCCAGGAATCGGCGCTGATCATGGCCGGGCGCGTGGAACACCAGGTGGTTCAGTCCACAGTCGGTGTAGAACTTCACCTTCTCCACGGCCTCGTCGGGATCGGACGCGACGATCCACCGTTTGGCCACCTGCTCGATGGGCAGTTCGTCGGCCAGCCGTTCCATCTCGGTCGACGAGTTCACGCTGTGCTTCTGCTCGGCGGTCAGCGACAGCGGCGCCCAGAACCGGGTGTTCTCCAGCGCCAGTTCGGGATCCGGATCGTAGGAGATCTTGATCTCGATCATCCGGTCGATGGCGTCGAAGTCGCGCTCGGCCTTCTCCGCACCTTCCTTGACCGCGGGGATCAGCTTCTCCTGATAGAGGTCGGCACCCTTGCCCGAGGTACAGATGAAGCCGTCTCCGGCGCGCCCGGCGTACCGTGCCACCACCGGACCACCCGCGGCGACATAGACCGGGATCGGCTTCTCTGGCACGTCGTACATGTAGGCGCCCTGCGTCTTGTAGTACTCACCGTCGAAGTTGATCTCCTCGCCGGTCCACAGCTCGCGCATGAGCTTGATCGACTCACGCAGCCGGGCGAAGCGCTCCTTGAACTCGGGCCATTCACCCTGGAAGCCGGTCGCGTACTCGTTGAGGGCCTCACCCGTGCCGACGCCCAGCATGATGCGTCCGGGGTACAGGCAGCCCATCGACGCGAAAGCCTGCGCAATCACCGCCGGGTTGTAGCGGAACGTCGGGGTCATCACCGACGTCCCGATCTGCACCCGCTTGGTCCGCTCCCCCACCGCGGCCATCCAGGCCAGCGAGAACGGTGCGTGCCCGCCGTTGTGTCGCCACGGCTGGAAATGGTCGCTGACCGCGACCGAGTCCATGCCGTGCTCCTCGGCGGCCACCGCGATCTCCACCAGCTCACGCGGATCGAACTGCTCCGCCGACGCCTTGAAACCGAGCTTGAGTTCTGCCACGTTTACCTCGCTCCTGACGGCCGCGGCTTGTCGAGCGCGCGGACTCCTCACCGATCGATCACTCTGTTCCAACGTACTCAGGGTGGTGGGGTCGTGCTGTCACCGGTCGGCGAAATCGGGCGATCAAATCTGTCGGTGGGGTGACATAGAGTTCTTTTCAACGGGATCGACGAGTTGATGTGAGTACCGGAGCAAGCTGCTGCAGGGCCCAGTAGGGTTCGGCGGCTTGGTCTTTCAGAGAATGTGAATGCCGAATGTCGGTCCCGACGGTATTCGTTCGTTCTCTGAGAGGTGTCTGGTGTCGGGTCCGGCGTGGCGGTTGTCGTCGTGGTGGGGTGAGGTCTCGCCGTGGCCGGATCTGCCTGCCTTTTTCACCGGTCGGGTCGACGTCGGGGAGATCGGCGAGGCTGACACCAATGATCTGATCGGCAGCCTGGTCTCAGCCCAGCGCGGGCGGTCGTTTTTGGCGTGGCGCGATTATCGGGTGGCCGCCGAGTTGCATGCGCGGTTGGTGGGTACCGAGTCGGATCCGCACGATCTCTTGCTGGTGGATGGGTTCGCCGATTGTGCGGCGCGGATCGCGATCAGCTTCGGTATCGGGCAGGGCAAGGCCGAACAGATGGTCCGTGAGGCGCTTGCGTTGCGGAATCGGTTGCCGCGGGTGGCCGAGCGGTTGCGTGACGGCCGGATCTCGGCGGAGCGGGTCACATCGATCATCGCGCGCACCGACCTGGTCAACGGTCATGACTGTGCCGCCGAAGTGGATGCCGACATCGCTGCCCGCCTCGATCTGCACGAGGGTGCGTGGTCGGCGGAGCGGTTGCGCGACATGGTGGACCGGATCGTCTACCGACACGATCCTGACGCCGTACGCGAACGCCGGCAGAAAGCCTTGGACGCGCGGGGCGTATCCACCAAGCCGTTGCCCGATGGGATGGCGAAGTTCTCGGCGACGATGTCGGCGGAGGACGCACGCCTGTCGGACGGGTCGGTGAAAGCGCTGGCCGCGTGCGCGTGTGAGCACGATCAGCGCACTACGCAGCAACGACGCTCGGATGCCACGTTCGCGCTGTTGACGGGCACTGCGTTCGAGTGTGAGTGCGGACGTGAGGACTGCACCGCGCAGATTCCGGAGCCGGGCACCGTGCCGCCGGACAGCAAAGTCATCATCCACGTGGTCGTCGACGAATCCACCCTGAACGGGGACGCCGACAACGCCGGATTCATCGCCGGACACGGGGTGATCTCTGACGAGCACGCCCGCGACCTCGCGGGCCGGCCCGACGCCGTGATCAAGCCGCTGGTGCCGAAAGGGACGCCGCAGAATCCGGACGGCTCGTTCACCCTGCCGGCACATCTGCCGTCGGATCCGTACCGGCCGACCGCCGCCTTGGACACGTTCGTGCGCGTGCGCGACGGCTCCAGCGTGGTTCCCGGATCGGAGGTTTCTGCGTTCGATGCCGACCTCGACCATGTTGAGGAGTTCGACCACAACGATCCGTCGCACGGTGGACAAACCCTGCCCGACAACCTCAATGCAAAACACCGTTTCGGGCATCTGCTCAAGACCTTCGGTGACTGGGTCGACGACCAATACCGCGACCGACACGGCGTGCTCACGACCGAGTTCATCACCCCCGAAGGACTCGTCCTCCCCGGCGATCCGGAGAACCTGGAAATCCTGTTCCCCGGACTACGACGCATCCGGTTCAAAATCCCGCCCGGCGACGACGGCCAACCCGCCGAGCCGGGCAACGAGGAGGCTCCTACCCGCGCGATGACCCGGGTGGCGGCCAAACATGCCCGCAGACGTCAGGAGCGCGAACGCAACCGGCGACGACGCGAGCGCGACTGATGCTGCAGATCAGACCTCCGATTGGACTTCAAGTGAACTTGAGGTTCTACCGTGGTCGTCATGAGCATGGAATCGGTGGGCTGGGACACGATGTACAAATCGATGAACGCGCCGGAGGCACGGAACCTACGGGGCGAGCGAGGCACCACGTTGCGGCGTATCGCGCAGTTCGCGAGGCCGCATCGGCGGCGGATCGGCGTGTTCCTCGGGCTGTCGGTGCTGACCGCACTGTTGACGGTCGTGACACCGCTGCTGGCCGGACGGGTGGTGAACCTCATCACCGGCGGCGGAAGCGGTGGTGCGATCGCCGGCCTGGCGTTGCTCATCGCGCTCATCGCCGTCGTCGAGGCGGCGGCGGGCATCGGGACGCGCTGGTTCTCCGCCAACATCGGCGAGGGACTGATCCTCGATCTGCGTCGCTCGGTGTTCGACCACGTGCAGAAGATGCCGGTCGCGTTCTTCACCCGCACCCGGACCGGCGCCCTGGTGAGCCGTCTCAACAACGACGTCATCGGGGCGCAGCGGGCGTTCAGCGACACGCTGTCCGGCGTGGTGTCCAATGCGGTGACCCTGGTCCTGACGGTGGGCGTGATGATCGCGATCAGCTGGCAGGTGACGCTGCTCGCCTTGGTGCTGCTACCGGTGTTCGTGATCCCGGCGCGCCGGATGGGCAAGCGGATGGCGTCCCTCTCCCGCGAAGCCGCCGAGTACAACGCGCGGATGTCGACGCAGATGACCGAACGGTTCTCGGCACCGGGCGCGACCCTGGTCAAGCTCTTCGGTCGCCCCGACATCGAGTCGACCGAGTTCGCCGATCGCGCAGATCGCGTGCGCGACATCGGGGTCCGCCGCGCGATGCTGCAGGCCTACTTCATGACGGCGCTCACGCTGGTCTCGGCCCTGGCACTGGCGCTCGTCTACGGGCTCGGCGGATGGCTCGCCGTCGGGGGCCATCTGTCCGCCGGCGCGGTGGTCTCGCTGGCCCTCCTGCTCACCCGGATGTACGCGCCGCTGACCGCGCTGGCCAATGCACGCGTCGAGATCATGAGTGCCCTGGTCAGCTTCGAGCGTGTCTTCGAGGTGCTCGACCTCGAACCGCTGATCGCCGACAAACCCGACGCCCGACCCGTCCCGCACGGCCCGGTCTCCGTGCACTTCGACGACGTGTCCTTCGCCTACCCGTCGGCCGACAAGGTGTCGCTGGCATCTCTGGAAGAGGTTGCGCAACTGGACAACCGGGGCGGATCGACGGTCCTGCACCACATCGACCTCGACGTCCCGGCCGGGACGATGACCGCGCTCGTCGGCAGTTCGGGCGCGGGCAAGTCGACCATCGCGAACCTGGCGACGCGACTCTACGACGTCGACGCAGGCGCCATCCACCTCAACGGCGTCGATCTCCGCGATCTCCAGAGCGCGTCGGTGCATCGGACCGTCGGCCTGGTGACCCAGGACGGACATCTGTTCCACGACACGGTCCGCGCCAACCTTGCGCTGGCCGATCCGACCGCATCCGAGGAGCGGATCTGGGACGCGCTCGGGCGAGCACGCCTCGACGACCTCATCGCGTCCCTGCCCGATGGCCTCGACACCGTCGTCGGGGAGCGGGGATACCGGCTCTCCGGCGGCGAACGCCAGCGTCTGACCATCGCGCGCCTCCTGTTGGCGCAGCCATCGGTGGTGATCCTCGACGAGGCGACCGCGCACCTCGACTCGACATCGGAAGCGGCTGTGCAGGAAGCACTCTCCGAGGCGCTGGCCGGAAGGACGTCCCTCGTCATCGCGCACCGGCTGTCGACCATCCGCGCGGCCGACGAGATCGCCGTCCTGGAGCACGGTCGGATCGTCGAGCGGGGCGACCACGCGACCCTGCTGGCCCGCAACGGGCGCTATGCCGAGCTCTACCGCACGCAGTTCGCCGTGGAGGAGCCCCGATTGAATGTCTGTGACGAGGAATTGACGGCCTGACATTTCAGGGACGGGCGGCCCACTCCTGCCACACCAGGTCGCGCACCACGATGACAGGGCCGTCCGGCCGTTCCACGCGATATTGCGGATACTTCTCGGCGAGCAGGTCGATCGCGCAGGCGCCCACCGTCGTGTCGGCATCGACCACGTCGGCGCGGCCGTCGACGCGGACCCACCACAGCGCGGTCCAGTCGTCGGCGTAGTGGTCCACGAGCAGCGAGACCGAAGGGTTGGCGGTGATGTTCGCGAGCCGGCGCAGACGGCGGGTCCGTTTCGGCTTGTGGTCGACGCACGAGTAGAGGATGTCGTCGTCGGGAGCGAGCGTGAAGACGATGGGTACGAGATGCGGAACAGCTGCCTCGCCCACCGTGGCCAGCCGGGCGATCCTGGCCGTCTCGAACCGTTCCCGAGCGGAGGTCATCGGACGTTCAGTCGTCCGGATCGGTGGCGTTCGGCCGAGGGGGTGGTGTCAGCTTGCGGCGTCGGAACTGCAAGAAGATCAAACCGATGTTGACCACCACGATCGCGATCCCGATCACCACCCACAGCCACCGACCTTCACGCCACCAGTTCACGGTCAGCAGCGCCACGCAGACCATGAGGATCACCGAGCCGACGATGGTCATCCCACGGGAGAAGCCCAGGGCTCCTCGTTGGAAGTCGTTGTTGATCATCCCAGAACTCTCATCCCAGCTCTCTCATGGCAGCTCTCTCACGTCAGGTCTGAATCAGGATCACCGCGGCGATCGCCACGGCAATCACCACTATCGCAACGACGAGGAACACCACATGCGACGGCCCCGGCATCTCGCCCCCGTCGCGGAGGACGGCCATCGTGCGGCGCCATCGCCACGCACCGAGCAGGGCGATCGAGCATCCCAGGCCCACCATCACGAGTCCGAGCACAGCCTCCACCACCGGATGCGCGATGTCGTCGGAGACGTAGACGACGGCGACCCCGGCGGCCATGAAACCGAGAGACGTGCGTACCCAGGCCAGCACCGTTCGTTCGGCAGCCAGCGTGAAGCGGGCGTCGATCGCTCCCGGCGTGGCCGACGGTTCGGCCGACCGTTGTGCAGACGATTGGGTGGACGGTTGGGCGGACTCGGACTCAGCCGGCCCGTCGGTCCTTTCGGTGGTCAGCTTCCTTGGCCTCTCGGATTGCATGGGCAACGAATGCGGAGATCACCCCGATCGCGTGCACCGTCTCCGGATGACGTGTGGTGAGCACCGGAAACGCGTGCACCTGCCAAGAATAGCTGTGGCCGACGGCATCGACACCCGCGTCGTCGAGCTTCTCGACCAACTCGATCACATCTGCCTCGAGCATCTCGCCTTCTGCCGTGATGATCGCGGTCGGTGGGAAATCGGAGTCGACGATCGCCGGGATTCGGCGAATACCGGAGAACGGGATCGGTCCACGGCCGAACAGCTGCGCGAGCTGCACCATTTTACTCTGCGGGATGTATGCATCGGAGCGGCTCGAACGATCGGGATTGGTCCCCACGTCCAGGTCGAGCAGGGGCGAGACGCCGACGAAGGCCGTCGGTCGCGGTAGCCCCTCGCACGCGGCGGTCTCGACGACCTTGCCGGCCAGAAAACCACCCGCGGAGTCACCGGCGACGATCACACGTCGGTATCCGCGCTCGCCGATGAGTTCGCGATAGGCCTCCACCGCATCCGACACCGACGTCCCCACGCCGACCGACGGCAGTTGGCGGTACTCGAGGGAGAAGACGGGGAGTTCGCAGGCGCTCGACAGTCGGCTCGCGATCGACCGGTGGGTACCGAGTCCGCACACCAGGAACGCGCCGCCGTGCAGGTAGAGGATCGCCGTCTCGGAGTCGCGGCCTGACGGCCCGGACGGCATGATGAGCTCGACCGGCCGATCCGCGAGTCTCATCTGCTCGCGGACCACACCTCGAGGCTTCGGACCGACCGCGATCGCACGATCGATCAGGAACAGTCCCGCCATCCCCGCCCTGTTGAGCGGCCACAGCGACAACGTGGGTCGCAGCAGGGCCCGCGCGCCGAACCAGAGCGGATACGACAGGAGGCTGGGTTTGCGGTGGTGAACTATCGGCATGCTCGTGCCTCCTCATCCAGTGACGCTGAACATGCTGAGGCAGATGCTCGACACACCGGAACTCGGGACGTGCTGAGATACATCAGTCCGAAAGTTACACCGGTAAACTCCGGTGTCGCCTGCAATCCGTCGGGTTTCGCGTGCAACCTCACCGTGCGGAGACACCGGGATGCAAACCACTGACTGTTCACTCAGATCTCAGCCAATGGTCGTCTTGGTCGAGTAAATTTTCCGCTTCGTGTCGAAACAATGGTGCTAACAGTGGTCATACCCCCCCAGTTCCTTCTGTCTTCGCAGGCCAGCGCACCGCGCACGCTTTGTGACGTACTGGATCGGACTGCCCAGACGTATCCGGAGGCACCCGCCATCGACGACGGCGAGCTGTCCCTCACGTACTCGCAGCTCCTCGCCCTCGTCCGGCGCGGCGCCGAGCGCCTCACCGCATCAGGTGTCCGACGGGGCGGGCGTGTCGGAATCCGCATGCCTTCGGGTACCCGGGATCTCTACATCTCAATCCTGTCCACCCTCTACGCGGGTGCGGCCTACGTGCCCGTCGATGCCGACGATCCGGACGAACGTGCGGACCTGGTGTTCGGCGAGGCCCGCGTCGACGCGATCCTCGGCGCGTCGGGAATCCAGGCCCTCGAGGCGGCGGCGGACGCCCGAATCGAGCCGTCGTCACACGAGTCGCGACCCACGGTGGACGACGATGCGTGGGTCATCTTCACCTCGGGCTCCACCGGAACACCCAAGGGTGTCGCAGTGAGCCATCGCAATGCCGCGGCGTTCGTGGATGCCGAGGCGCGCATGTTCCTGGTCGACGAGCCATTGGGTCCCGGTGACCGCGTGCTGGCCGGCCTGTCCGTCGCATTCGACGCGTCGTGCGAGGAGATGTGGCTGGCGTGGCGCAACGGTGCATGCCTCGTCCCGGCGCCCCGGTCACTGGTGCGCAGCGGCATGGACCTCGGGCCGTGGCTCGTACAGCGCGACATCAACGTGGTATCGACGGTTCCGACGCTCGCGTCGCTGTGGCCTCCGGTGGCGCTGGAAGCGGTGCGGTTGTTGATCTTCGGCGGTGAGGCATGCCCACCCGAACTGGCCGAACGGCTCGCCGTCGAGGGCCGCGAGGTGTGGAACACCTACGGGCCCACCGAGGCGACCGTCGTCGCATGTGCCGCCCCCCTCGACGGTGTCGGTCCGGTGCGCATCGGGTTACCGCTCCCCGGCTGGGATCTCGCAGTGGTCGACACCGACGGCCAACCGGTCACCGAGGGCGCGGTCGGCGAACTCGTCATCGGTGGGGTGGGCCTCGCGCGCTACCTCGACCCCGCCAAGGACGCCGAGAAGTACGCTCCCATGCCGTCTCTGGGCTGGGACCGTGCCTACCGCAGCGGCGACCTCGTCCGTCTCGATCCGGCCGGCCTCCTGTTCATGGGACGCGCCGACGATCAGGTCAAGGTCGGTGGCCGTCGAATCGAGCTGGGCGAGATCGACAATGCGCTGCAACAACTCCCGGGGGTCAGCGGTGCCGCCGCGGCGGTCCGGAAGTCGGCGGCGGGCAACAGCCTCCTGGTCGGCTACCTGGTATCCACGCATCCGGACTTCGACGTCGCCGCGGCACATGCCGCGCTGGCCGGACAACTGCCCGCTCCGATGGTCCCGCGGCTCGCGCTGGTCGCCGAGCTGCCGACCCGCACGTCGGGCAAGGTCGACCGAAACGCACTCCCGTGGCCGCTGCCCGGCACCGAGTCGACCGACGACGCGGAGGAACTCAGCGAGACCGAGGAGTGGGTCGCGAGATGCTGGACCGACGTTCTCGGCGTGGTGGTGAACAACCCGCAGGCCGACTTCTTCACCGAGGGCGGCGGATCGCTCGCGGCCGCGCAGCTGGTCACCGCGCTGCGGACCCGCTACCCCGACATCACCGTCGCCGACCTCTACGACCATCCCCGCCTCGGGTCGCTCGCCGAGATGCTCGACGGGCGCAAACCGTCGACCGTCGTCACGCCCCGTGAGGTCACGCCGACCCCGCCGCGGACCGGCCTCGCGCAGATCGCACTGTCGGTGCCGCTGACCACCCTGACCGGCCTGCAGTGGGCGACCTGGCTCGGCGTGGTGAACAACATCGCCGTCGAGGTGGTCGACCGCACCGACCGCTACGTCCCGTGGCTGGTGCACGTGAACTGGTGGGCGCTGCTGGTCGCATTCCTGCTGTTCATCACCCCTCCCGGACGCATGGTGATCGCCGCGACGGGCGCTCGGCTACTCCTCGCCGGGGTCACCCCGGGTAGCTACCCGCGCGGTGGCGGCACCCATCTCCGGCTGTGGGTCGCCGAACGGCTGCTGGAGGCGAGTGGCGCATCGAATCTGTCGGGGGCGCCCTGGATGATCTATCTGGCCCGGGCGCTCGGGGCGAAGATCGGACGCGGCGTCGACATGCACACCATCCCGCCGGTGACCGGTTTCCTCACCATCGGTGAGGGCGCGTCGGTGGAACCGGAGGTCGACCTCACCGGGTGGTGGATCGACGGTGACGTCGTGCACATCGGGGAGATCGTGATCAAGCGTGGCGCATCGGTCGGCGCACGATCGACGCTGTTACCCGGCGCGGTGGTCGGCCGCGACGCCGAGGTCGCGCCCGGGTCGGCGGTCCGCGGCCGGGTGAAGGCGGGTCAGCACTGGGCGGGCTCGCCCGCGGCGAAGGTCCGCAAGGCCGAACACCCATGGCCGGATCACCGGCCGCCGCGCGGGAGCGCGTGGGTCTCGATCTACGGGGTGTCGTCGTTGCTGCTGGCCGCGATCCCGCTGATCGCGCTGGCGGCCGGACTCGCGGTGATGGGTTCGTGGGCCATCCACGCCGACCGGCTGCGCGGCGTCGGACTGCGCTGCCTGATCCTGCTGCCGGCCGCGACCGTGACCAGCCTGCTGGTGTTCGCGGTGGTCACCGCCGTGCTCGTCCGGCTGCTGTCGATCGGCCTGACGAAGGGCTATCACCCGGTCCGCTCGCGCGTCGGCTGGCAGGTGTGGATGACCGAGCGCCTCCTCGATGCCGCACGCACCTATCTGTTCCCGCTCTACGCGAGCTTGTTGACGCCGTGGTGGTTCCGGCTCCTCGGCGTCAAGGTCGGTGTGGGCACCGAGATCTCCACTGCACTGGTCCTGCCGAAGTTCACCACCATCGGCGACGGCGCGTTCCTCGCCGACGACACCATGGTGGCGTCCTATGAACTCGGCGGCGGCTGGATGCACATCGACGAGGCGAAGATCGGGAAGAGGTCGTTCCTGGGCAACTCGGGGATGACCGGTCCCGGCCGCAAGGTACCGAAGAACAGTCTCGTCGCGGTGCTCTCGGCCACCCCGGACCGCGCGAAGTCGGGGTCGAGTTGGCTGGGCAGTCCGCCGGTCCGCCTGCGGCGCACGGCGGCCGCCAGCGACACGTCGCGCACGTTCGATCCGTCGACTCGACTCAAGGGCGCGCGTGCCGTGGTCGAGACGTTGCGGATCATCCCGGTGATGGTGTCGTTCGGCCTCGGCCTGTTCATGCTGCTCGGCCTGCAATACATCGCCCAGCACACCCACTACTGGGTGGCCGCCCTCGTGAGCGGGTTGCTGCTGCTGGTGGCCGGCGCGGCCGCATGCTGCATCGCGGCAGCGGCGAAATGGCTGGTCGTCGGCCGTATCCGGGTGTCCGAGCACCCACTCTGGAGCTCCTTCGTCTGGCGCAACGAACTCTCCGACGCCTTCGTCGAGACGGTCGCGGCACCCTGGTTCGCCAACGCCGCCACCGGAACCCCGATCCTCAACCTGTGGCTCCGCATGCTGGGCGCGCGGATCGGCAAGGGCGTCTGGTGTGAGACGTACTGGCTGCCCGAGGCCGACCTCGTGACGCTCGGCGACGGCGCGACCGTGCAACGCGGCTGCGTGGTGCAGACGCATCTCTTCCACGATCGGGTGATGGCCATCGACCGGGTCACGCTCGACGCGGGCTCGACGCTCGGCCCGCACTGCGTGGCGTTGCCTGCGGCCGGGCTCGGCGAGAGCGCGACCGTCGGCCCCGCCTCGCTGGTGATGCGCGGCGATGTGGTCCCGGCACACACCCGCTGGCAGGGTAATCCGATCGCGCCGTGGAGCGGCTAGGGATCTCGATACGGCGCCTCGCTGCGCTCGATGCCTACTCGATCAACGGGCCAGCCGTATCGAGCTACGGAAAAGATCAGTCGACCACCGCGGCCCGGCGACGACGCCGGAACACATAGTGATCGGCCGCCGCGCTACCCGATTGGGCGAACCCGACCGCGAGGAGGCCGGCGATCAGCGCGAGCGGCAACTCGTAACCACCGTCGGTGCTCCAGAAGCCATGGTCCCAGTGCGCGTACGCGATCGCGCCGATCATGTCCGCGATCAGCAGGATCGACACCAACGGCAGCAACAGACCCAGGATGAGCAGGATGCCGCCGACGAATTCGACCCAGGTCGCGTACTGCGCTGCGAGGTTGGGAGCCGGGACGCCCATCCCGTCGAAACCCTTCTCCACATTGCTGATTCCGTTGGTGTGGAGCTTCTGCCAGCCGTGCATGATGAAGATGTAGCCGAGAATCAGCCGTGCCAAGAAGAACGTCACACTGCGTACGCCGAACATGATCTCCCTTTCGTCCCGACCCAGGTAACCGGACTTCAGTCCGGTTGTGGATCCCCACCGTCTCACGATCGCCACCGCCGCGTGCACCTCGGGTGCGGCAGGTAACCTAAGTGTCCGCGACGGCTCACCGCCGCCGTGGGACATACGCGCCGCAACTCGCACATCGTGCGGCGCATCCGTCCACCGGATCATCTCAGGTGAACGTGTGCCCGGGGTGCGTATCGATCAGGCAGGAGCGTCAGTGCCGGGTAAGTCGAGCAAGGGTCCGCGACAACCCCTCCTCGGCGCTCCACTCGATGCACTCGACCCATACCTGCCCGACAACGGCAACCTCGGTTATCGGATCTCGCGGTACGACCTCGAACTCGAGTACAAGGTGTCGCCGAACCGCCTGGCCGGCACGGCGACACTCACCGCGACGTCATTCATCCACCTGCGCAGGTTCACCCTCGACCTCGCGTCGGCGATGTCGGTGGCACGCGTGACGATCGACGGCAAGCGCGCCCGCCACAGCCACCGGAACCGGAAGCTGACGATCACTCCCGATACCCCGATCCCACCGGGCGGGGCATTGACCATCGTGATCCGCTATTCCGGATCACCGCGACCCATCCGCGGACCGTGGGGCGAGGTGGGCTGGGAGGAGCTCACCGACGGCGCGCTGTGCGCCAACCAGCCCAACGGGGCGGGGTCGTGGTTTCCCTGCGACGACCATCCCAACGCCAAGGCCCCCTACCGATTCTCGATCACCACCGACAGCCCCTACTACGCGCTCGCCAACGGCGTCCTCGAGTCCAAGCGGACCCGCGCAGCACAGACCACCTGGGTCTATCAGCAGGTGGAACCGATGGCGACGTATCTGGCATCCGTCCAGATCGGGATGTACAAGAAGAAGACACTGGCCACCAAGCCCGTTCCGGTCGAGGCGGTTCTGCCGCATCGGCTGATGCGAAATCTCGACATCGACTTCGGCCGTCAGACCGAGATGGTCGAGGCGTTCGTCGAGATGTTCGGGCCCTACCCGTTTCCCGTCTACACCGTCGTGATCACCGACGACGAGCTCGACATCCCCATCGAGGCCCAGAGCTTCTCGATCTTCGGCGCCAACCACTGCGACGGCAGCCGCCACGCCGAGCGGCTGGTCGCGCACGAGCTGGCCCATCAGTGGTTCGGGAATTCGGTGACGCTGTCGCGGTGGCGCGACATCTGGCTGCACGAGGGATTCGCCTGTTACGCCGAGTGGCTCTGGAGTCAACGGTCCGGCGGCCGGAGTGCCGCCGAGTGGGCGCGGATCTACTACGACAAGCTCGCCGCGCACCCGGTCCGGGCAACGCTCACCGACCCCGGCCCGCGCCACATGTTCGACGACTGGGTCTACAAACGCGGCGCATTGACCCTGCACGCACTGCGCCTGAGCATCGGCGACGGCAATTTCTTCGCGCTCCTGCGCCGCTGGACCGACAAGTACCGGTACGGGTCGGCGACCACCGAGGACTTCATCGCGCTGGCCGCCAACTACTCGACGATGTCGCTCGGACCGCTCTGGGACGAGTGGCTGTTCACCGCCACGCTGCCGGCCTTCCCCGGGCCGTCCTGAAACGGGTCACCTCGGTGGATCACCCATGCCCGACGACGTAGAACAGCAGGCGGTGCGCGGCACCATCGGCCGTGTCACCGTCGCCACGCTCATCGCCGCGGCCTCCGGCTATCTGGTGCTGCTGCTCGCCGCACGTGACCTCGGCGCCGCGGGCTACGCCGTCTTCGCGGTGTTCTGGGCGGCCTACGGCATGGTCACCGGCACGCAGAACGGCCAGCTGCAGGAGACGACCCGTACCGTGCGGGCCGCCCTCGATTCCCGCCACGACCACACGGCCGACGACAACTCGCCCCGCGCCCGCCCCGGGCTGATCAACGCGGCGATCGGGCTCGTCCTGGCGGCCGCCGTCGCCGCGACGTCACCGCTGTGGAGCGGCCACGTCTTCACCGAGGAGCGGTGGCTGTCGGTGCTGCTGCTGTCCGTCGGGGTCGCATCGTTCGCGGTCTATGCACATCTCGCGGGTGCACTTTCGGGGGCACTCGCCTGGGGGCCGTTCGCCGTCCTGCTCTCCGTCGATGCGCTCATCCGACTGGTCGGCGCGGTCGTCGCGGTGGCCCTCGACGGCGACGTGACGGCGTTTCTGGTGATCACGGTGATCGGATCGGTGTCGTGGATGGCCGTGCTGCTCACCTCGACGGCGGCCCGGAGTGCGCTCGGTCTGCGCAGCGACGTCGCGCCCGCGCGTTTCACCACCAACACGCTCACCGCGATGGCCGCCGCCGCCGCGAGCGCCGTGCTGGTGATGGGTTTCCCGGTACTGATCAACGCCACCGCCCGCGACGATGCGGACACCGCGACCGTGGGTGCGGTGGTCCTGGCCGTGACGCTCACCAGGGCGCCGCTCCTGGTGCCGCTGAACAGCTTTCAGGGCGTGCTCATCACCCGGTTCGTCGACGGCCGACGACACCTGATGGCCGCACTGCGTGCGCCTGCCGCGGTGGTCGCGGCGATCGGCCTGGTGGGCGCGGCGGCCGCGTGGCTACTCGGTCCGTGGTTGCTGACCAGCGTGTTCGGTGCGGATTTCCAGCTGTCGGGCGCCACGCTGGCCGCGTTCACACTCGGTGCGACCGCGCTCGCTCTCCTGACGGTGAGCGGCGCGGCGGCCATCGCGGTCGGCTCCCACCGCTGGTACGCGGCCGGGTGGTGGGTCGCCACGCTGGCGTCGATCGGACTGCTGCTACTACCGCTCGGCGTCGAGGGCCGGGTCGCCATCGCCCTGATCGGCGGACCGGTGATCGGGATGCTGGTTCACGGTGTCGCGTTCGCCCGGCGCCGCGTGCCCGCGGCCGCGAGCACGCGAGACTGAAAGTGGTTCAGCCGCGACGTCGCATGAAGACGTGCGGCGCGTGCGGCGCGATGCCATCCGAGCTCGGCGCAGCGTCGCGCCTCGGCGGCGAAGAAGGCGTTCTCCTCGGCGAACCGACGCCCGTCGACCGCCTGTAAGGAACTGACCGACGCGTCGTGGCGCCGGTAGCGGAACACCACCGTCGAGTCGTGGACCAGCGAGCCACCGGTCGCGGCCAGATCGACCAGCAGCGCGAGGTCGAGGACGACCTCCAGACCGGGACGGAACCCGACGTCGCGCACCGGCGCGGTGCGCCACAGCAAAGAAGGGAAATAGGTCCAGTTGCCGTGATAAAGGCTGGTGGCCATGGCCTCGCCGCTGCGGACCGTCGCCGCCCCGCCCGCCGCGGCCTTGGGCGTGAGGAACCCCTTGATCCGGTCGCCCAGCGGGCGCACCACGTCGCCGCGGTCGTCGATGACCTCGACCCCGGGGGCCACCACCGCGGCATCGGGATGGTCGCGGGCGAGTGCGCGAACGGTGCCGAGGTAGTCGGGCAGCATCACGTCGTCGCACCCCATCACCACGAAGTGGTCGGCATCGACCAGTTCCACGCAACGACGAAAGTTGCCGTTCACCCCGAGATTGGTCTCGTTGCGCAGGTAGTGGACCCGTGCATCCGCCAGTGACGTCAGCCATTCACGCGGTTCGGGATCTGGGTAACAGTCGTCGATCACCACCAGACGGAGGTCGCCGTCGCGCTGGTCGAGGACGCTGGTGACGGCCTGCCGGAACTGCCCGACGTCGCCGTAGAAGGGCATCATCACGTCGATCGGCACGCGACCAGACTAGTGCCGGGATATGGCCGCACCTCGGCTAGGGTTACCGGCATGGCCTCGGGTTCCACCAGCAACGATGACGTGTGGCTGGTGATACCCGTCTACAACGAGGCCGAGGTGATCCGGAAGGTCGTATCGGACGCCGCGCAGGTCTTCCCCAACATCGTCTGCGTCGACGACGGGAGCACAGACGACTCCGCCGCCGAGATCACCGCGGCCGGCGCGCGCCTGGTGCAGCATCCGGTCAACCTCGGCCAGGGCGCGGCGATCCAGACGGGCGTCGAGTACGCGCGGGTACAGCCGGGTGCGCGCTTCTTCGTCACCTTCGACGCCGACGGGCAGCACCGGGTCGACGACGTGGTCGCGATGATCGAGCGGCTCCGCACCGAACCGGTGGACATCGTGGTGGGTACCCGGTTCGCCGAGGGGCGCAGCGAATCGGTACCGCCGCTGCGCCGAATGGCACTGCGCACCATCGTGTTCCTCAGCCCGCGCACCCGCCGACTCGGACTCACCGACGCCCACAACGGATTACGCGCGTTCAACAAGACCGTCGCCGACCAGCTCGACCTGATGATGGGCGGGATGAGTCACGCATCCGAGTTCGTCGCCCTCATCGATCACTACAAGTGGCGGGTGACCGAACAGCCGGTCACCATCCTCTACACCGAGTACTCGCGCGCGAAGGGGCAGTCCCTGATCAACGGCGTGAACATCGTGGCCGACGGCCTGCTGCACGGCCGCATGCGGCGCTGAGAACGTTGGGAGACAACCGATGATCATCATCCAGATACTCTTGGTGGCCGCCGCCCTCGGGCTGGTGTGGTACTTCATCACCAACCGCGGCAACGCCCGCGCCTCGGCGGGCGTGAAACTGCTCTTCGTGGCGTTCGTGGTGTTCGGGATCTATGCGATGCTGCGCCCCAACGACATCACCGCCGTGGCCGAATGGGTCGGCGTCGGCCGTGGCACCGACCTGGTGTTGTACTGCCTGGTGATCGCCTTCGCCTTCACGACGGTGGCAACCTATCTCCGATTCCGCGAGTTGGAGATCCGCTATGCACGGCTCGCCCGGGCGATCGCGTTGCAGAACGCGGAGAACCAGAAGAACGGCTGACGCGACTAGCCGGTCGGCGGATCGGTCGCCAACGACCGCAGGTACGCCGTGACGTCGGCGTACTCCGGTAGCAGTCCATTGTCGCGAGCGGCCTCGAGTCCGGGTGCTGCCGTGTCCTTCTCGGAGAGTTCGTAATGCAGGGGCGACCCGTCGCGGGCGACGATCGGCCACTCGATGCCGAGCGCCGGATCGAGTGGGTGGATGCCGTGCTCAGCGCCCGGGTTGTATCCGGTCGAGCAGAGGTAGGTGACGGTGGAACCGTCGGCGAGGGAACAGAAAGCGTGGCCCAGCCCCTCGGACAGGTACACCGCGCGACGGTCCACGTCGTCGAGCAGCACGGTGTCGTAGGTGCCGAAGGTCGGTGACCCGACCCGGATGTCGACGATGACGTCGAGGATGGCCCCGGACGCGCAGGTGACGTATTTCGCCTGGCCCGGTGGGACGTCGGCGAAGTGGACGCCACGCAGCACACCCGCCGCCGACACCGAGAGGTTCACCTGTGCGAGGTCGAGCCGGTGGCCGATGACCTCCTCGAGCAGATCGCCCTTGAACACCTCCGCGAACAGCCCCCGAGCGTCGCCGTGCTGGACAGGCGTGAGTTCCCATGCACCGTCGATGGACAGTGGCCGCACCTTCATTCAGAATCCCTTTCCACGGTCCAGCAGTTCGAGCAGGTAATTGCCGTAACCCGACTTGCGGAGCTTCTCCGCACGCGCACGCAGATCCTCGTCGTCGATGAATCCCCGGCGCCAGGCGATCTCCTCGGGCACGGCGATCTTGAGGCCCTGCCGCTGCTCGACGGTGCGGACGAAGTTGCCCGCGTCCAAGAGCGAGTCGAACGTGCCGGTGTCCAGCCATGCGGTCCCGCGTGGCAGCACCTTCACCGCGAGCTTGCCGCGGTCGAGGTAGTGCGCATTGATGTCGGTGATCTCGTATTCACCACGGGCACTGGGTTTCAGGTTGCGCGCGATCTCGACGACGTCGTTGTCGTAGAAGTACAGTCCGGGCACCGCATAGTTGGAGCGGGGATGGTCGGGTTTCTCCTGCAGGGCGACGGCTCGACCGCCGTCGTCGAAGTCGACGACGCCGTATGCGCTCGGGTCGGCCACCCAATAGGCGAAAATCGCTCCACCGTCGACGTTCTCGAACCCCTGCAGCTGACTGCCGAGACCTGGTCCGTAAAAGATGTTGTCGCCCAGCACGAGTGCCACCGAGTCGTCGCCGATGTGATCGGCGCCGAGGATGAAGGCCTGAGCGAGTCCGTCGGGCGACGGCTGGGTGACGTAACTGATGGAGATGCCGAACTGCTCACCATTGCCGAGCAACCCGTGGAACGCGTCGCTGTCCTGCGGGGTGGTGATGATGAGGATGTCGCGGATACCGGCCAGCATGAGCGTCGAGAGCGGGTAGTAGATCATCGGCTTGTCGTAGACGGGCACGAGCTGCTTGCTGACGCCCTGCGTGATCGGGTGCAGACGGGTCCCGGTACCCCCGGCGAGAATGATTCCGCGCATGCCCCTCAGACTAGGCGACGGTAGGCTGATCGGCGTCAGCGAAAGGGGTAGTCCATGCGGGTTCTGGTCACCGGGGGTGCCGGTTTCATCGGCGCCAATTTCGTGCTGCGGACCCTCGAGCAGCGCCCCGACGTCGAGATCACGGTGCTCGACAAACTGACCTACGCCGCCAACCCGGCCACCCTGGCGTCGGTCACCGACCGCATCGACCTCGTCCAAGGTGACATCGCCGACGCCGACCTCGTCGACGGCCTGGTGGCGGCCACCGATCTGGTGGTGCATTTCGCCGCCGAATCCCACAACGACAACTCACTCGCCGATCCGTCGGCGTTCGTGCAGACCAACCTCGTCGGCACCTACAGCCTGCTCGAGGCGGTCCGCCGCCACGGCGTGCGATACCACCACATCAGCACCGACGAGGTCTACGGCGATCTCGACCTCGACGATCCGGCCCGTTTCACGGAGGCCACCGCCTACAACCCGTCGAGTCCCTACAGCTCCACCAAGGCCGGCAGCGATCTGCTGGTGCGGGCGTGGGTCCGGTCGTTCGGGCTGGCCGCGACGATCTCCAACTGCTCGAACAACTACGGCCCGTATCAGCACATCGAGAAGTTCATCCCCCGCCAGATCACCAACGTGCTCTCGGGCGTGCGGCCCAAGCTCTACGGCGACGGCCTCAACGTGCGCGACTGGATTCACGTCGACGACCACAACGACGCCGTCTGGACCATCATCGACAAAGGCGAGATCGGTGAGACCTACCTGATCGGCGCCGACGGCGAGGTGAACAACCGCACCGTGGTGGAGACCGTCCTGGAATTGCTCGGACAACCCACCGACGCGTTCGACTTCGTCACCGACCGACCCGGCCACGACCGCCGCTACGCCATCGACTCCACCCGCCTACGCACCGAACTCGGCTGGCGCCCACAGTATGTGGACTTCCGATCCGGACTCGCCGCAACCGTCGCCTGGTATCGCGAACACGCCGACTGGTGGCAACCGGACAAGCAAGCCGTCGAACAGGTTTACGCCGCGACCGAGAAGGTCATCGGCTAGACACGTCCTAGGCGTCCAGCGGCACCACCCGGTCGAGGAAGTCGACCTGATCGGCGACGACCTCCTCGAAAGCGTCCCCGACGTAGATGTCGAAATGCCCTTCCGGGTAACGGATCAACCGCGTGGTCGGACCGCGATGGGCGAAACGCACCGTCGGCCGGGCCGGCGCGACGGTGTCGTCGTCGCACACGCAGACCAGGACCGGGCAGGTGATCTTCTCCAGCGCACGACCTGGATTGTGCAGCGGGATGGCAAGACCCACGCGGGCCGCGACCTCGTTGCGGAACGGATGGCCGTCCGGGACCAGCGAAAGGTACCCGGGGATCACATCCGGCGCCGTCATCAATGCCGCCTGCCCGGCCTGCCCGGCCAGCCCGACCGTCACGGGCGCGCGACGGAGCACCGAGCCCGCCAGATCCGCGATGCCGCGGGCGGTCACCTTCAACGCCGAGACCGGATCGAGAGCCAGCGTCGACGCGATACCGCTGGTGAACGGGCATTGCGCGATGACCGCGGCCACGTCGCCGTCCCGGGCGCCGGCCGCCATCGCATGGCCACCGCCGAACGACGTGCCCCACAGAACCACGCGCCGGCCGTCGACATCGGGGATCGACCGCGCATGGGCGATCGCCGCCGCCCAGTCGGCCAGCTGCCGGCGGATCGAGAGCAACTGTCGGGGCTCACCGTCGCTGTCGCCGAAATGCCGGTAGTCGAACACCAGGCAGGCGTAGCCGGCGTCGGTGAACCGTTCGGCGAAGGCATCGAGTCGCATCTCCTTGACCGCGCCGAGTCCGTGCGCCATCACGATGATCGGTGCAGGCGACGCCGCGTCGGGCAGGTACAACCATCCCCGGCAGAGATCCCCCGCGCCGCCCGACCTGAATTCCACGTCTTGCCGCGACACACGCCGACGGTATCCCGAGACGATGAGGGCGACAACACAGCATCCCCGGAGCGAACGCCCAGGCCGATTGCATACCGTGGACCCATGCGCGTACTCGTCAGCGGCGGCGCCGGCTACATCGGCTCGCACACGGTCATCCGTCTCCTCGAGGCCGGCCACGATGTGGTCGTCGTCGACGACTTCAGCAACGCCAAGCCGACCGTCATCGGCAGACTGGAGGCCCTCACCGGCACATCGGTCCCGGTCCATTCCTTCGACCTGACCGACGTCGACAAGACCGAGCACCTGTTCGCCCACGAGACGATCGACGCGGTCATCCATTTCGCCGGTTTCAAGGCGGTCGGCGAGTCGGTGGCCAAGCCGCTCGACTACTACCAGAACAACCTGGACAGCACGTTCTCGCTGCTACGCGCCATGCGACGACACGATGTGCGGACGCTGGTGTTCTCGTCGTCGGCCACCGTGTACGGCGCCGAACCCCAACTCCCGATGACCGAGGACCTGCCGACGTCGGCGACCAACCCGTACGGCTGGACCAAGGTGATGATCGAGCAGGTACTCACCGACGTCGCCGCGAGCGACGACCGCTGGCGGATCGCCGCGCTGCGCTACTTCAACCCGGTGGGCGCACACGTCAGCGGCGACATCGGTGAGGACCCGAGCGGCATCCCGAACAATCTGATGCCCTTCGTCGCGCAGGTCGCCGTGGGACGTCGGGAGAAGCTGTCGGTGTTCGGCGACGACTACGACACCCCCGACGGCACGGGCGTCCGTGACTACATCCACGTCGAAGATCTCGCCGCCGGGCATGTCGCCGCACTTGATCGCATCAGCACGGGCACCAGCCCGATGTCGATCTGGAACCTCGGTACCGGGCAGGGTGTTTCGGTCCTCGACGTGATCAAGGCCTTCGAGCGCGCGAGCGGCAGGCCGATCCCCTACGAGATCGCACCCCGGCGTGCCGGCGACATCGCCGCGTCCTATGCCGACCCGTCGCGGGCAAACACCGAGCTGGGCTGGTACGCCACCAAGACCATCGACGACATGTGCGCCGACACCTGGCGCTGGCAGTCGAAGAACCCGAACGGTTACCCGGACGCCTGATCGGCGCCCGCGAACACCGAGTCGTTCACGCGATAGATCGTCACGTTGCCCCGGCGGAAGACCGGCGTCAGCCCCGGCGCGCCGTGCTCACGCAACGACAGGAACGGGTCGCCCTGCACACCGTGTTCCGGGTCGGGCACGCCGTTCTGGAACGGCCAGTAGCTGGGCGGACTGTCGATCAGGTAGTGCACGTTCATGTCCCGCACGATCTGATCGACGTGTGGATCGGCACCGATCTGGGAGACACCCCAGTACAGGTCGCGTTGCCGCTGGGAGAAGTCGTTGGCCCGATAGAACGGGAACATGGGCGTGACACCGGTGACCGGGTAGATCCAGCCGGTGCCCTGGTCCAGATTGTTCATGACCAGCGTGTCGCGGACGCCGGGTTGCCGTTCGAGCCAGTGATACGCGACGAGGTCGTCGGGCCCGACGAACTTGCCGTCCCGCTGCTTCGAGGCGATCTGTGCGTCCGACGGATATCGCCAGACCCCGGCGCCGGCGATGACCAGCAACAACACCGCCACCGCGGTCGGCGCCACCCAACGTGCGGATCGTGATCGCGCCTGCGTCGGCTCGGGCGAGACCAGCCGCGACACCAGCTGCGACGCGCCGAGCGCCATCGCGCCCAATGCGATCCCGGCCACTGCCGCCGACAGCATCGCGACGACGAAGGTCAACCGGTGCGGCGAGTTGTAGAAGTAGCCGCCGATGGCGCCGAGCGGATAGGTCAGCGGGCCGAGGGCGACCACCGAGTTGGCGGTCACCAGAACGAAGACCAGCCACGCGGCGAGTCCGGCCCAGCACCGCATCCACACCAGCACGCCCAGTCCGATCAGCGTGAGGACGATCAGACCCCAGATCGGGTAGTGATCCTGCAGTGGGATGGTGCCGTTGAACGCCGCCTGCCCGAGCGCGTTGAACACGCTGACGGATTCCTCGCGGAAGTCGAAGAAGGGCAATTCGTTGGTGTCGGACACCTTGATCGTCCCGGCCACCACCGGCGCGATGCCCACCAACGTGACCAGTGCGGTCAGCACCAGGGTCGTCAGGTCGGCGAGCCGCCCGTACGCGGGTCGCCACAGTCCCTCACAGAGCCACCACAGCGCGACGATGACGACGGCCAGGATGAGGCCGGACGGATGGGTCGCGGTGACTCCGGCGAGGGCAAGGGCGGCCGGCAGCACCCGCCGCCGATCACGCACCGCACTGATGATCAGGATGGCGGCGATCGGCGCGATCGACACACCCACCGCATTCGGCACGGACGTCAGCTGGATCTCGACGTAGGGCAGCGACGGGAACAGCGCCGACACCGCGGCCGCCGTGCCCGCGAGCACCGCCGATCGGTTCGTGTCGAAGCGATGGCGGGCCAGCCAGTACGCCAGGGACGCGACCCCGAAGGGCACCGTGATGGCCAGCACCGCAGGCGAATACGTGTTGTAGAGCTCGACCGGGTCGGCACCGGTCAGCGGGAAGAGCACGGCACCGAGGGCATGCCATGTGTTCGGGTAGTAGTTGAAACCGTGGGTGTCATAGTTCATCAACTCACCCATGCGCAGCGCCGAACCGACTCCGGTCTCGTGAATCCACCGCAGCGAACTCGCATGCCACAGGGAGTCCCACACCTGCGAGACATTGCCCAGCCCGGCGAACGCGGTCTTGACGAGCGGCCGGATGCAGGTGATCGCGATGATCGCCCCGCCGATCACGGCACCGCCGACCAGTGGAAGCGTCGCCCGACGGGTCAGCGGTGGGTCGTCGTCGGACGGGTCATCCGGTACCAGACCACGTAGTCGCCGGGTGCCCAGCAGCGCCGCGTACGCCCAGCCGACGAGGAGGGTGACCACCAGTGCCACCAGGGCCGTCACCGCGTTCCATTCGAACCCGATGGCCGAGTAGAGGACGGTGAAGAGGCTGACGATGGCAAAGGTGATCGGCGGGCCGGCCGCGATCGCCACCGGCCACGGCAACGTCATCCGACGTCCGACCAGCGCGCCGGGCACCACCAGCACCAGGGCCGTCACGACGGTGACCCACGCGCCCAGCAACATCGCCCGCAACCTCCCGTGCCTGAAGAATCACGATGAGGTTACCGGTCGGCATCTGAACCGGCTCCGGGCGGATCAGGTCGTCGCGATGTCACGTGCGCGATCGGCGCGGTGACCGAGCCCGACGATCACCAGGCAGACCACCGCCGCCGCCACCCCGACGCCGAACATCATCGGGTAGGTGATCGAGGCGAAGGTCTGCGACGTCCACGCGAGCACGGCGGGCACCGCGAAGCCGAGATAGGTGACGCCGTAGAACACCGCCGTGAGGCCTGCGAGGTTGTCCGGACCGGCGATCCGCTGGACCTCCAGCAGCCCGGAGATCATCGCCATGCCGTACCCGCACCCGAGCACGGCGGCGGCCAGCAGGGAGAGCCAGATCGTCAGCATCGCCGCGGCGGCCGCGGCCAGTGCCATGCCGGCAGCGAGCACGATCAGCGCGAGAACCACGCCACGTACCCCGAGCGGGTCGTCGATGCGGCGGCCGACGGACTGGATAGCGAAACCGGCCGCGAGTCCCAGCACGCAGCACAGCGCGGCAAAGGCGATCGGCGCACCGGAGGTGTGGGCCGTCATCAATGCGGGGATCACCGCATATGCCGACGCGCACGCGCCGAACACCCACGGCGCGACGGGCAGCACCACGAACAGGAACCGGCGGTGCGCGATCCCGGAGATCTTCAGGTCGTCGAGCAGCGGGCCCGGGTGTTCCTGACGGGGGCGGGTCTCAGGGCTGCCCGACAACCACAGCAGGGCCCCGACGGCGACCGCGATGTTGACCGCGTACGGCGTGACCGTCGGCCACGGTCCCCACTGGGCCAGCACACCGGCGAGCCCCGCGCCCACACCGAATCCCGCCGTGAGACTCATGGCCGCCCGGCGTGCGCCTGCCGGCGCACCCGATCCGTCGCGGGCACTGATCTCGGCTATCCAACTGCCGCCGACCGCCATCGACAGACCCAGCGCCACACCGCTGGCCACCCGCCCGACACTCAGCAGCGCGAACGAATGCGGACCGAGCGCCAGCAACACCGAGCCCAACGCGGCAAAGATCGGTGCAGGCAGCATCAACGGCCGTCGCCCTAATCGGTCCGACAACGGGCCACCGATCACCAGGGCCGGCACGATCCCGAGCACATAGGTGAACAGCAGGCTGTCCACCGCGACGTCGGACAGGCCCCCGTTCTGGCGGTACATCACCAGCAGCGGCGTGAACTCGTTGCCGCCCCAGGCGGCGGCGAACACCGAGGCGGAGACGGGCATCCAGCGACCGCTTGCGATCGCAGTAGCGGTCAGCGAGCGGTCGATCGCGCCGATGCTCATGATCGGTCTCCCGGCCTGATGTCGTGGACGCCGGCGAGATGCGCGCGCAGGGCCGTCCCGAAGACATCTGCGTCACCCGCCTCGATGGCTGCCAGCAGTTCACCGTGGTCGGACAGGATCCGGGCAGCGACGGCCGTGTCCCGGTGCACGCTCGCGGTGGTCATCCGACGGTGCCGTTCCCCGAGACTGACGAAGAAGTCGGCGAGCAAGGGATTGTCGCCGGCCGTCACGATGAGCTGGTGGAACTCGGCGTCGAGCCGGGAGAACTCGGCGATGTCGGCCGGATCCGCCGCGCGGTGGGCGATGAGATTCTCCGCGAGCCGTCCGGCGAGCGCACCGCGGACGGCGTGATCCCCCACGACCGACCGCACCGCGTGCCCCTCGAGAAGGGTTCGCGCCTCCACCACGTCGCGCGCCTCACGGTCCCCGATGGGCACCACGAGCGCGCCCCGCTTGGGGTAGAGACGCATCCATCCCTCGGCCTCCAGACGGAGGAAGGCCTCCCGGACCGGAGTGCGGCTGACGGCGCATCGAGAGGCCACATCGCCCTCGCTGATGAGCTCACCGCCGACTATCTCGTTTGTGAGAATTTTACCCTTGACCTCGCGATATACCCGCTCAGCAGCCGATTCGGGGTTGGTGCTCAACATAGACACAAGTTGTATCTTACAGAACCGAGCGATCATTCGGGGGGCACCTTGATCCGGTCGTCGACACGGTGGGACACTGAGCGGGTTCCGCGCCCAGTTGTTGCGTTATCCGGACGCGGCGGTCGCGACATCTGATGGGGTACACCCCACCCGATGTGGTTGCGACCGACGAGGTTTTTCGGGCGCCCCGCCGATGTGGCGCCACCGTCTACCCGCCTCATCGACGACGTGGGTTACGCAGGAGGAACAGTGGCCAGCACGGCAGACAACGTCCCGACCGACCGGCAAACCGGAGCGCCATACAACGAGCCGTCGATCGATGATGTGCCCATCACCGACGAAGAGATCTTCATGGCGCACGTCGGCGGCAAACTCTCGGTGGAGTTGCGATCCCCGATCGACACCCAGCGGGATCTGTCGATCGCCTACACGCCAGGCGTGGCACAGGTGTCGCGGGCCATCGACAACGAGGCCCATCTGGTGAACAAGTACACCTGGACCGAGCGGCTCGTCGCGGTGGTCAGCGACGGCACCGCGGTGCTCGGCCTCGGGGACATCGGCCCGCGCGCATCGCTGCCGGTGATGGAGGGCAAATCCGCGCTCTTTCGTACCTTCGCGGGCCTGAACTCAATCCCGATCGTGCTGGACACCAAAGACCCGGACGAGATCGTCGAGACCTTGATCCGCCTGCGTCCGAGCTTCGGCGCGGTCAACCTCGAGGACATCTCCGCGCCGCGCTGCTTCGAGATCGAACGACGCGTCATCGAGGCCCTCGACTGCCCGGTCATGCACGACGACCAGCACGGCACCGCCATCGTGGTACTCGCCGCCCTCAAAGGTGCGATGGCCCAGCAGAACCGCGATCTGCGCGACCTCAAAGTGGTCATCTCCGGCGCCGGCGCCGCGGGCGTGGCGTGTGCGAACATCCTCGACCATGCGGGGGTCACCGATGTCGTGGTGCTCGATTCCAAGGGCATCGTCAGCTTCCACCGTGACGACCTGAACGAGATCAAGCAGGAACTCGCCGAGCGCACCAACCCGCGCAGCCTCGGCGGCGGACCGGCGGAGGCCTTGGCGGGCGCCGATGTCTTCCTCGGCGTCTCGGCGGGCAAGATCGACGAATCGCTGATCGCCTCGATGGCCGACAACGCAATCGTGTTCGCGCTGTCCAACCCGGACCCGGAGATCCATCCCACCGTGGCCGCGAAGCATGCCGCGATCGTCGCGACCGGTCGCAGCGACTTCCCGAATCAGATCAACAACGTGCTCGCCTTCCCGGGCGTGTTCGCGGGAGCTCTCGACGCCGGCGCACGACGCATCACCGAACGCATGAAACTTGCTGCAGCGGAGGCGATCTTCTCGGTCGCCGCGGACGACATCCGCCCGGACCGGATTGTTCCGAGCCCGCTCGATCAGCGGGTCGCGCCGGCCGTCGCGGCCGCGGTCGCCGAGGCCGCGAAGGCCGAGGGCGTCGCCTGAGCGAGTGCCCGACCGACCGGTGACGACAATCGTCCCCGTGGACAGCACCCGAGGGGTATTCCCCTCCGACGCCGTTCACGGGGACGATTGTCGTCACACTGGATCCACTCGACGCTCTCGTGCGTCGGAAAGTGTGTGGAACTCGAATCGCGTGTGTACAGCCGAGAAGAACTCAACACGCTGGGAATCACCGACAGCGAGCTTCGTCGTGAAATCCGCAGCGGCCGACTGACGCGACCGAGCCGTGGGTGGTACGCGACCGCCGACACCGATCCCGAGGCGGTCGAGGCGGCCCGCCGAGGCGGTTGCATCAGCTGTGTGTCCGCACTTCGCCGACACGGGATCTGGATCCCGCCTGGATATCACGCCCTCCATGTACGGGGCTCGAAGCATCGTGGTTCCCAACGCTCCGACTTCTGCCGTACGCCCGGGCGCCCTCTCCCGGTGACGACGGCGCTGGACCAGACAGAGATCGCGCTCGCGTGCGCCGCGCAATGCATGAGCGAGGAGGACTGGATCATCACCGCGGACTCGGTTCTCGCCACCCTCAAGATCAGCGTGGACGAGCTCACGGCTCGGTTGCCCCAAACGACACGGAAAATCGCCAAGATGCTGGCCAAATGCGATCCGATGTCGCAATCGGGTACCGAGACCGCTGTTCGCCTGCGCCTACGTGCGCGAGGATTTCATGTCGAGGTTCAACCGCCCGTCGATGATGTCGGCCACGTCGATCTGAAGGTCGGACGGCTGATCATCGAATGCGACAGCAAGCAGCATCACACCAGTTTGGCGAACTATCGCAAAGACCGACGCCGGGACCGAAAAGCCCTGTCCCACGCACTGATGACGCTACGCGTTACCTACGATGACGTCCTCTACGGGTGGGACGAGACCCTTGACGACATCTGTTCGATCACCAATGCCGACCGCCATCGTCCGCCGAGAAAAGGGCGACAAACGTCCCCCTCCGCAGAGGCCGGGGGGAATACCCCTCGGACCTCGATGTCGGGGACGATCACCACACCCGGGTGAGGTCAGTCGCGGTTCCGCCAAGTGCAGAGGCAGACCTCATTGCCCTCCGGATCGGCGAGCACCCACCATTCGGGGGCGAACTCATCGGTGACTAGCGACCCGCCCGCGTCGACGGCGGCCGCGATGCGGTCCTCGACGACGTCGTGCGGGACCCAGAGGTCGACGTGGATGCGGTTGCGTTGCGGCCGCGGCTCGTCCATCTGCTGGAACCAGACGCCCGGCAGGATGCCCGCCGGATCGGCGAGATCTACCGACGTCTCCTCGGGTTCGTCCCGGTATCCGAGGACCGCCTTCCAGAAGGGCTTGATCTTGGGGATGTCGAGGGCATCGATGCCCAGTTCGAATCGGGCGGACGGCGCCGGCAGCGACTCGAGGTCGAGGTCGGCGGCGATCGCGGAAATCGTGTTCGCGAGTGCGACGTCGGCCTCCGTGAGTGCGTTGGCACTGTGTGTCGTCAGGGCGAGATGAACTGAGCCGTAGCGTAACTCGATGTCCGGATGATGTTGCACCGCCTCGGCGGCGTCGATGATCTTCGCGACGAACTCGCCACCCTTGACCATGCCGCCGGTCTGGTACGCGGCATAGACGGTGTCGGCGAGCACCCGCCACGGGTCGGAGATCGCCTCGGTTGCGGCCGCGGCACTGACTGGGGTTCCACTGGATCCGGTCATGTCTTCGACACTACGACCGGTTCGCGATCCTGGGTACCCTCGTGGCTGTGCTCCTTCCCGCCACGACGGCGCAAGGCGTCGCAGACGGCTCCATCGACCTGGCCTTTCGTCGATGGAAGGTCCCGCGTGTCACGGTCGGTTCGACGTTCGTCAGCTCGGCCGGGGTCGTCGAGATCGTGTCGGTGACACAGATCCGGGTGGACGACATCTCCGACGACGACGCCCGCCGCGCCGGATTCGATTCGCCGGCGAAGGCCATCCGCAAGCTGCGAACGAATGATGACCCGATCTTCCGCGTCGGCCTGCGGTGGGCCGGGCCCGACCCGCGCATCGCATTGCGCGAGGACGACGCCCTTTCCGACGACGACATCGACGATCTGCTGACCCGACTGGGCCGGCTCGATGCGCGGTCGTCGCACGGACCGTGGACGCGCGCGACGCTGGACGTGATCGCCCGACGACCCGCCGTCGTCTCGACCGAACTGGCCGCCGAATTGGGCAGGGAACGAAAGGATTTCAAACTCGACGTCCGAAAGCTGAAGAAGCTGGGCCTGACCCACAGCCTCGACGTCGGATACCAGTTGTCGCCGCGAGGTCGGGCGCTGCTGAACCAGCTCGACACAAATCGGGTGCGCAAGGGCTAGTCGGCGCATAATCGACACATGCCCAGCCCGCCCCCGGCTCGCCATCTGCTGCGCGCCAAGGACCTCGTCGATGCTCGGTTCGCCGAGCCGCTGACCGTCGACGAGATGGCGTCGGCGGCCGGCCTGTCGCGGGCACACTTCACGCGCGCATTCGCCGCGACATTCGGGGAATCCCCGCACGCGTACCTCCAGACCCGTCGGCTCGAGCGCGCGGCCGCCATGCTGCGCAACACCGACCGATCGGTGGCCGACATCTGCATGTCGGTCGGGTTGTCGAGCGTCGGGTCGTTCACGACCAGCTTCACCAAGGCGTTCGGCACACCGCCCGCTGCGTATCGGTCGTCGTTCCCACCCGCGAAGGCGTATGTCCCGGTGCCTACCTGCGTCATGCGTATCTACGGCCGTCCGGGGCCGACGACGCGCACGGCGAAGACAGTGCCCCCGAAGACAGCACACGGGAAGAAGACTCCGGACGTCGCCGGCTCCTAACGTGAGGATCACCGAACACCCTCAGATCCACGATAACTCGACAAGAAACGGTGATCATCATGATTCGTGTTGCCAGTGCACAACTTTGGGTGCACGACCAAGACCAGGCCCTCGATTTCTGGACACGCAGGGTCGGCATGGAGATCCGGCAGGACGTCAGCTTCGACGAGATGGGCGACTTTCGATGGCTCACCGTCGGACCGCCCGGACAGGACGACGTCTCCATCGTGCTGATGGCCATTCCCGGCCCGCCGATGATCGACGCAGGGACACAGGAGGAGATCGCCGCGCTCACCGCCAAGGGATTCGCCGGCACCGTCTTCCTCACCACCGAGGACTGCCAGGCCTCCTACGAGGAACTCGCCGCGCGGGGCGTCGAGTTCACCGAGACGCCGGAGCAGCGACCGTATGGGATCGACGCGGGTTTCCGCGATCCGTCGGGCAACAGTGTCCGGCTCACCCAACTCGCACCGGATCTGGCCACCGCCTGATCTGCCGCACCGACAGGGGTCGCCGGGGCAGAATGGCCGCACGCGCACGCTCAAGCGGCTCGGCCTGTCCGGCGGCCTCATGGTCATCGCAACGGCAGTCACCACAGTATTCGGAGGAATCGCGTCGGCCGCACCGCTCCCGGTGACCACCGATGTCAATCAGGCCATCGCCACCGGTTTCAGCACACCGGCCACCACCTCCCCGGCCGGCTCCAACCGTTTCGATTGTCGTGACCGGTCGGGCCGCGACCCGGTGATCCTGCTGCACGGTACGGCACTGAATCAGGACGCCAACCTGGCGTATCTCGCGCCCACCCTCGCGAATGCCGGATACTGCGTGTTCAGCATGACGTACGGCCTGACGAGCTGGAGCGGCAACGTCGGCGGGCTGGGAGACAAGAACCGGTCCGCCCGGCAGGTCGCCGCGCTCGTCGATCGTGTCCTGGCGGCGACGCACTCCCGGCGGGTCGACTTCGTCGGGCACTCCCAGGGTGGTGCGATCGCGCAACTGGTGAGTCAGCTACCGGGACGCGCCGCCCAGATCGACACCATCGTCGGCCTCTCGGCGCCGAACCGAGGCTTCTCCCGGACCAGCAACATCACCGACCGCCTGCCCGCCGCGCCACGCCAACCCGGCGAGAACGACTGGGGACCTCGCCACCCGAACATCCGCTACCTCAACCTGGCGACCATTCACGACGAGATCGTCACGCCGTGGCAGAACTCGCTGATGTCCCCGGGACCGAACGTCACCAACACCCGGGTCCAGGACGTGTGCACGGAATCCGAGATCGGGCATCTCGGGATGGCCTACTCGCCCACTGTTGCGGCGCTGGTCCGCAACGGACTCGATCCGGCACACCACGTGGCGGTTCCGTGCGGGGACGACTATCCGGGGTGATCCGCCGACGGGCCGCGGTGCATCAGGGCTGTCCGATGCGAGTCCACCCTGGGGACTGCTCCAGGGTTGGTTGGAAGGTCGGGTCGGGGAATCCGTTGGGATACATGCGTTTGGCGGGTGGTCCTGGATCCGTGACGCCCGGATAATTCTGCTGTGCCCATTTGTCGCACGCGGTCCCGGGTTGCCACGGCGCGTCCCAACCCGTGTCGGTCAGCGTCCAGCCTCGGAAGACTTCCAGTTGGGTGCGCGAGCCGAGCCCTTGTCGACATCGGAAGGCCAGGTACCAGTCACGCCAGTTCGGCGCATCGAGACAAACCAGGTCATCGCGCTGTCCATGTAGGGCCGACCACCAGGTCCGTAGTGCGAGGGAGAGCGACCGACCACCGACTCGAGCGGCCGGCCTGCCCACTCCTGCCGATACATACCGGCACGGTCGTCACATACAACCGCGCGAAGTTCAGCGCCCTCCACGGACAAGGACTGAACGAACAGACGTCGCGTGCCAGCCCATGGATGGGGTCGCTTCGGGTCGTCCTCGAGAACCTTGCCGGTCTGCGCGCCCAGGAACTCGACATAGCCAGGGAATGCCTCCGACTTCCTCCGATCTGTGGCGATCATGGTGCTCTCGAAGTAGGCACGGACGAGGGTCGCTTCCGGGCTGACCAGGCTCATGCCGGCGGCAGACCACGTGGTGGTCATGGGCCCCATCTCAGCCGGGAACCGGTACCCCGACACAGGATCCGAATGCGTGGCAGCACTGGCATCCGCCCCGCGACCGTCCCGTGGCGCGTCACCACAACCGCCGACAAGCGCAATCATGGCGATACCGAGAATCAATATTCGGATCATTCTTCACCCAAGAGGTTCCGCTTGTAGGCGTTGTAGTCGATGGCGTCATTGTCATTTCCTGCATAACCCTGATAGGTCGAGTCGTAGTCCCCCAAATCCAGCCCACGCGAACGCAACTGTTCCGCAACATATGTTCCGAGCTGATTCGTCCCAATCGTTCCGGGGGTGATCCGGAGGGAGTTCGCCACGCGTCACGGCTGTCCGACGCGAGTCCACCCGGGCGACTGCTCGAGGGTCGGCTGGAAGGTCGGGTCGGGGAATCCGTTGGGATACATGCGTTTGGCGGGTGATCCTGGATCCGTGACGCCCGGATAATTCTGCTGTGCCCATTTGTCGCAAGCTGTCCCGGGTTGCCACGGCGCGTCGAATCCCCGGTCGACAAGTTTCCAGCCCTCGAAAGCGTTCCAATTGGGCGCCCGGGACGAGCCCTCGTCAACCTTCCGTGGCCACTTGGCAGGGTCGCCAGCCTTACGCATAACCAGGTACCAGGTCATTGCGCTCTCCATGTAGCGGTGACCACCAGGTCCGTACAGATACGACGATGGGTCAGGCACAACATTCGGCGTACGGGCCCGCGACTGTAAATACATTCCAGCGCGATCGTCGCATACGACGGCCCGCACCTCGTCGCCCCTCACGGCCACCGACCTGAGGAGCAGCCGACGTGTACCGCTCCAAGGGTGATCACGGTCCGGGTCGGTCTCGGACACACGGGTGCCACTTGCGGCAATGAGGTCAGCGAACCCCGGGAAGGCGTCCGCCGTGCGACTCCACTCCGCGATGAACAGCGACTCGAAGAAGGCCCGAACCACTGTGGAGTTTCTATCGGTCAGGTTGACCTCTGGCTCCGCCTGCCACAGGGTCGTCATCGAGCCGAGGCTCGACGGAAACCTATAGCCGGACACGGGATCGACTGCCACTGACGCCGACGATGGTCGTCGTTCGTCCTGCCCGCCACACGCAGCCAACATGACAGCGAGAATCACGAGAAACAGCGACTTACACTTCATTCCTCACCCAGCAGATCCTTCTTGTACGCGTTGTAGTCCAGTGCGTCGTTATCGTTCCCTGCGTTCGCGCGATACGTCCCGTCGTAGTCTGTCAGGTCGTACCCGCCGGCCCTGAGTTGCTCAGCCAAGTAGGTCCTCAACTGGTCATTCGCGACGGACGGACCGGGCCCATGGTCAAAATTGTTCTGATCAAGTACCGAAGCGAGCGGCTTGAGATTTCCATCCGGACCAAACAAGACCTCATTCATGATTGGGTCCGTGCCCGGACTCGGATGCGTCGCCGCCCACGTCGCCCAATGCTGTTCCAGCAGTGTGTCGTCAACAGACACATGCGTCGGGATATTGCCCGAATCCCCGGCCTCATGCTGAGGCAGACTCGCCCAGTCGATACCGATACCGGCACCCAGCGAAAGCGCACCTCCGACCACCGGAACGGCACCAAGCCCTGTGGTGACAATGTCTTTCGTATTGGACTTCAGGTTGTTCACCACGTCGTCATCGATGTCGTTTCCGGGATGGGCATCATGCCAGTCGTCCAACTGGTCGGCCATCACACCGTCCCGCAACAGACTCTGCAACCACCCGTTACGCGCCGCGAGATCGCCCGCGAACCCGCGCCCTTCGGACAGCGCGAGCGGAACGTGCTCGGCGTTGTGCGCCTGCTGAATTCCGATGTCCCGGATGAGATCGGCCTGGGCATCGTCGCCCGATGAGATGACCCCGAAAAGCCGCCGCACTTGATCCTGCATGTCCCGGTCGTTGGCAATTTCCGGGCTGTCGCCCCCGAGGTGCAGGAGATGCCTGGTTGCTTCGTCGCTGAAACCGTAGTTGGCGGGATTGCCACCACCAAGGACGTTCAAGTAGGGGCGGGCGGCCTCTTCGAGAGACTTGGCCAGTTCTGGATTCACATCGCCCAACGACCCGGAATGAGCGCCGTCCATATCCATCAGGGACGTGAAATTCTTCGAGTCGGTGGTGAAGTCGTACATCCCTCGGAACGCGTCCGCCGACAGCCCGGCGCGGTAACCGTTGCCTTGATCGCCCGCGTAGTCGTCGATCCAGTCGGTGAGATGGCCTGCCGTGCTTCCGTTATCGGCCCAGTGATACCCGAACAACGCCTTCAACGTGCCGTCACGATCGTAGTCAGGTGCCAGCCCGGCGTCGGCGCCACCGTGTCCTGTCAGAATCGCGGTTGCCGACTCGTGGTTCAGCGTCCCGTCGCTCATCAGGCTCTGCACCATGGACTCGAACCTGGCCTTCGACCCCACCGCACCATCGGGGTGCAACGGGTCTTGCAATCCATGGTCGACACCCCACGGGGAACGCAACACCGCATCCGACATCACCATGTCGTAGGTGCGGGGGTGTGAGCGGGCGAGGTCGGTCATGTTGGCGGTCTTCTGCACAAGTTCAGAACCCATCCGCAGTCCCGGCTGGGTTGTGGCACCGCCGAGGAGCTGGCTCAACGCGAATGTGCGCGCGAACGCATCAAGACTGTCGGTCCCCCGCAAGTCTGCGGGTATACGCTCGGTCACCATGCCCTGCAGCCAGTCTGGCATCTCGCCGAAGCCGCCCGAAGTACCTCCGCCCGAGACTTTCTCGTTTCCGAGCGTATTGAGTCCGTCGGCGAACGCGGTGCCCGCCGCCGGGTCGCCGGCGTCCAGCCCATACCTCAGCGCCAACGCGTCCTTTGGGCTCAATCCGCCGAACATGTTGCGCAAGTACGACACGACACCAGGCGGCACGTCGGCCATCTTGCCGTCCATGAGCGCCTTGATCTGTTCGGGCGTGAGTTGAGCGTCCTTGAGATGTTGGCCGATCGTCCGCAGTTCCTCGGGCGTGTAGCCGCCTTTCGCCATGCCCGCGTCCCGTGCACCCATGGTCCCGTTGAGTGCCAAAGACGCGGGGGTCAGGGTTGTCAGCTGTCCGAGTTCGGATTGCAGCGAACTCGCCGCCGCCTGCACCGCGTGAAAGACCTCGTTTGCCTGCGCGACCAACCTCGTTCGCCACGACTCCATCGCAGCGGCGTCGCCGTCCTTCTCTTCTTCGCCTTCCTTACGCTTCAACGTCCAATTGGTGTCCCCGGTGGATCCGAGTTGGTACCCGGCATCGAGCGCACCGTTCTGCAAAGCGTCGAGAGCGGTCTTCTGGTTGGCGATGTTCGCGCAACCCTGCTCGATGGCCGTCGCCACATCTTCGAAGTTGTCTGACAGATTGGTCAGCCACTTCTTTTCGGCCTCGGCGCGATCGTCCGCTGACGCGCGGCTGTGACCGACCCAGCCGGTGGTGCGGTCGATGTCGGACACCACCGCGTTGCGAATCGGTCCTGACTTGGTCTCCAATGAACCGGCGACCGACCGGAGGGAGGCAGCGACGGGCAGCATCTGGTGGGGAAACCACATGTCGACGTCGGATCGAGCGGGTGTGGTCACGGATCAATTCCCCGGCGGTGTGGACGGAGCTGGCACATTGCCGGGATTCCACGGCTCGACGCTCGGTAGTTCACCCGCGTCCGAGAACCTGGTCGAATTGAAGTCGTCGGTCGACTCGGTGACGGACTTGGCGGCCCGCACCAACGCGCCGAACGCCTCGACCTGACCCCCGCAATTGCTGAGCGACGTCGTCACCGTCTGGTCAGCCCCGGCAGCGACGGGTTTGATCGGCGACGCGCAGTTCGGCGTGTCCGGGATGGCCTCGCCGAGCACCGACATCTTGGTTCCGAGCTCTAGCTCGCGAATCTCGCCCGCCAAGCCATCGAGCTTCGCCGCCGCGGCCGACAGTTGACCCGGCTCGACACTGAAGATTGCCATCGATCCCCCAACGCAGTCTGACCTGGGCACCTTACCAAGAACGTATTGCTGCGCAGTCGGTCGTTCGACTGGTTTTGTCCTTGTCCTCGGGGCTCGCTACACTCGTGTGCGCTGCCTTGCGCAGCACGCCGCCCTAGCTCAGTCGGTAGAGCAATTCACTCGTAATGAATAGGTCAGGAGTTCGATTCTCCTGGGCGGCTCCATCAAGGTGACGCGTGCGGGCCAGGGAGCCCCTGCCCCGAAGACTTCGGTCATTCTCGAAAGACTCCAGACGTCCTTATAGTGGTGTCGGGACCACCGGTCGAGCGGCCGGGCGAGGCGGCAAGGAGAGAACACGATGTCGGACTTCATCAACAAGATCAAAGAGGAAGCGAAGGCCGCCTCCGCTGCGTTCGATCAGGAGCTCACCGTCCTCGAGGGCGTCGACGGCTATGACGCGCTCCGTGAGGGGGACGACGCGTCCGCAGACTCCACCGACGGTGACGGCGACACCGATGCCGCGACCCCGTCCGACGACACCGAAGGCGGCGGATCCGCGACGGACAAGTGACCGCAGTCCGTCGCCGTCCCAGATGACACGACAGCGGCCGGCCGGGGTTGTCCTCGGCGCGACGATGCGCTCAGGTGCCATCTGGGACAGAAGGTCAACGCATGGTGCAACGTCGGCTCCCTGACATCCCCGCGCTCGACGTCGTGGTGACCGTCGCCCGGCTCGGCAGCATGGGCGCCGCCGCACGGGACCTCGGCATCAGCCAGCAGGCGGTGAGCGCCCGTGTGCGGGGGGTCGAACGCGAGCTGGGTGTCGAGATCTTCATCCGCTCAACCGGCGGAGTCGACGTCACCGCGAACGGCATGGCGGTGCTGGAATGGGCGAACGCACTCGTCGAGCGGGCGACCCAATTCATGGCCGGCGTCGACGCGCTTGTCGGCGCCCGGCACGCGACGCTGGTGGTCGCTGCGTCGAAGACGGTCTCCGAATACCTGATACCACTTTGGATCAGCACACTCGCACATCGCAGCGACGTCAAGATCTCGGTGCGCCCGATGAACTCGGCCGAGGTCATCGAGACCGTCCACGCTGGCAAGGCCGACCTCGGATTCATCGAGAGCCCCGGTCCGGCAGGCGATCTCGACAGCGCGGTGGTCGCCCGCGACGAACTCGTCGTCGTCGCGGCGCCCGGCCATCCATGGGCCGACGGTCGGAGTGTCGGCCTCGACGAACTCGCGGGCACACCACTGATCCAACGCGAACCCGGGTCCGGCACCCGCGTCACCTTCGAAGCCACACTGCGTGATTCGGGCGTCACGCCGGCCGATCCGCTCATCGAACTCCGCTCGGTCACCGCGATCCGGTCGTCGGTGCTGACGTCTCCGGGCGCCGCAGTCCTGTCGCGTCTCTCCGTCGACGACGATATCGCCGCGGGCCGCCTGGTCCGCGTCGACGTGGCAGGCCTTCGCATGGTGCGTCCCCTGCGCGCGGTGTGGACTCCCCACATCTCGCTGCGCGGCCCGGCCCGCGACCTGCTCGACATCGCGATGCAGGTCGGCGCGGCCGGCCCATCGGTCAGCGCTTGAGGTTCACCTACCCGAGTTCATCGCCAGACCGATCTTGGCCACCATCGCGTCGACCGCGAACTTCGGTTTCACGTTCACGTCGAGGGCGGTCCGACAGTCCAGGACGGCCTCGACACACCGCAGGAGACGCTCGGGCGACGCGTAGTGCGCCATCCCGCCGACCAGATCCGCCTTGTCCGGGTGCATCGCGGTCACCGAGGCACCGACCGACACCACCAACGCATCGCGGAAGAGAGCGGCGAGATCGACCAGCGCGCGGTCGAGCATGTCGCGGGAGACCCGGGTGGCCCGCGACTTCTGCCGTCGCTCCAACTCTTTCAATGCACCAGCGCTCCCACGGGGCGGTCGGGCGGTGCCCTTGCCGGTGCCGCCCGCGCCCAGCGCCGTCCGCATCTCCTCGGTCTCGGGTTCGTCGAGTTCGGCACTGATCGCCTTGGCGGCCTCCTCCGCGGACTTCACCAACGACTCCGCGGCGGCGTACGCCGTCGAATCCCGAGTGGCGGCCCGCGCGAGCCCGAGGGCCTTCTCGCGCTGGGCCCGAGCATCGTCGTCGGTGGCCAGCCGTCGAGCCCGGCCGACGTGACCTCCGCACACGCCCGCCGCCCAGGCCGCCCGCTGCGGTTCGATGCCGTCGCGGTCGATCAGGACCCGCTCGATGTCGGCCGGCCCCGGCGTGGTGAGGGCGACGTGCCGACACCGCGACCGCAGGGTGACCGAGATGTCCTCCGGGTCGACCGACGGCGCGCACAGCAGGAAGACCGTCCGGGACGCCGGCTCCTCGACCGCTTTCAGGAGGGCATTCGCCGCCTGCTCGGTGAGCCGATCGGCGTCCTCGACGATGACGATCTGCCAGCGGCCGGTCCCCGGGCGCCGCGCCGCGGCCTGCACCACGTCACGCGCTTCGTGCACCGACAGACTCAGCCCCTGGGGGACGACGTGCCGGATGTCGGCATGGGTCTGCGCCATCGCGGTGACACAGGCGCGGCACTCGCCGCAACCGACCTCGTCCTCGGCGTGGCATTGCAGCGCTGCGGCGAAACACGTCGCGGCCACCGAACGACCGCTGCCGGGCGGGCCGGTGAACAGCCATGCGTGGGTCATCGCCGCCCGGGACCGACTCGCGAATCGGTCGTCGTCCGGTTCGGCGGCGGCGGAATCGCCCTTGTCGAGTCGTGCGGCCACACCACGGGCGGCGTGGGCCGCTGCCTGCAGTTCCTCGGCCACGGCGACCTGGCCGATCAAACGGCTGAAGACATTCGTCACACCGCCACCCTAATGTGCTGCTCAGACACCTCCCACCGGGCTGCATGTGTTTAACAATTGCAAGCAGACAGCTACCGTTGTGACGTGATTGAACGGCGGTCTCGGTGGTCAAAGGGCCTGCATCTGGCCCGTTGGCTCGTGCACACACCGTGGCCGATCCTTGCCCTCGACATGCTGAGGGCAAATGTGGTCGGCGCCCTGTTCACCTTCGCGTTCCTCCGTTTCGGGATGCCGATGGAGGATTCGATCCGGCTCGACGAGATCACCGCGCTCAATCAGGTGATCTTCGCCGTCTACCTCGTCGGCGCGATGCTGGTCGGCGCGTTCCTGAGCATCCAACTGTCGCTGCCGGTACTGGTGTGGCATCGGCGGCGCACGCGCCTGGACAACGAGAACGCGCGACGGCGCGCGCTCAAACTCCCCTACCTGCTGTCGGTGGTCAACGCCGGTCTGTGGCTGGTCGGTGGGGTGCTGTTCACCCTGGTCAATTTCGCGGTCTCCCACCGGGACGCCTTCATCGTGGGCATGGCCAGCGCCATCGGCGCGATGATCACCTGCGTCCTCTCGTACATGCAGGCCGAGAAGGTGTTGCGACCCATCACGGTGGCCGCGATGGCGAACGAGCCCGACGGAGTGGTCGCGCCGAGCGTGACCACCCGCATCGCGGTGTTCTGGGTGATCAGCGTCGTCGCTCCGCTTGCGGTCATCATCGGACTGATCACCCTGCAACGGCTCGGCTGGATCGCGACCGATCCGGCCGGGCTGCAGCGACCGATCCTGTGGATGTCGGGTGCGGCGCTCGCGTTCAGCGTCATCGCGATCGTCCGTGTGGTCGCCGCGATCAACGATCCGATCAAACAGTTGCGGCGCGCCCAGAGCCAGGTGTCGGCGGGCAACCTGAACGTCGCGGTCCGGATCTATGACGGCAGCGATCTCGGCCTGCTGCAGGCCGGCTTCAACGACATGGTCGCCGACCTGCGCGAGCGACAACAACTACGCAACCTGTTCGGCCGGTACGTGGGTGAGGACGTGGCGCGGCGGGCGATCGAGACCGGCACCGAACTCGGTGGCCAGGAACGCTACGTGGGTGTGCTGTTCGTCGACATCGTGGGGTCGACGCGGCTGGCGGTGAACCGGCCGCCACGCGAGGTGGTCGAGTTGCTCAACGAGTTCTTCCGCGTGGTGGTCGCCGTCGTCGGCCGCCACGGCGGCTTCGTCAACAAGTTCCAGGGTGACGCGGCGCTGGCCATCTTCGGTGCGCCGCTCGACCTCGAGGACTTCGCCGGACGTGCCCTCGCCTCGGCTCGTGAGCTACGCACCGAGCTGTACCGCACCCTGGGTGACACCGACATCGGGATCGGGGTGTCGGCGGGCAAGGCGATCGCCGGCCACATCGGCTCCGAGCAACGTCTCGAGTACACAGTGATCGGCGACCCGGTCAACGAGGCCGCGCGACTCACCGAACTCGCCAAGGACGAACCGAGCCGAGTACTCGGCAGCGCACGCGCCGTGTTCCTCGCATCGCAGGAGGAGTCGGAGAACTGGGAGATCGGCGAGGGCGTCGAACTCCGCGGTCGCGGTATCGAGACGCTGCTCGCACGTCCGCTTCTCGAGCCGATGGGGACTGAGCAGACCGCCGACCAGGACCGACCACCGGTTGCCGAGTAGGCGGGGCCGCCCTCTTCGCCGGTCGAGTAGGCGCGAGCCGCTACCCCCGCCGGTCGAGTAGGTGCGAGCCGATAGGCGAGCACCGTATCGAGACCTCCTGCGGCACAAGTGGTCTCGATACCTCCCTCGCCTAGCGGCTCGGTCGTACTCGACCGGCGGGAGGAGCGGCTCGGTCGTACTCGACCGGCGGGAGGGAGAGACCCGCGGGGGACCTACTCGGTCGCCTTCTTGGCCGGGGCCTTCTTCGCGGTTGTCTTCTTCGCGGTCGTCTTCTTCGCAGCCGTCTTCTTCGCAGCCGTCTTCTTCGCAGCCGTCTTCTTGGCCGGGGCCTTCTTCGCGGCGCGCTTCTTCACGGGTCCACGCGCCCGACGGTCGGCCAGCAGTTCCATCGCCCGCTCCGGGGTGATCGAGTCGACCTCGTCACCCTTGCGCAGGCTGGCGTTGGTCTCACCGTCGGTGACATACGGACCGAAACGGCCGTCCTTGATCACCATCGGCTTCTCACTGACCGAGTCGTTGCCCAGTTCACGCAACGGCGGAGCGGCGGCCTGGCGACCCCGGCGCTTGGGCTCGGAGTAGATCTTCAGCGCCTCGTCGAGGGTGATCTCGAAGAGCTGTTCCTCATTGGTCAGCGACCGCGAGTCGGTGCCCTTCTTGAGATACGGCCCGTAGCGGCCGTTCTGTGCGGTGATCTCGTCGCCGGACTCCGGATCGACTCCGACCACCCGCGGCAGTGAGAGCAGCTTGAGCGCATCCTCGAGGGTGACCGTGGAGATGTCCATCGTTTTGAACAGCGATCCCGTCCGCGGTTTCGGACCGGCCTTCTTGGCGGCCTTTTTCGCGGCGGCCTTTTTCGCAGGGGCCTTCTTAGCGGTCTTGGTGCCGGTTCCGCCACCGCCGGTCGGCGCGTCGTCGAGGTGAACGACCTCGCCGCCGGTGTCGCCGTCGCGCGGCGTCGGCCCCGCGGGGACCGTGGCTGGCGCGCTGCCGGTGTCATCGTCGTCGTCCGACGGCAGGATCTCGGTCACGTACGGACCGAATCGGCCTTCCTTCGCGACGATCTCGTGGCCGGACTGCGGATCGACACCGAGGGTTCGCCCCTCCTGCGGCGTCGCGAACAACTTCTCCGCGACGGCGAGCGTCAACTCGTCCGGTGTGATGTCGGCAGGCAGGTTGGCGCGCTTGAGATCCGGTTCCGCACCCGCCTGGGCAACGTTGCGCTCGAGGTACGGCCCGTAACGACCGACACGGACGTAGACGGGCCGACCCTCTTCGTCGTCGAACAGGCGGATCGAGTTGACCTCGCGGGCGTCGATCTCCTCGAGGTTGACGCCGACCAGCTTTTTGAGCCCGCCGTGTTTGGCGATGTCGGATCCGGACGCTTCCGATCCCTCGGGCGCCTCGGCCCCGGCATCGTCGCCGAAGTAGAACTCGGTCAGCCAGCGGGTGCGGTTGGCGTTGCCGCTGGCGATCTGGTCGAGGTCGTCCTCGAGCGAGGCGGTGAAGTCGTAGTCGACGAGATTCTCGAAGTACGCCTCGAGCAGCCCGACGACCGCGAACGCGACCCACGACGGCACCAGGGCGTTGCCCTTCTTCACCACGTAGCCACGGTCCTGGATGGTGCCGATGATCGATGCGTACGTCGACGGCCTGCCGATCCCCAGTTCCTCGAGCACCTTGACCAGCGACGCCTCGGTGAAGCGCGCGGGCGGATTGGTGGAATGCCCGTCAGCGGTCAGCGAGGTCGCCGTCAGCGCCTGACCCTCGGTGAGGTTCGGGAGACGGTTCTCCTCGTCGTCGGCCTGCCCGCCGGTCTGCTCGTCGACGGTCTCGACGTAGGCCGACAGGAAGCCCGGGAACGTGATCGTGCGGCCGGACGCGGCGAACGTGCATCGCTCCCCCGTCGACGCCGTGCCACTGATCCGCAGACTCATCGTGGTGCCCTTGGCGTCGGCCATCTGCGATGCGACGGTCCGCTGCCAGATCAGCTCGTACAGCCGGAACTCATCGGTCTCGAGCTGACCCGCGACCTGGCCAGGGGTCCGGAAGGTCTCACCCGCGGGCCGGATCGCCTCGTGGGCTTCCTGCGCGTTCTTGACCTTGCGCGTGTACTGACGCGGCGTCGGATGCACGAACGACTCGCCGTACAGCTCGCGCGCCTGGCCGCGGGCCGCGTTGATCGCCGACTCGCTCAGCGTCGTCGAGTCGGTACGCATGTAGGTGATGAAACCGTTCTCGTACAGGCGCTGCGCGATCCGCATCGTGCGATCGGAGGAGAACCGCAGCTTGCGTCCGGCCTCCTGCTGCAATGTCGACGTCATGAACGGCGCATAGGGGCGGCGGGTGTACGGCTTCTCCTCGACCGAGGTCACCGACATGTCGGCACCGTCGAGGGCGTCGGCGAGGCCGGTTGCGCGCGCGCCGTCGAGCACGATGACGCCGTCGGATTTCTTCAGGACGCCGCGCGCGTCGAAATCACGGCCGGTCGCGACCCGGGCGTCGTCGACCGACACCAGCCGGGACCCGAAGGTCCTGGGCGTCGAACTGCTCTCGGCGCCGACATCCATGGTGGCGGCGATGTCCCAGTAGTCGGCGGAGACGAACGCCATCCGCTCGCGTTCCCGGTCGACGATGATCCGGGTGGCCACGGACTGCACACGGCCCGCCGACAGCTTCGGCATGACCTTCTTCCACAGCACCGGTGACACCTCGTAGCCGTAGAGACGGTCGAGGATGCGGCGGGTTTCCTGGGCGTCGACGAGGTCGTTGTCGAGGTCGCGCGGATTCTCGGCGGCCGCGCGGATCGCCGGCTCGGTGATCTCGTGGAAGACCATCCGCTTGACCGGGATCTTCGGCTTCAGCGTCTCCAGCAGATGCCAGGCGATGGCCTCGCCCTCACGGTCACCGTCTGTCGCGAGGTAGAGCTCGTCGACATCTTTCATCAGTGACTTCAGCTCGGTGACCGTGGACTTCTTGTCGGCGGAGACCACATAGAGCGGTTCGAAGTTGTCGTCGACGTTCACCCCGAGGCGCGCCCACGGCTGACCCTTGTACTTGGCCGGAACATCGGCGGCACCGCGAGGGAGGTCGCGGATGTGACCACGAGAGGACTCGACGACGTAGTTCGCCCCCAGGTAACCCGCGATCTTGCGGGCCTTGGTCGGCGACTCGACGATGACCAATCGTCGAATCGTGCTCCCGTTCGCGGGAGATGCGGTGCTGGTATCGGCCACCGGGCGTCCTTACTTCGCTATCGCTGCTCGTTGAGGTTTGTACCTTATATATAGCGTCATCTGCACATCTGGATTCCCTTCTCAAAGTCCCAGTGTGACAAATTGCGCCACGGTCAGCCCATAACCCCAGGTCACGGGATTTCCGTGAATTTCGGGTCTGTCGGGGGTGTTCGGTCAGATTCCGGTGACGATGGGCCAGTGTTCGGCCGCGCCGGGGAGTGCCGGCGCCTCACCGACGTACTCGAGCAGATGGGTGAGGCGGCGCTTCCCCGCGATCCGCAGGGCGGGCGACTGACCGCGGGTCCCGACCAGGGTCGGCGCAACACCGACCCGCATGAGTGCGGTCGCCAGCATCGCGTGTGTGTCGAGCGCGTGGGCATCGAGACCGAGGAGGTACCGCTCCCCCTCACGTTCACCGCCGGCGATCGTCCAGAGGCGCAGCGCGCGGGGCGACGGCACCCACCCGGCGGGCATCGCCTTGACCGCTCCGGCCGACCATCGCCGGTGCAACCCGTCGAGCTGATGGCTGTGCCCGGTCCGAGCGATCGGATTGCCCTCGTCGGAGGTGACGATCTCGACCGCCAGACCGGTGGCCGCGATCTCCTCGACGATCGCCGTGGCGCGCCACCTGTCGGCCACGACCACAGACACCCGCGTACCGGCATCGGAGCGGACCGCTTGGCCGTTGGTGGCCAGCAGACCCGCCAGATCGTCGTACGCGGGCTGATCGATCTGCGCCGAAAAGAACGACAACTGGCCCACATCACAGAGGTTACTGCGTGACGCAACAGACGGGTGGCGCGACAGACGGGCGTTCCACTCACTTCGACAGCACGACGAAAAGCCGCTCCCGGTCACCGTGACGGTGACCGGGAGCGGCTTCGCTCAAGCGTGCTTCGCAGCTTGCAGGAGGTGACTCCTAGACGGCGCGAACACCGGTGGCCTGCGGGCCCTTGGTGCCCTGACCGACCTCGAACTCGACCCGCTGGTTCTCTTCGAGAGTGCGGAAACCGGATCCCTGGATCTCGGAGTAGTGGACGAACACGTCGTCGGACCCCTCATCAGGTGCGATGAAGCCGAAGCCCTTTTCCGCGTTGAACCACTTCACAGTTCCCTGTGCCATTACTGCAATCCTTTACATACATTCCAACAGACGCGACACGATGGGTCTCGTGTCGTGGTCGGTTCCGACCGCCATACCTCGATGGACCCCTGCGGAGAACCCGCGAAAACCAGCCTCAGTACCACGGCCACAACACGATCTCGCTGCGCAACCGGCTGTCCGGCGCCTCACGAAAGCTGCGACCGCCACTAGTCAATCATGTTCGGCCCGCCTGCGATAGTCACCCCAACCAAACTGCGTAAAAACCTGGTCATTTTCGCTCGCGCGGACATCTCGCAGTAACATCAGGGTCCACGTTGGCGAACGCCGTCGACGATTGAGTCACCAACAATGCAGAATCTCACATTCGGGTCCGAACTCCTCCGCCAGAGCATGGCAGGCACCGACGCGATGGCGTCGTGCCTCACCCACATGTCGGTAATAGACTCGCGGACAGCTTCTTTCGCCAGGTGGCCGGAGTGGGTCCCGCCAGAATTGGTGACCGCCTTCATCGATTCCGGAATCGATGAACCGTGGACACATCAGGTGTCGGCCGCCGATCTCGCTTATCGCGGAAATCATGTCGCGCTCTGTACGGGAACCGCTTCCGGTAAATCGATGGCGTACCAGTTACCCATATTGACCACGCTGTCGAAGGATCCGAATTCGACAGCGCTGTATCTTTCACCAACCAAAGCGCTGGGTGCCGATCAGATCCGTTCGGTGAGTTCGTTACTCACCGGACATCGGGAGTTCACCCATCTGCAGCCGTGCGCCTACGACGGCGATACCGATGTGGAGATCAGGCAGTGGGCACGCGCGCACTCACGGTGGATCTTCACCAATCCGGACATGCTGCACATCGGCATTCTCTCCGGGCACGCTCGATGGCGGCACTTCTTCCGCCATCTCCGCTACATCGTGATCGACGAATGTCACCACTACCGGGGCGTCTTCGGCTCCAACACGGCGCTGGTCTTGCGGCGTCTGCTCCGGATCGCCCGATCTGCGGGCGGGAATCCGGTGGTGATCGGCACCAGCGCGACCATGGCCGAACCGGCAGAAGCGTTGACCCGCTTGATCGGCGAACCGGCGATCGCCGTCACCGAGGACGGCTCACCTCGCGGCGAACGTACGGTCGCGCTGTGGGAGCCCGACTTCCTGCCCGCCGTGACCGGCGAGAACGGCGCGCCCGTACGTCGTTCGGCAGGCTCCGAATCCGCCCGGCTGCTGGCCGATTTCGTCGTCGAGGGAGCGCGAACCCTCTGCTTCCAGCGCAGTCGCCGCGGCGTGGAGCTCACCGCACGCCAAGCACGTCACCTGTTGTCGCAGACCGCACCGGAATTGGTCGAGCGGGTCGCGGCGTATCGCGCCGGATACCTCGCCGATGACCGCCGCCGCCTGGAGCAGGCGATCTCCGACGGCGACCTCATCGGGGTGGCGACCACCAACGCGCTCGAACTCGGTGTCGACATCAGTGGTCTCGACGCGGTCATCGTGGGCGGTTATCCCGGTACCGTCGCCTCCTTCTGGCAGCAGGCGGGTCGCGCCGGACGGCAACGCACCTCGGGGGATTCGCTGGTGGTGCTCGTCGCCCGCGACGATCCGCTGGACACCTACCTCGTGCACCACCCGGAGGCGCTGCTCGGGCGCCCGGTCGAGGCGACGGTGACCGATCCGACCAATCCGTACATCGTGACCCCACACCTGTTGTGCGCTGCCGCCGAGCTGCCGCTGCAGGACAGCGAGATCGAGGCATGGGGAGCCGTCGACGCGGCGGCGGGGCTGGCGGCCGACGGGATGCTGAAGCGCCGCAAGGCGGGCTGGTATGTGGCGGCCGGCGTCGAGCCACACGCCGACATCGACATCCGCGGGGGCATCGGCGGCCAGGTCCTGATCGTCGACACCACCACCTCCCAGCTACTCGGCACCGTCGACTCGGGCCGCGCCATGTCGACCGTCCACCCCGGCGCGTTGCACATCCACCAGGGTGAGTCCTACGTCGTCGACGAGCTCGACCTGACCGACGGTCTGGCCCTGGCACATCCGGAGGAACCCGATTGGACCACCTCCGCCCGCGAGACCACCGATGTGACGATCACCGACGTGGTGGCACGCCGCACCTGCGGTCCGCTGACCGTCGCACTGGTGTCTGTGGACGTGACCCATCAGGTGGTCGGGTACCTCCGCACGCTGTTGTCGGGCGAGGTGCTCGATTCGGTGGAACTCGACATGCCGCCGCAGACGCTGAGTACCCGCGCGGTGATGTACACGCTCACACCGGAAGCGCTGGAGGAGGCCGGCATACCCGTCGGCCTGTTCCCCGGAGCACTGCACGCCGCCGAGCATGCCGCGATCGGGCTGCTCCCACTCGTCGCCTCCTGCGACCGCTGGGACATCGGCGGGCTCTCGACCAATCAGCACCCCGACACCGGTCTGCCCACCGTCTTCGTCTACGACGGCTACATGGGTGGAGCGGGCTTCGCCGACCGGGGATTCGCGGCGTTCGAGACCTGGATCGCCGCGACACGTGACGCCGTGTCGAGTTGCCGGTGCGAGAGCGGATGCCCGTCGTGCGTGCAGTCGCCGAAGTGCGGAAACGGCAACGACCCGCTCGACAAGGACGGTGCGATCACAGTGCTGACGCTGCTGAGTCGGCAATACTCGAGTGATGACTGACGACAGTGCCGAGGGTCGCCGCGAGCCCGCGCACGCCATCGCCTCGTCACGGGCGGCGTACTTCTTGCTCGCCCGGCCGACCGAGCAGGCCGACGAACTACCCGCCACCATCGGCGAGCGCGATGTGTTCTTCAGCGAAGACGAGGCCCTCGACGCGCTCGATCTCCACTACGCCTGGTGCGCCGCTCAGCACGGCGGACATCACTCCTCGGTCGTGGCGGGCGCACATTGGTATCTCCAGAGTGCGATGGTCGGGGCGCAGGTCACCGCGGGCCTGGGTGAGGTCTTCCTGGCGACCGGCACCGCCGAACCCGGCCGACCGCAGGCGGTCGCGGGTGGTTTCCTCACCGAAGGCGAGCTGATCCACTGGACCTCGTTCGTCCGGGCCGCGATGCGGTACATGGCCGTCCCGTCGACCTTGATGTCCTTTGAGCTCGTCTATCGCGGTGACGAATCCGTGGATTTCGGTCAGATCGGATTCGCACCCGCGCATTCGCGGCGCGTGTATCCGAAGCGGATCGTGGTGCGCGAGGACGACACCTGATGGTCGGTCACCTGTCTCCCGCGCGGTAGGCCGTCACCACCGGCTCGAGCTCGGCGGGGGTCGCGCCGTGCATGATCAGCGCATCGGCGCCGTACTCGAACTCCTGACGGATGCGGGCGGCGCACTGCTCCGGCGACCCCGTCGCCGACGGCTCCAGCCACTCGTCGGGAAGGAGCGTGGCGATGTGCTCGATCTGATCGGCGCTCGCCTTGTGATCGATCCCACCGGGAATCGACTGGACCACCGAATCGTCCCGAAAATGCTGCAGCACGGCCGGATCCCAATCGTTGGTCTTCACCAGCAAGTCGCCGTAGCCCTGTAGATACGTCGCCAGCCGCGCCACTGTCTTCTTCATCCGCAGCTCCTCGGACAGATGATCTCCGACGGTCGCGAAGCACGACCAGACGCGCACACTGTCCGGATCACGGCCCGCCTGCTCGGCGGCCTCCTTCACTGTTCGTACGCAGCGCTGCAACGTTTCCGGAGTGAAATAGGTGTGCAGGATGACGTCGTCGAACTCACGGCCGCCGAGGGCCAGGGTCTGCGGACCGAAGGCCACCACGGCCAGCCGGATGTCCTCGTCGAAGTCCGGGTCCAGGAACAGCAGGTCGTACTTCCCGATGGGGCCGTCGTGACCGAAGATCAACTCGCCGTGCCATAGTCGCCGCATCACCTGGGCGAAATCCTCCATCTGCGCCGTGGTCACCGCGGGGACCCCGAATGCCTTGTACATCGCGGCGATCCCACGACCGAGCCCGAGAGTGAACCGTCCACCGGAGAGCCGGTGCATCGTCGTCGCCCACGACGCGGTGATCAGCGGGTGACGGGTGTTGTGATTGGTTGCCGCCGTGGCGATCTGCATGCGATCGCTCACCGCGCACGCGGCGCCGACCAGCGACGACGCCTCCTTGACGTTCCAGCGTTCGGAGATGAATGCGGTCCCCAGCCCCAGCGCCTCACCCGCACGGGTCTCGTCCATCAGGGTGGCCGGCCCCTCCCCGCCGGCGCCGGCCAGCAGGTAGTAGCCCAGTTCGTCCAGCGCACGTGGATCGCTCACGCCCCACACCCCTCCGATGAAGTTCTCGACACTGAACACACAAGTTAGTTGTCGAGCGTCTAATATGCAATGGTGCCGTCACCCACCCGAGGAATGAGTCAACCCCAGCGCGTGGCGGTCTCCAACCGTCGGCTGGTCGAGGCCGCGGCCGAACTCATCGTCGAAAAAGGCTGGGAGGCAACCACGGCCGCCGAGATCGGCAGGCGTGCCGGGTACAGTCGGGCGATGGTGCACGCCCGGTTCGGGAACAAGGAGGCGATCCTCGAAGCTTTCTTCGAGCACGACTACATCCGCCGTCTCACCCCGGACCTCGACCCCGGGGATCCCGGCCTCGAACAGGCCATCTCGCATGTCACGCACGTCCAGCAGCTACATGCCGAGGACCCCGACTTCCTGCGTGCGATGTTCGTCGCGACCTTCGAGGCCGTCAAGGCGACCTCGGCACTGCGAGACCGAGTACGGCACAACATCGATCAGGGTCGCGCCAAGGTAATCGCCGGACTGGAAAAGGGACTGCGCGACGGTTCGGTCCGCGCCGATATCGACCTCGATCGCGCCACCAATGACATCGGCTCGGCGGTGTTCGGTCTCAGCTACCAGTGGATCGTGTCGCCGGATCTCTACGATCTCCCGAGCGAACTGACCTATCTCGCCGGGCGTTTCCGGGCGGCCTACGGCACCGGGACGCCATAGCAATCCGGGGGCAATCGGGGATCCGGTCATTGGCGCAACCTACCGGGCAGTAATATGACGGCAACAGTCCTTCTCCCCGAAGCGAGTCCATGGCCGATCCCGCCCGCCACCTGCATGGACGTTCCGAGCTCGTGTCCGCGCTCGGCGCCTTCGTCACGGCGCCATCCGGCGGGTCGGCGCTCATCGTCGGTGAGCCCGGGTCGGGCAAGACCAGCCTCGTCCGCGCGGCGGGATCGATGGCGATCGACGCCGGGGTCACCGTCGTACGGGTCATCGCTGATCACCGGGGCGGACCATATCCCGCCCTACGTTCCGTGGTCGCCGCCCTCGACGACCCGCTCCTCGCACTCGACGGCGACCGCCGACACCTCCTGCAGGTCGCGCTGGGCGGTGTACCCGGCGCGCCGCCGTCGCGGCTGGCGCTCTCGGCCGCGGTGCTCGACCTCATCCGGCGTCGGGCGCACCGCGACGCCCTGCTCCTCACCCTCGACGACGCGCAGCACATCGACCGTGCCAGCGTCGAGATCCTGGCCTCCGTCGCGCGCCGGCTGCGCTCCGAACCGGTGGCGATCCTGGCCGCCGCGCCTCCGGGTGAGGGCGTGTTCGTCGAACGTTACGTCGATCAGTCGTGGCACCTCGGCCCACTATCCGCATCGGCCGCGCACCGCGTGCTGCGCGACCAGCTGCCGATGTTGCCCGACACAGTGCGCGCACACGTGGTCGACACCGTCGCGGGCAACCCCCGAACCCTCATCGAACAGGCATCGGCCGAACTCTCGCGTCTGCCCGCCGTCGACCACGCGGACACCGTCAACGCCGCCGATCACCCCGGTGTCGCACGCCTTCTCGACAGTGTGGCGATCCGGGCGATGCGGCGCGGTGATGCCCGGGCGGCCGCCTTCGTGCTCGAGCGCGCGGTGGAGACGTCGACCGAACCGTCGGCGCGGGCGCGACGGCTGGCCGCGGCCGCGTGCCTCTCCGCCGACGTCACCGGAGACCTGCCGGCACTGGGCCACCTACTCGGACAGGCGCTGGGCGCCGACCCGCGGTCGGACCACTCACTCGAGGCCGTCATCGCCACATCGTATGTGGCACTTCACGGTAGTGAAGGGATCGCCGACATCCATCGACGACTCGTCGACGCGATCGGGGACCGTCGACACGAGATCGGACGCTGGGTGTTCGAGGAGGCATTGTGGGCGCTGTACCTGTTGTGCTGGTTCGGCAATCAGCGCGAGCACTGGCACGACTTCCGTGCCGTGGTGGAGGCCGACGTCGCCCGAACCCCACCGTGGGCCGTACTCGCCGCACGTCTGGAATCCCACTCCGCGTTCGACGATGCCGACCTCGACGCACACGCCGATCAGCTGATCGAGAACCTGGCGTTCACCACGGATCCGTCGGCGGTGGTGCGCATCGCCTTTGTCACCCGTGGCCGTGATCGCCGCTTCTGGTGGCGCAACGCCCTGCAGCGACTCTGGGCCGACGAGCACAGCCCGTTCGCCTCGGTCGTCTACGCGGGCGCGCTGCTCGCCGCGGACGGCCTGGGCTCCGGGAACTGGAAAGCGGTCGAACAGGTGACCCGCCAAGCGTTGAACCTCTGTGAGACACATGACTATCGGATGTATGCCGAGCCGTGGCTACGACACTCGCGCGCGTTGCTCGCCGCCTATCGCGGTGAGGAACAGATGGCGCAATCGGCCGTCACCCTCCTACAGGGGTGGGCGGACGACCGTGGCTCCGCTGCGTTGCACTGGCGGGCCCTGCACTGTCGGGCGGTGATCGCGCTCGGCGCGGGCCGGCCGCGCCGGGCGTACCGGCTTCTCCGGATGATTCCCGGCACCGACGGATTCGGTGCCGTCATCGAATTCGACGACCGGACCGCCCTGGACTTCGCCGAGGCGGCGGTGCTGGCCGGCACCCGCGACGACATCGAGTCCCTCCGAGCCATCGTCTCCGCGCGCCCTGTGGACGGCCGCTCCGCGGCGGATCGCCGGACCTTGCTGTACGCGGGCGCACTGGCCATCATCTCCGATGACGATCTGTATTACCAACGCGCAGTGACCATGCCGGAGGCCGACAGGTGGCCGTTCGACCTCGCGCGCATCCAGCTGAGCCGTGGACGTGCACTTCGTGCACAGGGTTCTGCGACACAGGCGCGTCGAGCACTCCGCGCGGCGGCCGTGACGTTCCGGTACCTCGGTGCGGCACCGTGGCTCACACAGGCACGCGAGGAACTCCGGCGCCTGGGCGCGATCGACGCAGGAGATCACCTGCTGCACAACACTGACCAGGTATCCCCCATTGGTCGCCGGGTCGCCGAGCTGGCCGCCACCGGGCTGTCGAACCGCCAGATCGGCGGTGTCCTCCACATGTCCCCGAGCACCGTCGGTTCGCACCTGTCCCGTGTCTATGCGACGCTCGGCGTCCATTCCCGTGCCGGACTACGAGATTCGCTCCGATCCGACGATGCGGCCGGCGTGCCCGGTGTTCGGCACGCATAGCGCGTCCCGGAGACCGCCGCGGGAGGCGACGTCGAGCTTGCGGTAGGCCTTGTGGAGATGATTTCCGACGGTGCGATGCGAGATCGCGAGGCGCTCCGCGATCTTCTTGTTGCTCATGCCCTGTGCCGCCAGTTCCGCGATGTGCCGTTCCTGCGGGGTGAGGGATCGGGCCATCGCCTCGGTCACCACCACCCGGGTGGCTCCGGTCGCCTCGAGTTCCGCGCGAGTCCGGTCCGACCACGGCCGGGCGCCCAGACCATCGAACGTGGCGAGTGCTTCCGCCAGCAGGGGCCGCGACGCCGCTGCCTCGTGATGGCGGCGCAGGTGCGCACCGAACATGAGTTGGGCACGGGCGTGGTCGAATCGCCACGTCGTCGCGTTCGGGACCGCCAGCGCCTGCCGGTACAGTGCGCGAGCCTGCTCGTCATCGGCGATCAGGGCGTGGGCGGTCAGGTGGATCATGGCCAGTCGCGGCGACAACCTGCCGTACTCGATGCGGTCCATCGCATCGACGTGTGCGCGGGCGAGATCCGGTCGTCGTAGCCGTACCGCGGCGTCCACGACGTCGAGGGCCACTGAGATCGCCATCCACGCATGCGAGGCGAACTCACCGATCGGACTGATCGATGTGGCATGCGCCAGCACACCTTCGGCGTCGCCACGCCCAGCCGCTGCCGTCGTCTCCACATGCTCGACGCAGGCGATGACCGTGGTCGCCCGGCGAGGGATCGCCCATGCCGCCATCGCGTCGGTGAGCACCGCCATCGATGCCCGATCTCCCCGCGCGGCCGCGAGCCATGCCATCTCGTAGTCCGCGGCCCAGAGGAGCAGGTTGTAATCCGCGCCGTTGGCCAGCCGGCGTGCGCGATCGACGGCGTCGACGCCGGTCTGCCAGTCTCCGCGGTTACGCCCGTCGCGAGCGATCATGAGCAGTGCCCAGATCGCCGGGAGGACGGGACCACGGTGTTCGGCGGCGTCGACGATTCGGTCGAGCGCCACACGGCAATCGGGTAACCGGTCGAACGTGACCGCCATCTCGGCGATCTGGATGACCTGGACGGGGTCGGTCTCGGCATGCATTCCGCGGATCAGTGCGTCGACCTCGTGCAACGTCGTCGCGGTGGTGCGGGCGGGATCGAGAGATGTACGACTCGCGAGGTCGGCGACGATCGGGGGACGGGGGGTCAGTCGATCGAGAGCCCGGTAATACGCGGGCCACAGCTCTGCTCGTCCACCCAGCCAGCAGACCCACCGCAGTTCACCGATCGCCTCCACGAGCGCCTCGTCCGCCGGATCCGTGTGATGGGCGTATCCGTCGATCGCCCGCACGAGGATCTGGTGAGCCATGTCGATGTCGCCGTCGTGGCCACTGGCGATCACGGTCGCGGCTGCACAGGCTGCGGTGAGCGACTGGGTGAAACCGGGGTCCAACCCCCGGATCTCGTCGATCAGCCGGAGTGCGATGGACGAATCGGAACCGGCTGCGATGTAGGCGGCACGCGCGAGCCGTCGGGCCCGGTCGGGCGGTGTCGGTGTGAGGCCCGCGGCGCGGGTGAGCAGCGTGAGTGCCTCCGTCCAGTCTCCCTCTCGGAACGCGGCCTCCGCAGAACGCTCGAGATGCGATGCGAGGGGTTCGTCATGGTGGCCGACCACGTGTAACGCGCCGGGCCCGGTCACCTCGTGAGGTGTGTGGGCGAGCAATCTGCCGAGCCGACGGTGTGCGTTCGTGCGTTCCTGCGGCGTGGAGTCGGCGAACAGCGCAGACCCGAGCAGCGGATGGGACAGTCTGATCCGGGCTTCGGCGCCGACTCCGGCGATGGCGATCACGCCGGCGTCGGCCGCGTCGACGATGGCACGCGTCGCCGATCCATCCGGGAACGCCCCGGCGAGATCGGCCCGCGATGCGGTCGGTTGGAGAACATGCAGGAGGAGGAGAAGTCTGACCTCGGCACTCAGCGAGGCGAGCTGCGGGGCGAACGCATCGCGCAGCCGATGAGTCAGTGGCAGCAGCCGCGGCACAGGCGTGATACCCGAGTGCTGTTCGGCCGAGAGCGCCGCGGGCAGGTCCACCAGCGCGAGCGGGTTGCCCTGTGCCTCGGCCAGTAGTCGCGCCCGCACCGACGGTGCGAGCGATGGGCGAATGGCGTCGAGCAGCGATGCCCCGTCGGCATCATCGAGGGGGCCGAGGGTCATCTCGTTGCGGCCCGACATACCGCGGTCACGCGTGGCCGTGAGGATGCCGACGCGGTCGAGCTCGAGGCCGGCCAGGCCGTCGAGCACCGCGCGGCTCGCTGCGTCGGCCCAGTGCAGGTCGTCCACGATGACCAGCACGGGTGCATCGGCGGTGAGCTCCCGGATCGAGCTCGTCGTCGCTCGCAACACGGCGGTGATGTCGGAGGTCGCGTCGTCGTCGAGGCCGAGAGCTGCCCGCAATGTCACTGCCCAGGACCGGCCGGTCGCCCTCGGACTGTCGACCACGGGGAGCAGCAGTTCCTGCAGCGTCGCGAAATCGATGTCGGTCTCGAACTCGACACCCGTTGCGTGCAGCACACGGTAACCTCGGGATTCGCCGAGCCCGGCCGCGCTGGTGAGGATCTCGGTCTTCCCGATCCCCGGCTCCCCGACGACGGCGAGTGACCCGCTCGACCCGTCGATGATCGTGGCCAGCAGCTCACAGATGCGGTCCACGTCGCCCGTGCGGCCCACCGGCGCGGGTGAGTCGCCGCGACATCGCCCGTCGACAACATCTGCTGACAACTCGTCCGTCTCCCCCGCCAGGGCCACGTTTGACCTGGCCTTCCGTGGATGAACGCTAATTCACGCCACGCCGGCGGGTCAATATCGTCCGACGACGCGGAGAGTCCGCCCCGACGACCTCGGTGGCCGACGGGACGGACTCTTCTGATGCTGCTGCGACCTGGGTGTCTAGGCGGCCGCGCTCGTGCTGCTCGAATCCGAATCGCTCGACGAGGAGCCGTCAGACGACGAGTTCGACGTTCCGGTGGATGCGGCCGAACCCGAGGCGTCGACATCCGTGGAAGCCGAACCCGAACTGTCCGACGACGATCCGGCGGTGTCCGCAGACGACTCGGCTGCGTGGCCGTCGGTGGTGGTCCCGGCGCCCGGCGTGGTCGATTCCGCCGTGGTCGAGTCGGCCGTGGTCGATTCCGCCGTGGTCGATTCCGCCGTCGTCGAATCTGCGGGAGTCGAGTCGGCAGTCGTCGAATCTGCGGGACTCGAGTCGGCAGTCGTCGAATCTGCGGGAGTCGAGTCCCCGGCAGTCGAGGCGTCGGCAGTCGAGGCGTCGGCCGATTCCGATGCGTCGCCGGCCGACGGTGCCGCCGATTCGCTGCTGTCCGTGGATGATTCGATCGTGGCGTCGTCACCCCCTGCCGTGTCGGTGTCTGCCGCCGATCGCAGACCGGCAAGGGTCGCGGTGGCCGGCGGGGTGATGCCGTACAGGATGCTCTGCTGGATGCCCTGCAGGGACGCCAGCGTGCCCGGCATGATCAGGCCGCCGTCCGCGGTCGCGCCACCATTGCCCAGCAGTCCCCCGGCGTAGATCGTCAGGCCGGGGATGTCGAGGCCGATGAGCGGCCCGAGGTTGGGACCGTAGCCGCCGTTGAGGAGGCCGTCGAGCATCACCGCCGGCGCCTTCGCGAGGGCGTCGACGATCTCCGTTGCGCCGCCCCCGCTCTGAGCCGCGTCGATGACGCCCTGGATCGCGGCGCCCAGACCGCCGACCCCGCCGTAGATCGGGCCGACGAGGGCCAGGCCGGCGTTGAGCGCGATGTTCGGCACCTGCTCGTTGATGACCCGGGCCAGGTTCTCCACCGGTGCGGCGAGCGCTTGCTGGATGGCGGGGATGAGCTCACCCGACACCGGGTTGATCGCGGAGAAGATCGGGAGGATCACCGCCGTCAGCACGCTGTTGAGGGCCGTGGCGACGTCGCCGCCCCGGAGCGCGGTCGAGGCCGCTTCGAGGAGACCGGGAACATCGTCGTTCAAGGAGGTGGTGAGAGCCGTGCCGGCGGACTGCAGACCGCTGATCAGGGTCTGGCCGTTGGCGGACTGGTTCTCGAGGATCTGACGCAGGATCGGGAGCGCTCCCCGGGCATCCGACGTCGCGGCGATGCCCTCGAGATTGGTGATCGCATGCTCGATGGCTTCTTGATAGGCCGCGAACGAACTCAACCGGACGTTGGGTGAGACGACGCTGTGTACCTGTGCTCCGAGGTCATTCGTCAGCGACGGCGCTCCGGACATGGCGAACGGGGTGGCGGCGATCGCGGTCGCGCTGACCAGCGACACTCCGGCCAACAGGTATGGGCGCAGCTGTGGGCGGCTGAGGACGTGCAATGTAGCTCTCCTTGACAACAGAAACGAACCGACACATGTCGGACAATTTCGAAGTCTGGACCGTGGTCCGTATCTCGATGCCAGGAAATCGGAACAGTGTGGACAAATGACTCATGCTGCAGTCGCCCTCACCCCACCGGGCCGGCCCGCGCGACGGCCTGCGCGCGATGGACACCGAACGGTCCGAGCTGGACCGGAACCGCCACGGTCACCAACATGTCGGCACCCTCCGCCACGCACCGCTCGACCTCGGCACCGACGTCCTGGGCAGCGGCAATCCGGCGCGCAGCGGCACACGGATCCGGCTCGGCGGCCACCTGCTGCTGCGCCGCGGCGAGCACCGCGAGATCGGCGGCCGACTGCGCGCGATGCCGGGCGACGACCGCAGCTCCGACGTACAGCAGGGTGACCACCGTCGCCGCGATCGCTGCGATCGCGAACGCCCCGGCGACGGTCGCGAAACCCCGGTCGTCGCGCCACATCCGGATCACGGCGGGGATGCCTGGGCCGGCGCGTCGTCGTCGGGCTCCTTCGCCGCCACCGCCCGGGCCGACACCGCCACCTTCGGCAGCAACGGGATCGACGACCGCACGACGACCTCGACGCGGGTGTCGGTGCCGGTGATGGTGATCTGCGCGGTCCGCCCGACCACCCGAGCAGCGACGTCTTGGGCGGCGGCGTCCCCGGCAGCGGCCAGTCGGGCGGCCTCGCGGGCCGCGTCGGTACACCGGATCTGCACCGTGGCACCGACCACCGCGGTGATGCCGAGGACCACGGTGGCCACGATCGCCGCGATGGCATACGCGCCCTCGACGGTGACCATGCCACGCTCGTCACGCCACAGGCGCCGCAATGCGATCACCAGACCGAGCACCGCCTCAGCCCACCGAGGTGTTCAGGGCCTTGCCGATGATGCCGGTGAGGGCACTGACGATGTTGTCACCGGTCACGACTGTGTAGAGGATCGCCCCGAAGGCCGCGGCGGCGATGGTGCCGATCGCGTACTCCGCCGTACTCATCCCCTCGTCGTCGGCGACGACCCGCAACACCTCGGCCTGCAATCGCACGATCGGACGTCGAAAGATTCTGTCGGACATGATGTTCTGACCTCCCCTGGCCACGCACCTTGCGTGTCACAGATAAGACGCAGCAGATCACGGTTCGGATCCACTGCGCGACAATGAATCCATCGATCAGCCGCCGAGGACGGATCCGGCGAGGCCGACAACCACCGGCACGATCCCGAGGCAGACGAATGCCGGGAGAAAGCACAGTCCGAGCGGACCGCTGATTGCGACACCCGCGCGTTCGGCGGCCGCCAGCGCATCGTCGTGCGCCTCTCTGCGCGTGCTGTCGGCCAGTTCGGTCAAACCTCCGGAGAGCGACGACCCGGACCGCGCCGAACGCCGCGCCAGCGTCGCCAGCGCCTCGAACCGGTCGGCGTCTACCTCCTTCCCCGTGGGTCTCCGGCCCTCGGCGGCGGGCGGCCGCTGACGACGCCAGGCGTGTTCGGGGTCGGCGCCGAGCCCCAGGAGTTCGGCCGCCGACGCCAACGGACGGGCGAGTCCGGGCGGCGCGGAACGCGAGACCACGCCCGCCGCCGCGGCGATCGGCATCCCGGCGCGCAGGCATACGGCGAAGAGATCGAAGGACGCGGCGACCGCGAACGGGTCGTCGGGACCGGGCCGCGGATGCGCAGAATCGTGCTCGCCCATCACCGACACCGGATCGCCCACCACCCGATGCAGTGCCCAGCCCGGAGCAGGCCACACCCACAGTGCCGCACCCACCGCGACAAGGGTGCTCAGCGAAAAGGTGCTCAGCGAAAAGACGCTCATCGGTCGAGCACCCGATCGGTGATCCGCTCCGACCACACGAGCCCGGCCACCGACAACGCCGTGCCCACGATGAGCAGGACCCCACCCAGTCCACTCCCGAGGAGCACCCCGATGGGGTGCGCACCCATGAGCTCGCCCAGCAGGATGCCGATGACCGGCAACCCGGAAAGCACTGCCGCGGTGGCCCGCGGGCCGGCGAGTCCGGCTCGGGTCCGGGTGGCGAACTGCCTGCGTGCGAGCAGATCGGCCCGCACCGATTCCACCAACTCGATCATCGGCAGACCGTGCCGGTCGGCGGTCTGCCAAGCGACCCCCACGCGATGCCAGGAGAGCTGGTCGGACGCCTCGACGTCGGGCATCACCTCTCCGCCGAGTTCGGCCCGTCCGGCCATCATCGTGAGGCCGTCGGCAACCGGCGACCTGGGCTGCCCGACGCCGAGTTCCCGCGCCGCAGCCGCACACGCCGGCGCGGGCGGGGCACCGACCGACAGCTCGGCCGTCATCACCGACAGCGCCAGCAGCAGATCGGAGGTCTCCCCGTCGCGCGAGCGAAGCCGCTGCACGCGGTGCCGTCGCCACATCACCGTCGCGGACACCAACGCCGTCGCGATCGCCGCATGGAACCCGACGATCACGGCTGCCGCCACCGGGGCGCCGACGGCGACCGTTGCCTGCCACGGAACACTCCGCGCCCGCGATGTTCCCGGCGTGAGCGTCACCAGCCGGTACTGGGCGTGGGTCGCCGGCCACCAGAGCACCGCGGCCGCGAGCGCCAGGATGACCGCGATCATCGGTGCGTCCGGGAACGCACCAACGCATCGAATCCCGCCATCTCGTCGGTGAATCCGTGCGCGCGCATCCACACGGGTCGGATGTGCACGAAGCCGTCGTGGTCGCGGGACACCAGGCCGATCTCGGTCAGGCCGCGCGAGCCACCTGGCGTTCGCGCGACGCCCAGCACCACGTGAACCGCCGCCGCGAGTTGGCTGTGCAGCGCGTCGCGCGCCATCCCGCCGAGCGCCGCGAGCGCCTCCATCCGTGCCGGGACCTCCGACGTCGAGTTGGCGTGCAGGGTGCCGGCACATCCCTCGTGTCCGGTGTTCAGCGCCGTCAGCAGATCGATCACCTCCGCACCGCGGACCTCACCCACGACGATCCGATCCGGTCGCATCCGGAGCGCCTGCCGCACCAGGGCCCGCACCGGGACCTCGCCCACCCCCTCCACATTCGGCGTCCGGGCGACCAGACGCACGATGTGCGGATGAGGCGGGTCGAGTTCGAGCGCGTCCTCGACACAGAGAATCCGTTCGGCCGCATCCATCTCACCGATCAGCGAGCCGAGGAGTGTGGTCTTACCCGATCCGGTCCCGCCCACGATGAGGAACGCGAGTCGTGCGCGCAGCATGGCGCGCAAGGCGTCCACCGCCTCGTCGGGGACGGCGCCGAGCGCGACGAGTTCGTCGAAGTTCCGGGTCGCGGTGCGCAGGACTCGGAGCGAGATGCAGGTTCCATCGGTGGCCACCGGTGGGATCACCGCATGCAGCCGGACCGCATGGCCGCGCCGCCCGAGGTCGGCGAGCTGGCCGTCGACCCAGGGCTGCGCGTCGTCGAGCCGCTTTCCCGCACTGAGCGCCAGCCGGCTCGCGAGACGGCGGACCGCCGCTTCGTCGTCGAACCGGATATCGGTGCGCTGCAGCCCATTTCCCCGATCGACCCAGACCCGCTCGGCGCCGACGACGAGGATGTCGGCGACGTCCGGTTCGGCCAGGAGATGCTCGAGCCGCCCCGCTCCGATCAACTCGGTCTGCAGAAAACGCAGAGCGGCAAGGAGGTCCGTGTCGCCGAGCATGCCCCGCGACTCCGAGCGGATCGCGTCGGCGATGACCTCCGCCGTGGGCTCGACAGCTTGCGTCGCCAGCCGGTCACGCACACGGTCGAGCAGCGCATCGTGCGGGCCGTTCACGCCGCGAGCCGTACGGCCGCCCCCACCTTGCGGCAGACCGCCCGCGCCGCGCGACCGAGCGGGCTGCGCGGCGGAACCCGCAACCTTCCGGATTCCATCCGGCCCGGCAGTCCGGGATCGGATCGGTATGCGGTGAGCAACGGCAGGCCCACGGCGGAGGCCACCTCGGCGGCGCGCAGCCCGCTCGGCGCCGGACCCCGGACCGCCAGCGCCGCCGCGACCCCGCGCTCGGCCAGCCGGGCGGCGACGGTCCGCGACGACGCCACCCCGTGCACACCTGCGGCGGTGACGAGCACGACGAGATCGACGGAATCGAGAACGGCATCGGTCACCGGGCCGGCCGTGCGGGGCAGGTCGACCACCACGGTGTCGCCGTTCACGCGACCGGCGTCCATCGTCGCGACGACCGCCTCGACGCTGATCCGCAGCCGGCTGTCGCGGCGGGGCGCGAGCACCGACAGCCTGTCGTTCACCTGCGGCAATGCACTGTGCAGCGATTGCGCCCGGACCGCGCCGCCGGCCAGGGTCAGGTCCTGCCAGCGGAGTCCGGTACGGCCCTCGATCCCGAGAGTGAGGTCGATACCCGCACCGAATTCGTCGACATCGAAGAGCAGTACGTGTGCGGACTCGTCGGCCGCGGTCAGGGCCACTGCGGCCGCCAGGGTCGTCGCGCCCGCGCCGCCGTGTCCGCCGATCACGGCGACCGCGCCCGCCGGGGTGGCGAGCGGTGATCGGAGATCGGTGAGGAGTCCGACGAGTATGGATTCCTCGGCGGGCAACGACACCGCCCGATCTGCACCGAGACCCATCGCCGACCGCCAGATGTCTGCTGCGGGTTCGCCGTCGGTGACCATGACGACCCCCGCGCGCCGCGGTGGCCCGAGTTCGGCCAGCACCCGCGTCGCGTTCGCATCGGCGACCACCGCATCCGCACGCAGCCACTCCCGGCGGCAGTGTTCGGGGTCGGCGCGCAGCATCCGATATCCCGCCGCGGCCGCACACCGGGCGACGTCGTCGGAGAGGTCGGGACCCACCAGGGCGAGGAGTTCGTCGGTCATGGACCGATCATGCTGCGACATCGCCCCTCGACGGGGGTGTCGGCGGCGCGACGGCCCGATCTGTGGAATCTCTCGGATTTGTGGATGACCCGGATTGCGAATGACCCGGTTTGCGGGCGACCGGTGCCGTCAGCCCGTGAAAGGGGGCACGAACTCACACGGGACGCGGACCGGATGCCGCGGATCGAGGGCGTTGAGCACCATGTACGCGGCACGCCGCGAGCCGGCGAGCGCGAGATGATCGCTGTGGTCGGCCGCGCAGGTGTCCTGGACGACGATGTTGCGGACCTTCTCGCCCGCGCGGCCGGGAACCTGTCCGCTGGTGTACGGCAGGACGAGTTCGTCGTAGCGGGTCGAGATGTTCGTGTAGTCGACGCCCTTGACGTACGGGCTCCCCCCGCGCCAGATCTCCCGGTTGAAGGCCGATCCGGCGGTCATCTGGCCGCACGCGGCACAGATCGGCAGATCCCGGCCGCCCAGCAGCGCGTCGGTGAGGCCGGTCAGCGGAGTGCCACCGAAGGTGCCCCGCCACAGGGGTGCGAGCGAGATGTACTTGCTGACCTTGCCCGCACCGCCCAGGTTCTTCAGGTAATAGGTGGGCATGTACGTGCCCTGGGAGTGCCCGACGAGATCCACGGTCTTCGCGCCCGTACCTGCCAGCACCTTGTCGACGAATCGGGAGAGCTGGCCGGCGCTGCCCTCGATGGGTGTCATGCCCCCGATCGCCGACACCGGCCACGGAGCCCCCGGCAGTGCGCCGTAGGTGAGCGCGAAGACGCAATACCCACGATTGGCCAGCATCGCCACGTACGCACCCCAGTTGGTCTGCTGCGATCCACCCGTTCCGTGCACGAGTACCACCGGTCGAGGATGCTGCGCCGTGGGCTTGCAGCTGAAATCGTTGGAGCCGGGCAGGGAACCGCCGGGATGCGAGAGCTCGGCCGGGATACCGGAGAAGAAGTTGTAGGTCTCCGGCAGCGGCGTCGGTGGTGATGGCGGGGCGGCGTGAGCAGTGCCCGCGCCCAACACGACGGCCACCACACAGGCGACCACCGAACCGATCAATCCCACCCGTGTCCTTGTACCGATCGACATACCCACTCCCCCATTCGGCTGACGTCCGCCCAGAACCTAGCAAGTGCTTGGTCAAGCGTCCCAGTTTTCGGAAAACCGCCGAATACCCGCGAGAGATGGTTGCTGCCGAGGTGAAACCGACCCCAGACAGAGGACGACCCCGGCCAGGGGGGGAGGAGGCCGGGGTCATCGCGTTTCAGCCCCGGGGGGTCGGGCTGAAAGGCACCGGTATTAACCGGTTACGGCCGACTATACACACGAGATTTCGTTGATTGCAACCACAACAAAGATCGATCCGAGGTCACATTTTTATATCGCTGCCTGCGCATTCACGATGCAATGACGTTGCATCGGGGCTATCGCCGACGGCGTGTCAGACCGTACTCTGACTGGGTGACGGACACCTCACCGAAGGCGACCGGGTCGCCACCTTCGGTACCACGTCTGAACGACCGACGCCGCGTCGCGGCCTTCTTCGATCTCGACAAGACGGTCATCGCGAAGTCGAGCGCGCTCGCATTCTCTCGACCGTTCTTCGACGAGGGACTGATCAATCGGCGGTCGGTGCTGAAGTCGAGCTATGCCCAGTTCCTGTTCCTCGTGACGGCGGCCGACCACGATCAGGTGGAGAACCTGCGTCGGCACGTGACCGACATGTGCCGCGGGTGGGACGTGGAGCAGGTGCGGGCGATCGTCAACGAGACCCTCCACGACATCGTGAATCCGTTGATCTTCGCCGAGGCCGCCGAACTGATCGCCGGCCATCAAGCGCGCGGACACGACGTCGTCCTGATCTCGGCCTCCGGTCGCGATATGGTCGAGCCGATCGGCGATCTCCTCGGGGTCGACCACGTGGAGGCCAGCGAGATGAAGGTCGTCGACGGTCACTACACGGGCGAGCTCGAGTTCTATTGCTACGGAGAGCACAAGGCGGCCGCGATGGCCACCCTCGCCGAGGCCCGTGGCTACGACCTCGCCGAGTGTCACGCGTACTCCGACTCCATCACCGACCTACCCATGCTCACCGCGGTCGGCCACCCCGTCGCGGTGAATCCGGATCGGCAACTCCGCAAGCAGGCAGCCGATCGAGGCTGGCCGGTGCTGGGCTTCAATCGCCCGGTGCCGCTCCGCAGACGGATCCCCACGCCGTCGTCGCGGGCGGCCGCCGCCCTGGCGATCGGCGCCGGCGTGGCGGCCGTCAGCGGCGTCGGAATGCACTCGTTCCTGCATCGGCGGCATCGCCCACGTCGCACCTGAGACTCCTACGAACACCACCGAATGTTGGTGCGAAAGGCCCTTGATGTGACCGCGGTCACGGTGTACAAAAGGTGTTACGGAATCTCGGAAGGCAAAGTCCGATCCGGAAGAGAAGGAGCGGACCCCCACGCCGAGCGCTTCCCAGCACGGGCGGCAAGCACCCACGCGGAGCACGCCGCAATAAGGCAAAAGCGTTGTGCGCCTGCGACATCGTAGGCTGGCAAGGGCAAGCCGATGGCCATCAACGGGCCGTATGCGGGAACATGAGGAGTTCCCCGTCGGGCCGGACGAATCGATCCGATCGGAACGGACCAACTGGTCTGTGAGACGGAACGAATCGATCCGATGAAGCTCGATTCGATTGCACGGCACCGTCATTCGTAAATGGTTCACATCGGGGCGTACCGACCAGTACCGCGGTCCCTCGCCGAGGCGATTCACACAACCCACCGAGCACGCTTGGTAACTTGAGTCCGTGCTATGCGGGCGGCAACCCGGCCGGTTTCATCCGGCCGAGCGGCCGCCCGCATTGTATTGTCCAGGTGTCGTGCGGGACTGAGAGTTCGCTTGCCGCTTCTGTTTTCGTGCGGGGGATACCCTTCGAGGCTCGCTACGCTCGCACCTCAGGGAACGGGACGGACACGGGCGCGCTCGCACCTCAGGGAACGGGACGGCAGAGCTAGCCTGCGCGCGCCGCGTCGGCGATCGAGCGGGCCTCGCCGGCACCGGCCTCGAGCGCTTCGCAGCACAGCACGATCCAGGCGCCCACACCTGTCGGGTCACCGTCGGCGAACCTCGCCGACAACGAGCGGTAGTCGTCGAGGCGACGCAGCCACGTCACCTCCGGGACGCCGAGGTTGTGCGGATCCAGGCCCGACGACGTGCACACCAACCGCGAGGCCGCCCGCGCCACCACTCCGTTCGCGGTGGGGAACGCGCCGACTCCGAGCAATTCGCCGTGGACCACGGCAGCGAGCACCGGCGCCGGGACCGACGTGGCGCCGGTGACCAGCTGGCCGAGCAGATCGAGGCGTCCGGCGACTCCGGCCTGCGCGCTCGGGCGGCCCAGCTCGTCGGGGTCGGCGACGAGATCGGCGGCGGCGAGCATGTGCAGCCGCGCGAATGCCTGCGCAGGAGCCCGACGGAAGACCCCGGTGAGCTGATCGAGGGCATCGCCGTCGAGGGCCTGGGCCACGCGCATCGCGCCGGCCAGCAGCGGATCGTCGAAGTCGCCGTCGCGACGCAGTTCCACGCTGCCACCGTCGATCGCCGCCGAGGATCGGCCGGCCCGCCAGGACGCCTCGGTCGCGGTCTTGTCCCATCCGCGGAGGTTCGCCGGATGACGATGTACCGCGCTCAGGGCGTCGCGTGCACGGTCGGCGGCGTCGCGCACACCGGGCAGATCGAGCAGCGGCGCGAGCGGATCAGAGGTCACGCCTTCCCACGATAGTGATGAGGGGTCGGCCGCCGTCCGCCCGGTGACGACGATCGGCGTCGTGCACCACTCGTCGTGTCCATGGGACCATTCGTCGCGGAACTCCGGGGCCCGGCCGACGGCACCTGCAACGAGCTTCCAACGTGACTACCCTCACAATGAGTAACCAGTATGAGTGCACGTCACGCCAGTGTGCGGGCACCCAGCATGCACACACCACAGCACGCATCCACATCGTCTCCTCGACAGTGAAAGGTCGCCTCACCGATGACTCCCGCCACCACTTCGTCCGCCCAGGGATATCCGCCGTCGGAGGACTTCGTCGCGCAGGCCAATGCCGGGGCGGAGCTCTACGACCGGGCCGACGCGGATCGTCTGGAGTTCTGGGCCGAGCAGGCCCGCCGGCTGGACTGGGTCACCGATTTCGACCAGATCCTGGACTGGACGGACGCACCGTTCGCCAAGTGGTTCGTCGGCGGCCGGCTCAACGTGGCCTACAACTGCGTCGACCGACACGTCGCCGCGGGCAAGGGCGATCGGGTCGCGATCCATTGGGTCGGCGAGCCCGGCGACACCCGCGACCTCACCTACGCCCAGCTGCAGGACGAGGTGTCCAAAGCCGCCAACTACTTCGCCTCGATCGGACTGGTCGCAGGCGACCGCGTCGCGATCTACATGCCGATGGTCCCCGAGGCCATCGTCTCGATGCTCGCCTGCGCCCGGCTCGGGTTGACGCATTCGGTGGTGTTCGCCGGGTTCTCCTCGGGCGCACTGCGTTCGCGCGTCGACGACGCCGAAGCCAAGCTCGTCATCACCACCGACGGACAGTACCGTCGCGGCAAGCCCGCCCCCCTCAAGACCGCCGTCGACGAAGCGCTCGGCACCGGCGACGACGCCGCGAAGTCGGTGGAGAAGGTCCTGGTGGTGCGCCGCACCAACGACGATCCCGATCTGCCGTGGGTCGAGGGGCGCGACGTGTGGTGGGACGACACCGTCGACGAACAGTCGACGACGCACGAGCCCGAGGCCTTCGACGCCGAACACCCACTGTTCCTGCTCTACACCTCGGGCACCACCGGCAAGCCCAAGGGCATCGTGCACTCCTCCGGCGGCTACCTCACCCAGGCGTCGTACACCTTCCACTACGTGTTCGACCACAAGGAAGGCCGCGACGTCTTCTGGTGTGGCGCCGACATCGGCTGGGTGACCGGACACTCCTACCTCGTCTACGGACCACTGAGCAACGGTGCGACCGAGGTGGTCTACGAGGGCACCCCCAACTCCCCCAACGAGCATCGTCATTTCGAGATCATCGAAAAGTACGGCGTCACCATCTATTACATCGCGCCGACGCTGGTCCGCACCTTCATGAAGTGGGGTCGCGAGATCCCCGACGCCCACGACCTGAGCTCGGTGCGGCTGCTCGGCTCCGTCGGCGAACCGATCAACCCCGAGGCATGGAAGTGGTACCGCGAGGTCATCGGCGGCGACAAGGCGCCCATCGTCGACACCTGGTGGCAGACCGAGACCGGCGCCATCATGATCTCCCCGCTACCCGGAGTGACCACCACCAAGCCCGGCTCTGCGATGGCACCGCTGCCCGGCATCTCGGCGAACATCGTCGACGACCAGGGCAAGCCCGTCGGCGCCGGGGAGCAGGGCTATCTCGTCCTCGACCAGCCGTGGCCGTCGATGTTGCGCGGTATCTGGGGCGACGAGGAACGGTTCCGGGAGACCTACTGGTCACGCTTCGCCGAGCAGGGCTGGTACTTCGCCGGCGACGGCGCCCGCTACGACGACGACCACGCATTGTGGGTCCTCGGCCGCGTCGACGATGTCATGAACATCTCCGGGCACCGCATCTCCACCGCCGAGGTGGAGAGCGCCCTGGTCGGACACTCCGGGGTCGCCGAGGCCGCGGTCATCGGCGCCGCCGACGAGACCACCGGTCAGGGCATCGTCGCCTTCGTCATCCTGCGTGAGGGCGTCGAGAACACCGGCGACCAACTCGTCAAGGAACTGCGCGACCAGGTCGCCGTCGAGATCTCGCCCATCGCCAAACCCCGCGAGATCAACGTAGTGCCCGAACTGCCCAAGACCCGCTCCGGCAAGATCATGCGGCGCCTCCTCAAGGACGTCGCCGAGGGCCGCGACCTCGGTGACACCTCCACCCTGGTGGACCCGTCGGTCTTCGAGGCCATCCGCGCCCGCAAGTCCTGAGCAACGCCGTCTCCGCCCCGACCCACGACCGACCCGGCCGGGGCGGAGACGAAATCCTCCTTGACCTTGACACGGTGACAAGGTCTTGACTGGTGTCGAGGAGGTGATCGCGATGAACAACGCGATTCGTGACAATCGGCAGGCCCGCCTGATCGAGGCGCTGGCGGATCCGCAGTCGTCGACACGGCTGCAGGCAGCGCTGGCCGCCGGGACTCACCCGGATGATGCGCTGGTCGACGTACTCGTGGATCGCTGTGCTGTCGAACCCGACTTCTTCGTGCGCGACATGCTGACGTGGGCTCTCACCCGCTGCGCAGCCGGCGTCACCATCGCACGGCTGCTACGCGAGCTCACCTCACCCACAGCGCAGGCCCGCAGTCAGGCGTTGCACACGTTGTCGAAGATCGGCGACCACACCGTCTGGGCGAAGGTTCCGTCCGGGCTTCTCCACGATCCCGACGACGACGTCGCACGCAGCGCCTGGCGCGTCGCGACTGTCCTGGCTCCCTATGAGAAAAGAGACGTTCTCGCAAGGGAATTGGCGACCGAGCTCGGCCGCGGCGACCGCGACACGCGGCGCAGTCTGAGCCGCGCGCTGATCACTCTCGGCGACGCGGTGGTCCCGCTGCTCGCGGCCGCACGTTCGGGTCGAACCCCGGAGGTGCGCGAGCATGCCGTCGCCACCGAGCACCTCATGGAGGACCCGGACAGCGATTTCTCGGCCGCCGTGGATCAGGCGCGACGGACTCTCTCCCTGAAGGACGCGCCGTCGCCGGGCACCAAATGCTGATCGGTGAGGTGTCGCAGCGATCCGGCGTGAGCACCCGGATGCTGCGGCACTACGACCGGCTCGGCCTCGTGGCGCCTGCCGGACGTACGTCCGGCGGGTACCGCGAGTACTCGACGGACGACATCGCGCGACTGTTCCGGGTGGAGGGCCTCCGGTCACTCGGTTTGTCGCTCGCCGAGGTGCAGCGGGTGCTGGAAGCACCCGGATCCCCAGGACCGACCACGCTGATCGGCGAACTCGTCGACTCCTCACGCCGACGTCTCGCCCGTGAGGAGGAGCTGCTGGCCCTGCTCCGGCGCATCGAGGCGTCCACCCCGGCGGATTGGGACGACGTGTTGCGAGCGGTGCGTTTGATGCACGACCTCGGTTCGGATTCCGCCGGCGTGCGCTATCGGGCCGCGCTCGCGGCAATGGGTCACCAGCTCTCCTCCGAGGCCGTCGCCGACGCCGTCCTGGCCGAGGCGGACCCCAACGTCTCCGGCGCCCTGACCTGGGCACTCGCTGCCTCCGGCGACACGGCGGGCACGGCCGTGCTGGCGACGGGCCTGCGATCCGACGATGTGGAGGTACGACGACGCGCGGTGTCGGCCGTCGCGGAACTCGCGGGTCCGCTGGTGGCCGACGTGCTTCGCGGCGCCCTCACCGACCCCGACATCGTCGTCCGCAGCCGCGCGGCGCTGGCTCTCGGGGCGCGAGGCGACCGGGAGGTGGTGCCGACGCTCATCGACATGGTGGTCGCCGGGACCAACGATGTCGACGCCGCCGACCTGCTCCGCGATCTGGCGCACAGCTCCGGCACCGCTGATCAGGTCGCGGCCGATCTCGGGCGCCTGCTCGACGACGCCGCGACACCGCCCGCGGCGCGGAGCCGTCTCGCACAGGCTCTGGTGGAGCTGCCTGGCGACATGGCCGTGGCCATCCTCGCCAGGATGGTCGACGACGACGATCCGGCGGTCGCGGCGGTCGCGAAGATGACACAGCACCGGAGGTGATCTCGCCGGTCGCGGGCCCGGTCGCGCGACTCGCGGCGGGACGACCCGGGTGGCCCGCGCCCCGACCGCCCATCGCATGGCACCATAAGCGCAGAGCACCGAGATACGGAGGATGCAGTGAGCCGCAACGAGCACGGCCAACCCGCAGAAGGCACCGGATCGGTCCCGTCCATCCCGCTGTCGGACCCAACGCTGGGTCGGGACGGCGAGCCCAGTATCGGGAACCTGGTGAAGGACGCCACCGCGAATGTGTCCACGCTGTTCCGGTCCGAGGTGGCACTGGCGAAGGCAGAGCTCGTCGGGGAGGCGAAGAAGGCGGGCGCCGGCACCGGCCTGCTGGTCGTCGCCGGGGTGATGGCCCTCTATTCGAGCTTCTTCTTTTTCTTCTTCCTCGCCGAGCTGCTGGACAACTGGATGCCCCGCTGGCTGGCATTCCTGATCGTCTTCCTGATCCTGGTGCTGATCACCGTCATCATGGCGTTCGTCGGCTATGTGCTCTTCCGCAAGGTCAGGGGCCCCAAGAAGACGATCGAATCGGTCCGGGAGGTGCAGACGGTGCTGCCGGGCAAACACCCCGCCGACATCCCGCCGACGTCCGCGACACGAGCGGGCGAACATCCCGAGATCCCACGCGCGCACGACCCCGGGCGGAGATGACCGTTGGCGGTTCCGCCTGACCCGTCGAGCGTCCGGGTTCCCGGGAACTGGCATCACTTCGACGTCCGGGCGAACGGGGTCCGCTTCCACGCTGTCGAGGCGGACGGCCGATGGCTCGCCGACCGCCCCCTGGTTCTGCTTCTGCACGGCTTCGGTGAGTTCTGGTGGAGCTGGCGACATCAGATCGCCGCGCTGACCGACGCCGGATACCGGGCCGTCGCCGTCGACCTGCGCGGGTACGGCGACTCCGACAAGCCGCCGCGCGGCTACGACGGCTGGTCGCTGGCCGGTGACACGAACGGTCTGGTACGCGCCCTGGGACACACCGAGGCCACGCTGGTCGGGCATGCGGACGGTGGCCTGGTGTGCTGGGCGACCGCCACGCTGCATCCCCGGGTGGTGAACCGGATCGCCGTCATCGCGTCACCGCATCCGCGCGCACTGCGCCGGGAGGTGCTGCGCAACCGGGCACAGCGATCGGCCTTCCTCCCCGGATTCCTGCGGAACCAGTTGCCGCGGAAGGGCGAACGACACCTGACACGCCGCGACGGCGACTACATCGAGCAGTACTTCCGCGAGCGCGCCGCCGACGCCTGGCAGCAGACCGACGAGTTCGCCGAGGCCGTCGAGCGGAACCGGTCGGCGATCCAGATCCCGTACGTCGCTCATTGCAGCCTGGAGTATCAGCGCTGGGCGTTCCGGTCGCAGTTCCGGCCCGACGGCATGCGCTTCATGGAGTTGATGAATCAGCGGCTGCACATTCCCGTGCTCGCACTGCGCGGCCGGGAGGATCCGTACATCCTGGATCACCTGATGACCGCAGGCAACCGATGGTCCGCGCACATGGATTACCGGCAGATAGACGGCAGCGGCCACTTCGCCCACCAGGAACGGCCCGCTCAGGTCAACGAACGACTGGTCGAGCTGCTCTCGCGCGATCCCGCGTAGCCGTATCCGTCATCCCCATGTCGTCGATCGGGCACACTTTCGTGCCGATCGGGACGCGCTCAGGCGTGAACGCAGGATTCGGTACTGACCCGCGACGACCGGTTCTCCGAGTCGGTGAAGTTCGACTGAACCTGCTTGGCGGTCAACACGAAGCCGGTCTGGTCCGTGGTGTCCTCGGCAGCACCGAAGACGACGCCGAGCACCTCGCCGTCCGAGTTGATCATCGGGCCACCCGAATTGCCCTGACGGATCTGGCCGCGGACGGTATAGACCTCGCGCAGAATCCGGCCGGTGCGATAGATGTCCGGGCCGGACAGGTTGATGACCTCGCGTACGCGAACGGGATTCACCGCGAACGGTCCCGCCTCCGGATAGCCGAGGACGATCGCGTCGTCGCCGGGTGACGCCTCCTTGTCGGCGAACTTCAATGGCGGCGCGGTCAATCCCGGGACATCGAGCACGGCGATGTCGTTGCTGCTGTCGAAGAGCACCACCCGCGCAGGCAATTGCTGGCCGCTCGGGGCGGAGACAGTGAGGCGGCGTGTGCCCGCGACCACGTGGGCATTGGTCATCACGCGTTCGGGCGACACCACGAAACCACTGCCCTCGAGGGCCTGCCGACAACTGGGCGCGGTCCCCTCGATCTTCATGACACTTGGACGCGTCTGGTTCACGACGGGGAGCTGGACCACCGACGGATCGGGCGGACCGACGTTGACGACGGGAGTCCGGCCGAACGGTCCGATCACCTGCGGCAGGCCCGAATTGTCCAACAGCGCACTGAAGTCCCGGGGCAGATCGCGCAGCCACTGCGGGGCGAACACGTCGACTCCGCCGAGGACCTTGGAGCCGCGGACCGCGGACGAGAGCTGGGTCTCGGTGGAACTGCTCAACGGGATCGCCAGCAGCCATGCCGCGACCAGCACCGCGATCACCTGCAGGACCAAGCCGATCACGCTGTCGACGCGGCGGACGCCCCGCGACCGGATACCGCTGCGCGCCGCCCGGCCGAGGATCATTCCCGACACCTCGCCGACGATGATCAACGCGACCAGCAGCACCACGCCGACCAACAGCCGCACGGTGCTGTCGTCGAACCGCGAGATGATGTGCGGCGCAAGCAGGATTCCGGCAACGGCCCCCAGGATGACCCCCAGGAACGCCAGTGCCGAGGCCACCGCGCCCTGACGGTACCCACTGGCCGCAGCCAGCACGGCGATCACCACGACGATGAGGTCCACCCATCCGGAACCGCTCACCTATGTCCACCCTCACCGCGATCGGGATCGCCGACCGCCTGACGCATCGCCTCGGGCAACACCGCCGAAAAACCCGTCGTCTGGGGACTCCCGGCGTCACTGGCCCCGCTCGCTACGCTCCCGGCGGCCGCATGCTCGATGGCGTCCTCCAGCGGACGCACATCCGACTTGTCCCACGGCACATCCCATCCCGACACCTCGCTGATGGCCGCGATCAGACCCCCGGTGAATCCCCACACCAGCAGACCGTCGACCATGAATGCCGGTCCACGATAGGCACTTGCCCCCATGACTTTCCGTTGCACCTGGAAGCGGCTCTCCGGCGCGAGCAACGAGCGCAGGTTGACCCGGGCGACCCGCGACGTCTCCGCGGTGTCCATCACCTGCACGTCACCCGGCCGCTGCCAGTGCGCGAGGACGGGGATGACGTCGAACGCGGACACCGGGACGGGGAACGACGGCAGGTTCGCCACCACGTGGACGCCGTCGGCGGTCAGACCGGTCTCCTCGTTCGCCTCTCGCAGCGCGGTGCCCACCGGGTAGTCGTCGCCGGGATCCATGGCACCGCCGGGGAAGGCGACCTGTCCACTGTGCTGCCGGAGCGTCGCGGCTCGTTCGGTCAGCAAGATCTCGGCGTCGGCCGGCAGTCCACCCGGATGGTCGGGCGCCTCGTCCCAGCTGCCCGAGATCAGCACCAGGACAGCGGCGGCACGACGGTTCCGGCCGAGCATCGACGCCCACCGGGTCCGATCTCCGCCTCGATTGAGCACCGCGTCGGTCACGGCACCGACATTGCCCGTCACCGCGCGCATCCACGGCGGGATCTGTCCGGTCGGCACCAGCGGCCCGACCGGTGAGACCTGCTCGTCGTGATCGGTCATGTCGTGGTCGGTCATGTCGTGATCGGTCATGTCGTGATCGGTCATGTCGTCACCCCCAGGTATTGGTGGACCGCGGCGGCGATCTGGTCGGGATCGTCGAAGACCTGCGGGAGCACCTTGGCGACGGTGCCGTCGGCGCGCACCAGGATCGTCGACGGAAAGACCCGCGGAGCCTTGAGCGCGCCGGCGATGCGGGCGTCGGGGTCCAGGACGACGGGCAGGTGGACGTTGTTCTCGGCGAGGAACCGCAACGCCAGATACGGATTCTGCGCACCCTCCTGGGCGTGGACGGCCAGGACCGTCACCTTGTCACCGGCGCGCTGGGCGTAGTCGGCCATCTCCGGCAGCTCCCGACGACACGGCAGGCACCACACGGCCCACATGTTCACGACCATCGGTTTCCCGGCGGTGCCCGCCCCGACGTCGTACGGCTTGCCGTCCGCCAGACACGGCGCGGTCACGCCCGCGAGGACCGACGCCGGACCAACCGGCAGACCGGTCTGGGGGCAGGGTTCGAGCGCGGCATCACGGCGGGCCTGGGCCAGCTGACCCTCGTCCACCTGCGCGTCGGTCGCCTTCGGACCGGTCGCTGTCGCCGGGTCCGACCCGCCGGCCGTGTCGTCGCCGCCGCCGCGTGGCCAGATCGCCACGACCAGGGCGATCATCACGACGATGAAGACCAGGGTCCATCGGGCTGACGCCGGGAAGCGGCCGCCCGGGGGTCGCGACGGTTCCGGTGGACCGGGCTCGGACTCCGCGGCACCCGAGTCCGCGTCGGTGGGGGTCTGATTCACTGCGCTGCGATCCCCGCCAACTCGAGCAGGTGATCGGTCTCGGGTCCCTTGACCAAACGAGCGGCCTCTGTCTTGTCCATCGGACCGGTTCCCACCGCCGGGCAGTCCTTGGCCAGGATGCAGACGCCACAGGCCGGCTTGCGGGCGTGACACACCCGTCGTCCGTGAAAGATCACCCGATGCGAGAGATCCGTCCATTCTTTCCGTTCGATCAGCTCACCGACCGCACGCTCGATCTTGACCGGATCGGATTCGGTGGTCCAGCCCCACCGACCGACCAGCCGCGCGAAATGGGTGTCGACGGTGATGCCGGGCACCCCGAAGGCGTTCCCTAGTACGACGTTGGCGGTCTTGCGCCCGAACCCGGGCAGCGTGACCAGCTCTTTCAGTGTGTTCGGGACCTCGCCGTCGAACCGCTCGACGAGCGCCTGACCCAGGCCGATGATCGAGTTCGCCTTGTTCCGGTAAAAGCCGGTCGAGCGGATCATCTCCTCGAGTTCGGTGCGTTCGGCCTGCGCGTACGACACCGCGGTCGGATACTTCGCGAACAGCGCGGGGGTCACCATGTTGACCCGGACGTCGGTGCACTGGGCCGACAGGATGGTGGCGACCGACAGCTCGAGCGGCGTGGTGAAGTCCAGCTCGCAGTAGACGTGCGGGAACGCGACCTCGAGGGTCCGGTTCATCCGACGGGCGCGCCGCACGAGCCCGAGGCGTGTCTCGGCCCCGGCGCTCCGCCGCGGACGGGCCGGCGGTGCCGGCACCGTGGAGTCGGTCCTCTTACGTGCGCTCACCGATTCAGGTTAGCCAGATCGCCGCCGTGTGACCGACAGAGACCGTGCGCATCGCCGGGAACGGGTATCCCACGACGGTGCTACGCATTGGTAACAAGTCAGTGAAGGCCGCCACTCTGGTTGGCGGGAGACGGATCCGATTGTGTTTACTGGTCCCCATGCAAGGACTCGCGGCGCTGCTGTTCCCAGCCGTCCTCATGCTTTTCGCGCTGGCGATGGAGAAAGTCCAGGGTCGGATCGATCGCCTCGCCGTTTCCCGCGACCACGTGGAGGAATTCCTCGAATCGGCCGACGCCGCACACGTGGACACCCTGGCCAAGGAGGGTTTTCCCGCCGCGCTCGACGAGTTCCGCAGTCGCCGCGGGATCGGTGAACCAGCCCTGCCGACGTCGGATTCGATGCTGTCGTCGTCGCCGAAGCGCGCCAGCTGACCGGCAGAACCCCCATAACCGACGAAGCCGACTCGCCGCAATGGTCCGGTCCGTGACCCATTCAACACTTATGCTTGGGGCGAGAGTAGCGTTGCACGGGGCAACGCGTCGGCGGGGCGGTATCCACGTGTTTGAGAACGCCGGTGACCAGTTGCCACGCGAGTGTGATTTGGACGAGAAAGGTTCCTAGGTGGAGGACGTACTGGCGCGGGCTGGCATATTCCAGGGTGTCGAGCCCTCGGCCGTCGCAGCGCTGACCAAGCAGCTTCAACCGGTCGATTTCCCTCGCGGCCACGTGATCTTCCACGAGGGCGAGCCCGGTGATCGGCTGTACATCATCCTGTCCGGCAAGGTGAAGGTCGGGCGTCGTTCGCCTGATGGTCGCGAGAACCTGCTGACGATCATGGGACCGTCGGACATGTTCGGCGAGCTCTCGATCTTCGACCCCGGGCCCCGGACCTCGTCCGCGACCACGGTGACGGAGGTCCGCGCGGTCTCCATGGATCGCGACGCCCTGCGCGCCTGGATCAAGGACCGCCCCGAGATCGCCGAGCAGCTCCTCCGGGTGCTCGCCCGCCGCCTCCGCCGGACCAACAACAACCTGGCGGACCTCATCTTCACCGATGTGCCGGGACGCGTGGCCAAGCAGCTCCTCCAGCTCGCACAGCGATTCGGCACCCAGGAGGGTGGCGCGCTGCGTGTCACCCACGACCTCACGCAGGAAGAGATCGCGCAGCTCGTCGGCGCGTCCCGCGAGACGGTCAACAAGGCGCTGGCCGACTTCGCGCAGCGCGGCTGGCTGCGCCTCGAGGGCAAGAGCGTGCTCATCGCCGACTCCGAGCGCCTGGCGCGCCGCGCGCGGTAGCAGAACCCGAACGTCACAGAACTCCCACGAACACGAGGCAGTGTTCGTGGGAGTTCTGCGTTCGGGTTTGTGAACGTGGCTCAGTCCCTGAGGTACTCCAGCTGCGCCTTGACCGACATCCGGGCGGCGGGCCACAGCTTCTTATCGACGTCCGCGTAGACCTTCCGGACCACCTTCATCGGTTTGGCGTCCTTGGCCGACACCCCGAGTTCGTCGAGGGCGGCCACGATCTGGTCGATGCGTTCTTCGCGGTGCGCCTTGTAGTAGCGCGCCACCGGGCCGACCCGGGGATGGTCGGGGCCGTGCGCGGGGAGCAGGACGGCGTCCTCCCCCTCGACGATGATCCGGTTGAGCGAGTTCAGGTAGTCCCGCAGAGTGCCGTCGGACGGATCTATGACCGTGGTCCCGCTACCCAGGATGGTGTCGCCGGTGAGCAGGGCGCGCTGTCCGTCGCACTCGACGAGGAAGCTCACCGAATCCCCGGTGTGCCCCGGTGTGTCGAGCACGGTGATCCGGACGCCCGCCACCTCGATGACCTCTCGATCAGTGAGGGTGGGCGCACCGTGGGTGAATTTCGACGATCGCGCCCGCACCGGGGCGTCGACGCGTTTCCGCAGGCGCTTGATGGCGCCGGTGTGGTCGAAATGGCGGTGTGAGATCAACACGAGCGCGATGCCCGGTTGCTCTGCGATGCGCTTGACGTGGCCCTTCTTGTTGGGCGGCCCCGGATCGACCACCACGCACTCCGCATGCCCCGGCGCCCGCAGAATCCACGTGTTGGTGCCGTCGAGCTCCATGTTCCCCGGGTTGTTGCACAACAGCACCGACGCGAACGGCGTGACCTCTCGGACCACACCGTAAGCGGGATGGGCGGGCTGGGCAGGCGCCGACCCCGTGTCGTCACTTCCGTTGTCGGTCATGTCATCCGACACTACCCACAGCGTCTCCGAGGGCAGTGCTTCAGGTCACCGGTGATGCGGAGTCCGGCGAGGTCGTGGCTACGCCGACCGATCGACGTCCTCGACGATCTGGGGCGCGAACTCGCTCTGCAGACTCTTCAGCAGCGACGCTCCTTGCGTGACGATGCCCGTCATCAGTTCGTTCACACCTTCTGCTCCGTTGAAGACGGTGAGATTCGACGTGCCGAGGCCCTTGGCGACCTCACCGACGAGCGCCGGCAGTTGCTCGATGAGTTGCTGGTCGAGCGCGATCCGATTGTGCTTCGCCGCCGCCGCGGACTGGATCTCGACGGCACGCGCCTCTGCCTCCGCGATGATCTGGGTACGACGGGCCTCGGCCTCCGCCGGCTTCACCACCTCGGAGATCAGCTCCTGCTCGCGCAGATCGGCCTGGGCGTGAGCCAGCAACGACTGTTCGCGGGTGATCTCCTGGCTGACCCGGGCCTCGGCCAGTGGACCCGCCTGGGCCGCCTCGGCGTCGGCCTTGTCGGTCTCGGACTTGATCTGGGCCCGCTTGATCGCCGTCTCCCGCTCATAGTCGGCCTGGTTCCGGAGCGACTCCTGCTGGGCTTTCGACGCCTCCTGATCGGCTCGAGCGCGTTCGACCGCCGCCTCCCGCTGCACCTTCGCGATGTTCGGTGCCGCGAGCGCGTTGATGTACCCCGAATCCATGTCATCGATGGACTGGATCTGGAACGAGTCGACGACCAGACCGATCGAACCCATCTCCCGTTTCGACGCCTCGAGCACCTGCCGCGCCAGGGTGTCACGTTCCCGGATGATCTGTTCGACCGTCATCGACCCGACGATCGACCGCAGGTGGCCGGAGAAGACCTGGCCGGTGAGCTGGTTCATCTCGTCCTCCTGCTCCGAGATGAACCGCTGTCCGGAGTTGACGATCGACGCGACGTCGCTGCCGACCTTGTGCGCGATGACCGCCCGCACGTTCAGCTGGATGCCCTGGGTGGTCACACAGACCTCGCGGATCTGGGCCTCGTGCAACGCCATCGACAGGAACCGCACCTTGCGGAGGATCGGCATCACCCACTTGCCGTGGCCGACCACGACGTCGAACGGCGCGCCGCCGTCCTGGGCCTTCTTGCCCGAGATCAGCATCGCCTCATCGGGTTCGGGAACGTGGTAGCCGAGCATGGTGGTCCTCCTCAGTCGCCGGTCGCGCCGCGACATCACCGGTGCGCGAACACGAATCACCTATCTGACGGCTCATGCTACGGCTCGGTTCCAGGGTGTCGTTCGGGCAGACGACACCCTGGCCAGGCCTGGCGTCATCGCGTCAGGTCGGCAACGGCAGCCAGGGTTCGACGTCGACGATCCGGCCGGGCCGGACCCCGATCACGAGTACCGTCGCGTCGACGCCGACCGGTTCGGACGCCACCGCCAGGAACTTCTCGGTGCCGCCCGCGAGGCGCAGTTCCACCTCGCCGAGGGATTCACCGCCGCCGATCGCGAGGGTGACCACGCCCGTCGTCCCGATCACGTCAGCACGCTCGGCGAAGATCTGTACCCGATCGGCGAAGATCTGCGCCCGATCGGCGGGCAACTCCCGTCCCGCGGGTCACCGGATCAGGCGACCTCGACGATGAGCTCGACCTCCACGGGCGCGCCCATCGGCAGCTCGGCCACACCGACCGCAGAGCGGGCATGGACGCCCATCTCGCCGAAGATCTCCCCGAGGAGGTCGGAGGCACCGTTGATCACACCGGGCTGGCCGGTGAATCCGTGCGCGGAGGCGACGAACCCCACGACCTTGACGATGCGCACGACAGAATCGATGCCGACCAGACCGTCGACGGCGGCGAGCGCGTTCAGGGCGCATTGGCGCGCGGCCGCGTTGGCCTGATCCGGGTCGACGACGCCCTCGGCACCCTCGTGCACCTTGCCGGCGACGTCGAGCTCACCGGCCACGATCGGCAGCTGCCCGGCCGTGTAGACGAGGTTCCCGGTCCGCACCGCGGGTGCGTAACTCGCGACCGGCGAGACCACCGGGGGCAGTTCGATACCGAGCTCGGCCAGACGCTGGGTCCATGTACCTGCCATCGGTGCTATCCCTTCGGCCGCTTCAGGTAGGCGACGTGCTGCTCACCGGTCGGGCCGGCCAGCACGCTGACCAGTTCCCAGCCGTCGGCGCCCCACTGATCCAGGATCTGCTTGGTGGCGTGCGTCAACAACGGCACGGTCACGTACTCCCACGCGGTCACTTCACTCATGGACCCACCCTAACGGGTCGACGGTTGTCGATATGGTGATGCAGTGGTGAACGAAACACCGGCCGACGACGCCGGGCACGCCAACGAATGGCCCGAGTCCGCCGAGCGCGCCCGCCTGCACTTCGTGTCCGGTAAGGGCGGTACCGGCAAGACCACCGTCGCCGCCGCCCTGGCTCTCGCCCTGGCCGCCGACGGCAAAAAGGTCCTCCTCGTGGAATGCGAAGGCCGACAAGGCATCGCACAGCTCTTCGACATGCCGCCGCTGCCGCCGAACGACACCCGGATCGCCACCGCCTCGGGCGGGGGCGAGGTGTCGGCGCTGGCCCTCGACATCGAGCACGCCCTCCTCGAGTACCTCGACATGTTCTACAACCTCGGATTCGCGGGTCGCGCGATGAAGCGCATCGGCGCCGTCGACTTCGTCACCACCGTCGCGCCCGGACTCCGCGACGTCCTCATCACAGGCAAGATCAAGGAACGGATCATCCACACCGACAAGCAGGGCAAACGTGTCTATGACGCGGTCGTCGTCGACGCCCCGCCGACCGGCCGGATCGGGAACTTCCTGGACGTGACCAAGGCGATGGCCGACATCGCCAAGACCGGGCCGATCCGCAACCAGAGTGATGGCGTGGTGAAACTCCTGCATTCCGAGGACACCGTCATCCATCTGGTCACCCTGCTCGAGGCGATGCCCATCCAGGAGACCGTCGAGGCGGTGGCGGAGCTGCGCGAGAAGGACCTCACGATCGGCACGCTCATGATCAACCGCGTGAGCCCGACCCATCTGCCCGCGGGCTTCATCGACGAGATCGCCGAGAGCCGGATCGATGCACCGCGGGTGCTCGAGCATCTGAATGCGGCCGGTATGAACGTCTCCGACGAGGACCTGGCCGGCCTGCTCACCGAGACCATCGAGCACGCGACACGACTGCAGGCCCAGCAGGTGGCCAAGGCACAACTCGACGATGTGGAGCTGCCGACCCTGGAGCTGCCGACCCTCGGCGACGGCATCGATCTCGGGGCGATCTACGAACTCGCCAACCTCTTGCAGAAGGCAGGTGCCTAGATGCCGCTGGACCTGAAGATGGGCTCGGTGCTCACCGATCCCGCCACCCGCGTGGTCATCTGCTGCGGCGCGGGCGGCGTCGGCAAGACCACCACCGCCGCCGCCATGGCGCTGTACGCCGCCGAGCAGGGCCGGACCGTCGCGGTGCTCACCATCGACCCGGCCCGACGACTGGCGCAGTCACTGGGCATGTCCGAGCTCACCAACGATCCGCAGCCGGTGGACCTCGGCGCCGGGAGCGGAGCGAGCGGGCCGGCGGATCTCGGCGCCGGGAGCGGAGCGAGCGGGCCGGCGGATCTCGGCGCCGGGAGCGGAGCGAGCGGGCCGGACAAACGCGGCTCGCTCGACGCCATGATGCTCGACATGCGACGCACCTTCGACGAGATGGTGCTGGAGTACTCCTCACCCGACCGGGCGGCCGCGATCATGGAGAACTCCTTCTATCAGACGATGGCGTCGTCGTTCTCCGGGACGCAGGAGTACATGGCCATGGAGAAGCTGGGCAAGCTCCTCGAGCGGGACCATTGGGACCTCATCATCGTCGACACCCCGCCGTCGCGGAACGCCCTCGACTTCCTCGACGCACCGCAGCGACTCGGCTCGTTCCTGTCGGGCCGGCTGATGAAGGTGCTCGTCGGCGGTGGCCGCGGCGTGGGTCGGATGGTGACCGGCGCGATGAGCCTGGCGATGCGCGGTGTCTCGACGATCATCGGCGGTGACATGCTGCGCGACGTCGCGATGTTCGTGCAGTCGCTCGACTCCATGTTCGGCGGTTTCCAGGACCGGGCGCTCAGGACCTACGAGTTGCTCAAGCAGCCCGGCACCCAGTTCGCGGTGGTCGCGGCGGCCGAACCGGATGCGTTACGCGAGGCGGCGTTCTTCGTCGATCGCCTCTCGGAGGAGTCGATGCCGCTCGCGGGCCTGATCCTCAACCGCACCCACCCCAACCTGACGTCGATCTCCGAGTCGTCGGCGCGGGCGGCTCTCGAGAGCGTCGACGACGAACTGACCCGCGGCATCCTCGAGATCCATTCCGAACGTGCGGCCCGGGGCAAGCGGGAACTCCACTTGTTGCAGCGGTTCACCGCATCGCACCCCGCCGTCCCGATCGTGGGGGTCCCGTCCCTCCCGTTCGAGGTGGCCGACGCGGTCGCCCTGCGTGCGGTCGCCGAGCAGATCGTCAGCCGCGGCTGACAGCTCTTCCCCACTCTCTTTCCGAACCGGGCGCTCGTTCCGAACAGGATGCTCGTTCCGAACAGGGCCCGGTCCCGAACAACGCACTCTCCCGAACAACGACGATGGCCGCCCCTTGTGGGCCGGCCATCAGTGTCGTGCGACTGTCGTTCAGCGGTGGGTCACACCGCGTCGGCGCGTTGCCGGCGTCGTTGGGCGTCGAAGAATGCCGCCCAGGACGTGACCTCGGGATGCTGTCGGAGCAAGGCCCGTCGCTGCCGCTCGGTCATGCCGCCCCAGACCCCGAACTCGACTCGGTTGTCGAGGGCGTCGGCACCACATTCGAGCTGCACCGGGCAGTGCCGGCAGATCGTTGCGGCCTTACGCTGGGCCGCTCCGCGAACGAACAGGTCGTCGGGGTTTCCTCCCCGGCATCGAGCTTGTGACACCCACATCAACCGAGCGTCATCTCCGGTGGAAACTGCCGCAATCGCCATCCGCCGACCCCTGTCTGTCGTTGTGTCCCGCCGGGTCGCGTCCGTATCTCCGCACCGATCCCGACTTCCTGACCGTGAACGTGACCCCACCGACAAATGGGTTTGCGCTGGTCATGAGACCCGCTGCGCCTTGTCCGCTTCACATCCCCGAGGGAATGTTAAGTGAGTCACATTCTGCACTCAATTTAAGGATCTGTGCATGGGAGCGCAACCCCTGGAGCAAAGAAAATGGCACCATCGTCCAAACAAGTGACATCCACGCAGGTCATCTGTCCCGCTCGCCGCGCGCGACCCCCCGTGACCCGTGGTCGGCCGAAGTTCCGCCCATCACACGTATCCTGTGCGTGTGCCGATCTCGAAGAAGCTGTGGCCGCTGGCCGGAGCCTGCCTGTTGGCAGGCGTGTTGGTGGCCGGTCTGCTGTACCCGGTCGCCAGCGGTATGGGCGTGGTGTCCAACCGTGCGGCCTCCGCCGTCGAAAATGTCTCATCGGAGCTGCTCAACGGCACTCTGCCGGAGGTCACCACGATGACCGACTCGGCAGGTACGCCGATCGCCGTGCTCTACGACCAGTACCGCTATCAGGTCGGCTACAACGACATCTCGCCGGACATGATCCGCGCGATCATCTCCATCGAGGATCGCCGGTTCCTCGAACACGACGGCGTCGACTGGAAGGGCACCATCCGCGCGGCGCTCAAGAACTCGTCGTCGGGCGAGGTTCAGCAGGGCGCCTCGACGCTCGATCAGCAGTACATCAAGAACTATCAACTCCTGGTCCTCGCGCGCACCGAGGCCGACCGGCAGGCGGCGATCGAGACCACCCCGGCGCGCAAGCTGCGTGAGGTCCGCATGGCGCTGACCATGGAACAGTCGCTGACCGACCAGGCGAAACGGGACAAGGGTCTCGACGACGCAGCGGCCAAGCAAGAGGCCAAGAAGCAGATCGTCACCCGCTACCTGAACGTGGTGCCGTTCGGCAACAACTCCTACGGCATCGAGGCGGCGGCCCAGACCTATTTCGGCAAACACGCGAAGGACCTGGCCGTCGAACAGGCGGCCATGCTGGCCGGGATGGTGCAATCGAGTTCGGCCCTCAACCCGTACAGCCATCCGGAAGCCGCGACCAAACGTCGGAACACCGTCCTCGACACCATGATCCAGAACTTCCCGGATCGCCGGGCGGAACTCGTCGCGGCGAAGGCCAAACCGCTCGGTGTGGTGCCCAACCCGCAGACCCCGACGCAGGGCTGCATCGGGGCGGACAACAACGGGTTCTTCTGCGACTACGCGTTGCAGTTCCTCGCCGAGAACGGCATGTCACGTGACTCGGTGGCACGCGGCGGCTATGTGATCCGCACGACCCTCGACCCTGATGTCCAGCGGTCGACGATGCGGGCCGTCAAAGCACAGGCCAATCCCGATTCCGACGGCGTCGCCGACGTGATGAGCGCGATCCGGCCGGGCAAGAAGTCGCACGACATCCTGGCGATGGCCTCCAGCCGCGACTACGGGCTCAACCTGAAGGCCGGCCAAACGGTGCAGTCACAGCCGTTCTCGATGGTCGGTGACGGCGCCGGATCGGTCTTCAAGATCTTCACCACCGCGGCGGCCATGGAGAAGGGCCTCGGTCTCGCCTCCAACATCCAGGTACCCGGCTTCGTCGCACTCGAGGGCATGGGCAACAGCAATGGCTCCAACGGCTGTCCGGCGAACTCGTATTGCGTCAAGAACGACGGAAAGTATCCCGCCTCGATGTCGGTGACGAATGCGCTCGCGCAGTCCCCCAACACCGCATTCGTGAAACTGCTGCAGCAGGTCGGCGTGAAGCCGGCAGTGGACATGGCCGTGCGTCTCGGTCTGCGGTCCTACACCGTGCCCGGGTCGTCGGGCTACGGCGACAAGAGCATGGCAACCTACGTGAAGGAGGGCAACTTCGGCTCGTTCACGCTGGGACCACTCCCGGTCAACGGCCTCGAGTTGTCGAACGTCGCCGCCACTCTGGCGTCGGGCGGCACCTGGTGCCCGCCGAACCCGATCGCGTCGATCAGCCGCATCAAGCGCGATCAGTACGGCAATCCGGTGCTGGGTCCCGACGGCAAGCCGGCGATGACCGCTGTCCCGTTCAATCCGCCGCCGTGCGAGCAGGCCGTCGAGGAAGGCCTCGCCAACACCCTCGCCAACGGCCTCAGCCACGACGACAAGGGCGGCGGTACGTCCGCAGGGTCCGCCGGCGCCGCAGGCTGGACCTTGCCGGTGTCCGGTAAGACGGGCACCACCGAGTCCCACCGCTCGTCGGCGTTCCTCGGCTTCACCAACAACATCGCCGGCTCCTCGTACGTCTACAACGACGGCCCGAACCCGACCGGGATCTGCAGCAGCCCGCTGCGGCAGTGCTACGACGGCGATCTGTACGGCGGCATGGAGCCCGCGCGAACCTGGTATACGGCGGTCAAGCCGGTGGCCACCAAGTTCGGGCCGGTACGTCTCCCACCGACCGATCCGCGCTTCATGGCCGGCAACGACCGCGGTCGGATCCCGTCGGTCAGCGGGCTCCCGGCCAGCGCCGCGACATCCCGACTGCAGGGCGCCGGGTTCAAGGTGAACCAACTCGACGTCGACAGCAACCGACCGCAGGGCACGGTGGTGTTCACCGCGCCATCGGATTCGGCGATGCCGGGCAGTGTGGTGACGATCTATGTCAGCAACGGCCGACGCGATGACGACGACAAGGGTCCCACCGAGACGACGGTGCAGGTCCCGGGTGTCGGGCCGGTGGTGATCCAGCTGCCGGGCTGAGTCCCGCGGGGGCCGGAGAAACCCATGGGCACCGCCGGCCTGTCACTGCGTATCCTGAGTGAATGGTTCACGTCGACAAAGCCCTCGCGGGCCGAATCACCTCAGCGGGCCTGACCTCCGCGGCAGCCGTGCGCGCGGCGGGCGGACTGGCCGGTCTGGCCGCCGCGGGTCTCTTCTATTCGACGGTGGTCGAGCGCAATGCCTTCACGCTCCGGCACAGCACTCTGTCGGTACTCGAACCCGGGGCCGCGCCGCTGCGTGTGCTGCACATCAGCGACCTCCACATGACGCCCCACCAGCGCCTCAAGCAGGCGTGGGTCTCCGAGCTCGAGGCCCTGGAGCCCGACCTGGTGATCAACACCGGCGACAACCTCGCCCACCCACAGGCGGTCCCGGCGGTCATCCAGTCGCTGGGCGGGCTGCTGTCGCGGCCCGGCATGTTCATCTTCGGCTCCAACGACTACTTCGGACCGCGCCTGAAGAATCCCTTCCAGTACTTCCGGAGCGACCACACCCGGACCTTCGGCGACCCGCTGCCGTGGCAGGACCTGCGCGCCGCGTTCATCGAGCGCGGCTGGCTGGATGCCACTCACACCGTGCGCGAACTCGAGGTCAGCGGGGTGCGCGTGGTGGCCGCCGGTGTCGACGACCCGCACATCGAGCGCGACCGCTACGAGACCATCGCAGGGCGGCCGAACCCGCTCGCGCATCTACGTCTGGGACTCACCCACTCGCCGGAGCCCCGGGTGCTCGACCGCTTCGCCGACGACGGCTACGACCTCGTGATGGCCGGACACACGCACGGCGGGCAGCTGTGCCTGCCGTTCTTCGGGGCGCTCGTCACGAACTGCGAGCTCGACCGCTCACGTGTCAAGGGCGTCTCCAGTTGGGGCTCGACGATGAAGTTGCATGTCAGCGCCGGCCTCGGGACCTCTCCGTATGCGCCCGCCCGGTTCTGCTGCCGACCCGAGGCGAGCCTGCTGACGCTGACGCCGGTCTCGAACGGCGACGCCGAGTTCGCCGAGGATCACTCATTGCCGCAGTTGGCATCGGAGATCGGCTGAGCGAGCTCGCCGACGGTCCGAAGGTGCTCGCCTTCGACACGTTCGGCACCGTCACCGACTGGTTCACCGGGATCTCCTCGACCGTCCGGGAGGTCGTACCGGGCGTGGACGCCGGCGCTTTCGCTCGTGAGTGGCGCCGTCGGTACGGGCCGATCCTGGCGCGCGTGGAATGCGGAGAGCTGCCGTGGCGGCGTCTCGACGATCTGCAGACCGAGACCGTCCACGAGGTCGCGACGCGGTTCGGCCGGACGCTCGACCACGTGCAGGCGACTCGGCTCGTCCGCGCGTGGCGCACCATCCCGGGATGGCCGGATGCGGCCGACGGAATCCGCAGACTCCGAACAGGTTTCATCGTGTGTGCGCTCAGCAACGGCACCGTCGCGCTGCTCACCGACATGGCCCGGCACAACGGCTTCGAGTGGGATGTCATCGGCGGCTCCGATCTCTGGCGGCACTACAAGCCGGCCCGCGAAACCTACTGCGGGCTGGCCGATCTGCTCGAGGCCACGCCGGCGCAGGTGATGATGGTGGCCACACACCAGCACGACCTCGATGCGGCCCGCTCCTTCGGCCTGCGCACCGCATTCATCGAACGCCCGATGGAGTGGGGCGGCGACCCGAAGGACGACTCGGGCTCGCCCGAGAACGACATCCACGCCACCGACGTCCTCGATCTGGCGCGGCAACTCGGCTGCTGATCCGGTTCGGGGAAAGGCGCCCCGGATTCAGGTCCAGGCGAGTTCAGGTCAGGGTCAACCTCACCAGCGGCACGTCGTCGATCGAGAGACCCGTGGATTCCTCGATGACCCCGGACAACTCGGCATACGCACGGGCATGCGCGTCGCGATATCGGTCCATGACGGCGGTCGCGTCATCGGTACCGAGCACCTCGGCGAGTGCCGGACGGCGCGACGACCACCCGATGGACACCCGGCAACGGGGATCCGCCTGAAGATTCTTGAACCACTGGGCACGCGGCCCGAAACCCGATGCGATCACCACCTGTGCCGGTGTGGATCGTTCGACGGTCTCGAGCACCACATAGCGTGCCTCCCCGGTGCGACGCCCGGTGTGCTCGAGCAGCAACAGACGACCACCGAACAGGAAGCCGAGACGGGCGCGGAACAGGATGATCGGTGCACGCACCAGCCACCGGGTCTGCAGCATTCGGGCGGCGATGCTCACTGGGACCTCCTCGTCGTGCGCCGGTATCCACCGATACCCACCGGTACCAACGACATCTACCGCGTCCATCACCGACCCGCAATCACCCGCTACGGGGGATGTGGCTGCCGCATTCGTCCACGACCATGCGGTAGAGGTGACGCGACAACGCTTCCGGCACCCCATCCGAGAGAAAGGTTGCCATGACCACACCACAGTATGAGGAACCACGGTACGAGGACCATCGCGTGCAGCAGGGCTTCGCCGGCGGCACGACGATCGCGGCCGCGATCCTGCTGCTCACCGGCGGCATCCTCGGACTCCTGCAGGGCATCTCGGCGGTGGCCAAGGACGATCTTTTCGTCGCGGGCCCCCAGTACATCTACAAGTTGGACATCACTGGTTGGGGATGGATCCACATCGTCGTCTCGATCGTCGCGATCGGCATCGCGATCGGGATGTTCACCGGCGCGGCATGGGCGCGGATCGCGGCCATCATCGTCGCGGCGCTGTCGATCATCCTGAACTTCCTGTGGCTGCCGTACTACCCGTGGTGGTCGGTCCTGGTGATCGCCATCGATCTGGTGATCATCTGGGCGGTCGCCACCTGGAGAACCGCCTGAACAACTCGGAGCCGCCGCACTGACCTCAGGCCCGGTCTGTACCTGCCACATCGGCGGGTGCGGGCCGGGCCTCGGCGGCTCCATGGCGACCGGCCCCACCGGCGAAACGTCGGGCCCCGGCCAGCGTGTCCGCGGCCAGCGACTCCGTGCCGTGGCCGAACTCGTTTGCGATGGCGGCGGGCTCGTCGAGGCCCTCCTGCTCAAGCATGGACAACCGGTCATGTCGGAGGCAGGTCTGCGGGAGTCCGGCGAGCTCGGTGGCCAGTCGGATCGCCGCGTCGAGCGACGTCCCTGCCGGGACAACACGATTGGCCAGTCCGATGTCGAGTGCCTCCGACGCCGACACGGCCCGTCCGGTCAGGATGAGGTCCATCGCCCGGCTCGCACCGATCAGCCGCGGTAGTCGCACGGTTCCGCCGTCGATCAGCGGCACGCCCCAGCGGCGGCAGAACACCCCCAAGACGGCGTCGTCGTCCATCACGCGCAGGTCTGCCCACAACGCCAGCTCCAGCCCGCCTGCCACGGCATGCCCCGAGATCGCGGCGATCACCGGCTTGGACAACCGCATTCGCGACGGGCCCATTGGGCCGTCGCCGTCGTCGGCGATCCGATTGGATATCCCGTCGGCGATGGCCTTGAGATCAGCTCCCGCACAGAAGGTTCCACCTTCGCCATGCAGGACCGCCACCGACGACGAATCGTCGGCGTCGAATCGACGGAAGGCATCGGCGAGAGCGTCCGCGGTGGTCCGGTCGACTGCGTTGCGCACCTCGGGCCGATTGATACCGATGATCCGGACGGGCCCGTTCGAACGCTCGATGATCACCCCGCCGACGATACGCCGCAGGCCCTCCGGCGAGGCCGGGATCTGTCGCCGTTTCCGGTAACCGTGTCGGCGGTTATCGCGATAGACGAGGTAGGTCGGGACATCGACGTCCGAGGGGCGAACCATGACGATCCAGCCGCAGTCGCGCGTCGCGTGCGTGGTCGCGACAGTGCTGACCGTGGCGACAGCACTGGCAGTCGCGACGGCCTGCGGCACCGCCGAGACCGCCCAGCACGACGCGCTTCCCGCGGAGACCACAGCGATGAACACAGGGATGAGCACCGCGATGAGGCCGGGGACCACCGCGGTGACGCCACGCATGACCGCGCCCGGTACCGGACCGAGACCGCAAGCTCCACCTGCCGGCAGTGGTCACCGATTGTGCCTCGACGCGAACTCGGCGTTGGTCCACAACGCCGTCGCGTCGCTCGGCAACGACCCGAACGGTGGACAGTGGCAGGTCGAGAGGGCCTCCGACAACCCCCTCGGACGCGGCTGCGACCTCGACTTCGTGCTGGTCACCGGGTCGGGGTACAACGATGCGACCGCCACGAGCCGGGTGTTGCTGTTCCACGGCGGCGAGTTCGTCGGGACTGTCGAGTCCAGGCCGTATTCCTATACGGGCATCGCTGGATTCAGCCGCAATTCGGTGGCCGTGCGCTATCGGTGGCTGCTCGGCGACGACGCCTTCTGCTGCCCCACCGGTGGTCCGGCGATCGTGACCGCCACCTATGACGAGGGCATCCGGCGAGCAGGCGCCTTCCCGCCGGGCTGACCACCGACAGCCCGATCAGATGCCGATCCTTACCCCTGCCCTGCGGCCCGATCGCGCAGTTCGGCGAGCGATGTGAGCACTGTGACCTGGTCATCGGCCAACGACTCGTCGTCGCGATCGAGCTCGGTGAGCGCGAACTGCTTGAGGTTCGCGAGATTGACGAGAAAGACGTGGTGGTCCGCATTCGTCGACAGACCGATGGGTTCGTGCCCCCGAATCACCTCGCGCACAAACGTCAGGACGTCCGGCGCGGATTCGGTGAAAAGGATCCGGACGTCGAGCTCATCCGAGGTCAGAAGTGTCGGCATAGCCCATGTTCACACACGGGTGGGCCGAGGAATGCCGGAAACGAGGAAGCCCTGACCGGATCTCTCCAGGCCAGGGCCTCTTCTGCAATCTCAACCTTGCGTCGGGGTGGCGGGATTCGAACCCACGACCTCTTCGTCCCGAACGAAGCGCGCTACCAAGCTGCGCCACACCCCGTGTGCAACCTGCGATAGCTTACCCCCACGTCCCCCTGGCGACTAAATCGGCTGGTCAGGGCCGAGTTGGCCCCTGCGCCGGCGCCGACAATCCCGCATGTCGCGACATAACATTTCGACCTGCGCGGCGCGTTTGCCTCATTTCATTTGCTTCGGCAACTTAATCTGATCGTGCACTATCGTCCGATCGTCTGAACCAACGAAGGGAGGCGCACCATGACCGCCGAGAGAACCGATGTGACCAAGCCCGACCGCGACGCCGACTACGGAGCCAAGACCGGGTTCGCATTCGGGATCTCGATAGTGGCGGCCGCGCTGATCTTCGTGGCCAGCTTGGTGGCGATCTTCCAGGGCATCTCTGCGTTGGCCAAGGACGACCTCTTCGTCCTGGGCAACCAGTACGCCTACAAGTTCGACCTCACGACCTGGGGTTGGATTCACATCGTCATCGGCGTTCTCGGAGTACTGGTGGCAGGCGGCCTGGCGGTCGGCGCGGATTGGGCACGCATCGCGGCGGTGGTCATCGCGTCCGTGTCGATCATCGCGCAATTCCTGTGGCTCCCCTACTACCCGCTGTGGGCGATCCTCATCATCGCGCTCGACCTCATCGTGATCTGGGCGGTCGCGACCTGGAAGCCCGCCGAGGAGTACTGACCGGGCGCATTCACCTGACGGCTCCACCCATCCACGCCGACGACGGCTCCGAATCGCTGGCACTATCCAGCACACCGAACGGAGCCGCCATGCGCACCATCCGCACGACCCGCCCGCTGTTCACACTGTTCGCGACCGTTGCACTCACGATCGCAGCCTTGTTCGTCGCGACGGCGCCCGCATCGGCCGCTCCTCTGCAGCCGATTCCGAAGCTCGACGCAGAGCGGTACCTTGGTTCGTGGTGGCAACTCGCCGCGGTGCCGGCGTTCTTCAACCTGAACTGCGCCAAGGACACCAAGGCCACGTACACGCCGATCAATGCCAAGACCATCGGCGTCGAGAACACCTGCGCCACATTCACCGGCCAGACCAATCGCGTGCAAGGTCGCGCCACGGTCGTCGACCCGGTCACCAAAGCCCAGCTGTCGGTGACGTTCCCCCAGGTTCCGGTGAGCATCAATCCCGGCAACGCTCCCAACTACATCGTCGCCTGGATCGCCGACGGCAAGACCCCGACCGACCCGTACCGCTTTGCCGTCGTCGGCGACCCCACTCGGACATCGGGATTCCTGCTCTCGCGCGACAAGGTCGTCCCCACCTCGACGCTGCGTATGTTGCGCGGCGAGATCGAAAAGGTGGGTTTCAACTCGTGCACCTTCCTCGTATCGCCGACAACCGGTGGGCGGACCGACCATTCGCCGCTCTGCACCGTCTAGGCCACGTGTAGGCGACGGTGGCCGGATCTGGCTATCGCGGGTAGGTGACGATTTCCTGTCCGGTTGTGGGGTTGTGCCAGGTGATGGTGCGGTCGGTGTGCATGGTGGGGAGCCAGATCGCCAGGTGTTTGCGGTGGTGGTCGGGGCGGCAGAGCGGGATGATGTTGTCGGGCAGGGTCCAGCCGCCGATGTGTGGGTCGGCGTGGTGGTATTTGACGAGGTGGTCGAGTTCGCATTCATGGGATGGTTTGCTGCACATCGGGTATCGGCACCACAGGTCGGTGTGCAGGATGTGGTCGCGGAGTCGTCGTGATGGTGTGTAGGTGAGTGCGCCGGGTGGTGGGTGCTCGAAGCCGCCGTGGCCGGTGGGGTCGACCGGTGGGGCGGGTCCACGCTCGCCGGTGACCACGATCAGTCCGGAGGGTCGGCGGTGGCCGGTGGCGGGTGGGGTGATGAGGGTGGCGTGCTCGGCCAGTCTCTCGGCCAGTGTGGGGTCGATGGCTCCGTAGCCGCGCAGTCGGGGTACCTCGAGGCCGGTGGGGTCGGACATGAGTGTCCAGGTCGGCGGGCTCGCTGCGTCGACGACGGAGGCACTGCCTGGATCCACCACATCGACCGGCTCGACCGTCTCCGCGGGATCGACCGGCTCGACGGGGTCCACCACATCGACCGGCTCGACCGGGTCGACCGGGTCCGCGGGATCGACCGGGTCCTTGGGATCGATGGGATCGACCGGCTCGACGGGGTCGACCGGGTCGGGGCCGGGGCGTTGCGGGCAGTCGGGGTGTCCGCATCGGCAGGACAGTGTTTTGCCGGGGACGCCGGTGATCTCGGCGAGGGCCATCACGCGTTGTTGCCCGATGCGGCGGGGGTCGCGGCGGCAGACTCGTTGGGCGATCAGGGTGCTGATGCGTTGGGACAGGTGCACGCCGTCTTCGGCGGGTACACACGCATCGAGGTTCATGTGGCCTGATGAGTCGGCGGTGACGGTCAGGTTTTGCCAGGCTTCGGCGAATTCTTCGCGGGCGTGGGCGGCGCCGTCGGGGTCGAGGCTGATCACGGTTTCGGCGAGTTGGTCGGCGAAGACTTTGTCGGTGGTGGGTCGTGCCTCCAATTCCAACGCCAGGTCCTCGAAATCGAGGGTGGACCCAGCATCGTCGACAACACCACCATCATCATCATCGGAATCTGGGGTGTCGGTGGGATCGGTGGAGTCGGGTTGGTCGAGGTCGGCTATCGGATCGGCGTCGATGACCGGGTTGTCGATGATCAGGTCGTCGGGGACCAGTTGTGCGGCGTACACCATTTTTGACATGCGGTGGGTGCTGAACTCGCCGGCCAGATATGCGGTGCGGATCTTGGGGAGTCGTTGCAGGGCGTCGCCGAGGTTGAACCAGGTGCCCGCTTTGGTGCGTGACAATTCGAGCTGCAGTGAGATCTCGCCGACGGCGGCTTTGTCGGCGGCCCTGCGCACGGTCATCTGTTGGGTGGTCGACAGCGATACCAGCATGTCGTCATAGACCGATTGGCCCAGTCGGTAGGCGCTCAGTAGTGAGCGGGCTTCGTGTTGGCGGCTCGTGCGTAGATGATCGCGTGCGGCCGCGGCGACGTCGGTCGATGACGCCGACGCGATGGCCGCATCAGCGGCAGCGGGATCAGCACATGTGAACACGACAGCAGGGGCCTTCGCAGATCGAAACCGACAGGACACCAACAACATCTGCCCGTCATAGGAAACGAAAAGCCCGCATCACCATCAACTGGAAACAACCATATCGGGGAGCACCGACAAGATCGGCTGACAAGCCGTTTGTGGAGGCTTGGTTTCGATACGCACGCTCGTTCCTCGCGGGCTACTCAACCAGCAGGATGTGTACACGCGCTTTGTTCGCGGCTACTCGACCAGCGGGATGGGTACACGCGCTTTGTTCGCGGCGGGGTGGGCTCGCTGGTTCCGCGCGGGTTACTCAGGTCTGCCGTGGCACGGCGATCCGCGTGTACGACCTCCGGGGGCGGGTCAGCTCACCGCCTTCGGCCAATATCGCTTGCGCAGTTCTCCTTTCACGAGCTTGCCGGTCGGCGTACGGGGAAGATCGTCGACGAAGTCGACGGTACGCGGGGCCTTGTACGATGCGAGCGACTCCTTGGTGAAGTCGATGAGCTCGGCGGCCAGCTCGGAGGACGGAGCAAAGGCCGGGTCGAGCTGGACGCAGGCCTTCGCCACCTCGCCGAGGTCGTCGTCGGGAACTCCGATCACCGCCACGTCGTAGATCGCGGGGTGCCCGACCAGCACGTTCTCCGCCTCCTGCGGGTAAATGTTCACTCCGCCGGAGATGATCATGAAGGCCTTGCGATCGGTCAGGTAGAGGTAGCCCTCGTCGTCGACGTAGCCCACATCTCCGGTCGTCGACCAGTTCTGGTGGTCCGGATGCTGTGCCTTCCGGGTCTTGTCGGGGTCGTTGTGATACTCGAACGCGACGTCCTCACGTTCGAAGTACACCGTGCCGACTTCTCCGATCGGCATCTCCGCACCGTCCTCGTCGCAGATGTGGACGACGCCGAGCAGGGGCTTGCCCACGGACCCGGGATGGTCCAGGGCCTCCTGCGGGCCGATGAAGGTGGCGCCCGCCGCCTCGGTGGATGCGTAGTACTCATGGATGACCGGGCCCCACCAGTCGATCATGGCGCGCTTCACCTCGATGGGGCACGGTGCGGCCGCATGGACCGCGACTCTCATGCTGCTGACGTCGTACTTCGCCCGTACGTCGTCGGGGAGCTTGAGCATCCGGATGAACATCGTCGGCACCCACTGACTGTGGGTGACGTGGAATTGTTCGATGGCGCCGAGCGCGGCCTCGGGCTCGAAGCGATCCAGGAAGACGACCGTCCCGCCGACCGAATTCGTGACACCGCAATAGCGCAGTGGCGCAGCGTGATACAGCGGAGCAGGGGACAGGTAAACGGTGTCGGTGTCGAATCCGTACATCGGTGCGAAGATCGCCGTGTAGGCATCCGGGATCTCGTCGACCTGGCCCTGCGGCAAGGGGGTCTTGATGCCCTTGGGCCGGCCGGTGGTTCCTGACGAGTACAGCATGTCGGTGCCGCGAGGCTGTTCGGCCCGTGGCGCGTCGGACGCTCCGGCGAGGACCGTGTCGTATGAGTCGAATCCGGGTATCTCTCCGCCCCAGGCGATTCGCCGACCCGGAACGCTCAGGGCCGGAATCGCCGTGGCGTCGGCCACCGCGTCGGCGACCGAGGCGCCGGCGAAAACCGCTTGCGCATTGCAGTCGGTGAGGATGTAGTCGGTCTCCACGGCGGTGAGGTGATGGTTGATCGCCGTGACATAGAGTCCGCTACGTAGTGCCGCCCAGTAGACCTCGAACATGTGCAGGTCGTTCGGCGAGATCATGGCGATGGTGTCGCCAGGACGCAGGCCGAGGGTTTCCAGGTGGTTGGCGAGCCGAGTCGAGTTCTCGTCCAGTTGCCGGTAGGTCAACTGCTCTCCGGTGGCGGCACGAATGATCGCGGGCTTGTCCGGAGTGGACTTCGCGAATACTCCAGGGAACAAGGGGCACTCCTCTGACTGACAGTGGGAACAGTCACCCCGACCGGGGCTCTACCGAGCGATCGATCGGGGTGCTGTGCGTCACATTACCCTACGCGTGCGGCATCGCAGGAGCCCGCCGATGCGTCGCGAGGAACCTATCCATGGTTCGCTCCGCGAGCGCGGTGATCGTCAGCGACGGGTTCACCAATCCGACGGCGCCGGGCACGAACGAACCGTCGACGACGTAGAGGTCGTCGTAGCCATTGACCGCGCCGTTCGTCGACGCAGCCCTTCCCATGACGACACCGCCGAGGCCGTGATAGGTGCTTGCCGAACCGAACCCGATGAGCCGGGAGGAGAGTGGAATCCCGTTGGCAGGGTGGCCATACCGTGTCTCGGTTCGGTAGTGGAACCGCTCGACGAACGCGTTGGCGCGCCGATCGAGTTCACTGACTCCCTCCGGGTACGGATAGTTGAGGACCCCTCTGCGGGTGGCGTGGTCGAAGTCGATGCTGCCGCGCTCATCGGTGTGTACCTGGACGAGGTTGGTGGTCAGCGCCTTGCCGAGCGGCGACGGCAGCGGTGTTGCCTGGTACACCATCGATGCGGACCCACCCGGAAGGTCGTCGTCGTAGATCCGCGCGTAGCCAGGGCCGCCCTGGACGGCACCGAAGTCTTCGCGCGGATTGGACCGGGTGGTCAGAAAGTCGCCGTTGCCGCCGAATCCCTCACCGATGCGTGGTGAGAGCCGTGGCAGGATGCCGAGTGCCCGCGCCCGCACGAGGAGCTCGGTGGTGTGGAAGGAGCCTGCGGCCAGGAAGAGGTGATCGGCCTCGGCCCGGACGGTCCGCACTGTCCGGCCACTCTCGTCGAGAACCCGCGCCGTCACGGCAAATCCCCTGCGGCGTGGTCGTTGCCGGATGTCGAAGACTTCGTGCATCGGCAGGATGCGCACGTTGCCGGTCTGTTCCGCGGCAGGCAGATATGTGTGGTCCAGCGATTTCTTGGCGCCACTGTTGACGCCGTAGGTCAGGTCGCCGATCGAAACGCCCCGGGGTCGTGTACCGCGTAGCTCGGCGCGAACGAGGTCCCAGTCGATGGCGAAATCGAAGAAGTGGGGTTCGGCACCGTAGCGGTCGACGACCTTCAACCACGACCGGGTGCCCACGTAGTCGGGATGGGCCACGATGTCCGACGGCATCGGTGAGACGCCGAGCATTCGTTTCGCGCGTGGATAATACGAGCGCTCAAGTTCCGGGTAGTCCGCCGCGGCAGGGAAGATGAGTTCGAAATCGCGACGCCTCGGCACTGGCGTGAATGACCCGAACACCAACGATCCGCCACCCACGCCTGCGCCGTAGACCGCCTCGATCCCGTTGCCCATCACATGGTCGAGCACCCCGGGGTAGGGCTCTACCGGTATCGCGGTCGAGAGGTTCGCACCTGCGGGACTGCCGAACCAGGCAGCTCGCTTGTCCGGGCTGATGAAGGTGGCAAATGTGTCGCCGTCCGGTCGGATCGGCCAACGGCGCCCACGCTCGAACACCGTCGTCCGGATGCCGGCCCGGCCGAGCCGGAGCGCGGCGACAGATCCACCGAACCCGGTACCGATGACGATGGCGGTGCGCTCCGTAGCCGAGTCGGCCGTTCCGGCTCTGCCGGCGGCCGCGAGCCCTCCGGCAGCGAGGGCTCCCGTTCCGATCGCCCCGCGGAGAAATGACCGACGCGTGAGAGACCGCCGGGGCGGATCATGCGGCGAGGGAACGTTGGCGTCCACCCAGTGACCGTATCGGTCGAAACCTGAAGGTGACCTGAAACGCCAGGATTTCCTAATGGGCCGGTCGAACCGACTCTTCCACGAGGTCGAGAACCGCGGTGAGGTCACCCGTGGGTTGCCCTGTCGCGAGGCGGGTTATCAGGCCGTCGAGAACGAGGTCGAGGTATTTGACGAGCACCTCGGTCGGTACGTCGTCGCGCAGTCGACCGGCCTCGCGTCGGTGCTCGAGCCGTCTCAGCGTGGCCTGTTCGACATCGGCCGAATGAGACAACCAGGCGGCCCGGAACGACGCATCGGTGCGCAACTTGCGGGCGATCTCAAGTCGCGTTCCCAGCCAGTCGAAATCCTGTGGCCGAGCGAGCATGTCGCGCATGACCTGGACCAGGCCCTGCTCGGCGGCCACGTCGGCCATCCGCTCGGCATCCTCCTGCGCGAGCGCGAGGAAGAGGGCTTCCTTGTCGCGGAAGTGATGGAAGATGGCGCCGCGTGACAATCCGGTCGACTCTTCGATGCGTTTGACGGTTGCCCCGTCGTATCCGTAGTCGGCGAAGCAATGCCGCGGGGCGGCGCGGGTAGCTGGACGGGGCGCCGGGCGCCCGGGGACACAGACACAGGGGCCCGGAAGAGGTCCCCGACA